>NZ_JBICMD010000010.1:0-8822 GCF_043106015.1 Vibrio sp. GLN_1
AATTGGATTATCATCAACGAGTGCCCACACAGATTGATAGGTCTATATTGTTAAAGAGCTTGCTCTGCGAGAAGTTTTTCTCTCAAAGCGGAGGTGCATTCTAGCGATTTGGTTGTTAGTGTCAAACACTTTTTTCAACTAATTTTTCGTAGAAGCTTTTTACCTCTCCGACCCTGCTGAAGCCTTATCGCGTCTGCCGTGTCGGTGGATGCGCATTATAGGGAGAAGAATTTCTTTGGCAATACTAAAAATGCATTTTTTCTAAAAAAACATGCCAAATGGACACTTTCCACTCAACATCTAAATTCACCCAAATTAACACCCAGCATTTCTACAGAATACTCACAAAAAACTGTGGATAACTACTCATCACTGTCAAAGAAATAGGATATTCGCGAGCGTGGGTTTAGGTACTCTTTTATCTTATCTGGTAATTTAGATGGATGAATCGCATTTACGATCCTCAAATCTTTCGATGCAAGCTCAATGATGGGAGCTTGAGTTCTTGGCACTGATGGGTCGTAAACCAGAACATTTGGAAATAGCAGGTTTGAAGCGTTCACTGAGATGACCAATCCCACCATATTATTAGATAACTGAACAACCGTGCCAGGAGGGAAGACGCCCATGAACTTGATCAGGATATTAAGGTTTTCTTCTTTATATAGGTGTTTACAGTTTTTATATAAATGAGAAAGGGCGGTGTATGGGATTTTCTGTTCTGATGCGATCGGTGTATGGCACAAGTTATCAAATGCATTTGCCACTATGACAATTTGAGCCAATTCATCAATTTCATCCCCTTTAAGGCCCTCAGGATAACCGGAGCCATCTCTTAACTCATGATGCTGAGCAATCACGGTTTTAGCTGGTTCAGGAAAACCTTCGATCTGATTCGCGAGATCCAAACCATATTTAGTATGTAACTTTAGGTAGTTGGTTTCTGGCTCGGTTAATGGCACTTGCTTTCTTAATATAGCGGTAGGGATTTTGATCTTACCCATATCATGAAACAGAGCAGCGAAAGAGAGCTCTTTTAATTGCTTGGCAGAATACCCTTTCGCACGCCCAATCATCATGGCAATAACCGCAACGTTTAGAGAATGGAAATAGATATCTTCAAATTCGTTTTTGCCGTTCATTAGATGAAGCGTGACGTTATCATCGCACATCAACTTCTCAACAATGTCTTCTATTAACAATTGAGCTTCATCGACAGCGGCAGTTGGGCGGTTACGAATTTTCGTCATGACTGATCGCATCCGCGCAAGTGAGCGTTCAAACTCTTTCTCACACTGGATCACTCGTCGACGATATGCACTGAGCTTTTCAATTCGTTTCTGTTTTTCTTGCCACAGTTTTTGCGTTTCTAGATCCAACGATTCATTGCTTGTTGTGCTGTCCGTTTGGATTTGATTGACGGGCAATGGTGCGGTGTCGCTTTGTTCGGGATTAAAGTACACGAACTTCACACCGAGATGACGAATCATCTCGATCTGTTCCTGGTCTTTAATTTTAAAGCTATTGAGTAGGAAGGGGTGATCGTTCCACTTTAGCGGAAGGCGGATATGTAATCCCGGCTGAATACGATCCACTGTAAGTTTAATTGCTGCCACTTTTTCACTACTATTAAGTTTTCACGATAAACCAAGAATAGTAGTAGATTCTGTAAATAAATTCATCAATAAGAACTCACAAGTGCGAGTCATTCGCGTTAAGAACCAATGTGTTGTTCATAATTTGAATCAAGCTCATACCTGAGTATCAATCAGAGTCTTGTTTTAATACTCGATCCGCATGACGCAGTTTTAGCTTGGCTTCGAAGACAGGTTTTTCTATGTGTTCCTGTTTTTTTACTAACCCCATTAACGTTTGCACTGCTGCTCGCGCCATATCACTAATAGGGAAATGCACCGCAGATACCGTCGGGTACAAACTTTCACATAGGTCTACACTGTCAAAACTGGTTAAAGAGATTTGCTCCGGCACCGAAATTTTATGCTCATGAAGATATTGCATCGCCCCAACCGTCATTTCTTCGCTGCATGAAAATACAGCAGTTACCTCTGGGTGACGTTTTAAAATGGAAGCCATCGCATCATAACCGCTTTGTCTGCCGTAATTCCCTTCTTCACACCAACTTTCATCAATGTCGATACCAGCTGTTTTCATTGCATCAACATAGCCAAGCTTTCTGAGCAAACTATTGTGACGTAGGGATGGCCCGGTAATACAGGCAATGTTTTTATGGCCACCAGCGATTAAGTGCTCAACAGCGATACGACTTGCATGGTGGTGATTAAACGTAATGCAGCGCTCTTCAATCCCTTCGACATAACGATCGAGAAGCACAAAAGGCGTAGGAAGTTTTGCTAACTCACGTAGATCATCATCGGATAAATAGCGACTATGCAGAACATAGCCATCGCAACGAAGATCGTTGAAACGCTGAATCGCTTCTTTCTCTCCTTCAGCAGAATGATGGCCTTGCGCAGTGATGAGAAACTTCTTATGAATGTCTAATTCTGTTTGCACTTGCTCCATCATTTCACCGAAAAATCCACCGGTGTAATAAGTCACCAACAAACCGACCATATTACTTGACGATGTTGCAAGAGAACGGGCGATCGCACTTGGACGGTAATTCAATTGCGCCATGGCTTGTTCTACTTTTTTTCTAGTTTCTTCACGAAACTTTCCTTCCCCATTAATGATGCGAGAAACGGTAGAACGATTTACACCGGCGAGTTCGGCGACGTCTTTAATCCTTGCCATAATGCTAATGAATCCAACTGCTAATAAATAATGAATGTTTTTATTCGAAAAATGGCTGCCAGCAATTCGTAAGGTGACTATAGGGGTCGAATCTGGCAGCCTTAATCATACACCTACAACTTGGCTGGTAGAAACGAGTGCGGAGTAATCCGTGACGGCTATACCATGCTGCGCCAATTGCTCTTTTAGAATGGGAGATGTGAGCACTTGTAGCTCTAACTCTCTTTGCAGAGCATAGCCACTTTTCATAATAAGGGGCTGGTCGGCATAAGAAGGATGACACATCACCTCTACCACATCGTAATTCTCTTTTAAGCTCAAAAGGTGTTGCATTAATCCGTCCAAACTTACCTTTTGATCGTAAAACTCATCGGTAAAGAAATAGCTTGTCGTCATTGGTTGGTGACAGATACCACTCCCGCGAAGTGGCACGCGGTGCTCTTTCGCGAGTTTCTGAACAATAGGAAGAATCTGGGGATGCGTATGAGCATGATGATGACTATCAAGGTGGCTGAGCGTTAGTCCAAGTGACAAGAAGTGATCAATTTGAGCTTTAGCTTCATCGTAAACCGCTTGAGCTTCAAAATCTTGCTTGTTCCACAATTCACTGTATTTGACGAAATGCGTTCTACCATTGGTTAAGTTTGGGTGCTCCGTGAGAGGAGCACCTGCTGTAAACCGTAGATGTACGCCAATTTTTAAGTCTGGATTTTGATGAGCTAACTCGATTGCATTCTGCTCGGCATCCATCCCTACCATCATAGTAGTCGATTTCACGACACCATCTTGATGGGACTTTACAATGCCGTTATTAACACCTTGAGTCAGACCAAAATCGTCCGCATTAAAAATGACTTTCATTGACGCTCTTCCTTAGTATTACAACGCTGTAAGTTTAAATTGAGGCAAATAAGGCGCATTAACCGCTAACAGCTCATCCAATATCGCTTTCGCTCGACCAATGTCTGGCACCAAAGGATTATTCGTTAATGCCATCAATGCTTTGTCGTAGTTACCTTCAACAGCGGCTTCTATCGTCAACTGCTCATAAGCTTTCACTTGATGCAGTAGTCCTTTGATGTTGTTTGATAGCTCACCAACAGCAAGTGGTTTTGCTCCCCAACTACCAATCACTGCACTGCATTCAATCACGGCGTCATCCGGTAGACCATTGATCGCGCCGTTGTTTAAGACGTTTACGACATGAATGCTGTTACGGTTGTTATAAATAGAGTCGACGAGATTTAGTGACGCATCTGAGTAATACGCTCCCCCTCGCTCTTCCAACTCTTTCGGTTTGTGGTCTAAGTTCGGATCTTGATAGAGCTTAAACAATGCGTTTTCGGTTTCCATGACTTGCTCTGCGCGAGTCCCTTTTTCACCTGCGCTCTGCTTTTCTTCTGCCAACATAGCGTCTGTTTGGTAAAAATAGCGATGATAAGGACAAGGAATCGCACCGAGCGCTTTTAGAAATGCCGGATCCCACGGTTCTTCCCAAATGTTCTTCATACTGAAGTTAGCGCCATCTCCGACTTTCTCTAAGACGGTTTGAGTGATGTCTTCGCCTTTCAGCCACGCTTTGTGTACCCAGACCAGATGATTTAGACCTGCAAACTCCAACTGTAGCTCTTTAGGCTCGCAATCCATCATCTCTGCAATCATCATTTCCATTGAGACGGGTACATTACATAAGCCGATACTTTTGACTTTAGTATGCTTACTCACCGCTTCTGAGACTAGACCAGCAGGGTTCGTAAAGTTGAGCATCCAAGCGTTTGGCGCCAACTCTTCAATGTCTTTACAGATATCAAGAATGACCGGAATGGTTCTCAGTGCTTTAGCAAATCCGCCAGGGCCAGTGGTTTCTTGTCCGATTACATCGTATTTAATAGGAATTCTTTCATCGTTTGCTCGAGCAGCAAGCCCGCCAACACGGAATTGAGTCATGACAAAGTCAGCGCCTTTGATCGCAGCACGGCGGTCAAAATCCGCTTTAATTTCAATATCCGCGCCCGCTTTATCGACCATCCGCTGAGCCAAGCCTCTGATGATTTCTAGCTTTTCCGCGCCGGATTCTATGTCCACAAAGTGAATCTGTTTAACTGGCAAGTAATCCAAGCGTTTGATTACCCCTTCAACCAATTCCGGGGTATAGCTACTGCCACCACCAATAATGGCAAGTTTGATCGCCTCTCTAGACATAATGATTTCCTTACTTATTCGCGAGTTGCTTGTTCAAAGCGACAATCTCAACAGCCATTTCTTGCGCTAGAATCGTTGTCATTAAATGATCTTGAGCGTGCACCATAACCAGAGTCATCGGCACTTTGCCTTCCCCCTGATCTTCTTCGATCAATTGCGTCTGAATTAAATGCGCCTTGTTAATGCACTCTCTGGCTTGCAACAATTTCTCTTCTGCTGCTTCAAATTTTTGCTCTCTCGCCAAACGGAGTGCTTCATAACTTAAACTTCTGGCTTCACCCGCATTACAGATGATTTCCATTACAACCAGTTCTTGTTCCATTTTCTCTCTCCAAAAATATGGGCTGCTTGGTAAAACAGCCCATTCATAATTAAGCGGTTACGCCTTCACCAGCAGGTTGTTCTGCCTGTTTCGTTTCTTTGGTTGTTGGTAGTTCTTGCTCAAGCATTTGCTTCTCAAACATTTTGAAGAATGGGAAGTAGATAAGAAGGTCAAGAATCAACAGACCCACTACGAGCAGTACCGGAGAAAACGTCCAGCCGCTTCCCCAAGACGCACCAATAATTGCCGGCGTCGTCCATGGTGTAGTAGCCACCCCCATACCTACGAAGCCAAGATGCACAGCAAAGTAAGCAATCGTTGCGTTAATTACTGGAGCAAAAACAAATGGGATGAACAATGTTGGGTTCATTACGATTGGGCTACCAAAAATCACTGGTTCATTAATTTGGAAGAAGCCAGGAACCGCACTCATTCGGCCGATACTTTTTAGGTGAACAGAGCGGCTAAATGACATCAGTAGAACCAACGCTAACGTCGCACCAGAACCACCAATGAAGATATAGAAGTCCCAGAACGGCTGAGTGAAGATATTCGGAACAGGTTGCCCAGCAACGAATGCGTCGATGTTTCCACTGATGTTTGTTAGAAAGATTGGCGACAGAAGGCCAACCACAATCGCGGCACCATGAATCCCTGCAAACCAAAGTAATTGACACATAAGTAGTGCACCAATGATGGCAGGCAAAGTATTTGATGCGCTGATTAATGGCTTGAACATCGCCATAACTGCATCAGGAATCAACATGTCGTATTGGGTTTGAACGAAGATGCTTAATGGATAAAGCGTGACAAACACAGCTAGAACAGGCAGTAACACCTCGAAAGAACGCGCGATCGCAGGTGGCACCTGCTCTGGCATGCGAATCGTGATGTTGTGCTTTTTCATAAATCGATACAGCTCAACAGCAAAGAAGGCACACATTACTGCAGTGAAGATCCCTGTACCGCCCATGTGTTTCATCGCTAACGTGCCATCTTGAGCTGGTGCGGCCACCAGCAAGAAACACATTAAAGATAAAACCGCGCTAGTGATCCCATCCATTTTGTACGCTTTCGCCAGACTGTAGGCGACACCGAGCGACACGAAGATGGTCATGATCCCCATCGACATATTGAAAGGCATCATAATGGTGTCAAAGTGAGTGGTAGCAAAGTCGAGCCAAAGACGACCAAAGGTAAACGTCGTATCTTCAGCAAATGGTGGAAATGCAAAAATCAAAATGAAACTGCCCACGATGATAAACGGCATAGCGACAATAAAACCATCTCTCATTGCGCGAACGTGGGGTTGATTACCCACTTTTGCAGCGATAGGGGCTATATGCTTTTCGACTGTTCCTATAATCGCGTCATAAAGCTTCATAGAGTCCATCCTTATTTCAGACAAAATAATCCCGCATCAAATATTTATATTTGATGAACAATTTTCTTTTATTTCAAATTATTGGCTTAGTTAATTAATTCTAATGCTTGTTCTAGTACTTCGTCCCCTTTCATCATTCCATATGCTTGGGGAGATATCGCATCGATATTTTTTCCGTACTCTTGCGCTGTTTTTCTTAACTCTTCCAGTTGAAAACGTACCTGAGGACCTAGTAAACAAACGTCATACTCTTTAATCGCCTCTTCAAATGCATTCACTGACATCGCATCAATTTTGCATTCAATTCCTTTAATTTCAGCAGCTTGCTCCATTTTCTTAACAAGCATACTGGTCGACATCCCTGCGCTACAGCATAAAAGGATCTTTTTCATAGCCTTACTCCCGTTGTGTAAATTTCAACCTGCAAAAACTGTAGCAAAAATAATCAGCACAAAAAAGCGCAACCGGTTGCGTTATTCGTGAACAGAATCTCACTTTAGAAAATAAGGTCTATTTTTTAATAATTATTTAGGTCTAGGATAAAAGTCAGAGAATTAAGGAAGATTACGAATTTACATTTACAACTATCAATATATTACTACTGACAACGTCATTATTAATTTCGAAAAGGAATCGAAAATGAAATTAAATAAACTGGCTATTGCAACGCTTGTAAGTGCCGCTCTATCTCAATATGCATTTGCCCAAACTGACACCAAAGGAACCATTTATCTGACGTTTGATGATGGCCCAATCAACGCCTCAATTGACGTCATTAATGTGCTAAATCAAGAAGAAGTAAAAGCGACGTTTTACTTTAATGCGTGGCACCTAGATGGTATTGGTGATGAAAACGAAGACAGAGCGTTAGAGGCACTAAAACTGGCGTTGGATAGCGGCCACATCGTCGCAAACCACAGTTATGACCATATGGTTCACAACTGTGTTGAAGAATTTGGCCCAAACAGTGCGGCAGAATGTAATGCAACGGGTGATCACCAGATCAACTCTTATCAAGATCCTGCCTACGATGCCTCGATGTTTGCAGAAAACTTGTCAGTACTAGAAAAATATTTGCCGAACATTACGAGCTACCCAAACTATAAAGCGAATGAGTTTGCTCGTTTGCCGTATACCAATGGTTGGCGCGTTACGAAAGACTTCAAAGCGGACGGCTTATGTGCCACGTCCGATGATCTTAAACCTTGGGAGCCTGGCTATGCATGTGATACGGCAAATCCATCCAACAGTGTAAAAGCAGCCATCGCGGTTCAAAATATCCTAGCGAATAATGGCTATCAAACTCACGGTTGGGATGTGGATTGGGCCCCTGAAAACTGGGGCATTGCGATGCCAGCAAACAGCCTTACAGAAGCTGAACCATTCCTTGGGTATGTCGATTCCGCGCTAAATACTTGTGCGCCTACGACAATTAACCCTATCAACTCCAAAGCACAAGAGTTCCCATGTGGTACACCTTTGCATGCCGATAAAGTTATTGTGCTAACTCACGAGTTCCTGTTTGAAGACGGTAAACGTGGCATGGGTGCAACTCAAAACCTACCGAAGCTCGCGAAGTTTATCCAGCTAGCCAAACAGGCTGGTTATGTCTTCGATACCATGGATAACTACACACCGAACTGGCAAGTTGGTAACAACTACAGCGCCGGCGACTACGTTCTACACCTCGGTACGGTATATCAAGCAGTAACAAGCCATACAGCGCAACAAGATTGGGCTCCATCACCAACATCTAGCTTGTGGACGAATGCGGATCCAGCAACTAATTGGACTCAGAATGTTTCATACAAACAAGGCGATGTGGTGACTTATCAAGGTTTGCGTTACCTAGTTAATGTACCGCACGTATCTCAAGCAGACTGGACTCCGAACTCACAGAACACCTTGTTCACAGCTCTATAAGCTGTTCCCTACTATCATCATGTAGTAGTTTGCGCGAGGCATACCCTCGCGCTTTTTTCTTTTGAAACGCGGAAAATCGGTATTCAACTCGAATCTCCAAACACACGTAAATCTAAGCACATAAACACCCCAAACGACGAAAGGCCGCTATAAAAGCGACCTTTCTATGTATGGTACTGATAAGTGAGGTGACAAGGCTTGCATCCAACTGGGCAG
>NZ_JBICMD010000011.1:0-687 GCF_043106015.1 Vibrio sp. GLN_1
ACAGTGCCTGGTGGGTAGTTTGACTGGGGCGGTCTCCTCCCAAAGAGTAACGGAGGAGCACGAAGGTGGGCTAATCACGGTTGGACATCGTGAGGTTAGTGCAATGGCATAAGCCCGCTTGACTGCGAGAATGACAATTCGAGCAGGTGCGAAAGCAGGTCATAGTGATCCGGTGGTTCTGAATGGAAGGGCCATCGCTCAACGGATAAAAGGTACTCCGGGGATAACAGGCTGATACCGCCCAAGAGTTCATATCGACGGCGGTGTTTGGCACCTCGATGTCGGCTCATCACATCCTGGGGCTGAAGTCGGTCCCAAGGGTATGGCTGTTCGCCATTTAAAGTGGTACGCGAGCTGGGTTTAGAACGTCGTGAGACAGTTCGGTCCCTATCTGCCGTGGGCGTTGGAAGATTGAAGGGGGCTGCTCCTAGTACGAGAGGACCGGAGTGGACGAACCTCTGGTGTTCGGGTTGTGTCGCCAGACGCATTGCCCGGTAGCTAAGTTCGGAATCGATAACCGCTGAAAGCATCTAAGCGGGAAGCGAGCCCTGAGATGAGTCTTCCCTGATACTTTAAGTATCCTAAAGGGTTGTCGGAGACTACGACGTTGATAGGTCAGGTGTGTAAGTGCTGTGAGGCATTGAGCTAACTGATACTAATTGCCCGTGAGGCTTAACCATACAACAC
>NZ_JBICMD010000012.1:0-573 GCF_043106015.1 Vibrio sp. GLN_1
AGCCAGAAGTAATAAGGACCTATAAATGGAATTAAAGTATCGTTCAGCTGATTTTGAAGATTTGGAAAGTCTTGTAGCTTTGCTTTCAAATGACCCACTTGGTAGTAAAAGAGAAGATGCGTCTGTTCCGTTGAATAGTGGGTATCTTGAAGCGTTTGAAGCAATTATAAGAGACCCAAACAACGAATTACTTGTTGTTGAGCTAGAAAACTCTTTAGTCGGGATGCTTCAAATTACTTTTATTCCTTACCTAACGCATATCGGTAGTTGGCGTTGTCTTATCGAAGGTGTCCGAATCGATAGTGACTATCGTGGACAAGGTTTCGGTGAGAAAATGTTCGAATATGCTATTGAACAGGCGAAAAACAAAGGCTGTACAATTGTTCAGTTAACAAGTGATAAGCAGCGCCCTGATGCAATCAGGTTCTATGAAAAACTTGGATTCAAAGCAACACATGAAGGGTTTAAACTCGCGTTGTAAGTTGCTGCTAACAAAGCATTTAAGAGTGATTCGCAACGCTTGGCAGTTTCGCTTCGCTCAAGTATAGCCAAGCGTCGCTCACACCTTAATGC
>NZ_JBICMD010000013.1:0-1506 GCF_043106015.1 Vibrio sp. GLN_1
ATCTAATGCCTCAAAAATCGGATTGCTATCGCTATCGACGATGCCTGACACGCTGACACGGAACACTTCATCGCCTTCCGCGTAAACATCATCTACCGTATCAATGGTAAACGTAGCGGTCACACCATCGGCACCAATAATCGCTTGAGTGGTTTCGGTGATGTCATCACCAGATGCAGTAGTATAGCTGTAAGCGAGCGTGACAATGCTACCCACTGGCGCTGGATCGCTCAGTGTCACGGTGTACTCCGTGGTGGTATCGCCTTCTACGACATTCGCTGGACCTGTCATGGTCACGGTAACCGTATCTTCTGGTCCTGGGTCGGTTTCATCGCTAATGGTGGTGTCAACGAACGCATTATCGAGGTTCAACGCTTCGAAGATAGGATTGCTGTCGCTATCGACAATACCCAACACGCTGACGCGGAACACTTCATCGCCTTCCGCGTAAACATCATCCACCGTATCGATAGTAAACGTAGCCGTCACACCATCGGCACCGATAATCGCTTGGGTGGTTTCGGTGATGTCATCACCTGACGCAGTGGTGTAGCTGTAAGCTAAGGTCACGATACTACCGACTGGTGCCGGATCGCTCAGCGTCACGGTGTACTCTGTGGTGGTATCGCCTTCTACGACATTCGCTGGACCAGTCATGGTGACGGTGACCGTATCTTCCGGACCCGGATCGGTTTCATCGCTAATGGTGGTATCAACAAAGGCATTTGATACATCTAATGCCTCAAAAATCGGATTGCTGTCACCATCTACAATGCCCGACACGCTGACACGGAACACTTCATCGCCTTCGGCGTAAACGTCATCCACCGTATCGATAGTAAACGTGGCGGTCACACCATCGGCACCAATAATGGCTTGAGTGGTTTCGGTGATGTCATCACCTGACGCAGTGGTGTAGCTGTAAGCTAAGGTCACGATACTACCCACAGGAGCCGGATCGCTCAGTGTTACGGTGTAATCCGTGGTGGTGTCGCCTTCTACGACATTTGCTGGACCAGTCATGGTGACGGTGACCGTATCTTCCGGACCCGGACCCGGATCCGTTTCATCGCTGATGGTGGTGTCGACAAAGGCATTGTCTAAGTTCAACGCTTCAAAGATAGGATTGCTGTCACTATCCACAATACCCGATACGCTGACACGGAACACTTCATCGCCTTCCGCGTAAACATCATCTACCGTATCAATGGTAAACGTAGCGGTCACACCATCGGCACCAATAATCGCTTGAGTGGTTTCGGTGATGTCATCACCAGATGCAGTAGTATAGCTGTAAGCGAGCGTGACAATGCTACCCACTGGCGCTGGATCGCTCAGTGTCACGGTGTACTCCGTGGTGGTATCGCCTTCTACGACATTCGCTGGACCTGTCATGGTCACGGTAACCGTATCTTCTGGCCCTGGGTCGGTTTCATCACTGATGGTGGTGTCGACGAACGCATTATCGAGGTTCAGTGCTTCGAAGACAGGATTGCTGTCACTATC
>NZ_JBICMD010000014.1:0-636643 GCF_043106015.1 Vibrio sp. GLN_1
ATGCCTGACACGCTGACACGGAACACTTCATCGCCTTCGGCGTAAACATCGTCCACGGTATCGATGGTAAACGTGGCGGTTACGCCATCCGCACCAATCACTGCTTGGGTGGTTTCGGTGATGTCGTCACCGGATGCAGTAGTGTAGCTATAAGCTAAGGTCACGATGCTACCGACTGGCGCCGGATCACTCAGTGTTACGGTGTATTCGGAAGTAGTTTCACCTTCCGAAACGCTATTCGGGCCGGTCATATTGACGGTCACAGTATCTTCTGGCCCTTGCTCTGCCTCATCTGTAATCGTTGCAACACCCGTAACTGGAGTAGGCTGTTCTGGCGTTGAACCGGACAAACTGAATGTTTCCGATCCTTCCGCTAAATTATCATCAATGGTATCCAAGCTAACCGTAAAAGACTCTTCCCCGATCGGAAGAGAAACAGTGAACGATCCATCATCATTCACCTGAATTTCTTGGGTGGTTCCGTCGGATAATGTAATTAAAACCGTTGTATTTACATAATCTGCACCAACATCGCTCGCCGCCCCGCCTACAGCAGAACCATCATTAAGGGTAAACTCTATGGTAGTTTCTTCTTCCGTTGGTTGATTAAGGGTAACGTCGAAAGAGACTTGCTGCCCTTCATCTACTGCAGGGCTCGAAATATCTTGCACCGTAATTGTTACTGGAATAGGAATTCCTGTCGGAGCTGGTGCCTGAGTTGGAGGGAGAATGTCCAATAAAGTTAGAATCTGAGTGGTTGAGAATCCCGCTCCTTCAGTGCCAACTGTCTCAAAGTTGGTACTAGCGAGCAATTCTGTCCCTGTTCGTGCAACATTCCCTGTTGTCTGAGGACTAGACCCATTTGCTTCGCCCGCTGCGGTTTCAAACTCTTGACCTAGTTGGGTCGGGTCTTGCCCCGCTGCAATAGCTTCTATCAACGCAGTAATATCACCAGTTACATTGATGGAACTGCCTTGCGGTGTCACTTGCTCAATGACCAGTTCTGAAGTGTCTGAAACTTCGTTAATGATTAGTTCCCCTGGTTTAGGCAACTGTCCTTGTTCGAGGGTTCTAATTTCCCCATCGAGACCGATAACTACAATATTACTCATCAATGAGCCAAAAGTTACTCGTTCCATATCTACCTCGCCCCACTTTGAACTAAGTCAAAAGTTTGTCACCCCAATATTTACGTCTATAGTTTAGTCAAAATCTTCATATTTTCGTTGTATGTGCAAGGAGCGATGTGCTGATTAACTCAAGGGGCGGGGTTACAGGTGCAGCAGGGAATTGCACAGGTCGTGGAACGCTATGATATTAAGAAATCAAGCTTTTCTCTTGCTTAAACACAAACGGTTGCCAAGCAACATTTTGCACATGTGCTAAGGTTTAATCAGGCGAACTTCTGGATATTCGAAACAAAAGCCTAGGTTTAACAGTAGGTTGATAATTTACTTACTCAAACACTGTTATTTGTGATGTTTTATCTCAAATGTGAGATGAAACAGCAAAAAGCAACACGATTTTTTTAGGAGAAACACCGTGAAATGGAACCGACTAAGTATTGCTTGCTGCTGTAGCTTAATAGTGTCTATACCCGTTTTCGGTCAAACTTTAGAGCAAGCCGTGGCATTAACGTTAAAAAATAACCCAGATATCAAAAGCGCATTTAATGAATTTGAGAGCCGAAGGTACATCAATGAGGCGTCAACAGGCGCTTATTTGCCTTCTCTCGATCTTGATGCAGGCATTGGTTACGAAGGCCTCGACCCATCTGATGAAGTCGGGCGAGGCAACACTGACTATACGAGAAAAGAAGCGTCTATCACCCTAACCCAATTAATTTGGGATGGCAGCGCGACATTAAACGATATTGACCGTACCGCTGCGGATGCAGAGTCGGTGCGATTCCAACTATTAGCTGATGCTTCAGACAAGGCATTAGAAGTCACTAAAGTCTATTTAGATGCGGTGAAGGCTTATGAAGTCTTAAAGCTGTCTGAGAACAATCTTGCCGTTCACAAGGACATCTACACGGACATCAAAAAACGCGTCACTTCCGGCATCGGCTCGACTGCGGACTTAACACAGGTTGAAGCGCGTTTAGCGAAAGCGCATGGTAATCTGGCAGCTGCACAAAACAACCTTTACGACTCCCACACAATGTTTACTCGCTTGGTGGGGCAAACGCCACAAGGGTTAATTTTTCCAAGAGCTGATCAGAACTTTATCCCCTACACCGTCGATGAAGCGGTTGGCTTGGCATTTGAATTACACCCGGTGATTCAAATCGCATTGGCGGATGTGGATTCTGCCAAGTTCCAATACAAACAATCGAAAGGCGTTAACTACCCGACGATCTCGATTGAAGCTTCTCAAACTTGGAAAGACGATGCGGATGGCTTAAAAGGTCGAAGCGATGAAACTCTCGCCATGTTGCGTTTACGCTATAACTTGTTCAACGGCGGTAGCGATGCGGCAAATTCAGAAAACTTCGCATACCAACTCAACAAAGCGAAAGACTTGCGTGAAGGCGCGTACCGTAATGTTGAGGAAGGACTTCGCTTATCTTGGAGTGCTCTGGACTTAACGCTGCAACAAAAAGAATTTTTAGCAGACCACGTTGATTCGGCAGCTGAGACGGTCATCGCGTATGAAAAGCAATATCGAATCGGTAAACGAACCTTACTAGACGTTCTGAACACTGAAAACGAGTTGTTTGAAGCGCGTAAAGATTACCTTGATTCAAAATATGCAGAGCAGTATGCCAAATATCGTGTGATGAACGCAACTGGCCAATTGTTGAGTGCGTTAAGAGTCGAAATGCCGAAAGAATGGCTAGAAAAAGTGGAGTATTAATTATGAAAAACATAACTATTATTGCACTGTCATTAGTTGTTGCTGCATGTAGCTCTTCGAGTGATCGAGGCGACGAATACGATTACATCGACACTCCTATTGCAGATCAATGGGCCGACCACCAAGATGACGACAGCGACGGTGTCATT
Source organism: Vibrio sp. GLN_1 (assembly GCF_043106015.1). Classification (NCBI taxonomy): domain Bacteria; kingdom Pseudomonadati; phylum Pseudomonadota; class Gammaproteobacteria; order Vibrionales; family Vibrionaceae; genus Vibrio; species Vibrio sp. GLN_1. The sequence continues at coordinate 3,009 of NZ_JBICMD010000014.1, forward strand.
AACCAGCGCGATTTATGTCCAGGCACACCATTAGGTGCAGAAATTGATAATGATGGCTGCGGATCTTACGCAAACTCATCACAACAAATGCAAATTCGAGTGTTATTTGCGAATGATTCAGACGAAATCAACCCGGTTTTCGCGAAGCAGATTCGAGAACTCTCAGATTTCTTGAAAGAATACCCAAGCACATCCATTGAGTTGCAAGGTTACGCGAGCCGCACAGGTGGGTCTGAGCACAATTTAGATCTCTCCAAACGCCGAGCAGAGAACGTAAGAAAGGCGCTGCTTCAAAACGGTATTACTCCTGATCGAGTTACTATTGTTGGCTACGGCGATACGGTTTTAGCAACAACCGGAACAGACGAAGTAAGCCATGCTTTGAACCGACGTGTGACCGCAACTGTAGTAGGACATAAAGGTGAAGTGAAAAAAGAATGGACCATTTTCACCACACTTCCAAAAAGCTAACGTGAAGGTCTGTTTACAGACCTTCTGATTCCTGCTTTTGAACCAAAGATTTCATAACTGCATCTTTGTTATTCAAGTAATCATCGAGCCCGGCTTTGCGTAAATCACATGATGGGCAATCGCCACAACCATCACCGATGATGCCGTTGTAGCAAGTTAGCGTGTTTTCACGAACCAGTTGCAACGCATTGTATTGATCCGCTAACGCCCATGTTTCTGCCTTATTGAGCCACATCAGCGGTGTTTTAATCGTCAGAGCTCGATCCATACCTTTAACCAACGCCGTGTTCATTGATTTCACAAAATCGTCTCGGCAATCTGGGTAGCCACTAAAGTCCGTTTCACACACGCCAGTAATCACCGTATCGGCACCGATTTGGTAAGCGTAAATGCCAGCAAGAGTTAAGAACAAAATATTACGGCCAGGCACAAACGAGTTCGGCAAGCCATTCTCTTGTAATTCGTGAGAAACAGGGATGTCATCACGCGTCAGAGAGCTGATAGCAAGTTCATTCAGTAAACCAACATCCATCACTTTATGCGCTTTTACACCAAGATCTTTGGCGATCTTTTGTGCAACTTCGATCTCCAGTTTATGACGCTGGCCATAATCAAAAGTGATTGCATGCACTTCATCAAACTCTTTAAGGGCTTGTACGAGACAGGTTGTCGAGTCTTGTCCGCCACTGAAAACAACAACAGCTTTTTTCATTTTACTCTCCGAGCTTAAGCAATACTTAGGTATTTATGAGTTTGAATAGATAGACGCCAATTGCGCGCGATGCACGTTTCGATACACAACTGAGTTGCGCGAGGCTTCTGGCTGATTGGTTGTAAAGCGATCACTGTTTCTGTCTTTATATCAGCGTTTGCAAGTAGTTCATCAAGATGATCGATGTCTTTTTGCGTACCGACTGGGTGCTTGATTTCATTAGCACGCTCCAACGCACTTTTCAGTACGGGCAATTTACCTTTCATCGCCACTTTTGGTGACACTGTCACCCACGTTTTTTCAGACGTGACGACTTCTGATGTCCCACTGGTTTCAATTTGGCACTGACAGCCCATATCTTCAAACGCTTTGCTCAACGGACGCAAATCGTAAATACACGGTTCACCACCAGTGATAACAATATGCTTCGCATTGAAGCCTTGCTGTTTGTATTGTTCTACGATGTCTTCAGCCGATGCCGTGCACCAAGTCGGAGAATCTTCCGTCTTCACCAAAATATCACCGATAGGACGCTGATCCTTTTCTTCGGCATCCCACGTTTGTTTTGTATCACACCAACTGCACCCCACTGGGCACTCTTGCAAGCGAACAAAAACGGCAGGAACACCAGTAAAGATCCCTTCCCCTTGGATGGTTTCAAACATCTCATTTAGCTTATACAACGCAGAACTCACTTAACTCATAAAACTTCGAGGCGAAGACCTTAATGGAGAGGCGTGTCTAGGTCAATTCAAACCAAAAATTAATTGTTAAAATAGCCCATTTTGTAGTTTCATACTCAGGTTCCCATTATTTTAAGGTAAGTAAAGATGTACAAACTGATCGCCCTAGACATGGACGGCACGTTATTAAACAGCGACAAAGCGATTTCAGAAGAAAACAAACACGCTATCGCGAAAGCTCGTGAAGCTGGCGTTACTGTCGTTTTGGCTTCTGGCCGCCCACTTGAAGGCATGCAGGCAAAATTGGATGAGCTGAATATTCATTCCGAGAAAGATTTTGTCCTTTTCTACAATGGTTCTATGGTTAAAAACGTAGGTACAAACGAAATTATCCACCAGCAAATCATTGATGGTAAGGCTGCTAAATTAGTCGCTCGTAAAGCGAAAGAACTAGGCGCTTATGTGCACGCATTCAGCCAAGTGCACGGCTTGATCACTAATGAGAACAACCCATACACTGACATCGAAGCCAACATTAATGGCTTAGATGTGACAGAGATGAATTTTGAATCGCTAGAAGATGATCATCCAATCATCAAAGCAATGATGGTTGCCGAGCCAAGTAAACTAACTGAGGTCATCGCTGCACTTCCGCCTGAAATGCGTGAAAAGTTTACTGTTGTTCAAAGTGCCCCATTCTTCCTAGAGTTTCTTAACCCAGCGAGCAACAAAGGCATCGGAGTTGCAGCGATTGCTGAGTACTTAGGAATTCAACCAGAAGAAGTGATCTGTATGGGTGATGCTGAAAATGACCACCACATGCTGAAGTACGCAGGTCTTGGTATCGCGATGGAAAATGCGATGGAAGAAACCAAGAAAATCGCAGATTACATCACTGAAAGTAACGACGACCACGGCGTAGCGAAAGCAATTGAGAAATTTGTTCTTAACGCTTAGGCCTCGCTTTAATAAAAGTAGCTTTACAGAATTAAGCACCTAAAACACAAAAAGCCTCGCGAATTGCGAGGCTTTTTACTTGATACCGAAGAACTTATTATTCTGACAGTTTGAGCCCTTCTTGGTACTGATTTTGATGAGTCAATCTTCTTGCCATAAAGATGAACAACAGCATCAATATCGGATAGTGGAGCGTCATAAACACCAATGACCAAAAACCGCTGGAAGAGACGCTCGTCGCTGCAAACAAATACACCTGCTGAGTCAATATCAACGCCAAAGTGACAAAAATCATCTGCTTACTGTTTAATCTCACCTGAGACTCCTTAAACGTAAGCACGAGTGCAGAAGCCGTGATCAACATCGCTAACCAGTTGCCAAACACAGGTAACGGCCAAATCACCGAAATAACGGCAGTCACTGCAGTCAACGTAAACCACACTCCTTTTGAGCTGAGGAGTTGATCAACATTGACCTCTGGATTCGTTTCCAAACGTAATACGTGCCAAGCAACCAAGATGCCCAACAAGGCGCCCAGTAACATATCAAGAATAAACGCAGAACCTAGGAAGAACTTGCACAGCATGACTATTAGCGTGATAGCGGCCATCAACACTGTGGTACTGTTAAATCCAAAGCTATGCGTTCTTTGGAACAAAAATGTCAACACACAGAACCAAACCGCAATAGGCAAGCTTGGAAAACTAAAGCCGTAACTGTTTGGAAGTTCCGCCATAGGCACGTACACATGCGGCCTTGGTAGAGAAAATCCCTGCTGTGCCACCAAAACCATTAAAGATGTCGCGGTAATGGCGAAGAACAGTCGGTACACAAAGCGACTATCAAAGCGCATCATGACGAACGGGAATAAAAACAGCAAAATAGTCGGCGTCGTCAGCTCCATCACTACAGTTGCAAAGTCGTACGCGGCTTTGTAACTGTTGTCTGAAAGCTCACCAATCCAACCTTGCAGTTCCATCACCCAAGAAAGCTCGACCTGACGGAATGTAGGTGCAGACTCAATTAGCTGTGTAACGTAAGAAACCGGCTGGTTTGTTGCATTAGCAAAAAGGTTAACAACTTCTGGCCATTGAGCCGGATAGCGATATTGAGACGCCGTAAGTTCACTTGGGTTAAGCAGCATGGCAGAAGCCACTTCCACACCGTAATGAGGCGAAAACCAAGAAGGCAGCTCGTTTCCACCCAATGAGTTATTCATAGAAAAAGCGATAACTTCAGAATCAGATACGCAGTCGAACAAGATCGCAGTTGAGGTTCTACCCAACTCATTACCGACAGTTACTGCAAGCCCCGTTTCTTCCCACGTTTCTCGTTGCGCGGCAATTTCTGGAGATTCACCTTCAATAATAGTACCTCCCGGCAAGGAGATTTTGTTAGTGAGAATTTCATGAACCAGTACAAGCTTGTCGTCGGCTCGAACAACACAGAGCGCGCCTTTAATTCCATTCAATGACACACCGGATACCGATTTTGCCATTGTCATCGAAGACGTAGAAAGCAAAGCAGAAAAGAGAGTGAGAAAAAACAACTGTCTCAGCACAAGATAAACCTTTAATGAAGAGAATAATGACCAATGCATGATGGCAGTATTACCAATATTTTTCGACATAAATTAAGTAACGAGTTATGCATATGATGCACAAGTCAAAAAAGTCATCGGAGAAAATTCTTAATGTAAATCTGACAAAAATCAGACAAAACGTGAAATATTGATCGCAATTCTGCCAGTTATATAAGCAAACTGTCAGGATAAAGTCATAGGTATTTTGTGGGTTCTCATATTTAAAACAACAAAAATGGGCTTATTATTCGAAAACAATAAACCCCATTTATGATTAGTATGACTTTATAGCTTTATCCACGCATGAGTCCATGCAGAACCTACGCCCGGCTCATAAGCGCTTGGCGTCGAACCACACCAAAGACTATTTGGCCACGGTAAACATTGATAAGACGAGCCCTGATTAGTCACAACATCGCCAGCGAGGTATTGAGCTCCTGCTTGATAGATATTATCTGAAGGAACAGATACAACTGGCGGTTCAGTCGGCGGGATGACCGGATCTTGATGTGACGTACAATTTGCATCGCTCACGGCTTGCCAAACGCCCCAGGAACCCGATTCTGCTGGGTTATCGCCTTGAGTCCACCATTGCGCTTGCCACACTTTTCCATTCCACGTGACCGTATCGCCTTTATTGTAAACAGATGAGGCTTGCCATTCGTTTGCACAGCTTCCTGTTGGTGGCGATGTTACCGATTTGGCTGTTGCAAACACAACCGCTTGATATAACGTACTGGTTTTATCAACGCCAAAGTTCAACGTCACTCTAGCTTCACCCGCTTGTGATGCGCCGAACTCCACATCCACACGACAGCTCGTATTGGCAGCTAACGTTGTTTGAGAACATTGATCGTTGGCAATCAGTGCTGCATCAGTCACTCCTGAGCCGCCAATGCGTACATTTTCGACAGTGAATGCAGTATTTCCCGAATTACTAATCACAAATCCATGCTGCTTGAGTTCGCCAACATTAAACGCTGGCAACATTTGATTAGCAGTGTAACCAACAGAAACGTTATCTTTCGGAGGCGTTGAAGTGCCGATGACGCCATCCACAAAACTGCGCAATGCAGCAATATCACTGTACACGCCGTACATACCCGGACGTGCACACCCTATTCCCCAGCTAACCACACCAAGTTGGGTAATCGCACCGCCGCGATTAATAACGATCGGGCCACCGCTGTCACCCTGACATGAATCTATCCCACCTTGCGGCACGCCTGCACAGAATGCCACTTCCCCAACGGTGGTGTAGTTTCCACCCGCCTGACGACAAGTGGCATCCGACACGAGTGGAACATCGACTTCTTGCAATCTTGTTGGCGAACTGCCGCCTTCTGACGTTCGACCTAAACCTGCAACTGTCAACCAATCTCCAATACTGGCGTACTGCGCCAAGCTGCCGTCAGCAATTTCAACGGCGGATACACCTTGAGGGACAGAATCTAGCTTTAGAACCGCAATATCATAAGAAAGCGTGGCGCGGCGATAAGACGGATGCATGTGGATTTCACTCACATTCGCTCTTACTCCATCGGTGCCGTTGTACACGACGCCACCAATTTTCACGGCGATTTGACTCGGTGAATCGCCCTCCACACAGTGAGCCGCCGTCAATACATAGCCATTGCCAATGTAACTGGCACCGCAATAGGAACGATTGCTGTAGCGACTTACAATTTGTGTGTAGAACTTCCATTCAGTTGGATCGGCGGTAATGCCGCCCACGATTTTCGGTTGAATGATGTGGTTTTGCGTCTGTGATAAATCATCAGCACTTGCAAACATTGGCAAGACTGCCAAAGCAAGTAACGATTTTGATAGTTTCAAAGTATTATCCTCTTGTTTTTGTAAGCACGATCCTCGTGCTACTCATAAAACAAGCAGACAAATTCAATGTTACCAATGTAAGTTGAGTAGCAAATTCATAGCTTGCGAGCCACTTAAACGCAAAAGTCTATTGATGAACTGAATGATTTCAATTCCACATGGTTTCTGTCACTGAATTACCGTCAACGAGACGTATTAATTACGATGGATTTAAGGGCTTTCGCAAACAGTGAATATGATGCCCAAACCCTTGTTTTTCATACAATGCGAGTGCTTGGCGGTTAAAACTCCAAACCTCAACAAACATCTGGGTTGCACCGTAATCGATAAAGGTAGATTCTATCTTATCGAGCAAAGCTTGAGCCGTTCCTCGCTTTCGATATTCCGGCATCACATACAACTCATCCACACTGCCCATCATCACAGGTTGGCTGACAACGGAAGTTAACTCACAAAAGTGACCAGAGACAAAACCGATAACTTCATCACCGACTTTCGCTACATATACCAAACACTCGGGATTATCGATGTAACGAGCAATGCTTTTCTCTTGCTCGATTTCTTCGGCAGTTTTAAACAATTCAGGGGATTGAACATGGTGCTCATCGTGCAAATCGAACATGAGATCGTTGAGCACTTCTAAATCCTCAAAACTCGCAGCTTTGATTACAAATACAGACATACTAAGGGTTACCAAAATTTGAGTCCGTATAGTGTGTTGCGAAAACACAGGCTTGGCAAGCCACAAAAGCACCTACTCACGATTGTTTTCTGGAGCACCAACGCAAAAAAGCCCCTGTACAAATCAGCATACAGAGGCAGAACCAAACTACGGAGTTCGAGGATCAGGGTTTCATTTGAGTACGACGATAAATTGTTAGCGTCGTAACACTCGCTCTATTTCATTCAGGCTCGTTGGATCATCAATCGTCGATGGCACGGTGTATTGCTCTCCATCAGCAATTTGGCGGATGGTTCGACGCAGAATTTTACCCGAACGTGTTTTCGGTAAGCGATCTACAACCAGTGCGTGTTTGAAGCATGCAACCGCGCCAATCTCATTTCTCACCTTGCCCACAAGTTCGCCTTCTAGCGCTAACTCATCAACCTTCACGCCATCTTTCAGCACAACGAAACCAAGTGGTAGCTGTCCTTTTAGCTCATCGTGAATGCCCACAACCGCACATTCTGCAATGGCAGGGTGACCACCAACAATTTCTTCCATTTCACCAGTAGACAAACGGTGGCCAGCGACGTTAATCACATCGTCAATGCGTCCCATGATGAACAAGTAACCATCTTCATCAAGGTAGCCGCCATCGCCAGAAACATAGTAACCCGGGAATTGGCTTAGGTAGCCCGTTTCAAAACGATCATGGTTTCGCCATACCGTTGGTAAACAGCTTGGTGGTAACGGACGCTTTAACGCCACAAAACCTTGTTGATTAGGTTTTACTGGTTCACCCAGCTCATCGAGGATTTCTACTTGATAACCCGGAATAGGCTTAGTTGAAGAACCTGCTTTTACTGGCATCATTTCAATGCCCGTTGGGTTCCCCGCAATCGCCCAACCTGTCTCTGTTTGCCACCAGTGATCGATAACCGGTTTGTCCGTTTTACTTTGTACCCATTCCAGCGTAGGAGGATCTAAACGCTCACCAGCCATAAAGATGGTTTTCAGGTTTGACAGATCATACTGCTTTAAGAACTCGCCTTCCGGGTCTTCTTTCTTAATCGCACGGAAAGCCGTTGGCGCCGAGAACAAAGCATCCACTTTATATTCATCACACACACGCCAGAATGCCCCCGGATTCGGAGTTCTGACTGGCTTACCTTCAAACAGTATTGTGGTGCAACCATGAATCAATGGCGCGTAAACAATATACGAGTGACCAACTACCCAGCCCACGTCGGATGCCGCCCAGAACACACCACCTTGCGGGATGTTGTAGATTGCACTCATTGAGTACTTCAGTGCTACCGCATGGCCACCGTTATCACGTACCACCCCTTTCGGTTTGCCCGTCGTGCCTGAGGTATAAAGGATATACAGTGGGTCTGTTGCTAATACAGGAACACAAGCATGAGGCAGCGCTTTTTTGTATTCCTGTTGCCAGTCCAAATCTCTTTCCTGATTTAACTCGGCTTCACATTCTGGACGCTGGAAAACAAACACTTTCTCAGGTTTCCAACGGCTGTCCATGATGGCTTTGTCTACTAATGGTTTATACGGAATGATTTTACTGATTTCGATGCCACACGATGCCGTCATAATGACTTTTGGCTCTGCATCTTCAATACGTACCGCCAGCTCATTAGGCGCAAAACCACCAAACACAACTGAGTGAATCGCACCCAAACGTGCACAAGCAAGCATTGCCATTGCCGCTTCTGGGATCATCGGCATGTAAACAACAACTCGGTCGCCTTTTTCAACGCCTTGGGCAGAAAGCATACCGGCAATTTTCGCAACTTGATCGCGTAGCTCTCGGTAAGTGTAAGTCTTTTTATTTCCCGTTACTGGTGAGTCATAAATTAGCGCAGTATTATCACCACGTCCTTGTTCGCAATGGTAATCCAGTGCCAACCAAGACGTATTCATCACCCCATCTGGGAACCAACGTTCGATGCCGTTCTCATCAGATTTCAAGATGGTTTTAGGAGATTCAAACCAGTCGATATTCTCCGCTTGAGCGCGCCAAAAACTCTCCGGTTCGTTTTTCGCCCATAAATATTCTTTTTCGTATGAAGACATATTGCTTCCTCCAGTATGTCCTGACATTGCTCTCGTTCTATTCAAAGACCGTTCTTTTCACTCAAAGACATCAGAGGGTACACGCACAAATCCCTCCATTAGTATTCTCGCACTTCGGCTCATGATGGCTTTTTGTACCACCCAGCCCTGTTCAGTTTGCTTCGCTTGTGCTCCAACTTTTAATGTTCCTGACGGGTGGCCAAAAGTCACTGACTCTTTTTCGCCTCCACCAGCAGCCAGATTGACTAATGTTCCCGGTACACACGCCGCCGAAGCAATCGCAACGGCTGCTGTTCCCATCATTGCATGGTGAAGTTTGCCCATCGACAACGCCCGTACCAGCACATCAATTTCCGACTCATTGACCGCTTTACCACTTGAGGACTGGTAACTTTTCGGCTTGGATACAAACGCGATTTTTGGTGTGTGCTGGCGTGTCTGAGCTTCTTCAAGCTCAGAAATCAGACCCATTTTTAACGCACCATGCGCACGGATGGATTCAAACATCGCTAATGCTGCGTCATCGTTGTTGATTTGATCTTGTAGTTCTGTGCCCTGATAGCCAATAGACTCAGCATCAATGAAAATGGTTGGAATACCTGCGTTGATAAAGGTAGCGTTAAACGTCCCCACATCAGGCACCACCAAATCATCGACTAAGTTTCCAGTTGGGAACATGCTGCCTTCCCCATCTGCCGGGTCAACAAAGTCGACCTGAATCTCTGCGGCCGGGAACGTCACACCATCAAGTTCAAATTCTCCGGTCTCTTGCACGAATCCGTTCACAATCGGCACATGAACCAAGATAGTTTTACCGATGTTCACCTGCCATACACGCACCGTCACAATGCCGTTTTCTGGAAGTCGACCTTGTGGGATCAAGCCTGCATGGATAGCAAAAGGCCCAATTGCGGCAGACAAGTTACCGCAGTTCCCACTCCAGTCCACAAATGGCTTATCAATGGATACTTGTCCAAACAAGTAATCAACATCGTGATCGTCACGGCTGCTGCGCGAAACGATCACCGTTTTACTTGTACTTGACGTCGCGCCGCCCATACCGTCGATTTGCTTACCATAAGGGTCCGGGCTGCCGATAACTCGCAACAACAGTTTGTCACGCGCTTCACCTGCCACTTGAGCCTCTGATGGCAAATCTTCAAGGTTGAAAAAGACACCTTTACTTGTGCCGCCACGCATGTACGTCGCAGGCACTTTAATTTGGCTCATTTGATTCGGAGTATTGTTTTCCATAGCCACTCCTTATTGCGCCAAGAAATCTTGAGCAAAGCGTTGTAAAACACCACCTGCGTTATACACGTGCACTTCGTCAGCGGTATCTAAGCGACAAGTAACCGGAACGTCGACTTTCTCACCGTTGCTACGTGTAATAACCAAGGCTAAATCTGCACCCGGCTTAATTTCACCCACGACATCGTAAAGTTCAGTACCATCCAGTTCTAATGTATTGCGGTTAACACCCGGCTTAAATTGCAGTGGTAACACGCCCATGCCAACCAAGTTGGTGCGGTGAATACGCTCAAAGCCTTCTGCAACGATAGCTTCTACACCAGCTAATCGAACGCCTTTTGCTGCCCAGTCACGAGATGAACCCTGACCATAATCAGCACCAGCGACTACGATCAGTGGCTGTTTGCGGTTCATGTAGGTTTCAATCGCTTCCCACATGCGTACAACCTGACCTTCTGGCTCGATTCGCGCCAGAGAACCCTGAACCACTTCACCGTTCTCTTTCACCATTTCGTTAAATAGTTTCGGGTTAGCAAAGGTCGCACGTTGCGCCGTTAAGTGATCGCCACGGTGAGTCGCGTAAGAGTTGAAGTCCTCTTCCGGTACACCCATTTTGGCAAGGTATTCACCCGCCGCACTGCTCGCCATGATCGCGTTGGATGGTGATAAGTGGTCTGTTGTGATGTTGTCACCAAGAACCGCTAATGGACGCATGCCAGATAGCGTTCTCTCACCCGCAAGAGCCCCCTCCCAGTAAGGTGGACGACGAATGTAGGTACTCATCGGACGCCAGTCGTAAAGCGGACTAGAGCTTTTCTCTGCATCATCCAATTTGAACATCTGGATATAAACCTGATTAAACTGCTCTGGCTTAACGTGTTTACCGACAACAGCATCGATCTCTTCATCGCTTGGCCACAAATCATTTAGGTAAATTGGTTTACCGTTTTGGTCAGTGCCAAGTGCATCACGCTCGATATCAAAACGAATCGTACCGGCTAGCGCATAAGCGACAACCAATGGTGGTGAAGCCAGGAAAGCTTGCTTCGCGTAAGGATGAATTCGGCCATCAAAGTTACGGTTACCAGACAGTACGGCTGTAGCGTACAGGTCGCGGTCAATGATCTCTTGTTGGATTTTCGGATCCAACGCGCCACTCATACCGTTACAAGTCGTACATGCATAACCGACGATACCAAAGCCTAGTTTTTCTAGCTCTGGTAGCAAACCCGCTTCTTCTAAGTAAAGACGCGCCACCTTAGAGCCAGGAGCAAAAGAGGATTTCACCCAAGGTTTACGTACCAGGCCAAGTTCGTTAGCTTTCTTCGCCACAAGGCCCGCAGCGACGACGTTTCTTGGGTTACTGGTGTTAGTACAAGAGGTGATCGCAGCGATGATCACCGCGCCATCTGGCAATTCTCCTTCTTTCTCTTCCCATGCACCAGAAATGCCACGTTGTGCCAACTCAGACGTTGGTAAACGACGGTGAGGGTTTGAAGGACCAGCCATATTACGGCTCACTGATGACAAATCGAACTCAAGTACGCGCTCGTAAACCGCAGTATCAAGGTCGTCTGCCCAAAGGCCAGTTTGTCTAGCGTATTTCTCAACTAAGTCAACTTGCTGTTCATCACGACCAGTCAGTTTCAGGTAGTTGATGGTCTGCTCGTCAATGTAGAACATACCTGCTGTCGCACCATATTCTGGTGTCATGTTGGAGATGGTTGCGCGGTCACCGATTGTCAGGTCTCTTGCACCTTCACCGAAGAATTCAAGATATGAAGAAACAACACGCTCATTACGTAAGAACTCTGTAATCGCCAGAACGATATCCGTTGCGGTAATACCCGGTTGACGTTTCCCAGTCAGTTTCACACCCACGATGTCTGGTAGACGCATCATTGACGGGCGGCCAAGCATCACGGTTTCGGCTTCCAGACCACCAACACCAATCGCGATAACGCCCAGTGCATCAACATGAGGCGTATGACTGTCTGTACCAACACACGTATCTGGGTAAGCAATGCCCTGCTTCGTCTGCACAACCGGAGACATTTTCTCCAGGTTAATTTGGTGCATGATGCCGTTACCTGCGGGAATTACGCTGACGTTTTCAAAAGCCGTTTTACACCACTCAATAAAGTGGAATCGGTCTTCGTTACGGCGCTCTTCAATCGCGCGGTTTTTCTCGAATGCTTCTGGATCAAAACCTGCGTGTTCTACCGCAAGCGAGTGGTCAACGATAAGCTGGGTTTCAACCACTGGATTCACTTTAGACGGGTCACCGCCCTGATCGGCAATCGCATCACGTAAACCGGCTAAGTCAACAAGCGCTGTCTGACCTAGAATGTCATGACAAACAACACGTGCTGGATACCATGGAAAATCAAGATCACGTTTGCGTTCGATGAGCTGCTTCAGGCTGTCTGTTAATACGCTTGGATCGCAGCGGCGTACGAGCTGTTCGGCAAGAACGCGAGAGGTATAAGGGAGCGTTTCATAGGCTCCAGGAGAGATAGAGTTTACGGCTTCGCGGGCATCAAAGTAATCAAGTTGAGTCCCCGGAAGCGACTTACGGAATTGGGTATTAATAGTTGTGCTCATGGTTTGCTTCCATTCAATCTGTACATCTTGGCCTTCTCCCCATCACTCTAGAAACGCTACTCTAGCAAAGCAGTTTGGAGAACTTGATTGGAGAACTTTTTGAGATGTAGTCGCTCTAGTAATGTTTGTGACGAGAAGTCCTCCTTCTTCTGCCAAGAGAGAGTGAAAACAGAAGAAGGAGGAGATAAACCAATCAAAGCATGTAATGACTTTGACTGGCTTTCGCGCTAGCGATTCTCAATAGGCACCCACTCTTGATGATCTGGACCTGTGTAATCTGCGCTTGGGCGAATAATGCGGTTGTTCGCGCGTTGCTCGTACACGTGTGCAGCCCAACCAGTTAAACGGCTCATCACGAAAATCGGTGTGAACAGCTTGGTCGGAATGTCCATAAAGTGGTACGCCGATGCATGGAAGAAGTCCGCATTACAGAACAAGCCTTTCTCACGCTTCATCACCGATTCAACACGCTCAGATACTGCGTATAAATGCGTGTCACCCACATGCTTCGACAATTCCTCAGACCAACGTTTGATCAGTGCGTTGCGAGGGTCGCTTTCTCGATAAATCGCATGACCAAAGCCCATGATCTTGTCTTTATTCGCCAGCATTTGCATGATGTTAGCTTCGGCTTCATCCGGCGTCTGCCAGTCTTCAATCATCTCCATCGCTGCTTCGTTTGCACCGCCGTGAAGAGGGCCACGAAGCGTACCGATTGCAGCCGTGATACAAGAATGAATGTCTGACAATGTTGATGCACAAACGCGTGCTGCGAAGGTTGATGCGTTAAACTCATGCTCTGCGTAAAGAATTAATGAACAGTGCATCACTTGCTTGTGTAGCGCTGATGGCTCTTTATCTGTAAGTAATCGCAAGAAATAACCGCCGATGCAATCTTCGGTTTGATCTTCTGTGTCGATACGAACGCCATCGTGACTAAAACGGTACCAGTAACAGATGATGGCTGGGAACAAGGCTAACATGCGCTCTGTTGCTTGCAGTTGCTCATCAAAGCTCATTTCCTGCTCTAAGTTACCCAATACAGAACAACCTGTACGCATGACGTCCATTGGGTGCGCGCTTGCTGGGATCAGTTCTAAAGCTTGCTTTAGCTCGGTCGGCAAACCGCGAAGGCTCAGTAGGTGTGTCTTGTACGCATCAAGTTCTTGTTGGTTCGGCAAGTGACCGCGTAACAGAAGATGTGCAACTTCTTCAAATTGAGCATTATTGGCAAGGTCAGTAATATCGTAACCGCGATAAGTCAGACCGGTCCCCGTTTTACCGACAGTACATAAAGCTGTGCTTCCAGCGCTTTGACCACGCAGGCCAGCACCACCTAACTCTGCTTTCTTTGCTACAGTTTGAGGCATTGTTTGAACTCCTTTTCTGTCTGGCTTTGCCCTCTGTTGGAGCGTTTTTAGCCAGACGAATTTCACGTTATTGGATTAGATAAATTCCGATTATCTTTTCTTGGGCTTCCGTCTATCTTTTCTTTTCCCCGCTATTTCCCTTCAGAGAATAGCTGGTCAAGTTTGTCTTCGTAGTCGTGGTAGTTCAGGTGTTGATACAACTCTTTGCGTGTTTGCATCGAATCAACCAGCGCTTCCTGATTACCCACTTCTAGTAAGTGTTTGTAAACCGTTTCAGCGGCCTTGTTCATGGCACGGAACGCACTTAATGGGTAAAGCACCATGTCCACTTTCGCTTTTGCTAATTCGTCACAGCCATACAGTGGTGTTGCGCCAAATTCAGTAATGTTGGCCAGAATCGGAACGTGTCTTCCAGTCGCTTGCTCTAGCGCATTTGAGAACTGAAGGTACTGATCCAACTTGTTCATCGCTTCTGGGAAGATCATGTCTGCGCCAGCTTCCACACACGCAATGGCACGTTCAATCGCACTGTCCATGCCCTCTACGGCAAGAGCATCTGTGCGTGCCATAATCACGAAACTTTCGTCATTACGCGTATCCACCGCCGCTTTCACTCGGTCAACCATCTCTTGCTGGCTCACAATTGCTTTGTTCGGGCGATGACCACAACGTTTTTGTGCAACTTGGTCTTCCATGTGCACCGCAGCCGCGCCCGCTTTTTCCATTTGCTTAATGGTGCGAGCGATGTTGAATGCGCCGCCAAAACCGGTATCGATGTCGACCAAGAGCGGCAAATCACACGCGTTGGTGATGCGGTCAACGTCAACCAGTACATCGTTCAATGTTGTAATGCCTAGATCAGGCAATCCGTATGAAGCGTTAGCAATACCGCCACCAGACAAGTAAATCGCTTGATGCCCCAAGTTCTTCGCCATCATGGCGCAGTACGGGTTAATGGTGCCGACAATTTGCAGCGGATTATTTTGTTCTACGGCGAGTCTGAACTTCGCCCCCGGTGTTAAGCTCATGACGAATTCCTTCTAGTCTTTGTCTAAACTTTCTGTATGTATAATTTGCGATTGGATGAGCTTTCGACTTCCTGAGATGTGTCGTCTCATCAACATTTCTGCAAGTTCTTCATCGCGATTGCGAATGGCTTCCAGAATGAATTTATGTTCAGTCAGCGCTTCATTTGGACGAGATTGCGCGCGCGGTGACTGATAGCGGTACATGCGCAGCAAGTGGTAAAGCTCGTCACACAACAGAGAAATCAGCTTGCTGTTTCGGCTTGCTTGGATGATGCGATAGTGAAAATCAAAATCACCATGCTGATGGAAGTAAGAGGCGCCTTCCACTTGATCGATGTGCTTTGAATGTGTCGACAACAGCATTTCCAAGCTTAATAACTCTTCTTGCGTAATGTGTCGTGCTGCAAGTCGTGCTGCCATGCCTTCCAGAGCTTCGCGCACCGAATACAGTTCAATCAGTTTGGCTGGAGAGAAGGTCGTGACTCTTGCACCAACATGAGGAATACGCTCAATCAACCCAAGCCCTTCCAAACGCATTAATGCTTCGCGTAGCGGACCACGGCTGACTTGGTATTTCCTTGCTAGCTCAGGCTCCGAGATTTTGCTACCCGGTTCCACATCACCATTTACGATCACTTCGATCAGTGTTTCTGTCAGCGTTTCGGACTTGGTGTGTTCTTTCTCAGAACCCAGTACTTTGTAACGAGCTTTCAACTCAGAGTTCATATTCAGGCACTCACTTAATCGACATCAAAGTGTCTACAATTTCTTAACCTGAATTTAAAATAGACGATCAAAGTGTCGACAATCAAGTAAATTGTCGACAATTTAGACTAAGGTCGTAGTTTGAAATGGACGAATTTGGGAAGATTTAATGATTTACAGAGGTTTTTTGTAATGGAAAGAAACAATTGTCGACAACTATAAACACTCTAATTTATTGATAATTAAAGAAAGACGTATAATTGCCGAGCAAAAAATCGAGAACCGCTACTCTTTTGGCACAAATTGGTCGTAGACTTCCTGTGCTGTCATCTTTTTAGAATGAGGATTGAGCTCGTAGTAACCCGGCTTTTCATCAGTAAAGATTTCTAGCGTCAACTTAAAATCAGGATTATCGAATAAGCCAGCAGAAAGGATGTATTCGTTGGTTGGCAAGAGATGGTAAAACAAGTTCGTCCCACACACGCCGCAAAAACCTCGTACTGCCCAATCTGAAGACTGATAACGTTTTGGCTCTGCACCTTTAAATGTGACTTCTGGGCCACAATGCACGGCATGAAGTGCCCCACTCGACCATTTTCGACACATTGAGCAGTGACACAGACTCACTTCATTCTTGGGTTCTGCGATAACTTCGATTGCACCGCACAAACATGTTCCTTTCATTCCTCTTTCCTTATTCATTTGTTGTCGCCCTATTATGGCCTACCGATAAGCAAATCCGCGTGACCTATCCCCTGTTTCTCGTCGTGAACTTTATGAACAAAATAGCCGCAATGCTCAATATTCTCTTTATCTCCGTTTTAAAGACAGACATTTAACAGTTAATTAACCTTTACACAAAGTTCAGACTTAACGCTTACACGGCATTAAGACGGAGCAAAATAATAAGGCTCATCAAAAAATAGAGTCGCCAACATAAGGAACGTGAACATGTTAAAGGTAATCAAACCAACGCTCGCCGCTTCAATCATCGCAGCTTCATTCTCATTCAACGCTTTTGCTGCGGATATTGAAAAAATGCACTTCTTGATCCCAGGTGGCGCTGGCGGCGGTTGGGATATGACTGCCCGTGGTACGGGTGATGTGTTAGTAAAATCAGACATCGTAGAGAACGTGTCGTTTCAAAACCTATCAGGTGGCGGCGGTGGTAAAGCGATTGCTCACTTAATTGAAACGGCAGATCGCCAAGAAGACACGCTCATGGTGAACTCAACACCAATCGTTGTGCGTTCTCTTAGCGGTATTTTTCCTCAATCCTTCCGTGACCTAACGCCTGTGGCTGCAACAGTTGCAGATTACGGCGCGATTGTTGCCTCTGCGGACTCGCCATACAACACATGGGAAGATGCTGTAAAAGCGTTTGAAGCCGATCCTCGCAAAGTGAAGATTGCTGGTGGCTCAGCGCGCGGGTCTATGGATCACCTTGTCATTGCGGCGGCATTTAAAGGCGAAGGCTTTGATGCGCGTAAAGTCCGTTACATTGGCTATGATGCGGGCGGTAAAGCAATGGCAGCCCTGCTTTCTGGCGAAACTCAATTGCTTTCAACAGGTTTAGGTGAAGTACTGGAAATGTCCAAATCTGGCCAAGTGAAAGTACTTGCTATCACTGCGCCAAAACGCCTAGAAGCCGCGCCGAACATTCCAACTTTAACGGAATACGGCAACGAAACGGTATTTGCGAACTGGCGTGGATTCTTTGCTGCACCGGGCGTTAGCCAAAAGAAAATCGACGAATGGAATGCCGCATTCGCTAAGATGTACAACACTGACGAGTGGCAAGTCGTTCGTGACCGCAACGGTTGGATAGACAACTACAAAGCGGACAAAGCATTCTTCGCGTTCCTTGAAGATCAAGAGAAGCAAATGGGTGACCTGATGCGTGAGCTAGGCTTCCTGAAATAACCGTTATTCCGGGGCTCCCTCCGATAGCAACTTAGCGTAAAACCTGAGTTGCTATTCGCCCCAACGGCATTTGCACTCTATGTTTCACCGTATATGGACATTGTCGACACTCGGCATACACACTCCTTTGTTTATTGATTGTTAAGCATATCGACTAGCAGCGAAATGCTTACTTGTTAATGGATTACTTTGCACATTAACGTTCATATACGGTCTTTTTTATTCTTGTTAGGAGTTGAATATGTCTCGTTCAACCAACGTTTTTACCAAAGAATATCTACTCTGTCGCGACCGTGTTGGCGCCATGATTTTCCTGCTCTTCTGCCTTTGCTACGGTTATCAAACGTCTCAAATCGCACTGTTTCCGGGCGATGAGTATGAACCGTTTACTGCGCGCACCTTGCCAACCATTCTGACTTATATCGGCATCGGGCTTTCTCTCTTGCTTCTTGTGACTGGCCAACCAGACAAAAAGAGCGGCGCCGTTTTAACCTTCAACTGGAAGCTACTGATCTCGTTCTTAGTGCTGATGGCCCTTTACGGCTTGGGCCTAACCTACCTGGGCTTTGTACTCGCGACAGGTTTCTTTTTGCTTGCGGGTTTCTATCTGCTTGGAGAAAGACGCAAACCCGTTTTGTTTGGTGCCTCTTTCCCATTCGTTATCGCCTTTTATTTATTGCTCACTCAAGGTTTGGATATCTATCTCGAACCGGGTTTGATTTTCACCATCTGGTAGCCAAAGAAAGGACTGAATTATGTTAGATGGAATTCTACAAGGTTTATCCACCGCGGTGATGCCAATGAACATCATGATGGTGATTGTTGGCTGCTTCGTCGGCACATTTATCGGCATGCTGCCGGGTCTTGGCCCAATTTCGGCCATCGCGTTGATGATCCCGATTACTTATGGTTTAGAGCCTTCATCGGGCCTCATCTTGATGGCGGGTGTTTACTACGGCGCCGTATTTGGTGGCTCAACCTCTTCAATTTTGATCAACGCACCAGGCTGCTCTTCAACGGTCGTAACCGCGTTTGACGGTTACCCAATGGCGCAAAAAGGTCAAGCGGGTAAAGCGCTAGCATTAGCCGCTTACTCCTCTTTTACTGGCGGCACACTTTCGGCCATCATGCTGCTCGTGGCTGCGCCAGCCTTGGCTAACGTGTCGTTAAGCTTTCAATCTTCTGATTACTTTGCATTGATGTTGCTCGGCTTGTCTGCCGTTGCGGCTTTTGCTGGTAAAGGTCAGGTCATTAAAGCGTGGATGATGACCATTCTTGGCTTGATGCTGTCGACAGTCGGTATCGATAAAGGCGTTGGCGTCGAGCGTTTCACCTTTGGTTTAACCGATTTGATGGACGGTTTTAGCTTCCTTCTTCTTGCAATGGCGACGTTTGCTTTGGGCGAAACCTTAATGGGGATTCTCAAACCTTCAAACGATACTCGTGATGAAGAGCAAGACAAATTGAGCAACATCGGCTCGATGAAAGTCACCAAAGAGGAAATTAAAGAAGTCGCTCCGGTATCGATCCGCTCTTCTATCCTAGGTTTCTTTACTGGCGTACTTCCGGGCGCAGGCGCAACAATCGCGGCATTCCTAAGTTACGGCTTAGAGCGCAACTTGGCTCCAAAAGAGAAAAAAGAAGAGTTCGGAAAAGGCAGCATTCGTGGTCTGGTTGCGCCAGAATCAGCGAACAATGCCGCATCAAGTGGCTCATTCGTTCCATTGTTAACGCTGGGTATTCCAGGCTCAGGCACCACCGCTATTATGCTTGGCGCGTTAATCGCCTACGGCATTCAACCTGGCCCTCGCCTGTTTGTTGAACACCCGGATGTCTTCTGGTCAGTCATCATCTCAATGTACTTTGGTAACATCGTGCTTGTGATCCTTAACTTGCCGTTGATTCCTTACATCTCGAAACTACTGGCCGTTCCAAGAACAGTGCTTCTACCTATGATTTTGTTCTTCTCAATTACAGGTGTGTACTTAGTTTCGTTCAATACGATGGATGTGTTTGTGATGCTACTTGTGGCGATGGCTGCCATTGCACTTAGACTGGCAAACTTCCCGCTCGCACCATTGCTGCTTGGCTTCATCCTCGGCGGCTTGATGGAAGAAAACTTGCGCCGAGCGTTGATGATTTCTGACGGTGAGTTGAGCTTCTTGTGGGAGCGTCCGATTACGTTGACGTTTACTGTGCTGGCAGTATTAGTGCTGGGTAGCCCGCTGTTTGTGAAGCTGTTTCAAAAGCTTAAAGCGCAACCTATAAAAGTTGAGCAATAATCGTCGATTCCTCCTTCTTGATAGCCCCTAAAAGCCACCCTCGCGGTGGCTTTTTATTTCTTCGATCTTTCTACGATATAGCTACGATGAATTAATATCACGGCTAAGAGAAAAATTTCGCTAGAAAGAGGTTCACGTTATCAAAACCGCAACGGAACTGAACAATTTCGTTTTGGAGCATGTAAAGTAAATCTCATAAAAACGTTAGAACATGCGTTCTCAAAATCTAAGACTCTAATAACCAATAAGAACATAACAAGGATTGTTTATGCTGCTGGAATTGGCTCTGTTGTTTGCTGCAGGCGTGGTAGGTGGAATCATGAATTCGATAGCAGGAGGCGGAAGTTTTATCACCTTCCCCGCCCTGATGGCGGTTGGCGTGCCGCCCATCATGGCTAACGCCACCAACACTTACGCCGCATGCGCGGGATACATAAGCGGTGCCGTGGGTTTTCGTGAAGAAATTTTGAAGAACAAGCAAGAACTGCTATTCACCATCTCGTTCAGCTTAGTCGGTGGCGCAGTTGGCGCGTATCTTCTTCTCAACACGCCAGAATCACTGTTTTTGGAAGCCATTCCTTGGCTACTTTTGTTTGCTACGGTGCTGTTTCTTACAGGTTCTCGGTTAACAATGATCATCAAATCCATCACCAAAGAACATAAACACGCGGGCGTGTTAGGCTTAATCGCATTGAGTTTGTTGTTGGTGGGCGTTTCAGCATACGGCGGATTTTTTAATGCCGGATTAGGTGTGATTGTTCTGAGTTACCTCGTTGTGGCGGGCCATCAAGACATCAACTTGATGAATGGGCTTAAACTTCTGGTTTCAACGTGTGTCTCTCTCATCGCTATCGTCATTTTTGTTGCGAACGGCTCTATCGATTGGAGTAAAGGCAGCGTGGTAATGGTCGGGACATTAGCTGGCGGCTATCTCGCCGCGCGTGTGTCTCGCCAGCTTAATCCGAGCCACGTTAAAGGCTTTGTCGCTCTCTCTTCGATTATCATCACCATTTACTTTTTTATTGACGTTTACGCCTAACCCAAACAGAAAAAGCGCCATCAACTTAATGGCGCTTTTGCGGCTTTCAATAAAGGTTTCTAAAAAGAAGTTTATTAAATAACGTGAAAAAGTGAGTTTAGAAAACCGTTTTAAGACGGACTACCACTTACTTAATCAATCCAACTTCTTTGTAGTATTTAAGTGCACCGGGATGAAGTGGCGCAGACAAACCATCTTTTACCATTTCTTCTTTCTTCAAATTCGCAAACGCAGGATGAAGACGACGGAAATCATCGAAGTTTTCAAACACGGCCTTCACGACGTTATACACCACATCTTCAGGCACGGCAGTAGATGAAACAAACGTCGCACCAACACCGAATGTCATCACATCGTTATCCGAGCCGCGATACATGCCGCCAGGCACGGTAGCAACGCGGTAAAAACTGTTGTCGGCGATAAGCTTATCCACTTTTGGGCCAGCGACTGTCACGATGTTACTGTCGCACGAAGTGGTTGCTTCTTTAATCGCACCACTTGGGTGACCAACGGTGTAAACCATTGCGTCGATTTTATTATCACAAAGCGCTTTCGATTGTTCTGCCGCTTTCAATTCCGAAACCAGTTTGAAGTCATCGTTGCTCCAACCATATTCCTTCATCAACACTTCCATAGTGCCTCGCTGACCAGAGCCAGGATTACCAATGTTGACTCTTTTACCTTTTAAGTCATCAAACGTTTTGATATTTGAATCTTGACGGGCAACCACCGTAAACGGTTCTGGGTGAACAGAAAATACCGCGCGCAGCTCTTTAAACGGACCATTTTCAGCAAACTGGCTGGTGCCGTTATACGCGTGATATTGCCAATCTGATTGCGCAATACCCAAATCTAACTCGCCTGCGCGAATGGTGTTGATGTTGTATATCGAACCGCCCGTACTTTCGACCGAACAACGAATGCCGTGCTCTGCTCGAGATTTATTTACCAAGCGACAGATAGCCCCACCCGTGGGATAGTAAACACCTGTGACGCCACCCGTACCTATTGTGACGAAAGTCTCTTCGGCGGCAACTGAATAGCCGGCAGTCAACGCTGCAAGTGACGCAGCTAGCGCGATGTGCTTAAACTTAAACATTGAACGTCCTTTTCCTTTGTTTATGACGGTGTAAGTATAGCAATCGTTAACAATTTGATAACGTTTAAGTTCTCATCCTTGAACTTTGCTTCTCACACCCGATTCGAGAATGATTTACAAAACCACATAATAATCTGATATATAAAGAGTATTTTTTATTCTATCCTTTTAAATACAAAAAAAAGCGTTGTATAAACAACGCTTTGTCAGTACTAAAATGAAACCGCAATTACACTGTCGGGATAGATGCGCGCCACGCCTGGTTCTGACTATCAGAGATAGAACGGAACAGCTCACGCAACTCTTTAAGCAGCCCTTCTTGGAAGCCGATGTTCTCATCTGCTTTTTGCTTCGCTGCTTGAGCACGCGTCGCTTGCACTTCATCGTCCTTGCTGCGAGCTTGCGCTTTAGTTTGTTCAACGTTCGATGCTGAGTTTGCCATCTGTCCAAGAGCTTGAAGAATCGCGTTCTTCGCTTGGTTTGAGCTCATCAGTTTATCGAACTTGCGACCGCCGCTAGTCAACTGAGCCGTGGTGTCTGCAATGCTGTCTTTCGCTAGCGAATGTGCGCGTTTTACTTGATCTTGTTGAGTTTTTGACAAGTTACCGTTGTTCATCAACTCTTCAACCTGATCGAAGCCCGCCTTTTGCGTTTTCAGCACGTTGTTGCTTGCCATCTCGGTCTTAATTTCTTTACCCGCTTTGAACGAACCAAGCGCACCGATAATTGCTGTAGCACCCGCTAACACACCAGATACAACCGCCATCGCGATCATCGCGCTAGCAGAGTTGTTCAGCTCTGCCGCTTGGCTTTGCAAACTCGCAACGTTGGCTTCAACCGCAATTTCACGTTGAAGCACTTGCTGTTCACGGCTTAGCTTCGACACTTGGTAAAGCAGCGTCAACAAAGACAGCGATTGAGAAACCGCGTCCGAAGGTGATTTGATCACTTCTTCACCGTTTAGCACTTTCGTGGTAGTGCTCATCAGTAGATCAATCGTTGGTGCAAGCTCTCCCATCAGGTTCGCAACCACTTGTGCTTGATTACTGATCGCAGGAGCTTTCGGCCCATCTAATTGATAGCGACCTGCACCAGAAACGTTTGACTCACCGTTGCTTTTTACTGCACCCGCTTCCAATTTGGTCTCTGGTGTTTTTTCTGCTTTGGTTGTTTTGATAGTGTCGCCCAAACCATACAGTTCACCGCGCCCCGTTCCACCAATTTTATCCAACATACTTCCGCTCCTTAAACCGTTGCAGGACGGCTTAACACCGTTTGCATGGTTTCACTTTTCGCCTGAATCATTTGCATGATGATGCTCATCAGCTCTTGGAAATCTTCCATCAACTTGCCAATTTCTTCTTTTAGCTTGTCGATGACCGCCTGACTCAATGTCATTTTGGCGCGGAGATCCGTGATATCGGCTTGTATTTCCGTAACATTCGCATTGTTGGCAGCGTGAACGCTGTCCGTTGCGCCCTTACCTATGTTAACCGTAAGGTCGACCGTTTCAGCACCGTAGCGAATCGCTTTGGCTGTGGTTGTCGCAGCTTTAGAACCCATGTCCGCAACTTTTGCCATATTGGCTGCAGCTTTAGTGGCAATATCTGTCACTTTCTGCGCAATTTTGCTGGCACTTTTCGCGGCAAGTTTCGCGATACCACCAGCCGCCGCGCCACCAAAGGTCACGATTGCACCGATGACAGCGACAGCAATTTCTAATGCCATCACCACTTTGTTCAACACATCGACATTCACACCCGCTTCTTTTAGCGCGTCTTGAACGGCTGGTTCTTGCAGTGCCATGCTGACTGCACCCATGACGCCACCAGCGATCATAAGCGCGCCAGCTGCCGCACCAACGCCAGTAGCAACCATGATGGCACCTACCACAATGGAGACAACCGCGCTGATCCAACCAAAGATCTTCGCTGCTAAGCCCGATTTCTGAGCCTCTTTCGCAGCGGCTTCTGATTCCTTGATTTTCTCTTGGTTCTCTGCCATTTCTTGTTCATGTTTGGCTTTTGCGACTTTCACTTCCTGAATTTTCAGCTCGTTCTGAGCACTTTTCAGTTTGTCTGTAATCGCCGCAAGCTCCACTTCAAAATCGTCCGCAGAACCTGCGATGATTTTAACTGCGATCGAACCCGTCTGATCAGCAACAGCATGTAGCGCTTTTGCGATGGTATCGACGATCTTTTGCAGCTGAGCCATGGCTTTTAGCGTCAAGTCTGTCACTTTATCGCTCACGGCAGCATTTGGGGCATCTAGCTGAACTTTCACTCTTCCTGTATTCAGAGTGTCAGCATCTCTACTCTTTACGTTTTCAACCGTTACAGAAGGTGTCGCAGTAGACGCCGTTTTCTGTACGTTCTCTAACGTAGTTTGGCCAGACTCAGGGATGTAAACCTGCGTCTGAGTGCGGTCAAGTGCAATAGAACTCATAGTCTAATTACTCCTTTTGTTTCTCACCGCTTCTAACATGATGCCTGCACGTTGATGCAAGTCTGCATATTGTGATTTACCGGCAGACATCTCCTTCGCGCTGTAAAACCCACTCTCTGCTTCCGTCAGTTGTTCCAATTTCAGGTGACATTCCGCAGAGTGGAAAGGTGGGCGTGGATCGTTAATGTCCACGAGCGCTGCGTAGCTGTAGGCATCAATCGCCTGCAGATACTCACCCAGTTCCTGACGAGCAGCACCAAGGCCAATGAAAAATCGCGCCTGATAATGATCCAGCATGCTAAGCAGTTGGAAAACTTTGGCGGCTTGTTCAATCTTTCCTGATTGGAAGAAGTTGTAGCCGACCGCGTAAATGTGTTCGATGGTATCTGCCGATACATCGTGCAACATTTTCAGCGTGCCTCCCTCTTCCAGAAAAGACAGCAGCTCTTCTGCTTGCATTTGAGATGGATCGGTCGCGTTTGTTTTAGTCATGGTTGGTTATCCTTAAATGGCTCGTAGGATTTCTTGTAAAATACTGTGGTACTTCTGAACAAACTTGTTCATCGCTTCAACGGTCGAATTGTATTGCGAGCTGATGTCGTTTAGCTCAGTGGTTTTGATTTGAACTTCGTCGTTGAGTAGTTTGGATTTGTCGCTGACCGAACTGGAAAAGTTGGACAGTTTCTTGGTTTTTTCTTCGTCTTTAAAACTCGCGCCGTCAGCTACCGTTACACCCTGCTTTTTCAGAAAATCCGTGTGTGTAGTAATGCCATTGTCGGTGAGGTATTTATACTCAGGCGAGTTCTGATAATCGGTAGCAGAGTTGTAGTTGAAGTCGCTCGCACTAAAAGCATTGTCATCCGGTTTGTAAGTACCATCGACACTTTGCGTAGAGTGAATTTTCGACTGAACAACACCAAAGATTTTTAGTTGCACGGTTAAATCTTGCAGTGCTTCCTTTTGCTCGTTACGTTTTTCCAAGCGATTTACGCGACGCTCGTTTAATGCAAACAGCACTTGTTCATCAAAACGGTCACCAATACTGGACTCAACGACAGCCAACAAATCGCGAGCCGTCAAAGAGTGCTCTGCGCGAACCTCAAGATCCTTTTTCTCTTGCTCGGTGATATTGAGTAGACGATTTTTCAACGCACCTAAGTTCTTGCGTAATGTTTCGTAACGTTCGATAAACGAGGCGCCTGTCGACTCACCCTTCAGCATTTTTTCAAACTGGAAACGGATATCTCTTTCCGTATTGTTTTTTATCAGCTCAACCTGATCTGCAGAGATTTGCGTTTTTTGGATATCGACAATCGCTTTATCGTTGTAAAAAGCATCGATTTCGGTGTGAATCAGACTTACAGCAAAATTCGCAAACAAGCTTGAAAGCGTCAAAGAATCCGAGCTTTTGATGATGGCATCTAACGCTTTTCGTAAATTTTCAGTCCCAGCGGTTTCACCGTAAGCCGCAGTAAACTGACCTTTCACTTGCGTCGCCATTTCGCTTAACGCTTCGCTAAGCTGCTGTTTAGAAATGCCTGGCGTCCACGTAATTCTTTTCGCTAATTCGTCTGCAACATCCTTAGTTAAAGTGATACCAATTTGTTTAAAAACGTTCTGCAATTGCGTCGAGACGTTCGTAACAAAATTCGCTTCGGTTAGCAGAAAATCAGATGCTTTGAGCTGTGCCAGATTCATCGATGGCAAATGAGCAAACGCATTGCGAAGGAACGAAGATGCGCTCTCACGAACCACGCTAGAACTCATTTGACGCGCCAAATCATCAACAAATGAGGCAATATCCCCAGTAGCTGATTTCAGCTCTTCAGCGCTTAACTTTGCAATCTGCTGCGCTTGCGTGCTTTCGGTTCCAAGCTGAAATTGACTCACAAACTGAGTCGGCAATGACGAATCCACTTTGTCCGTAAGCTGGTCGGCAAACCAAGTTTGGAACTGACTTGCCAATGCATTGTTCATCTGCGTCGCAAGTTCGGCGGCGTCCATTTTACCGTTTGAACTCACTCGTTGTAGCGACGTCATCCAAATAGATGCGCTTTCGCTGAGCGCAGCACCCGAAAATGCGCTGTTTTTCTCTTTCAATTGAGTCAGCGTATCGACGTAAAGTGCGATGCTCTGTTCGTCTGTTTGACCTTTAATAGTTGGCAAATGCGCGATCAGTGAAGCAAGCTGCTGAGTTTCCGCATCACCTAAAATTGGGGTCAATTGCTCCGTTAGGCTTTGTCCAAACGTTGGCAGTGGCGTACTGCTTGCGGCGGCGGTTGCCGCTTCGGTTGCTGAGCCCGTTGTTGTCATATCCGTCATATCCAAACCTCTAGATCACCATACCGCGCATCATGGTTGGTCGCTTTCGTCTTTTACCCTGCACGCCTTGCAACTGATGCTGTTGCTGCCTGCGGCGCTGAACTTCTTCGATGAGTTCTTGCTCGGCGTGTTGCATTAACTTCGGCGAGGCGTTTAAACCGGCAAGCAGAACTTCTCCTGCTACGGGGCCAACACCGAGTCCTTCTAATAGCTCACTAAAAATGTCATTTCTTTCATCCGCATTTCGAATCGCTAACTCTGCATTTTCAATAGCTTGGGTAAAGGGTTGCTTCATATTGATTCCTATCTTAAAGCGTGTCTTCTCATTGGCGCTGTCAGTAACAGTCGAGAGTTTTTACATTTTTCTCTTTTTCAGTGGGCGATAGTCTGCAAGCCGCAAAAAATACCAGTCGGCTTGTTGATCGTGGCTAGCGCCACAGGCGTGTAAGTAGAATTGAGCCAAGCGTTGGCTACTCATGTTGCTACCACGCAACACATCAACGTTACCGCGGATAACCCAATCAGAAGGAAAAAGAGGGATGGCGTGCTCAGCCAAAAGAAACAGGCAAGAAAAGGGGTTACTCAACCCCAAATTCGGACTCACACGTTTGAGGAGTACAATAATTATCTCCCCTTGTTCGACACGAAACACCAGCTCCATGCCATCAACTTCAATGCGATAACCAAGTTGAATCGCACTTTTTTGCCAAAAGTACGGCGTCACTTCGATCCCCGTTTGTTCAAACGATTGTACAAGTGCTGCGTTCATTACATCCCTACCCGTCCAAGTGGCTGAATGTTGATCTGCTGAGTGAGTTCTTGAAAAGACAGAACGGGCAAATCGTAATATTCGGATTCAATCAGCTTTCGAACATAACGACGTACATCCATTGAAACCACCAGAACAGGCTTGTTCGGCATACGGCTTAAATCGCCTACAGTCTGTTTTACGTCGCTAACAAATTGCTGCGTAACCGAAGGATCAAGCGCTAAGTAGCTGCCCGCCGAGGTTTGTCGAATACCGCTGCGAATCGTGTCTTCGAGGCTCTGGTCCAGAAGGTATGCCGGCAGCATGTTCTGACCGCTCGCGTACTTGTAACAGATGTAACGCTTTAAGCTTGAACGAATGTATTCCGTCAACTGGACGACATCTTTTTCCTTTTGTCCCCACTCGACCATGGCCTCCAAAATGACGCGAAGGTTACGAATCGAAATGTCCTCAGATACTAAACGTTGCAAAATCTCCGTCATTTTTTGTAGCGGAACGATGCGCTGCGCCTCTTTCACCAACTCAGAATAACTGCCTTCCATTTGCTCAAGTAGGTAGCGAGTTTCTTGAATCCCAATAAAGTCTTGTGCGTACTCTTTCAATACGTGTGATAGATGGAACGTCAAAATACGGTCTGGTGTAAGGAAGCCGACATGGCTCGCAGTCAACTTCTCTTGATAGCTTTGTGCGACCCAAAGACTCGAGACTCCCGGGAGGAAGTCGTCATCTTGCTCAAAAGGCACACCAAGCAATTCAATCTGGTCGCTTCCTTCTGTGACCAGCAATTTGTCTTTCTCAATACGACCACGTGCAACGGGCACTTCTTGCAACTGAATCAAGTATTCGCCGTTTTTCATCCCGTCGTTAAAACGCAAGTGAATTCCAGGAAACGGTACGCCAAGATCGAGATACAACGCGCGTCTTACTCTGGCGAGTTCGTCGTTCAGTGCGACGGCTTCTAGGCTTTCTTGTAAGCTTGAATCCAGATCGATAAGCAGTGGCACTGTCATCGCGAACTCTTCTTGCTCGCCCAATTTGCCTTTGCTACCACGAGACGGCATTGGTTTATTGGGTTTTGCGGCAGGAGAACCCGCTCCCTGCGCGACAAAGCTCGGCAGATCGCTGCTTTCAGACTCGGTTTGCTTTTTCTGTTGATAGAAGAGGTAAAAACCGCCGCCACCGACCACCAAAGCCAGCACTAGGAATGTAATTTTCGGAAAGCCAGGGATAAGAGCGAACAAGATCAGCAGCACGCCACCAATCAACAGTGCACGAGGCTGAGCCGTGACTTGCCCACCAATGTCGGAGCCCAAGTCGGCCGAGTCTTCATGGGAAACACGCGTAACGATAATACCAGCGGTGATCGCGATAAATAGCGCAGGAATCTGCGATACCAAGCCATCACCTACGGTCAAAATCGCAAACAGCTCAAGCGCCTCTGACGCGCTCATGCCTTTTTGCGTGACGCCAATGGTGACGCCACCCAAGATGTTCACGATGATGATCACCAAGCCCGCAATGGAGTCGCCTTTTACGAACTTCATTGCGCCGTCCATCGAGCCGTACATTTGGCTCTCTTTCTCGATCAGTGAACGGCGATGACGTGCCTCGTGAACATCGATAACTCCAGCGCGCATGTCACCGTCGATACTCATCTGTTTGCCCGGCATGGCATCAAGAGAGAATCGAGCACTAACTTCAGCAACACGCTCCGAACCTTTGGTGATCACCATAAACTGTACAATAGTGATGATCAGGAAGACCACGATACCAACGACAAGGTTGCCGCCAACGACGAAGTTACCAAAGGTGTAAACGATTTGACCCGCATCGCCTTGAAGCAAGATCAAACGTGTCGTGGTGATTGACAGCGACAAACGAAATAGCGTCGTGATCAGCAATACTGCCGGAAACGCCGAAAACTCCAGTGGCGTGGTGATGTAAATCGCCAACATCAGCAACACGACAGCAATACTCATGTTTGCGCCGATCAGCACATCTACTAGTGCAGTTGGCAAAGGCAAAATCATCATAAAGACGATCGCCAGCAACATCACTGCGAGCATGATGTCTTTGCGTTGCCCTACCTTGTTTAGAATATCGATCAACTTATTCATGAGATTCACTATGTAAAGATTGCAGATAGCGTCGATGCGCTTGGCGTGCGCCCTCGACGTCATTTTGTTTCCAGCGCGCTTGGCTCAAGCAAAACCAAATTCCCGCCGCTTGCACAGACTGCGATTGCGACTTCAGTAAGCCTTCACATATCGCAACAGCGCGGGTGTAACGGCCAGTTTGCAAACACGCGACCGCGAGCGTGTGTAACGCATCTTCGCGTTCTGGTTCGAGTTCTAACACGGCATCCAGTATCGCGATGGCTTGATCGGGTTGTTGGTATTGAACTTGAAGCGCAGCGTGAACCAGCAGCAGCTCAATATCTTTGGTGCTTAGCATGTGGGTTAAACCTGAATAAGAAGATTGAGCGCCATGGTGAGGTAACGCTGGTCCAGTTGTGTGCTTTGTAGCGTTTCGGCGGCTTTAGCAAGGTTCGCTGAGCCTGATTCCTGTGCGAGTTGCTGAACACGAGCTAAAGTATTGTCGAATTGCTGACGGTACTTTTCTGGACGAAGCAGTTCACAATGGTCCAGTTTTGGCTTCGCTAACGCCAACAAATATTGATCGGACGGTCTTAGGTCATACAGTTTTTCCAAATGAGTCGCGACGGCTTGCCCATCCGGCAGTAACTGAAATCGTTTGGGGAAATCCGTTTCGACTTCACCATGGGAAACGTGAGTAAAGGCTTCAATGCCGACATTTAACGTACTAACTCGGGTCATCAACTTGCCACTTCATCGTGAAGACGCACTAAAAGAGCGAACGCTTGTTCGAGTGTCGGCAGCGTCACTTCATCGCCTTCAATTTTGGCGGAAAACACCAAGGTTTCGTCGTCGAGCAAACCGGTTTTCATTTCAAAAGGCCAACCCTGTTCGGCATGGCACAAACGCAGCGCATGCTGAATACGCTCGCTCGATTGATGCCACGACAACGCACGCGCCAACATAAGGAAAAGTCGATCATGATGTTTTTCTATGTGCAATGTGCCGCTTTGCTCAAAGCTCAACTGCACACGTCCTGCGGCAGAAAAATCCACCGCATCTAAACCCATTCCTCGGCAAAACTCATCGACTGATGCATCAATCCAACTCATCGTCCCACGCTTCCTCTTCTTCTAAATCAATGGCTTCGTCTAGCGCCTTTTGTGCGGCTTGTATTAGGTTTTGTCTCTGTTCGTCGTCAGCAAATACATCAACGGGGATGTGTCGTATCAACTTGTGCAGCTCTCGAAAAAAATCGATTTTCTGTTCTATTGCCACCAACTCCATTGATGTTGCGATCTTCCAAATCTCTTCACTGCTGACCCAACGTTGCTCGACCAGAGCAATTACGTCAGCCATCAAATCAGAAGCCTGATAAGCCATGACTCATCCTTTCTGGTTTGAACATTTGAAATAGCCGCCCTACTTGATCTTGCAAGGTGTTTAACGTTTTGAGTTTTTGCATGTCGGACATCAGTAGCTGCAATTTGACGGAGTCAATGTTGCTGCCTTGAACGCTAAGGTCGGCACTCATGCCTTGCAGCATGAAGTCCACCGCAGTAGAGACTTCTTGCTCACCAAAACGCTCGACAACATCCTGATATGCAGAGCCAAGCCCTTGATAGCTGTGCACCGTATCGCGGTAAAAGCCGCGCAACTGATGAAGAGAGCTGAACTCTTGCTCTTTGCTAAACTCATCAGCGAAATGAGAAACACGGATTTCGGTGTCGATTTGCGACCAAGAATCCGGGTTTTGCTCGATTTTCAAGATCGCTTGGTCAATCAGCGCCAATAAGTGCTTGCTTTCCGGATTGGCCGATAAGTATTTCTTCACCGCTTTTAGAGCTAAGTATTGGTGGCTTTTCTCTTCCGAAAACCCGCTCAAATACGCTTGAAGCTGAGCGATGGTCGAAATGTTGCCACCCGCCATTTTGGCCGCAAGATCTTTGATTTTTTGGTTTTTCTCTAGATCGGGCACCTTTCTGAGGTAATCAGAAACCATCTCGTGCGCTTCGTTAACGCGAACGCCACCGTCTTTTATTTTGCGTTTGGTGAGAGCTTTTTCTGCTTTTTCGGAGCCAAGTGATGTGAGCTCTTCCATCGCGTCAAAAAGCGATTGAGTGGCGTTGTGCACGCGCACTGTCTCACCTCGATAACTGCCTTTTACGGCACTGTCCGCACGAGACGATTCCAATCCATTTCGGACCGATGCATCAAACTTGGTGTTGGTTGCTATCTGACTATTGATAATGCTCATTCACTTGCACTCCTTTCGTACAATACAAGCGAATTATATGAAGTGCGTTTTTATCAGGCTGTCAAAATCAGACGTGTTTTTTTAGGGCGTTTTCAGTTTTCTAAAAACTCCCGACCAATATTCACTATAAATACCACCCCATCCTTTCTATTCTCCCAGCATCAATCATTGCGCATATTTTTTACATTGAACGATTTCTCATACATCACCGATATTCAGCAATCTGCGATCAAACAAACGCGTTTGATCCAAATTCGCGGACGCGTTACACAAGTAACCGGCACCATCATCAAGGCTGTTGTGCCGGGCGTACGCGTTGGAGAGTTGTGTGAGCTGCGCAATCCCGACCAAACCTTATCGTTGCTGGCTGAAGTCGTCGGCTTTCAACAACATCACGCGCTGCTTACCCCACTTGGCAACATGTTTGGCATTTCATCCAATACCGAGGTGAGCCCGATGGGGAAAATGCACGAAGTCGGTGTTGGCGATCACTTGCTGGGTAAAATCCTCGACGGACTGGGCCGCCCTTTCGATGGTGCACAAAGCCAAGAGCCAAGTGCTTGGTATCCCGTTTATCGTGATGCCCCGCCACCGATGCAGCGTAAATTGATCGAAAAACCAATTTCTCTTGGCGTTCGCTCCATAGATGGTTTGCTCACTTGTGGTGAAGGCCAACGTATGGGCATTTTCGCTGCGGCTGGTGGCGGTAAAAGTACCTTGCTGGCGAAGCTGATTCGCTCTGCGGACGTGGACGTAACCGTTCTGGCTCTGATTGGCGAACGTGGGCGAGAAGTGCGAGAGTTCATCGAACACGACTTGGGCGAAGACGGTATGGCGCGTTCAGTGCTGGTCGTTGCGACATCCGACAGACCAGCCATGGAGCGCGCAAAAGCGGCGTTCGTTGCGACTTCTATCGCCGAATATTTCCGAGACCAAGGCAAGCGCGTTTTGCTGCTGATGGACTCCGTCACCCGTTTTGCTCGTGCCCAACGTGAAATTGGTCTTGCCGCTGGTGAACCACCAACTCGACGCGGTTATCCGCCTTCTGTTTTTGCCGCACTGCCAAAACTAATGGAGCGCGCAGGCCAATCGGACAAAGGCTCTATCACTGCCCTTTACACCGTATTGGTCGAAGGTGACGACATGACCGAGCCTGTCGCAGATGAAACGCGCTCCATTCTGGATGGACACATTATCCTTTCGCGGAAATTGGCAGCGATGAACCACTACCCGGCCATCGATGTGCTCCGCTCTGCAAGTCGAGTGATGAACCAAATTGTCGAGCCGAATCATCAAGCATCTGCCGCGCATCTGCGTGAAATGTTGGCGAAATATGAAGAAGTCGAGCTGCTTATCAAAATCGGCGAGTACCAACATGGCGCAGACCCGCGTGCCGATCTGGCAATCGCGCAAAGTGACGATATTCGCGCCTTTTTACGTCAAGGTACCCATGAGCCAAGTGACCTTGAAGGTGCTATCGCTCAACTGAAAGGCATCGCAGGTCAATGATCGAACGATTATTAGAAATTAAGAAAATTCGTGCAGACCGCGCCGATAAAGCCGTTCAACGCCAAGAATACCGAGTTGCCAACGTGGCGGCAGAGCTGCAAAAAGCAGAACGCTCGGTAGCGGACTATCACGTTTGGCGTCAGGAAGAAGAAGAACGCCGCTTCGCGAAAGCCAAACAGCAAACCGTGCTTCTTAAAGAGCTGGAAACGCTAAGACAAGAAATCGCCCTACTTAGAGAACGGGAAGCCGAGCTCAAGCAGCGCGTAGCAGAAGTAAAAGTGACGTTAGAACAAGAGCGCACTCTGCTAAAACAAAAACAACAAGAGGCCCTTCAAGCCCATAAAACCAAAGAAAAATTCGTTCAGTTGCAACAACAAGAAATCGCGGAACAATCGCGCCAACAACAGTACCAAGAAGAACTCGAGCAAGAAGAGTTTCGCACTGTCGATATTATCTAAAGGTTCATCATGCGCATTAAACCAAGTACGGATACCCCAAGTACGCAGCCTCATTCATCACAATCTCCAATGCCGATTGACGATCATGCCATGCTTCAATCGCGTTTTGAGCGTGCGCTCAAGGAAAACCCAGACCAAACCAAACCACAGCCAAATGACGCCAATAATCAAGCAACTTTAGAAGCTAAAAAACCGTTTACTGAAAATTACTCAGATCGCTCTTTTGCGTCATTGCATTCGACAAGTAGCAACCAACGTAAGACTGCTGAGAAATCTGCTTTTGCTCAAAATAGTGACGTCGTCACAGAAAATATAAACAACGAATCAGATACGTCGTCACCTATCGCTCTGAACACCCAAGACAAAACGCCAAGCGATATGGACGCGCACATGAAATCTGGCATTCGAATTCCTACTACCGGTGATAAGAAACTACCAATGGAGCCTTCGAATAAGCGTGAGAAAAACGCTGACGAGCAAGACGCATTTGAACGCTTGGTCGAAGATCATGATGATTCTAAAACCGAACTTGCGACTGCTAAAACAGCAGAGTTACACGAGTCGACACAGTCGCCGAAAGATACTAAGCACATTCCTACTGCGGGAACGAAGCCGGACACAATTGAAACGGTATCCGACGCTTTAGCGTCAACAACCGTTGCGTCTGTGACGTCTGCGTCACTCACCTCTCATCCTGTCACTTCAGCTGTGCACAAAACTGCAACTAAAACTGAAGTAAACAAGCATGAGGGTGACTCATCACTTGGCTTTAATTCGCGCAATTTGAAAACACCACTCCCGAATGATGAACATCCCAAAGCGAGCAAGGGTGAGCGCACGTTGCTAGATAGAGCCATGTTGGATTCAGAAAAAAGCAGTGACAAGCCGATGCATCAACCAGTCACGACACCGATTACTCAAGGCGATGTGATTTTGAAAGGCATCTCGACTCCACAACCTACTCAACCAACTCGTGAAATCAGCCAACTGATTCAGCAATTGGTGGATAAAGTGTACATTGCCCTACCAACGGCATCGAATGAGAAAGAAGTACGATTGTTTCTGAGCGAAGGCCAACTCAAAGGTGGCGAAATCCACATCAAGTTAGATTCGCAAGGTTATAGCGTGACGATTCGACAAGAGCATGCGCTTTCCATCATCAATCAACAAGCAAGGCAAGATCTGGCAGAGCGTTTAAACCGCATGGGCTTTGAACAGCCGTTGCGCGTATCGATCAGCGAGCAGACGTCGCAACATGGTCACACACAGCAAGATCAACAACAATCACGCCAACAACGTAGCGTTTATGAAGAATGGCAACCCGAGGCGGATCAATGAAATTAACCATCCCAACAGTCGATGCCGAGAGCATTGCGCTGACCAATCAGCTCTGCGCTAAACAATGCCACTTTCAAGGGCGTGACGAGCACAGCATCTCAATAACCGCATCGCAAAAACCGGAATTTTCTGGCTACCGCTTGACCACTCTGGTTGGTGGACAAACCATTCAAGTCGATTTTTGTTCCGCGCAGCTGCAGCAATGGCTTCACTCAACTTTGAATGCGACAGCGTTTGAATCTCTCCCAAACTCGTTGCAGTTAGCTCTGCTCAGTACGCAGATTGAGCCTCATGCTGACGCGTTCAAACGCCTATTTGGTCAGTTACCGATCCTCAGCAAATTACAACCGCTGGAACAAAGCGAAACGCAGCGCAATACCTTAATGCTGACGCTAAACAAACCGAGCGCATCACTTTGTTTGTGGGTAAGTGAAGGTCAAAGCGTTTTAGTTGATGCGCTGCCGCCATGCTCGTCGCAACTGACTCAGCATATTGCCCTTCCTGTCTGGCTAAGCCTTGGCAAAACGCACCTGGACTTAAATCAATTCCATTCGTTAGAGCTTGGAGACGTGATCTTTTTTGACCAATGCTACATCGCCCAGCAACAAGCGATTGTTCAGGTATCCAATAAGAATCTGTGGCGTTGTCAACTTGAAGACAACACCCTCTACATCATTGAGAAAGAAACCGATATGAATGACGTAAACACATCCGAAACACTCACAGACCACCAGCAACTGCCTGTGGAACTCACGTTCGACATCGGCCACCAAACCGTCACGCTGGAGCAACTCAACCAACTGCAACCTGGGTACGTTTTCGAGCTCAACCAACCGGTGTCTAAGCCCGTGACACTGCGCGCGAATGGTAAAATCATTGGTGAATGTGAACTGGTAAACGTCAACGATCATTTAGGTGTACGTGTGCTTGAATTATTCGGCGGCACTCAGGAGCCGGCATGATTCAGTTACCTGATGAGCTAAACCTCATTGTCAGCCTTGCGCTGCTGGCATTGATCCCGTTTATCGCCATGATGGCGACCTCATTTGTAAAACTCGCGGTCGTGTTTTCGCTGCTGCGAAATGCGCTTGGCGTACAACAGATTCCGCCGAATATGGCGCTGTATGGCTTAGCGATCATTTTGTCGATTTTCATCATGGCACCGGTTGGCTTTGAAACGTACGACTACGTAAAACAGCACGACATTTCTTTGGAAGACTCTGCAAGCGTTGAGGGCCTGATTGAAAGTGGTTTACAGCCGTATCGCGAGTTTTTGAAAAAACACATCCGTGAAACCGAAGCGATATTTTTTACCGACGCAGCACGCACGCTGTGGCCACAAAAATACGTGGACCGTTTGGAATCCGACAGCTTATTGCTGTTGCTGCCTGCATTTACGGTTAGCGAGTTAACGCGGGCTTTTGAAATCGGCTTCCTACTCTACTTGCCGTTTATCGCTATCGATTTGATTGTTTCCAATATTCTGCTCGCAATGGGGATGATGATGGTGTCACCAATGACCATTTCTCTGCCCTTCAAGTTGCTGCTTTTCGTTTTGCTTGATGGCTGGACAAAACTCACGCACGGCTTAGTGCTGAGTTACGGTTGATGAAGGAAAGAGAATGAATCCTGCAGAAATCATCCATTTCACAACGCAAGCACTCACTTTGGTTCTGTTCTTGTCGCTACCACCAATTTTAGTCGCAGCATTAGTCGGCACCTTAGTGTCGCTGATCCAAGCACTGACTCAGGTACAAGAGCAAACGTTAGGGTTTGTCGTGAAGCTCATTGCCGTGATCATCACCCTGTTCATCACAACGCAGTGGCTAGGTGCAGAACTGCACGCTTTTGCCTCACTCGCTCTGGATAAAATTCCACAAATACGATGAGTTACGACGATTTACACCAAGCTTTGTTTCTTTATAGCTTGACGCTGCCAAGGCTCATGGCGTGCTTTATCTTTCTGCCTATTTTGAGCAAACAGATGCTTGGCGGCGCAATGATCCGTAACGGCGTACTTTGCTCACTTGCGTTGTTTATTTTTCCCGTCGTAAACGAGCAAGCATTGCCCGCCGAAACTGACGGCCTTTGGTTGATTGTGATTCTAGGCAAAGAAGTCTTGCTGGGTATGCTGATTGGCTTTGTCGCAGCCATTCCTTTTTGGGCGATTGAAGCCACTGGCTTTTTGGTGGATAACCAACGCGGCGCGGCGATGGCGAGCATGTTCAACCCAACGCTGGGTTCTCAATCCACCCCAACGGCGGTATTACTCACCCAAACGTTGATCACCTTGTTCTTCTCGGGCGGTGGCTTTGTTGCATTTATCTACGCTCTGTTTAAAAGCTACACCACTTGGCCAATACTCGGCTTTTTTCCGATGGTCACGGACGCGTGGGTAAGCTTTTTCTATGATCAGTTTCAACAGTTAATGTGGCTTGGTGTCTTAATGTCGGCGCCACTTGTGCTCGCGATGTTCTTAGCCGAATTTGGCCTTGCGCTGATCAGCCGCTTTGCGCCACAACTCAACGTTTTCTTCTTGGCGATGCCCATCAAAAGTGCCATCGCGAGTGTGTTATTGATCGTCTATCTCGGATTAATGATGGATCACTTTGAAGCACTATTTTATGGCATCACTCGCTTTGGCGCTCAGCTCAACACGATTTGGAAATAAAGGTTAGGATGTTCTATGAGTGGTGAAAAAACCGAACAACCCACCGCCAAAAAGCTCCGCGACGCCCGCAAAAAAGGACAAGTCGCAAAGAGCCAAGAAATCGTCTCTTCGGCGTTAATTCTGGCACTCATCGCCGTGCTGTTCGCCTTTGCCGATTACTACATGTCGCACATCTCTGCCCTACTTTTGCTGCCAAGCGAACTCGCATATCAAGGCTTTCAAGACGCATTGATCGATGTTGCCATCGCTATCGCCAAAGAGATGGCCTACCTCCTCGCGCCAATTATTTTGGTCGCAGCGCTTATCGCGATTTTTTCTAACATGGGACAGTTTGGCTTTCTTTTTAGTGGCGAATCCATCAAGCCCGACATTAAGAAAATCAACCCTGTCGAGGGCGCAAAGCGCATCTTCTCGCTAAAAAGCGTCATTGAGTTCATCAAGTCGATACTCAAGGTGTCTCTGCTTTCCTGCATCATTTGGGTTACGTTGCGGGGCAACATCAACACCTTGATGCAAATTCCAACTTGTGGATTGGAATGTGTCCCTGCGGTGACGGGAGTTATGATTAAACAATTGATGATCATTTCATCGGTTGGTTTTGTTGTGATCGCCGCGGCAGATTTTGCCTACCAAAAGTTTGACCACACGAAGAAGCTCAAAATGAGCAAGGACGAAGTGAAACGTGAATACAAAGAGATGGAAGGCAGCCCGGAAATCAAAAGTAAACGCCGTCAACTTCATCAAGAACTTCAAGCTTCTAATCAACGCGAAAACGTTAAGCGCTCCAACGTATTAGTAACGAATCCAACTCATATCGCGGTTGGTCTGTACTACAAAAAAGGCGAAACACCTTTACCTGTGATCACTCTGATGGAAACCGATGCGATGGCTAAACGCATGATTGCAATTGCGCGAGAAGAAGGCGTGCCAGTAATGCAAAAAGTGCCATTAGCGCGTGCGCTTTATGCCGACGGAAACGTTGACCAATACATCCCAAGCGAATTAATTGAAGCCACGGCAGAAGTGCTCCGTTGGCTGGCATCATTGGAATCTGATGGTACTCAAAGATAGTTTTATTCAAAGGGCAAAGTACGTCGCTTTGTCCTTAATAAAACTCAGGTTGATTTAACATTTCTAGCACGGATACGTCTGCAGAAAGCACGTATGATTTACTTGTAAACCTAAAGCTCAGCGCGCTTTTCAATCAGAAAATCCATAAGGACGCGGATTTTCTTGGGCATGTTTTCACGTGAAGGGATATAGAGATAAAAGCCCGGAAACGGTTTACACCAATCAACAAAAACGCGCTCCAGTTTCCCTTCTTCAAGATACTTCAATACCCATAAATCAATGTGCTTGATAAGTCCCACACCCTGAATAGCAGCTTGCAACATGCTGTAATCGTCGTTGAACACCGCATTGCCTTTCGGTTCAAATATCACAGTATGTTTATCAACATCAGGAGACGTGAGTGACCAATGGTCGAGTGTGCCACTTGAGGTAAAACGGTACGCGAGGCAGTTGTGATACTCTAAGTCATTCGGCGTTTCAGGTTTGCCATATCGCTTGAAGTAATCTGGAGAACCGACTATCGCGTTTGTCAGATTTGGAGTGATTGGAATCGCGACCATGTGCTCATCCAAGCTAACCCCTAAACGTATTCCTGCATCCATCCCTTCCGCAACAATATTTGTCAGACCGTCATCCATGATCAGCTCTAAACGTATTTTCGGATAACGAGATAAAAACTCCCCCAAGTGCGGTTCGATAAGAAGCCGAGCGGCTGTTCTAGAAGCGCTAATACGAATGAGCCCCGCTGGCTCGATATGTAAATCATTCAGCGAATTTAGGGCTTGCTCAATATTGCTCAATGAAGGATGAAGAGTGTCGAGCAAGCGCTGCCCTTCTTCGGTCATAGACATGTTTCGTGTCGTGCGATTTAGCAGCCTGACTTGAAGTTGTTTTTCTAGCCCTTTCACATGCTGCGACAATGCAGCCCGCGTCACTCCCATTTCGGAGGCGGCTTTCGTAAAACTACGATGGCGCGCTACATGCGCAAACCACGTTAGTGAAGATATTAGGGAAGGTTCAATAGCCATTTGTTAAGTATAACTTAACAGTCATGTGTGTAAAACGATATTTATCTAATACAGTTCGTTCACTAGTATTAACTCAAGGCTTACGCCCCACGAGACAAAACAGTGAAACGCTACAGGAGAATTTCGTTATGTCTAAAGTTACTTTCAAAAATCTAAATGGTCTGGGCATCTCTATTGCAGCGGTGATTAACGTTCCTGAAAACTTTGATGAATCTAAACCGTATCCTGCCATTGTTGTTTCTCATCCTGGTGGCGGCGTTAAAGAGCAGACAGCGGGAACCTACGCGAAAAAACTATCAGAACATGGCTTCGTGACTATCGCATTCGACGCATCGTTTCAGGGCGAAAGTACAGGTGAGCCTCGCCAACTAGAAAACCCTTACATTCGTACCGAAGATGTAAGTGCCGTTATCGATTATCTCACCACTCTTGACTACGTAGATAACGAACGCATTGGTGCAATGGGGATTTGTGCAGGTGCCGGTTACACCGCGAACGCAGCGATTAATGACCGCCGCATTAAGGCTGTCGGTACCGTCAGCATGGTTAATATCGGTCAAATGTTCCGTAATGGTTGGGATAACAGTGTGAAAGACAGCGACGCCATCCCTTACATCGAGGCGGGATCACTCGCCAGAACTTCAGACGCGAGCGGTGCTGAATTTGTCACAATCCCAATGGCGCCGTTAAAAGAAGAAGACGCGCCAAACGAAGAGTTACGCCAAGCGTGGGAGTATTACCACACCGATCGCGCGGCATATTGCACAGCGCCGGGCTTTGCAACCGCACG
Source organism: Vibrio sp. GLN_1 (assembly GCF_043106015.1). Taxonomy (NCBI): domain Bacteria; kingdom Pseudomonadati; phylum Pseudomonadota; class Gammaproteobacteria; order Vibrionales; family Vibrionaceae; genus Vibrio; species Vibrio sp. GLN_1. Next base: position 44,060 of record NZ_JBICMD010000014.1, read on the forward strand.
TAGTTTGAATCAAATCATCACTTACGATGCGTTTTTCAAAGCAGAAGCGTTCTTGACTCAACCATTGCTGACCGTTGTCGGTAGCGAGGCTGGCAGTAAATGGATGAGCGATGACCTAATGGAACGAGCGGCGAGTACGGATAAACACATGTATGTCGTTTACGGCGCAAATCACATGGATCTTTATGATGGTGAAAACCCTATCGCAGAAGCGATTGGCGCTCTAGCGCCGTTTTTCCAACGTACGCTTTAACAGATTGATTTGAGATACCAGATAGTTTGGCTCTGCGATTTCGAGCCAAATTTGAAACTAGGAACAAAGATATGAACACTCAAAAAGTAACATTCAGAAACGCAGATATGGCTTGGGATATAGCGGCACTTATTCTACTACCTGAAGGTTTTGATGAATCCAAACGTTACCCAACCATGATAAGCGTTCACCCATTTGGCAGTTGCAAAGAGCAAACGTCAAGCGCGGTATACGGAAAAGCATTAGCTGAGCTTGGTTACGTGGTGATCGCCTTTGATGCGAGTTTTCAAGGTGAATCTGGAGGGTTACCTCGTTATGTTGAAGACCCAAGCCAACGCGTTGAAGACATCAGTCGCGTTATCGACTACGCAGTAACCCTGCCGTATGTCGATGAAACTCGAATTGGTGGCTTGGGAATTTGCGGTGGCGGGGCTTATGTCATCAGTGCCGCTTTAACAGAAAAACGTTTGAAAGCGGTCGTTGGCATTACGCCAGTCAATGTGGGACGCTTATTCCGTGAAGGATTCAGCTTGTACAACCCAAACGGCACGCTGGAAGCAATGGCGGCACAGCGTACCGCTGAAGCTCGCGGCGGAGAATTACAAGTCAACGAACTTCTTCCACCAAGCCTAGAGTTTGCCAAAGAAAATGGCTTAACTGAGCGCGATGTGTTTGAGGCGACTGACTACTATAAAACGCCTCGCGGACAGACTGAAGGCGGAGCCACGCGCATGTTGTTTTCTCATGCTCAGAAAACCCTAAGTTGGGATGCTTTTGCCTTCACTGAAACTTTATTAACTCAACCAGTGATGACCGTGATTGGTCAAAAAGTGGGAGCGTTTGGTGCTTATCGCGATGGTCAAGAGGTTTATGGTCGAGCTGTCGCGTCAAAGGATCGCCAGCTAGTTGATCTAGAGAACTGGTCTCACTATGAGTTGTATGACCATCCACAAGCAGTTGGAATGGCAATGGAGAAAGTCTCGCCCTTCTTGGATAAGCATTTGAAGTAATCTGAAATCAAGAGTGCCACCAAACCGGTCGCACTCTTACTTCTCTGTTATTCCTATTTCCCAGTTAATAGCCATAGGTCAGTGACTATGTTTCGATGGACGCTCATCGTTCTATTTATATTGTTCGTATTTTTGATGGTGGTTGCTCTCGTCGTTACTCAAATCGAAAACTCACAATACCGCAAGCACAAACAAAAGCAGCAACATCTGCAGCGCTCGTTAACCGGCGAGTCTAAAAGCGCAATCGTCGTTTTCTCTCGCTCAGGAAATACCGCTACTCTGTCCGAGCATATTGCCAACAAAACAAATGGGCATGTTTATGAAATTTTTGCCAAAAGCTACGAGCTCGGCATTCCAGGATGGATAAGTGCGTTGAAAGATGCCAGAAGTAATGTTGCAGAGATCGTCCCACTGCATATCGACCTCTCCTCTTACGATACGGTTTATCTCGGCTCTCCTATTTGGTTATACAGTCCAGCCCCACCTATTTGGCAATTTGTGAAAGACAACGATTTAACCAACAAACGGGTCATATTGTTTAACTCGTTCAATAGTAAATTTGAACAACACTTTATTGACGAATTTGCTGCATTAGTTCGAGCCAAAGGCGCAACAAGCTTCGAGCATCAATATGTAAAACGAGGAAGAATGGGAGACCAGTTATCTACAGACGAAATGTTAGCCGCGTTTGACCATCTCCCCCCCCAATCAATAAGTTCACGTTAAACATGGCACTGTTTAAGCGGCGATATAATAGGCAAAAAGGGAGCGAATGCTCCCTTTTCCTTTAAATCCAGCCTTCGGCTAAGTACATTAGTCGTAACTGGCTTGGTGAGCCGAGTTTATCTAATGCATCAAGCTGGGCGTCACTTAGGTTCGGGCTCTTATCGAGATACACACGTCCGTTGGCGGCATCCAAAGGCAGCTTGTACGTCAACTTCTCGTTGATTTTGCTCGCTTCACCTTTATCCATTGCTCGGACAGCAGGCATCAGCCAATCCCAATCTTCACTTAACAGCTTTTTAAATGCACCGTTCGCCGTAGATTCCGTCTGACTTGGCATGTCTTCATCGCTCAGTTTAAGCAGTGAGTCGACATCAGGAACGAGATGTTCACTCGGGCTTGAGCCAAGCATTTGTTTGAGTGTTAAGCGTGCGGCTTCCATCTCTTGCGCTTCTTTTGGCGCTTGAGGTGAGCTCATTGACGTATCTTCTTTAGGACCAAGATACGCCATCAGTGCGCGAACTGCCGCCGGCTCCTGCATGCTAAAAGTGAAATCGCCCTTCACGTTTGAAATTTCCAAACGTGGCAGCACACCAGACATTGGCCCTTGTTTGAGTTGGTCTTGCACTTCGTTATTTAAGCCATACGCCCCAGCTTGGCCAGCAACAAAACCCCCGCCGCTGATAATGCCAGTAGCTAAAGCAGTTCCAATGGCTTCTTTTGCTATCGGCGTAACTCCTGCCGTTGCCACAGAGCTTACACCAAACGTACCCAAACCGCCTGTCGCCATACCAAGTGTGGCACCAACTGCACCCTCAGCCGACAACATCGCGTGACCAATGGCTAACGTTTGTTGCATTGGCATCGATAAGCGCTGATCTCTTCCCGGCAATTGTGAGATTTGTTCGAGTTGATGATGATACGCTTCGGCATCGCCATTGACGGACGCTTTATGAAGTTCACGCCCTGTGGCGACGAGCAAGCCTACACCGGGTAACGCCAAATTGATGGCAGCGTTAACACCCGAGCCTTTCAGCTTCTCTTTTCCCATTTCCAACAACTGCGCGCCGAAACCGTCCATTTTCCCCGGATACTGGTTTTCCAAACTGACCTGCATACGCGGATCTTTGCTGATCGAATCAAACGTATTTTTGAGCTGCTGATAGGTGTCTCCGTCGACTTTTACTTCATCAAGTAGGCTCACCACTTCCAAGATTTTTCGCTCGGTTAATGGTTCTCCTCGGTAGCCTGACGGACTGACTAATGAATAAGCCAAAAGCGCGGTTTCTGGTTTTTCTTCCTTAAGCAGTGCCTGCTTCAAGTCGAGGTGCGTTTTGATGTTTTCTTGGAAGAACTTGGTGTATTTTTTTCTTAATACGCCTTCGCTAACCGAAGCAAACTTGTGGCCTTTATGGAACGTAGATGGCTCTTTGACTTCGCCTCTTTTGCTGATTACTCGGTCATCTTTTTGCGCGGCAATGGCACGAAACTGTTCCAAATCGGGTACTGGGCTTTGACTGATTTTTTGCGTTGTATTCACCATAACTCCCTCCTACACACGCAGTGGTTGAACATGACTTTGTTCATGATTTGAAGTGGCTGAAAGATCTTGATCCAACATGGCAAAGCGCGCTTGCCAAAGTTCGGTCTGTTCGATGATTTCGTGGAACCAAACTGTCAGATTGGCTGAGTTAAGATGCTCGGTAGGTTGGCGACCCGCTAAGACAAGTTGTCGACCATTCGGGGCGAGCGATAACGCCAAGTTGCCACTGCCTACTCTTTGGTAATTTGCGCGGGCTAGTAGCTCTAAGCCTCTTACGCGCAACTCTCCCGATTTTTCTAAGCCACCAAACGTAACAGAGAGCATTAAGGCGTCATCTTCTGTGGCGGTGAAGTACAGCACGAATCGATCATCAACGAGAAGCTGACAACGATTTCCATCTTCTAAAATGAGTGGTGGTAATTCATTTAAACGACAAAACTCATCGAGCAGTGGTTGAATCGTGTTCATAATCTTTCCTCTTGTTTCCGTCACTCTATTGAACACCGATTCCCATTTTGACGATGTCGTTAATGGTTTTATTTTTGTCACTTTCACCGTTTCTTTGTGATGATGGCCTCAGATACAACCTCAATTTAACTATTTGGTTTATAAATAAAAAAAGAGCAACACTCAGCTGCTCTTTTCTTACGGGTTCGATTTTCATGTTCGATGTCAAATCAACGTACAAGCCTCGACTAACCAAGTTTGTGACTATCGAAAATCACTTCTGTTGGTGGGAACATGTTCGATACTGGCGGGCGTTGGGCATCACCGAACATGGTCGCACCAAACGCTGACGCCGCCCAAGGGTCGACGATTTTTACGTCTTTATTCCATGTCGATGGGTCTTTAATGTCGCTGCCTTCTTGTCTCCCCACCAATACATAAAGGTGCGTGCCAGAATGGCCTTTTTTAAACGCCACAACTTCTACTTTTGGTTGGTTTTCTGGTGTGCCCGACATGCCTTGAATCATTTCAGCAGCGGCAGCGAAAGCAAATGTGGTACAGCAACCTGCCTTAGCATTTTGTACATACTTAGCAATGTTCTGTAATGTACTTAGCTGCGGAGCATTGCCTCTTTGAGCGGCAGCTTGAACTGCGCTGGCAGACATGGTCGCTCTTTGGTCTTGCGCGATACGTGCTTGGTTCGCGTAAAGAGCTTTTAGCCTTGGCGCGCCTTTTGTTTCATAAAACTGCGACCCTTTTTGACCAAACGTATTTAAGTCTGTACACGCAAAATCCCCCAGCTTTTGAAGGTTGTCTCTGTGCTCGTTGATCAGCGCCACGCTGGATGAGGCTTTGCTGGTTTTGGAAGACGAGGTTTCGGTTTGTGCTGCAGGCCAATGTGAACTTGGGCCAGACGACAATCTTTCAAGATTTTTCAAATTGCCGAGCGTCAGTTTATTTTCGCCATTGAGCACGTTTTGTAGCATTTGCTTCGCCACATCTTTTGGAATGCCCTGCTTGGTGAGCAGATTCACCACAATGTCTTTCGCTTTGTTCTGATGGCTAATACGAGCGCTCACGCTTTTGTTTTTTGGCGCACCTTCTTTTACGAAAATGTCTTTGCCGTTGTGTGCTCGAATCTCTTTATCGTCCGCTTGATTCTGTGTCGCCAAATGTGACGTCAGCTGGCTCAACGACTGCATGTGTGACGTATTGATATTAACCATGTAAAAAACCTTAAACTTGAATAAACGGGTGTGAGCCAGTTTGTTGGCTAAAATCGACAACCGTGTTGTTTTGGAACAGTTGCACCCAAGTGTCACTCAACTCATTCAACTGACTGATCACGTTGGCTAATTGGCTGATCTCGGTGTCTGCCGTGATGGCGATTTGAAGCAGAATATCTTTGGTGGTTGGGTTGATGCAAAACTGCACTCCGCCCGTTTCGCGATACAAAAAGTTGTATTCCAGCAGCACTTGGAGCTTGTCGGCGGTGAGAATATCTTTCTCTACCACTAGACTTTTTGAGACAAGCACCTCGTTCTTCTCTTGCACAAATTGCACATCGATAGCGTTATCTTCGCTGAAACAGAGCGACCACATTTGATGCTCAAACTCTGTAACACGCTCAAGGTTGAGTGAATCCCCTAGCTCTGCGAGAAGAATATTGATCTTTCCGGTATCCATGTTGTTTCCTGTTAAATTTGATGACGGCTTATTGAATTAAGCGCATAAAGATGAAGGACATTTTAGGGTGAGCTTTGAAGTTGGACTTTATTTAAACGTCCGAATTTTATTGCTATTGGCCGTTTTAAAAGTCGATGAGATTGAATCGCATGAACAGCGGCAACAAAAAGAGCGGCGCTCGCCGCTCTTACCAACATACAAATACTAACACCGAAAATCACTGAGTTATTTGGTGCGCTGAGTTATGCGATACCGTGAAGGCTATTTTCGGCATTCATCGCCAGAGGATTGAACGAGTCATTACGCAGTTCAGCGATGGCATAAAGCATGCGCCCCATGCGTCCGTTGCCATCGGTAAAGCCGTGATAACCAATCACACCAGCAAACAAATGTTTACCGAGGTCCTTGTCCGCAACTGGATTCTCTTTCAAAAAGCCTTCAATGTGTTGCTTCAACATGCCTTCCCCACCAATGCTTGATGGTAATGTGCCGCCAGAGATATTTGGCCCACGGTAATCGCGTTCTACATTTGGTACCAAACGAGAATGCAACTCTTTTAGGTTGTCCATATTCAGCAAGTCTTTACCGTTGGTCGCGTACTCTTTCAATAATGACGTGATGTTTTCCGCATCGTTCCCTTTTGAGTTTGAAGCGTTGATGATCCAAGCCGCTGCGCGTTCAACATTGTTGGTCACGCCAGCTTTATTGAAAGCGTCTTCAGGAAGACCTTCTGCATACACGCCTTGGTCTAAATCCGTACTTGCGAGCCCTTCAATATGTCGCTGCGCTGCTTTTAGGTGCATCACCTCCATGTCAAAGACAGCTTGCATTTGGTTGATGCGTACTTCTGGATTTTTCTGAGCAGCCGCCACGCCACCGCCGTAATCTTTCACCACACGCACCGCGAGCGATTTAACGGCATCATCACCAATCAGCGCTTTGAGGTTCTTGCCAGAATCCGTCTCTAGCATCACTTCTGTCATGGCTCGTTCGGCAAGTTGGCTCAGCTCAGCAGCGTGAGACTTCACCATTTTACTGTCCAGCTTCGCAAACGCATTCAGAACATCTGAAGGCGTTTTGAGGTTCGCGTCTTTAAACAACATCTGACCATGCTCGACAGAAGACGATGTTTGCAAACGTTGAGCTTGTCCCTGTTCGTTGTCAAACACTGCTTTTGTGATCGCTTTTGCCACAGACTGCGTGCTGCCTTCACGAAATAATTTCCCAGTAGCTTCAAAGAAGCGCGCGACTGCACCACTTGTAGGGTTTGCGCGTGTAAACTCTTGAGTAGCAGCATTGATCGTATATTCCTTACCACCAATGCTGAGTTTGCCTTCATTTAGAATCTCATTACGAGCTTGTGGCATCGCCGCTTGCAATGCACTCACATTTCCAAAACTGATCATGATTTACACCCTTAATGTAGAGAATTGGTTAGCATCCATCACTGGCGCGCTTGGCTCATCACTGATTGTTGAGTTGGTCGTGCTTTTTAACCACTCAATGAAATTGCCGAGAGATTCATCCAACATCGCTGCATCCAGCCATTGCTGACTTAGATGAACAAAGCCAACAAAACCCACTTCCTCGTCCCAGTAAACGGCTGGTGAGCCTTGAGTGAGCGACGCTTTCATGTATTGCAGCATCACGTCATGTTCTGGTTTGTCGCCAGAAATCAAGCCAATGAGCGTCAGGCGATCATCCTCAGCACGCACAGTGATTGCCGTGTCTTGGTCAATCAAAAGATGACAGCAATCGTCGCCATCAAAAACCAGTTGTTCTATTTGGCAACGGTGAGCAAAATCCGTCATCAAAGCGGTAATAAATCCATTAGCCATTTGAATGAATAATCCTATAGTGCTTGTTACGAATTCGGCGGACGAGTCATGAAAACAGAGTGACCCAGGGCCGTTTTGATGCTGTTATTTTTCATCATTCGACGCGATTAATATGCTAAAGATGGTCGGATTTTTTTCGTTTTAAGACGTTTGAAAACAACAAAGCTCAGCAATGTGCTGAGCTTTGTGTTCGATTGATTTGGCGGTGACGCTCTACTCTGGTGACGTCATTTTCCGCTCACTGAGTTGTTTCACTATCGCTTGCTTTAACGCCTGAATCTGTCCATCGATACTGGCGTCAATAATGCCGACTTCGGTTTCCAGTATGCAGCCACCGTTTTTGAGGCGCGCATCGGCAACCACATCGACATAACCCACTTCAGGAAAATCACTCAAAACGCCAGCAACTTTCTCTCTCACGTCAACCACTTGCTCAGGATGAACGTGTAAGATCACTTGCTTTTGATTACTCACCAATTGCAGCGCTTCTCTGACCACGCTGATCGTGGTGTCAACGTCATCAAATGTGTCGATGATTTTACGCACTGCGTCTAAGACGACGTTCGTCATTTTGTGCTCAACTTGCAGGTAATATTCATTGCAGCGAGCCAAAGTAGCGACCATCGCCTGCGCATTTTCTATTTTCGCCTGCTCCAAACCATCTTGATAGCCGCGCTGCTTTTCGGTTTCATACGCTTGCTGCGCTTTAGCAATGATGCTGTCGGCTTTCGAATTCGCCGCTTCAACCAAATGTTGCGAATCGAGATAACTAACGTAATCCTTGGCTTTGAGCACCTTTAAACCTGGCGCTAACTGCAAGTTGTCGGTTTTTATTTCAACAAATGAAACCATTGGGGAATAACCTGTTTTGCGATTTTTTTGGTGAGTCGGTACGCGAGATCACGCTGCTCTTCAACGAGCCAAGAGGTGTTTTCTTTCACTTGGCTAAGTGATTGATCGAGCTTGAACTGCCAACGGAGCAAAATATCGTGAGAAGAGCTCGCTAAGATAAACTTCATCCATGCGTAGCCCTGTTTGAGCATATGACGTTCAACTTCGTCTTCTTTCATCATGTCTGGTAGCGCTTTTTGCCAACCTTTCGGCCATTGTGACAACAACATCGGCCCTTGCTGAATAAGAAAACGGGCGATATCCAAACCAAACACGTTGTTCAAACACTGCTTGGGCTTTTTAAGTACCACTTGGCGCATCGCAAAACTGTGCAACGCCCCGCCAATGGTGAGCATTAACGTACTGAGCGCATCAGGAGGAAGCAGAGCCAAGCTATGGTGTGGCTTGTTAAAAGCCGTTTCTGGAACAGGCGCAAGCGCCCACTCTTCTAAACACCAAAGGTTGAAGTTTGGGTTATCTCGCCAGCCATCTAAATTAAGAAGCCAAGGCTGTTTTGGCACGATCCAGTTTTGCTCTAGGTACTGACATGGGCAGTAGTTGAACTGATGCAGTACCTGAGCCATCGGTGTTTCAGGTTTAACCACGCTTTGCGCTCCTGCGACACCACGTGAACGTCGCGACATTCGAGCCAATCAATAGCAGTACCATAAACACTAAAATCCCGATGAGATGGTTCGCCGTTTCTTTGGTAACTTGCACCGACAAAATACTTTTAAATTGGTTGCTTTGAGTCGTCACTCGCACCTCCGAAGATGGCACCATCACGACGCTAATGCGGTCGTAATTCAGCCCTTCAATACTGTTGTTCACCAACAATTTGATTTGAGGCACGTAAGAGTCCAACGCTACATCGGCAGCATGTTTAATAAACACCGATGCCGAAGCAGGAGTCGGACGCTCGCCTGGGCGAAGATCTTGGTCTTCGAGTACCACGTGGACTCGCGCCACCAGCACACCATCAATTTGCGATAGCGTTGATGACAACTCTTGCGATTTTGCGTAAACCAAACGCGCTCTTTCCGCCAGTGGCGAGGAGATTAAATCGTCTTTCGGAAACACTTCTTTTAACGTCGAGAACTGCTCTCGTGGGTAGCCTTTGCGTTTTAATGCATCAACGGCAAACGCGATTTGCGAGCTATCGACCATCAATTTTACTTTGTTGTCTTTGTCCGGTTCTTTGGTCGCCACCACGCCTTCCGATAACAAGATCGACAGCATTTCGTTGCCTTCTTTTTGGCTCACATTGGTGTAAAGCTCGGTTTGGCAACCCACCAAAAACAGCGCCAATACAAGGCAAAGCGCGCGCATTTTATTTTTCATCATTACTGCGCCTTCAAAAGCGTTTCGACATTCTGTGTGGTTTTACCCACGGTTTTCGCGATCAACTCTTCTTGAAACGTGATTCGCGTTAACGCCCACTGCATTTGCAACAGTTGCGCTGGATCGTCACCGACCATTTTCATGCTGTCTTGTAGACTGCTTTTCGCGTTATCGATGGTGTTTTTTAGTTCGCTGATGTTTTCTAGCAAACCGCCTTCTAAACCGTTGTTCCCCTCCGGAATAGACATGGCTTGTTCAAAACGCTCACTCAGCCCGTCTTCGACTTGAGCATCTTGCAACTTCTCAAGGTTGGTTTGCATCACCTCGGTGTACTGTGTATTGATCATGTGTACTCCTACGACAAATCTAACTTATGGCTGTGAGTCATGATGTTCTTCACCATCGCGTTTTTTTGGATAACAAAACTCAGCTCTTCACGTACTAAATCGACTGTTGATGTCATCTCTGGCAAAGACTTTAGCTCTGCCCAACAATGCCAAAGCGCTTGTTCTTTCTGAGCGCCAAGTGGGAAGCTTTGCGCAAGCATCGCTTTTAATGCTGCTCTGTCTGTTGGCGGCTCAGCCATTAACTGGCCTGCAAAATCTCCGAGCAACTCTTGTTTCAGAACGCTCAATAATTCCGGAACGGCATCATCCGTTCCTTTGGCGCTTTTCGCCTGATGAAAGGCGTACCACAGCGCTTCTTTTTGCGTTTGAGGATCAGAAAAAACGTCCTTTAACGAAGAAAGCACGCTTTGTTTAGAGACAGTCTCTGCTTCCTTGATCGACGCATACCAATCTTTAATTGCGTTGAGTTTCTCTTCTACTTTTGTCAGCGTGTCTTTGGGAGCTGGGCGAGAAACTTCGGCCGTAGTTTCTCGCGTCATAAGCTCGCTCATTCGCTTCGCATCGTCGCGTTCATAGTGACGAACATCGGTTGAATGAGCGGGCGTTTGTCCGACAAAGCTAGGGTCGACTCTCATCCAAGATTCCTAATGTCTTGGGTGAAGCTCGCCGCAAAAGCTTGGCTTTCTTCGCTGCCTTGAGCTGCCAGTTCCATCCAACGTTCAGCTTGGCTTAGTAACCCTGCTTTTGCAGCCGCTAGCGCCGCCAAACTGATTAGGTCAGGATACGCGGTGCAAAGTGGCTCAAGTAATCGATGTGCCTCTTCGTAAGCGCCTTTGTTCATCAGGCTCATCGCACGAATCATGACTACGACTTCTTCAGAGTTCGAAGTCTCCTCAAGGCAATCAGCAATCGTATTGGCCTCTTGATGACGATGCATCCCCGTCGCCATCAAAGCAATTTCAGCCAACAGCTGGCGTAATTCTCGTTCCATGCATTACACCTTCTGCAGGATCGACTGCATCACATCTTTGATCGCACGAGTGGTGGTTGCGTTGATGTTGTATACCACCGACCATTTGTTGATAGCGTGCTGAAGTTCAGCCAGCTTAGATGGATCGTCCGCGTTGGTTTCTAGATTTTTAATTGCATCAGTGACGGATTTGTTCGCGTCTTTCGCTTGTTGCTCAAGTTTCGTTTTAACGTCATCGAGGTTTACACTGTTGGTCGCATCGTAAAATGACATAGGATTTCCCTTTATTTTTGGTTAGCTTCGTATGCTTCAATCACAACCTGTGCCGCTGTGTATGCTTCATACTGTTTTAGTAGCAATTGATACTGCTGCGGAGGACATCCCAAGTCCAACTGACGCTTTACCGCTGCCTGTGCTTGTAAGAGCTTGCTCTTAATGTTTTGCACTTCAATGCCACTTAGGTCGTTATTTAGAATCTGTTCAAGATTTGTCATGGTTTTTCTCGCCTTCGTATCCAAGTTCAATAGTGATAACGCGCCCGCCTTTCACCAGCTCAATCCCTGCTGGCGTTACGCTGGATATGCGATAACCCTGCGGAGTGCGAGCCCCTACCATGTAGCGAACGTTATCGGTAAGAATAACGTACGGCACTTGGCCAAAATTAACGCTACGAAACGGGAAGTCGATGTCCGTGCCTTTGCTGACTTTGGGAATCGATTTCAAAACCAGATACGGCTTTTCACCATACTGCTCACGAAAATCCCGAGTCACGCCGTAAAAGCGTGTGGTTTCGATGTCGTCTAATTCACCACGTACTTCAATGCGGTCACCACTTGTCACTAATTGAACTTTTTTAAGCAGCTCCGCGTTGGTGAGCAGCTCTTTTAATGTGTCCATGTACGCGCCTGCACGCTGCAGTTCGACTTTCCAAGCGACCAAACCGGGTACATCGCGTTCTAAAATTTGTTCGACTTGGTTCCATTTGCTGGCGTCATCGATGTAGCCCGTCAGCAGCAACGTGCCAGTTTCATCCCCGTTCTCGACTTTCACTTGGTGATAGCCAAGGTTACGAAGAATAAAGCGCACGCCTCTGCGGATTTCTTCCATCGTTCTTAGGTCACTTTTGTAGTTAATACCCAGAACATCGATTCTTCCCAGCAGTTGCAGTTTCTGCGTTCTGTCTTCGACATAACCTTCTAAAACCGCTTGATGAGCAGTAGCGTTCCACTCCACACGCACATCATTAAGCCCAAGCTCATTTAAAATATTGCGTACCAACACAATCGGTTCGGCTTCTGCCACAACTTCACTGTCATTGCCATTGGCTTGGCTGTACCACATGCCAGCGAATATCGCGCTTGGTATCGCGCTGCACAGCACGGCTATCAGTGCGGTTCTTTTCCAGCTTGTGCTTTGCGCAGTAACGACTGGTGCATCTTGTTTGGTTTGAGCATCCGTAACGTTGGTGACGATCAGCTCGTCTTCAACGTAACCCAGTGCAAATTTCACCACGCCAACAGAGATCACCGCGTGGCGCTCTAGCTCGATGCCCGATTCACCAACCGCTCGGTTTTCACCGTTGATGGTTACGTCCTGACATCCACGCAACATCACCGATTCACTGTCACACACTAAAGTGAAGTGATTGGCTTCTACGCCAGCATCCGATAACACAAGGTCTGCGATAAAGTCGTCGCTACCTAAAACCAATGCGCCTTCTGGCAGTGTGACTTCAACCCCGGAATGCACGCCGGATAAAATACGAATTTTCCATTGCTGCATTTCGGTTATGGCTCCTCTGAAGGGCGAACACATTCGGCCTGTGAAAGGTCACATTCCGCCACTTTTACTCGCCAGCCTACTTGCCCTGATGGCAATTGACATTGAGTTAGCAGCGAGGACTTTTGCTGTGACAGTAAGTCTTGCTGGTAACGTTCTGCCTGCGTTTTTGACGTACAGCTGAATACTTCAACAACCGATTTAAATTCTGCGCTATTGTTCGAGATATTGTTGAGCTGGCCAATACTCGGGCGCAAATCATGCTCATTACCTATCAGCACGCTGTCGCCAATGCCATCAACCACGATTCTCGGCTCGATAATGAACATGCGAACTGTTCGGCGCGTTGTGTTGGTATTACTGCGGAACAAAGCACCTAGATAAGGAATATCGCCCAACAGTGGGACTTTACGTAGCTGATGGCTAACTTCGTCTCGGTATACGCCACCAATGAGTAAGCTTTGCCCTTGTTTTACCGTCGCTAACGTACTGATTTCGGTTTTACGTACCGATGGGAGGTCATCCACACCACCATCTGGGATCTTTGCGCCATCTTCTAAGTGAAGGCTCAAGTTGACCTCTGGTCGCGTCGCGAATCTGTCGCCGACGATACGAGGCACAATGCGCAACAAGGTGCCATACGTCACTTCTTCCAAAGCCGCCGTCTCTTTGCCAACCAATTTGACGTAAAACGTGCTGCTGTTGTTTAGCACCGCTTCGACGTTTTCTTGCGTGAGCAGCGTTGGTCTGGAAACGACTTGCGCACTGCCTTTCGATTCCAATAAACGAATTTGTGCCAACAAGTAGTTCAAGTTGGTCGAATCCAACAAGGACTTGAAACTCTGACCACTGCCCAATGTGACATCGCCGTTATCAACGTCGCCGGTTGTTTTGATGTCGACAATGCGGTTGTTTCCAACCGATACACCCGCACGCCAATCCACACCGAGCTGACGTAAATCGTTTGCGCTGATGTCCACAATAGATAACGCAACCTCGATACGAGATTGTGGCTGATCGAGTTGAGCGACCAGCTTGCGATATAACGGCAGTCTTGCTTGGGTATCGCGAATGATGATCGCATTCAGCCCCGGCTCCGCTTCTACGGTTGCACCGCCGTGCACAGACGCAGTTTTGCCACGAGGTTTCGCTGCTTCTGCGGGTAATCCATTTACAGACGATGTTTGTACAGACGCAGAATCTGTAATTTGAGTTTGAACACCGCCAACCACACGGCTCAATACCGAAGCAATCCCCGGAACGGTAATGCTTTGGTCGCGATACGAGATACTTCTGTCCGTTGCTGAGGCATATTTAAGCGGAATGAGTTCCACAAACAGCTCATCCGTCGAGTTGGACTTTTGCAGCAATCGGCTCTCTAACGCTTCTGCGGTTTGCACCACCAACTCAACGTAACGTGGCGGCCCAGCTAGATAGACCAGCCCTTTATTTTCGGCAGCGCGCCAACCATAACGAGCATCCCAAACACCGGTTGAAATCAAGGTACTGCGAAGCTCGCGCGCTGTAAGCAGTTCCAATTGCAGCAATCGGGAGCGCGTTTCTGTCGCTTTGTAAACGTGCAGTACTGCGCCATCGAAGTACCACATCAAGTTATAAACTTGCGCTAGGTAGTCGAGAAACTCCGCTGGATCTTCTGGCGTGAATCGACCACTCACTCGGTCATTTACTTTGTCGCTCACCGACACCGATACTCGGTAGTTGGCACCAAAGTTGTTAAGCAGATCTTTCAGCGAATCGTTATCGGCATAGTAACGAAACGGTTGTTCTGGCCAATTGAGCTCTGTCGCTTGTACAGAAAACATCGGAACGACACACAGTGCGCACAATGTCATTTTGGCGGCAATGCGCCCTATTTTTGGCATGAGAGTTCGCATTACGGTAACCACACATGATGACTGATGGTGTGATTAACACGCTCGTGTTCAAGCAATTCCATGTAGCGTTCACACACGTTGGCATGTTGCGCAAGAAGTTCTGCAAACTGCTCATTTGAAGTGTTTTCTATCATCGCTTTGCCTTGCAAAATCAATTGTTGATCAGCGTTTGTGGTGAGCACGCTTGGCGTATCTCGAAGCGTTTTTAGTGATAGCTGCATACAACGTTTTAATGCTTGTTCTTTCTGGTAATCGAGATGTTCATTGAATCGAAGTGGTAAGGCAGTTTCCCATAAGATCCATGATGAGTGCTGTTTGATTGTCAGTGTTAACTGGTCTACTTCGATGGTGTAAGCGCCATTTTCTCCGGCAATAAAAGGCCCTATCCCTAGCGTTTCCGCTAGAGATTTCATCATTTTATCTAACATATACTGCCCTATTTAAATCTGGCTGAGATGGTTACAAGCCTGACCGCATTGGCCACTTTGAATATCAAAATAGTAGTGATCAACATCGCCAACGATCTGCATGTCTTTAAACCATTGCCACACTTTAGCAACGGCATTGAGGTCGTTATAAACCACGTCACATGCATCCCAGACTTCATTGAGATCCGGTGCTTGTAAACGAGCCTCAGAGCACCACGTTTTCCAATCAGAGATGAACATATCCGTCGTTGAAGGGTAGTCCGCCAGTTCTTTCAAGTTGCTTAACGATGGTTGCCACTTATCGACCAACACTTTATGAGATTCAATTACTTGTGACTGCTGCTCGTTCAGTGTATTTAGCTGCGCTTTTAACTGCGTTTGCTGGCTCTCAATCAACGCAAGTTGTTGTTCGACAAAAATCGCGCTGGAGTCTTCACCCGATAACTTCGACCAGTACTCTTTTTGAATATCCAGCTGATTCATCAGTTGTTCCACTTTGACCGAGGCGTGCAACGCACTTTGGTCGGTTTGTCGATGAATCCACTCGGTCAACGCCAAGTAACAACAAAGGATCAGCGTTTTTGGCGTGGCCAAATTAAAACGAAAACCCAATCGAGAGTTGATGTATTCGAGCCTCTGCTCAAAGGTCGCCACTCGTTGATTGTCACTTAACTGAGCGCCAATTTCTAAAAACAGACGCATGGCAAAACGGTCAATCGATGTGCCTAGTCTCAAATACGTTTTCACCAATTGGCTGGCGCACAAACTGTCCACCACACTTCTGTCCAACAAGCGTTGCAACAACGATAACTGGTCGTCATTCAGCACACCTTCACTCAACAGCTGTCGGTGATTCACGTGGACAACATTGAGATCCTGTGATGGCTGAGACGCACTCTCATATCGTGCTCCTCTTTGCAAAACAGTGACTTTCCTTTGCGTCACAATGCTGTCAGGAAAAAGCGAACGGCGTCGCCAATGCTGCTTTTTCATTTGTGTTCTTCTCCGCATCCCTTTCGAACACTCCAGAATGAAAGGGATGTAATAAATTTGAATTATTCGTTCTTACGCTGAACATAATAGAATTTTATGTCCGTCGGTGACTTTCAAAATTAGTCAGAAAATTTTAGTCATAAGTCATTTCAATTCGCGATGGCGACTTGCTCATCACCGGAACGGACCTTACTTGGCGTAGTGCCAAAGCGACGTCGATAACTTTGAGTAAAGTAAGATTGGCTGGAAAATCCCGCTTCCATTGCCACGTCGACAATGCTCATTTTGCTCGTCAGCAAAAGCTTGTGTGCGTGCAATAAGCGACGCTCACTGATCCAAGCTCTTGGAGAGATGCCATAGTGCTCATTAAAAAGCTCTTTAAAGGTTGTGAGACTGGCACCAAATTCTTGAGCATAATCCGTCAGTTTCCACTCTTTCAAATAGTGCTGTTCCATAAAGCGGCGTAAGCGGTCTGAGGTTCGGTTAGTTTGCTGCGATAGCAAGGCATAGAGGACTTCACCCCCTTGACTGTGCAGCAATAGAATCAGCATTTCTTCGTACTTCAAACGCATGATGGCGTCTGGGTACGACTGCTCCTCCAGCGTTTTCATGCCGGAAAGCACTTGCTCAATGAGAATGTTCAAACCAAAAGAAAACAAACCCGAGTTGAGTTTGTCCACTTTTGGCAACGTCATGAGAAGATCGCTGTGTTTTTGCAGTAATTGGCTTACTAGCTCATTGTCGAATTCAATGATAGATGAGTGATAATTCCCACCCTGTGGTGAGTACTCTAACAAGTAGTCACCTTGAGAGAGAAATACCCCACTCCCGGCAACGACATCTATGGTGCAATCGCCAGTTTGAACTCGTAATTGACCATTGTGAACGACAACAATATGAGATTGGTCTGAGTGAAATACTTCGTCATGTTTTTCGTAGTGAGAAAAACTGCGAATTTTTCGCAAGCTAGAGCCGACCGTTTCTGTGTTTAGTTGGCCTGACACATCCATTTTCTACCCTTCATAATTTTTAATTTCTCTCGTGTGTAAAAGAGAAACTGTCAAAGCACTACTTTGTTTGTTGTTATTTCCTAAGCAGTACAATTTCAATTAAAGAAGCAAAGAAAAGAGCATAGAAGTTCATATCACTTACCATACCCCCCGAAATAAATAGCGAATAGCTCAGAAACTGCCATTCCTTCGAGGAATTAAGCAGCCTAAGCTCAAATACAGGCTTCTGAATGAGTAGTTTTTTTATTTTCAGATAGCGCTTTTACTTTCTTACAAGTCTATTTTTATTAAATAACGTTATGCTATTTAAACTCTGACTTTGTTTTTATATTAGAATAAATTAAATTACTAATATGATAATGAAAATTAGGAAAACCACATTTCCAAAACCTTCAAATTGTTTGTTTTTTAATCCAAAACGCCAAGCCAACGTGTTCAAGGCGTAGGATATAATCATAAATCACACGCTTGTGGCAATAGTTATTAATATAATTTCCAACTGTCCCGATGACTCATTTTTCGCAATTTTATTTATAAAAACGCTCAACAATTCTTTCACATTGAATTGGCTATTTCTATTCACATTTAATAAATTAGATAGCGCTAATTAAATGTAACCGATTACTTTTTTGTTTCTATTTCTATAGGAAAAAGTCTTAAATCCACTTTCTGACTTCCTTCTCTGAATATATATTTCTGCTCATTTTGGGCGATAATTTGACCTTGAGAATAGAGTTTCCCTATCACTTTCATTTCTCCTTTCCCAGCTTGAATTGGCGCAATAAGAAAAGAATATTGAACTGGTAACTGAACACCTTGATATTGCTGAGAAGCAACAGTAAAGCATTGATTTTCAAAAGCCTGACACATCTCCACCTCTATATAGGTCGAAACTGGAGGATGGTATCCTTCGACAGAAATCCACCCATATACATTCGCTTGACTCTGAACGGAAAATGGCTGTGCAGTCCCCACGGATTGAGCGCATCCAGTCAATAACATTAAACCGATAAGACCGGCCCACTTACTGCTTTTCATTTAGGCTCCCATAAATTATTTTTATCGTCTTATTATGATTTATTTTTACACAACTTCTTATGTGTACGTTTAAATTTTCGGCTTATATTTATTCTACAGATGGACAGCAATAACGTTCCACGTACAACACGTAATTAACATAGTATTTAATTTTTAAGATAACACAATTCTAATTCTTCATCGCTTGTCGATATAAACCAAAATCTCACCATAATAGAATTTAATAACCGTTAATCTTTATATGCACCAGCACTCATTTGTAAGATTAGAAGCAAGGTGTCAATTCTGGGTTTCCGGCCAAAATATAATAACTAACAACCAAAATTGATAAACACATCCCACGATATCGAATATGTTTCCCGATAAAATTCTCAAAAGGACTGTTTCTATGTCAGCACGCCAAACTATCGATGAGGTTTTACAGAAGTTTGCTCATCAAATAGGCTTGCCTGAACTGCATTTGACGGACAATGAACTAAGCTTAGCTTTTGATGATCACTTGAAGGTTCATTTCATCTTTCATCCAGAAACGAATACGCTGCAGCTGGAAGCGGAAATTGTTGGATTACAAATTGTCAATTCTGATCTTTATCGTTCTTTTTTGGCGTTCAATTACCATTGGCCAGAACACCAATTATTTTTCAGTTTAGATAATCATAGGCACGTACTGTGTTTGAATAAACTGATTGGCATCGAGCAATTGGATTATGAATATTTTGAAAATGCGTTGGCGGAATTGTTGACGCAAAGCGAGTCATGGGAATCGTTGCTATCTGCTCACGTAGTGGCCGAAGAGACGCCTGCTATGCCTCAAAGTTTAGATTTGAGAGTTTAGGTGTCTTATGTCCAATGACATCCAATCTGCACGCAACAGCCAACCCATTCACGGATTGGAGCAAGTAGAACAACGTGAACTTGTGCCACAAGGAACGTTTCAAGGTCGCAAAGTGACCCTACTCTCTTCATCAGAAAACAAACAGGCACGCATGAGCTCAAAGCGAGAACTGAGCGAATGTTTAAACCAGTTCGCGAGCCTTGAATCTTGCAATCAAGTGTTGGATTTTGAAAAGCCAACTGGATTTGAGAAGCAAAGCGCTGCTATCGAAAAGCTTTTTGAGCGAAAGATAGATGTGATTGCTCGAAGCGAAAAGTAAACACAAGTTATCACTCACGCACACTCCCTTCTGTGGTTTAATGAATGCCAATAAAAAACCCCGACAATTCGGGGTTTTGAGTTCGTATTTAACTTAAGATATCAAGCTTAGAAAAAGCCTAACGGGTCAATGCTGTAGCTAATCAGTAAGTTCTTAGTATTCTGGTAGTGATCCAGCATCATCTTGTGCGTTTCACGCCCGATCCCCGATTTCTTGTAGCCACCAAACGCTGCGTGTGCAGGGTAAGCGTGATAACAGTTGATCCAAATTCGACCAGCTTCAATATTACGGCCCATGCGATATGCCACGTTTGCATCACGCGTCCAAACACCTGCACCTAAGCCATACTCCGTGTCGTTCGCAATTTCCAGTGCTTCCGCTTCATCTTTGAACTTAGTGATAGCAATCACTGGGCCAAAGATTTCTTCTTGGAAGATTCGCATCTTGTTGTGGCCTTCCAGCATTGTTGGCTGAATGTAGTACCCTTGACTGATTGACTCTGGCTGTTCTGATACACCGCCACCAAAAACCACTCTTGCGCCTTCTTCACGGCCGATTTCTAGGTAACTTAAAATCTTATCAAACTGTTCTTGAGAAGCCTGAGCACCAACTTGAGTATCGGTATCGAGCGGGTTACCTTGCTTGATTAACTGCGCACGTTCCGTCAATTTCTCTACGAACTTATCGTAAATCGCTTCATGAACCAGCACACGAGATGGACAGGTACAAACTTCGCCTTGGTTGAAGAAACCAAGTAACGTACCTTCAATACACTTATCGAGATACTCATCTTCGTAGTCGAAAATATCTGAGAAGTAGATGTTTGGAGATTTACCACCCAACTCAACTGTCGATGGGATCAAGTTGTCTGCCGCACATTTTAGAATGTGATTGCCAACTTGTGTTGAGCCCGTAAACGCGAGTTTTGCAATGCGGTTGCTGGTTGCTAACGCTTGGCCTGCTTCTGAACCAAAGCCGTTTACAACGTTGATGACGCCCGGAGGAAGTAGATCTCCGATTTTTTCCATCAAAACCAAAATCGACGTTGGCGTTTGCTCTGCTGGCTTCAATACCACACAACAACCCGCCGCAAGTGCCGGTGCCAGTTTCCAAGCCGCCATGAGCATTGGGAAGTTCCAAGGGATGATTTGACCAACTACGCCAATCGGCTCTGGGAAGTGATAGCTTGCCGTGTGCTCATCCAGCTCCGCTGCACTGCCTTCTTGTGCGCGAATACAACCCGCAAAGTAACGGAAATGATCCACCACTAAAGGCAAGTCCGCCGCCAAGGTTTCACGAACTGGTTTGCCGTTTTCCCATGTTTCTGCAACCGCAAGTTCTTCTAAATGCTGTTCAATACGGTCTGCGATTTTCAGCAAGATGTTCGAACGTTCGGTCACACTGGTTTTCGCCCACTTTGCTTTGATGTTGTGTGCTGCATCCAATGCTAAGTTGATATCTGCCTCGCCAGAACGGGCAACTTTACAATACGCTTGCCCGTTGATTGGTGAGATATTGTCAAAGTACTCACCACCCGTTGGTTTTACCCATTCCCCACCGATAAAATTATCGTAATACGATTTGAAATTAACGATGGCATTTTCACTACCTGGCTGTGCATAGATCATAACTCTTCCTTTTGTTTCTCGTTCATTAACGACAGTGTCGTATCGCACTGTTCACAAAGAGCATTACGCAAGTCACACGCCAACTACGCCACACTTGTTGTTAATTAAATGTAAAACTATGATTACCAAGCGATAACAAACCAAGTGAGCGATGTTTGAGCGGATGTATGGTGTGAACACCAATGTTCAAGTGTTCCAAAATGGAACACCCTCACTGTGACAAAATGGTACAGTCATGGAACTTCAACACATTAGCGATAACAACTGGCTTTCTACGTCATGGATCCGAAGTGAACAGGCGGGTTTAAAACAGCGTCGACGCCCTGAAGATATTCGAGTGACACCAGCGACACTTCAAGATAGGCGTCACCAACTCAACTTCTTATTGGAAACCGTCACCCAGTTTGCTCTCCCGTTGTTTAATCAGCTTTTTGCTCACAGTGACAGCCGCTTAATTCTGACGGATGCCGACGGCGTCATCATCGGCAGTTGGGGGCAACCTAAGTTCCGCGAAAAGTTGACCGAAATAGCGCTTAGTTCGGGGGCGTGTTGGCAAGAAAAGGTCAAAGGCACCAACGCGATTGGGACTGCGATAATTGAAGCAAAACCGGTCTCTGTCATCGGCGATCAACACTTTATCCAACACCATCGTTTTATTAGCTGCTCGGCCAATCCTATTTTCGATCATCTTGGTCATTTGATTGGCGTATTAGATATCACCAGCGAGCAAAAGAAACATGACTTCTCAACGCAGGTGCTGGTACAAAACATGGTGCAGCAGGTTGAAAATCAATTGCTTAACTTGATTCCACAAGGGCATATTCGTGTGGATTTGGCGTGTGAGAAAGGCTTACTGAACAGTGGGTGGCAAGGGATTATCATCGCCAATGAAGATGGACAGATTCTTGCGCACAACCAAGTTGCTTCTCAGCTCCTCTCGCAACAAAACGTCATCGGGCAATCGCTCGACGACATTCTTTCTATCCAGAGTGCCGACCATCCTTTCGTGTTCAAAACAAAGCCGCTGACCGACAAAAAAGTGAAGTCTCGTTCCGTTACCGCTTCCAATGATCTGCATTATGGTGATTCCACTGTCGAGCATTGCTGGCAACAAGCCAATCGAGTTATCGATAAAGACATCAGTTTACTGATTCTCGGAGAAACTGGGGTTGGTAAAAATGAGTTTGTAAAAGCGCTACATAAAAACAGCCAGAGAAAAACTGGCCCTTTGGTTTCCGTCAACTGTGGCGCACTACCGAAAGATTTGGTTGAGTCCGAATTGTTTGGCTACGTAGCTGGTGCATTTACTGGCGCAAACAGCAAAGGCTATCAGGGGAAAATTCGTCAGGCTCATAAAGGGATTTTATTTCTGGATGAAATCGCCGACTTACCGTTAGAAGCTCAAAGCCGCTTGCTTCATGTGCTTCAAGATAAGACTGTACTTCCCGTTGGTTCAAACCAAAGTGTTCAAGTCGATACGCAAATCATCGCGGCCACGCATAAGGATCTCGATAGCTTGGTTAGCGAAGGATTGTTCCGTCAAGATTTATACTATCGCCTCAATGGTTTGATCATCGAATTGCCTCGCTTTGAAGAACGAGATGATAAGCAACAACTGATCGCGAATATCCATCGACGTCATGCTGAATCTGAACAACAACTCTGTCCTCACCTACTTTCTCTGCTGCTTTCTTACTCTTGGCCAGGAAACCTGCGAGAACTCGATAGTTTAATCAAAGTATCCGCGTTAATGGCGCAAGGTGAAGAAACGTTGGAGCTCGCTCACGTACCGACTCACCTGAGTAAGAAGCTCAGCCAAGCTCAAGACGTAACAACCGCTGCAGAGCCAACATTAAAACTGCGTGCAACCGTCGAAGACAAACTGCTTAAAACATATCAAGCAAATCAGGGCAACATCAGTAAAACCTCTCGTATGCTTGGCGTGAGTCGAAATACGATTTATAGAAAGCTGAAAAGCCTCGGCATATTGGGTTAATCCATAACCTCAGATACAAAAAGAGCACCTTTGCGGTGCTCTTTCTATTTGAAACCTAGCTTACAGGCCGCCTTGTTGCTGCGCCTGTTTTACTAATGCCTGACGTTGAGTTTCCTTCTCAGAGATCACTTGGTTGTCCTTGTGTATTTCCTGATCCAATTCTGCCGGAATGAAAACAAAGTACTTGTTAAGAGTCATCTTAGAACCTCAATTTGTTGTGTTAATCACCTTCTTGGTCAACATAAACAACACCAGAAAAACACGTTTTACTGGATCCTTGTTGCTGGTTTCAAAAAATAAAGGATGTTCATTTATTAAACATCCTCCATGTGGGCGCTAATTATAGGCGTAGTTCAAAGGCTTACCTAGCACTCTTTGTCGCCTTTCTTGCAACCTTAGTTTCATTCTCAAAACTGATGTAATCACACATATTAAATAAAGTATTGTTAAACAAAGAAAAGTGATTTTTGATTCTATAAATCAACAGGATGAGAAGCACTTCCCATGCACCTTATAAAATTAAGGTAGGCGACGTTTCAAATTACAAATTCATGCAAAACAGTCACTAGCCTGTGAAGTAAAATTCTTTTGACGTGATAATCAAATAAGCTCATATCTCTGCAACTTCATCCACAAATTTGTCTACTAGTTCAATATTTCACCTTTTTTGAGAAATCTTTAGCCACTTTTTTGGGTGAAAATGCCAAGAAAGGAAGACAATTTAAGTGTGGAATATAACCACACTTGTCTATCCCCACTCAGCTTTGGGAGGCGTTTATGAAAAGTAACAAACTTGGCCATGTGATGTCTTTCAGCAGAATGTTTTCCTTCATTGCGTTTTTGACGGCCACATTCGCATGGATTCTCAGCATGTATGCCCTATTCACTGTTTCTGTAGTGGCTCTTGTGGTCAGCGCAATTCTCTACCTCAAAGACAGATTCTATCAAAACAAGAAAACGACCACAGAAAAGAGCGCCTAGGCGCTCTTTATGTTTCCTAAAGCCAAACACAAAAAAGGATGCCACTTAGGCATCCTTTTATATTCAGTCGGTCTACTTAAAACAATTACACGTCGTAAGTTGTAGACGCTGTGTTGCCGCCTGTACCCGTCCAGTTAGTGTGGAAGAATTCACCACGCTCACGGTCGATACGCTCGTAAGTGTGAGCACCGAAGTAGTCACGTTGAGCTTGCAGTAGGTTCGCAGGTAGACGAGCTGTTGTGTAGCCGTCTAGGAACGTTAGTGCAGAAGTCGTACATGGCATTGGGATGCCTGCTTCCAGAGACTTAGCTGCAACTTTGCGCCATGCTACTAGGCTGTTTTGTAGGATACCTTTGAAGTAATCATCAGAGCCTAGGAATGCTAGATCTGGGTTTGCTTCGTATGCATCACGGATGTTGCCTAGGAACGCAGAACGGATGATACAACCACCACGCCACATAAGAGCAACGTTACCGTAGTTTAGGTCCCAGCCGTTCTCGTTTGATGCTTCGCGCATTAGCATAAAGCCTTGAGCGTAAGAGATGATCTTAGACGCTAGTAGCGCTTGACGTAGTGCGTCAACCCACTCTTGCTTGTCACCTTCTACTGGCGTGATTGTCTTACCGAACAGTTTCTCAGCTTCAACACGTTGATCTTTTAGTGCAGATAGGCAACGAGAGAATACTGACTCAGAGATAAGCGTTAGTGGAATACCTAGGTCTAGTGCGTTGATACCCGTCCATTTACCTGTACCTTTTTGGCCAGCAGTGTCTAGGATTTTTTCAACTAGAGGTTCACCATCTTCGTCTTTGTAGCCAAGGATGTCAGCCGTGATTTCAACTAGGTAGCTATTTAGCTCAGTGTTGTTCCACTCAGCGAATACCGCTTGCATTTCATCTGCAGACATACCAAGACCGTCTTTCATGAACTGGTAAGCTTCAGTGATCAGCTGCATGTCGCCATATTCGATGCCGTTGTGAACCATCTTCACGAAGTGACCTGCACCATCGTTACCAACCCAATCACAACAAGGCTCGCCAGCGTCAGTTTTTGCAGAAATGCCTTGGAAGATAGGCTTAACTGCCTCCCAAGCTTCTGGAGCGCCGCCAGGCATGATAGATGGGCCAAAACGTGCACCTTCTTCACCACCAGATACGCCGGTACCGATGAAGTGGATGCCTTTTTCGCGTAGTGCTGCAACGCGACGGTTTGTATCTGGGTAGTTCGTGTTACCACCGTCGATGATGATGTCGCCTTTGTCTAGTAGAGGGACTAGAGCGTCGATGAATTTATCGACAACGTCACCTGCGCGAACCATTAGCATCACTTTACGTGGCGTTTCTAGCTTCTCTACTAGTTCTTCTAGAGAGTATGCACCGATGATGTTCGTGCCTTTCGCTGGTCCTTCCAGAAACTCGTCTACTTTGGCAGCAGTACGGTTGTGAGCTACCACTTTAAAACCGTGGTCGTTCATGTTTAGGATAAGGTTTTGACCCATTACTGCTAGGCCAATTACACCGATATCACCTTTCATTGTTTCTCTCCAATTGTCTTTCATTGACGAGCAAGCGCATTAAGCGATTTTTGCTGCTGCGTCCAAATCTAAATACCATTCCGTCAGACCCGCTTTTGCATGGATCTTCGCCGCCGGATATGGAAGTACGTTAGCTGGTGAACTGTTGATTTCTTCAACAATGTCCGCTTTACCCGCGCCAAGTACTAAATAACTAATGCGTTTCGCTGCTTCTAATACGCGTGCGGTTTTCGACACACGAAGTTGGCCCGACTCAGGATGCGCAGCTACAAGAGACAGGTTCGCATCATCATAATTCGTTTGGCCAGGGAACAGAGAAGCTGTGTGACCATCTGCACCAACGCCTAATAAGATCCAGTCAAACACAGGTGTTCCGTTTTCAGTCGGGATCACCTCTGCCATCTCTTTTGCAAAGCGCTCTGCTTCTGCTTTAGGCTCATCTTCGCCGCGGATACGGTGAATGTTTTCCGCAGGAATATTTACTTGGCTAAACAGCAATGTGTTTGCTTCACCGTAGTTACTTTCTGCATCATCAGGTGCCACGCAGCGTTCATCACCCCACCAGAAGTGAAGGTTTTGCCACTGAATCGAAGTTGCGTAAGCCTCAGAAGCCAACAGTTTAAACAGCATTTTAGGAGTGCTGCCGCCAGAAAGAGAGATGTGAACAGGTCGGCCCATTTCGCTGAACGCTTTCATGTCGTTAGCTAGGCTTTCTACTACCTGCTCCGCAGTTTGATAGATCTTATGGTTGATCATAGTTCACAGTAGTCCGTATCTGTTAGGTTTTTACATGGGAAACGCCAAGCGCGGTTGTCACGCTGAAGCAAGTCATCAGACTCTTTAGGACCCCATGTACCACATGCGTATCCGAAGAGTGATTGAGGATCTTGTTTGAAGTCTAAAATTGGCTGAACGTACTGCCAACATGCTTCAACTGCATCGCTACGTGCAAATAGCGTAGCGTCGCCATTTAGAGCATCAAGTAGAAGACGCTCGTATGCAGTTAGCATTTGAGTCTCTTGCAGGTCTGCGTAGTGGAAGTTCATTTTCACTTCCTTCGCTTTAAAGCCTGCGCCTGGTTCTTTCAAACCGAAGCTCATCTGGATGCCTTCGTCTGGCTGAATCCGAATGATCAGTTTGTTTTCTGGCGCATTTTGGCCAAACACTGGGTGCGGTGTTTGTTTAAAGTGAATAACCACTTCAGTAACGCGAGTCGGAAGACGCTTGCCAGTGCGTACATAGAAAGGTACACCATTCCAACGCCAGTTGTTGATGTAAGCTTTTAGCCCAATGTACGTCTCAGTACGAGAATCGTCCGCTACGCCGTTTTCTTCACGGTAACCCGGAAGGTGTTGGCCACGCACGTCTGATGCAGTGTACTGACCAAGTACAAGATCGTTACGTAGTGCTGTTTCATCCAGTGGTTTTAGGCATTGAAGCACTTTCACCACTTCATCACGCATTGAATCTGCGTTGATTTGTGCTGGTGGTTCCATACCGACCATTGCCAATACTTGTAGCAAGTGGTTTTGGAACATGTCGCGTACAGCGCCAGAGTTGTCGTAGTAACCACCACGCTCTTCTACGCCTAGGAATTCAGCGCCTGTGATTTCCACGTAATCAATGAAGTTACGATTCCAAAGCGGTTCAAACATCGCGTTAGAGAAACGGAAAACAAGTAGGTTTTGAACCGTCTCTTTACCTAGATAATGGTCGATACGGTAGATTTGATGTTCTTGGAAGTGCTCGTGAATCTCTTTATCCAACGTGCGTGCTGACTCAAGGTCGTAACCGAACGGTTTCTCGATGATCAGACGTTTCCAGCCATCTTCCTCGTTGTTCAAACCATGTGCTGCAAGGCTTGCAGGGATCACACTGTATAGGCTTGGAGGTGTAGCTAGGTAGAAAAGCGTATTACGTTGTTCGAATTGATATTCGTCGGCAAGTTGGTCTAAACGTGTTGCCAGCTTGCTGTAATCTTGCGTGTCAGAAGTGTTAATTGCTTGGTAATGCAGATGGTTGATAAATGCATCAAGCGTTTCTGGCTCGGTTTCTTCCATTTCTTGAAGCGATTTTTTCAGCTTCTCGCGGTAGGACTCGTCACTGTATTCAGTACGACTTACGCCAAGAATGGCAAAACTCTCTGGAAGCTGCTTGTTCGCATAAAGGTGGTATAAAGCAGGAATGAGCTTACGATATGTAAGGTCACCTGAAGCACCAAAAATAACGATGCTGCTGTTTTCTGGTATTACCATCATCTTTCCCTTAAAAACGAGGTACTTATTGTGTGCCCGGATACGGCTAAAGGATGAGCCAACCCTATCAATGACACTCAAAAATAGAAAATTGGTCTTACCTATTACGTTGATAGGTAAAGTCTATAGGCCCAAAGAACCTCAAGAAGTTGCGCTCCTAATCATCAGAAACACGACGTTTTGAGGCCATTTAGGTCACTTATGTCTTAAGAGCACAACCTTGCGCTCAGTGGAGGAAAGTCCGACACGGGGCAGTATTGTCTACGACTATTTGATTTACATCAACACTTGGCTGTGCAAACGTTTAAATAACTTACTTAAAACGTCATAAATGTTTGTATTTTATGGATAAAAAAAGTAACACTTAAGTTAGTTAAAATTTAAGCAAAAACTCTAATTCGAACAAAAATCACCCACACTTGCGATCCATTACATAATAAGTGTGAAATAAACCAAATCTATTTCCTCTGTGCAAATGTGTTAATCCGATTTGTTTTCATGGGACGAATCACTACTACGCCCTCATCTGTCAAAAACAACTTCATCAACCTTTTCTTTTAAAGATTATTTTTAGCTGATACAAAAAAGCGGTGACTAAAAATCACCGCTTTAACTGTTTTATACGCTCAAAATACGATCTGGGCTCACGCTTTGTTACCGTATCACTTTTTTATAACAACGTTCCGGACGCCCAACCGTGCCGTAGTTTAGATCCGCTTCTAGTTCACCCGAGCTGATCAAATATTCCAAATAACGTCTTGCCGTGGTTCGGCTAGCGCCAATCTTTTCTCCCGCTTCATCAGCCGTTAGCGCGGCTTCCCCAACAAACAAGTCGCGAATTTTATCGAGCGTTACGCTATCTATCCCTTTAGGCAAGCGTTTAGGGCAACTGTCCGTCCCTGTATTTGATTGCAACATGCGGTCAACCAAACCTTGATCGAGGCTTTTCGCGACATCCAGCTGTTGGCGCTGAGTGATGTATTTTTTAAGTGCCGCTTCCAAGCGTGGGAACATGACGGGTTTTAACAGATAATCCACCACACCTCCGCGCATCGCTTGCTGTAGTGTGTCGACATCCCGAGCCGCGGTAATCAAAATTACATCACAAGTTTGATTGTTTGAGCGCAGCGTATTTAGTATCTCTAACCCTGTACCATCCGGCAGATAAACATCCATCAAAAGCAGATCTGGCTTGAGCACTTCGAGCTGCATTTCCGCTTCTAATCGCGTCGTTGCAATGCCAACCACATCCAACCCTGCCAATTGGCTCAGGTATTTGTGGTGTAATTCAGCAATGGCAATGTCATCTTCAATGATCATCACTCGCGTTGCCATGTTCATACTTGTTCTTCCTTTGGCAAATACACGGTTATTCGCGTTCCATATTCTGTGTTTGGTAGCATTTCAACATGCCCGTGATAGCGGGTCGCTAATTGGTTCACTAGGTGCAAACCTACCCCTCTATTTTGTCGAGATTTTGTCGAAATGCCTTTTTTGAAAAGGGTTTGAGGTTCAATGTTCTCTGGCAACCCACATCCGTGATCGCTGACTTCTAAAATCACTTCGTTGCCGTAATCGCTAACCGAGACTTCGATGTTTCGACGCTCTGATGCAACGTTGGATTCATTGCGAATAACGCTCAAAGTCGCATCAAACGCATTGTCGATCAAGTTGCCTAAAATGGTGACCAGATCTTCCGAATTTAACCATTCAGAAAGCGGCTCCAAGCGACTGCCCTCCTCAACCACCAGCTGCAAACCCAGTTCTCGTGCTCGCTCTGTTTTGCCCAACAACATACCCGCAATAAGCGGATCTTTTATGGTATCTCGCAAAAACTCAATCATGGCTTGATAATGGGCGGTTTCTTGCCCGATGAGCTTTTGTACAGCCTCAAGCTCACCCATTTGTACTAAGCCACTGATCGTATTGAGCTTGTTTCTATGCTCGTGAGTTTGAGAACGCAACAAGTCTGCATATTCTTTGGTTTGCGAGAGCTGCTCCGTAAGCTCATTGATCTCGTCGCGCAAACGAAAACTTGATACTGCCCCGACAATCTTTCCTTCCACAAAGATGGGTGAGCGGTTCGCAATTAACCGCTTATGATTAAGGAAAATTTCAATGTCGTGATCTTCTTGACCCGTTTCAAGAACGGTATATAAGTCGCTGTCGCGTAATGTATCCGTAAGCGGTTTGTTGAGCGCATTATCTCTATCAATGCCGAGAATCTGGCAAGCACTGCGGTTGATGGAACGAAGCACACCTTGTGCGTCAATGCTGAGTACACCTTCTTTGATAGTACTCATGGTGACTTCCAGTTCACCATACAGACGGCCGATCTCTTCTGGTTCGAAGCCTAAAATCGCGCGCTGGAATTTTCGAGACGCGTAATTGGACACCACGGCATTTGCCACCACTACGACGACAACCATCAAAATTAAAAAAGCGAGGAATGGCTCAATGCGATCTTGGAGCCTGTCGAGCAAATACCCCACCGACACCACACCAATGATGTTACCTTGTGTGTCGAATATCGCCGCTTTACCGCGGACGGAATAGCCCAAAGAACCACGCGCTGTAGACACATAGGATTGACCTTCGACCAGAGCTCGTTGGTTGTCGCCCCCTTTCATTGGCTTACCAATTCGCTCATCTACCGGATGAATTAAGCGCACGCCTTGGTTATCCCCAATCACAATAAAGGCTGCACCAATCGCTTTGGTGAGCGCACGAAAGGACTCTTGATAAGGTTCTGGCTGCTGAGCTTCCACCATCTCAATGACGATTTCAGACTCTGCAAGGAAACGGGCAACACCGAGTGCCTTTTCACCCATTTCGTGTTCTTGATTGACTTTGAGGTAGGTAAAACCTGCGGCGACGAGCAGAAGTAACTCGATCAAGCCCGAGAGCGTCATAATGACCAGCATGCGCTTTCTAAAGCTGATGGTTCTCCAACTCATGGTACATCCTTACCGTTAACCCACTTCCACGTCACTGTGGTGTTGTTCTAAGTTAACATCGAGTTAACAGCAAGGCTTAGATCAGATGATAAATCTGTGAACACGGCAAACAAAGCGTGACTTTTATGGTGAATTAATAGGCGGCGTGAAACATAAAATTACATCCATTCATCAGGCACAACATTCCTTGCTGATATTCAATGGCATACATAAATTGCCCTTTAAAGCATGATTACGATCACACCAAATTTAGCGGTTTTTGAGGCACATTTAGACTTTCCATCGTATAATTTTTAGTCAAGAAGCCACAAAGAGCATCTTATAAGAAAGCAGTGAAGCTGGAAGTCTATTATTAGCTCAACATTGAAGTCAGGCAATTTGGAAATAACTTAATAAAAATACAAATACTGACTATATGACAAACACTTAGACACCATCTGCAAACTGGAAAACTATAAACAGAGGTGAATTTATAGTTTAGAAGGAACACCAAACATGGAACGCGATACATTTGGAATTTGCCTGAATAAGGCTATGCTGTCAGAGAATATGTATTCAACTTTTACACACGTCAGGGCTTATGAAAAAAACGGAGGTAATGCTTCGGATCTCAAGGTGTTACTCTCGTTTCCTCAAATGAGCGGTAAAGATTTGTTGAACACGATGCGTGGTTCTCGCCAACTAGAATGGCGAGCGGAATTCCACTGCCCTCGTATGAAATAAACTCTTAACAACCTCGCGCTCAGTGATTGGCGATGCTGAGCACTGATTTACCCTTAATTCTTCCTTTCAACCACTTAACAGCGTGAGTTGATTACTTTATATTAGAGCCAATACTCTACAACAAAGTAGCCATTATGAAACAAACTGGAAAGTTTTGGGTATTGGGCCTTATTAGTAGCTCCATTTCTCTTGCCTGCCATTCAGCACCGATCACGTTTGACACTGCGTGGCAGTTGTTACTAGAAAACAACTATTCTCTTAAAGCTCAACGTGCAAATGTTGAAAACTATCAATATCAAGAAAGCGCAACCAGCAACCTTAATCTACCTCAAGTAAGCATTGGTGCTAACTACACACGCTTGGACACCGACGTTACTCTTTCAGGAAAGCAGATCCTAGATAGCACTGGAACACACATTAATGTGCCACCTGCTTTTCAACCCATTTTTGGTGCCTTAGCGAACACCACCTCAACCATTACTGAGCGCGATATTTTCTCTTCTTCTATCCGTGCGATTTGGCCTATCTTTACTGGTGGCCGAATCTCAGCTGCGCAATCTGCCGCGGCGGGTAAAACCGATGAAGCGAAAAGTCAGTTAGCCATGGAGCAACAGGCTCGCTTTGAAGACCTTTCTAAATACTACTTCTCAGTTGTACTTGCCAAAGAAGTGCTCGCTACGCGCCAAGCAGTAGAACAAGGTTTGAAAAAGCACCGAGATTTTGCCATCAAGCTGGAAGAGCAAGGACAGATCGCTCGCGTTGAACGCCTACAAGCTGAAGCCTCATTAGACAAAGCCAAAGTAGAAACACGCAAAGCCGCCAGTGACTTGAGTATTGCACAAGCTGCTCTTGGAAAACTTCTCGCGCAAGAGGATTCTGTTGAACCAGCAGAAACCTTGTTCATTAACGATAACCTGCCACCACTGAGTGCATTTATCGATCAGACCTTGCTCACCTACCCTGGGCTCGACATTTTGGATGCCAAGCACAAACAGGCATCGAGCTTAATTAAGGCTGAGAAAGGCAAATACTACCCAGAAGTTTACTTATATGGCGATTACAGCCTGTATGAAGACGATTCGTTGGCCAGCCAAATGAAACCGGATTGGCTCGTAGGGGTTGGCGTTAACATTCCATTGATTGAATCCACAGGTCGAAGCGAAAAAGTTAAAGCAGCACAAAGCGTTGTATCTCAAGTTGATGCTCTTAAATCTCAAGCCAAACAAGACTTGTCTTTACTTGTGCAGAAAACGTATCTAGAAGCGCAGCAAGCGATTGATGAAGTGCAAGGCTTAGAATCCAGCATCGCACTAGCCAATGAAAACCTGCTTCTGCGAGAGAAGGCATTCACTCAAGGTCTTTCTTCTTCTCTCGATGTGGTTGACGCTCAGCTTTATGTCGCCAGTATAGAAACTCAACGTTCGGCGGCGCGCTTCCGCTATCTGATTTCACTAACCAAACTATTAGCATTAAGCAGTGAAATGAACAGCTTCGAACAATATCAAAATACCGCTTACGCCCCAGCGAAAATATCCAAAGAGGTTAAATAAGTCATGGCAGCAAAATCTTTAAAACCCGTTCTACTTTCACTTTGCGCCTTGGGTGTGGCTTCTTGGGTTGGCTATCAGTTTTACCAAGCTTATCAGCCAGAACCCGTTCGCTTGCAAGGTTTGATTGAAGCTCAGCAATACAGCATTTCATCGAAAGTCCCGGGTCGCATCGACGAAGTGATGGTTCGCAAAGGCGATGATGTTGAAAAAGGCCAGTTAATTTTTACGCTTCACAGCCCAGAAATCGAAGCGAAACTTGAACAAGCAAAAGCTGGTGAAAAAGCGGCAGATGCACTAGCGCAAGAAGCAGAGAAAGGTGCACGTGAGCAACAAATTCAAGCCGCGAAAGACCAATGGCTAAAAGCGAAAGCCGCAGCGGATTTGATGGAAAAAACCTATAACCGCGTGAACAACCTGTATAAAGATGGTGTGGTTGCCGAGCAAAAACGCGATGAAGCGTTAACCCAATGGCAAGCTTCTAAATACACCGAAAGTGCAGCTTTCCAGATGTATGAGATGGCGAAAGAAGGGGCTCGTAGCGAAACCAAAGTGGCCGCGGCGGAGAAAGCTCGTATGGCGTCTGGCGCAGTTGCTGAAGTGGAAGCCTATGCGAAAGATACTCAAATCTACAGTTGGTTTGACGGTGAAGTATCTCAAGTACTTTTACAAAGCGGCGAGCTTGCACCGCAGGGCTTCCCAGTCGTGACCGTCATCGACACTGAAGATGCGTGGGTAACACTGAACGTGCGCGAGGATCTGCTTAAACACTTCACTAAAGACACCACATTTAACGCATACCTGCCAGCACTAGATAAAAGTGTCGAGTTTAAAGTCACGCACGTTGCAGTAATGGGCGATTTCGCAACTTGGCGAGCGACCGATGCAGCACAAGGTTTCGATCTGCGTACCTTTGAAGTAGAAGCTCGCCCTACTCAACCAGAACCAGAACTGCGCATGGGTATGAGCGTTGTGGTTGAGCTGTAATCGCTCAAGGTAAAAAGTCTATGACGATTAAGATTTCACAACGGCATGTGTTACGGCGCGACAAGTGGCTACTGTCGTGCTTAACTTGGGTGCCTATTTTGCTTTCGCTTACCATTTGGGGCGTGTTTTCCGCGGGGATTGCGAGAGACCTGCCGATTGGCGTGGTCGATTTACAACATTCGCAGCTCTCTCGTAAGCTGATCCAAACGTTAGATGCCTCTTCAACACTGTCTGTGGATTATCACTACACCAGTGCGAATGAAGCCAAGAATGCCATGATTGAAGGCGATATTTACGCTTTTGCCGTCATTCCATCTAAGTTTGACCAAGACATTTTGCTGCATCGCCAACCGCAGCTTTCAGTGTTTTTTAACAGCCAATATATTTTGGTGGCAAAGTTAATTAATTCAGCTGTGGCACAAGCTCAAGGGTACTTTGATGCTCAGGTGCAAGTGATGGGCAATCTCGCCAAAGGCAATACAACGACGTTGTCCGCGCTCGGCCAAGCTGTGCCAGTGTCGACCCAAATCACCGCGCTGTTTAATCGCAACACTAACTACGCGCAGTTTTTGGTCACCGCTATCGTGCCCGCGATTTGGCAAATTTGTATCGTTGTGAGTACGATTTTGATCCTTGCGGCGCACTTTCGCATTTATGGGGGCAAAAATGGCTTTGAGTTTTTGGGTAATAAACCATACACAAAACTCAGCGCAATTTTGAGCCAATACATCCCAGTGTTTATGTTGCAAGGTGCCTTGTTCCTCTACTGGTTTTATGTGTTATTGGAATGGCCGATGGAAGGCAGTCTCGTAGTCATGTTACTGGCTCAATTGGTCACCGTTGTTGCCTGTATCATTATGGGCGCACTGTTTTTCTTTTTATCGATGGACCCTGCCCGCGCAATGAGTTTTGCTGGTGCATTTACTGCGCCAAGTTTTGCTTTTATGGGGATTACGTTTCCAGTTTCTGACATGAACACGCTCGCTCATGCTTGGCGCTCACTATTACCTATCACCCATTACATCGAAGTTCAGGTTGGTCAGGCAAGCTACGGAGCCTCAGCCGCTCAATCGTTTAGTGCTTTGTGGCCAATGATCTGGTATGTGGTGCCACTCTTACTGACAGCCGCATTCATTCATAAAAACCGAGCGGCAGCAGTGTCGACTCAGCAAAGGGAGGCAGCATGACACTCTGGCAACTGATTAAAGCAGAGATTCGCTCTGTGCTGACCAACCCCGTCGTCACATTAACTGTTTTTGGTGGCGTGGTTTTTTATTCGTTTTTGTATCCGCTGCCATACGCTCAACAAACCCCTAGAGAGCAGCCAATTGCGGTCGTAAACCTAGACGGAAGCCAAACCAGCCTAAAGCTAGAGCGTATGGTCGATGCGACACCTCAAGTCAAAATCGTCTCGCGTTTACATACAATTGAGGATGCAAAACAAGCGTTTTTGAATCGCAAAATTACGGGGTTCTTAGTGATCCCTGAGCACTTCTACAAAGACGTAATGTTAGGTAAAAGCCCGACTCTTGCATACGCCGCAGACGCCTCTTACTTCTTGGTTTACGGCACGGTCGTTGAAGGTTTAGCTCAAGCAGGCGGTACATTAGGCGCACAAGTTAAAGTCAGCAAAATGGTGATTGAAGGCGTACCCCTTAGTTTGGCGAGCCACAATTACTCTGCTATCAAGCTGAACATGAAACCGACCTTCAACCCAACGATGGGCTATATCGAATACGTGGTTCCTGCTGTCTTTGTGCTGATTTTGCAGCAGACACTTATTATGGCAGTTGGCTTGCAAACCGGTTCACAGCGTCATGGCCGAGGCTACTGGTCTCAGGTATCAACCGGGTCATTGTTATTGGTAAGAACGTTGGTGTTTATTGCCATTTATTACTTACTGAGCGCGTATTACTTTGGTTTTAGCTTCGAACGTCTGAGTGTGAATCACATTGCCAAAGCAGGTGAGCTCTTAACCATGCTCTTCCCGTTCTTGCTGGGTTGTTGTGGGCTAGGCTTTTGGCTTGGCTATCTACTACCAAGAAGAGAACTGGTCACCTTGGTGGTTCTAGTCAGTTCAATGCCTCTCATTTTTTTAGCGGGCTTCATTTGGCCAGTTGAATCGATACCTGCTCCACTGCTTTGGATAGCCGATTTGAGCCCGAGTACTTGGGCAATAAAAGGCTTCTTGGCGCTCAACCAAATGGGCGCGACATGGCAGCAAGTTGCCAAACATTGGACAGCATTGTGGTTGCTTGTTGCGCTATGGGGTGGCGTGGCGTATTGGATAGCAAAACGTAACAACAAACCCGTTGTTACCGAAAGCCTAAGTTAATTTTTCTCTGCAGCTCAAAGAGATAAGTTGACAGAAATCACAATTCCATGACCAGATGAACAACGAAGGGGGCGAACTATCGCCCCCTTTGTTGTATTTGAACGCCTCACAACCTCAGATTGAAATTGACTTTAATCAAGGATTCGTCCGATAAATAACTTTAAACATTTGTGACAAATTTGTAACCAACACTCACAATGGCCTGCTCCAGCTTGACGTACAAAAATTCATCACTTTTAACATCGTTTTTTGCCATAAAAACCATCGAATTTTTGCATTTTATCGAATAACACCTTTCCTATACCGTAATTTTCGAGCGCACCAACGACTGTTTTATCAGCGGTTTCACAAGAAGTGCGCCGCTCTAGTGAGAGTCGAAAATCACGTCAAAAGGAAGTTATTATGAAAACTCTTATCGCAGTGAGTGTTTTATCTATATTGTCTTTCGGTGCCCATGCTGAACGTCAATCCAACGAACCCATCAAGGTCATCGAACCCATTTCTGGGCTCGACAGTAAAAAGATTGAATTGGGTAAAACGCTGTGGTTTGAACCGAGACTGTCGGCGTCGAACACCATTTCTTGTAATTCTTGCCATAACATCGCTAAAGGTGGCGTTGATAACTTACCAAGCTCAATTGGTCACAAATGGTCAATTGGCCCAATCAACTCACCTACGGTGTTTAATTCAGATTTGAATTTCGTTCAATTTTGGAATGGGCGAGCGAAAGATCTGCAAGAGCAAGCCGCAGGCCCTATCGAAAACCCATTGGAAATGGCATTTACCCACCAACTCGCGGTCGACACTCTTCAATCTATCCCTCAATACCGCGAGTGGTTTCAACAAGCTTATGGCAGCGACAACATCACCATTGATAACGTGACCGATGCTATCGCAACATTTGAACAAACGCTGCGTACGCCAAACTCTCCATTCGATTTATGGTTGAAAGGTAACGACGACGCACTCACTACTGCACAAGTGGAAGGCTATCAACTGTTTAAAGACAAAGGCTGTACTGCTTGTCACAGCGGGCCATTAGCGGGCGGACAAATGTATCAAAAAATGGGGTTAGTGAAGCCATTTGCGACAGACAACCCAGATGTTGGCCGCAAAGCCATTACCGGAAGTGATTTCGATAAGTTCGTCTTCAAAGTCCCAACCTTACGTAACGTAGAATTGACCTACCCGTACTTCCATGACGGGTCTGTTTGGGATCTTCAAGAAGCGGTAGAAATGATGGCCGATCTGCAACTTGGTCAAAAGCTAACAAAAGAAGAGTCCACCAAAATCACTGAATTCTTACGTTCTCTGACAGGTGAGCAACCACAAGTCACCTTGCCTCACTTACCACCATCAACTCATGAAACCGCAAGGCCAAATATTTAAAATTTAGTTGGCACTAAACAGAACAAAGGAGCC
This sequence comes from Vibrio sp. GLN_1, assembly GCF_043106015.1. Classification (NCBI taxonomy): domain Bacteria; kingdom Pseudomonadati; phylum Pseudomonadota; class Gammaproteobacteria; order Vibrionales; family Vibrionaceae; genus Vibrio; species Vibrio sp. GLN_1. The sequence continues at coordinate 81,771 of NZ_JBICMD010000014.1, forward strand.
GAGAGGCTCCTTTTGTAACGTCTAAATCGATGAATCAATTAAGCCACATGCTCCATTGCGTTCGAGCCTTCGACAGGCGTAAAAAACTCATCGTGTAATGCACAAATGGCGCGTTGATATTCTTTGTCACTGACGACAAATTGCACGTTTACATTACGCAGTGACGAGTGCAACGCCACCGGGGTGACACCGCTGTTCATGAGAGAAAGTACGCCTTTCGCTAACGTTTTGTTAGTGTCGATGTGAGAACCGATGGCTGAAATTAGCGCAACCATTCGCCCTTTAATGGAAGCATTCGGGTAACGTTTTTCGGCCTTGTATAACACTTTGTTTAAGCTGTCCGAGCTACCGCCAAGATAATACGTAATCGAGTTAGCGTTCATCTCTTTACCGATCAAGCTGACGCGTGCATCAGAGATGATTTCCATCAATTCGTAACTCACGTTGTCAACCTTGCCGACTATCGCTTGATCGAACAAGTGCAGTGCGAAGACCTTTTCTTTACCGGCGATAATTTCCACTTTGTCTTCTTCTGGGCGATACCCTGAAGATATCAACGTACCTTCATGTTCTGGCTCAAACGTGTTTTTGATTTGCAGCTCAATCCCACTTTCGCGCAAACCAGCGGCAGCATTGGGATGAATCGCCTCCATGCCCAAATTAGCAAGTTGATCCGCTACATCGTAGTTCGTGCTTCCAATTGGCAACACTTTCTCTGGGCCGACCACGCGCGGGTCCGCTGAGCTCAAATGGTATTCTTTATGGATGATGGCTAGGTCTGCTTTGGTGATAGCGGCAATACGACTGAACGTCATTTCACTGTAGCCTCGGTCATAAGTGTGCATCAAACCTTCTTTGCAGTATGCATAACCCGTGACGATAGGCAGTTCTTTGGTCACATCGATATCAGCAAACGCGTCGCGAATGGAATCATCGAGATTTCTTGGTTCCTGATTATCCCAACCAGAGAGATCCACAAACCTCGCATTGATGCCCATGTTTTTCAGCTTAAGCGCTGTATTGTACGCACTGTGCGCTTCACCAATCGACGATAGAAACTCGCGAATTTGTGGCAGATAGTGACGCAGAGAAAACTGTCCGTATTGGCAGGTTTCTAGAATATTAGCGATACAATTTTTCGCCTCTGCAATGCGTGAACGAATGAACTTATCCGCTCGAATGCGATTCATTGGATCCGCAAAGATGTTTTCGTTAGTAAGCAACATGCGGCTTTCCACATACGCTAAGGCGTCTTGCCATTGATCGTCACGTTTCGCAATTAACTGATAGACGCCTGCTTTGCTGGTTTTTTTACATTCTAATAGCGCGTCGGTCATGCCACCGTATGCTGACACAACAAAAATGCGGTTGTATGGCGTTTTAGGACGAAGAATAATATTGTCGAGAACAGCATCAAATGCTGTCATTGAAGTACCGCCGATTTTTTCTACGGTAAAAGTCATGATAAGCCTTTTTTGATTGGTAACGTTAAGTGAAATAGAGAAAAAGAAAGCGCGTAGAAATGTGAGGCGACGTGCGCCTCACACTTAGCTTTTAGTCAACGAGCGGATAAACGCCGTTTTCATCGTGCACTTCGGCACCTGTAATTGGGGGATTGAAAACGCACGCCATGACCATTTCTTTGTTTTTGTATGCTCTTAGGTAATGCTCGTCGTGCTTGTCCAGAATGTACAATGTGCCCGGTTTGATTGGGTAAGTTTCGCCCCCCACCACTTCGATTTCACCTTCGCCGCTCATGCAGAAAACGGACTCTAGGTGATTTTGGTAATGAATATGCGTTTCCGTTCCTTCATAAATCGTGGTGATGTGGAAAGAAAATCCCATGTTGTCATCTTTCAACAACATACGTACGCTTTCCCAGTTATCCGCGACTACGCGACGTTCACTATTTCGACACTCGTCAAGTGTTCTTACGATCATAATTAATAATCCTTATTAAGATGCTTGTTTGAAGTGTTTTGCAGCAATCGTTTCTACTGCACGTTCAAAGATGCTTAGTCCTTGGTTCAGCTCAGATTCACTGATAGTCAATGGACAGAAAAACTTCACCACCTCATCATCTGGGCCTGCGGTTTCAATCACCATGCCGTCGTCAAAACATGCTTTAGCGATTTCTGCTGCCAAGTCACCGTGAATACACTCGATGCCAATCATCATGCCGCGTCCCTTTTTCTGAACAAACATTTGCGGGAAACGACGCACGCAGCGATCAATCACTTCACTCACATTTTGCGAACATTGCTTAATGTGCGTTTCGAAATCGTCATTTGACCAGTAGATTTCTAGTGCTTTTGCCGCAGTAATAAATGCGTGGTTGTTACCACGGAACGTGCCGTTATGCTCGCCTGGTTTCCATTGGTCAAGTTCTGGTTTCAGCAGTACAACCGCCATTGGCAGACCGTACCCACCGATCGATTTCGATAGCGTCACAATATCGGGTTCAATACCTGATGGCTCAAAACTGAAGAATGTCCCAGTTCGGCCACAACCAGCTTGAATGTCATCGACAATCAATAGAATGTCGTTTGCTTTACATATTTTACTCAGGCGCTGTAGCCACTCATTAGAGGCGGCGTTTAAACCACCCTCGCCTTGTACGGTTTCCAGCAATACGGCTGCTGGCTTGTCCATACCTGCAGAGTTGTCATTCAGCATAGTTTCGAACAGTGCCAAACCATCAACGCCTGCATAACCTTCAAACGGAATGCGCGTTACATTTGTAAGGCTTGAGCCGTTACCTTGTCGGTGATGCTGATTACCTGTAGCCGCCAACGCACCTGCGGTACAACCGTGGAAACCGTTAGTGAATGCAACAACGCTGCTTCTGCCTTTCACTTTTTTCGCCAACTTAAGTGCTGCTTCCACCGCATTCGTACCAGTTGGGCCGGTGAATTGAACTTTATAGTCCAGTTTTCTTGGTTTTAAGATGTAGTTATCCAGCGCAGCGAGAAAGCCCGCTTTCGCTTCTGAATGCATATCCAAACCGTGAGTGATGCCATCCATTTCGATGTATTCAAGTAGTGCTTGCTTCAATACAGGATTGTTATGGCCATAATTTAGGGATCCCGCTCCAGCGAGGAAGTCTAAGTAGCGTTCACCTTGTTCTGTTTCTAGCCAGCAACCTTTCGCTTTGCGAAATACCACTGGAAAATTGTTTGAATATGAGCGTACGTTGGATTCCTGCTTTTTGAAAATATCCATGATGAGACCGTTTTTGATTCCTATTGTTTGAGGATTATTTGAGAGGAATGCGATACAAAAACTCTGTATCGTGCTTGCCTTTAAAATGGGCTTTTTCATCCAAAAAAGTGCTGACTTGGCCATGACTGCCGTTCATCGAATCTAACTTTTTGAACAACGCCCAAGAGGCTTGGTTATCTTCCGTGATGGTCGTTTCTACCGATTTAACCTCGCTCAGCGCTTCCCTTTCGAGAAGCTCCTTGAGCATACGAAATGCTAAACCGTTACCTCTGAATCGAGGTGATACAGCGACTTGCCAAATGAATAATACGTCTTGTTCGTCAGGTTTCTGATAACCCGAGATGAAGCCAGCGATGTCGCCTTTGTGCTCAACCAAAATGCTGGTTTTGCTGAAATGCGTTGACTGTAGAAAATTGCAGTAAGAAGAGTTCATGTCCAACGGAGGACAATCTGCAATTAAGCTGTAAATGCCGTCACCATCAGAGATTTTAGGTTCACGAAAAATCCATTTTTTGCTTGGGTCTTCTCCAATTTCTGGATAAAGCACCCAAGGTGCTGATGTGATCATTTTGAAATACATATCCTTTGACGTCTAATTAAATTTCGTATTTATTATGGACATTCTTTACGGTTAAAAATCAAATAATCGGCGTTTTAATCTAGATTGATGTGACTCAAGTCACACTAAAGCAACATTTAACCTAAATTTAAAATAGTTTGAACTCTAATTTATTAAAGCATCATTTAATACGAAACAACTCAACATGAGTCAGAATGCAGCGGGGTTTCAAAGAGAGGACTTAAGGTTTTTTACATAAAAAAACGGCACACTTTCGCATGCCGTTTTAAGGTTAGTTTTGTCGTCGTGGCTATTTATCTTTTTTGACTGCCTTGGTACTTGGACGAGGCTCATCCATTAGACCTTTAATCAAAGAAACTGTCGCAACAAGCAATACGATGGTAAATGGTAAGCCTGTAGTTACTGCCATCGCTTGAGCCGCTGCCAGCCCGCCACCGAGCATCAGTGCGATGGCGACTAAGCCTTCAAACGTACACCAGAAAACACGTTGTGGTGTTGGCGCATCGACTTTACCACCAGCCGCAATCGTATCGATCACAAGAGAACCTGAGTCCGACGACGTGATAAAGAACACAACCACCAGAATGATACCTACTACCGATGTGATTTCTGCAAACGGCATTACGTCTAACATGGCGAACAGTTTAAGCGGCAGCTCAGCATTGAATACGGCTTCGTAACCGTCATTCACGTACTGGCTGATCGCTGTGCCACCAAAAGCGGTCATCCAAAGCACACAAACCGTCGAAGGAATCAAAATAACGCAGATGATAAATTCACGAACCGAACGTCCACGTGAAACACGTGCGATAAACATGCCCACGAATGGTGACCAAGAAATCCACCAAGCCCAGTAGAACGCAGTCCAACCTTGAGAGTAATTTACGTCTTCACGTTCAAACGGCATAGACAATGCGGGAATGTTAGTGATGTACGACGCGATGTTGTCGAAAAAGCCAGTCAGAATCGCCATTGTTGGGCCAACGATGATCACAAAGAACAGCAACATCGCCGCCAGAATCATGTTGATTTCAGACAGACGTTTTACCCCACTATCAAGGCCTGCAACCACCGAGATCAGCGCCAATGCAGTGATCACTACAATCAACACGACTTGAGTTGTGTCGGTCATTGGCACACCAAACAAGAAGTTCAAACCTGTTGCTGCTTGTGAAGCGCCATAGCCGAGCGATGTCGCCAGACCAAATACCGTCGCAACAACCGCAAGAATGTCGATAATGTGCCCTACCCAGCCCCAAACTCGTTCGCCAAACAGCGGGTAGAAGATGGAACGCATGGTCAGTGGCAACCCTTTGTTGAACGAAAAAATCGCTAAGCCAAGGGCCAACAACGCATAAATCGACCAAGGGTGAAGTGCCCAGTGGTAAATGGTCGCAGCCATACCAAGCGCAGATGCAGCATCTGTATCACCAACCGCACCACCAAGTGGTGCCCAGTCGGTGCGCACACCATTTTCAATGTTCACGCCGCCAAGTGCAGAGCTGAAGTGCGACATTGGCTCAGACACACCAAAAAACACTAATCCGATGCCCATACCGGCTGCGAACAACATCGCTAGCCAGCCTGCATAAGAGTAATCTGGTGTCGCTTCAGTACCACCAATTCGAACTCGGCCAAGCGGTGTCACAATCAAGACCAAGCAGACAATGACAAATACGTTGCCAGAAGCAAGAAAGAACCAGTCAAGATTGGATACTAGCCAAGCACGTAAGCCAGCGAAAAAGGGTTCAACTTGTTGGCGAAAAGTTAGCGTTGCCACAACAAAGAGGACGATAGCCATCCCAGAAATTGCGAAAACTCGGTTGTGAATGTCTAAGCCGAATGGGCCGACTTTTAACGCGACGTTATCCTGACCAATCTGATAGTCAGTATCTATCGCGTTTACCTTTCCATCGGGACGTTTAATCCCACCATTATTGTCGGTGCTCACGAATAATCTCCTTAACAATACGTGACCAAATTTAAATACTTTGTAGGAGTTTGAGTGATGATTAGTTCACATCACCAAGCACAAGTTTAAGTATATGTATTTTCTTAAAGTAGTAGCTCTCATTAGCATCTTAAAAGGAAACACCTCCATCGATCATTTGATGTTTTTGTGTTTAAGGTAAATAACCTTTATTGCCAAATAGCAGAAATTGGCATGTCTCGGTTAAAGTGATATTGCAACTGAGCTTGAAACAACTCTGCCGTCGCCAATGCATCCGTTAATGCGTGATGCGGTTGATAAGCAGGCAGACCATATCGTTCCCGAGCATGCCCTAACCTCACTGACCCTGGCTTCTTACCTTTTAACTTATTCCAAATGCCTGAACATTCTCGGCGTTGAAGTGCGTACTCGATATCCAATGTATCGACGACGGGAAACTGAATCCCTTCGCCAATGGTGTTTAAAAGCGCATTATAAAAAAACTGCCGCTCGATATTCTTGTAGTGCACCAGCACCACCTTGCCAGCGAGTGCATCCAAAATCTCACCTAGTATTTGCGTTAATTGGGGCGCGTTTTTCACTTCAGAATCCGTAATGCCATGAATAACGACAGACTCCTCATTAAGCTCTCGGTTCGGATTTACAATCCAATGCGCTGAACCAACGCACTGCACTCGGTCAATCGTAAACGGCACAAGACCAATGGTAAGAATGGCATCCTCTTCTGCATTTAAGCCCGTCGTTTCAAAATCTACCGAGACAAACGGCACCTCTTTTAATGGCGTATCCCCATTCACCATAGGAGTCGAATAGTATCGCTTCAACCGTTGATCTTGCGCTTGCTCTGCCAACTGCTCAAACAATACTGACCACTCCGGCGTTTGCGAAGTATCGAGCAGCGGTGTACTCGCCTTACTTTTTGCCAACCACATCATTTACTGCTTCTTTGATAGCGGAACTTAATGAAGTTCTGCGCATTGCTTAGAATTTGGAATGCCGCTTTTAGATTACGCCGTTCGAAATCGGACATATTTTCTGGCTCGATGTTGTTATCCGGCTCGTCGCCATTTTCAATATCCAAGGCTTGGTGACGGATTCGAACCATATAGATAAGCTCCATCGCATCTCGCAAGTCCATTCCTCGCCCTTTTGGCAGAATCCCGGCGTCATTGATGTCGTCTAATCGATCAAACGAGTTTTGCGAGCGCGAACCAATCGCCAACGCATGCACTCGAATCAAATCTGCCAGCGGCGCGGTACCGCGTCGTTTAAGGTTGATAGAGTTGCGATGACGCCCATCTTTCTCCATCACGAAATCTTTAAAAAATCCTAACGGCGGCGTCCTTCGAATTGCGTTGTAAGCCATACAAGCCAAAAATCGATTGTTCTTTTTGGCTCGTCTGACAATAAAGCTGCTCAGTTGCTCTGCCCATTTCACCCGGCCATGAATCCCTAGCAAATCGAAGAAAATATTACTGTTTAGCAACCTCTCTGGGGTCGGATGATCGATCCAATCGCCAAAGCACTCTTCCCATTGCGATTTGGTTTTTCGCCATTCAGGATTGGTAGCCATAATGTCGCCCGTACAATAGGTATAGCCGCATGCCGCCAATCCATCACATACAAATTTCGCAAACTGCGCGAAATATTCGCCGTGCTTGTCAGGATCGTAACTGTCATCAAGAATCAGCGCGTTATCTTGGTCGGTGACGATGAGCTGCTCATCTCGCGCCATCGATCCCATCGCAACCAGACAGTATGGAATTGGAGCAGGACCAAGCTCTTGCTCGGCGAGTTCCGCTAATCGTTGCTTAAAGCTGCTGCCAATCACCGACATCGCTCGTCCAATCATGTGTGCGTTGGCGTCTTCATTGACCATTCGAACAAAACAATCTTTCACTTGTAGGGAAACTTGTTTGAGATCCTCCACACTGGTCTGTTGGAAAATCGAGCTCACCAGCAACAAGCTGTTTTGAGATTCGTAACGGACAATGTCCGTCATACCGATGATGCCTATTGGCTTTTTGTCTTTGAGAATCGGCAGATGATGCACGTTGTAGCGAAGCATGGTCAGCATCGCTTCAAACACATACGCGTTGTAATCGAGCGATACCACGTCGTAACTCATGACCTCGCTCACCGATATATTGGTATCAATCCCCTGCGCCAAAACCCGTATACATAAATCGCGGTCAGTAAGAATGCCAAGCAGTTGGTCATCATCCTCTTCGGTCAGTTCTTCAGTTGGGCGGACGATGAGCAAGGCGGTGACGTTCTCTTCTGCCATTAGGCTTGCAGCTTCTTGAATAGAAGCGGTCGCTTCGAGTGTCACAGGGTCACGAGTCAGGATTTTACGCGCTTTTGCGGTTGTTAAATCATTGCCGTCGGAGCGACTAGAAATCGCATTGCGAAGCCGAGCGCTATCTTCGAGCTCCATAAAATCCGCGAAGTTTTCAAACTCATCGCAAAGTTCGTTGAAGATGTTCTCAGGAATGCAATACACCAAGGTGTCTTCTATCGCTTTTGCTGGCATACGAACGCGGTTGTTCATGAGCAACCCCATTTGCCCGAACAGGCCACCAGCATCAATACGGTTATAAAGTTCACCTTTGCGTCGATAAATCTCTACCGCTCCACTGCGAACCATATACAAGTCGCGAATCGTATCACCAAATTTGAGGATGTCGGTACCTTGACGGAAATACGCCACTTCTGCATGAATGGCGATTTTTTTTAACTGCTCTTCTGGCAGTTCATCGAAAGGAGGATGTTGGCTAATGAAATTGAGTACTTCTAACTGCTCGGCTTCCATTCTTTATTCCATGCGTTGCCTAAAGTAACCAGATCAATATCATCTCGATTTCGCATAAGCAACAGATAACGCTAAGACTTCTGCTTACCTCATCATGTTATGTTTGCTTCTTCCAAATACAGATTTGAACTCTAATCATTTCACTGTTCTTTCCGCCTATAAACACTGAGCAATAAATATGCAACCCTACTGTACCAACATGTATTAAAAACTTAAAAATAAATTCAACGTCGTGTTTATCGCCTAAAAACACAAACAAAAACATTCATAACTAGATGTTTTAAAAAGATTTATTAATAAAACAACGAAAGTTCATTACTACGAAAAATATGATCACAGAACACCAATAAGCCAAGCCAATCATTTGAAAACTCTTATCAATTTAATTAGAGTACAAAACATTAACTCGTGATAAACACATAACAAAGGACAATTAACATGGATCCCATACTGGAAGTTAAGGGACTTTATAAAGTGTTTGGAGAAGCTCCGGAGCGAGCATTCTCACTCATCGAAAAAGGCGTTGATAAAGACGATATTTTTGAACAAACTGGCTTAACCGTTGGCGTCAACGATGTATCTCTGACCATCAATGAAGGCGAGATTTTTGTCATTATGGGTCTCTCTGGCTCAGGAAAATCCACTCTCGTTCGACTTCTCAATAGACTCATTGAACCCACCAAAGGCAGTGTTTACCTCAAAGGGAAAGACATTGCTCACATCTCCGAAGAAGAACTGCGCGAAGTTCGTCGGAACAACATTTCAATGGTTTTTCAAAATTTTGCGCTCATGCCCCACATGTCGGTGATAGAAAATGCCGCTTTCGGCCTGGAACTCGCAGGCGTCGATGTGACTGCTCGCCACGAAAGTGCATTATCAGCGTTGCAGAGAGTTGGATTAGATACCTACGCTGAATCGTTTCCTGATGAACTATCAGGTGGTATGAAGCAGCGTGTCGGTCTTGCCCGCGCCCTAGCTTGCGACCCCGATATTTTGCTGATGGATGAAGCGTTCTCAGCGCTCGATCCTTTGATTCGTTCTGAAATGCAGGATGAATTGATTCGTCTGCAAAATGACGATAAACGCACCATCGTATTCATTTCGCACGACTTGGACGAAGCCATGCGCATCGGTGACCGAATTGCCATCATGCAAAACGGCGAAGTTGTGCAAGTCGGCACACCAGATGAAATTCTTCATAACCCCGCCAATGATTATGTCGAGGCGTTTTTCCGCGGCGTTAATGTCGCCAGCGTGCTAACCGTCAAAGATATTGCGCGCAAGAAGCCCGCTGCGGTATTCAAGAAATCCGAACACGACGGCCCTGGCTCTGCCATGCAAATCTTGATGGATCACGACCGCGATTACGGCATCGTCGTCGATAAATCTAGCCGATATTCCGGCATCGTTTCTCTCGACTCCTTACGCTTAGCCCACAAGGAAAATCGCTCCTTGGCCAGCGCTCAATTAGAAGATGACGTGACCCTTCAGCCGGACCAGTCTGTGAATGACATTCTCGGCGTCGTGGCGAGCGTTCCTTATGCTGTGCCAGTAGTCGATGAGCAAGGAACCTATTTTGGTGTCGTGACGAAGTCGCGTCTTCTGCAAACACTCGATAAGGATTAAACGATGTCTACAGAGCAAACAAATAACGATCCTTGGTCGCAAGCCGCACCAACACAAGAAGACCCGTGGTCACAAGGTAGTGAGGCCGCAACTAACAACGATTGGTTGAACAGCGAAGCCGTGCAAGAGACACCTTTCGATATCATGAACCCATTTCAAGATGCCGTTCTCCCACTCGATAATTGGGTAGAATCTGGGTTGAATTGGCTCGTTGAACATGGTCGCCCTGTTTTTCAAGCCATACGAGTTCCGATCGATTTTATCTTGTCCTCATTCGAAACCGCGTTAGTCTCTACGCCGTCACCAATTATGGTGCTGATCCTATTTTTACTCGCGTGGCAGTTTTCTAACTTCAAACTTGGTTTATCAACGCTAGTATCGTTAGTGTTCATTGGCTTGATCGGCGCTTGGTCTCAAGCCATGACCACGCTCGCCTTGGTGCTCACATCGGTGTTTTTCTGCTTGTTGATTGGCTTACCCATGGGGATCTGGCTAGCCAGAAGCCAAACCGCCGCCAAGTTTGTAAGACCAATATTGGATGCGATGCAGACCACCCCGGCGTTCGTCTACCTTGTTCCGATAGTGATGCTGTTTGGTATTGGTAACGTACCGGGCGTTGTCGTAACGATCATTTTCGCGCTACCGCCAGTGGTTCGATTGACCATTCTTGGGATTCAACAAGTACCGGAAGAGCTTATCGAAGCGGGTCACTCTTTTGGCGCAAACAAAAAGCAAATGCTGTATCGCATTCAATTGCCACTTGCGCTGCCAACGATCATGGCGGGCGTCAACCAAACCTTAATGCTTTCTCTGTCGATGGTGGTTATCGCCTCGATGATCGCCGTGGGCGGTTTGGGTCAGATGGTGTTACGAGGCATCGGACGACTGGACATGGGTCTGGCCGCTGTCGGCGGTTTAGGCATTGTGATCCTCGCTATTTTGTTGGATCGCATTACACAAGAGCTTGGCGTCAACGCCGGCAATACCAAACTTCGCTGGTACCATACCGGCCCTATCTCTTATCTGCTCAAATTTAAAACCAACAAGAACCAAAACGACCTAAAACTTAGGAGAAATACGAATGAATAATTCATGGAAGAAAGCGCTGTCTGTCGGCGCGCTAAGCACAATCGCATTTTCGACTTACGGTATTGCTGGAGAGTTACCGGGTGCAGGCGTCGCGGTTCAACCTGTACAGTCCACTGTCGCTGAAGAGACGTTCCAAACGTTAATCGTAAATCGTGCTCTGGAAGCTTTGGGTTACGATGTCCAACCAACCAAAGAAGTGGATTACAACGTCGGTTACACCTCGATAGCAAAAGGTGACGCAACGTTCTTAGCGGTTGGCTGGTTTCCGCTTCATGCAGACAAATACACCATGTCAGGTGGTGATGATAAGTTTTTCCGAGAAGGCCAATACGTCAGTGGCGCAGCGCAAGGCTACCTCATCGATAAGAAAACCGCCGAGAAATACGGCATTACGAACATTGGTCAGTTAAAAGATCCAAAATTGGCGAAACTATTCGACGCGAATGGTGATGGCAAAGCCGATCTTACCGGCTGTAACCCAGGTTGGGGTTGTGAAATGGTGGTTGAGCATCAGTTGGACGCGTTCAAACTTCGTGACACCGTCACTCACAACCAAGGTAATTACGCCGCAATCATTGCTGATACAATCTCCCGCTACAAAAAAGGTGACCCAATTCTTTACTACACATGGACACCGTATTGGGTAAGTGGCGTACTTGTTCCGGGTAAAGACGTCGTGTGGCTAGAGGTGCCGTTCTCGTCTCTTCCTGGTGAACGTAAAGACATCGACACCACACTGAAAAACGGCAAAAACTACGGTTTTGAAATGAACTCTATGCGCATCGTCGCGAACAAAGAGTTCACAGAGAAGAACCCATCGGCAGCGAAACTGTTCGAAATCATCAAACTGAATATCAATGATGTCAGCGCTCAAAACATGATGATGAGCCAAGGTAAAAATAGCGCGGCAGACATCGAAGCGCACGTAAATGGCTGGATTAAAGCCAACCAAACAACCTTTGATGGTTGGATTGAAGAAGCGAAGAAAGCGGCAATGTAACGCCCAAAAACCTTAAGAAACCGCTAAAGCTTTAGCGTATCTTTAGTTCCTCAGTGAGAAAATGAAAAGCCAGTCTATTATTTAGACTGGCTTTTTTATTTAGATTACTCAAGAAAACATCGTATTAATATCAAGCACATACCAGCACAAAACCCCAAAAGGCACTGCCATTTAAGCCTTCCTGTCGTTAAATAATTTATCAAAATTTCATTCCTTAAGAATTTCTTAAGTTTCGCGTTTTATTTTGTTGATAACTACTCAAACAAAGGAAGCGCTCATGAAACACCATGCACAAACTTCTGCAGATGGCTTTACTTTAGACATCGTTTATCCAATGCATCCGCTTTGGAGCCAAGTTATCGAGCATGTTTCTCAGCGTTATCAAGAAGCATTCTTTGCCGAGCTAAAACAATTTATGCCGGCGTATTTAACCCTCATTGAAGGCGGCCAAATTATTTCCGTATGCGGCTTTCGCATCGCCGAAGATGAGCCCTTGTTCCTTGAACAGTATTTAGAAGACGACGCCCAAAAGCTGGTTTCTAACGTATTTAACTGCGACGTAAAACGTTCGAACTTAGTGGAATTCGGTCACTTGGCATCTTTCGCTAAGGGCATGTCATCTCTGCACTTCTACCTCATCGCAGAAATGCTGGTCAACCTCGGTTTTGAATGGTGCATCTTCACCGCGACAGACCCACTTCACGCCATGATGGCACGCCTAGGATTGGAGCCTCATATCATCGCGCAGGCCGATCAAAACAAAGTCCCCGATGCCGAGTCCACTTGGGGGTCGTACTACGAACATCAACCGCGTGTGTTAGCTGGCAATTTGCAAAAAGGACTAGAGCGTCTTCGATTAGTCCAAGAAAGAAAACGCAAACAAGCCTAGATAGAAAAGTAAACGTCGTTAAAAACGCAAACACAACCACAACAACTTGGTTAAACACAACGCAGAATATAGGTGATGTATGAATATTCTCCTCGATGCCATTACAAAATGGGCAAAAACGACACCAGATCGAGTAGCACTTGTCGGCTACGAAGCGAATCAAACGGTTGAACTGACTTACTCTGAATTGTTAAACAAGATCGAACTCGTTGCCGCCGAGCTTATTACACAGAACATCAAAGCACTCGCGCTACGCGCAGAAAACAGCATTGATTGGGCCATTGTTGATTTGGCGGCGATGACGGCAGACATAGTCGTCGTGCCTATTCCGACTTTTTTCTCTGATGCACAAGTTGAACATACGTTAGAGCAATCAAGCGTCGATGCTTTAGTTGGCGATTGGCAAGCATGGTTGGCTTCTCATCCTAAGCAAAGCTTTAACCAGCAAGACCATCCGTTTTCCATTGCAAATTTGCCTTTGCTGCGTCGTAACCAGTTGGGAGATGAAGATACACAGGCAGCTTATCTACCAAAAACCGGAAAAATCACATTTACGTCGGGCTCGACTGGTCAGCCTAAAGGCGTCTGTTTAAGCAATGATCATTTGTGTTTGGTGGCGAAATCGCTCGCCGACGCAGTAAACGGCACGGCGCACTCACACTTAGTGCTGCTTCCGTTATCGACGCTTCTCGAGAACATAACCGGCGTTTATGTTCCACTCATGTTGGGCGTGACGTCATATATTTTACCCGGAGAGCAAACTGGCTTACTCGGTTCAAGCCAATTCGAACCGCGTCTGTTTGCACAAGCATTAGCGACCATCAAACCAGAAAGCTTAGTGCTAACACCGGCTTTATTGCTTGCGCTCATTCATATCGCGAAACAGCAGCCCTCTCTTGTGGGTTCTCTAAAATTTGTCGCCGTTGGCGGCGCAAGAGTGTCGTCGCAACTGATTAATACCGCGCATGCGCTGAACATCCCTGCGTTTGAAGGTTATGGCTTGTCTGAATGTGGCTCTGTTGTTTGTTTGAATACACCAGCCACATTTAAAGCAGGAACGTGTGGCAAACCACTTCCCCACGCACAGATTCGTATCGCAGAAGATGGTGAACTGCTCGTCAAAGGCAACGTTGCTCTTGGCTATTTGAATGAGCCGTTTACTCAAGAATGGTTAGCGACTGGCGACTTAGCCCAAATTGACGCGCAAGGTTTTGTCACTCTCTCAGGACGCAAGAAGAACCTTATCGTCACCGCATACGGCAGAAATGTCTCACCGGAGTGGATTGAATCAGAAGCGTTGGCGTTTTTGCCGATGACGCCACTGATCGTTACAGGTGATAGCCAACAAACATTATGTGCTGTCATTGCCAATAGCGAAGACGTCGAAGCAAAGGTTCATGCATTAAACCGAACCCTACCCGATTACGCTCAAATCCGAACCTTATTGCTGCTGGACAACCCACGAGCCATCTCTGGTTGGTACACGGATAACGGCAAGCTCAAACGAAATCAAATCGAACATGATGTGGCTCAGTTATTAGCGAGCACAACGTCTGAATTAACGCTGCAAGCACAAAAGATCCAACGCATCGATTTGCCCTTTCAGCAACACATTACGTCTTTCCAAACTGCATCTTAGTTAACGGCTTCTTAAGGAGAAGGTTATGACTTTATTTTTCGAACAACTCAAAAAAAGCACTGCCGCTGCTCAACAAGCAATGTTAACTGCGCCAGTCATCGCAGACGTTCAACAAGGCAACATTTCCAAAGATATGTATATCGCCTTTCTAACCCAAGCTTACCATCACGTTAAGCACACCGTTCCCTTGCTGATGGCGTGTGGAGGCCGACTATCTGGCGAATACGAATGGGTACGAGACGCCATTGCCGAATACATCGAGGAAGAGAAAGGCCATCAAGAATGGATTTTAAATGACATTAAAGCATGTGGCGGTGATGCCGAAGCAGTGCGCAACAACAAAGATGTAGGTCAAGTCGGTGCGCCGATTGAATTGATGGTTTCCTACCTTTACCACAACATTGACCGCCACAACCCACTCGCGCTGTTTGGCATGGTGTGGGTATTAGAAGGCACCAGCGTCGGTATTGGTGGCCAAATGGCAGAAAAAATCCAGTCAACGTTAAGCCTACCGCCTTCAGCAATGACTTACCTAGTTTCACACAGCGTGTTAGACCAAGATCATCTGCAATTTTTTGAATCACTGATGAACAAAATCACCAAAGTGGAAGATCAACAAGTCATCATCGACTCCGCAAAAATGGTGTTCGCATTGTACGGACAAATGCTGCGCTCTTTGCCTTCCTTCTCAACCCAACAAGCGGCGTGAGGTGAAGCATGATCATTAACAACAGCACCATTCTCCTGACAGGCGCAACGGGCGGAATTGGGCGAGCCATCGCGCAAGAGTTAGCAAAACGCGGTGCTAGCCTCATTCTTGTTGGGCGAAACGAAGAGAGCTTGCAAACACTACAGCGTGAACTGTCAAATCCAGAACGTCATGACGTAGTCGTTGCAGACATCACCTCATCAGAAGGATTAACAGCGATTAAAGATCGAGCGCGCCAACATCAAAAAGTGGACGCACTGATTAACAATGCGGGCAGCAACGATTTCTCGTTGTTAAGCCACAAACGACCAACGCAGATTGCAGACGAAATCCAACTCAATCTCGTTGCGCCGATGCTGCTGTGCCAATCGGCGTTGACATGGTTAAAACAGCCTGGGGTGATTCTCAATATTGGTTCAACATTCGGCTCAATTGGCTACCCTGGCTATACCTCCTATTGCGCGGCAAAAGCGGGATTGCACCGGTTTACCGAATCGCTCGACAGAGAGCTGTTCGCAACCGGAATCCGTGCGCTGTATTTGGCACCAAGAGCGACAGAAACCTCACTCAATAGCGATGCCGTCAATGAAATGAATCGACAACTGGGTAACAAAACGGACTCGCCGCAAGTTGTTGCCAATCACGTTGTCACCATGTTGGAAAAAGAAATTTCCGCGAAATGGATTGGTTGGCCAGAAAAACTTTTTGCTCGCATCAATCAACTGCTTCCAAGCGTGGTTTCTTCTGCGATTCGTAAGCAACAAGAAACCATTCACCAATACGTAAACCGAGTCAGTCATTGAAGAGGACATGGACGATGAATACCAAACAACTACTTTGCGCTTTGACGGTTTGTTCAACGTTAGCTTCGACCGCTGCGTTGGCAGGTAATGCTCCACTGCAACAGGTTCAAAAGAAATGGGCGGAATGTCAGTACAGCACGCCCGATGGTGACGAAAAGGAACAATGCTTCCATCGTGCGATTGCCAAAACCAGTATTTATCTCGACAGAGAACCCGGCAATCCCGAACTCACTGTTTGGCTGGCAATCAATAAAGCATCGCTGGCTGGTGCTCAAGGTGGCTTAGGTGCACTATCACTCGCCAAAGAAGCCAAATCTTTACTCGAAGGGGTAATTGCAACGTCACCGCAAACGCTTGATGGCTCAGCATACACAAGTTTAGGTTCTTTGTATTACAAAGTTCCGGGGTGGCCAATTGGCTTTGGTGATGACGATAAAGCCGAAGAAATGTTGAAAAAAGCGTTAGAGATCAATCCAAAAGGCATCGATCCGAACTATTTTTATGGAGACTTCCTTGCAGAAGAAGGTCGAGACAAAGAAGCGAAAGTGTATTTGACTCGCGCAATGCAGGCGACACCTCGCCCTGACCGACCTTTAGCTGACAAAGGTCGAAAACTGGAAATTGAAGCGACTCTTGGGAGATTGAAATAATCTATGCGCTTATTACTCGTAGAAGATGACAAACTACTCGGTCAATCCATGGTGACTTCATTAAGTCGCCATGGGTACACCGTGGATTGGGTGGAAAAAGGGTCTGGCGTGACTAGCGCACTCAAAACAGAAGCGTTCACTGCCGTAATTTTGGATCTCACTCTACCCGATATCGATGGATTGGAAGTTCTGCGTAATATTCGCAAAGGCGGATTTAAGCTCCCAGTGATGATACTTACCGCACGAGACGACATTCGCGATCGCGTTCAAGGCCTTGATGGCGGCGCAGATGATTACCTCGGAAAACCGTTTGCACTCGAAGAGTTGCTCGCTCGCTTGCGTGTGTTGATTCGCCGTCAATCTGGCAGTGCAGAAGAAATCATTCAGGTTGGGCAGTTGTCTTTATCCTTATCGGAACAAAGCATTCGCTATGATGACGCGCCGCTTAAACTCACACGCAATGAATTTAAAATCCTCACCAGCTTGATGACGAACGCCGGACGCGTGCAAAGTAAGGAGCAATTGCAACAATCGCTACACGGCTGGGATGAAGGTTCAAGCGATAACGCGATAGAAGTTCACATTCATAACCTACGTAAAAAAGCCCCCAACGTCGCCATCAAAAACATTCGTGGTGTGGGGTACATTCTTGAAAAATAAAAAACCTTACTCCATTAAACGCCAACTGACGCTCTCGGTTGGCTTGTTAGTCAGTGCGCTTTTGCTTATTTCTTTGTACTTCAGCTTTCAATCAGCCAAACACGAAGTCGAAGAGGTTTATGACGCTAGACTTGGGCAATCCGCTAAGCTGATGCTACTGACGCTGTCCATTTCAACCGAAACGGACACTCTCGCCAACCACAGAGAGCTATTCGACCAGTGGATGAAGAACATCGATTCTTTGGCAAAGAGCGAAGAAGACAAAGCCACCAAATTTGGTCACCCCTACGAACAGAATCTCGTTTTTCAATTCTACCGTGACAACAAGTTGATCTGGAGTTCCACTCCGAATCTGCGTTCTCTTTCTTCTTCTTTTGATAACAACGGCTACGCCGACATTACCAAAGACGGCGTGCAGTGGCGCACTTTCCAACTCTCATTACCACAGACCGAGCATGAGAACGAATACGTTGTCGTTGCTGAAAAGCAGAAAATACGTAAAGAGATCATCCATGAAATCGCTCTGTCGACGTCCATCGAACAGTTACTACTATTGCCGACTTTGCTGCTGTTGCTGTTCTGGCTGATTGACAGATATTTCAGACCAATTAACGATCTGCGCACAGCTATCACGCAACGAAACGTGCACCGCTTAGACCGCATTTATGTTACCGACAACACAACCGAGCTTGCTCCGTTGGTGGAAGCACTCAATTCATTGCTTTCTGAACTTGAACAAGCGTGGCAGAGAGAGAAGCGCTTTACGCGAGCCGCCGCACACGAACTCAAAACGCCGCTGACAATCCTGCGCCTAAACGTAGAAAACGCTCTTGAAAGTAATGACCCAGAACAGTTACGCGGAGACTTACACAACATCCTTCAAGGCATTGAAAGAACCGACCGTCTCATCCACCAACTGCTTACACTTGCTAAAGTAGACAGTTTATCTGAACGTGTCTTTGACAACGTCGAACTAACCCCATTGCTGCAAACCGTCGTCGCCGATTTAGCGCCACTTGCTTTAAGACAAGATCAAGACATCAGCCTCTCACCAGCGGAAGTCGCGCTTTCTGGCGACAAAATGTTGTTAGAAGTGTTGTTCCGTAACCTTGTAGACAACGCCATTCGCTATTCAGGCGCACACAGCGAAATCCAAGTTAGTGTGCAAGAAAATAGAAATGCCATCAAAATCTTGGTTTCCGACACTGGCCCGGAGATTCCACAAGAAACGCGAGAAAGGATCTTTGAACAATTCTACCGAGGTCACTCAGAAAAAGGCGATGGTGCGGGGTTGGGCATGTCTATTTGCAAAGATATAGCCACGCTACACAGCGCAACGATAGAGCTGATTACGAGAGAAAATGGCAAGAACACGTTTGTCGTCGCATTCCCAAAGTACTAGCAAAAAAAGACGACTAAAAAGGCGATATGGAGCACACTTCTATCGCCTTGTTTCGCACCAAGCATGAGACGCCTCCCACTCTTACATAGACATACGAATACTTACAATTCAGTCCATAGATTTTCATTATAATTCACGTTTATTTCACGCTCGCTTTGCTAGAAACGACACAACATCACGACTAAGTCCATCACAAAATAAATATGAAAAGTTCGTCTAAGAGACCCATGTTTGGGCCATTGCAGCCTCTCGCTGTTTTTTCTTTGTTTTCACTTGCATTTTTGTCCATATCACGCATTTTACTCGCCTTTTGGCAGTTTGATCGTATTGAATCCTTCAACGACTTCCTTTACATCCTAGGCCAAGGCGTGCGTGTTGATATCGCAACGTTATGCTGGTTGTTCATCCTCCCTGCTCTGCTTTCTTCTTTCATGCCACTAAAAGGCAAGGTCGGAGAATGCTGGAAATGGGTATTGCGCTTGTGGATGGTCGCTGGGCTATGGATTCTTGTGTACATGGAGCTGGCAACGGCGCCATTCATTCAAGAATATGACCTGCGTCCGAACCGCCTGTTTGTTGAATACCTCATCTACCCGAAAGAAGTGATGAGCATGCTTTGGACTGGCTACAAACTAGAACTGTTTATTGGTGCAATCGGCACCGCTTTGACGCTAGTTTTAGGCTGGAAATGGAGCAAAAAACTGACCGATAGCGCGCAACAAATCAATTGGAAATGGCGCCCTCTTTTGGCGATTTTCGTTGTGCTTCTTTGTGTTGCAGGCGCTCGTTCGTCTTTGGGTCACCGTCCGCTCAACCCTGCTATGGTGGCGTTTTCGAACGATCCACTGCTTAACGACTTAGCACTGAATTCGTCTTACTCATTGCTATTTGCTGTCAACAATATGAAGTCAGAAAAGAGCGCAGAGCAGTTCTACGGCAAGATGGACAATCAAAAAATGTTGGATCTCGTTCGCGCTTCATCAACGAAGGTCGACTTTGATCCTACATTGCTACCAACCATGAACAGCAACCCAGCGACGTACCAAGGCAAGCGTAAAAACTTGGTTATCTTGTTACAAGAGAGCTTGGGCGCACAGTTTGTGGGCTCTTTGGGTGGTCTGCCTCTTACACCAAACCTTGATGAACTAATGCAAGAAGGCTGGCAGTTCACACAAATGTACGCAACGGGCACTCGTTCAGTTCGTGGTATCGAAGCGGTAACAACAGGCTTCCCGCCATCGCCTTCTCGCGCGGTTGTTAAACTGAGTAAGAGCCAAACGGGTTTCTTTACTATTGCTGATTTGCTGAAAGAACAAGGCTACCACACACAGTTCATTTACGGCGGTGAAGCAAACTTCGATAACATGAAGACCTTCTTCTTCGGCAATGGCTTCGACCAAATTGTTGAAGAGAAAAACTATACGAACCCAGGCTTTGTTGGCTCTTGGGGAGTGAGTGACGAAGATCTTTACAATAAAGCAGATGAAGAGTTTGAGCGCCTTTCAAAAGGCGACAAACCTTTCTTCAGCCTTGTGTTCACATCAAGCAACCACAGTCCTTATGAGTACCCAGAAGGTAAAATCGAACAATACGATTCTGAGCACATGACGCGTAACAACGCGGTGAAATACTCAGATTACGCTTTGGGTACGTTCTTCGACAAAGCGAAAAAATCATCATACTGGGATGACACGATTTTCATCGTAATTGCGGACCACGATGCTCGTGTATTTGGCGCAAACCTTGTTCCTGTTAAGCACTTCCACATCCCTGCTTTGATCATTGGTAAAGACATTCAACCACGTAAAGATGACCGCATCGCCAACAACATTGATATGCCGCCAACGCTGCTGTCTCTTATTGGTGTGGACGCAAAAACACCGATGATTGGCCGTGACTTAACTAAGCCACTGGCTCGCGAAGATGAACGCGCAATGATGCAGTACGACAAAAACTTCGGTTACTTAACCCGAGATAACTTGGTTGTACTTTCTCCTGGCGAAAAAGTGTCGACCATGGAATACGACTTTGAAAGCCAAACGATGAAGCCGCTAGAGGTCGATGAATCCGTTATTGACCGCGCAAAAGCAAACGCGTTGTTTGCATCTAAAGCGTATCAAAACAACTGGTACTCTTCGAAACGTGCTAACTAGTACTCGTTGATTCAGTTAGGAAAAAAGGAGCCAAATGGCTCCTTTTCTTTGTTTTAGAGCGACTAGATTTTAACGTGAAAATTCACTACTGACAGCACCTGTCATGCTCTTTCGGTAAATTCAGCCTCATCTATTTAACAAAGTTGAGGAATAATCCATGCTGACTATCAATTCATTCGTTCTCTATGTAGAAAACATTCACGTGAGCCAAACATTTTACTCGAAACTGTTTGATTGCGAGGTCACGCTTTTATCTCCTACGTTTGCTTCTATGCCACTTTCCCATAGCGTCAAACTTACGCTCAAACAAAGTGACGTGCTTACTCCAGTCAGCATGGTGAAAGGTGGAGGAGCCGAGTTATCGTTGTCTGTAGCAGACGGACATCAACTGGAGCTGGTTTACAACAAGTGGAAAGAGATGGGCGTAGACTTTATTCAGCCACCAATGACCTCGGTGTATGGGGTAAATTTTGTAGCGACCGATCCTGATAAGCATCGCATTCGCGTGTTCATTAGTGAATAAAAATGCGTTAAAAATGCTTTTTACCATTCCCAACTAGGCTTCAATAAATTAGACTCAGGGGACACTTATAAGCTGCGTTGTATATAACTAAAGGAATGCCCATGAGCTCAAGTATGATCCTTAGCGAATCCCTAATTGAAAGTGGACGTGATATCCCACTAAAAGAACTGCTTTATGCTAAGCGCGTGTTAGACAACTACATGGCGGTAGCAAAAGACACGAGCCCGCTTGAGCTATTAACAGAAATGAAAGCTGCAGCTAAACAAGTGGAATACTTCACTACAGATAACAATCCGTGTGAAGCGCGCAATGTCATTAGCAGTATGATTGATGAGATCGACAGTGCAGAAACGTTTGCTGCTTTCAAAACTCTCGCAGGAAAGCCATCTCAAGCTTTGAACGAATTAATTGAAGATCGTGCTCAACTCATTAGGTATGAACGAGAACTTTTGCTTGCATCAGGTTATGATGCCTCTCGTATCTAACGAGTTTTAGCTTAACATAGGTAAAAGGAAAGGAGCTCAGTGAGCTCCTTTTTGTATGAACAATCGAGTGTATTTTTGAGCTTATAAACCCATATCCGATGTAATTTCTTTAATCTGTTTGAGATCCATTTTGTAGACTTCAATTAGTTGATCGATTTGGCTAAGTCGAGAATTTGCTTCATCGTGCTTATCGCAAGCATCGGATTTTACATCCCACGACTTCCCTTCCAAGAACACATCACACTCTTTCTTCAGCTTGTCGATTTTCGGCAGTAGCTTCTCTCGCTCTTTCTCTAACGCTTCTAGATCTTGCGAGATTTTGAGTTCTTTCTGGAATACTTCACGAGAGCGTTCAAACATGGTTGCTTGCATATCCGCTTGGCGAGTGAGCTTTTCATTCTCTGTCTTGCTCGAGCTCAACTTGTCATTCTGTTGCTTTACTTGAGATTCCAACGACAAGTTAACCTTCTCGACCTCGGTAAGCTGAGTTTGCAATTTTTTCAGCGCTTTCTGATGTGCGGCGTCCTTTTCTGCGAGCAGTGCATCCACTTTCTCTTGGATTTCTTTGTCTAGCGACTCTTCACGAGTTTTAACTTGAGAAACTAACGCGGTTTTATCTTGCGCAAGCGCTTGATATTTATCTTCTAAAACTTGATAAGTAGATTCCCATTTATTCGCCGTCAAAACAGAGCCAGCCAAGCCCCCAAATGCCAAGCCTAGTACCGCTGCAATTGCGATATATATGTGTGTGCGTTTGTCACGTTCCTCAATGACAACCACTTCATCTTGTTCTTCAATATTTTTTTGAGAAGTCACCGTATATTACTCCAAGGACTCTTCTATCTTGCTAGCGAATCAGTTCCGCAATCACAATGGATGCGGTATAAATCAGGAATGCGCCAATCAATGTTATGACGGTCGCTTTTTGGACTTTTTCATTGGTTCGATAACGGAATAGCACAAACGCTACAACTATCAATACCGCAATGGCTAACAATCTGGTCATACAGCCTCCTTGTCCAATCGCGTAAAACTGACTAACTCCTGAGACAGTTTCACAAAAGTTTATTGTAACTCATTTCTACGTTACGCAAGGTCAACTTAGCGTAGATTTTCATCCGCGTGCGCTAGATTGGATCAATTTTGTGCTCTTAATTGAATAACTTACCTAAGGCCCACTGGCGATGCATTACCAAAGATTATGTTGGTAAGTGAGAATATTACCAATAGAAATAGTATCAATTCCCTACGCTACTCAACAAACCTATATCCAGTACGCCATAAAAATACCTTTTGTTCAAAAATGTGTTGAAAATAAATCGTCCAAGGGTGTTGAAATGGTCAAGAAACATGATAGAGTTCACACGTTAATGGTGACCAGCATCATTAACTAACCTTTACTCATTTGATTGAGTAAATGTTCCGATGAAGACTGCAGGAGAGTGGTTATTAACCAAACTTTAACATTTGGTTGGATTAACTCGCCGAAGAATTAACTATTTCAGGTGCTACCTTGGTAGCGGGGACTGTAGTTGGAGGAACCTCTGGAGAGAACCGTTAAATCGGTCGCCGAAGGAGCAAGTCCTGCACATGTGTGCGGGGTGAAACTCTCAGGCAAAAGGACAGAGGAGTGGAAAGTTACAACCTAACTATTTGGCGTTCCCGCCTTCTTTAAATAGCTTAGTTCTATTAGAGATCCTTGATCTCGTCCTTTCCCTCTTCTCCTTATTAGTTGTTTTATTAAGGGGAAATCATGAACGACCTACAATCTTTACTACAAACCATTGATAACTTTGTCTGGGGTCCACCACTGCTTATTTTGCTTGTGGGAACCGGTGTTTACTTCACTTTTAGCTTAGGCTTGATCCAGTTTAAACACCTACCAACCGCGTTAGCGATGGTATTCAGTAAAGATAAGTCATCTGATAAACAGGGTGACGTTTCTAGCTTCGCAGCACTTTGTACTGCACTTTCTGCAACTATCGGTACTGGTAACATTGTCGGCGTTGCAACCGCAATCAAACTTGGTGGCCCTGGCGCCCTATTCTGGATGTGGCTTGCTGCCCTATTCGGAATGGCGACGAAATACGCTGAGTGTCTGCTTGCTGTCAAATACCGACGCGTTGACGACAATGGCCAAATGATTGGTGGCCCAATGTACTACCTACAATATGGTGTTGGCTCTAAAGCACTAGCCATCATGTTTGCGGTATTCTCACTTGGGGTTGCTTGTTTTGGTATCGGTACGTTCCCGCAAGTAAATGCGATTCTTGATGCAAGTGAAATCTCTCTAGGTGTAAACCGTGAGCTTGCAGCTTTCATCCTGACGCTTTTGGTTGCATTTGTAACTCTAGGTGGCATCAAATCTATCGCAAGTGTCGCAGGTAAAGTGGTTCCAGCAATGGCGCTGTTTTATGTGTTGGCGTGTCTTAGCGTGATCATCATGAACGCAGATCAACTACTAAATGCTGTTGAACTTGTGTTGGTATCTGCTTTCACGTCTACCGCAGCAACGGGCGGTTTCCTAGGTGCTAGCATCATGTTGGCAATCCAATCTGGTATTGCGCGTGGTGTATTCTCAAACGAATCTGGTTTGGGTAGCGCGCCAATGGCCGCAGCAGCAGCGAAAACAGACTCTTGTGTTAAACAAGGTTTGATTTCGATGACAGGTACCTTCTTCGATACCATCATCATTTGTACCATGACAGGTCTAGCCCTGATCCTAACTGGCGCTTGGCAAAGTGACTTTTCAGGTGCCGCGATGACAACACATGCCTTTGCTGTTGGTCTCAACGCAGAAACATTCGGCCCAATGCTGGTGTCTATCGGTCTGATGTTCTTTGCGTTTACAACGATCCTTGGTTGGAACTACTACGGTGAGCGTTGTGTGGTGTTCCTAATGGGCACAAAAGCGGTTCTACCTTACAAGATTATCTTCCTTGCTCTAGTGGCTTCAGGCGCGTTCCTGCACCTAGACATGATTTGGATTCTGGCAGATATCGTAAACGGTTTGATGGCGATCCCTAACCTTATTGGTTTGATTGCGCTTCGTCATGTTGTACTGGCAGAAACTAAATTGTTCTTTAACCCTTCAGTTCAATCTGATGATCTTGATGCGGTAAAAGCATAGCTCTACAAAGAACCGTTAAGCCTGCACTTAAACGAGTTAGAAACCTTAAAACACAAAGCCCGCTCATGTTTAGCGGGCTTTATTTTTATCTAGATTCAGATGACAACGTTAATCACGTAACCACTGATGTTCAACCTTCTCTCCACGCTGTTCAAAAAACTTAGCGTTTTGCTGTTTGAACTGATCAACTTTAATATCCGCGATTGGCCAATGGGCAAAATCTTCCGTAATGAAAGACTCATCAACACCAAATTCCAGCGAATCTAAATGCTTACCTATGTAACGGTAAAAATAACTCTGTCCGACGCTATCACACACCATTGGCACATGCGCCATTCGCTGGCGATTCACTGATACGGATGCCCAAGTTGTGGCGTTCGGTTTGCAAGTTTTCTCCTGCACAACATCGATTTCAAACTTGTTGTCTAACGTCGTAGATACAAAAACGACGATCGCATCGTCAAGGTAAACTCGTCTTAACAAGAGCTGTTTGGTGTCGTGCGTTCGCGCCTTTTGGATACCATTAGAAAACGGCTCAAAGTGCGCCCAGTGCCACCCCCACTCCATCCCCCGAGGTGAAAACTTGATTTGTGGTAATGTCATCCAAGCAACAGCACTCGCAAACCCCAACAAAAACAGCGTCAACATTAAAGCAAGTCGGTATAAATTGCGCATTTAAAGTGGTTCTTCAATCAGTAACTTAATTCCTAGCGCAACAAGCACAGCACCTGTTACTCCTTCCATCCATTTCATAAAGCTGGCATTTTTGAGCAAGTTCTTTGCTGAGTTTAAAGCCCCTGCCAAGCCACATTGCCAAACCATTGCGATAGCAAAATGGATAGCGGCCATCGTCATAGATTGCAACAATGGCGAGCCTTCCGGATTAACGAATTGCGGTAAAAATGCCAAGTAAAACACTGCCGTTTTGGGGTTTAGTACATTTGAGAGAAAGCCCTCTCTAAACGAACGTTTTCCACTGTATACCTGCTGAATTTGTTCAGCGACAGTAATGCCTCCGTCTGAAGCCATTAGCGCTTTCAAACTGCTGATACCAAGCCAAATGAGGTACGCGGCTCCAATCATTTTAACGATTTGGAATAGCTCAGCGGATTGTGCAAGGATGGCAGAAATGCCCACGGCAGAGAAAAACGCATGTACAAACAAGCCAAAACAAATGCCTAAACTTGTTGTACACCCATCTTTTAAGCCCGAACGACTTGTATTACGAAGAACTAATGCGGTATCCAGCCCCGGCGTCAGCGTTAAAATCGTGATAGCGATAAGAAACGCTTCAAAATTTAGTATGTCCATATTGTTGTGATAATTAATGGGTAATGCGTCATCAATACCGCCAATCAACTCGATTCGCAAGCTTCTTTTTTAAGAGCGCTATACAACCGGATGAATTTGTGGACAATGAGACGTCATTAAATGTTAATTATTAGTAAATTAACTTCAGTTGCTTAGCGCGACTTGATGTGAAGGACCCTTTTCGGGTGTTTAGGGAAAGAACAAAAATAAGAGTAGTCACAATGAATGCATTTACAAAACTCGTCGAACATTCAAAAAAAGTCGCCAACTTTGGCCATTTATTAGAAATTGTAGGCTGGGATCAAGCTGCTGTGATGCCATCAGGCGGTGCTGAAGCACGCTCCAACGCAATGGCTGAACTTGAAGTACATATCCACTCACTCATGACTCAGCCGCATCTTGAGGATCTATTTGCACAAGCAGAAGAAGAAACCCTCGCCACGCAAGAGCGAGCCATGTTACGTGAAATGAAACGCGAATGGCAGCTTGCAAACCTTCTTCCAGAATCATTAGTTCAAGCAAGTTCTCTTGCCGGTTCGAAGTGTGAGCACGCTTGGCGCACACAGCGTTCTAATAATGACTGGGCCGGTTTTGAGAAGAACTGGGCAGAAGTTGTAAAGCTATCCCAAGAAGAGGCTCAAATTCGTGCAGACGCAAATGGCACAACGCCATACGATGCGATGCTGAATGTTTACGAGCCAGGCACGACGTCGGCTTCTTTAGATACACTGTTTTCTGACGTCAAAACATGGTTGCCTTCTTTAATTGACGAAGCAATTGAAAAGCAAAAATCAAATAACATTCTGCTTCCTAACGGCCATTACCCTGCTGAAAAACAAAAAGCACTGGGCTTGCAAGTGATGAAGCTGCTTCAGTTCGATTTCGAGCATGGTCGACTCGATGAGAGTGTCCACCCGTTCTGTGGCGGCGTTCCTACCGATGTGCGTATCACAACTCGTTACGATGAGAGTGAGTTTATGCAATCATTAATGGGAATCGTGCACGAAACTGGTCACGCTCGTTATGAACAAGGCTTACCTAAGGAATTGGCTGGCACACCAGCGGGTGAAGCGCGATCGATGGGCATTCATGAATCACAATCTCTATTCTTCGAAATGCAAATTGGCCGCAACAACGCCTTTATCGATCATCTTGCTCGCTTGGCTTCAAATCATTTCTCTGGCAACGAGTTCGCGAAGGACAATCTAGCGAAGATATACACGCGAGTAGAAAAAGGCTTCATCCGAGTTGATGCAGATGAACTGACCTACCCTGCGCACGTTATCCTTCGCTACGAAATTGAACGAGATCTCATGAACGGTGTGATTAAACACACTGACGTCCCTGAATTGTGGAACGAGAAAATGAAAGCGTATCTGGGTCTATCTACAGAGGGCAACTTCAAAAATGGTTGTATGCAAGACATCCATTGGACAGATGGTAATCGAACACTCATCACAAAAAGACAACTCACTGAAAAAAAAGGGAAAAGAGCAAACAACTACAACTATAGAGATGGTTGCATGCAAGACATTCATTGGTGTGATGGGAGCTTTGGGTACTTCCCAAGTTATACTTTAGGAGCTATGTACGCAGCTCAATTTATGGCTGCGATGCGCAAAACAATCGATGTGGATGATGCAATCCGCAGTGGTAATTTAAGTCCTATCTTCGCTTGGTTAAGTAAAAATATCTGGAGTAAGGGAAGCTTGCTGACAACCGATGAACTGGTTAAAGCGGCTACAGGTGAAGTATTAAATCCTGAGCACTTTAAGAACCATCTTAAATCTCGCTATTTGGGTTAAATTAGTTTTCACAAGTAGTATACGGGTTTAGGAATTTCCTAGAATCATTTCATGGATTTCAGCGATCGTTTATAGTTATGGAAAAACAAAAGCAGTATGAAGAGCCTCTTAGTCGCACACATCAACAACACCAAAGTTGGCCATCTAACCAGACTTGACGACGGCAGTCTGCAATTTTGCTATGACGATAATTGGTTAGATGAGCCGAATGCCTACCCAATTTCACTATCTCTTCCACTTCAAAGTCAACCGCACATAGGTGACCCTGTAGCAAATTATTTTGATAATCTGTTGCCAGATTTAACTTCAACACGTCAGAACATACAGCGTCGCCATAGCACCGACTCAACAGACGTGTTTGATTTATTGCATGCAATCGGTCACGATTGCGTTGGCTCACTCTCATTGCTGCCAGCAAATGAAATACATAATGGTCGTGCTTCAACGCGGCTGGAACCACTTTCAGTTCGTAATTTACACGATATAGTTACGGCTCATGAGTATCAGTTCCCTCTTGGCATGTCCAATAAGCACGACTTCCGCTTCACAATATCTGGGGCGCAAGAGAAAACTGCGCTTCTTAAAATCAAAAATGATTGGTTTTTACCCAGTTTGGATTACCCAAGCACTCACATTCTCAAATTTCCGATCGGCTTTATTCAGCAGCCAGCGGCAACACTTGATATGACGGGGAGCGTTGAAAATGAGTATTTCTGTATAAAACTTGCAGAAGCAATGGGCTTCCAAGTTCCAAAGATTGAGATCTTAAAAGTTGAAGGAATGAAAGCTCTAGTTATTGATCGTTTCGATAGACACTGCTCACAAGATGGCAACGCACTTATTCGATTGACTCAAGAAGACATGTGCCAAGTATTCTCGCTTCCCTCACAATTGAAATATCAGAGTGATAGTGGCGTTGGTATTAAAGAAATCATGCAACTACTGAGTCGTTCTAGATGCGCAGACAACGACTGCGACGATTTTATGCGCTTTCAAGTATTTCAATGGTTGATCGGTGCAACCGACGGGCATGCAAAAAACTTTTCAATTTTTATTGAGGCCAATGGTGCTTATAGACTAACCCCCTTCTACGACATTATGTCAGCCTTCCCCACATCAAGTGGCAGAGGCATTAACACACGTAAACTAAAACTAGCGATGGCTCTCAAATCCACTTCAAGCGGCAATAAGTGGCATTTAGAAAAAATCTATCCGCGTCACTTTATTGCAACAGCAGAAACTGTTGGTTTCTGCACAGTTCGAATGCAAGAGATACTTGACGAGTTTGTTGTCACATTTCCTAACGCCATTGAACAAGTAGTTAACCAGCTACCTAACGGCTTTCCTGCTCAAATCATAGATTCCATTGCCAGCAATTCGCTTAGAATCCTAGACAAAATAAAGCTCTAACCGATCAGTTTGTAAAAAATTTTTGGACAGTAACAACTATAGGTCGAAAGGTACATATGGTGTGATCGAGTGTTCTCACACTTGTCGCGGATATACCGACATCGTTAACGACACTATTCTCTACGACAAACTTTGAGAATCGCCACGGAGTGTGTGGCAATTTGAGATGAGAAACAAATACTCGTATGTTATTGACTAAGCGGATAAGGTAAGTTTTCTAGAACTCTCCGTCGAGATCAATTTTGTAATCACCGACGATCTCCGCCAGATCCTGCTTAAGTTCAGACCTTACGATTAATAGGTTCTGGCAATTTTCTTCAATATAGTTATAAATTCGCTCTCATACTGGGTTTCTGATGCATCATTAGCGTCATTTTCCGAAACATAATCCTTGAATGAATAATGTGCCGCTACCATTAAGGTGCCTGTATAGGTCAAGTGATAGGCTTATGCCAATAAAAATATAATTACCTGATCACATAACCTGATTGCTGGACTCACTTTTTGACATAAATAAGCTAGAGGTTTTGTTATAGCTCGGATAGTTTGGATTAGGAATAGTATCAGTAAAGTGACAAGGCAAACGCAAGACCTGATCCGCTCATTGTTAGTGATATTCGCAAACACTATTTGGATGCCACAACCTAAGTATTCTCTCGTAACCCGCAAAAATATTAGCACCTTAATTTGAAGGAAATTCCAAAAATTATTCAACATTTTCAATTAAATACCGTTGTTATGTTTTGTCCACCTCACAAAAATCAGTACTAAAGAATGTTAGTATGCGCATAGTAATTATTGGAGTAATTTGTGAGGAATGTATGTACTTAGATGAGTTGCGAGTAAAAGGCTTTCGTTGTTTTGATGAAGAGTTCAAAATTCCTTTCTCGCCTGGTTTGAATGTTATCGTAGGTGAAAATGGTGCAGGCAAAACCGCTATAATTAGTGCAATTCGGCAATTGTTCCAGGACTCAGAGTCTGGGCGATATAGTATTAGCCAGGATGACTTTTACTCTGCATTCACCCAAGGCTCTCCAATAGCTCCATCTTTCTCAATCAAAGCTCATTTCAAAGGTTTAGACTCAGATGAAAAAGTTGCATTGCTACCTTGGAGTGGTGGTACAGACACTGCTGTCCTAAACCTACAAGCAGAGAATAGAGAAGTCAGAGGAAGATACAAAAAGCTAGTTTGGGGAGGCTCCTCTCGAAGCACACAATTCGATCCTGAGTTACTCGACTTAATTCAATGCATTTACTTGCCACCATTGAGAGATGCTGAATCTAAACTCACCAATGGTAGGCAATCACGCTTATCTAAATTACTCAAGGCAATTAACCGCAAAGAATTAAAAGAATGTAAAAAAAACAATACTCCTCACCCTTTAGAGGAGCAATTCAAAAACTTTAACGACACTCTGGTTACAGATGAAAGCTTGAGCATTAAAGGAGCAAACGAACTTATTACTGAACACTTAGTCAACGCAATAGGTCATCATTTTGGACAGAAAACTCGAATTCAGTTTGCTGAAAGCGACTTTACCAAAATAGCCGAAAGTTTGACGCTCCTATTTTTCCCTGACATGTCAGCGGATGACCAAGATTTATTCCGAAGCTTAAATCAAAATAGCCTTGGATATAACAACCTACTATACATAGCATCAATCCTTGCAGAGCTAACCCTTAATGACGATGATGGAGAAGACGAACAACCCCTGTTTAAATTATTGCTAATTGAAGAGCCAGAAGCTCACTTACACCCTCAATTGCAGATTAGGCTTCTAAATTATCTAAAGTCAGTTGCAGATAAAAATAACAATGTTCAAGTCATAGTCACCAGTCACTCAACCGTCTTGGCTTCTTCTGTGGAAATCGACTCAATAATACACCTATCTAAATCTAGTTCACCAACAGCCACACCGTTGCGTTCATGTGGACTTCCTGACGGAAGTATACAGTTTATCAACCGATGGTTGGATGTAACTAAGTCAAACTTGTTGTTCGCAAGTGGTCTCATTCTTGTTGAGGGAATTGCAGAACAAATGTTGTTTCCCATTCTGGCGAAGGAGGTTCTAAAAGAGCAAAGTGACGGGAAAAAGAATTTAGAAGATCTGGGAGTTTCAACCATCAACCTTAATGGCATTTATTTTAAGCATTTCATAAGACTATATTGCAATTTAACAGGCCTCGAAGATGAAGAAGATCAAGAAGGCGTAAATATACCAGTTCGCTGTGCTGGCGTTACAGATCTAGACCCTCCAAAGAAACAAACTATCCAAGTCGCTAGCGAAGAAAATGAAGATGAAACTATTGATAAAGAAATCGACTTTATTCCACACGATTCACATCTACTTGAAGGCATGAACCATGCTATTAAATTAGTTGATTCAATCAACTCATCTGAACACGCTCGCTTGTTTGTCAGTAAGTATAAGACGCTAGAGTACGATTTGGCTATGGAAGGTAATAACGTAGCAATAATGGCTGAGGTTGTCGCTTCGCTTTGGCCAAAACCTAAAACAGGGAATAGCGATGTAATAGATACTCTCAATCAGATTGCTGGCCAAGAATGGACAACGAAAACGTCTGAGGAAAAATCCGTATCTGCCCACGAAATTCTGAAGCGCATTGATGACGTTAAAGTTGGCAAAGGTATTTTTGCTCAAGTTTTCACCGATAAAATTGAAAAAGAAAAACTAAACATTAGCGTTCCTAAATACATTGAAGATGCCATTCTTTGGTCTTGTTCTCTGGAGAAAACAGAGGAGCAAGAGTAATGTTCGAGTTCACTGAAGAGCAACAGGCTTATATCGAATCAGATATTAATAGACACGTTTTTTTAGAAGCTTGCCCAGGTAGCGGAAAGACTGAAGTAGTAGCAGCAAAAGTAGCTACAGAAGCCAAAAGATGGCGTAAGTATCCAGGAGGTATGGCTGTATTATCTTTTGCAAATAGTGCAACTGACGAATTAAAAAATAGAGTTACGAAATATTTGCCAATTGGACGCAGTCTCTTTCCTCACTTTTTGGGGACGTTCGATAGTTTTATCTACAAGAATATTGTTAACCCTTTAGCAACTCAGTTGACTGGATTTAGCGGG
Source organism: Vibrio sp. GLN_1 (assembly GCF_043106015.1). Lineage (NCBI taxonomy): Bacteria > Pseudomonadati > Pseudomonadota > Gammaproteobacteria > Vibrionales > Vibrionaceae > Vibrio > Vibrio sp. GLN_1. The sequence continues at coordinate 114,717 of NZ_JBICMD010000014.1, forward strand.
CAAGCTGGTGATTGTACAATTCGCATCATTGAAGGAACTTCAACTTTAGGTTTTAGAACAAGGTGGGGCATAGCTCGTCGCGGCAATATACATGCACATCACTATTCTATGGACTTGAAAAAAGGTGGATATATCTTCGATACTGGGGATTCAATCAAAGATCGAGAACTAAATGCGGTTACCCTTGAAAGCTGGCAAGAAAGAGATCTAAAAGAAACCAAAAATCGAATGCTTGCTGCTGGCTACGCAACTTATAGAGACATTGAGTATTTAGCACTGAAAGCACTTACCGAAGAGAAATTTGAAAAATTTGTTCAACTATTCGCAAAAAAATATCCGTTAATAATTGTCGATGAGTGCCAAGATCTTTCTTTTGAGCAGCTTATGATTCTACAATGTCTCTCAGATGTTGGTATTAAACTGCATTTTGTTGGCGACCTTCACCAAGCTATATATGGATTTAGAGACGTTGACCCCGAGGAGATCAGTAAATTTGTAGGAAACAACGATTTCGTTTCACTTGAGCTAACTAGCAATTTCCGAAGTTGTCAAAATATCATCAACTTATGTGAAAAACTAACAGGTCGTAGAGATATTATTGGGCAAGTTACGTGGTTGGAACCAAAGTGTTTCATTGCCCAGTATGATAGCTGCCCAACGGAACTGATTAGTACATTTGAAAAACTATGTAACGGTTATAAAAACAACACTATTATCTCTAGAGGGCACTCAATCCTACAAAAATTTCAAACTTCTGCTTCGAAGCTAAACAACGTCCAGAAGCTAGCATTAGCAATAAAGCTATTTGACCCCGATGACATGGATGCATTAGAAAAATCCATGACACTATTATCGGAGTTTATTCGCCACCATCTACAAGAGTGCATTAAACCAAACAGTTTCAATTGTCCACAAAGCATAGACTCAAACCTAGCATGGAGAAGGTTTTTATGTTCATCACTTAAGTATTTCACCAATAATAACCTAAAACAAATGACAGGTTCTTGGTCAAATTGGGTACGTAGTGCTAAAACATTAGTTCGAAACCTATCAAGTCAAAAGTTCATCATACAAGAGATTGCCCAAGTCATATCCCCACTAAATAATGTAAATTTGGCATCGCCCTCTGGTCAAGCAGGCAACCAAGTTGACACATTTTTAGGACAAACAACTAAAACAACAACATTGCACCGAAAGACTACAATTCATGGAGCGAAAGGCGAAACACACGATGTCACCATGTTAATTTCAACGGCACGCGCGGGCGGGCAGCCTGGTTCTCATTGGCGCAGTTGGATTGATAGTCAAAGCAGTGAAGCTGCTAGGTTCGCATATGTTGCCTCATCAAGGCCTAAACACTGTTTAATATGGGCTGTGAAAACTTTAAATGATGCTGATAAAACAAGATTAAAAGATATGGGATTTCACTTACTTTAGACATTTACAAAGGTCAAATTCAAAAATTGAGCATATTTTACGTTATCTATATTAATTTCAATATTGTGTTGACCTAACGCATTTTGGGGCTAAGCTGAGTTTACCGAGAGCATAGATTTCTGTGATCATAGATTGCTATGAGCGGTTCTATCAAAGCTCAAACAAGGCCTAACCGCTTCTCAAAATTAGGGTTTTAGTCATGCTGATAAGCATGACAAATACAAAAGTAAAGCGACTAAATCAGTTTATAGTTAACAGCTTTATGAAAATGAGCAGTAACCTTCTGTGTAGTTTTTTCAAATTTCAAGCCGCAATACGGACAATGAATGATGTTAAAAGCAGTTTGCCACAGCAACTCTCCTACCTCATTAAGTTCATGACTTAATTCTAGATCCATTTCTGTTGCGGTTTCAGAGACAAACAAAAACCATTGTTCTTCAGTTGTGTAGTGATCTGTATAGTACACTTGAACTTCCTCAGGCATTTGTTCACATTGATGCTGCTTCGTCATAATATCTATCCCGATTCACATTAAAAGAAACAAAACATTTCACTTTCTTTGACTTGCTCTTTTCGTTTTGATTTGTAACGATTGCAACCATAGAGTCCAGGGACACGAGATTCTTTCTGTGTTTGGTTGCTTTGCGCTGATTGGAGTCTATCCGTTTTAATATGGTATTGACTCGACAACATACAGTTAGCCGATTTTTTATTGGAGAATGATGCGTTTGGTTTAATTCTATGCTGCTGCTGTTCTTCAACAGTTAAACTGTTCGCTTTAAGTAATGCTTCGCAATCTGAGATTAAATAATCATCAAAAGGATTTAAATCAACACTGGGGTTTAAACCATCATTTAAACGACTTTTAACAAGGTTTAGTTTTGGGTTTTTATATACATATTTACGACGATTCATTTTGGTAACCTTTAAATCAATAAGATGCTTAATGCCCTTTTAATAAACCACATTTAAAAACCATTGTAAATATAAAAACAAAAATATAAATCAAACAAAAATTTTTTAATCATTAAAAACTTCCACACTTTTTAAGTTTGGTTTAAAATTGGAGTATTGGCAATTGTACATCTAATAGGAATAAAACTAATGACATTGACTGAAAAACAAGAAGCAGCCATAGAAATATTTAATAGTCGCAATAATATCCGAGGCTTAGAACTATCTCTGGGAGAGTTAGAAGCAATCCGTGATAGAGTTAGCCACGTTATAGATGAGCTTAATACTGCGCAAGAAGTGAAGGCTGTTGAAGCAGCCATACACGCTTTACAAGTAATTGACTTTGAAATCCCTCACGAACTCGAAAAAAAGTATAAAATTTTAACAGGTTCAAAGTCTTCTACCGCAACGAAGCGAAAACCAGCACCACTTGTTAAATTTAAAGTAGGAGAAGATGTTTTTAAAGAAAGATCCCAAGGTAAAGCATCACGTGAACTGGCGGCAGCAATTGAAAGATACAATAGTGAAAATGGTACAAAACTGACTAAGAAAGACTTTAAAACCGATGAAATCGTTGAGGATGACAACCTTTAGTTTAAGAGTTTAAGTCTAAATATCATTAAGTATCACCATTCGTTTACTGGAGTTATGATCACGTACTCATCTATTGAAACTCTCGCTCAAAGAGCGAGTCTACCTACTGATGCATAGTACCTCGCAAGTGGCATATAGATTTAATGCTTAATTTTGAGTGTCCACTTCTCCATTTATTATTATATATACATTTGAGAATGTGGACACATAGGTCGATAGCCATTCAAAGGTTAACTTTTACTCAAAATGAACAACCAGCAAATTTAGCATGCTACCGCATGCATATTTCAATAATTCAATGACAATTAAGAGTTTATGTTTAGGAATACAGGCTCTCAGTGTCCACATCTACATTTCTCTATTATATATACAATACAGAAATGGACACATTGTTATACGATCATAAGTCAAAGTAAGTCATATTTCTAAACTTAAATACACTAAGTTACAACCTGAACAGTTCGTTATACATGGGAGTAATATTATTTAAATAATATTATTAACAACGTAAGAACTCATTTAGCCTTTATATTTTAATTTTAATATCATCGAATATTAAAATTAAAATATAAAAACCAATAACAATTAAATCATTGAAATACAAAGAATAAATAGACATTATAAAAAATATTAAAAAATAGATTGATTTTGTCGTTATTTATTAATTAGAATTTTAAAAACTAATTAATCGAGATTAAATCATGGAATATTATTATAAAAATATCAGCACAGCTACACCTTTAAAAAACAAAAATATTAGACTTCACATTACTAAGAATGAAAAGGATGTTATAAAAGATACCGAAGCACGTGATGACTTAGCTATACGATCTCCGAGTGAAGTACTCATTAATAACCACGTCTACAACCGTTGTGTGAGTTCAATCTGTATTTACGCATCGACTGATTTACACGAAATCATCGATGCCATAGCCACAGCCATCCGATTTAAAAAGGAGTTGCTCATCTCAGGCCACCCGATAGATTTGATCGATATGCTCCCTATATTTCAAGAAGTCTACTTAACGTCTCAGGCATGTAAGCTAGACATCAACAGTGATGAGTTAATAGAGCATGCGTTCAAGCTGCTCAGAAAAGCTGTGCAAACGTCTTCTGCATCTATTGATTTTGTGAAGTCTTTTGCTTCAACATTCTTTGAAATCAGTGACGATGAGATCAATCAGCGTTTACGCTCCGTCAGGCTAAAGGAGAATGAAGCGATCACTCTGTCCCTGAACTTTTCAGAAGCAAAGACGGTTTCCTGTTTAAACAACATCGACTTATCGTTAAACCGAGTTAATGTTATCTCTGCTGAAACAGGGACGGGGAAAACAACGTATGTCATTGATAATTATCTTCGTGATCTTCTGAAAAAGGATTCGAACTTAAGAGTTGCCATCATTGCTCATAAAAACGAAATCAATAATAACATAAATTATAAGATCTCAACGCTGCTACCCAATGCGAAGGAAGCAAATCACAACACTAAGTCATTAAGAAAGCTTGAAGAGGCACAAATCATCGTTTCAACCACAAACTCACTGCCTAACATGCTGCAGTATGTACTCGGCTGCGATTTAGTTATCTTCGATGAGAGCGAAAAAGGCTTCTTATCACTCGACGGTAATCATTATAAAAATGAACGACTGAAAGCAAAATCATTTAACGCTTTAAAAACGGTCATCACCTACGCGAAGCAAGTTATCATGATGGATGCTGACAGCACTAACTGCATCACGGCTGAATTAGTTAAGTCTACAGGAATTCACGATTATCAGTTCTATAAAGTCGAGGGCGGAAAATATTCTGACATCAACATCAACCTCGTGAATAGAGATACCGTACTGAACGCAATCAGGAACGAAGATAACGCTTATCAGGTGATTGCTTTCGATAAGAAAGAAGCTTTGTACCAATATTTGTTTTCGATCGGCCTTAAATCTTCAGGTAAAGGCTGTGCTGAAAAAGCACTGGAAGCTGGGTATCTAGTGGTTACCCGTGATACTTGTAATACTGATGCTGTACGTAAATATCTAGCTACCCCAAACGTTTCATGTTTCTTGTACAAGCAAATCTTATACTCGCCCTACATCGATTCAGCAGTCAGTATCGAAACCAATTACACAGATAAGGTTTTAGTTATATCACATAGCATACTCACACCTAAGGGACTCATTCAGATGGGGAGAAGGTTTCGCCAAGCAAAGGAAATTACTTACGGTATTCAAACCGACAACGTTATCCCCTATGAGTACAAAAACATAGATTCTTCTGGTAAACCAATCAATAGTTCGTTTACTTTCGAACACATGCAGCACGTTATCCATCATATCTCGACGCATACGCGCCATAATATGCCTTTATCTTTAAAGCGCACCGCGACAGCGTTAGGTTTTCGAGTTAACGCTGAAGAATACTACGCAAAACAAGATGCCAATGAATCTCTGCTGCAAAAGCAGCTTGAAGAAGTATACAGGGCCTCAGTTAACGAATCGATTTATAACGCGCCTGAACATGTCACTGACCTGGATGAAGCTAATGAAGTCATTCAATCAGGCCAAGCAAACAACTTGCAACTGAGTGCTGCTGAAAAGAGAGTGATTTCAGAAAGGTTGCATATTCAAATTGATTATTTGACTGACGACGCAATCTCATTTTCTAGAAACAAAGCTTCGTTATTAGAACATTTGCAAGAATATACTGAGTGGCGCCAGACTAAAACATCAGACCAGCCCCTTTTTAATCTGATGAATGTTCTTTTTAAAACTTTAAACATATCTATTGAACGTATTGACCAGAAGCATTCTATCCCTAAATCCAGTTATTATGAAGCTTATGATATCATCAACCAGTTATTAAATGGTAATTCCGCACTCTGTAAAAAACTGAGTTCGATGAATACTATGTTGAAGCCCATCACTTCACAGTCACATTCTGAAGGCTATAAAACACGGGCAATAAATGATTTTCTTTCTAAACTCGGGTTTGACACTGAAGTTGATCATAAAACAAACGGGAATTATAGAAAGTATAACATCTGGTTAAATTCACACGCGTATCCATCGATACTCAATAAACATGATTATTATGAAACTTCACTTGATATAAAACAAGCTATTATGTAATCATTCTGTTCGGTTTTAAGCAATTCTACCTTTTAATCTATGAAAATGATTTTCGAAATGCAGTATCGGCGTAAAGAAAAGTTTATCTATAGACGTGATGAGATCTGCTCAATCTTTAGAAGTGATGATATTGAGCAGATCATTGCAAAAAACGACTACATCGTCAGTATTGATTTTGAGCGATTTGTTTACTTGCGTTCGACATTGCCGCCTGATTTCTTTGACAAACTAGCTTTGTCACTGCGAGAAGGCGAACTGTGTTATATATCTTTCGAAGATGCCCTTTCAAGATGGAGTGTTATCTCTCAGATCCCGATGATTTTAATTCTCGGCACAACGGGTGAATCGGGCTTTTATAAGACTAGATTTGGCAGTATTGAGTTTGTCCATGTTCCTCATAGTCGAGAGTTAATACTTTCAAATACGACCGAACCTTATTACGCCATTCGATTAGCTAAGAAATTTTTTGCTTTTGAAGATTTAAAACGGATTGATAGAAACATGCATCTTATCGATTACGAAGAACTCTATTGTGATGATTAAATAATTAAAATAATAAACCTTCACTTTTTATAGAATTTAATTGACTTTAATCATCATCAGTTATAATTTAAAAACAGACGTGTTAAACACCCCGCGTGTCACTTAATAAATCTACAATAAACGAAGTTTTTGGGGTAAGTTTATTAAGGATTTATTATGCAAAATTTGAAGAGCTATCAAGAACAGTCAAATAATCAAATTTCTTTGATTAACCGCCCTCTATTCACTAGTCATGACATTCGTTTAAACGGCAGAAAGTTACATATCACTTCGCCACTAGACCTGTGCCTTACTTTTGCACAATCTATGGAGCTAGTACTCCTTTCGTATGTAAAATTGAATGATGGTTCTGCTATTATGGCAACCTTTTCAAGCATGCTTCTATGTCAGATTGAAAGTGAGGAAGACATTTTAAACGTAGTGTTTGCTCTCAATAAATCTCACTTTAGAAATATAACTGATAATGGGCAACTTCAACTTTATCTTTTTGATGATGTTGATAACAACTCCGAAATAGATGGTTTCTGTTGTTCCTTCTCAATTAACGACTGGCTAAATCACGTTCAGCCTAATCGAACTTCATAAAATCGTGAACATTTCTCTTTGTTGTTCTTTTCCCAGATTGAACTATGCCAGCGTTTGCAAGCTGGCTTTACTTAGTAACTTACCTGTTTCACTTATAGACTTCAACAAGACCAGCGCCTTCTTTTGCCTGACAAACGTAAATTGATTCTTTCAGGCCCGTCGCAGCTTCATACTTAGATTCAACGGTTGCTTTCACTTCGTCAACCAGCGTTTGCGGAACCAATGCCACTACACAACCGCCGAAACCACCACCAGTCATACGTACGCCGCCCTGCTCGCCAATCACGTTTTTAACCATTTCAACCAGAGTGTCAATCTCTTTGACTGTAATATCGAAATCATCACGCATCGAAGCATGTGACTGAGCCATAAGTTCACTCATGCGTTTAATATTATGCGAACGGAGCGCTTTTGCCGCTTCGACTGTGCGATTGTTTTCAGTGATCACGTGACGCGCACGTTTTGCTACTATTTCATTTAGCTCATAGACTTTTTCGTTGAACTGCTCAATAGTCACATCTCGCAGTGCCTTAACTCCAAAAGTACGTGCCGCCTCTTCACATTGCTGACGACGCGTGTTGTATTCACTATCAACCAGACCACGCTTTTTATTCGAGTTGATGATCACGACCGCCATATCTGCTGGCATTGATACTAGCTCCGTTTCAAGGCTACGGCAGTCCAAAAGCATTGCGTGGTTTTCAAGACCTTCCGCGGAAATCATTTGATCCATGATACCGCAATTACAACCGACAAATTCGTTCTCTGCTTGTTGGCCATTAAGCGCGATTTCCGTCTGGCTGATTTCCAGATTGAATAACACTTTAAACGTTTGACCGATGACAACTTCAAGCGCCGCAGACGAGCTTAAACCCGCACCTTGCGGTACATTTCCGCTGACTGATATATCAGCGCCAGTGAAATAGTAACCACGATCAAGCAAGCACTTCACCACACCACGAATATAGTTCACCCACATTTTGTCTGCTTGAAAAGTGATATCCTGGCTAATATCGAATTCATCCACAGCATTGCCGTAATCAAAAGACACCACACGGACTAGATTGTCGTCACGCTTTGCGGCAGCAACGACAGTTTGGTAGTTAATAGCACACGGCAGGACAAAACCGTCATTGTAGTCAGTGTGCTCACCAATCAGATTGACGCGACCCGGCGCTTGGATGATATGGCTTGGTGCATAGCCCAATACTTGCTCAAAAGAAGCTTTCACATTTTGGATTAGATCTGACATAGTTAAATCTCGGTTTCAAATTGTATTTAGATCCCCGAACCCTTTGTTCATTCGCGCTCGTGAACCACTTGTTTGATTTTCTGTTTTTTAGGTTCTAGGATCCTAGAACCTACTAAATCACTGCTCTTTGTAGTGAACGTAACTTAAATCACGCAGACGCTGTGACGCTTGCTCTGCAGTTAAATCTCGTTGGCTTTCTGCCAACATTTCATAACCCACCATAAATTTACGAATTGTCGAGCTGCGTAATAGTGGCGGGTAAAACAGCGCATGCAGCTGCCAATGGTCAACATCTGTGCCTTCTTCGAAGAACGGCGCGTAATGCCAGCCCATCGAGTAAGGGAAAGAGCACTGGAACAAGTTGTCGTAACGGCTGGTCAACTTTTTGATAGCCATAGCGAGATCATCTCGTTGCTCATCGTTCAACTCACACATGCGGCGAATGTGTGTTTTTGGAAGCAACATGGTTTCGAATGGCCAGGCCGCCCAGTAAGGTACAACCGCAACCCAGTGTTCGGTTTCAACAACAATTCGTGAGCCGTCTTTTAACTCAGCCTGAACGTAATCAACCAGTAGGTTGCTTCCTTTCTCTTGGTAATACGCTTTTAGGTTATGCTCTTTACGTTCGATCTCATTAGGTAAAAAGCTGTTCGCCCAAATCTGCCCGTGTGGGTGTGGTTGAGAACACCCCATGGTCTCACCCTTGTTTTCAAAAGCTTGAACCCAGATGAAATCTTTACCTAACTCTTCAATTTGCTCATTCCATGTATCAATCACATCCCGAATTTTATTCACTGGTAGTTCTGGCAACGTTTTGCTGTGATCCGGTGAGAAGCAGATTACTCGGCTCAAACCACGTACCCCCTGAGTTTTGAATAATGGGTTGTCCGACTCAGGTGCATCTGGTGAATCCACCATCAGAGCCGCAAAATCGTTATTGAACACATAGGTTCCTTGGTAATCAGGGTTCACGTCACCTGAAATACGTTCGTTGGTCGGACAAAGGAAACACTTGCCGTCGTAAGTCGGCAGTTCGTCCATCGCAGGCTTTTCATCAGCACCACTCCATGGACGTTTTGCCCGGTGTGGTGATACCAAAACCCATTGACCAGTCAACGGGTTGTAACGACGGTGTGGATGATCCACTGGATTAAATTCAACATTCGACATCTTATTTACTCAACTTTCAAAATACGTTCTTTTCACTGCACATCTCGATGAGACTGGATCTGCAGATCGGCTTAAATTACTCAGCGGAATAACCTTGAGGATTATTTGATTGCCATAACCAGGTATCCGCCGTCATTTCCGTAACACTACGTGTTGCTTTCCAGCCAAGGTCTCGCTCTGCCTTTTCAGTGCTCGCCCAACACTCAGCGATATCACCGGGTCTGCGCTGGCAAAGCTCGTAAGAAACTGGATTACCACAAGCCACGCCAAATGCCTCAACCATTTCGAGCACGCTTGAGCCTTTACCTGTACCGAGGTTATAAATGTGTAGTCCTGACTTTGCGCCTACGGATTTGAGTGCAGCAATGTGGCCATCAGCTAAGTCCATAACGTGGATATAGTCACGAACTCCCGTACCATCCGGTGTTGGGTAATCGTTTCCAAAAACAGACAGTTTTTCACGACGACCAACGGCAACTTGGGCAATAAATGGCATCAGGTTGTTTGGAATACCTTGTGGATCTTCTCCCATAGTGCCAGACGGATGAGCACCAACTGGATTAAAGTAACGCAGCCAAGTGATACTCCAATCATTTTCAGCATTGAACAGATCACGCAGACACTCTTCCACCATGTATTTACTGCGGCCATATGGATTGGTAGTTGTGCCAGTTGGCGAATCTTCAGTGATAGGTACGATGTCCGGGTCGCCGTAAACCGTTGCAGATGAACTAAACACAATACTTTTTACGGCCGCTTTACGCATGCTGCGTGCCAATACCAGTGAGCCATTGACGTTGTTGTCATAATATTCCAATGGTTTAACGACCGACTCGCCCACCGCTTTTAAGCCAGCAAAGTGAATCACAGCTTGGATTTCGTGTTTCGTAAATACCGAATCCAGGAAGTCTTCATCCCGAACGTCGCCTCGATAAAACGTAGGTTGCTTGCCTGTTAACGCTTCAATTCTGCTGAGAACTTCGACCTTGGCATTGCACAAGTTGTCAATGATGATTGGATCCATTCCCGCTTCAATCATCTGCACGCATGTGTGACTGCCGATGTAGCCCAGACCACCTGTAACAAGAATTTTCACTTTTGCTTCTCCTTGAATAATTTCAAATTAGTTAGTTTCGTAGTTAAACTTTGAAAACCGCCACGTCTTTCGTTAGTGCTGAAGAAACTCGGCTGATATCTCCATGAACACTCGCGATAGCATTTGCACTGTGAGTAATTTCATCGCTCAAAGATTTAGACAGCTCAATCTCCGAGTTCAGCTTCTTCATCATTTCACACTGAATATCTGACGCTTGGGAAATGCCAGAATTGATGGTATTGATTTCACTAACGGCACTCTCAACCAGTTGAATTTGATCAATAACTTCTAACGTACGATTTCGACTTAGCTCGCTGCTTTTTAGAACTTGAGACATTTGTCCAATAAGTTGCTCCGACGAGTCGGAAAACTGAACAAGAAATTCATCAATCTCAATGGTGCTGCTTCGAGTTTTCGACGCGAGCATTCGAACTTCTTCAGCGACAACAGCAAAACCCTTTCCTGACTCACCAGCTCTTGCAGCCTCAATGGAAGCATTTAACGCTAATAAATCAGTTTGATCGGCAATTTTCTGAATAGAACTTAGAATGCTACTGATCCCCTGAGAGACAGTATCCATCACGCCGATTGAGGAAGATATTTTGTCAGTGTTCTCACCTAAGGTGATCACAATATTTTCAGCAATATTGCCTTTAACGACCGCTTCACTCACCCGACTACTTACTTGCTGCGCTAACTCCATTGCTTGTTGAGTTTGTTGCTGAATATCTAATGATGACAGTCGAATATCATTTATAGCATCAGACAGACTCTCACTTTGCTTGCTGTAACGGGAGACAGTAGAAACATTCCGTCCAATTTGAACATCAAGTTCTTCTCTGGCGCCGTTTAAAGCGACGTTTGACCTGGATATTTTTTTAAATAAAGCCTGTAGATTATCTATAAAACAATTCACTGAGTTAGAGATATGGCCTATTTCATCTTGGCGATTAATATTAATTCGTTGGGTTAAGTCCGCATCATGACCTGCCAAATTCTCCACTAAATTCTTTAACTTAGATAGCGGGTTTAATTGAAAATTAAGAATTATCAAACTAATAACCAGCATAATAAAAGCGCAAAGTGACATATACTTTGTAATATCTTGGTTTATACCATCGATAATCTTTTTGATATATCTGTAGTCAATATACGAGCGTAAATACCAATTTGAACCAGCAACAGTAACAACATCAGTTTGCTTTAATTCTAAATTTAACTTTCCAGTTGAATAAATAGAATTGCTTTGTTCATCGAGTAGTTCAAAGTAAACGCCTGGAACACTATAGCGCTGTATAAGTTCCCCAATCAAACTCAAGTTGATAGTGAAAAAATCTACTACACTATGTTTCTTTTTCGAAATAATTACTTTTGCCTGACCACTTTCAGAAAAAATTTGTGTTATTTTTATGCCTTCTTGATGGTCACGAGCCAAATCGATATAATATTGGGATTGCTCTTTATCTAAGCTTCCTTTATCACTTAATGCAGTCTTATTGACAAGCTTGACAACTTGTTCATAACCTAGTTTTTGCTTAGTATCACGAATACCAATTACGCCAAAATCAAGGCTCTCTATCACCGATATATCGCGTTCGATTGACTGTTTAATTTCACTGCTAATCAATCTTACATTGCTAACCATACGACTGTCGTATGAGTTATTGATGTAATCACCAATAATATATTTAACACTAAAGTAAGCAGTTACGATAGTAATTATTAATGATATTCCAAATAAGATTATAATCTTATTTTTTAACGACAGTGGTTTCATACATCAGTCCATGTAAAAAGGCTCTTGAAATGGAAATATAGACATATTTTCCGCCCCCTCCGGCTGAATACGACCCAATTCAAGAGCAAATGGCAAAGGATTTCGATGTGATAGGCCAGAATGGAGCTAAACAGGCCTATCTAAGTAGTAAAATGGCAATTTCTATTTATTACCACCAAGCCTCAATTTGTACACCGTAGTTGATGGTGTCGTTGCTCTTATTGTTGTCAAATGAGTCGCCCTCATTGTCTTTCAAATAAGTCGCAAAGAATCGGATTTCTGGACGAGCGAAGAAAGACTCTCCCGTTGAGATGGCGTGTGCGATAGTGAATTTTGTGCCACTAAACTTGTCTTCGGAGCCTGAATCCCAAGTTTTTTCTTGGTCAAAGTAGCCGACCTCTAACATAGTCTTATTGTATGGCGACCAGTTGTAAGTTGGACGAGCTACAAATGAGAACAACTCTTCCTTATCTAACCAGTCCCCATGATCTTTCACGTTACCGTAAGTTAGAACATGGTTGATCACGACATTCTCGCCTAAGTTCAAATCACCAGTACTGATAAAGCGGAACCCTTTTGCATCGCTGACATCACCACTCCAGATGTCATACCAGCCCCCCCCTTGTGAGATAGCGTTCTGTGCAAGTCCTTTGTCCATATATTGGAGCACAAACTTGTTATACCCCAATGAAAAACTCTGGCTAAGTTCAGCAGTTAACATTAAACCGTTATCGAAGTTCTCAGCGGCGTCTTCTTGCTCATCCGTTGGGTTAACCATTGCATAGTCAACACCGAATTCAGTCCAGGAGCCTTCCCATGGGCTAAAGCCAGCGTAACGTAAATCTAAGAAGTAAGTATTCAAATCTCCGTAACTCGTTTTATTGCCAGTATCATCCCACTCGGCCAACTCATTATCGGCTCGGATAACCGCTGCTGAAATCGCACCGGTATTTAACTTGATGTTTTCGATACCCACACCGTAGCCAGAAATATTCCAGTATTTAGTGTCTATAATGTGGATATCATGACGTTGATAAAAGCGTTTACCAGCCCAGATAACGGCATCAGGAGAAGATGGGATATAGCCTTTAGCTTGAACATTTAACTGCTTAATACCAAAGTTGGCACTGTCATCTTTACTATTTTCAGACTCTAGGTTCCCCTCCGATGACATTTCAAACATACTTTCAAAGTACATTGAACGACCATCTGCATTAAATAACTCTTGGCCTAATCCAATTTCCGAATAAGTATCAAACTCATTACCCAAGCGACCCAATGTCGTTTTATAAAACTCATCTCCTCCTTTGGTACCGCCTCCATCAGCACTGGCTCCCAAACCAGCACGTACGTAACCGTAGAAATCGACTGCTGAAACTTGAGTGGCGAATAAAGAACCTAAAATAGCGACTGTCAATGTTGCTTTTTTCATTTTAATTTCCTTTTGTATTACTTTTGAGTTATTGGCTGGGTAAATATCGCCATATCCTTTGTTTAGGCAATACTTACCCGTAAGATGAATTTCATCTTATTTTTAAATATTGTTATTCATTGCCCGCCTAAATAATCAGGCGGGATAGCTATTTATAATTTCTGATAACGATGACTTGATAGGGTTGAAGTTTAATATTCTCCTGAATATCGTCACCTGTACTTGCATTTATCCAATTCCCGTGCGGAACTTTCAAATCTCGCGGATCATTCAAAAAGTTCATAATGAACAAATAGCGAGACTGTTCATCTTCACGAGTTGTCACTGACACCCCGTAAGGCACGTTTTCAATTGGCTTGCGGATTCCATGTAAATTAGCAAGAGAGATGTAAAATAACTCGTTAAACTCTGTCTCTGTACGTGCAGCGATGTAATAAGCACAACCTTTACCAAGCTGGTTCTTAGTAATGACCGGACAAGCATCAAATAGATCCTCACGGTAATAAGCCAGAGCGTCTGCCGTCTCTAAATGAATATGTTCCATTAAGTGCTTGGCCTTAAATTCACCACTGAAGCCAAAACCAGAGTGCGTTTCCATTTCAAACAATACGCGTTCATGGTCATAGAGTGAGTCAATCTCTTCAGTCCAAATACCCAACGTGCGGCGCAATGGGCTGCCTTCTCCACCAGGGAAACCTCCCAAGAAGCACAGGTCATTCTGATCAACGATGCCACTCCAATAAGTCGCGACTAACGTCCCACCCTGCTCCACAAATGCTTCCAGACGTTCTGCTACGCCAGGTTTTATTAAGTACAGCATAGGTGCAACAATGATCTTGTAAGGAGTAAAATCACATAGCTGCTCTATAATGTCGCAGCTAATACCTTGCTGCCAAAAACCTCGATAATGGTCACACACGGTTTGCTCGTAGTGCATGCCTTCATTGCGAGGACCTGAAGCATCATCCATTGCCCAACGGTTTTCCCAATCAAAAATGATCGCCACTTCGGCCTGCGTGTTCGTTCCCGCCACATCATTAATTTGTTTAAGATACTCACCAACGGCTGTCACTTCTCGACCAGTGCGAGTATTTGCATGACCAACGTGGTCGATCACCGCACCATGGAACTTCTCTACAGAGCCGCGGCTTTTTCGCCACTGGAAGTACTGAACAGAATCAGAGCCATGAGCGACTGCTTGCAATGAGGAAAGCAGATGGACACCGTCTTTTTTGAGCTTAGTGATTGGCTGCCAGTTAGTTTGGCTTGGGGTTGATTCCATGAGTAAAAATGGCTGGTTTTTCAGTGTGCGCATCAAATCATGGTACATCCCGGTATAGCAAGCGAGCGCAACTTCATCGCCGTCACGGTGCCAAAGCGGATAGCTGTCCCAAGAAACAACATCAATTGACTTTGCCAATTCCCAATAGTTGTAGTCGTAAAAGTACTCCATGAAGTTTGCCGTCGTAGGCAGATCAGGATTAATCGACTTGAGCGGTGCAATCTCGTGCTCACAGAAGTTCGAGACGCGGTCAGTACAGAATCGTTTCCAATCTAACTTCAGTGCGTGAACGGAGTTCTCACCAACGGGAGATGGTGATTCAATTTGTTCCCAACTGGTGTAAGTATGACTCCAGAACGCACTCCACCACAGCTTATTAAGATTGTATAGGGAGCCGTATTTGTTTTTCAGCCACAAACGAAACTCTTCTTGGCAGTAATTACAGTGACAATCGCCGCCATATTCGTTTGAAACGTGCCAGCCTATCACCGCAGGATGTTGACTGTAACGTTCAGCCAATTTAGCGTTCATGATGCTCACTTTCTCACGGTAATTCGGTGAGCTGTAACAATGGTTATGACGTTCTCCATGCAGTTGTTTAATACGTGCGCTGTTGACTCGAAGGACGTCAGGGTATCGTTCAGACAACCAGGCAGGACGCGCGCCACTCGGTGTCGCCAGGAATACAGAAATCCCATTGTCTGCCAAGTTATCCAGTACGTTATCGAGCCATTCAAACTGAAACTCACCTTCAACAGGCTCAAGAGCAGACCAACTGAAGATACCGACAGACATAACGTTACAATTCGTCTGCTTCATCAGTTCAATATCTTTCGCTAAAATATCAGGTCTGTCTAACCATTGCTCAGGGTTGTAATCTGCTCCATGGAGCAAGCCTTTTATCTTTGGAATGATGTGTTTTTTATTGTTCATTATTGACCTTTAAATACTTTCAATGACGGTAGTGCGTTACCTTCAAAATCAAACAGTGCTTGGTTCTCCCATGAATTGCCCATGTCCCATTTGTCCCCGCTATAGTCCATGCCAGCGCCTGTTGACCAGGTTGCCCCATCGATTGGTAACCATGCGGGTTCCCAGTAATAAATCCCTAAACCTAGTTCGTTAGGCAGTTCATTCAACAGCGTCATGATGTCAGCCAGGTATTGCGCCTGGCCCTCAATTGACACACTGTAGCCCTCAATCGGCCCCGCCTCGGAGTAGCTATTACCTAACGAATCACCATTCTCAGTGGTAAACGGGAAAGACGTTTCGACCAAGACAACAGGCTTGTTGTAGCGACTGATGACGTCATTCATATTGGCTTTTACTTTGTCAATTGGGCCGTGCCACCACGGGTAGTAAGACATACCAATCACATCAAAATCGACACCACGCTGGGTGATTTCATCAAACCACCAACGGAAAAGACCGTTATCACCGGCTTCAGCGAGGTGCAACATGATTTGAATGTCTTTACCACTGTCGTTGTCGTGAACCGCTTGGATGCCGGTTTTTAAAAGCAGTGACAGGCGGTCGAACTCCTTACCATCTTGACCCCAACTCTTACCCTCCGGCCAAAGCATGCCACCATTCAGTTCGTTACCAACTTGAACCATGTCTGGCACGACACCCGCAGCTTGGTGTGCTTTCATCACCTCTGCTGTATAGTCGTAGACTTTCTGTGTTAGGTTCTCAAACGTAAGTTGCTCCCACTCTTTTGGCTTTTGTTGCTTTTTAGGGTCAGCCCAAAAGTCGCTGTAATGGATATCAAGCAGGAATGACATACCGTTTTCTTGTGCGCGTTTACCAAGCTCAATGGAACGCTCTAACGTGTTATTACCGCCACCAAATACATCACCAGTGGCTGACATTGGGTCTACCCACAAACGTGCGCGAATAGAATTAACTCCACTATCTTTTAATATTTTAATCAGATCTTTTTCATTGCCAACTTGGTAATATTTCCCACCCAATTTTTCTATTTCAGGCAACATGGAGATATCCATACCACGAATAAAATCAGCTCTCAGTGTTGGAGCAGTTATAACAGGAGCAGTTATAACAGTATTATCCACATCAGCATTAATATCAGAGCTGTTATTATTTGAAGTATTTACAGATTGACAGCCAGCCAAAGCCACTGCCGCACTAATAAGTGCAACCTTAAATTTTGTATTCATATTTTTCTCTCTAGTATTAGCCTTTTGTACTACCTGCTGTTAAGCCAGATACAAAGTATTTTTGTAGTGATAGATAAAGAAGCGCTACAGGTATTGAAATAAGCACAGCACCCGCTGCATATGTGGTATAACTCGCCCCCATTTTTTCTACGACCAAATTATATAAACCGATAGGTAACGTATAATTTTCAGGTGTTCTTAGAATAGTTGTAGCGAGAATAAAATCGCCTAGAGGACCCGTGAAAGAGAATAAGGCTACTACTGCAATAATTGGTTTTGAAATAGGCAGTATGATTTCCAAAAAAATACGGATATTACTCGCACCATCCATTTTTGCTGATTCATCCAGGTCTTTCGGTATCGCGTCCAAGTAACCTTTCATTAAATACGTGTTCATCGGGATCATGCCACCAACATAAACCAGTACTAATGCAAGATGGCTATTAATCAATCCCAACATCTGAGCTAAGACAAATATCGCAATTAGGGCGGAGAATTGCGGGATCATCTGCAACAGAAGGAACAGCATTAGACCATTTTTCCTTCCTTTAAAGCGAAAGCGTGAAAACGCATATGACGTACATGACACACTGATCAGCGTTAGTACCATGGTCAAAAAGCTGATTTTCAAACTATTCCAGAACCAGGTCAGGTAAGCTACTTTGTCATTAGCAAACAAAGTGGCATAATGACTCAGAGTCGGGTTATCCGGGAATATGGACTCACCCATGATACTGTTACCTGGATAGAATGACGCTCCAACCGTCCACACTAACGGGTAAATAATGATCACTGATACCAACAAAATTAGGCCGTAACTCAATGTCAATCGGATGCGATTACTACGTTTAATACTCATATTTTTATCTCGCTTCTTCTTTGAATGACTTGGTCATACGGAATTGCCAAAGAGCAATGCCCACAACAAAAATCGACAGTAATAAAGTGATTGCAGATGCAATACCGTATTGCGATGAGGACATCGTCAGTTTATAAATCCATGACACCAAGATATCGGTGCCGCCCGCGTTACTACCAATGACAGCAGGACCACCATTGTTAAACAGATAAATAATATTGAAGTTGTTAAAGTTAAACGTATATTGAGTAATCAAAATTGGAGCGATTGAGTACAGAACCAGCGGTAAAGTGATGGTTCTTAACTGCTGGAGTTTACTTGCACCGTCCATCGTCGCAGCTTCATAAAGATCATTAGGGATCGCCTGTAGAACCCCCGTTGTCATGGCGAATACAAATGGGAAACCTAACCAGGTTTGGATCATGATGAGCGCGACTTTCGTCCAGAATGGGTCTGTCAGCCAAGCTTTAGGCTCAATACCAAAGAAGTCGAGAATCACGTTGTTGATGACACCAAAGCTGTCGTTAAACATCCCGGTAAAAATAAGGATGGTAACAAAGCCCGGTACCGCCCAAGGAAGAATAAAGATAGTACGGATCAGAGGCTTAAATTTAAGGTCTTTTTGGTTAACCAGAATCGCCAAAAGAACCCCGACTGTACATTGCAATGTTGATGCAACTAATGTCCAAACGACCGTCCACTGCAACACATCGATAAAGGTGTTACGCCACAAGTTAATTTGGAAAATGTTGAAGAAGTTCTTCAATCCAACCCAGTCCACCAGCTTCGCAGGCGGTGAGTTGTAAAGGTTGTAGTTAGTAAAACCAATCGCAAAACCAAAGATGATCGGAAACACAACAACAAAGACTAAAAGGATAAAACCCGGACTTATCATCAGATACGGGAAGCCAGCATTGATGACATTGCGATACTGAACACGAAGTGAGTTCAGTGGGCGGCCTTCATCAAGCAGTTGACCGTTTTTGTAGGCGTCATTAATGCTGAGTACATAAACCGCTAAACCAAATACCACCACTAGCGAAGCAATAATGCCTTCTGCGAGTAGGAAAACTGAGTTGTCCTCTGGTAGGTTTTCGCCAAGTGTGACAAGCCCCCACATACCGTGGGAAATAAAATCACGAGTTACTGCATAAAAACTTGTTAGCAAGATGAAGAACATCATGCCTTTTACAAACTGTCGATTATAAAACTGGCCAAAGCCAGGAATTACTGAAAATAAAGAGGCAGTAAACCGTTGGGATCGATACAGCCCCGAGTTATGCTCAAAATGTTCACTCATGTCAGACATCACTTACAACTCCATTTCGGAAAACTTCTGGCGTCTGTCAGCCCCAGCCCAAGATGGTTATATAGGGCCGACAATTGCTTTCGCCAGAACAATATCTTTAAATTATTGGCCCATCATTGCGTGGTTAGCTTCTATTTGCATATTGATGCTGTCTACTGCAGAGTCGAGTGCACTTTTCGCATCTTGTTTATTCGTTGCAATCAACTGAAGTGCGCTGTTCGCAGGGCCCCACACTTCGTTCATTTCAGGAATGGAAGGCATAGACGTAGCGTGAATGGATTGCATCGCCACTGCACTTGCACCTGGGTCATTCTTGATAACAGGATCGTCTACCAATTTTGTCACTGCCGGAACCTCTCCAGTTAATTCAAAACGGCGCTTCGCATTGTCATAGTTATTGACGAACGTAATAAACTCTTGCGCTAATGGTTTGTTTTTCGAGAAAGTGGAAATGCTGTAACTCTTCACGCCCATAAATGACCCCATTTGCTCACCAGATGGCAATTTTGGAAGTGGGGCTACACCATAGTTGATCCCTGCTTCTTTGTAAGGCTGGAGCGCCCAAGGACCAGTTTGAACAATCGCTGCTTTGCCCGACGTGAATAGTGAATCGATAGCATTAAGCCCGTTATTACCAATGATGCCTGTAGGGAATACTTTAGAGTCATAGAACTTCTGAATGAATTTCGCGCCTTCTACTGCCCCTGGAGTATTCAATAATATTTTATTAGGATCATACGAACCGTCGTCTTTTTTAGCGAAAACATCACCACCCATACCGTTTAAAATTCCGTAGGTGTAATAAAGCTCATCCCATTTTGCTAGCAAACCGTATTTATTTTCTTCGCGAAACTTCTTAGACAGCTCAAATATTTCGTCCATCGTTTCTGGTAGCTCAGCAATAAGATCTTTGTTGTAAACCATAAATACGGTTTCAACGGATTTTGGCAAGCCGTATAGCACGCCATTGTAAGTCAATGCGTTAATAGAAGATTGACTAAATGTATCGGTAACGGCTTTATCGACCTGAATTGGAGCAAGTAAACCTTGGATAACCGCCCCACCGATCTGATCATGTGGGATCAAGACGACGTCAGGGCCAGTACCTGCTGGGCCATCCATGCGCAGAGATTCGACCTGACCGCCATATGGCATTTCAAGCACATTCACTTTCACATCATGTTTCTTTTCAAACGCTGCGACCGCCTCTTCATTACCCAAAGACTTTTGAATGTCTTCCCAGACTAATAAGGACTGCTGCGCTAACGCCATTGGCGAACAAAATAGAGCGGTAACTGCAAGAGCAGATAGTTTTTTACTAAATTTATTATTATCCATAAAGTTTCACGCCTTTTCGTTTTGGTAAAAATAATTTATGGTGCAAATATGCTCCTTTGTGTTATTTTTTCCATACAGGCTATTCATTGATGTGATTTAAATCACTAAAGCTAGCAGTTATTGTGATTAATCAGACAAGTGAGAATAAAATTTACTAAATAAAAATCGAATTAGATCACATACTTTATTTATTATCATTTAAGAGGAATTAAAATGTCTTCGATCCAGTTATCCAATGTCGTAAAACGTTTTGACGATACCCAAACCATTCACAACGTAAACTTGTCGATAGAAGAAGGTGAGTTTGTGGTGTTTGTTGGTCCATCTGGCTGCGGAAAATCAACGCTCTTGCGTATGATTGCAGGCCTAGAAAACATCAGTGATGGAGCAATATCTATTTCGGGAAATGTCGTTAACGACACTCCACCATCAGAACGAGGGGTTGCTATGGTATTCCAGTCTTATGCTCTATACCCGCATATGACTGTTGCAGAAAATATGGGTTACTCACTAAAAGTAAACAAAGTTCCAAAAGAAGAGCGAGATAAAAAAGTACAGCTGGTTGGTAAAGCACTACAGTTAGAACATCTACTTGATCGTAAACCAGCCCAACTGTCAGGCGGGCAACGTCAGCGCGTTGCTATCGGTCGTGCTATCGTGAGAGATCCTAAAGTGTTTTTATTCGATGAGCCTCTATCAAACCTTGATGCAGAATTACGTGTGGATATGCGTCTACATATTGCAAAGCTACATCAAGAACTTAAGTCAACCATGATCTACGTAACGCACGACCAAGTCGAAGCCATGACATTAGCAGATAAAATCGTCGTGCTTCGTGATGGTAAAGTTGAGCAAGTTGGCTCACCAATGGATCTCTACCATAACCCTGTTAACAGATTTGTTGCCGGATTTATTGGCTCGCCTAAAATGAATTTTCTTCCTTGTACCGTTGAAGCTTGGGATGAAACGAGCTTAACAGTGAGTCTAGATGTGGGTCATTCAATCACTTTACCGATAAAAACAGCTCAGGTTGAAATAGGTAAAAATCTAACGTTAGGTATTAGACCAGAACACCTCACGACAAATCCAGATATGATCACACTTGCATTCCAATGTGAAGTGGTCGAGAGACTGGGAGGCATGACTTACATCTTTGGCCAATGTGGCGGCGTGGATGACTTCAAATACCTTCATCATGGGGACACACAAGTACAGCCTGGTGAGTCAATTTCGCTATTTACATCACCTTCCCATTTACACATTTTTGAACCTGATGGAAACGTCATTAAATTTGATTCTGTACAATCAACACATTAGCGCTTTAGTGCCAAAGAGCATTCAGAATGCTCTTTGGCATGCTAGGACCGTCCGATAAAAACAATATAGGGTAATCTTTTGGCTACACTTAAAGACATTGCACAAAGAGCGAAGATTTCTACTTCCACTATTTCTCGCTTTCTTAACGAAGACCCTACTTTGTCTGTAAGTGAAGACAAAAAACGGGCCATTTTGGAGGCAGTAGAGTCTCTTGGCTATCAATCCCCTAAACGCAGTAAAAAACAGTTTGTTCATCATGAAGTAACCAAAACGAATGAGCCATTTGGCGTACGTGATGTTGTTATGTTGAACTTTTTAACGCCGACACAGGAAATAGACGACCCGTATTTCACTTCTATTCGTGCTGGCATTCAAAATCGATGCTTAGAAAAAGGAGTCGATTTAAGAACACTCCATTTAGACCAGATCGATACTAATATAAATCTAATAGAAAACGCTCCAGCCGTCATTGCAGTCGGACATTTCTCCAAACATATTGTAGATACCTTATATCAAGCTAACCACAATATCATATTTGTTGATTCTAACCCTTTAGGTAGCAAAACCGATGCAGTCTTAATTGACCGGTTGGCGTTGTCCAATGACGTTATGCAAAATGTACTAAAAAGCCGTTGTAAACGACCTGCTTTTATTGGCAATAACGAGGAGCGGTTACATACTTTTCGTAAAGTTACCAAAGAAAACGGCTTGTATCACGATGCGCTATGTAAAGTAAGTAAAGAGTATTGCATCGAGTCGGGGTATCAAGCAATGAAAGAAATGCTACAACTCGATGAGCTTCCCGACGTGGTCTACGCCGCGACAGACATGGTGGCCGTTGGTGTTTATCGAGCCATTTATGAGGCAGGGTTAACCATTCCAACCGATATACAAGTCATCGGCACCAATGATATCTCGTCAGCCCGACATATGAGTCCAAGCCTTACTACAATGCGACTGTTCCCGTTTGAAATGGGAGAAGTAGCAATAGATATGTTTATTGAAAAAATGGAAGGCAGAAAATACAAAAAAACGGTTTTATTTGGTCATGAGTTTATATGGCGAGACAGTTTTAAAATTAACTAACTGCGCGCTAATTTATGATTCTTTAACATCACGGATGATAAAATTGACTTAATAAATTTGTAGATGGATCATAATCACAATTATCTAAGTAAATTTACTTAGATAATTTACCCACAATCACAACTACATAAATCACCTTA
The DNA here is from genome assembly GCF_043106015.1 of Vibrio sp. GLN_1. Taxonomy (NCBI): domain Bacteria; kingdom Pseudomonadati; phylum Pseudomonadota; class Gammaproteobacteria; order Vibrionales; family Vibrionaceae; genus Vibrio; species Vibrio sp. GLN_1. The sequence continues at coordinate 138,193 of NZ_JBICMD010000014.1, forward strand.
TAAAAATAATCACTAACACTTTTATACATCACCTCAACACTAAAATCCTTTGCTATATTATTTACGTTTAAAAACAATTAAAACGTGAATATATAAAAACGGTGAAACGATGAACAATACCCTAAAAACACTAGCCATCTTCGGCTCATTAGTGGCCTCAAACTATTCTCACGCTTTTATTAAAGGTGCGGATATTAGTTGGATAACTCAGATGGAAGACAGTGGCTACGAGTTCTACAACGATTGGGGCTATCGACAAGATGTCCTTTCAATATTACGAGACCATGGCATGAACGCAGTGCGTCTTCGTGTCTGGGTTAACCCCAGTGATGGTTATTACAGCTCACTGAATGATGTAATTGTCAAAGCGCAGTGGGCCAAAGACGCGAATATGGATGTGATGATTGACTTCCACTATAGCGACACTTGGGCCGATCCAGGTAACCAGTGGAAACCCGCAGCATGGCAACAACTGAGCTTCGAAGATTTAATGGGACAAGTATGGTCTTACACTAGAGACTCACTCAACACCTTAAAAGCTGCAGGTATCACACCAAAATGGATTCAAGTCGGTAATGAAACCAACAACGGAATGCTATGGAATGAAGGAATGGCTTCAAGCAACATGCGTAACTATGCATGGTTGTTTAATAGCGGACGCAACGCAGCCAAAGAAGTATTCCCAGATGCCAAGGTCATTGTCCATTTAGCAAACTGTCACGACAATGCTAATTTCCGATGGATTCTTGATGGCTTACAATCCAACAGTGCTTGGTGGGATGTTATTGGCGCATCGTCCTATCCCAAGAATGCTACTGGCCTTACTTGGCAAGAAGCAAACAATCAATGCCTCTCTAATCTCAATGACATGGTCGAACGCTACGGAACGGAAGTGATGATCACTGAAATTGGCGTGCCTTGGGATGAGCCTCAAGCAAAGACTATCGTTGCCGATATGATCCAAAAAGTACGTAATGTTAATCAAGATAAAGGCATTGGGATTTTCTATTGGGAGCCACAGGCATATAGTTGGCAAGGTTATACGTTGGGTGCATGGGATCCAAATACGCGCCAGCCTACTCAAGCTCTTGATGCCTTTCTTGAATGAGTAAAAACATAAAATATTTTTCAAGCCCCTCTTTGATTAGAGGGGCATATTCGAAAGAACAAACTTAAATTAATAATTGTTTCTATAACGCTTTCCACACTGACAATATCATTTCATCATAAGATGATTTTTTAGTAGATCCAGAGTATCTAAAGTCAGTTTTTGATGATGTTGTGGGCTTTGTTGCGTAATTCGGTCAGAGAACCAAACTGCCTGAAATTGAGCAATTAACACACTGCGTTTCAAGTATACCAAGCCCTGTAAGTTTGTTCAGCGCTTTAATCATAGCGTATGAGCATTGTAGTTTCTCAGGCTTAACCGGCCACCTAACAACTGCTTCACTCGATACATTGCTGTCTCTTATAGTGAGCATTTATGATAGCCGTACCACTTTTTCCACTTACTGTTGGCTCCGTAGAGCTTCTGGCAACCTACCGCTAAATTCCTAGGGTGACCATTCTCCCAGAAGGCTGCCTTTTCTCTTGGTGGGATTCGTGGAACAGCTCGCTTGATCCGTATGGCATCGTGGCAATCCCTTGTGTCATAAGCGCAATCACCAGATATCTCAATAATTCTTCGGCGTGTTTGCTTGAGCAAGTTAGAAAAGACTTCTACATCGGTAACATTAGATAAACTCAGTTCTGCCGCGACGATTTCGTGAGTGCTGGTGTCTACCGCTAAATGCAACTTTCTCCAGACTCTACGCTTCCCGTCAGTACCATGCTTCTTGACCTTCAATTCACCTTCGCCATAAACCTGAGGCCTGTTGCATCGATGGCTAGATGCTGTGTATTACCACTCTAGTCTTTGGTTTAAATAAAACCTCGACTTGCTTAGTTCTTCGACTGATACAACTGTAATGTGGACAGACTATAGGAACGTTAGCCAATGAAAAAACAGAATCGATAAACCCTTGCAATGCTCTCAACGACATTGAGAAAACTCGTTTCATCATAAGCGCAGTGGTAATGGCTAAGTCGCCGAACTGACGAGGTCTACCACGTTTACCTTGTTTACTCTGCTTCCACTTGTGAATAGCTTCTTCATCCATCCAGAATGTCAGAGAACCACTATTAATAAGCGATAGATTGTATTGATTCCAATTAGTGGTTTTGTAGCGAGGTTTCGGCATTAGGCTAAGTTATTGGATAAACATAGTGGATCAGATCTTAGCTTATCGATTTTGTTGGATCATGGCGTTGAAGGCAACACTGTCATACAAATGAGCAAAAAGGAGAAAGGCACATTTTATATCACAAATGATGGTGGGTTGATTTTTTGGTGGTCAAGGAAAGGCTGGATTGCACAAAGTAAAACTTTGATCTAGCTAAAAAGAGAGTGTCCTGAATTCTGTGTAACTGTCTAAACTTAAGCCTTAAAGGCTAAGGATAGACAATATGGATAAGAAAGCACTCGAAGCTTTTGCTCGTGAAGCGGCGAAGTCAATTAAGACAGAATCTGACCTGGATGACTTCCGAAAAATGTTAACCAAGGTGACCGTTGAAACAGCGTTAAACGCTGAACTCGATGAGCACCTTGGATATCAAAAACACCAATCCAGAACCAGCTCCAACTCCCGCAATGGCTACTCGGCCAAGTCAATCATCACCGATGATGGAGAGGTCGATATCGACGTCCCTCGCGACCGTGAAGCTAGCTTTGAACCTCAACTCGTCCGCAAGCACCAAACTCGATTCCAATCCATGGACGACAAGATATTGAGCCTGTACGCGAAAGGCATGACCACACGTGAAATCGTCGCAACGTTCAAGGAAATGTATGATGCTGATGTTTCGCCAACGCTGATATCAAAAGTAACCGACTCGGTGCTTGAGCAAGTGATTGAATGGCAGTCGCGACCTCTCGACGAAATTTACCCTATCGTCTATCTCGATTGCATCGTGGTTAAGGTGCGCCAAGACAAGCAAGTCATCAACAAAGCGGTCTATCTTGCGTTAGGGGTCAACATGGAAGGCCAAAAAGAACTGCTCGGTATGTGGCTCTCTGAAACGGAAGGTGCCAAGTTCTGGCTCAACGTGCTGACTGAGCTTCAAAACCGTGGGGTAAAAGACATCCTTATCGCTTGCGTTGACGGACTCAAGGGCTTTCCTGACGCTATCAACACTGCGTTCCCAGAGACGCAAATACAGCTCTGTATCGTCCACATGGTGCGAAACTCGGTCAAGTACGTCCCTTGGAAAGACTACAAAGCGGTGACGACTGACCTGAAGAAAATCTACCAATCAGCCACCGAAGATGAGGCTCTGCTTGCTCTAGAGCACTTCTCTGACCGATGGGATAGTAAATATCCTCAAATCAGTCGCTCTTGGACGGCGCATTGGGACAACCTCAACACCCTGTTTAACTACCCAGAGGATATTCGCCGAGCCATTTACACGACTAACGTCATTGAATCTCTCAACAGCGTTATTAGAAAAGCGATTAAGAAGCGCAAGCTCTTTCCAACGGATGAATCAGCTAGGAAGGTGATCTACCTGGCTATCCGAGATGCTTCCAAGAAGTGGACGATGCCGATTAGAAACTGGCGACAAGCTCTAAATCGCTTTATGATTATGTTCGAAGACCGACTCACTGAATACATGTAACCCTGACAGTTACACAGAATTATTTACAGGGTCGCTAAAAAAGCAAGCTGCGTCTAGACTTTGAGGGAGGTAGCTTGCTCTCTAACGATTGAGCTGAAAAATTATTAAACACTCATTGCGATATCTAGCCAATACGAGTATTGCTCATCTGACTCAAACTCATTAGGTGACACATGACAGTCAATTTCCAGTCCATTCTGGAAGACTAGAAATCCACAATCACAACCAAAAGCATATTGGTCAGCAAATTTTACTTTAAAGCGGATTTCACGGTACTTCTCTGATAGCGCGATGAATATTGGGTATGGCATATTATTAAAGGAAATAAAGCTAATTCTACCGTAAACATATTCATATTTTTCCTCAAGCTTGAATTCACTGTGCCAAGCGTTCCATTTTGAGTACCAATGTTTATAATTCCAATCACTGTCTTGCTCAACATGACAAGAACTATTCTTTCCTTCCAAAACCTTCAGATACTCAGGGCTAGGAATTAACCTATTAAAATCTAACTCATTATTTTCATTACTAATGCACTCAATAATGGAACTTGCATGAGCAAGATCTTCAGTTTTAAATTCGATAATATTTATTATGCGATTTGACATTATTTTTACTCTTATTTATGAATCATTTATATGGTTTTAACTTGAAATTTTTTGTCTTCATAAATATTGAGTAAATCCACTGGGATCTTTAGCCTTAAAGTCGCGCCTTCACTCAAGACGGTTGTCCATCGTTTTTTTGAGCCACCCGAAGTACAATAGCCCGATAGTAATGCAATCCCAGTTTCAATTCGAGCACCTGAATCACGACTAAATGCTTTACAAACAGGATACCCAAGAAACTCTATCGCCTTGCCATGCTCTTGTATTTCCTCGATAGCCTCAATCTCAATCGTAATGAGATCGCTATTGAAGGTTTGATCGAGTTCTTCAACTTCTTTTTCTACAATACTTGAAAATATCCAAGCGCCCTGAGATTTATCCCAAGTACCGCCGAGTTTACGGCACTCTTCAATCAACAGTGTGTTATATGCTGATTTTAAAGAACAAATGCCTAATTTAGTTTGTTCTTCTACGTTTGCTGCTAACTTATAAATCAGATCAGTCCCATACTTTGAGCGAACTGAGATATCTATAACAGCAAGAAAATGCTCACCTAACTCTAAGTCTTTTGAGCACTCGTCGATCAAAATCTTACAAGATTTATTATTGTCTGTTGTCGCAGCAAAGTACTTTCTGTTCTTTTTAATTACATTGAAATTCATAATATTTACTCCATTTATTGACTAGTAATACCCTCCTTCTCACCGCTAGGGTGACGAATGTTTTTAATATAGTTTCATTTGTTTAACTCAATCTTTACGCAAGTAGAGATAGAGAGTTTTCAGGTATATTAAAACCAATAAAAACTGCCCAGTCAACCACTATTTGCATTAAAAACAATGACTTACATTTACTTTTAAGCTTGTTTATATCTAATAAGAAACATGGACTAGTGGGAGGAAACCTCTTTACCCCCTATCGGGGGTAAAAGCCGACTTACCCTCTAGAGGGGGTAAATTGCACTATAAACTTTGGTTTGATTAAAACTATTCAATTATTGACCAATGCACTGTGTAAACAGTGCTCGTTCACGGGAAGCGGCTCTCGCCGCAGATTACAAATGACCGATTTGCTTGGCTGTGACTTAAGGCACTCTTAAAGGTCGTCAATCACGGGGGCAAACTATTCGTTATGGCTGCTTAAAGGATAGCTTTGACCGAAACAATGATATGGTGCTTCGTGCTTTGGCCTGCGCACCATATGTATCACGGCGTAGCTCTTGAACTCTAGGATGAGAAAAGGATGAAACAACGGATTTGGGGACTGAGACTGTATGCCTAACAGCACAAGGGTTATCGCCGAAGTAGGCAATGCGGCGTCAGATGATATCGCCGCAATTTACGACCCCGCAGGGTCGATTTACCGAAGAATAGGTGCTAGCTTTTAGCAGTATATGAATCCTGGTTTGATTCAATTCATAGTGAATGACTTTAGCTTTATTACTAGTACTGATAGTAACTAATTATATACTTCTAAACATGCTCTTTTAGAAAATCACCAATCATTATCTGGTTTATCCATGTGTTGGTATATGTTTAGAGCATAATTCCAATCATTCCATTGCAATCGTTTACCGTTTAGATTCATACACTCATCTAGAAATTCATTATAGTCGTCGTTACTCGCGAAAAGTTTGAAGCGGTTAATTCGTAACTCTGCTCTTGCTCGATTATCAACAGCCACTAAAACAATTTGTTCTCCATTGACAGCTTTATAGTTTTCTAAACGGATGTCATTGCCTACACCGCAACCCGCTACCTGGAAATCATAATCCTCAACGTCAAGGCCCGTTCTCTCCTCAAGCAATGCTTCAAAAGTATACTCCTCAGAAAACCCCATCTCTGCTGCTTCTATAACTTTTTCAAAGAACTCTGTCATTGTTTCTTCAGTATATGAACTGAATACTGTAAGGTTATCATAGTCAGAAATTAAACAATTCTGGTGATCTAAATCTAGGGCTGAAACTTGGCAATCAGATGAGAATTCTCCATCGTATAATTGAACAAATAGGTCACCAGACCACTGATGCTCTTCACTCTGTATACTAGCTGTTACAATGGCGTTAAATCCGTCTCCATAATCCCAGGGAAAAGCCTCTTGAAAGTGAGTAATAATCTTAACTCTTTCTGTATCAATATCTTCTCTATCAATGGGACTTGAAGCCAACTTTACTGTGTCAATAAAGTCGTTATTAGAGTTCGATACGATTTCTCTTACGCCCTCTTTCACATCATCAGTGATGCGCTGATCAGTTTTATTCGCAACTATAGGTTTTGCTGAGTCACATAGATCACGGATAAGTTTGTTTTTTTGTTTAACCATTTTTATTTCTCCATTTATATACTAGTAAAGTCCTCCCTTCACCTCTAAGGTGATGAATTATTTGATATTATTTAGTTTATTTAACTCAATCTTTATGCAAATTGAGATAGAGAGCATTCATTTTCATTAGAACTCACCAAAAGCATTATGTCAATGAATTATTACTATAAAATACAATAACTTAAGTAACATAAAGTATTTACTTTTGACTTCATTTATATATAAAAAGAAAAACGAAATCCTTGAAAAGGAACGGTCTTACCCCTTATCGGGGGTAAACGACAGACTACCCTCTATAAAGGGTAAAGATGGTTTGTTGACTATGAATTAAACATCGATTGATGCACTGCGAAAGCAGTGCTGATTATGAGCGGCTCGCGCCGCAGGAGTCGAATGAATAGGTTTTGTGGTGCTGATCAATACTGGACTCTAAGTTAAGCAACTTTTGATGCTTTTTATCCAGAACCGTGCTGAGGGAGGATCTGCTCCAGCCAGACTGGACACTCAACTAAACGAGTTTCCCATATCTAAGTTAAATCATTGATTACTAATATAACAAGACATATAACAAAGAAATGTCCAGCACTTTCACAGTTGGCACTTCTTAACACAGAAGTGCCCAAACTGTGTTACGCTCGAGAGAACAGCATTCATTCTTAGCTCATAATCGCATAAATAAAATTTATGATCGAGGCAAAGGCAAGACCTGCCCCCTCCCTGTTTGATTGCAACGTTAGTGAACTTTGGAGCAGTTAGAACAGATTTAAAACTAAAAATAGCTAACCTGTGATTGGTTTGGTAGGGAATAGTAATGATAAAAAATGAATATTTGCGCTTTTTGCAAACATTGAATGCCGAGGAGGTGTCAGCAGGCGTACGAAAAGTTGCAAATCTTGTTTTTGCGCACTTTGAAGAGGTTTATCCATTAGGCACGACACAAGGCAAACGAGTCAAGAAAGTTGCTAGCCTAGCATCAAATCAGTGGGCTAACCTTTCAGATGCCATTGCAGAAGTTACATACGAGACTGGTAACGCTGGCAAAATGTTCAAGCAGCTAAAGTCTATTGAAATTGGTCCTTTTCGTGGTTTTGCCAAAAAAGAGTCTTTGAGCCTACACAGTCTGCTTGTTTTGATTTACGGGCCAAATGGTACAGGTAAATCAAGTTTCTGCGAGGCGTTAGAGTATGGTTTGCTAGGTGCTGTTGAAGAAGCGCAAAATAAGCGGTTCCGTAATCAGGATGATTACCTGAAAAATGCTCATACCAACTCATTTAGTCCACCACAGATCTTGGGTGTTGATCATCAAGGAAATGATGTAGTACTCCAACCTGACGAATCTTTATATCGCTTCTGTTTTGTAGAAAAGAACAGAATTGATAGCTTTTCTCGCATTGCAGCGCAGGCACCAGCTAAACAAATGGAGCTGATATCAACACTGTTTGGGTTAGATTCATTTAATGAATTCGTAAAAAACTTTTCACCAGAAATCGATGGTAAGTATATTGATTTAGTTGGTGAAAAATCAGTTCAGTTGAACCTTAAGCGACAGACTCTTGTTGGACATCAACAACAAATAGAACAAAACAACACCAACTTGAAGCAGCTTGGTGGTGAAGAGGCTGCGCTGGCACAACAATATCGTCTAGGCTGTACTTATAATCAAATGATGATAGAGCTAAACGGTGACGATCAAAACCCTGGGCTAATTAGTAAATTGGAAACTGATTTGCAACAGCCAGTATATGCGAAAAGCGGCTTGACCCAAGCTAGGCTTGCTATTATTCGAAGTGAAATCAATACAAACCTTGCTAACTACAATGCTAGCCAACAAGAATTGGTTAATGCCAGTCAGCAAGTATCATTTAAGCAGTTGTATGAATCAGTATCTAAATTACAAGCGAATAGCCCTGATAAGTGCCCAGCCTGTAAAACTCCATTGACACAGACAGCCCTGAATCCTTATGCACATGCAGACGAAGAGCTGCAAAAGCTACAGCATCTTGCAGTTTTACAAGCTAAATCCCAAGAATACTATCAGAGCCTTAATCAGTCATTGGCGGAACTATCACAAGTCATTAATGTTTCCTGTGATCGTTTAACAGCTAACCCTCTTCATAAGTTTAGACTTGCCTCTAACATCCAGCCTACAATTAAGTGGTTTAACTCAATGCTTCAACCGTCGCAAGGTGGTTATACGGCTTGGCAACATCTGGAAGCGCAAGTACAACAATTGGAGCAAAGCGATACCGCAATTGAACAACAAGTCCAAGTTAGAACGGCGAAGCAGCAGGAACTGAATAGACTACGTGGTTTTGCGAAGAGCATAACTGTATTACAAACACGCCGCCAAACAGCTCAAACAACATTTGAAAAAGCAACTCAAGCAATTGCTAGTTTTGATCAGGAGAATGCAGAGTTAATCTCTAGTGTTGAGGGTGAAAAACATGTGGTTGCACGAAATAAGGAAATCGTTAGTGCCTACGCATCCTTTGTAGAGAAGCTTAATGCGTATAAAAATGCTTTGCCAGTTAAGCTAGTTGCTGATTTGAGTGAAAAAGTAACGGAGCTATACAATGCATTCAATCGCTATGATTCTCCAAACGATAAGCTAGCGGCAGTTCAGTTACCACTTGGACAAAACCAACGCTTGAAGATTTCTTTCCAAGCAGAGCCTGAGAAACACTTCGACGCTTTACATGTACTCAGTGAAGGTCACATTCGCTGTTTAGGTTTAGCGATATTGCTTGCCAAAAACATCAAAACGGATTGTCCGCTGTTGATCTTCGATGATCCAGTTAATGCAATCGATGACGAACATAGACAAGCAATCAGAGAAACTTTATTTAAAGATGAGTTCTTCAATGCCAAGCAAATTATTATGGCGTGCCATGGTGAGGAGTTTTTTAAAGATACACATCAAACGATAGGTTCAAAAGCAGCTAAAAGCGCGGAATCCTACATCTTTATGCCTCAAAAAGGTGAACGACACGTTCAAGTGCTTTCTCTTCAGCGCCCTAAAAACTATGTTTTGGCAGCTTCTGAGTTATATGCGCAAGCTGAATATCGAGATGCTTTAATGTCATCTCGTAGAGCTTTGGAACACCTTTGTGAAAAGGCATGGCTACACTATGGAAAGCATTGTGACAATACAGATAAACCAATCAGTGTTTCTAGGCGTACTCCCCATGCACCTTGGGACTTAAGAGCTTTAGCTGATAACTTGCGCTCTAAATTAAACAAGTCCAAAGCAGCTATACCAAATAAAGCAGATATTGTTGTTGCATTAGATTCTTTACTTGGAGTTGGCGGTCAAGATCCACACTGGGTCTACTTGAACAAGGGCACACACGAAGAAACAGATCGAGTCGAGTTTGAGAATGGAACAGTCGGAACAATTGTTTCATCACTTGATGCTCTTGATAAAGCACTAGAAGTATAGAAATGTGAAAATGGGATCAGGTTTTGTTTTTGCCCAATCTGATCTTCTTCGAGTGTTCGTTATCTCTTAAAAATCCAAACTCGGAATTGTCCAGAACCTTAATAGTTGGCATAGTTGGCACTTTGTAACTAAAAAGTGCCCTACTTCGACTTAGGGTAGATGTTCTTCACTAAACTAACGTGTTCATCTAGACTAAGATTTTCTAATGTCTGATTTTGATATCTCGGCGTATTATCAGGAAGTGAAATGAACAAGAACCTAGTGAATATCTCATTGGAAGAGCAACAAGCTCAACTCGAAAGTCGCAAACACTACACATTCTTCAAAGATGGTTACATTGATGGTTATAGCTTTGCTTTTGGGCTGTTCGAATCACTATGGTTAGATGGTTTTGATGTAAAGAACCCTACAGATCTGCTCAATGCACTGTGTTTACTCATTGAAAATGAGCATGTAGAACAAAAGAAAGTCTTTGAAACTCATATTAATGATATGACCCCAGAAGCCTACGCAATGTATCCAGAAGGGAAAACGATTCTATTCCATTGCACATTCTTTCTTCATAATATACACAATTATATTTCCCATATCGGAGAGCGAGTTATTCAAATCCCAAGAACCGAAAAGGATATGCTTTATTCTTGGTGGTTAAAGCGTGAGAACGTCTATACATACACATATCTTGATACCTTTATGAAACAATTCACCGAGATCTTGGATTCTATGCCAAGCTTTAGGCCTATGGTGATGAATTTGCACATCTCAAGACACATCCCAGATGAAGAGTTTTCTGCTTATTCAACGATCATCAAGAAAGAAGAGCGCTCTAAGCACATTGTTGAGCGTATCAACGAGGCCATAAACCAAGAATTTTATCTCGAAGCAATCGCTCTTGAAGAAAGTTGCATTTCAGACCGTTTATCGTTGGTTTTGTACTTGAAAGGGCAAAAAGCAGGGACAAAGAGCTTTGCAAAGCTCACAGAACTGTGTGATGAGTTTTTACCCAAGAATCTTAAGCGTGATGTGGACTCGTGGCGTAAAGAGCGAAATAGATCGATTCATAACTTAGTAAGGTCTTCACCTCTTGAAGAGATGATCGACCTTGAAGAGCTTGACTTACTTTCGGTATATACGGCCAAGAAAGGGTTGAAGTTACTTGATGATGTAAATATTTGGTTTGAAGAATTCATTCTTTCTGAGATGAACCCGTTCTGTTTGCGATTACAAGAAGAAGTAACCCTGAACTAGATTTGATGTTCTTGCACAACTAATTTTAGCTCCCCCTTTAGAAACGGGAGATTCGTATTTCGGTGATTTCGATCGCGTTTACGTTGTTTTTCAAGCAAGTCGCCATATTTTTACAATTTAGTAACGTAAACGATTGCTCTCTGCACACGTTTCAGGGATCGAATACACCTCATCGATATAACGCCAGTCTCACGTCTGCGCACCAACTCCATGTATTAAAAATTGATGAGCTATAGAAGCAGATCTTCCAGTTCTTTACCCATGAGGACCTCAAAAGATGTATAAATTGCTGTAAGACACTCTTCGTTTCCACACCTATCAATACGAACAAAACCTTTAGATGCAAGGTCGTCAATAGAAATCGAAAGTTCTTCGACACTGCGACCTGTTATCTCAGATAACTTCCTTACATTATTTGCTCTATCACGAGAAATCATATACAAAAGCTTAATATTTTCGTTAGTTAAAACCTGGGCCAGCTCCGTTAATGATGTAAACCACAAATGAGGAAAATTTTCTACATGGTTTAATTTACCAGCTGAAACATCCAACATATACTTACGAACTAGTTCTTCATCGGCTATTCCAATTCGAGCTTTCATAGTCTGTCCATATCTATAAAATATAATACTTCCCTTTAATGGAAAGAGAAAACAGTGATAATAATGATAAATTACAGTCGACTTCTCAAACCTTATTATCTAAATCTAATTTCATTAAACCGCACTATTATTACTCACTACTTTTATAAAGCGCAATAATTTTAAGAACATCAGCTGTAATATTAATTGCTTTAGAGCCTGATGGTATATCCATCTTATCTTGGTATTGCACCCAAACTTCACCATTTTTTGATATACGGATCATTGCAAATGTTTCGTTAAGAAATGACTTATTGACGCCAAGCTGCTCATGAATATCATCATTCATAATCATCCCTATTACATGTTGGTAGCAGAATATGATGAATACTAATCCATGATGTTCAGTAAAACAATACTATTCATCCATTATGTTTAAAAATGGACACTTGAATATAATATGAAAAGCCAGATCTTTGATCTGGCAGATATCAATGAGGTTTTATTAAAGACTGGAACACAAAGACTCTAACACCTTTCTTTCAGTGCTTAATTTTTTAACTCTATTACCAGTCTCAAAACTGTCTATTTTACTCATGTGTTTAACAAAACGATCAGCATTTGCTTTACTTGAAATTTTGAAGTTAGATAAATGATTGTAAGTCTTAATTTTATCAGTTAATTTTTTATCATAGAAAAGCATATTCTGAAAAAGAATATCAGGCATAACGTATGCGTCTAATACTTGTTTAATTCTGTACATTGACTGATACAGATCTTGTGCTTCTACAGCAGTCAAAAGACCATCTAAAGCAAGCTTTTCAACAATATCTGCAACATCATGGATTGGCTTTGATATCTTTGCCGCCTCTTTCTTAATTCCAGCTCTATCAATATCGAAATAACCACGGCATTCATTCACTTTTGCTTCATGATATATTCTATAATAAGATTTGTGTTTAGCTATAAACTTGTCGTAAGCCCCTTTGGTAACATTATACTCCCCTGACTTTACACATTCAGTTACATCGTTTTCTAGAAACTCTTCAAATGTATACTTTGGAATGTCATCAATACGTTTTTTGGCAACAATGACAACCTTATTCTTAGGACAGCCATTTCTTACTTCTTCATCACATCTTTTAATATTTAGTCGAAGATAAAGAGTCATTCCTTTCCTATGTCGATACGGAGTGAAGTTCTTACCATCATCAAGTATATTATTTCTTTTCTTATCAATCGCGACATTCATTGCATCTGCATAATTAGCCATAACTTAAACCTTACAATTTATTCTTATCTTTTAATACAAGATACCAGTTAACTTTATATAAGTAAACAAACTGGAATTTACAAAAAATATAATTTTAACAGGTTGATTCGTAAAATTTATCTATTACGAATAAACTAATTTTAATTATTATTGACGGGTAAATTTAATAAAATATTTATTAACTATGACGAATCATTGATTTTTAATAATTAGTGAGGAATTAAAAAATAATGACTAGTGAATTATATATAGAAAGTGATATAATTACATTTAATGATAGCTATAAATATTAGGCTAATTATTTATACCTTAGTGATCCTGGCTAATGATACTTTCTAATAGTTTGTTCACCGAACTTCGTTGTGGTTTATCATTCTTGTGTAAGATATCAACATGAGCAGTAGCAATAAAAGTCTTATAGTCACTCTCAGAAATCTGTTTTGTGCTTAAATTTTCAAATACATTTTCCATTGTTTTTCGCTTAGTGATACAGCTAAATGCTTTATCAAGAGTATCCAAAAATAGCGCTTCAATAACTGTTTCAAAACCCATTTCGACATCTTTAAGCATAGAAATCATCTCAACGACATACACGACATCAGAAGCGCCTTTTAATCTTTTACGTGCTCTCAGATTCCATTTCATGTCATCTATGAATTGTTCTACTTCTTTGCGATATCTAACATTCACAGAAAGCATCACAAGATAACTCCTCATATCTTGATCTTGCTTACTTTCGTAAACTCTAAGCGCATTATCTGATTGTTCTTGAGCGTGCGCAGCCGCTCTTTCTAGTTCTTCTTCATAGTTACTCAGGTCCTTACAGGCGTCATGTAGAATACCGTTTCCAATAAGCTTTCCGAGTGTATATTTTCGATTTCCACCTAACTGGGAGGCAGACATTCGAACTCCGTCGAGATTAAATACGATCCCCACCGCAACCCCCTTCTTTGTTTGTAGCTCAACTTTGAGGCTTGAATGTGTTGATTCAACAGCAGTGACAAACTCTGCAAGATTAGAGCGTGGCTTTAACTTATTGATACCAGTTTTTACCAGACGAGCTATTTGAGCCTTTTTGTTAAATATTTTAGCGTCATTAATATCAGCATAGGAATCGTAACCAATCTTATTACTACTTACTAATTGTCGCAGACCAAACTCTATCTCTAGCTCCCTCATTACTTCTTGTGCTCGTATCTTGCTATAAGAGTCTTTGATGCGTTTTCTTGTTACTATATCGATAGTAGATGTGACTACATGTATATGTTGTTCATCGGTATCATTATGTTTAAAAGCAATATATCGGCAATTTGCGTAACCCAAATGATTCATCAACTTTTTAGCTGTTTTGCACCATTGGAAATTAGTTAAACTCTCATTAGTATCTAAGCTTACAATCATGTGCTTAAATTGCTGTTTGGCGGTTGGATTAAGCCTTATAGACTCCTGCATCTCCCTTATCGCAAGTGCCATATCTAACATCTCCCCTGGTGCGTTTTTAGCATTTACAGGGATATGTATAATATTATTTGCATAAATAAATTCTGTTACTGCATCAGCGCTTTTAGTGATTCCTGCACCATAATTTACTAAATATTTAGCCACTCGTTCATCGTCACCAGCCACATACTTTATGAGAGCGTCTACGGTCTGCTCAGTGTGCTCACCGCCTTTTTGTGCAGGTTCCTTATAGATCATGACTTGACCCTCTGAATTCTTTCAGTGCCTGAACAAGCTTGTCTTCACTTAAATGCTGTTTTGCTATTTCATAAGCCGCTTCTTGAGTAAAGCTATTTACTAGCAAGTGACGAGTTGCCTGAAACTCTCTTAATAGTCCCGCTAATATTACAAGAGTACTTTCTATTTCATCTCTTGTGAGAGCTTTACTATTCTCAATATCGGTGGCAATTGTTTTAATTTGATCACTGAGTTCTGAAGTTTCTGTAAAGAACTCTTTAGATGCCTCTAGAATGATGGGTTTGACTTTTACAGCATTATTGATGACGTCACGAGTAAATGCTGAAAGCTTTGAATAACCAGCCATACATTGCTTTTTAACTAGTTCTTGATATTCTTTTTCAGTGAGATTTGTCTTTACTGATTTAATCTGCAAATCACCAGGTTCTTTACGAGGTTTGTATTTCTCTTTTTTTACTGTCTTAATGGCGGTTTCAATAGCTCTAAAATCTTTTGCACCTACACTTCTTAAAATGTCTAACATATCGTGTTTCATAATTATTACCTTTTATTGTATCTATACTCACCTCTCAAATAATTAGATATAGCTATTAAGATTTAAGACTAACAACATATGATAAACCAGCGCTAACACCGAAGGGGGTTAGAGCAACCAACCAGAATGGGCGGAGTATTTGTCGGCGTTTTTATTTGGGACAAATAAACGCGCAGACACAGCTTGCTTCAAAACTTATTTCTTATATTATTAAATTAAATAATAATATTTTCAATATTTATTTAACCTTAAATAGCACTAAATATTTAAATAAAACATCACTCTTGAAAAAGAATATATAAATCATAATGATAATATGCCTTGATTAACTTGGAACGTTTTAGCTACTTACAATATAAGTAGAAGATAAGTCTAATTTACTTAATCATTAAGAAGTCATGACATATTATTTTCGTGGAATAATCAGTCCGTAATTATTAGCATGTAAAATTTAAATCATTATTACTTACTGTAAATTAATAACTAATCTATATTGAATAAAAGTAGATTTTATCTTTGTTATAGATTCTGGGTTTGTTGTAGAAATCGAATGAACTAAATCAGAATCTTACGATCAGTTCAGGGACACTTATTCACTTACTTTAATTTCATTCCGAAGCTTCAGTACAACACCACGAGCTGGCGCAAGTACAATAGCTCACGAATCTACCGAGCTTAACTCACGTTTTGGGTTGACGAAGCTGCGATAACTGAATGGAACAACCTAAGCAGGATAGGCATGGTAGACTACGGTTGTTTAGTGATCTATCTATCACGACTGCTCTCATGGTAAAGCGCGTGTTTACCTTGCCTTTAAGGGCATTGCAAGGCTCTATCGACTCCGTTTTTAGATTGGCAAATGTTCTGTTGGTTTGTCCCTATACCTATATAAGTCGCCGAGCTAAGGATGTTGAGGTTTGCTTTAAAACCTCTTCACGAGGCGCTATTCAGCACTTAACCATTGGTGCAACTGGACTCGAGGTATACGGTGAGGGCGAATGGAAAGAGAAAAAGCATGGAACCACTGGTAAGCTTCGAGCCTGGCGCAAACCACATCTTGCTGTTGATACCGATACTCATGAAATTATCACAGTTTAGCTGACACTATCAGGCGGGACAGGTGTAGAAGTACTCCCCTAAACACTTAAGCAATCAAGGAAATCTCGGGAGTCGTTGCTTACGAAACCAGGGAGTACCACAAGGTGATTAGAGTTAAGAAAATGATGCCTCCAAGTGCCTAAGCAACCTTCTCTGAAAAGCGGCATCTATGCAATCTGTAGTTCGCTGCCAGAGACTCTATGGGTCAAACAAAAGTATATGGTTACCATAGACGTTCACTGTCTGAAAACGCAATGTATCGCGTGAATGTGTTACTTGGAGTATCACTCACTCATTAGTAATGACAATGCATAAATTGGGGACAGTTATGCCATGATTAATGCACTCAATAAGTTCACTTGGATAGGTATGCCCAAAACTCAGTATTTCGCTTAAAGGACGAACGATTTAGCTAGCGTGCGCTCGTAAGCTTGATTCAGCAACAAAGTCATTTATACCCTTAAATAACTATTAACTTTCATCTTCAGGTTGATTTATCATTTCATTCATAAAGGCTTCAGCAAGATCCGACGCAAACCAAAGGTTCTCTGTACTATTTTCATTTTCGTTAACTAATGTGCCTCTTTCACCTAGATTCTGGAAGTTATCAAAACCTACATCGTTCCATGCTTTCAGTTGTTCCTCCGTGAAACTTCCCAATGATTCATCTGCAAACTCGTCACTTATCTTTGAAAATAAAAGTGCGTTTGTTTCAGCACTCACAAAAATTGATAGTTTCTTGTCCGTATAAAATTCCACGTCAACAACATTTACAATTGCATTCTCAAAAAGATTTGGATATCCATAACATTCTAACTTCTTTTTTTCCATGTGCACTTCGATTTTGCGTATACATTGCATCAAAATACTCTTAACAAAAGTCCTCGCTTCATTATTGTTATAATTTCGAGCATCATTTACTGTTCGAATGAATTTTTTAATATCGTCAGGTGCAATCTTAAATTGTTTAAATTCAAGTTTCTGCTTAATCAATTCCTCCTTTTCATTTTCTAAAGTTTCATAGTCGAATTTTAACTTTAATTTAATTTTTTCATCTTTAACTGTACGACGCATATCTATGACATTAGCCATTTCTAAATCAATTTCTTCTAAGCGATCAGAGTTGCGAATTATGTCAGCTGGCTTAACTTGAGTATTTATTAAATTATAATCTATATGCCTCGCTACCGAGATAAGAAATGCGTCTTCAATATAGTCTTGAATGATGCTTTTACAACAGTTAGCTGTTTCCTTGTGCTTTGAACAATGTAATCTTCGTCTAATTCCATGCTTTTGCTTCTGTGGCTGAGAGCCAATACTTCTGCCACACTTTACACATACTGACTTATTTCCATAATCAGTCAATAAATATACCAAGCCATTTCTCTTGCTTTTGTCGCCTTTATTCGAACCATATCGGCGTTTTTTTATCGCTTGAAAGGTGTCAAATTCCTCTTCAGACATAATTGCTGGGTAGTATGACCTTAACACATAGTCTTCTACATGCTTCTTCCCATCCTTCTGATAGTTGAGGTTAACCACATATCTACCACAAAGAGCTTGATTAGAAACAATGTGTGATAAAGTTGATACACCCCATACATCATTCTTTGGTTTCCTTGAATTAGCAGGAGAATGTTTTAATTGTGATGGTGGCTTAATGCCACGGTTTAGCAGCTCTACACTAATAGGCCGAAGTCCCATCCCTTGCTTAAAATGCATATCAACAATTAATCGAATAATTTCCTCATGCTCATTGAGTTCAAAACCAGTCTTTATTTTGGGGTGAGGTCGTTGCTTTCTACTTATCCAAAACGGAAGAGGACCAGCTAAATCCGAAACCCCTCCTTCTTCATGTGTTGCTATTTGACCATGGAGAAAGTCAATCGAGGCCTCTGTCTTTCTTAAGGATTCTTTGTGCGCTCTAACCATCTCAAGTACTGATAAAATCATCGTTCCAAGAGGGTCTTTTGCCATAGTTTCCTTAGAGTAAATTTTTTCATCCGCAGCAGTAACTACAACTATGTCTGCATTTACTAGCGAAGCTAGGGTTGCTTGTGCAATATATGGTTGTTCTCGACTTAAACGATCAAGTGATTCTACAATCAGCACTGAGCCAGGCTTAATTAACTGTTTTTCAACAGCAGCTAAAAAGACTCCTAAAGCTCCTTTTGTTTTATGGTGACCATGAAATGCAGAAAGACCTCTATCTGTCATCACCAAGTCTTTATTGATTTTTAAGTTAAACTTCGCTGAAACCTCATCAATAAATTTCTTTTGCCTCGCTAATGAGCGGCCTTTTTCTTGTCTAATATTCGAAAATCTGCTGTAAGAATAAATCTGGGGTTCAGTATGAGAAAAATGTTCCAACTTCATCTAAATAACCTATCCATGAGGTGACTGTATAGTTATGACTGTTCGATAAGCCTATGTCAATAAATACTTTTTTAAAAAGTATCAGTGTTCAGTATGCAGACGGCTCTTTTGGTTATTTCCCATCGTACACACTAGGAGCCATGTACGCGGCACAGTTTATGGCAGCGATGAAGAAGACTATCGACGTTGATGGTGTAATTCAAAGTGGTGACCTTTCACCTATCTTTACTTGGTTATCAGACAATATCTGGAGCAAAGGCAGCTTGTTAACAACCGATGAGCTCGTAAAACAAGCAACAGGTGAAACGCTTAATGCTCAACACTTCCAAGCCCACTTAAAAAGTCGTTACCTATAACTGCTGAACTTAATATAACGTTAAGACCCACGAGTTAAGACTCAAGAAAGTCAATGCCCAAAGAACGTAGCTCCTTGGGCATTTTTCTTTTTAAATACTGATATCCATTGCAGGGACAAGTCTTGGTTTATACAAGCAGTCTTCACCTTCTGGCCTGGTTTTAAAACGTCGGTGGAGCCACATGTATTGGCTTGGGCTTGCCATGATAGATGTTTCAACGATTTTATTAACGAAAGCCGCAGCACTATCGGGATCGTCTTTTGGAAAACCTTCCACTGGCGCATCAATCGTCAAGGTATAATGCCCATCTTCGCCTCTGACCATCGTAAATGGGACAATTGCGCAATTTGTATTATCGACTAGCAAGCTAGTGCCCGTTGTTGTACAGGCATTTTTAACCGCGAACAACGGAGCAAACGTCGAACGTCTGTTTCCGTAATCATGATCCGGCGCATACCAAACACGCTCGCCAGAGTTGAGTGCTTCAAGCATGGCTTTGACATTTTTACGATCGATCAACGTACGGTTAGAACGAGAACGACCTTTGTATTGGAAATAGTCGAAACACGGATTGTTGTTTGGTCGATAGACACCCGTCCCGGATTTTTGAATACCAAATGCGCGAGCACCTAATTCCAAGTTCATTGAATGGACGGCCAACATTAAGGCCCCCTTACCGGACTTTTCTAACGCTTCTAAATGCTCCATACCTTTAATCGTAACGTGCTTACTGACTCTTTTATCTGACCAAAACCATGCCATCGCTGTTTCGAAGAGTGCGATACCGGAGTTGTCGATATTATCTTTTAAAATCGCCTCGCGTTGAGATTCGCCCATGTGAGGAAAACAAAGCTCAAGATTGCGCCGTATCGTCACTTGACGCTTTTTCATTATTCGCATGGCTAAACGGCCAATACCGCGTCCTAGCGCTAATTGAACATTGAAAGGAAGAAGGCTCAATGAGTACATCACGCCGATGAGAATTAACGTACCCCAATAACGAGGTAAAAGAAATTTAGCCTTAAATTCAGGCTTTTTGTATTTATTCATGTATGAAATGTCAGATGCGAGCATCTATAAGTGGGAGAAACAATGATAATAAAAAGCACTTTTATCATTGATAACGCTAATAACATAAATTAAAGCGCGCGGATTCTATGGTTCTTCGACACACTACACAATAAGAACTTTACAAGAATATGTTGGGCGTGCAAAAACACCAAAGACGAGCTCGGACATTAACATCTACTGATGAAATGAATCCACCCGCCTTTCATAAAGTTTGGATAAACATAACCGTGTATTTACAATACCTTGGATTGCGTATTACCCCCAAAGAACGGCGATCAGAAAAATAGCCGCAAACAATCCAGCGATAACTAACATTAAGTATGATAGCTTGCCTGTTCCACCTTTTGGCGCTTGATTACAACATCCCATTTGACTTCTCCTTAACGATCTTCGTTCCCTTTAACTTAACGCTTACCCTTGGGTGAAGGTCAACCTGAGGCAGTTTGTTGTGTGTCTCTTTTACTTTTTGCGCGCCAATACACCAACGCAAACGTTTATATTGCTTACAAATAAATCACTGAGTTTTCGGTTCATTTTTGGGTAAATACATACCATTTTTCGCTATATACCCGCCGTTTATAACAACCCTACAATACGCGCGTCTTACTTGTAGCACGCGGGTTTTCCAACCATGAATTCGTGGCTCGTTTATTAAAGGTATCGAATGAGCAATATCGCCAAGTCCGCTGTTAAACTCAGTGTTTTCTCTGTGATCATGATTACGGTTACATCCGTTGATAGCATCAGAAACATACCGGGTGCCGCCTTATTTGGTAGTCATGCCATCTCTTTCTTTTTACTTGCTGGTTTATGCTTTTTCATTCCCACAGCTTTAGTGTGTGCCGAGCTAAGCACGACTTACCCTCAACAGGGTGGCGTCTATCTTTGGGGAAAAGAAACGATTGGACCTAACTTCGGCTTTGCGACCGTTTGGTATCAATATGCGGAAAATATCGTTTATTACCCGCCTCTGATCTCTTTCATTGTCGCTACAGGTGCCTACCCATTTTTCCCAGAACTGGCGCAGAATAATATTTTCATGTTAATCATGATTAATGTGATTTTTTGGGCGCTAACATTGGTAAATATATTCGGCTTACGTTTGTCATCGATGATCACAAACGTGTTTGGCACTCTAGGGCTCATTTTCCCAATTTTGCTGATCATTGGCTTGGGTGGTTACTGGGCATATACCAATCCGGGTGAGTCTCATATCTCCCTTAGTCATGTCTCTGACTGGCTACCCGATTTCTCTCAAGATGGAATTGGGGCAGGTTTCACCGCAGTCGTGCTTTCATTGACTGGTTTAGAAATTACCACCTCATATGCGAGTGAAGTAGAAAATCCACAAAAGGCGTATCCAAAAGCACTCTTGGCTTCTACGGCGCTGATTTTGGTTTCTTTAACAGCTTGCTCGCTGTCAATTTCATCGGTGGTATCAAGCGATCACGCCAGCTTAAGCGAAGGTGTGATCTTGGCGTTCAAAACCTTCTTTGATGATTTGAACCTCTCGTTCATGCTGCCTGTGATAGCTTTGGCGATTGTGTTTGGCACGCTAGCAAGCTTGAACAACTGGATTATTGCACCGACAAAGAGCCTGCATGTGGCGGCGAAAGACCAGTTTATGCCAATCGCACTGTCGAAAGAAAATCAAAACCAAGCACCTGTCGCCCTACTCTTATTGCAAGGGGCTATCGTTAGCGTGTTGTCCTTAGTGTTTATTTTGGTTCCAAACGTTAATCAAGGTATGTGGCTGCTGAACATCTTAATGACTCAGTTATACATGGTGATGTACGTGTGTATCTTTATTAGCTTTTTGGTGTCACGACGCAAACACGCAGACATCGAACGACCATTTCGTGTCCCTGGCGGCAAAGTGGGAATGAGCTTGGTGGCAGGTTTAGGATTAATTAGCTGTATGATCACTATCGTGGTGTCGTTCGACGTACCAGCAGGTATCAGCGCAGAAACGGGCGCGTATGCACTCATATTGGGGTTCATCGCATTCAGTTTGCCAGCTATCGCGGCGGTGATGTATCGCAATCGAAAAGTTCGCTCGCAAGCTCAACTAATCGAAGCTTTAGCAAGCTAATTTTTCCGAAATACGCAATAGAATAAAGCCGCGGCAGTTACCTGTCGCGGCTTTTTGTTTTTACATATTTTGTCTAAAAATCATGCAAAGCATGCTTGCAATCCCACGCGCTCTAGTGGGTATTTCCTTTGCCTTCTCTTTGGTATTGCTGAGAAATTTCGAAGTAGATATGCATGTCTATTGGCTCAGGTGTGTTCAAAAGCATTTTGCCGACTTCGCGCTGAAAATGGCCGTAGTTCCCAAGCTCATCGGTTAGGCCTAGTTGCTCGTAACATGATTCGCTTGCGAACATGCCATACGCGTAATTATGATGATTTAGATCTTTTTGTTTGTCATAGCCAAGCTCTTGAAGTGCCTGATCAATTTCATCGGGAACGTAAGTGTTTTTATCGCCAAACGAACGCAACAACACGCTTGGAACCTCTTGAGCAATGCTCTGAATTTTCGTTTTTTTCTTAAAAATACCGAACATAATGTCCTCCACTGACGATGTCTCCAAATACCGCACACAACGTGGGTTGAGCGAGCGAATAGTTTTTAGTATGGCTCACGATTTAGAGACTAAGTTACATTCAAGTCACGTTTGTATACTAACTTGATCGCATAATGCGCATCAAATAATAGTCACCTCGTTTCAACCTCGTCTCATCAGAAACCCTGTTTTAATCACAATTGCTGGCTGCATTGCTGTGCCTTTCCCATACTATCTAATAGGCGTCGCCATCTTCTGCTATCAGCGTTTTGAAATAACATTTGCTAAAGTCACATTTCGTATCGACATCCATTTTAATTTAAGTTAGCTTTAGAAGTATAGACGTCTAGATTGACTAAGCTTAGGGAGAGAAAGTCGTGCCAATTAGAATTCCAGATCAACTACCTGCTTCAGATGTACTAAGGACAGAGAACATCTTTGTAATGAGCGAAACTCGTGCCGCGAGTCAAGAAATACGTCCTTTGCGAGTACTGATTCTGAATTTGATGCCCAAGAAAATCGAAACAGAAACGCAGTTTCTTCGCCTCCTTTCAAACAGTCCATTGCAAGTAAACGTCGAGCTACTGCGCATAGATAATCGACCAAGCAAAAACACACCAACCGAGCATTTAGATACGTTTTACCGTCAGTTTGAGATGGTAAAAGGGAAGAATTTCGACGGTCTTATCATCACTGGTGCGCCACTTGGTCTGGTGCAATTTGAAGATGTGATCTATTGGGATCATTTAAAAACCATCATGGAATGGGCAAAAGACCATGTTACCTCGACGTTGTATGTGTGTTGGGCGGCGCAAGCTGGCTTAAAGTTGTTGTATGACTTGCCGAAAAAAACGCGTAAAGAAAAGCTTTCCGGTGTATATCATCACCAGATTCATAATCCATTCCACCCTATTTTGCGCGGGTTTGATGATACGTTTTTAGCGCCCCATTCGCGTTATGCCGATTTTTCGCCACACTTTTTAGAAGAACATACTGACTTAGATATTCTCGCCACATCCGATGTGGCGGGCGTATATCTGGCAACGACCAAAGACAAGCGAAACGTTTTTGTTACCGGCCATCCAGAGTATGACTCGCACACTCTTCACAATGAGTACATTCGGGATTTGGGTGAAGGGATGGAGCCGGCAATTCCGGTCAATTACTACCCGAACAACAACCCAGATAACCCTCCCATTGCGAGTTGGCGAAGCCACGGACACTTGCTGTTCTTGAACTGGCTCAACTACTGCGTATACCAACAAACGCCTTACGATCTGGATCACTTCAGCGAAGATGCTTTCACTAAAGACGATTAAATCAACGAATTAAGTTTGTGAACCGAGCCGCCATCTGGCGGCTTTTTCATATCAGTTTGCAAACCTGATCGCATAGTGCTTTTTCCTCAATGGGCTTTTGCTACGTAATTCATATCATGCTGTCAGATTCAGGGATGTGGGGAAGAAGAATGAAAACCGTAACGCTCAGTGCACTAATGTTGATGACTCAGTTTGCACTCGTAGGCTGTGTTACCGTAAAAGAAAACGGCGCTCCTATCGTGAAAGCCGATCCTGTTGCTATGGCAGAATCTCGCATTGCTCTTGGGCTTGGTTATCTCGAAGGTGGCAATATGATCCGAGCGCACGACAACTTGCAACAAGCCTTGAGCCACGCCCCACAATACTACCGCGCACAGCTTTCTATGGCACACTACTACGAAACTGTTGGTGAAGATGCGAAAGCAGAAGACATGTACAAACGCTCTTTACGCCAACACACCAAAAACGGCAACGTACTCAATAACTACGGAACATTTCTATGTAAACGAGGTGATTTCCAACAAGCCGACCAAATGTTTAACCGCGCAATTGAACAACCTTATTACTACCTCATCCCTGCAAGCTACGAAAACGCCGCTTTCTGCGCATTGAAATCACAAGATAAAGACAAAGCAAAGTACTACTTTACGCGAGCTATCGATCACGACCCACACCGCCCAAAATCGATTCTCCAACTGGCTAAACTCGAAATAGAAAGTGGCAACTTTACCGATGCAAGAATTCGACTGATGCGATTTAATCAAATGTACGGTGTGAAAAAACCGTCACTGCAACTTATGATCGAGTTAGAACGTGCGGCAGGAAATGAAGCGCTAGAGCAAAAATACGTAAAACAGTTAGAACGCATGTCATAACTAGCCACACTGATAGCCCAAACAGCATAAGTCTTTGCTTAACCTCTCATTTTATTTTCAGGCTCACTTACACCGTTCAAGTTAAGTGAGCCTTGTTTCTCAGAACGCCGACAAATCCCCTGTTTCACTTGTGTTTCAGTCACTGAAAGAGCGACATTACTCCTGTACTTAACATTCAAAATCGGTACTATTTGAAAGATACGTGACCGAGTCACTTTTTGAGTTCTAACTCAATAATTACTGAATGATTGTGTGCTTCGTTGAAGTGCAATTTGCTTTTATTATGAATCTTGTCGTTCAAGAACACATACCCAAGGATGTTGACGCCGGATGAAACCTGCCTGCACACTCTTACTGCTTGCTTCTTTAAGCTCCCCCTTTCTTGCTAGTGCTCAACCCGTCAATGACCTCGTATTTACCGTAGGTATCGTTTCCGACAAAGCAAAAAGTAAAATCAAAAAAGCGACACCCTTTGCTCAATATGTATCCGGAAGACTGAATCACCTCGGTTATACCTCTGGGTCGGTACAAGTCTTCAACAACTATGGACAACTTGCAGTTGCTCTCAAAAATGGCAGCGTTCAAATTGCAACAGCTACACCGTTTAACGCCGTAACCCTAGAACGAGAATCTAACAGCCAAGTGCTCGCCGTAAGGTGGAAAAAGGGACTCGAAAAATACCACTCTGTATTTTTCACCCATCAAGACAGTGGCATTCATTCCTTGGCCGATCTGCGCGGCAAAACGCTCATTTTCGAGAGTCGCAACTCCACCAGCAGCTTTTACTTACCTGCCATTACATTGCTCAACCAAGGCGAAAAATTAGAATACCTTCGCTCTATAGATGATCACCCAACGAAAGACCGTATCGGCTATTTGTTTTTGGATGAACATTTGGAACAATCCAACGAAATCAACCTATCCGTTTGGGTGTATAAACAGCGCGTTGCCGCCGGGGCGTTCAGTAATTTCAACTGGAACAACCCAAAAGATTTGCCAGAAAACATGAAGGAAAAACTGACCATTTTCCATAACTCGGTTGAGATCCCGCGTGATTTGGTTTTAGCGTCGCCTACTTTGAGCCAATCGACCCAAAATGAAATTACATCGATTTTATTGAAAATGGATGCCTCACCAGAAGGTTTGCATGCCTTGGATGTATTCCAAAATACCAAGCGCATATCAGCACTCACGCCAGATATGGCAGCGTCTCTCGACACGGTTCGAAAGTCTGTTAACTTGCTACCAAAGGCAAACTGATGCTGAACAAACTTTCGCTAGAAACCAAATACATTTTCGCGACCATCTCCGTCGTTGTTTTGGTGGTTGTGGTCAACCTTGTACTTTACATGCATGGCTACGACACATACTCAAACAATCTCGCGCAGCAGATTACGCAAAATTCTCAAGATAAGACGGAATCCTACGTCAAACAAAAAGGATTAGTGTACGCGGAGTTGTTGTCTAAGCAGCTGTTTGATCCGCTTTACAACGATAACATCAGCCAAGTCTATGGACAGATTACGGCAACCTTAAGCCAACCGGACGTATCAAAAATCCATGTTGTAGATAACGATGGACTTGTATTCCACGATGGTACACCTCAGCTTGCCATGTTTGCTCAGCCCCACTACCGCTCAGACTTTATTCTTAAGGCAATTGAACAAGAACGTGTCCAAGTCGCTCTATCTAGAGAACAACTGGAAATTGCCGCGCCTATTCACCAATCAGATGTGACGCTTGGAGCCGTATATTTGGAGCTCAACCTTGCCCATTTATTAGAAGAAAAAGAGCAAAACATTGCACAAGTTGCAGCGATAACGTCTAAAGATAAACACAACATGTTTATTTTGCTGCTGGCAATCAGCATTATTTCTATCTTCATGGGTAGCTTATTCGCGTTTGCCGTAGGTCGCTCGTTGGTGAAACCAATCAAACAGTTGAGTGAACAGTTTTCGGAATTTGATACCCAAGCACTTCCAGTTACCGATATTCAACGCAAAGATGAAATTGGTGAGCTGATTACTGCCTATAACAAGATGTCTAACAAGGTAAACACCTACACAACCCGTGTTGAGTTCATGGCCTATCACGACATTCTGACTTCGCTTTCTAATCGTGAAAAGCTGCTGATTGATCTTCAAGAACAAATCAGCGCCAAGCGAACGCCAGCGCTTGCCGTCCTATTTGTCGATTTGGATGATTTTAAGCACATCAACGACAACTACGGCCACAATGTTGGGGACAAATTACTGGTACACCTTTCGGCACTATTGAGAAAGGAACTGCCAATTTATATCGAACCAGATTATCGACCATGGATACTCGCAAGTCGCGTTGGAGCGGATGAGTTTGTCGTCGTATTCCCTTGCAACAACAGCTTAGAAGCGCGCGAGATTGCCAACCAAATTCATAGACAAGTGCTATCGCCATTGAGGCTCGACAGTCACAATATCCGCTTAACCACCAGCCTTGGTGTTGCGGTATATCCAGAGTTTGGCTGTAACGCAGATTCGTTGCTGCAACTTTCATCCCTTGCCGCACAAGAATCAAAACGTCGCGGCAAAGACATTATGTCCGTTTACGATCCCGCATTCGATGCGACGGTGAAACAACGACTCTATATCGAAAGAGAACTGAGTCGCTCCATCCACGACTTATCTCAGTTTGAGCTTTGGTATCAACCTAAATTTGACCTTAAGACCTACCAGTTGGTTGGGGTTGAAGCTTTAGTGCGATGGAATCATCCCGAGAAAGGTTACATTGGCCCTGAACAGTTTATTCCGATTGCAGAACAAAACGACTTGATTCTCGATCTTGGTGAGCATTTGATCGAAACCGCGATCAAGCAAAGAGCGGAATGGGCAGAAGCATTTGACCATGATTTTCATATCGCGTTGAACTTGTCCCCACGACAAATCTACCGTCAGGATCTTAGCCTCATATTTGAGCACTTTTTATCGCAATACAATGTATCCGCAACAGACATTCACGTAGAAGTGACGGAGTCACTTTTGATGGACGACATAGAAAAAGCCCACTTCGTTTTGCGCAAACTGCAAGCCACTGGTATTGAAGTCTGGTTAGATGATTTTGGTACTGGCTATTCTGCCCTGTCCTATCTTCAACAAGTTAACTTTGATGGGCTTAAAATCGATCGCTCGTTTATCGCACAAACCCAGCAAGACAACAAAGATGACTCTCTGGTACGCGCCATCATTTCAATGGCTCACAACCTCGGAATGAAAGTTGTGGCAGAAGGTATAGAAACCCAAACACAACTGGCGCTGATCGAGCGTCTAAATTGCGATGTGGCACAAGGCTTTTTCTTAGGCAAGCCTGTTCCAGCGGCGCAGCTCCTAGAACTGGAAAACACCAGCCAAGCAATGAAGCACAATGCCTCTTCCATCGTAGGTTAAAAACTGGCATGAAAAGCTCATAACGCTCTGCTTCTTGCTTGGCGTTATGAGAAGCTTTCTGCAAAACACGTCACATTTTTATCCCCTTTTAAACCCGATTGCACTCACAGCGCTAACAACCCAAATAGATAAACTACACTTTTCATATCAACCCTTTGGATATGGAAATGCGCTGTGGTCGGAATTTTTTCGTGGAATAACCTGTCAGTAAAACACAAACTGTTTGGCCTTGTCTTACTGCCAATCATTTTGTTGTTTTTTCTGGCGGGACAACACGTTCATAATCTTTCGACTCAAGCTCAAGATTTACAAAAAGCTCAATTATTCTCTGTTTACATCGACAAAGTCTCTTACCTGTTTAATTTACCCAATAACCTATCCATCCCGAATAAAGCTGACAAAACAGCGCAGCTCATTCAAGAATTAAAAGAAACGACCCCCCGCGTTTTTGGCGACAATTCTGAGGTTTTGCCTCTACTTGCGAGTTTTGAAGAAGCCAGCCTCTCGATGTTCACAACAATCGATATCGAAGAAAAACTGGATATTGCAGAATGGCGAGCAGATACTTTTGAGCAAATCCTACTTAATCTCGACAAGGTCTATTTTAGTAACGTCAGTTACGAAACCGATCGCCATCTTTCCTCCTTAATGCAATTGGAATGGTTAATGTTTTGGTCGACGGAAGAGCGTCGATTGAGTGAATATCTCATTTATTCAGCCAATAAGCGTCTTCATTACGACGAGGCTGTTCGTGATGAGATTCAGTCTCTGATTCAAAACCAACAGCTGCTTGTAGAGCGCTTCGTCGCGCTCAATGCCAACCAGAACCAAGTCCAATTGCTGATAGAAACCTTTAGCAACAAGGTATTTCAAACTAGCCAAGAATTTCGTGATCAGTTACTTAACCAAGAGGAACTACAAGCGTTATCTCCTCTTAAAACGGGAGCTGGACTTGCTGCGCTGAACACGCGACTGGCGCTACTTCATGACATCGACGATACGATGGAACATGAGCTGCAAACGAAGCTCGCACAAACCATTAAAGCAACCACGCAACAGCGGTTGGTATTCATTGTTATCATGTCGTTGGTGACGATTCTTGTTATCAGTTTAACCATTCGCTTGGTGCGTAAAGTGACCAACAACCTGCATCTTGTTCTTGAGTTTTTAAGCCGCGAAAATTACAGCGAAGACTCACCACTTTCTGAGCTCATCAAAGGCAAAGATGAGTTAAGCAAGTTTGCTCAAGAAGTGGAAAAACTCAGTCATGAGAGAGAACAAGCAAAGCAGAAACTCACCAAAGCCAAAGAAGATGCCGAGCGCGCCAAAGACGACGCGATTGAAGCCAGCAAAGCGAAAAGTAGCTTCCTAGCGAACATGTCGCACGAGATTCGTACTCCGCTCAACGGTGTGATAGGTATTTCTGAAGTGCTGGCAGACACCCCGTTGACGGCTACACAGCGAGATTACGTCGACACAATAGAGACGTCTTCCCAATTGCTGCTCAGCCTGATTAACGACGTGTTAGATTTTTCCAAAATTGAGTCCGGCATGTTGCTGATAAGTCCTCATTCAACCTGCGTGCGAGAATCAATTTATGACATCGCCTCAATCGTATCCCCAAAAGCAAAAGAGAAAGGCATCGAATTAACCGTCAGCATTAGTCCGAACACGCCTTATCACATCGTCATTGACGATCACCGCTTGCGTCAGGTGATCATGAACTTCATGTCCAATGCCGTTAAATTTACGGAACGAGGCAGTGTAGAGCTTTCGATTACCACGCTTGAAAGTAATCAATCGGAAGCCGCCATCGAGTTTTCCGTGCAAGACTCAGGCATCGGCATCGATGAGCAGCAACAGAAACGAATCTTCGCACCATTCGCTCAGGAGGACGACTCCACCACTCGCCAATTTGGAGGAACAGGTTTAGGCCTTGCCATCAGTACGCAACTTGTCGAACTCATGGGCGGAAGCATACAACTTGAATCTGAAAAAGGCCGCGGAAGCCGTTTCTACTTCCAACTCACAGCGCCGATTTCTCAAGCCCATTTTCGTGCTCGACATACCGTGAATAATCAAATCTGGCTCGTCTGTGACGACAGTGACCTAGAAACAAAACTACGTAATGAGTTGAGCTTCTATCAAATTCAAGTGCATCAATCTGTTCATGATCTTAGTGCTCTTCCAACATGGATTAACGACAAAGAACGCATCATCATTCTTTATGTTGAAACGACGCCAGATGCCGCAGTGAAGAACACAGATTTGATACGAAATTTGGAACATCAACATGTACAAGTTTGCCTAATCAAACATCTACACAGCCAACAGCTTGATTTCGGTCACCGTGTCGCAGCGATCATTACTCAACCTTTGCTAGGACAACGTCTACTCAAAGCGCTTGAAAGCTGTG
The DNA here is from genome assembly GCF_043106015.1 of Vibrio sp. GLN_1. Lineage (NCBI taxonomy): Bacteria > Pseudomonadati > Pseudomonadota > Gammaproteobacteria > Vibrionales > Vibrionaceae > Vibrio > Vibrio sp. GLN_1. The sequence goes on from NZ_JBICMD010000014.1 coordinate 169,105, forward strand.
CTGAACGATTTACTCAATCTATTTCCGTCGTTCAGCCTGCAACCCGACTTGAAACATTACCCAAAGTGCTCGTTGTAGACGACAATACTGTGAACCAAAAAATTGCTGGGTTGCATGTCACCAAAGCCGGCTTTAGTTTTGATGTCGCTGCGAATGGTGAGGAAGCGGTCGACATGTTCAGAACATCCCAATACTGTCTGATTTTGATGGACTGCATGATGCCGGTGATGGATGGGTTTGAGGCAACAAAACAGATCCGACAAATAGAGCTGAAAGAAAATCGAACGTTCCGCATTCCTATCATCGCGTTAACAGCAAGCGTTGTTGATGACGATATTCAAAAGTGTTTTGACGTCGGCATGGACGACTACGTACCAAAACCGTTTAAGGCAGATTTGCTTAAAGAGAAACTTGATAAAGCCGTTGGGTTGCGACTTCCCGTAACTGCGTCGACAAAGCTCAACCAATCAAACTTGCCCGCTTTTGAAGAACCCGAATTTAAACAACGCGTTGGTGAGGCGTTAAGTGCTGCGCCAATGCGACGTGAACGGATTCTATTGGTGGAAGATAACCGAGTGAATCAAAAAGTTGCTTCTTTACTTTTAAGCAAGGCTGGCTATCAGTTTGAAGTCGCGGAAAATGGCCAGATCGCAGTGGAGATGTTCCAGCGCGATGGTGGCTTCGACATCATTTTAATGGACTGCATGATGCCAGTGATGGATGGTTTCGAAGCAACGAAACAGATCCGCGCTTATGAAGCAAGCTTAGGACTCGAAAAAACGCCGATCATCGCGCTAACAGCCAGTGTGGTCGACGACGATATTCAACGCTGTTTTGACTCCGGGATGGACGCTTATGTGCCTAAACCAGTGAGAAAGGAGAAACTGTTGCATCAAATCGAAAACGTAATGTAGGCGAGCCACACATGAGCATGATTCTCCCCCCTCATAATCAACGAGCGCTGCGACTACTGGTCTCCGCTTGTTTGCTGCTTATATTTTTGTTGCCTTGGAGCCATCAGGCATTTGCCGCAGAAAGTTACGCCATTTTCTCACTTAACGCTCAGTTTGACGCGTTGACCATTAATAAAGCGAGGAAGCTCTACCGAGGCAAAACCAGACTATTACAAGGCCAACGAATTGAACTCTCTGATTGGCCAGAGACGTCCGTTGAACGAACGGAGTTCTATCGCTACCTGCTTAATAAAAACTTGGCTCAAATGAATGCGCATTGGGCCAGCCTTTCGTTTTCAGGCAAGGCGCGTCCACCCAAAGTAATTGATCAACCCAGTATTGAAATCTTGTTAGCGTGGATGCGAGAACAACCTAATCGCATTGGCTATGCCCCCGTCGACTCGTTGCCGTCGGATGCTCATGTTCTTTATGTCGTCAGTTCGGAGAAATGAAATGAAGAGATCGCTCCTCGCAGTACTTATTAGCAGTGTCGCTTTTCCGAGCTTAGCAACAGTAGAACTGACCGATAACTTATCGCTTAGCGGGTTTGGCTCCATTGCTTGGGCGCAGTCCGACAACGAAACTTCATTGCTCGTGAATCGATTTATTGATGATGACAGCTGTTTCGATTGCGACACCACATTCGGCCTCCAACTTGATTACTTCTATCAAGCTTTTCGTGCTTCTGTTCAAGTCGTCAAGCGACCGCAAGATCATTGGAGTGAACCCAAAGTAGAATGGGCTTACCTAGCTTACACCTATAACAACGTCGAAATTCGTGGTGGTCGATTGCGTTTGCCTGTATTCCTTATTTCTGAATACAACTATGTGGGACAAGCGTTTACCACCGCCAGACCGCCGAACGAAGTGTATGACAGCATTCTCGGGATTACGGCGTATGATGGCCTATCCGTTAGATGGAACTACGACCTTAATGAGAATGTGATGATCACGGCAATGCCGTTTGTGGGCTACGGTTACAGCAGCGACGTTACCATCAGTGAAGATACGGACATTAGTATAGACACCAACTACTCAGCAGGGCTTAACTTGACGTTAAGCGGTGATAACTACCGTTGGAACTTTGCGTATTTGAATGCCGAGTACGATCAAACCACCGTACTTTCTAACGCCATGCAGCCCATACCTGGCCAAGGCAGCGCGGCGGGAACAATACGGCTGAAAGATGAAGACCAACACATCCAGCTGTTTTCACTGGGTGCAAAATATGAGTTTGACCGTATAACCGTCACAGCAGAAGGACAAACCAGCGATATCTCGACCTCGTGGTACGCCGCAGCCAGCTACAACCTAAACAAGTTCACCCCTTACGTGGTTTATGGCCAGCAGTTTGACGACAACGAAAAGAAGACCGGTGACAGCGTCCTTACAGGGTTAAGGTTTGACGTGGATTACAACGTGTCAGTGAATGCCGAATGGCAACACTTTAAAGCCTTCAACAACGACTCTGGCGCGTTTTCTCTCCCACCAGCCGATACCAATGCCAACCTCTACACGGTAATGTTGAATTTCGTCTTTTAGCTACTCAATACAAACAAAGGCAGATTGGATGGTCCAATCTGCCTTTTCTTGTTTCTATCTATCGCTTCATGTGCCCAGCGTTAAGCCTCTTCTTGGTCGCTATAGACATTGCCCTCGACTTTACGCTCCTTGAAGTAAAACTCTCGGTCATGCTCGCCGATTTCACGTAGCACACGACAAGGGTTTCCCACCGCAACGACATTACTTGGAATATCTTTGGTCACAACGCTCCCTGCACCAATAACCGAGTTTTCACCAATCGTCACACCCGGTAACACCACTGAGTTTGCGCCAATCCAAACATTGTCTTCGATATGAACAGGAATATTGAACTGAGCAACTTCCCGACGTAAATCTGGCTCTATAGGATGTCCTGCTGTCGCAATCGTCACATTCGGGCCAATCATCACGGAATTGCCGATATAAATATAGGTGTCATCGACAAGTGTAAGATTGAAGTTGGCGTACACATTATCACCCAGATAAGTATGACGCCCCCAGTTTGCTCGAAGCGGTGGCTCTAAATAACAGTTATCGCCCACAGCCCCAAGTAAACGCTGAAGAATTTCACCACGTTTTTCGCCCTCTGAAGGTCGCGTTTGGTTGTAGTCATAGAGAATCTCTAGGCATTGCGTTTGCTGTTTTGCGAGTTCTTCGTCAGTACAAAAATAAATCTTCTGACTATGCAGCATTGATTGTCGGTCCATGTATCCATCTCATTTAACGTTCTATTACCTTCGGTCTTACAATAACCAATCACAGTAGACAGACCGGAGTATGTCTTGTAGAAACTAGCAGACCTTGCATGAACAAAATTTGCAAAAAATCATAGAAACCTTGCGGATTACTGCACGAAAAAACAGGAAGTTGCGCCATCGCACAAAATGAAATTAACTCACTGATGAATTGTTTTGCTTTGCTTTTTCTCGCTTCATCTTTAGCTGCTTATCTTTACGTTTTAGAGCACGGAAGAACTTGGACTCTTCGTGATACCAACCCACAACACTAATCGGGAAACCAACTAACATCATGATGAAGAAATCTGCCGGAAACTGCTCCGTCACGTCCTGAAAAGTGTGAAGCTCTCCAAAGATGAACAAACCGATAATTTTACCCACCAACAACGCACAACAAATCATAAAAAACGATTTCATGATGTAGTGCCATTTTCCTTTCTTTCTCTCCTCTCGCCAATAAACATACTTATGTTCTCGGTTATACATTACTCCTCCACAAAGTGACAGCGTCACTCATTAAGTAATAGTGTGGGTTCAGTGCATCAGCACTATGGTAATCATAGTGCTGTTTACTAGGAGTTGCCTGTCAAACCAATGAGAAGAACACAAAAATGACATTGTGTTTTGAGAAGAATTCGCTTCGCGTTTTAGAAAGGAAAGAAATAGCGACTATGCTGATAAAATCTCTTTGTATGAGCGATGCTCTCTATCCGCGTCGCTCAGATGAAACTGCTGCGCAAGTGCGACTAACCGCTCGCGATAGCGAGCCAATGCAGTTTCGTCGTCGGTCATAATAGCGAACTCCGCAAAGTGACCAAAACCATCGAGAAAATCTAAGGTGATATGGAACTCGCCGACAAAGAAGATACTTCTGATTTTCTTGCTGCGTTGAATCACTTCGTAGCCCATGTTTTCGAGCATACTTTGAGCAGAATCTAACTTAGTGATATTTGTTGCTTCACAACGGTCAGCCTCTGGCCCTTTTACAATCCACAGTTTGATACCGGCAGGCTGAATTTCTCTGAGCACTAAACTCTTGCCCTGCTGAGTCATCGTGCGTTGTGGGGTATCGTAAAACCAATCTGACTCTTGGTTGTTTTCGAACATGACTTCATGCTCAATCTGTTTGAGCGTGTTTAAAAATGCATCAAGATTTTTTACTCGATACTTTAACTCGACTTCAAACTGCCCTTGGAAATGCGCGTCACTCACCACTCGCCTCTACTACATAAACTTCGAAAGGAGCCGAATACTACACTCAAAATCTTAATCGTGTTGTGGCAACACACTCAGCTTGCGTATTTAGTGCTTTCGAAACACCCAGATTGGGCCGATTAATAGGAACTGTAGGTCCTCAAAAAAGGATGGCTTTTTGCCCTCGATTTTGTGCCCTATGAACTGAAGAATCCACAAAGCGCCAAACAGCAGCATAGAAATGTGTAAGACGGGTAGATCTAGAATCTCCAACGACCAAATCAAACCAATGCACGCTAACGTGTAACCGAGCATCATCATGAACACACTGAGAGATAAACGGAAATAAAAGACCCAAACCGGAATAACAGCGAACCAAACCCAGTTGAGCTGAAAACCTAAGATTGAAAGTTGAGGAATGGACCAAATAAGCCCAACCACAGAAAGATAAATACCCGGTACGGCAATTTTGTGAATTTTTTGATTAATTGGGTTTTGATGGCTTTCACCGTAGGCTTCTAACCAGTCAGATAGTGCTCGCATATCACTTCCCTTTTTACGCAACTTCTTTTTATATAGTCCGAGCTCAAAAAAGGTGCGAGTTTTTCAGCGAGCAATTGATGGTTTTCGTTATTGCCTAAACGCTTTCCTGAAATACTATTTGGCTTCAGTGTCCAAGCAATGTACGTTGCGCTTTAGGCAGTTTCGCTACAACCAAATCGTAGGAGCACTCGCACAAGTCTTGAATGAGACCATCTTCGGCATCACCATTGAAATACACTGTGACCCAATGGCGTTTGTTAAGGTGGTAGCCCGGTGTGATGTCGGTAAACTGGGACGTTAGCACTTCTCCATCTTCCGGTTTCACTTTAACACTGACGTATTCTCGACCACCACGCTCCGCGATTATCGCGAACATTTTGCCTTTTACTTTGAACACAAGCGCGTCAGGGCCAAAGGGGAAGTCACTTTCGGCGCACATAAATGTCTCTAAATACGATTCCAATTCTTTGATATTCATGCTCATTCCTTAGCTTTTTTGCGACGAGATTCGCTATTCAAATTGAGGCAGTAGTAACTTTAACGCCTGATTCACTTGTGACTTTTCATCCGCCGACAATCCACTAATCAAACTATGTTGTACATCCACATGCTCTTGGATCAACGACTCAATCAATGCCAAGCCTTCAGTCGTTAGCTCAACAGTAACACTGCGTCGGTCTTCTTTACTGTGCTCTCTGGCAATAAAGCCTTTCTTTTCTAGCTTGTCTAAGCGGTTGGTCATCGCTCCGGACGTGAGCATCATCGACGCAATCAACTCTGATGGGGTGAGACGGTAAGGCGCTCCGGCACGGCGCAGCGTGGCTAACACATCAAATTCGCCCATTTTCAGGTCATATTGTTTGTGCAGATCAGCGACTCGACACTCCATATGCTTAGCAATGCGCATTAGCCTACCCATGATAGCCATTGGTTCGGTATCAAGATCTGGTTTTTCCTTCGCCCACTGCGTTACTACTCTATCAATTGCGTCCACGAGTTTTCTTTCTCCAATACGAATTCGGTCTGACGATTTATTTTAACATAAAGATACTTTACAAAAAGCAATCTAGCGCGTACCTTTACAATTAATTATCTCAACGTAAAGATATTTTACATGAACATATTACTCGCAATGATCCCCGCATTTTTCTGGGGCACAACTTATGCCGTTACGCAGTTCACTCTTCCAGACTGGCCGCCTGTGTTGCTGGGAGCACTGCGGGCACTGCCAGCCGGACTGCTACTACTGGCAATCAAACCTTCGCTGCCTAAAAAGCACGAATGGAAAGTGTTATTGGTATTGGGCACGATTAACATCGCCTTCTTCTTTGGCCTCATTTTTGTGATGGCGTTGACCCTACCTTCTGCAATTTCCGGTGTCGGCATGATTTCAGTCCCCGTCTTTGCCATGCTGTTTGGTTGGGCGGTTTACAAACGTCAGCCTAGCGCAATACAAGGTATTAGCGGCGCAGTGTTGATTGCGTTAGCGTGGTTCTTGTTCGATCCAAGCTCAATCTCGCTGAACCCTATCGGTTTAGGGGCGATGCTGGCGGCCATCATGTGCATCGTGATTGGCAGTAGCGTAACCAAATCACTCGGCACAAAAATGCATTGGTGGACGGTACTCACGTGGCAGTTGATTTTGGGTGGTGTATTGCTGTCTATCGCCGCGGCTGTGTTAGCTACCATCAATCCGCAGCCTTATGTGCATGCCTTACAGAATATCGATATGACCAACACACTCGGGCTGCTGTGGGTCATTGTGCTCAACACCGCGCTAGGCTACGGCATGTATGTGTGGTTGTTGCAACGCATGTCTGTGGTCGACTTTACGTTTGGTGGCATTGCCAACCCGATTGCAGGGATCGTCTCTGGGTTATTGCTGTTGGGTGAAAACTTTACTCCACTCCAATACAGCTTGATGGTGGGCATGATTGTGATGTCTTTACTGCCTCAAATTTTAACGTCGTTGCGCGCAAGAAAAGAAGTAATAACGGTTTAAGTAATCATCCCCCATCATATTCAAGAGAACGCCCGATTCTGTATCGGGCGTTTTGTTATTCAATTCGCTCTGAGCTGGGCTTGTTTTCGATAAGCAAGCGGTGTGACACCATATTCTTTTCTGAAACAGGCACCAAAATAAGAGGCATGCTTAAAACCACATAGCTCAGCTATTGCACTGACACTCGCATCGCTATTGCACACCATTTTTTGTGCTGTATCTAGTCGTGCAGCCTGCAGCACGTCAGTAAACGTCGTCCCTTCCTTGTTCAACTTTCTTTTTACCGTCGACTCACTCATGTAAACCAGTTTCGCAATTTCTTTGAGCGTCCACGGCTTCGTTAGATCTTTAGAAATCAGCGCGCGAATACGTGAAGACAACGAAGAATATGAACGAGTTTCTGCCTGACTGGCGCTCTGCTCAAAGTGCATCAACAAATACAAAAGCATGCTGTTGATATCGAGCAATTCATCATTTGAACGGTTACCACAGCCCTTTTTCACCATTGCTTTTAATGCTGAGTAAATATCCACGATTCCCGGACGTAAAGTGAAACTCACCGCCACATTCCCCGAGAACACGCCATCGCAAAGCTCGCGGAAGTTCAACTGTTGATTGAGTTTTTCAATGAAACACGCTGCCAGTCTGAAACCCGAAATATTGGCATTTTCTACGAACGAATTGATGGCGATTTGCCCTTTGAAATCCGCGCCAATAGCGACCAAACAAGGTGGTTCGATAAACTGTTTAATGCCTTTAGAATCACATAACTCCAAAGCACAGTTATGGTTTAAGACAATGTAAAAATCCGTCGAGCTAATATCAAACTTTTGATTTATCGGACAGTGTTGCACCTGCCCGTCAAGAACCTCAATCAAAGCCTTCATTTACATTTCCAAAATGAGTGTCAACGCTATCTTGAAACGATATGAACAAAGTGCGTGAATGTTAGTTCTCGCAGTCAGAGAGTCAATTTGAATTTTTTTAATCAGCGTTCAGAAATACTGAACGCTGAAATCGGTTAGCTAACCAGAGTAATTTCGACTCTTTCTTTTCCTTTACCAACGTTTTTACGTTTTAAGGCAATGCGGCCGACTTCAGAGGTGCGCTTAAGGTGTGTACCACCGCAAGGCACTTGAGCGAAGCCTTCCACTTTCCAATAGCGCCTTTCTTGGCCTTCGCCAGAGAATGCGCTCTCAATCTCAGCGTCCGAATCGATAACTGCCTGAGCTCGTTGTTGAAACTCCGCCAGCAGTGGCGTGATGCTTTCAGGCCATTCAAAATCAATTCGGCTTTTATCTGCGGAGATATGTGCGCCAACCTTCTGAATGTTTGCAAATTTTTGCGTGAACAGTTCAAGTATAACTTCCGCCGCAAAGTGGAGCTTCATCAACGCATAACGCCTTTGCCAGTCAATTTGAGTGATCACTTGGTCGCCAACTCGAAACGTGGGTTGACGTTCTAGAGTGTAAACAATGCGTGAGCCAGACTTAATTGCACCGACGACAGGAATCCCGTCGATCGTACCTGCATCGCTCTCTTGTCCGCCGGATTCAGCATAAAAAATAGTGTGGGATAACTCGACTTCTTTGTCCGAAATTCGAGTTACCGTGGAGGTGAGTTCTGTTTGGTAAGGGTTTTTCCAAAATACCTTGACGGTCATATGGCCTTCCTTTGCACATAATATTGACGTACATCGATGCTACGCGGCTAATAAGTGAAGTTAAGCGATGCTGATGAGATAAAAAATAAGCTCCCGAAGGAGCCTATTCACTTACTTTCACTAACTTTCAATTACTTAAGAGGAACGCCAGGCGCGTCAGACACGCAGGAAGCATAAGCCGGGTCTCGAGCATCCATCACCAACTGCGCTCGACCTCGATGCAGGTTAATGATGTCATACACGACGCCCTCATGATGCGGTAAATCCATTAGCGAAGTAGACCAATATTCCGAATTCGCTGGCCAACCAAAACCTCCGCCATCTTTGTCTTCTTCATAGATGCTTTCAGTCCCGTCCCAAACACTGCCTCGTGATGCACGATACAAGCTAAACAACTCATTGCGAGTGGCACGACGCCAATTGTCACGGCCAGCAAAGTTTCTTACAGACAAATCATGACACCAGTTTGCGTATTGGCTGGTTAAGCCTGCGCGATCACGTCCGTATTGGTTGAACATCGCAAAGTCACCCACAGGGCCGCGTGTACCGTCTTCCGTTTTGATGCCAACGTAAGTTTTTGGTTTTGTCGCGTCGTAGCTCAAAGGTTTAACAAGCTCATAGCCTAGTTTGTTCATGAGCTTCACTGATGGTGGTGCGGTAAATAGGCGACCATCTTCATCACTCGCTACCATCAAACACGCTTCCGCGCTTCCTTCTCCTGAACGAGGTTGTGGGCAAATAGAGATGGCAGACTCTTTTTCTTCCGCCTCTACAACCTTGACCTCAGAGATGCCTTTTAACTCCCCAAAGGAAGCTGAAATGGTGACCGAACCAAGCTGAGCACTATTTGAGAGTCCACCAGCAATCAAATCTAAAACCGCTTTATTACTGCTTCGCCATGTCACTCGATGCGTTACATCCTGAGTGGTTTCATCGCTATATTCACCGTAGGCATAAAATCGCTGGACGTTCTTTTTCTCTAGAGTGATTTCACTAGGATGAACATGGATTTTTTCTAACACCGCATTCGTTACTTGAATTTGCAATGGTGCACTGGTGATCGCATCTTTGGTGGCGTAAACCATTGCCTGCCCTACCGCAAGACCTTTAACGCGATCGCCTTCTAGTTGTAGGACATCTTGATTATCAACCCACCAAGCAACCTGTTCGGTCAACTCAACGCGGCTTTCATCGCTATAGACTCCTTGTGCAGACAGCAGGGTCGAGTTGCCTTTTGCCACGCTCGACGCATTCGTTGTCACTTCAATATTTGTTAGGATTGCATCGGTTACCTGCACTTGTATTGGTTCGCTTTGCACACCATCTAACGCAGCCGTCACCAACGCTGTTCCTTTATGTTTGGCTTTCACAACGTTGTCGACAATCTCAACCACATCGTTATCGACGTGCCAAATGATACCTCGGGTGAGGTCGACTTGTTCACCATCGCTCAACGTTCCCATGACCACCAAAGACTTATGTGTGCCCAATGGCATTTCCAGTGCGGTTGACGAAATGTCCATACTCACTAATACCGCAGGCGTGACAGTAATAGAACCATGCGTACTGGTTAAGCCATCAAGCTCGGCATAGATATCCGCGTCACCCTCATCTTGTGCGGTGAAAATGCCATTTGTGCCTGGCATGACAACGCTACAATCTGTGGAATCCCACTCTACGAGATGGCTAATATCACGGGTTTGTTTGTCAGTATATTCACCGTAAGCTTTCGCTTGAAAGCTTAGCCCTTTGGCAATCGCCTTATGTGGCAGATCGAAGTAAATGTTGGTCAACTTCGCGTCCACAACCTGTACGGTCATTTCGCTACTGAACTCATCTAGGTCTGCGCGAATGACCGAAACACCTGTTTTAAGCGCTGTAATCACACCGCGTTCGTCGATGTTAACAATGTCAGCATTTTCAACGTTCCAAACAACTTGTGATGTAAGGTCGTCTTGAGTGCTATCGTTATAAAAGCCGATGACTTTCACCTGCGTCAGCTCACCCTCTGCAAGCGACACACGGCTTTGGTTTAGCGCAATACGAGACACCACTTTGTCTGGTACTGGCGGCTCGGGAATAACGGGATCAGAAAGCTCCGGCGGCGTCACCTCTGGCGTTTCAGGAACTTCCGGTTTGGAAACATCAGGAAACTCAGGCACTGGCAGTTCCGGTATTGGTGCTTCAATTTCTGGCTCGTCAGGTAATACTTCTTCTGGCAAGCTCATTGGTGGTTGGCTAGTGCTGCTTCCACTGTCGCTATTACAACCAAACAGACTCGAGACGAGTAATAGCATTGCGATCTTATTAAAAGTATTTTTGCTTATCATAGAGTCAAACATTCAAACTTTTATTATTAGACGACATTAAAAATTCAAATTATGAATACAAACAACTCAGCAATACCGCTGACTGGTTAGCGCTTCGTATGTATGAAACTTTTTCTCTAATTCAACCTCCAACTCAGCTATGTTTTTAGTATCTCTCATCAAGATGTTTTCTCGATAACGGGTAATTGCTGAAATTAATTCACTTTTGGCCATCGCTAATTGCTCGTCAAACGAGCACACGAACTCATGTTCACTCATCGTGATTCTCACAATACATAAATTTAGAAATTACATTCTGTTTATTTACTTCGACGACCATCTATGAGATGGCAAAAAAATGTAATGGGAAGTGCTCAATTCGACAATATGCCAAATATCAAAATCGTCTCATCGTGATATAAAAATCAGCTCAAGTTTTCGATTTAAAGTTGGGAGTCACTTTTAATGACTTCCCTATTTTCTGGTAAACAATAGGCAAGAAAAAAGGTGCCACATTGGACACCTTTAAAATCAACGAACAGAAGTTACGCCTCCGGATTTGGTTCAGCAATATTCTCGATTGGCTCTGGCTTTGCGTACACATAACCTTGGATCAAGTAGATATTGTGCGTAGCCAAATACTCAATCTGCTTTCTGTTTTCTACACCTTCAGCAATCATTTCACATTCCGCTTTCATCGCCGCAGACACAATAGAATCCAACACTTTGAGTTTTTGGTCGTCTGAGCCAATTGGATCAACGAACATTTTGTCCACTTTCAAGCAGCGAATACCCAAGTCCTGCAAGTAAGAAAAGCCACCATAACCTGTTCCAAAGTCATCAATTTTGAACTTGTAACCTTTGTTGGTGAGGTAGAGAATCTCTTTTTTCGCGGCTTCTACGTCTTTAACCGGAATTCTTTCTGTTAGCTCAAAATGAATTCGGTTTGCACACGGCCAATTCAAATCTGCCAGAAGTTTGGTTAACGAACCGGTTTCTAGATGAGAAGAGACAATATTGACACTCACCCAAATCGACTCAGGCAGTGACTCAAGATCTTGGATGATTTTGCGAATCATCTGGTTCGTCATCGGAACAATCAATCCGCTCTCTTCTGCGGCGCCAATAAACATATTAGGTGGCACCAAACCATCGCGTCTTGACCAACGCACCAACGCTTCATAACCTACAGTTTGGCCATCTCTGCTATCCACAATAGCTTGATAGTAAGGGATAAATTCGCCGTTATTGATACCGTTTTGAATCAGCCCTTTGATAGACTTTCTTAGGCTTTTACTTGAGATATAAAACAGCGCAAACACAATCCCAAGAATCAAAGTAGCAGGCACACCCCACACGAAAAGACGCTGATTCGCGTACGCAGCCAAGGCTTCACCACTGTAAATCTTGATGAGCATGTTGGCCTGAGATTCGTCAGAGAAGAAAAACTCGCTCGATAGCGCATTGTCTTCATCAATAATGTTTGGCATGCCGCGACTGATTGAAAGGTCACCAAACATAGGTTCGTGATATTCAAATTTTACGAATAAGCACTCTTCACACGGCTCAGCAATAAGCTGTTTTACCCAACTGTTATCGAGAACCCAAAACACCTCAACGTGCTGATTGTCATAAATTACCATCCATTCTGCTTGGTCTTTGTATTCCGGCAAAATCAAGGAAATATAGAAGTTGGTATCTAATTGAACCCGTTCAGATGACGTAACTTTGGAGACAGGCATCCCTACGCTTGAGCACGAGTCGCCATCTTCCGTGGTCATGCCAATAAACCGAATGTAGCGGTTGTAGTAGCGAGGATCACGCAGCACTTTCATATCATCAGATTGACAGTTGAAGTCGAGCTGGGCGATCTGCTTGGTAATGGCACTCTCTAAAAACGTGGATCTTTGATTTAAGTATTCAACAAATGTTTCGATTTTCGCCTCTTTGATATGCCCAACATATAAATTTGACAAGGCATTAAAAGCGACAGCAAAAATAATGATGGGGACTAGCCCTATTAAGATGGCATTTCTTATTGTCTTATTAGCCAAAACTCCTCCTAATGTTCTGCCACGAACAATTTTCAGTAAGCAGGTTCACTATCTCACTTTAATAAGTGGAAAAGTGGGGATGGACTCTCAATCGCAAAGAATAAGTGATTGAGCGGCAATTATTTGCTGAGACTACTGCTGCACATTGGCTTTTACAACTCTCTCGCATGAGATTATGAGCTAAGAATGATAGCAATTGACCTTTATTATATACGCAATGGCTTATCGCAAGCGGGAGACTGTTTTCTTCTGCTCTTTTACGTGGAATCTAAATTTCCAACTCTGTCTTGCCAAAAACGAAAAAACCACCTTTAACGGTGGTTTTTTGATTATTTTCAGTGTGGCTTAGTCACTAGAGTGATTCAATCGCTTGTTGAATTGCAGGACCAATTTGACGCTTGCGAGACGTCACGCCATCCAATACCAACATGTCATTGTCAATTTTCACATCAAAGGCTTTTGATAGCACTTTCTTATCTGCATCATCCGCCCAAAGCATGTTTGCACGTTTGTGCTTGGTATCTGTGATCGAGAAGAACAAGTAATCAAGATTCTGAGCTTTCTTATACGCTTGAATGGCTTCGTTGAAGTCCTGTTTGCGGTCAATCAACTGCTGCGCGTTGAGCGTTTCAGCTACGCCGATGCCTACCTTTTTACCTGCGAATTCAAAGTTTTTGTAGTCCATCGTCAAAATCGTCTCTGCTGAGAAATGGCTCAGATCCGATTTCGCCAACAACATTTGTTCACCAAAACCTTTGATGTCTTTGATGCCTGCAATGTCCGCCAGCTTTTGCGCGTACTGTTTGTCATATTCAGTGGTAGTCGAAGATTGGAACACAACCGTGTCCGACAAAATAGCCCCTAAACCTGCACACGCAATATTCTTAGGCAGTTTTACGTTTAACTTCTCGGCATTTGCCGTAAGAATTGTTGCTGCAGAACCCCAAGCACGAATGTCCATCGTGACGATTTGCGGCATGCTGATTGGCGAACTGCCCATCGCGTGGTGGTCGATGATTGCCACGATGGAAGTTGGATCAACCGATTTTGCAAGTTGAGTCGATTGGTTGAAATCCACCAAACCAATGTGGTGAGAAGAGAAATCCACCTTCACTTTTGGCGCGTCCATGCCACAAAATTCAAACACAAACTTACTTTCTGGGTTCGCTTCGCCAGTTAGCACTGCTTCTCCGCCGTAGATGTGTGACGCAAGGATAACGGAAACGGCACTATCGGTGTCTGGGCTCAAATGTCCAACCCATACAAGGTTGTCGGTATTATTGTTTGAAAGCGTGGTGAGATCCAAAGCGCCCTCAGCCAAACAGCTGAAAGAGGCAATCATGGTTAATCCAAGTAGTGAACGTTTCATTTGAGTCCTTAATGGTGAGTGGTAAGTTACTATTGGTACTGCATAGACCATTGATTCAAATGTAATTTTTTCGAGTTGCCAATTCACCCGATATTCTTGGAATCGCAAACGTTTTTCGAGTCGATACACACTTTTTTATCGATTCCGCTTACAACTTAAACAGGACATTTAGACAAGCGAAGGACGATTTTCCAAAAACAAAAAGGAAACGATTGGTGCCAATCGTTTCCTTTACTTGTTATTTCTATTTAAAAGCGCGTGAATTACGCCACTTCAAGAATCACTTTTTCCAACTTATCTAAGCCTTCACTAAGCACTTCAGGCTCAATGGTCAGCGGCGGCAACAGACGAATCACGTTCGCTTTTACTCCACAAGAAAGCAGGATAAGGCCGTTTTCTTGCGCTTTAGAAATCACCGCTTTGGTCATCTCTTGCAGTGGTTTGCCTGATTCTGGATCAGTAAATTCAATCGCCATCATCGCACCTGTAGTACGGATTTCACCGATAGCAGGCACTGACTGTTGCAGTTTCGTCATACGAGCATTGACCACTTCACCGATGCCCATTGCTTTAGCACACAAGTCTTCTTCTTCGATGATTTTCAGTACTTCAAGACCAGCAACACAGCCAAGTGGCGAGCCCGCATAAGTGCCACCTAAACCACCAGGCAGTGCAGAGTCCATCACATCCGCTTTCCCAACTACCGCTGAGATTGGGAAGCCACCAGCAATGCCTTTCGCCATTGTCATTAGGTCTGGTTCAATGCCTAGGTATTCTGTGGCAAACATTTTACCGGTACGAGCAAACCCTGTTTGGATTTCATCGGCAATCAGCATGATACCGTGCTTATCACACAGCTGACGCAAGCCTTGTGCAAACGCTTCCGGTGCTTTGTAGAAGCCGCCCTCACCTTGCACTGGCTCGAAGATGATCGCCGCAACGCGTGAAGGTTCGATATCGCAAGCAAATAGATCGTCGATCGCTTGTAAGCTTTGCTCCACACTGATGCCGTGGAACGCATTTGGGTACGGCGCGTGGTAGATTTCGTTCGGGAAAGGACCAAAGCCCGCTTTGTACGGCGCAACTTTACCAGTTAACCCCATCGTCATGTTAGTACGACCGTGAAAGCCGCCTTTAAATGCTATCACGCCGCTACGACCCGTATGAGCGCGCGCTACTTTCACTGCGTTTTCGACCGCCTCGGCGCCAGTGGTTAGAAAGATCGCTTTCTTCTTAGTCTCACCTGGTGCAAGTTCTGTCAGCTTTTCTGCCAGCTCAACGAATGACGCATACGGCGTAACCATCGCACACGTGTGCGAGAAGTTATCCAACTGAGCTTTTACCGCTTCACTGATACGTTTGTGAGAATGCCCGGTATTGGTTACTGCGATGCCCGCTGCAAAGTCGATGTATTTGTTGCCTTCGATATCCCATACGTAAGCGTTTTCAGCTTTCTCGACGTAAAGCGGGTACAGTGCGCCCATGCCTTGAGCGATAACTTGGCTTCTTCTTGCGTGTAGTTGTTGGTTTGTCATTGTCTTGTCCTTAATTAGTTGCCGCCAAAGCAGAGATATTTCACGTCCATGTATTCATCGATACCTTGTTTTGCTCCTTCGCGTCCGATGCCGGACTGCTTAACACCACCGAAAGGAGCGACTTCAGTAGAAATCATGCCTTCGTTAATGCCGACCATGCCGTATTCGAGCGCTTCTGCGATTTTCCAAACACGGTGGATGTTTTGGCTGTAGAAGTACGACGCAAGACCGTAGATGGTGTCGTTCGCCATTTCGATCAGCTGTGCGTCACTGTCAAAACGAATCACTGGCGCGACAGGGCCAAAGATTTCCTCAGAGACAATCTTCATGTCGTGAGTAACGTCTTTGAGTATCACTGGCTGCATAAATAGACCATCGAGCTTTTTGAGTTCTGAAACTGGCTTCGCGCCTTGCTCAATAGCACCGTCGATAAGCGCTTGAATGTTTTGCTTTGCCGATTCGCTGATCACAGGACCGATGTTTACGCCCTCTTCTAAGCCGTTACCGACGTTGAGCTGCTGAACCGCAGCGTCGAACTTAGCAACGAACTCGTCATACACTTTGCTGTGTACGTAGAAACGGTTCGCACACACACACGTTTGACCTGCGTTACGGAATTTCGACGCCATCGCGCCTGCCACAGCTGCATCAATATCCGCATCATCGAATACGATAAATGGCGCGTTGCCACCTAACTCCATTGAGGTACGTTTGATGTCAGCCGCGCTTTGCTGCATCAGCACTCTACCGACTTGAGTAGAGCCAGTGAAAGACAACTTACGAATCAACGGGTGTGAAGTGAAGATAGCACCTACCTGACGGGAATTTTCACCTAGAACCACTTGCAGCACATCGCGCGGGATGCCTGCTTGGTAGGCAAGTTCTGCAACCGCAAACGCTGACAGCGGCGTGGATTCAGATGGTTTTACGACAAAGCTACAGCCTGCCGCTAAAGCTGGCCCTGCTTTGCGCGTGATCATCGCAATTGGGAAGTTCCAAGGCGTAATCGCACAGGCAACACCAATTGGCTGTTTGATGGTCACCAAACGCTTGTCTGCACTTGGCGCAGGAATCGTCTCACCGTAGGTACGTTTCGCTTCTTCAGCAAACCATTCGATAAAGCTCGCGCCGTAAAGCACTTCACCTTGAGCTTCAGCCAGCGGCTTACCTTGCTCCAACGTCATCAAACGGCCAAGGTCGGCTTTGTTTTCTAACAGGAGTTGGAACCAACGATTGAGCATGCCAGCACGCGTTTTTGCTGGCAGTGCCGCCCATTCTTTCTGCGCGACATGGGCACGTTCAATGCTATTTAAAATATCGTTCTCAGTTGAGACAGGTGCGTACCCGAGAAGCTCTCCGGTCGCTGGATTAGTCACTGCAATGCCCTGTTGTGGGTTCGCTACCATAAACGAAACAAGGCTTTGGTTTTGTATCTGTTGCATGGTCATTCCTTTTGACAACTCATCATCGCCGCTGAGCCAGCGGCGAGCTTGTGTTTAAGCGGGGATCTGCTGCGTAATGCAGTGAATGTTCCCTCCGCCGAGTAGAACCTCTCTCGACGGTATCGCGATGATTTGGTATTCCGGCATCGCGTTTTGCAAAATATCGATCGCAATGGCGTCGGTGTCTTCATCCAACATCGGTAAGAACACATGGCCGTTGACGATAAGAAAGTTCGCATAAGAGGCACTTAGGCGTTCGCCAGCTTGTCGGCTCATTCCTGAACTGGCGTCAATGCCATTGGCTTCGCGCTCGCTGTAATGCAACGGACCTGGTAATGGCAAACGGACAATTTCAATCTCGCGCCCTTTCGCATCGTGCTGAGATTTCAGTACTTGTTCCGCTTGACGAGACAACGCGTATTGCGGATCACTTGAGTCATCGGTCCAACTCAGTACCACCTTACCCGGTGCGATAACGTGCATCAGGTTGTCAACATGGCCGTCTGTTTCGTCATTGAATAAACCATTTGGCAACCAAATGACTTTTTCGATGCCGAGATACACCTTTAACTGCTCTTCGATTTGCGCTTTGCTCAATTGCGGATTTCGCCCCGGACTAAGCAAGCACTCTTCTGTGGTGTAAAGGGTGCCTTCACCATCGGTGTGAATCGCCCCACCTTCAAGTACAAACGGTGCGCGGTAATAATCTATACCTATGATGTCGCACACCGAGCCAGCGACAAGATCGTCCTGCTGCCAGTTATCGTAAAGCCCGTTGTATTCGCCGCCCCACGCGTTAAATTGCCAACTAATCCCACGGCGCTCGCCCGCCTGATTCACGAGCACGGTCGGTCCAATATCGCGCATCCACGCATCGTTAAATGGGATTTCCACCAAACGTACGTCTGAGTGGAGCATTTGACGCGCTCGGTCAAAGTTGTGCGAGCATACCGCCACACACACCTTGGTCACTTCCGCGATTAAGTTCGCGATTCTGGCAAAGGTTTCTTGCGCGGGTAATGCGTCATCACGCCAGTTGTCTTTCCTTTCTGGCCACGCTAGCCAAACTTCACTAACCGGCTGAAACTCAGCCGGAAAATAGAAGCCATCTTGCGCTGGTGTTGTCGATAACTTCATTTTAACGCCTCTTTAAACAGCTAGTTTGCCAACACTGGTGTAAAGGTCTGGACGACGGTCGCGGAACAAGCCCCACGCGTGACGCGCTTTCGCTGTCGCAGCGAGATCGATTTCTGCGTAAATGATGGTTTCACCTTCACGTGGTGCTTCGGCAATTTTTGCACCAGTGTGGTCAGTGATAAAAGAAGAGCCGTAGAACGTGGTCTCGATACCATCATCGACCTCAGTGCCCACTCGGTTTGACGCAATCACTGGAACGAGGTTTGCTGCCGAGTGACCTTGCATTGTACGTTGCCAGTGATCACGCGAGTCCAGTGTTGGATCTTGAGGCTCAGACCCGATTGCGGTTGGATAGAAAATCGCTTCCGCGCCGTGTAGAGCCAAACTGCGAGCAAGCTCTGGAAACCATTGGTCCCAGCAAATGCCAGCACCGAACTTACCGAACTTGGTTTGCCACACTTTGAAACCGGTATCGCCAGGGCTAAAATAGTACTTTTCGCTGTAGCCTGGGCCATCAGGAATGTGTGACTTGCGGTAGTTATCTAATACCGTGCCATCGGCATCTATCATCACTAGCGAGTTAAAAAACGTGTTGCCCGCTTTTTCAAAGTAGCTAACAGGAATAACCACGCCGAGTTCTTTCGCCAGTGCGCTCATTTCCTGAATAAGGTGGCTATTTGCCGTCTCTTCTGCGAGCTCGAAATACTTCGCTTCTTGTTTTTTGCAGAAGTAAGGCGCGGCGAACAGCTCTTGAGGAAGAATCACGTTCGCACCGTTTTGTGCTGCTTCACGAATCGCCTTTTTGGCTTTAGCTAGATTTTCTTCCAGATCCCAGCTTTTCGTCAGTTGAAGGGCTGCAAATTTCACTACTTTGCTCATTGGATATTCCTTATCTCTTAAATCGCCAGTTTGTCACGTAGGTTGTAGTAAGCCGCGCCCATTGCCGTAAACGGAATTTGGAAGTGGCGGCCACCCGGGAAGGAGTAATGTTTCAGAGCCGCAAACGCGTCAAAACGTTCTGCGTGTCCAGTCAAGGTTTCAGCCAACAACTTACCTGCTAGGTGAGTACACGTTACGCCGTGACCGCTGTAGCCTTGTAGGTAGTAAATGTTGTCTGCAAACGAGCCAAATTGCGGCATGCGTGAGTAAGTCAGTAAGAAGTTACCCGTCCAGGTGTAATCAATCTTGATGCCTTTCAATTGTGGGAAGACTTTCTCCATCTTCGGACGGATCAGTGCTTCGATGTTTTCTGGGTCACGTGCGCCGTAAACCACGCCACCTCCAAATAACAAACGCTTGTCGGCAGTTAAGCGGAAGTAGTCCAGCAAGTAGTTACAGTCTTCAACGCAGTAGTCACTGGTCAGCACTTGTTTTAACTGCTCATCACTCAAAGGCTGAGTCGCCACCACTTGTGTGCCGCACGGGATCGCTTTGTTGCTGATGTTTGGTGCCAAACCACCAAGGTAGGCGTTACCTGCCAGTACCACGTACTTGCTCTTCACGCTGCCTTGCGCAGTTTTAACTACTGGGTTCATCCCTTTATCAATCGACACGACCGCCGACTGCTCAAAGATTTGACCACCTAGAGAAATGAACGCAGCGGCTTCACCTAATGCCAGTTTAAGCGGGTGAATATGACCACCGCGCATATCCAGCAAACCGCCAGTGTACACTTTCGTACCTACCGCTTGTTCTACCTCTCCTGCGTCAAGCAGAGTCAGTTGGTCGTTGCCGTAACGCTCCCAGTTCTTTTTATGTTCTTCTAGCCCTTTGAGTTGTTTACTATTCAGTGCCGTGAACAAGCCGCCTTGCTTGTAATCGCAGTTGATGTCGTATTTGTCTATCAGGCCACGGATGATATCGCCGCCTTCAAAAATCATATCGCACAGAGCTTTGGCTTGGTTTTGGTCGTAACGGCTTTCAATCACGTCAACATCTCGGCTGTAGCTGTTAACGATTTGGCCACCGTTACGACCAGTTGCTCCAAAGCCCACTTTTGCGCTCTCTAACACAACAACTTTAAAACCCTTTTCGGCTAGGTGCAGCGCAGAAGAAAGACCAGAGAATCCCGCACCGACTACACACACATCGCACTCGATGTTGTCTTGCAATTGTGGGTATTCCGGCATGTTTGGCACAGAGTGCGCGTAGAACGAATCCGTATGCTTGTTCATAGAACTATTCCTTTATTTATCGTAATCGTCAGCAGGCTTAAGGATGGAGGCGAATCCAAGTGGTTTTGGTTTCGGTGAATTTTTCAATCGCGTGGAGAGACTTGTCTCGACCATTTCCGCTCATTTTGAATCCGCCAAATGGGACCGTCATGTCACCTTCGTTGTAGTTGTTGACCCAAACCGAGCCGGCTTGCAGTCGTTTTGCTACGCGATGAACACGGTTGATATTGCTACTCCAAAGTGCAGCACCTAAGCCGTACTTCGAATCGTTAGCGATCTCAATTGCTTGCGCTTCATCTTTGAATGGAATGACACACAGCACCGGACCAAAAATTTCCTCTTGGGCGACACGCATCTTGTTGTCGACGTTGTCTAAAATGGTTGGGGAAACAAATGCACCCAGCCCATCAACATCGCCGCCACAACGTACGTTTGCACCTTCTGATTCACCTAACGAGATGTATTCCAACACTTTTGATTTATGATCTTGGTCGATAAGCGCGCCCATGGATGAACTTGGGTCCATTGGGTCTTTTGGAGTGAACGCTTTCGACGCTTGAATAACTTTTTCTATGAACTGATCTTTGATGCTTTCGTGAACAAGCAGACGGGTTGCCGCGACGCACACCTCACCTTGGTTGTAGAAACACCCAGCGGCGGTTTCTGCTGCTGCGCGGTCTAAATCATCACAATCTTCAAACACGATGTTCGCGTTCTTGCCGCCCGCTTCTGCAAACACGCGCTTTAGATTGCTCTCACCCGAGCTGACCATCAGTTGACCTGCAATGCGCGTTGAGCCAGTGAAGGCGATGCAGTCTACATCTTGGTGTTTCGCCAGCGCGTCGCCAGCTTCATGACCAAAACCCGTCACGACTTGGAAAACGCCTGTTGGCAAGCCCGCTTGAGATGCAAGCTGGCCTAAGAATATCGCGGTCAGTGATGACTTCTCTGAAGGTTTTAAGATCACGCTGTTACCAGCTGCTAAAGCAGGGCCAAGCTTCCAACACGCGAGCCAAAGTGGGAAGTTCCACGGCACAACCGCGGCAACCACGCCAATTGGCTGATGAGAAATAAAAGCGTGTACGTCTTTTTCTGTTGGGGCAACTTCACCGTACACTTTGTCGATCGATTCGGCGTACCAGCGTAAAGAGTTTGCTGCGCCAGGAATATCGGTAGAGAAGCTGTGAGAGATAGGTTTACCAGTATCGAGAGTTTCTAATAGTGCTAACTCTTCTTGGTGTTGATCAATCAGGTCAGCAAACTGTTTAAGCACTGCTTTACGATGAGCTGGGCTGCTTTCACTCCAGATACCAGATTGAAATGCTTGGCGAGCGTATGATACCGCGAGGTCGACATCTTCACTTTGGCAACGGGCGATTTCGGTGAATATCTCGCCTGTTGCTGGGTTAACTACCGGGATGGTTTGCCCTGTTAAAGCGGCACTGTATTCACCGTTAATGTACGCCCTGTTTTCGATGTTTAGATTGTTTTTTAGCTCAATCCATTGCTCTTGGGTTTTCATACGCTCTCCTTGTGATCACACAAGGCAAGCCCCCACTAAAATGTGGTTGGCGTATGCGCACTTATCAATCGACAAGCCTTGTCTGTGTGATTCGTAAATCGATGTGGCTTCGTCGTATCAATAATGTACGACTCGCCGGCTGTGAGGACGTAGGAGTGGCCTTTGTACTCTAGAGTGATTTCTCCCTCTAAAATCGTGCCGACCTCTTCGCCTTCGTGTCTGATTTCCGCCGCACCTGTTGTTCCATGTGGTGCGTATTCTTCGATCAAGAATCCAATAACTTGATCTTTGTCGCCATTCGTCACTAGTTTCATGGATACCGTCTCGCTCCCAATTTCCACGAGATCTGACGGTTTGAAGACCACTTTCACTTCATCATTCGAAGATTGTTCAAAAATGAAAAACTCCGACAGTGATAAAGAAAATACATTGACGATTTTTTGTAGTGAGCTGACCGACGGGCTCACTTTGCCATTTTCAATGGACGAGATTGCACTGTGGGTAATACCAGCGCGTTCGGCTAATTCCCTTTGTGACAATCCATGTTTTTTACGTAACTGAACAATATTTTTACCAATCTCATGATTGTCCATTCATGCAGCTCCAAACGTTTAACGAGAGGCTGCCATCATAAATTCATTGAATAAAATTTGAGAGAAATGATTGTTTTTTGCTTTCCATTCTGGGTGCCACTGCACGCCAACGAAAAATTTTTGTTGCGGAAGACTAAATGCTTCTACTAGGCCATCCGGGGCTTTAGCTTCAACTTGCAGTTCAGGAGCAAGCTGATCGACGCCTTGATTGTGCAGCGTGTTCACTTCAAAAAAGGTGGTATTTTCCCAGTGATTTTGTACCAACCATTGTTCAAACAAACTCTGCTTTTGCACTAATACCGCATGAGCGGGCGCGTATTTTTGTTCGAAATCTTCAACAGTCGCTTCGCGATGATCATTAAAGCCTGAGTCGTGAACGACTGGGTTTAATGAGCCGCCTAGTGCAACATTCATCTCTTGGAAACCGCGACAGATACCAAGGCACGGAATGTTTTGGTCTACCGCGTGACGAATTAACGTCAGTGATAGTTCATCACGCGCTTCATCTTTATGGCTTTCTTCATGTGTTGCATTGTATCGATGCGGAGCAACATTCGAATGACTACCAGGAAATAGGAAGCCATCACACATGTCTAATATGGTGGCTACGTCATCTCCCGACATTTCTGGAGCTAACATAATCGGTAGCCCTCCAAAATCCTTAACGGCGCGTAAGTAAAAGTCGTTGACCGCTTGTATCTGATAGCCACCTAACTCTTTAGTGCAGCTAACCACACCAATGATGGGTTTGCGTGTTCCTGACATGATATTTCCGTGTTCGATTTATTTAACATTTACCCTACAAACCATGTACAAAATTATCAACACGGATATTCGTTATTATCGTCACAACGTGATCTAACGCACTATTTAGGCCACTAAATTGAATATTTATGCTCATTATATTGAACAAAACAAAACCAACTGTTACAAAATAGTTAACAGAAAGACATAAAAACCAGCCGTTAAACACCAAAAGCACAGTATAAGTGCATGTTTAAATTAAAAATAACCTGAAAAACAAACAATTTAATTAAAACGCTGTAATTTATTTGTTAATTTGGTTATTTCTAATTTCTACTCGTCAGGCTATTTGGAGAAGAAAATGGAATCGTATCTACAGGAAGTACAAAATTTTAAACAAAAATGGCCCGATATAGAGTTTATCGACCTTATCTTTACCGATATCAATGCCACTCCAAGAGGAAAGCGCATCCCGATAGACGCACTAGAGAAGCTTGATAAAGGGGTAGCACTCCCCCTCTCGACCATCACCCTCGATACTAAAGGTAACGTCGTCGAAACTGCAGGCTTGGGCGAAGATCTCGGAGAGCCAGATCACCTCTGTTACCCAATCAGCGGTACCTTGATGCCAACGGCAAAGGAACAAGTTGGCCAACTACTGCTTAGTATGATGGATGAAACCGGGCAACACCCTAACCCACTGTTCATCCGCAACATTCTCGCGTCTATGTTGCAAACGCTGCATGCCAAAGATCAGTACCCATGTGTCGCGCTAGAGCTAGAATTCTATTTAATCGACAAAACTCGCGGGGAAAATGGCGAACCATTAACGGCAATTAATCCAACGAAGAAAACACGAGAAAAAGACACCGAGGTTTACGACCTTGATGGATTAGATGACTACGCGGATTTCTTGACCGATCTTAATCGAATCGCATTAGAACAAGGGTTGAATACGTCCGGTGCTCTTTCTGAGTCTGCACCGGGACAGTTCGAAATCAACTTCAACCATTCCAAAGATGCACTGCGAGCGTGTGATGAAATCATCATTGCAAAACGTTTGATTCGCCAAGTGGCTCACCAGCACGGTTTTGATGCCACATTTATGGCGAAACCTTTTAGTGAACAAGCGGGTAATGGCATGCACATTCACCTCAGCTTGGTTGATAAAGATGGTAACAACCACTTTAGTCAAACCGATGGTCAAGCTAGCCCCTTCTTCTATCAAACCATGGCAGCCATGTTGTCACAAACCTCCGATGCCATGGGTTTGATTTGTCCGAACGTTAACTCCTTCCGCCGCTTTTTACCGGGTGCATATGTGCCAACAAAAGCTGACTGGGGAGAAAACCACCGAGGCGTGGCGCTGCGTGTGCCGATTAGCGACAGTAAAAACCGTCGTATTGAGCATCGTATCGCTGGCGCTGACGTTAACCCTTACATTCTCGCTGCAGTAGTACTTTCCGCAGTATTAGCGAGTGATAACTACACCAAAGACCAATGTCCGCCAACCTTAAGTGACGATGCTGTTGAACTGCCGCTGCGTATGTCAGAAGCGCTAGAGCGACTGGAGCACAGCGAGTTAGCTCAATACATCTCACAAGACTTTATTGACTTGTATCTAGCTTGCAAGCGGAGTGAACTCGCAGAATTTGAGCGAGCGATTACTCCATTGGAAATCGACTGGATGTTGCACTCGGCATAAACAAAGGAAATGCACTTTATGACAACGCAAACCAAGGCGCTGGATGCGCCGCTTAAAATCAATACTCAACATATTATTGTTTCTTTAATCTCAGTTGCGACGTTTATCTTTTTTACCACTATCGGATTAAATCATGAGGAAGGCGAAGCCTACGGATGGATGAGTCTTCTGCCAACCGCGTTGGTTTTGGTCTTTGCCCTCACGACACACCGAACTGTGGAAGCCCTTTTTAGTGGCGCAATTGCTGGGGTACTTTTGCTCAATCCAACCGAAGCGGTCGAGCAAATTGTCGATATTTCGATGAGTGTGATGATGGATGAAACCATCGCATGGATCATCCTCGTATGTGGTTTGATGGGCGGTCTAATTGCCGTGTTGGAGAAAGGCGGCAGTATTTTGAGCTTCTCCGATATGCTTGTCACCAAGGTCAAAAGCCGCAAGCAATCGATGTTGATGACATTTGCTCTGGGTATACTGATCTTTATTGATGACTACTTAAACGCAATTGCAATTTCATCATCGATGAAAAAAGTCACTGACGGCTACAAGATCTCTCGTGAAAAGCTCTCTTATCTAGTGGATTCAACCGCAGCGCCTATCTGTATTCTGGTGCCAATTTCAACTTGGGCTATCTTCTTTAGCTCACTGCTAGAAGCAAACGGCGTCGCTGAAGCAGGCCAAGGTATTCAGACGTACATGCAAGCAATTCCTTACATGGCTTACGGCTGGGTAACTTTGGTGATTGTTCTGCTGGTTGCGATGGAAAAAATCCCTGACCTCGGCGCAATGAAAAAAGCAGAAGAGCGTGCGAAGAATGGTCAAGTTCGTCCAGACGGCGCAACCGATGTGGACTTTGGTTCTGAAGTTTCTGCGCACACCAATCCGACAATGGGTTTGATCAACTTCCTTTTACCGATGATCGTCCTCGTTGCTGCCAGCTGGTACTTTGGTATCGACCTACTGGCGGGGGTTTTCGTCGCACTGATCTTCACCATTAGCTTCTACGGCGCACAAAAACTGATTTCGATGAACGATATGTTCGAAGCTGTTTATGATGGCATTAAAGTCATGCTACTGCCGCTTGCAACCGTAATTGGCGGCTTCATGCTGAAATCCGTCAATGACTCGCTAGGTGTCACGCAATACGTGATTGAGACCGTAAGCCCTTACTTATCGGCGTCTTACTTCCCTGCGATTATCTTTATGATTACTGGTGCGTTGGTCTTTGCTACGGCATCTTCTTGGGGAACATTCGCGGTAGCGATGCCAATCGTTCTGCCTTTGGGTGAACAGCTTGGCGTGCCACTACACTTAACCGTTGCGGCTCTACTTTCGGCATCAGCGGCCGGTAGCCACTCTTGTTTCTTTAGTGACTCTACCGTGTTGTCTGCACAAGGCTCTGGTTGTACGTCCATGCAACACGCGACGACACAGTTCCCTTATGCACTGATTGGTATTGTTGCAACCGCGATTTTCTTCTTCATCATCGGTTAAGATTAGCCCTAAAAGCAAAGCCCTGCTCACCAATGAGCAGGGCTTTTTAGTTTGGCGAAACATCCGAAGCGGAAACAGGCAGAATCTCAACTAAACCTGCACTGCTTTAATATGCTTGATGATACTGGCGTAAAGTAAGGCATACCAAACGATGAATGGCAGAACATCGACGGACGAGCTCACCACAATGCCATCCTCAGGCATCACCGTCATGTAGTAGGCAAGCAAAAATACAGATATCGGAATCAATAACGTACAAAACCGCACTGACACAACAAAGCTAATACTAAAGTAACGCCCAAGGAAATCCGTACCATGTTCGGAACCATTGGCCTTATACGCCCAGTACGTACCAAACAAGACAATCAGAATATAAGACACAGATTCGACAGCATCCCATACATTTTGTGGTTCGAGTGGCGAGATGGAAATAAGCTCAATACCAATAGTCACAAACGCTATGCTTAAAAACATATACAAGAACTTATCTTTTTCCGACAGTTTGTTGGCTCGAATATCGTTCTTCAGACTTTGTACATCCCAAAAATACATAGCGACTCCTTTAAGTATTGCTCGTCTTGAACTGAACACGCCGAGTGATACTTGCGCAATTAATTCATAGTAACTCGAAATATAAATTAAAAATCAAATAAATAGTAAAATCGACTAAAAATACTCTCGCACAAATGGGATGGTTTGTCTCTAAGAAATCTCTCGTTATCAGTACCGTCTTGAATTCAACAAGACCAATGTACCAAACCGATTTTTACAATGTAATTGGCAGTCAAAATCACTAACTTTCTAATTTATCTTTGAAGGCATAAGCAATACATTGCATCATAAGAAGCCGTTTACCGCTATTGCACTAACTTACCGACCAAGGAGGGTCTGAAATGAAATTAGCACAGTTAAATATTGCGCTTGCCAAATATCCTCTGGATGCACCTGAAATTAAAGAATTTGTAGACAATTTAGACTTAGTTAATGGTATTGCTGAAGAAAGTGAAGGCTTTGTTTGGCGTTTAAAAGACGACTCCGGTGATGCCACCAGCATTAAATTGTTTGAAGACCCAAACATGATTGTAAACATGTCTGTCTGGGAAAGTACTGACGCACTCAAAAACTTTATGTTCCGTACTGACCATAGAGATTTCATGCGCCGAAAAAGCGAATGGTTTCATCGATTAACAGAAGATAGCTATGTTCTATGGTGGGTTGAAGATGGCCATATACCAACACCACAAGAAGCTTTATTCCGCCTTCAACATTTGCGCGATAACGGAGATACGCCCTTTGCTTTCACATTTAAAACTAACTTTACAGAAGCAGATCTTGCGTGAGCTATGCGCTGGTTAAATCGCTAAATTGTATAAAAGCACCGATATGACATGCCTCACCCCATCATTGGAGTTGTGCACTTCAAGGGAAATTGTAACTGACTCTAAAGGACAAAGAGTGATAGATCATTTTGAAATTAAGGTAGCGGCATTCGAAGAATGTCGTGCATTTTACATGAATGCGCTCGAACCATTGGGCATTGAACTCAAATGGTCAGATGAAAATGCTGCTGGTTTCGGGCTTTCGAGCGAGCCAAATGTAAGATTTCTCATTGAAAAAGGTGTCAGTAATTCAACATGCCACATCGCTTTTTCTGCATTAGACAAACGACAAGTTACAGCATTTCACGAAGCGGGTTTGTCTGCTGGAGGCAAATGTAACGGGAAACCTGGTTTACGAAGTCACTACGCTCCAAATTACTACGCAGCGTTTTTGATTGATCCCGAGGGTAATAATGTGGAATCCGTGGTGTACCTTTAGTACGTATGCAACAAAGCGTTTAAGAGTAACTTCCCAAGCTTGGGATTTTTACCAAATGATTCTAGTAATTGAAGAGGCATGTAGTAGCAATAGTATTGCTTACCCCCTCTCCCCTCAGCAAGGCGTTATACGTCAATAGTAAATGAAGAAGTAGACCTTTCGATGTTAACCACAAAAATTGAAACAGAACGATTAATACTACGAGCTTTAGTCGCAGAAGATGCGGGAGACTTGTTTAGTATATTCTCAGACAATGAAGTCATGAAATATTGGAATACTGAACCTTGGGTGTCTGTTGATGAGGCTAAAACATTTATAACTAATAGTGCTCGAGCTATGGATAGCAATACAGAAGTGATTCTAGGTATCTACTTAAAAAGCACAGGGCAACTTCTAGGTAAGATAATTCTATTTAGCTTTGCCAAAGAGTCTAGACGTGCAGAAATCGGTTTTGGCGTCAGCCGTGATTTCTGGGGAAAAGGTATTGTTCTTGAGGCTGGTTCAGCACTAATTGAGCACGCATTTCATACTCTAAAATTGCGCCGCATCGAAGCTGAAATCGATCCAGACAACATCGCTTCAGGTAAGACTTTGGAGAGATTAGGGTTTGTAAAAGAAGGTTATCTGAGACAACGATGGGAAGTTAATGGCGTTGTGTCGGATTCCGCAATCTATGGCTTACTAGCTAAGCCTTTGAAAATCTCATAATAGTGTATTCAATATGGAGGAAAACAAATGGATTTAAATTCACTAGTGTTGTTTGTCATCGCTTGCCTAGCCATCAATATGATACCCGGACCAGATGTAATCTACATTGTTTCAAACACAATGAAAGGTAAACTGGCCAGTGGAATGAAGGCAGCGATTGGGCTCGGCATTGGTTACTTTATTCATACATTAGCAGCGTGTTTGGGTTTATCCGCAATAATTCTCAGCTCTGCGGTAGCTTTTACAGCAGTAAAATGGCTAGGAGCAGCCTACTTGGTCTATTTAGGTGTCCAAGCGCTACTTTCCATGTGGCGTGGTAAGAGCAAACTCGTGGTCAGCGAAAGCATTGGAAGCAACAAAAACGTATTTGTACAAGGTGTCATTGTTAGTGTTTTGAATCCGAAAGTAGCGCTATTCTTCCTTTCTTTCCTACCTCAATTTATCGACACTTCGACAGGCTCCGCATCAACACAACTATTAGTCCTTGGCTTGCTATTCAGTGCATTAGCGACAATGTGTAACGTCTTGTATGCTTCAGTCGGGAGTTGGGTATTTAGTCGTTCAAATTCTCAACGCTATTCGCGTGCGCTAGAAGGTGTATCGGGCGTTTTGCTTATTGGACTAGCAGGTAAAGTCGCTATCAGTGATCGCTAACTTCGGCTGTGTGATTTTGGATGCGAAAATCAAATTTGGTCATAACTGCTCAAGTTGGAATTTATACCGCAGCACATATGCTAAACCTGCAGGAAAGGAATTGCGGTTTAGAATTTGCGAAGCCAATAACCATTGCTGACAACTGTTGGATAGGCGGCCAGGCAGCAACGGTAAGTTAAAAGGATTTATATGCTAAATATTCGTCAAGCTTGTATAGAAGATATAACGACTCTGAAGAGGCTGCAGTTTCAACTTAATGAATACCATCAAGCTAATCTTCCAGATGACTTCCTAACACCGGAAGAAATTGAACAGAAAATCGATTTACACAAAATTATCGAAAGTGATAGCTCAATTTTTCTCGTTGCTGAAAGCGAAGGGAAGGTAATTGGTTTTGTTTTTGGTGAGCTATGGGTTCGTAAGTCTTGGACGTTAAAACAGCGAAAAATCGCAAGCGTTGAACAGATTGTAGTGGACTCATGCTATAGGAATCAAGGGGTTGGATTAGCGCTAATAAAGGCGTTCGAGGCAAAAGCCATTTCTGACGGCGGAGAAGAATTGTGGTTAGAGGTATATTCCTTTAATAAATCCGCTTTGGGTTTGTACCGTAAAGCCGGTATAGAGCCAAAAATTCAAATTGGTCAAAAAGCACTAACCTGAAAATTAGATACATTTTCAGACCAAAAATAAAGGGAGTTTTATGTTTAGAGTTGTCTATGAATGGCATGTGTCGGTTGAGAAAATGGATGAGTTTCAAAATGTCTGGCGCTCGGCGACAGAATCAATTCATCATTCAGTTGAAGGTGCGCTCGGTAGCGTTATGTTGCGCTCCTATGATACACCTGAAAAAGTTCTGACCATTGCTAAGTGGAACACACGTGAAGACTGGGAGTTATTTAGGGGAAATCGTAACCCAGAAAAGATGCAACAGATGCGTAAAATTGCAAAACGTGTTTCGGTTGAAGCATTCGACGAAATAGAAGACAGAACTAAATAACGATTGCGGCGCATAACACAACATTCAAGATGGATTCCTAACACTTTGCATTTTAGTTCCAAAGTTGAGCTTCGTATTTATGGCACAATTTGTCGGTAGCGTTACTCACATCCTAATGCGGCGTTAAATAAACCAAACTGAGATTAGCGTCGATTTTATTAATATTTGATGCTCGACAGTAGCAGACCTAATCTAAATACTGCTTCAAACGGAACATTTGGAGCATAAGTATCGTGAGGGTTGTTTTAGTCGCATTGACGCTGAACCATTTTATTTACTTATATTTTGAGAATTTTATCGAAGGTGTAATGAATAATGCGAGCACAGCAGGTCAAGCTCCTGGGTATGGAATAGTTTATGCGCTGCTGATATTTCCTTTTCAATTATTTTTTGAATTGGTTTTGTTTGCAGCTTTGTTCTATCAAGTGTTCATCGTCCGTCAATGGCATGCGAGTATGTGGTACTGGTCTCCTTTTTTGCTTACATTATTTTTGATTTTAGACATTGGTTACTGACTTTAGGTCATTCACATAAGTCAACAAATCTCATCGATGAAAAGGGTGTAAATCCTCGCCAACGCATGGCACATGCCAGTGATAGAACCACTGATAGTCTCGACGTAGAATGGCATGAAGTACCAGCCATAAGCGTCGCAATATAGCCCATTTCAAGCGCTGTACAAACTACTGTATTTTACCACCCTTTTACCACCCTCTCGAACTTTACTCAGTACTAACGCAGAGTAATAACAAGGGGAGAAAAAGGACAAAAGAAGGAATTTTACTTAAATATCAATAAATTACAGATATAAAAAAGCCCACCATAAAGGTGGGCTTTTTCTAAAATTTGGTGGGTCCGGGCGAACTCGAATCGCCGACCCCTACCATGTCAAGGTAGTACTCTAACCAACTGAGCTACGGACCCAAATTTTTCATTCCTGATCATTCAATTCAGAATGGTGCGTCCGAGTGGACTCGAACCACCGACCCCCGCCATGTCAAGGCGATACTCTAACCAGCTGAGCTACGGACGCATATCTCTGGAACGAGAAGGATATTAGCTATATCCGATCAGGGGTGCAAGCATAAATTCATCAACTTTGAATCGTTTGGTGAAAATGTAAACTCAACACCCGTTTTCAGATGATTTTATCGGCAAGCCCTTCGTCTATCGGGGATAAAAGTGTGATCTATATAACTTTTACGACTTTGTTCAATTGTCGTAAGGCACTTCACTTAACATCCAAATTTGTAATGTCTGGGAAATATCAGGGCAAAAACCAAAAAGAATTTGATATTTAGGCTCAAATGGCTCACCAATGTAGGTAGTGCGGATCAGTTTACCCGTTTTGACATCAACTTGAGTACTTACTCTGCCTTTAAAGTTTTGGAAAATCACAAACTGCTCGCTGTGATAAACCATCTGTTCACGATAAAACAAAAAGTGGTCTTGTGGCGTTTCTGTCAGTTTGCACTCCAGCGGCTTTAAGCTCTGCATTCCTTGCACATGTGGAGCTAGCAGCAACAGTGCAAATATCCATCCATATCGCATACGACTTCCCTATTCCGCTTTCTTTCTCAAAGTATAGGTCTTGGCGTATTGGGCGATACAAAAAAGGCTTTGATCTACACAAATCAAAGCCTTTAGGTTTATCGTTTTATTGGTTGTATTAGTCGTCAGACTCAAACACCACATTGTAGTTTTCAGTATAAGTACAATTAGGTTGACGACTGCAGGTGAAAAATCGTCGTCCTTTAAATTCACCTTGGCTGGCAGTTTTGATGATCATCGGACTGCCGCATTTCTTACAAAAACGCACTTCTTTCTCAGGCTCGATCAAATCAATATGCGCCGCCAACAAACGACGTAAACGCCCCACTTGATAACTGTGTTTTACAG
Organism: Vibrio sp. GLN_1; assembly: GCF_043106015.1. Lineage (NCBI taxonomy): Bacteria > Pseudomonadati > Pseudomonadota > Gammaproteobacteria > Vibrionales > Vibrionaceae > Vibrio > Vibrio sp. GLN_1. Next base: position 201,893 of record NZ_JBICMD010000014.1, read on the forward strand.
AAGTCCCGATCAGAGGCAAGTTGGCAGATTTACATACGTGCATCAGCAACTTCTGACGCTCCACCTTACCTTTATTCAATTGCTGCCCGTTATCAAACTCGATAATCACGCGCGGTTCTAACGTTCTTGGGTCACAAATTACGTAGTCGAAATAACTGCGCGAGATGCGATTATTGGCCACGAAAAACTGCTTTTTATTCTTGATGTCTTTCGGAGCAACCAAAGTAGACATGTTCACCTTGGCAAACACGACAGCATGCTCTCCAACTGCAGCTCTTAGCGCATTGAAAAAAGCACCTTCTTGCCCTCTTAGTAACGGACCTTTCGCACGATATGGATAGTCACGCGTGTCGTCGTGCTTAATCACGTACTTTTGAATAATAAAGAAGAATACAACCAGAAGAACAACAATGATAAAGATGTTGGTCATAGATAAAGTGCGCCCAAAACAACTAGTTGCTCAAAGCGTAAATGGAAATGCTATACAGAGCAACAAAACCTATCAATTTTGAGGTGCGATGACATAAGCAATGAAGAAAAGTTCGCGGAGGATAAACAAAAACAAGCCAATCTTTCTAGGGATTGGCTCTTGTACGTTGTGCCTGATTAACAATCATTAAGCGTTAGCATCTGGTTGATTGTCTGGCATGGCATCAATGAAAGTTGGCAGTTGGTTGCAAGCATCTACAATTGCGTTGATAACCGGATAAGGCGACATATCAACTCCAAAACGTTGCGCGTTGTAGACTTGAGGCACAAGGCAAATATCAACGATGCATGGCGAGTCAGTCACACTGTATTTACAGTTTCCATGCTCTTCTCGATATTTGGCCAGTTTCTCTTCTAACGCAGCAAAGCCTTGTTTGATCCAGTGATGAATCCACTCCTCTTTCTGCGCTTGTTCACAACCTAGTGTTCCTTCCAGATACTGCAAGACACGCAGATTGTTTAAAGGATGAATTTCCATGGCGATGTCCTGCGCCATCGCCAACGCTTGATAACGTAATGGCGTTTGTTCAGGAATGACCGATACATCTGGGTAGTTTTCTTCAAGATATTGAATGATCGCGAGTGACTGGTTTAAGCGTAAGTCGCCATCCACCAGCACAGGTACCAGCTCTGAGGCGTTAAGATCGTGGTATTGCTCATTGTGCTGTTCACCGCCATTGCGAACTAAGTGAACAGACACTGAATCATACGCCAGTTGCTTTAAATTCAAGCATATACGCACTCGATATGCCGCCGAAGATCGCCAATATCCGTAAAGAATGATGTCATCGCCCATGGCTTGTCCCTATTTTGCTGTTTAATGTTTCAAGTATTGACTAACTTGCTGATCAATAGCACCAAAAATAGTATTACCTTCAACATCAAACATCTCAAGTTTGATCGAATCACCAAACGACATAAAGTTTGTCGTTGGCTTGCCATCACGAATGGTTTCGATCATGCGGACTTCCGCGATACATGAATAACCAACGCCACCTTCCTCAATCGAAGTGCCATGGTCAGTGCCTTGCTTGTTGGACACCGTGCCAGAACCGATGATTGCGCCAGCCGATAGTGGGCGCGTTTTTGTGGCATGAACGATTAAGTCTGCAAAGTCAAAAGTCATATCAACGCCAGCGTTAGGGCGACCAAACGGCTTGTGGTTGTAGGTGGAAACCAATGGTAAATGAACTTTGTTTTCATACCATGCATCGCCCAATTCATCAGGGGTAACCGCTACAGGAGAAAACGCCGAAGACGGTTTAGATTGGAAGAAACCAAACCCTTTTGCGAGCTCCGCAGGAATCAAACCACGCAGCGAGACGTCGTTCACCAACATAATGAGACGAATAGACTCTTGCGCCTCAGCAATACTTGCGCCCATCGGAACATCGCCAGTTACAACGGCAACTTCGCCTTCAAAATCGATACCCCATTCGTCGCTGGCAAACTCAATATTGTCGCAAGGGCCAATAAACGCATCTGAACCACCTTGATACATCAGAGGATCAGTCCAAAAACTCTCTGGCATTTCTGCGCCGCGCGCTTTACGAACCAACTCGACATGGTTGACATAAGCACTGCCATCCGCCCACTGATAAGCGCGAGGTAACGGAGACTCACAGTAATGCGCCTCAAACTCTTCAAACCCTGCGACCGTGCCGTTGTTCAGCGCGGTGTAAATTTCTTCCAACTGTGGTGCAACAGCTTCCCAATTATCAAGTGCGACTTGCATAGTCGGTGCTAGATTTCTCGGGTGGAAAACTTCTGTTGCGGGCACGCAGCGCGTTAAGTCTTTGCTCACGACCATCAACAGGCCGTCACGAGTCCCATTTTTCTTGGTTGCTAATTTCATCCTTGCCCCTTACTTCTCTTGCCAGCTATAGACGTATTCTTTGTTTTCTACTTTATCCAGTTCATCCGAGAACTGGAGTGCATGACGGGTATCGATCATGACTGCGACCTCATCCGTAAACTTCTTCTTATATTCTCGACCCGCTTTAAACGCTTTTGGATGCGGACCATGAGTAAAGCCTGCCGGATGAAACGTCACCATACCCGCTTCAATGTTATCGCGACTAAAGAAGTCACCTGCGTGGTAGAACAACACTTCGTCATAGTCATCATTGTTATGGTAGAACGGTACTTTAAGTGCTCCCGGGTCGCTCTCAATTGGACGAGGAACAAACGTACACACTACAAATCCCGCTCCTACAAATGTAGTATGCGCCGACGGTGGTAAGTGGTAGCGATGTGACATAAGGGGACGTATATCACGCCAATTCACTTTCACTACTGCTAAGTCGCCATGCCAACCAATCGCGTCTAAAGGATTGAACGGATAGGTAATCACGCTGACTTTATCATGGCGTTTTACCTGAACCTCGGTGCGGTTTTCAGAATATTGCGCACGAAACTCATCATTGATAGACGGAACTTCCAACACCGCTGGGTCAAATACCGCGTGATTCCCTACCATGCCCTTTTCAGGTAAGGAGTACGCTGCATCGGTGTTTTCAATCATGAGAATGAACATTGACTCACTCGGCTCTAAACGCCAACTCGTTGAGCGCGGGATCATGACGTAATCCCCTTCGCTCACTTTCAGATGACCATAGTCACAGTAAAGATCTGCCGTACCTTGGTGGATGAACAGCAGCTCGTCGCCATCTGCATTTCTTACCAAGAAATCCATCTTTTCATCCATGCGCCATACACGTATTTTACAGTTAGCGTTGTGCAGTAGGTGCGATACTGACCAAGGAGAGATTTGACTGGCTTTATCCACTAAGGTGAAGTCAAAAGCGCGTGGGCGTAAGTCACCTTCCCACTCACACCAACCGGTTGGCGCATGTTGATGATGAAAATGTGCCGCAGGGCCGAAGAATCCACTTCGGCCAGCTTCACGTTCATAAATTGCCTCATCCGGGAAATCCGCATGTGCTTGTTTAGAGCACACTCCTTCCCGATGCGGAAATGTGATCCATTTATGCATCGCTTAGTACTCCTCGGCGAATTTGATCTTCTTCAATCGATTCAAATAACGCTTTGAAGTTACCTTCACCAAAGCCTTCATTGCCTTTGCGCTGAATGATTTCAAAGAACACAGGGCCAATAACAGTCTGAGTAAAAATTTGCAGCAAGATTCCGTCTTTCATTGGCGCGCCATCAATCAAGATCTGCAAATCACGAAGTTTGCTGACATCCTCAGTATGGCCTTCAACGCGCTCATCGACTTTCTCGTAGTAGGTGTCTGGCGTTGGCATAAAGTCCATACCGCGGTCACGTAACGTTTGCACCGTTTGATAGATGTCATCCGTTGTCAGTGCGATATGCTGAATGCCTTCCCCGTTGTATTCGCGGATAAACTCTTCAATCTGCGATTTGTCATCCGAGGATTCATTGATTGGAATGCGGATTTTGCCACACGGCGCCGTCATTGCGCGGCTGACAAGGCCGGTCAGTTTACCTTCGATATCGAAGTATCGAATTTCTCGGAAGTTCCCGATGCGCTCATAAAAACCAGACCATACATCCATATTACCTTGCTTAACGTTGTGCGTGAGATGGTCTATCTCATACAAGCCAACGTCTGATTTAGCTAAGCGATCGTCTGCATCGTCATAAAAACGGAAATCGACGTCGTAGATGCTCTGCTTGCCATAACGATCAACGAAATAAAGCAAGCTTTCACCAATACCGTAAATGGCAGGGATACTCAGTTCCATCGGACCAATTTCAGTTTTGTATTCTGTGCCGCCGTTTTGAATAGCATGTTCAAGCGCAACCGTCGCGTCTTTCACACGAAACGCCATACCACATACAGATGGGCCGTGAACTTTAGCAAATTCCTCCGCCTGGCTATGAGGCTGGGCGTTCACGATAAAGCTGATGTCACCTTGTCGATACAACCATGCTTCTTTCGAACGATGTTTGGCTATTTCAGCAAAGCCTAGCGATGTAAATAACGCTTTTAGTTGTTCAATGCCTTTGCTGTCAGCAGCTGTGTATTCAACAAACTCAAATCCGTCTGTACCTAATGGGTTGTATGTGTCCACCATGACTTTCTCCTTGCGTCACTAATTTGTTTACAGCCTCACTGAGCTGTTTGAACTGATTTTTCTAACTTGGCGCAGGTAGAGAGAAATTGGAATACATCGGCCGAAATCTCTATTTCGATGGGTCTTACGGAGAAATGTAAAATTAATGTTACACCACAAAGCCATCAATGTGCCCGGTTAAAAAGAAACCAAAATTAAATTGAATTTCAATCAATTAGGTTGATATTTTTCGATTTACGCCACACTGCCAAATGTAAACAACTTGTTACCATGGCGATTTTTATTGGCACCTAGCGACTTTAGATAAGTCTTTGGTTTCATTTAAAGAGAGGTTGGAAAGAGTGAAACAAGCGAGAGTTTCAAGACAACAAAGCGCACGTAAAAAGCGGCCAAGTTCTTATTGAACTTGGCCTATCCAGTTGGCAGTGCGAGGATATGAGTAAACAGAGACGTCATTAATCCACAAATGTGATTTTGCTTCAAATACACCCTACTTATTTACAGTGCACCTTGCAGCAATTATTGACTGCTTTCATCAGTTACATATTTGCTTCGAGCCATAGTGCATTACTGTCTCCGTTCTCAATTACCAAATTGTCACTTGCTAAACCACTTTCGTGATTGCGTCGTCACTTCTGGCATTATCCTCGGTCAGAATCGTGTCAGGCAGTGATTTTCTTTGATTCAACGCAGCTTCACCTACATAAAGCTGTGCAATAAGAGAGGTTCTGTTCCCTTTAGAGTCCGTGCCATTGATTTCGAATTCACATCGTTTCTCGGTATCGCCCTCGACCCCAAAAGAAAGAGACACCCAAATGACACAAATTAATCAAGAACGTCTAGTTGAACATTTCTGCCAACTGGTTCGCATCGACAGCGAATCTATGAATGAAAAACAAATTGCAGAAACGCTGGCTGAGCAACTGGGCGAGTTAGGTTTTACTGTTCACAAACTTCCTGTACCAGAACACATTTCTAATGGCTTCAACGTGTACGCACGTTTAGAAGGGAAAAAAGAAGGCTCAATCCTAATGAGCTGTCACATGGATACGGTAACGCCGGGCATTGGTATCGAGCCGATCATCGAAGACGGTATCATCCGCTCGAAAGGCAACACCATTCTTGGCGGTGACGATAAATCTGGCATCGCTGCCATCATGGAAGCAGTGCGCTGCATCCAAGCTGAAAACCTAGAACACAAAACGCTCGAATTGGCGTTCACCGTACATGAAGAAGGTGGCCTGTTCGGTTCTGAATACTTCGATATGTCTCACGTAACCTCAACAGAAGCGATCGTACTGGACACAGGTGGCCCAATTGGAACTATCGTAACGGCTGCTCCGGGCCAACAAAAGATCGTCGCAACCATCAAAGGCCGCCCTGCACATGCAGGTCTTGCGCCGGAAGAAGGCATCAGCGCGATCATGGTTGCGGCAGACGCAATCAACCAAATGAAACTGCTTCGCATCGACGAAGAAACCACAGCGAACATCGGCATGGTCAACGGTGGTCAGGCAACCAACATTGTGATGCCAGAGCTTAAAATCGTTGCTGAAGCTCGCTCTCTAAATGGAGAGAAACTAGAAGCCCAAGTCAACCACATGATTTCAACATTTGAGTCGGTATGTGAAAAACATGGCGCAGAAGTCGAAATCGAATCTAGCCGCGCGTACGACGCCTTTGTTATCGAAGAAGACAACGCGCACGTAACCGCAATCAAAGCGGCGTTTGCAGATATGGGTATCGAAGCGTTCACGAAAGGCACTGGCGGCGGCAGCGATGCGAACAACTTCAACAAGAAAGGTCTGACAACCGTGAATCTATCTACGGGTATGGCTAAAGTACACACCACGGAAGAGTTCATCGCCGTTGACGATATGGTAAAAATCTCTGAGTTCGTTAAGCATTTTTTGGTGAAGTAGCCTCGCTCAGATATTTAGATTAACTTCCGACTTTCATCCCCTTCTCGCCCTGCGCGAAGGGGATTTTTATTTTTGCCCTCCATAAACATTCTTCCCTTAATGCCAACTTGGTAATCAACCGCGATAAAAATTCTACTAGCTCACTTTTTGAGACCGAACAGCCCGGCTTTTAGCACCTTGTTACAACCATGTTAAAACTCGATTGTACAGACAATTTATACAATATACATTTTGAGCACCTTTCAGGATGAATAGAGTGAGACAAGGATGAAATTACCTAAACTACTTTTGCTAGCATCGATAATGAGTCCGATACTGGCTACACCGAGCTACGCAGTGCCGTATCCGGCTGGTGTGACGCTTGCAGAGACGCAAGAAATTACGCTCAACAACGGGGCGGAAGTCACCTCTATCGATCCTGCAAAACAAGCCGCGGAGCCTGCGTTCAACCTTGGTCGAGACTTGTTTGAAGGCTTAACCATTCAGGACAAACAAGGCAAAACGATTCCTGGGATTGCAGAATCTTGGACGGTGAATGACAACAATACCGTTTACACCTTCCACTTGCGCGATGCGAAATGGTCAAACGGCGACACAGTGACCGCTCAAGATTTTGTCTACAGTTGGCAACGATTGCTCGACCCTAACACGGCATCACCTTACGCTTGGTTTGCCGCCATACCGAATATCCTAAACTCGCAAGCCATTATGAAAGGCGAAGCAAAACCTGCTTCATTGGGCGTGAAAGCGTTGGATGAAAAAACCTTCCAAGTCACTTTGGAGCAGCCAATTCCGTTCTTCATAAAACTCCTGAGCCACCCCGTTCTTGCTCCGGTTCATCGAACAACGGTAGAGGAACACGGCAGTAACTGGACACAACCTGAGAACATCGTAACCAACGGCGCGTTTACCGTTTCGGAGTGGAAGGTAAACGAGAAGATGGTAATGAAGAAAAACCCGCACTATTGGGATGCAAACAACGTCGTCTTAGATAAAATCACTTGGCTGCCGATCGGTGATGCGAATGTCGTGCTAAATCGCTACCTAGCAGGCGAAATTGATCAGGTCATGTCGATTCCTGCCGCACAAAAAAGGAAACTAATAAGCAAACTGCCTCAAGATGTGGCTGATACAAGTGCTTCGCTAGGTTCGACTTTTTACTACCTAAATACGCAAGAAGGGCCGACCAAAGATCGTCGAGTTCGCCAAGCCCTCTCCTATGCCATTGATCGCAATCTACTGACTGATTCGATTTTAAGAAATGGTGGCATTCCGATGTTCACGCTAGTACCACCGCAAACCGATGGGTTTCAATCGCACACACCGGAATATTCAAAGTGGGACCAAATCCAACGAATTGACGAAGCAAAGCGTTTGTTAGCAGAGGCAGGCTACAACCAAAGTAACCCACTTAAGTTGACGTTTACCGTCCCAACTTTCTCGATGGATGTAAAAATGGCGACAGCCATGGCGGGCATGTGGAAGAGCCGTTTAGGCGCACAAGTCACTATCAAGCAGTTGGAACCTAAAGTCTTCTATGCCTTGAAAGAACCCACAGAAATTACGCGCGGCGGTTGGACTGCCGACTACAACGAGGCCTCGACTTGGTTAGATATCTTCGTCTCAAATGGTGAGTACAACGATTCACGTTACCACAACCCGAAATACGATGAGTTGATGTCGCAATCTAAGACCATGAGCGACCCATCTGAGCTATATCTACAAGCAGAAAGCATGTTGATTGATGATATGGCGATCATTCCAGTTTACCGTCCCGGCAACGATCAATACCTGATCAAGCCTTATGTCGGTGGCTACGAGCGCACTAACCCCGAGTCCTCGTACTACCGCAAGAATGTCTATGTGAAAGTCCACTAAAGGCATGTTTCGGCCTGTGTCGATAAGGTAACTAGCACTGACATTGCCAATACATGGCATACCTTCTCGAACCTCTCTTTCCTCGGTAATGAGCACAGGCCAATTTTTTTCACCTTTTATTCGACGCGGCAGGATGTGGCGTCGTTTTACCAAAGGATGATGGATCATGATTTGGTACATTCTGAGACGGCTAGCCATCGCCGTTCCAACCTTACTGCTTATTGCACTGGTTTCTTTCTGGTTGATGCACATCGCACCGGGTGGCCCGTTTGATATGGAACGCCCAATGCCGGAAATCGTACGCGCCAACATCGAAGCAAAATTCCACCTTGATGAACCGTTTCTGGTTCAGTTTTGGATTTACATTACAAACTTTGTGCAGGGTGATTTAGGCCCAAGCTTTGTTTACCAAGACTTCTCTGTCACTCAGTTGGTTGCGCAATCTTGGCCCGTATCGGCAATGCTTGGGGTGCTCTCTTTTAGCATCTCAGTCCCACTTGGGATGCTGCTCGGCACTATTGCCGCGTTAAAGCGCAATAGCCGTTTGGATTACGGATTAATGACACTCTCGATGACGGGCGTGGTTGTTCCTGCTTTTGTTTTGGCTCCCGTGCTTGTCACCATTTTTGCGATTCAGCTTGGTTGGCTCCCCGCTGGTGGCTGGGAAGGTGGGCAATTAGCTTTTCTTGTTTTGCCGGTATTAAGTCTGGCCATTGGATCAGTCGCTAGCATCGCGCGTGTCATGCGCGGCGCGATGATTGAAACCCTCAATCAGCCTTACATTCGCACCGCAAAAGCGAAGGGATTATCGACCGCCTACATCTTGTTCCACCATGCACTGCGTCCGTCATTGATCCCCGTCGTCGCCATGCTCGGGCCAGCGTTTGTCTCTGTCGTGACGGGCTCTGTCATCATCGACATCTTTTTCGGCACTGGTGGTATGGGCCAGCACTTTGTCTCTGGTGCACTGAATCGCGACTACGGCTTAGTCATGGGCATCACCTTAATTGTCGCCTCACTCACCATCTTCTTTAATCTTGTGGTCGATTTGTTGTACACGGTGATCGACCCACGTATCCGAGTTTAGGAGTCAAACATGTTATCGATTAAGAAACTGGATACTCAATCCTTACAAGACCAAGTCGTAGACAATATCGAAGCGGTGGAAGGTCGTAGTTTGTGGCAAGACGCCTGGGCTCGTTTTCGAAAAAACCGCGCCGCGATGACATCGGTTTATGTGCTCACGCTCATCACTTTGTGCATCACGTTTGGCCCCTCGATTGCGGCCTTTGGACACGATGAGATTGATTGGGACGTACTCGCCGACCCATACGAACTAGGAAAGCCATCACTTAGCAGCGGCCATTACTTTGGTACCGACGATCTCGGCCAAGACCTGTTTGCCCGCACCATGCAAGGCGGTCGCCTTTCGATTTTAGTTGGCTTTGTCGGCGCGTTAGTCGCCGTCGTTATCGGAACGATTTGGGGCAGCATTTCAGGCTACCTAGGCGGCGTTGTAGATAGCGTGATGATGCGCATCATCGAAGTGTTGGATTCAGTACCATTTATGTTCATGGTCATCCTTTTCGTCACCCTCTTTGGCAACAACATCTATCTGATTTTTATCGTAATTGGCATGGTGTCATGGCTGGGAATCGCTCGCGTGGTACGCGGCGTGACCTTCGGAATTAAAAAGCGCGAGTTCATCGAAGCGGCACATTCCATTGGCGTGTCAAAGTTCACCATTGTTCGTCGTCACGTGCTGCCGAACGTATTGGGAATTGTAATGGTCTATTCATCGCTCATGGTGCCCGGCTTCATCATGTTTGAATCCTTCTTGAGCTTTTTAGGCTTAGGTGTTCAACCGCCAGACACCAGTTGGGGAATACTGATTTCCGAAGGTGCAAAAACCATTGACGTTGCCTTGTGGATGCTGCTTTTTCCATCCCTGTTCTTGGTCACAACCCTATTCTGTTTCAACTTCATCGGCGATGGCTTACGCGACGCTCTTGACCCAAAAGATCGATAAGGACAACTCCATGCTATCTATTGAAAACATGAACGTGCGCTTCGATACGCCAGACGGACAAGTCCAAGCGGTCAGTAACCTTTCCTACTCGATTAAAGCAGGAGAAACGCTCGGCATTGTGGGTGAATCAGGCTCTGGTAAAAGCCAATCGGTATTTGCGCTGATGGGGCTCACCGCCGACAACGGTAATGTCTCCGGTGAAGCCTTATTTCATGGCGAGAACTTACTCTCAATGTCCAAGAAACAGCTCAACCGTATTCGCGCAGAGAAAATCGGCATGATCTTCCAAGATCCCATGACCTCTCTGAATCCATTTATGAAGATAGGTAAACAGCTAAGCGAAGTGTTGATGGTGCACAAAGGCATGAGTCGCAAGCAAGCCATTGCGGAATCCATTCAGATGTTGGATGCGGTGCGGATTCCTTCTCCGGAAACACGCATGAACCAATATCCACACGAGCTTTCTGGCGGTATGCGCCAACGTGTGATGATTGCCATGGCGTTGTTATGTAAACCGGAACTGCTTATTGCTGATGAGCCCACAACCGCACTCGATGTGACAGTACAAGCGCAAATCCTGACGTTGTTACGTGAGTTACAAAAAGAGTTTAATACCGCGATATTGCTGATCACGCACGACATGGGCGTTGTCGCCGAAATGTGTGACCGCGTGTTGGTGATGTACGGCGGACAAAAAATGGAACAAGCGGATACGGACACCCTCTTTGCTCAGCCCGCACACCCTTATACCCAAGGCTTACTGAGAGCAATTCCTTCGATCACCGAAGACATGCCTCGTTTGCCAACCATCCCTGGCAACCCACCGAGCGCCTTGATTAACCACCAAGGCTGCCCGTTTAGAGATCGCTGTGATTACCGACTCGCTCGCTGCCACGCCGAAGCGCCGAAGTTTATGCCGCTCAATGGTCGTCAATCCATCGCCTGCCATGTCAAAGCCCAAAGCAGCATTTCACTCATCCACCAGTCGGCTTAAGGAAACGTTATGAATCAGAAAGAAGTGTTATTGTCCGCTCGCGACTTGCAAGTGCATTTTCCTGTTTCGCGACACCTCATTCCGAGCCGAAGAAAGATCGTACAAGCCGTCAACGGCATCGATTTGGATGTTTATCGAGGCGAAACGCTCGGCATTGTTGGCGAATCAGGCTGCGGAAAATCCACCTTAGCGCGTGCTCTGCTGCGCTTAGTTGAACCCACGCACGGTAAGCTCACTTGGAAAGGTGAAGACATGCGTGGCTTCAGCAAAAACAAGTTAGCGCGTCGTCGCCAAGAGTTTCAGATGATATTCCAAGACCCATCGGCGAGCCTCAATCCGAGATTAACGATTTCAGAATGTATCGCAGAGCCGTTACTCACACACCAACCTCAACTCAAACGCGCCGAAGTCGAACAACGCGTCATTGCGATGATGGACAAAGTGGGTCTGTTGGCAAGCCAACGTAACCGATATCCGCATGAGTTTTCTGGCGGTCAGTGCCAACGTGTTGGCATCGCGCGCGCCTTAATCCTCAATCCGGATTTGGTGGTGTGTGATGAACCCGTCAGCGCATTGGATGTCTCGATTCAAGCGCAGGTCATTAATTTGCTCAACGACCTTAAACAAGAAATGGGACTGACACTGGTGATGATCGCTCATGACCTAAGCGTTGTGCGCCATATCAGCGACCGAGTGATGGTGATGTACCTTGGCAAACCAATGGAAGTGGGACGCTACGACCAAGTGTTCGACGATGCTCAGCATCCCTACACAAAAGCATTGCTTTCTGCGGTACCGATTGCCAATCCGCAACTTGCACGCAACCGCGACATCCAATTGTTGCCCGGAGACCTCCCTTCTCCGCTCAACCCACCCAGCGGTTGTGTTTTTAGAACCCGATGCCCAGAAGCTACGGAACTATGTGGGCAGCAAAGCCCAGTCAAAACAGGCACTGAGCAACATCATATTTACTGTTCAAACATGATTTAGGACGTTTTCATGAATACAACAAACTCGGTTAACCAACGCCTTTCATCGCTACGCGACGCAATGGCAAACTACAAGGTTTCGGCCTACATCGTCACAAACAATGATCCCCACAATAGTGAGTATTCCGCTGACCACTGGGCTGGACGCACGTGGATTTCTGGCTTTACTGGCTCGGCTGGTAATGTCGTCATAACTCAACAAGGCGGTGGATTGTGGACAGATGGTCGCTACTACATTCAAGCAGAAGAACAATTGCATGGAACAGGGTTAGACCTTTTCAAAGCGCGTCAGCCGGAAACCCCCACCATTCCTAAATGGCTTGCGAATACCCTCGACGAAAACAGCGCGATTGCCGTGGATGGACGCTCGATCAGCTACGCATTTTACCAAGAACTTAAACAAACGCTTGAGCCAAAGAACATCGAGATTGTTCTCGACCTCGATCTGATAACGCCAATCTGGACTGACCGCCCGAGCAGACCGAGCGCAGGAATTTTTGACCATCCGGTTGCATTTTCTGGTGTAGAAACCAAACAAAAACTCGCAGATATTCGTAAATGGCTCAATGAAAACCATGCGGACTGTTTATTGGTTTCAACCCTTGACGATGTGATGTGGACACTGAATATTCGTGGCGGTGACACGCTTTACTGCCCGGTTTCAGAATCCTACCTTATTGTCGAGCGAGACCGCGCGACGGCGTTCATCGATAAACAAAAGTTACCAGCCGAGATAGAGAAGAATCTGACTACGCAAGGTGTGAGCGTTCGTCACTACGAGTACGTCAGCCAGTATTTGAATCAGCAATGTGAAGGCTTGTCGCTTGCTTTTAGCCCGGTTTATACCGACAGTTTGTTGGTTAACTCCATTGAGCAGAACCTTTCATTAAAGCCAATGGCTTGCCCCGTCACCGACATGAAAGCCATCAAAAATCAGACCGAGTTAGCCAATCTCGAACAGTCATTGACGGACGATGGTGTGGCTGTCGTGAAGTTCATGAGCTGGTTAGAAGACCAAGTCCCAAGCGGGCTTGTTACTGAGCTGTCAGCCGAGGCTCAATTGAAAAGCTATCGCCGTCAAACTCGCCATTATGTGAGCGACAGTTTCCGCACGATTGCAGGCTTCGCCGCACATGGCGCGAAAATGCACTACGCCGCCGATGAAGAAAGCAATGCCGTTGTCAATGAAAGCAATTTCTTCCTTGTAGATTCAGGCGGCCAATACCTTGGCGGCACAACAGACATCACCCGTACTTTCCACTTCGGGTCACCGACCATTAAACAGCGCAAAGACTACACGTTAGTGCTGAAAGCGGTCATCCGACTGACTCAGACTCGATTTATGAAAGGCTCTACGGGTGCCAATCTCGACATCATGGCGCGAGGTGTGCTGTGGCAACATGGTATTGATTACAAATGCGGTACAGGACATGGTGTGGGTATTTGTTTGAATGTCCATGAAGGGCCACAAAACTTCTCGCAAAGCCACCGCGAAGTTGAGCTAAAACCTGGCATGGTGATCACCAATGAACCCGGTGTTTACCGTGAAGGTGAATACGGTGTTCGGATCGAAAACATCATGAAAGTGGTTGAAGTCGAGCAAAATGAGTTCGGTATTTTTTATGGCTTCGAGACCATTACGCTGGCACCAATCGCCACGAACATGCTTGATGTCTCTTTGCTAAGCCATGATGAAATTAACTGGCTAAATCAATACCATTCTCGCGTCTACCAAGCACTCAGCCCATCTCTTGATGAGCACGACAAAGCTTGGCTTCAGCGCGCAACTCAGTTTGTAGAGCTTTAGACAAACTGCCCTATCTCCCGATTTCATTTTCATTTCAAACTCCCTGTTTGATTGCCAGCCTTCGGGCTGGCTTTTTTGTCCGCCTATGTGCGCACCTCTTCTTGTTGCTGAAAGCTTTTCTTTGCACAAATAAATGCCAATGATTAACGCTCATTAGTCGTCACAGAAAACACTAAATACGCTCCGCCGATGACCAGATACAAAAACGCCCTGCCAATATGACAGGGCGTTTATTTGTGTCAAAATGCGCGTTACTCTCGGCAAGCTTCCGCGTCAAAATCTACAACAATCGCGGCATTTTCAAAACTGCCAGAGACTTTTATGTAGCCCCAATAATTGGCTTGGTTTGAAACGGTTATGCACTCTTTGTTACCAGCATTGTCTGACAAACCATGTAGGTTTGAACCATCTGGCCAGCCTAGATTGCTGTATTCAATTTTGAGGTCACCCGTGCCATTGCCAGTTGAGATAGCAATATTCGCATGTTCATTAACTGCCGGCACACTCAGCCAAATGGTTTGCTGATTTGACAAACAGACAGGCTCGCCAGCATTTAAACGACCACCACTCACTTTGCTTTGTACCGCGCAATTTTGCGGAAGCGTACTACTACCGCCAGTCGCCGAAACCGTCACATTGTGGGTCGCGGTAGCTGTCAAACCGTCATTATCTGTCACTGTTAAACTGACCGTGTACTGACCTTCACTCCCATATTGGTGCGTCGGCTGGGTTTGTGTGCTGGTCGTGCCATCACCGAAGTCCCACAACACACTGACGATTTGCCCGTCTGTATCCGTACTGTTCTCACTGCTGAATGTAATGCTTTCACCGACTTTTCCCTCATTGTTTGCGGTTATTACTGCATTAGGAGCGCCACCTGAAACCAATGACTGTTGCCACTGTTCAAACTCGCTCTGGTATAGGTTTGCCCATTGATTGATGGTCGCCTTGTAACTGCTCCAATTACCTTGGCGTGTTTCCACCAGCATTTGGTTTACATCATCTTTATGTCGCTCGAACATAAATCGAACGGCCAGATAGCCCCAGCGATAAATTCGGTCAACATCAAAACCATCGTATGTGGTTTCAAAAACCTCGCTCAAGGTGTAAGTTGAGCCGTCTTGAATCGTATCTAACGCCGCTTGATTGTCTTTTTCGTTTGCGATGTATTCTGCAATGCCTTCACTCCACCACACTACCTTTTCAGTTGGATGACCAAAACCGCCATAAAGGTCGAATCGGCCATCTAGGTAATGCACGTATTCATGTTCTAAGTTCCAAACAAAATGGTCAGGGTTAGCATAAGACGCTTCATAAGCGACAAAGTTAGGAATATTGCCCGGCTTGGACGGGTCACCCTCAAGGTACATGCCGCCGTTGTTGGTACTGATATCAAAGATTGGCCCCGCGTATTTACCGTAGTCGTCACTGGAATCAAAAATATTCACTTGAAGCTGTGTATTATGATCATCAGCGACTGGCTGTTCGCCAGTTTCCAAAGATTGATGAAAATACCCTTCTTCGTAACCCATTTTGCTACAAGCGGCCACATGCTGCTCTTGCGTCATGTTTTGCGACAAAATACGGATGGTTGGACTACAAGTGTAGGTTTGCGATAACACCAAACCTTTGAGCTTGGTTTCGAAATCACAAATTCCGTACTCGCTGCATTCGGCGTAGTAGGAGACCGTATCCGCAGCAGCAAGCCAAACGGCATCCCCTTTTCCGTACATCTCATAGCGAGCAAAAATATCTTTTAACTTGCTACTCACCGTTGTGGCAGCGCTGCCCGAATATTTGGTCAGACGCCCCAATTCACGACCCGCATTTGCCACCATAAACTCGTCGCTCGCTCCTATCGAGGACTCTCTCAACGCGAAGTCACCCAATGCTTTTGCAAGTTCGGTTTGGTTACCGATGGTTTGCAAATATTGGTCGTTCCACTGACCACCAAATAAGATGGTGAACACCCCATTCACCGCGTTGCGCATGTACCAGTTTTGAGCGTATTGGTCATTCCAGCGCATCAGCCACTCCGTCACTTGCGGTAAATAAGCGTGTTGCAGCCCCGCACTGTCCATCGTGATGATCACTTCACTTAATACCTTGCCGTGCGGGTCGCTGTTTTCGTAAAAATTAGCGTTGTTTACAAACGCGTCTACCGCCTCTTGCACTGCGGGCGTGACCCAAGAAACAAACGAGATATTGTTGTTGTAAAACTCGGCGTAATAGCCAGCGCGCAAATACAAGTACAAGGCTTCAAGCTCATCACTACCACCGCCAGTATAGGCCTTCGCCAAAGTCACCGTATGCTTTGCCACGTTATACATGTGGTCAGAATCAAACGCCGCTTCTTGCACTCGGCTTTGAGCAGAGAACAGCTCGTTGATGCAACTTGCACCTTGAGTTTTTATCGCGCTGATCAAGTCGTTGCTGTTGGTGGTTGTGAACGATTCTACGTCACAAACCACGCTTGACGCTTCAACCGATTGGATAGCCCGCGTACGTAACGTCTGTTTTGGTAGCTGTGGTAACAATTCTGTCGGTGCATACTCAGGCTGCGCCGTTTCTACACCGTGTTCGTGCTGATGATGTTCAACTTTCTCTGTGACTTGCGCTACTGGCTCGCTCATTGCGAACGCAGCAGTGCTGCTCAAGGTTGCCGCAATCGCGACGCTGAGGGTTTTCAGTTCCATCTTTGTTCTTCTATATAATGTGTTCCTTAAATGCCGATACCACGTGACATCACTTCGTGCTCTTTTCACAACAAAGAGCATCCTCATATAAATCTGATTGAGCTTTAAAATAAACAATTCATTAACAAACAAATTTAGCGGTATCACTTTTTAGTACCCAATTCGCCACACGACGAACTTTATTAAAATCGATTTGCTCAATAGACTTTGATGAACTAGCACTTAAAGACGCCACAACGAAGGATTTTGGCGTTATGAAAAAACCAAGCTACACTATCGCTCTCCCAACATATTTAGAATGAAATCTATGACCGATGCCGATATCGAACTTCAGCACCTGTGGTTAGAAATCCAAACGCAACGCTGGCAAAACGTGTCCCGTTTTTTATTCAGTTACTACTGCTATAAAAACAATTTAGTAAATAAAAACAACAAGGTTTGTTGGGAAACCGCCCGTGATGCATTGCCAGCCTCTATCAGCCTTAAAACTCGTAAACAGGCGGTTATTGAGCCTTTAGTTCCTGAAGAAACCGTGGTTGGTTTGCTCAAAGCCATCAGTAAAGATGGAGAGATGACGTTTGATGTAATGACGGCTACGCTTAACGCGTTTTTGCACTATGTGGTGATCAGCAAACAGGAGAAGCTACAGCTTAAACCTAACATGCCAGCGAGCTGGTATCAGCAGCATCACAGGCCAGTATTCGCCCGTTTTGAGCAAGCGGGAATAGAAATTCAACAAATCAAATAGCCCCCCTATCGAGCCGCAGACGTAAAAAAGCGCCACAAGGAGGCGCGTTCGGTCAAAGGGTGAGTAATTCCTGGACGAGAAAGCTCTGAGCAACCGAAAAAGGCTTATTTATTCTTGAATCCCACGAATACGGACATTGCGTCTGCGTAAGATCTCCAACGTCACGAGCAAACACACGGACATAAAAATCAGCAAGGTTGCAACAGCCAAAATTGTCGGGCTGATTTGTTCTCGGATCCCTGACCACATCTGCCTTGGGACGGTTTTTTGTTCTGCGCCCGTTAAAAACAACGCCACGACCACTTCATCAAACGACGTGCCAAACGCAAACAATCCACCGGAAATCATACCGGGACGGATCAACGGAAAAGTTACGTGCCTAAAGGTGTAAACCGGATTTGCGCCCAAACTGGCCGCCGCTTTGACGAGGCTTTGATCAAAACCACTCAGCGTCGCGCTCACAGTGATCACAACAAAAGGCGTACCTAGCGCGGCATGCGCTAAGATAATGCCAAAATACGTCTGAGATAAACCCAACCGAGTGTAGAAAAAATACATCGCAGCGGCAGAAATAATCACAGGCACAATCATTGGAGAAATCAGCAACGCCATAATGGCATTTCTAAACGGCAAATTGCTGTTGGCTAGCCCCAATGCGGCTAACGTACCCAGACCCGTCGCGATCAAAGTAGCCATGAGCGCAATAAACGTGCTGTTTTTGAGTGCTAATAACCACTGCTCATTGGTGAACATTTCTTGATACCAGCGTACAGAATAGGCGTCTGCGTCCAAGTTCAGCATACCTTCTGTAAACGTAAAATAAGGGGTGGCATTAAACGACAAGGGGATGATTGTCAGAATAGGCGCAATGAGAAAGAACAGCACCAGTCCACAAAATACCAAGTAGCCTGCGTAAGCCATTCTCTCACTTTTTGAAGCGTAGTTTGGTAGTGCCATGGTTATCCTCCTACCTTAATGTTATTTATGCCAACCACACGGTTAAACACATAAAACAGCGCGAGCACGACAAACAAAAGCAGCCCACCTAACGCCCCCGCCATTCCCCAGTTGAGCGAGGTTTGCATGTGGTACGCAATCATATTGGAGATCATTTGCCCACTCCTTCCACCCACGAGTGCCGGCGTAATGTAAAAACCAATCGAAAGAATGAACGTGAGCAACGCTCCAGCGCCAATCCCCGGTAAAGTAAGCGGCATGTAGACTTTGACGAATGCAACAAGAGGGGACGCCCCTAAGGAACGAGCAGCGCGGAAATACGTTGGACTGATGCCTTTCATTACACTGTAGAGCGGCAGAATCATAAAAGGCAATAAGATGTGTACCATAGAAACAACCGTACCAAAGGTATTGTGTATCATCTGAATTCGCTCAGACGTTAAACCAGACCAAATCAGTAAATCATTAATCACCCCCTGATTTTGCAACAACACAATCCAAGAGGTCGTACGGACCAATAGTGACGTCCAAAAAGGCAGTAGCACCACAATCAACAGCAAGTTGGCGCGTTTGTCTGGCAAGTTTGCTAACAGATACGCAACGGGATAAGCCATCAACAAACAAATCACGGTAATTAAGATCGACATCCAAAAGGTTTTAAAGAAAAGGTCAACGTAGATCTGCCGTTTTTCTGGTTGCGCTTCAATCTCGCCCATTTCGTTCACCTGCATATCCAATGCCGCAAGGTAATGGTTGACGGTTATCGCACCGCTCAGGTTCTTAAAAGCAACCCAATATTTTGCATCCGCCCAGCGTTTATCGAGCCTACTCAGTTCTTTTATTGACGTAGGAAGCACTTCTAAACGAGACAATTTTCGTCCCGTTTTCATCATCAAACTGCGCATGCCAGAGACTTCTATGTTCATGCGATTGGCGATTTTAGGAAGAGCTTTGGCCTCATACAGTGCCAGCAGCTCAACCGAAAATGCTTCTACCACTTCGGAATCTGGCAATCCTTGATAATCCCAATGCGCTAACGCTAGGATTGTTTTCGGCAAGGCCTGCGGAATATCTCGGTTGTCGACACTGCGATAAAGCATTTCTAAAATAGGAAACGCAAATGTGAGCAAAATAAAGCATACCAACGGCAACGTCAGCATGATTGAGCGTAGGTTTTTATTGCGCTCCGCTTTTTGCAGTTGGGCTCTGAGATCGCTCTGTTGGTGATTCACATGTCGTTCGATTTCCAGCACCGAATCTAACGAGGTTAGCTCTCGACTCATGCCGCCACCTCTTCGGTTTCTGGTTGAATCGCATCTAGCGCATGGCAATCTGTACTTTGCCACCCAATTCGACAAACCGTTCCCGGAATAAGGTTCAGATGCGTTCGGTTGTCGTTCGGCACTTTCACAACAAACTGACCAACCAGTTCAACGTCGACCACTAGACGATAATGATCTCCGTGATAAATTAGCTCACGCAGCACGCCTTCAATTTGGTTATCACACGATTCGTCATCAGGTTGGATGGAAATTTTCTCTGGTCGAATAGACAAGGTGGTGTGCTCGCCGTTTTGGGTCACTCGAACCGGTTTGGCAACGAAGTGAGCGGGGCCGACCTGGACTTGGCATCGCTCTGATTGCCACTCTTTTACCACACCCGAAAGCTGATTATTTTCACCAATAAACTGAGCGACGAACGCGTTACTCGGAGATTCATACAGTTCCGTTGGCGGGGCAAGTTGCTGCACTTCGCCTTGATTAAAAACTGCGATTCGGTCAGACATAGTGAGCGCTTCATCTTGGTCATGCGTGACATATAAAATCGTAATACCGAGCTTTTCGTGCAGGTGTTTAATCTCCATCTGCATTTGCTCACGAAGTTGCTTGTCCAACGCGCCCAAAGGCTCATCCATCAGGACGAGTTTCGGTTCAAACACAAGCGCCCTCGCTAACGCGACACGTTGTTGCTGCCCGCCAGATAACTGCTTGGGATAACGACTGGCAACGTGCCCTAACTCGACCATGTCCAGTGCGCTCTGTACTTTATTTTGAATGGTTTGATTATCGAGCTTGCGCACTTTTAGAGGAAAAGCGAGATTCTCCGCAATCGTCATGTGAGGAAACAGCGCGTAGTTTTGAAATACCATTCCGATGTCGCGTTTATGTGGCGCGAGATTGTTTACCGGAACGCCATCAATGTAAATCTCCCCGCCTGTTGCCGTTTCAAAACCCGCCAGCATCATCAGACACGTTGTTTTGCCTGATCCAGAAGGCCCCAACATGGTGACAAACTCTCCGGGTGCGATGTCTAAGTTGAAGTCTTTAACCACCAAGTTTGCACCGTCGTAGGTTTTCTTAACATGTTGAAAGCTCACATAATCCTTGTTTGCTGTGCTCATGGCATCCCTCCGTTCATTTTTGTATAGCGAAAATAAGTAGAGCGCCACAAAGCGCCCTACTCACTAGCTCAATTACAGATTGTATTTTGATAGGTCTAAGCGGGTAGCAAGCGCGTGCTCCACCATCTGGATCACTTGTTGACGCTCCTCACCTTTAAGCAGTTGGCGCGGTGCACGAACTTGCTCTGAACCACGGCCACACACTTGTTCAGCAAGCTTAATGCATTGAACCAGCGTAGGAATGGTGTCGAGACGCAGCAGAGGTAAGAACCAACGGTAAATTTCTAACGCTTCTGCATACCGGCCTTGGCTCGCCAGCTTGTAAATTGCAACGGATTCTTCTGGGAACGCATTGGTTAAGCCAGAAATCCAACCTGTCGCTCCTAACATCAGCGACTCAAGCGCAATGTCATCAACACCGCTGAACACGATAAAACGATCATCGAACTTGTTGTAAAGCTCAGTGATACGACGCGTGTCGGTAGTCGACTCTTTGATTGCAACAATGCTGTCAAACTCAGCCAGCTTCGCCATGATATCGAGATTTACATCGACGCCGTACGCAACAGGGTTGTTGTAAATCATGATAGGCATCTCTGGTGTCGCTTCTGCCAGCGTGCGGTAGTAATCATATGTTTCGCTTTCAGACGTGCGGTAAACCATCGCAGGCATCACCATACACCCGTCGATACCAATTTTATGCGCGTCTTGCATGTAATCGATAGCCGCAGTGGTAATTGACTCTGCCGTACCAGCAATAAGAGGAACACGACCATTAACCACTTCTTTGGCAGCTTGTAGCACCTGACGCTTTTCTTCCGGATATAGCGCGCAGTTCTCACCTACCGTACCAAGGCAAATAATGCCGTTCACACCATCTTTAATTTGGTTATCGATAACGGTTTGTGTTGCGTCTAGGTCAATGGATTGATCTTGACGAAACTGCGTACTGACTGCCGGATAAACACCTTTCCAATCTACTTTCATGAACTTCCTTTCCTTTATGTATATTGTATGCAATTTATAAAGACGAGCGAAAATGCTCAAATTTGGCTTTCAACGCCATGTTTTAACAACACCGCTTTTACTGCGGCTAAATCAGCCAAGGCACTGCCAACCGATTTATATAAGGTAATCACCTCGTCACTTTGACGCCCTTGCACTTGCTGAGCGCAAAGCTCAGGCAACTCCCCATAAATGCCTTCAGGTGTGAATACACCCTCTTGAATTGGGATCAGCAGATCTCCCGCTTCCGCCAACACATTGATGCGACTGTCGACATACACATTCGCTCGTTGTACCGAGACAGAATCACATTCACGCTTGTCTAAGTCGTGATTACCGACCAGATCAATGTGTGTTCCCGGCTGCACATCAGAGCCATTAAACAAAGGCTGAGCAGACGCAGTAATGCAACTGATGATGTCGACTTGATCAATCACTTGCTCAACGTTTTCGACCACAGACACAGAGAACTGGCGCTCTTCTGGCAGTGATTGATATTCAGAGGAAGACAGAATCTGATCCACCGTTGAGGCAGCCTTTTCTGGGTTTCGTCCCCAAACATAAACTTGTTTGAGTGGTCGAATCGCTGCGTAAGCCCACGCAAAATAAGGGGCTAAGTTGCCAGTACCACAAATCAACAAGCGGGAGGCGTTTTTGCGCGCTAAGTAATCGGCGGCTAAAGCAGATGCGGCAGCTGTACGCCAAAAAGTTAAGACTTTGCCGTCCACCAGCGCGATAGGTTCACCATCTCCGCGTTTGAAGACCAACAACTTAGATGCCAAAGTATCTTTACCTTGCAGGGGATTCTCAGGAAAGTAAGTAAATGCCTTAACGGCAATCAGTTCTTGGTTCCATGCAGGCAGTAAAGCAAAAGCTTCATACTTCCCCTCTTCTAATGACATCACTCTGCGCTGCGGAATCGTGGCAGGCTGTGCATAGATGTCTCGCATGGTTTCAATCAAAGAGTGCATACTCAAACTTCGCGCGACTTGCTGTGCATCGATGACTTTCATCACTTCTCCAAAATAGGTACGTTGAGTTCCAATTTGGGGTTTAACTCATCAATCGATAAATAAACCCCTACAGTTAACGCCTAATTAAGCAGCCAAGTATTGAACTCTTCATTCAACTCATCGGCATAATCAGACCACCATTCGTCGTTAATCAAAAACGCCGTTTTAAAGTTCTGAGGCGCGGTCGGCAGGTTCGCCAGAATCTCTGGGCTTACTTCTGCGGAAGAAGACTTACGAGTTGGGCCATACGCGACGTATTTAGCTTGATCTGCCAAAGGCTTAGTACCCGAAGAAAAAGCAATGAAATCGAGGGCAAGTTTGGTATTCGCGCTTCCTTTAGGAATAGCCCAGCCGTTCATATAACCCATTTGGTGATCCCAAATGATGCGAAATGGTTGGCCTTCATCTTTACGCGCGTTGTGTATCCGGCCATTGAAAGCAGACGCGATTACCACTTCTTTATCTGCCAACATTTGTGGTGGCTGCGCACCTGTCGTCCACCAAAGCACTTGCGGTTTGATGGTGTCGAGTTTGGCAAAGGCGCGTGCTCGCCCCTCTTCAGTTTCTAGTAGGCGGTAAACTTCGTCAGGTTTAACGCCATCGGCCAATAATGCCCATTCAAGGTTACCTTGAGGTTGCTTTTGTAGTGCTCGTCGACCGGGAAAGTTTGTTAAATCAAAAAGGTCCGTCAACTTGGTTGGAGCCGTTTTGCCTTTGAAAGCATCCTCGTTCACCGCTAAGACGGTCGATACGACAATGGTGTTAATCGCACACTCGTGGATCGCCCCATCGATGAAATCCTCTTTTGCTGGTGTCCCGTCAGCGCCGGGAGGCAGAATACTGGGGTTGACAGGTTCCAAAAGCCCTTCCGCGCAGCCTCGAACAATGTCTGGTTTATCCAGCGAGACCAAATCCCAACGCACGTTGTTTGCTTCTACTTGCGCTTTTATCTCAGCCAAACCGCCACTGAAATCCTCCGATACGATCTCAACACCAGTCTTTTGGACGAATGGTTTGTGGTAAGCCTCTACTTGGCTTTTGGTGAACGCGCCACCCCATGAGACGACCGTTAGTTTATCTTCAGCGTATGCCGAGGTACCCAACAGCATTCCCGAAATCAACATCACCAGTGGTGTTTTCGTCATTCGTGACATGGTTTACTCCTTTGGTTGTTTTTCTGGAGGTATCCGTTACGGCTGTTGGACACCACATTTGTTAAATTTTCGTTAACATTAGCATTAAATATATTTTATACAATATTTAATTTTAAAATTTTTTAGGCAAATCGCTGTAGTGTGAACGGCGCAATATTCACCGATGTTGGCTTATCTGCAACGAGCTCAGAGATTAGGTCTGCAGTGATCGCCGCTTGAGTCAATCCCAAGTGCTGATGACCAAATGCCAGTAATACCTTGCCATTAAAACACTGGTCGATTACCGGCAACGAGTCGATTGTTGAAGGTCGATTTCCCATCCACTTTTCCTGCTGTTTCAACGGATTTAAACCGGACTCAAACATCGCGTTCCCCTGCTGATACAACATCTCTGCGCGCTTCATGTTTGGTGGCGATTTCACATCGGCATACTCGACCGTTCCCGCCAAACGTAAGCCTTCAAACATGGGCGTCATAATGAACTTTCTGTCCGCAGAACTGATAGGAAACGGCAATGACTCACGCTTGTCATTCATCATGAGATGGTAGCCTCGCTCAGCTTGTATCGGGACATTCACACCGGTTAACTGGCGAACCAAAGCTTTAGAATGAACACCCGCTGCGACCACAATTTTGTCAAAAGACATTCGCTGAGTATTGACCAAGACATCGCCGTTTTTACTTACTGCGTCTACTTCTTCATGGACAAGTGAACCTCCGAGTTTTTCAAATGCATTACTTAGATCAACGCAGAGTTCATAAGGGTTTATTGTATGTCCTGTTTCTGGAAAAAAGACGCCAAACCGAACCTTTTTGCTGAGTTCAGGAAGCCGACGTCGGATTTCGTTTTGCGTCCAAAGTTCGTACCGAACACCTTGTTCCGCTAACGCATCAAGCGTACTTTGATAACCTTCAAACAAGCTTTCGCTTTCAAACGTCAGCAGTGAACCATCCATCTTAATCAGCCCACTTTTTCCGATCGAATCTAATAGCAGATTCCAACTCTGAACGGCTCGCGTGTTAAGGCTTGTTATCGCCTGCGTGGAAGCTTCTGCCGCTGAAGGTTTCGCTTTCAATAAAAAACGTATCATCCAACCGACGGTATTGGGCAAGTCTTGCCAACGAATAGAAACTGGACTTGTCGAACTCAATAACATCTTAGGTAATTGAGGGATCAAGGCCGGCGTGGCAAGAGGAAAAACTTGCTCGGTCGCGATGTGCCCGGCATTACCTTTCGAGCACCCATTGCCCACTCCATTCGGATCAAAAATGGTGACGCGATACCCCTGCTGTTGCAGTTTTAAGCCAATCGACAAACCGATGATTCCCGCCCCTATAACCGCGATGCTTTGATTTCTGAGTTCTTCCTTACTCAACATGAATATGCTCCAAGTCACATTTGAAAAAGCAGATTGTATACAATATATTTTACATTACGATAACATCAAGCTCGTTCGATTCAACCCATTTCTTCAGCAAGGAGAGAAAAATGAGACAAGGAACCTTTTTCTGTATCGATGCCCATACCTGCGGAAACCCAGTAAGATTGGTGGCTGGTGGTGTTCCACCACTTGAGGGCAACACGATGAGTGAAAAGCGTCAGTATTTCTTAGAGCATTATGATTGGATTCGACAAGCACTGATGTTTGAACCGCGTGGCCACTCAATGATGTCGGGCTCCGTTGTTTTACCGCCTTGCAGCGACAATGCAGATGCTTCCATCCTTTTTATTGAAACCAGCGGCTGCCTGCCTATGTGTGGACACGGCACTATTGGTACAGTGACCACCGCCATCGAAAATCGTTTGATTACGCCGAAAGAAGAAGGCCGTTTGATCCTCGACGTGCCAGCCGGCCAAATAGAAGTCCACTACCAAACCAAAGGTGACAAGGTCACGTCAGTAAAGATTTTTAATGTTCCAGCTTATCTTGCGCATCAAGATGTCACGGTTGAAATCGAAGGTTTGGGAGAAATCACGGTAGATGTCGCTTATGGCGGCAACTACTACGTCATTGTTGATCCACAAGAAAATTATGCGGGACTCGAACACTACTCCCCTGATGAGATTTTAATGCTCTCCCCCAAAGTGCGCACCGCCGTTTCTAATGCAGTGGAATGCATCCATCCAAATGATCCCACGGTTTGCGGCGTTTCCCATGTACTTTGGACAGGGAAACCAACGCAAGACGGCGCAACGGCTCGCAATGCCGTTTTTTATGGCGATAAAGCGCTCGACCGATCGCCATGTGGAACTGGCACGAGCGCACGCATGGCGCAATGGCACGCGAAAGGAAAACTCAAATCAGGCGAAGATTTCGTGCATGAAAGCATCATCGGCAGCCTATTTAACGGCCGTATTGAGGGCATCACCGAAGTAAACGGGCAAACGGCGATTTTGCCGAGCATTGAAGGTTGGGCACAAGTCTATGGCCACAACACCATTTGGGTCGATGACGAAGACCCGTACGCGTACGGATTTGAAGTGAAATAAGGACAGTAAGGAAGAACAATGAATTCGCAAAACTCACAGGTGTTTTACGCCACCAACGCCTTTACCGGTGAACGATTAACGACGGCGTTTCCCGTTCATGGCGAGATAGAAGTTAACCAAGCTGCAGAAGCTGCAGCCAAAGTTGCACGCAGCTTTCGCCGACTCAGCAACGAAAAGCGCGCCAACCTACTCTGCTCTATTGCGTCAGAGTTAGAAGCAAGACGTGAAGATATTGTCGCGTGTGCGCATTTAGAAACAGCGCTTCCACAGGCACGTTTAGAGGGGGAAGTCGGCAGAACGGCTAACCAGCTTCGATTGTTCGCAGATGTTGTAAAATCGGGCAGTTATCATCAAGCTATCTTCGATACACCAAATCCTGAACGCCAACCTCTACCAAAGCCTGACATTCGTCGCCAACAAATTGCCATTGGCCCTGTCGCCGTCTTTGGCGCTTCGAACTTTCCGTTAGCATTCTCAGCCGCGGGTGGCGATACCGCATCTGCACTTGCGGCTGGCTGTCCGGTTATTGTTAAAGGTCATACCGCGCATCCGGGAACGAGCCAAATCGTCGCCGAATGTATTGAAAACGCACTGAACAAAGAAGACCTGCCTTCAGCTATTTTTACTTTGCTTCAAGGTAACAAACGTGAACTTGGCCAAGCGTTAGTGACACATCCAAAGATTAAAGCCGTTGGTTTCACAGGCTCAGTTGGCGGAGGGCGCGCCTTATTCAACCTTGCTCAACAGAGACCGGAGCCGATCCCTTTTTATGGAGAACTCGGCGCCATTAACCCAACCTTTATTCTCCCAGAAGCGATGAAAAACAACGCCTCACTTGCAGAGCAGTTTGTCGCATCAATGACCATGGGTTGCGGCCAGTTTTGTACAAAACCGGGAGTAGTGTTCGCGTTGAATACTCCAGAAACACAAGCCTTTATCGAAACCGCTCAGGCTTTGATTCGTCAACAGTCCCCTTCTACGCTTCTCACTCAAGGTATCCGAGAAACCTATGAGAACGAAGTCGTAAAGCGAGCCGCTGATCAGGGTATTAACGTGACTTACTCTCAGGCTGACTCTCCAAATGTCGCCTCTGCGCTGTTTGTCACCGACAGCCAAAACTGGCGCACAAGCCCAAAATGGGAAGAAGAGATTTTCGGCCCTCAATCAGTGATTGTTGTCTGTAAAGACTTCGAGGACTTACTCGATCTAAGTGAAACACTGGGCGGCACGCTCACCGCTACCATCCACGCGACTGAAGCAGATTCATCACTCGCTGAACAGTTGATTCCATGCCTGGAAGAAATTGCCGGACGCCTGGTGTTCAATGGCTGGCCAACTGGCGTAGAGGTTGGTTATGCGATGGTTCATGGTGGGCCGTATCCTGCGTCGACCCATGCGGCATCAACCTCTGTCGGAGCAGAGGCCATTCACCGTTGGTTACGCCCGGTCGCTTACCAAGCGTTGCCAGAAAGCTTGTTGCCCGATTCATTAAAAACGTCTAACCCGTTAAACATCCAACGCGCTATCGACGGTAAAACGTCATAACAGGCAACATACACTTAGCCAAATGGTTCAAAAAGGCACCAGTTGGTGCCTTTAAATTCACTCTACTTCTCAAAACCTTATTTCGTAGTTGGCTTAAGCCGGAAAAACAATAAACTACTAGAGTTAAATGGATTGGATACAATATTTATTTTTGAGGGGAGCCTTCAATGTCACAAAAACCTGTTTTTAAGACGCGTACTCAGCTCGTTGAAGAAGCAATTCGAACTCAGATCCTGAAGGGCGAGTTAAAAACTGGTCAGCCTTTACGTCAGGATGCGTTAGCAAAAGAGTTCAATGTCAGCCGAATTCCTGTGCGTGAAGCACTAGTACAATTGGAAGCGCAGGGTTTAGTCAGTTTCGAGCCACATAAAGGCGCGACAGTGACTGAACTGTCTCCAGATAAAATCGATGAGCTATTTGAACTGCGTGCAGTTGTGGAATGCCACATTCTGGAACGTGCGATTCAAAACATGACGGATGAAGATCTAGAACGCGCTCGTGAAGTTCGTGAACGCTTCGAAGCGGTGGTAAATAGTGGCGACGAAGTGGAAGAATGGAGTAACTATAACTACGAATTCCACAAAGCGTTATACGCTCCTGCCAACATGCCAGAAACCATGGATGTGATTTACAACTTAAATACCAAATGCGATCGCTACATTCGTATGCAGTTGTTATTCACCACAGGCATTAAAAAAGCGGAACAAGAACATTTGACCTTGTTTGAAATGTGCCAGAACAGAGATATTGATGGCGCAAAATATCTGTTGAAAAAACACATTCTAGAAGCAGGTACAGCTATTCGTAACTTGCTGTTAGAAAGACAGAGCCCAAATAACTAAACAGATAACTTAGGGGAATCACGGATGAATGTTGGACCTAAATTTCTGTTGGCGGCGCTGCGACAAAAAATAAAAGATGAAGGGCTGTGTTACAGCTCTTTATCAGAGAAAAGTGGCATTCCTCTCTCGAGTATTAAACGACACCTTCACAATCCCTCTCTCGGATTGGATAAAATTCTCCTCTACCTAAACTACCTAAATACTGACCTCATCGAGCTAGCCAATTTAGCCAACCAACTCCAGCATGAAAACGAACAAATGCTGACGGATGAACAAAGTGCACTCTTTCTCGAACACCCTTACCTCCTCGACTTCATCTATATGGTGACATCTCGAAATCTTGAGCCGAAAAAGATTGCGGAAATGTACAACCTAACGGAGACAAGCCTGCGTTTTTATCTCCGCATTGCGGAGATTCTCGGTTATGTGGAAGATTTTGGTGATGGTTTGTTTTATCGTTCCGGCCGCCGATTTTTGATGGAAGAAGGCTCAGATCTCGACTCTCTATTTCGTGAACGTTTTCAGAAAGAATCGCTTTCGCATGAAGTCAGCCCCGGTATTTGTATTGGCCGAATTCGTCTGACCGAAGCGCAGCGATTGCAGTTAGAAGATGATGTTTACAATAAGCTGGTCAAGTTCAATGCGCTCAATACCTCCAACCAAGATGGCGAGTTGACTAACGTTTTAATGCGTTGCACTCCAGGAACACAAATATTTTTCTCTGACGGATTACCCAATATTAATGGGGATTTATTAAAGTATGTTTCTCAGCTCAATCAACGTATTTAAATTAAATCGCACATACCAATATTAATTCCAAACTTAAAATAAATTGAACAAGTCAGTATACTTGTTCAAACCAATCCATTTAATTGACATTAAATTCTGTTAAAACACGTCATTTAAATATCCACATATAAATATACTGCTAAAACACTAACCTACCTTCCGTTAAACCTATCACAATATTTAAATATAAATTTGCGCATAAACAGTTGAAATTTATACATTCATCAATGCTAAGGAAATAAAAATAAGCAGATTAAATAATTATAAAATCATCACTTGTAGGGACATACAAATATGAAATTTCAGTATTCTATTGCAACGGCAGTTACTCTAGCGTTATTACAAGGCTGTGGTGGTGGCGACGGCGCTTCTCCATCCATCAATACGTCAACCAATTCGGCATGGACGCAAGGCGATTACAGTAAAACCTCTAACGAATTTGCCAACCGATGTGAAACGCCAAGAACGGGCTTAGATCCGTACGCGGGTTACCAACCATACCCAGACAAAGCAGGTTCAGCGTTGCAAGAAAAACTCTTTTTACGTGCTTTTACCAATGAAACCTACCTTTGGTACGATGAAGTACCGGATAGAAACCCAAGCTTTTACAGTAGTGTCATCGCTTATTTCCACTCACTCGTGACTTCTGAAACAACCGCAACGGGAAAAACGAAAGATCGCTTTCACTTCGCTATTCCTTATGAAGATGAAATGAAATCCTCACAATCGGGATTGGTTGCTGGGTTTGGATTTAATTGGTCGTTCATTCAAGCGACAGAGCCTCGAGACGTTCGTATTTCTTATACGGAAGACAACTCTCCAGCCGCATTAAACGGTATTGTTCGTGGAGATAAGTTAATAAAGATTGGCTCAATCGATGTGGTGAATACTTCAAATAACACAGAAATTAACACGATTAATACCACGCTATTTAGTCCAGAAATAAATAAAGAGTATTCGTTTACATTTGAAACTGTAGATGGATACAGAAAGTCTGTAATACTGAAAGCTGCAGATGTTGCGACTTCTCCGGTTCGTAATGCGAAAGTCATTGAGCACAACGGTAAAAAAGTCGGTTACCTGCAATACAACTCGTTCGAGCCAAGTGCACAAACACCGCTCATTAACGCCTTTAATAAATTGGCAGAAGCTCAGGTTGATGAAATTGTTATCGATTTACGATACAACGGCGGCGGTTTAGTGCTGCAATCTTCTCAAGTGGGATACATGCTCAGCGGCGCGGATAAAAATCGTGTCTTTAGTGAGCTTATTCACAACGATAAGATCATGAAAACCATACCTAATGGCGACAATGTATACCCATTTACTAACGTAGCCATCGACTGGGCAGCAGGCAAGTTCTCAGACCAAGTGTTGCCTACTCTAGGCAAGCAGCAAGTTTATGTGCTGACCTCTGGCGGTACTGCCTCTTCAAGTGAATTACTGATGAATGCACTGCGCGGTATTGATGTTAATGTTATCCAAATTGGCTCAACCACAATGGGTAAACCTTATGGATTCGCACCCGAGCAGAACTGTGGCACCATGTACTACACCATTCAGTTTAAATCTGCGAACGAAAAACAATTTGGCGACTTTGCCGACGGTTTTGTTCCAACACCTAAGAGCCAAATTAGCAGCAACCTTGGTTTAGATAATCGAGTTGAAGGTTGTTGGGTAGATGACGACTTAACGAAGCCGCTAGGCGATACATCCGAGCGCATGCTATCTGCCGCTCTCAACTACATGGATACAGGAACTTGTCCACAAGTGTCGCCTGCGAGTTTCAACACAATGCCACTTAACAGCGACTCTCCAGCACTTAAGGATCACCGTTCACCACTAAGAACAGAGGCTATACATGTTGAGATCAACTAGATCAAGGCGCGCAACAGCTATAAGACTTTGTGCTTGTCTTGGACTAACACTACCGATTTTGGGGTGTGAAGCAATGTCACGAGAACCTGTTGAAGCCTTAAGCACTAAAACCACGCCGGAGGCCGTAAAGGAAGTACAAGCTGCGATTGCACAAATTCAAGGTACGCCAGCACCGAGAATCGCAAGCAACGTATTTGAATCGTCTCCGCACTTGTTGATTGAGAAAGGCAGAGTTAAAGGCAAGGATAACGTGCTACTAGACGGTAGCTATACCGATTTTCCTGACCAGTACACATTGCAGATTCGCGGTACAACCTGCGGGCTGTTCCACGCGAAAACAGACCAGTTTGTGCCACTAACAGCACTGAATTGTGAACCAGTCACCAAACGTTGATCAAAAAGCCCGCTGAAAATTGCGGGCTTTTCTTATCTATTCTGCTGAACAAATACAACTAGATAAAATTATTTCAGCTCAATCCAAGTCTTTCTTTGCTGCTTGTCCATGAATGACCAAGCCATAAAACGACTGATCTTTTGGCCTTGGCTCATTTCCACCACACGAATCGCTTTAACTCCCAGCTTTTCTAGCTGCTTACGCATCGGACGCACGTTGTCTTTTTTCGAAATCAACGTCGTAAACCACAGCACTTGAGAGCTAAATGCTTGGCTTTCATTGGCCATTCGACGAATAAACGCCGCTTCCCCACCTTCACACCAAAGCTCGGCGTTTTGACCACCAAAGTTCAACGTTGGCTTGCCCTGCTTCACTGGGCTATTTTGCGACTTGACCCCTTTTTTTCGCTGGTTTGCTTTTAGGTTGTCGAGTTTACGCTGACTGCCCATCGCAGCATCTTCTGCTGAACGATGAAACGGCGGGTTACAGGTCGTCACATCAAAGCGATCATTTGGCTGAATTACACCGCGATAGATGTGTGACTCGCTCATTTGTTGTACGAGTTCAATTTTTCCGTTTAACGCGACGTTGCGCTCAACGATATTGGCTGCGGAGTCTATGGATTTCGGATCAACATCGCTGCCCGTATAGTGCCAGCCGTATTGAGTAACACCGACGATCGGATAAATACAGTTTGCTCCAACACCCACATCCAGCGCGCGTACATTCTGATGGCGGTACTTTCCTTTGACTTCACCATCAAGCAGTTCTGCCAGCCGGTGAATGTAGTCCGCTCGACCAGGAATTGGTGGACATAAATAGTGCTCAGGAATATCCCAAAAATCAATGTCGTAATAAGCAGCAAGAAGCGCTTTGTTCAGCATTTTCACTGCATTCGGATCAGAGAAGTTGATCGAATCCTCGCCTTTAGGGTTCTTGATAACAAACGATGCCAGCGCAGGCTCACTGGCGATTAGCTTTTTGAAATCATAGCGACCACGATGCGCATTACTTTCGTGCAAGCCACTTTTAGCAATCTTGATAAAATCCACATCACTCTTTTCTGCCGATAGTTTCGCTTTCACTGCTGCTTTCTTTTTTACACGCTTCGGCTTGGCCTTGTTAACGTCGTTATCATGCTTTGGCTTAGCTGCTTTAGACGGAGCCTGTTTCGCGTTGTGGCTATTGTTCTTCATTCGAATTCGCTTTTAAATCGAGGTAAATCATAAACAGACGAGCATCAAATTCGAGTTGGTGATACTCAGGTTCCATGTAACAACACAGTTGGTAAAACGCTTTATCGTGATTCTTCTCGCGAGTATGAGCCAGCTCATGCACCACTAACATTCGCAATAATGCCTCCGGCGCATCTTTAAAAACGTTCGCAATGCGAATTTCGTTTTTTGACTTTAGCTTCCCGCCATGATTTCGGCTGATCACACTATGAAGCCCCAGCGCGTTGTTCACCGCATGAATTTTCTTATCGTAGACTACTTTACTGATTGGTGAGGCTTTCTTCATATAGCGGTTTTTAATCGCTATTGCATACTCGTAGAGAGCCTTCTCGCTTTTGATTTGGTGTCTATCTGGATAGCGCTTTTCGAACCAAGGGATCAGTTTTCCATTGTCGACCAATGAGCTCACCTGCTCAACGATGTTCTGAGGATAGCCTTGAATGTATCGAAGTGACGGATGCATGAGTGTTAAGTCTGCTATGACAAAATAAAGGCGCTAATTCTAGCTTTTATCAATCGGTAATACCAATAACAGTCAACTGTACGCAACTTTAACAAGGATAAATTGTTGTGTTATTGCCTAACCTTGTAGAGAAGCTAGGCATAACGAGACTACATAGGAAGCAAGTGCTCTTTGATAAAACCTACGTTATCGTGGTTTTCTCTATCCTGTTCTTTTGGCAACTGCATGTAGTCACCATAAATCATGGATAGGTAATCATCGTATCTAGCGATGCATTTATATTGACGATCTTCAAATGGGCACGAAGTATAATCATGATAAAGCGATGACTCCGTAAACTCTTTAGCAAGGTAACTGCTGCCAATGCTCACGGCATAGCCATCATCATTAACTGAGCATGTTGAACACAACCCTTTGATTGCTGATAGAAACCATTTTTTAGGCAAAAGCTTTAAACACTTTTGAAACAACCGGAATGCGATATTTACTATTGGGTTTGCCCTATCATGTCTCGAACGTTGAATACGAGCGAAAAAGTTGATCGCTTTCATTAATGAAAAGCGTAACTTTGCTGCCCCCTTCTCTTTACCAAGGCTATCAATAGGAAATATATCAATATTGATCCCGACGCCTTTAATTCGCCCGTTCGAAATAACAGAATCATTCAGAGATAGCTTGCTGAACAAAAACGGATAAGGATTGTGCTTGGTGTCCAAGTTGAAAAACGTGAAATCAGGATACTCTTTGGCAAAATTTTGCAACAGGTATTCGTAATCTTCCCTTGGCATCATAATATCGATGTCATCATCCCAAGGAATGTAACCTTTGTGACGTATCGCCCCTAACAGCGTTCCACCCGCCAGCGAGTACTCCAAATCGTGACGCTCACAAAACAGATGCACTCTATCTAAAATAGACATCTGTACGCTTCTGAGCTGCTCAAATGTTAGTTTTTTCAATTTAACTTACCTAATAAACTCGATGGTTTTCTCTAGACCAGATTTCAGATCAACCCTTGGCTTCCAGCTCAAAGCTCCAATTTTCTCCGTACACAACTTGGTTCTTTTATATTGACAATACGCATTGTCGTTAGATATTTCATGCTTAACAGAAGAAATGCCACCGCCTAGGTCCGAAAGAAGGTTTGCCAGTTGCAATATAGAAACTTCTTCCGTTTCATTGGCAATGTTGTACGCAGTATTTACCTCACCTTTTAACAACACCAAAAGCATTGCTGATACAGCATCTGTGACATAGCAAAATGAGCGCAGCGCACTTCCATCGCTTTTCAGCACTATTGGTTGATTATCTATCACGCAACCAACTAAATCTGACATCACGCGTCCATCATTTAGGAACATACCTGGACCGTAAGAATGAGCGATTCGCACTGCAGTGAAAGGAACGTCATGCTGAATGGCGTAGCTTTGTAACAATGTCTCAGCCATTCTTTTACTCTCTGGGTAGCAAGATCTTGAGTCCAATGGGTCAAAGCTGCCAAAGTCCCTTTCGCGGATCAGCTCTTGACTCTCTAAGTTTCCATACACTTCACGAGTGGACATGAACAAAAAGTTTTTTACTCGTTTGTTTTTAACGAGCTCAAGCAAATTCATGGTTCCAACAACGTTGGCCTGAATAATCCCAACAGGATCATGTTTGATGTGATGTGGGCTTGCATTACTCGCCGCATGAATAACGAAATCGACTTCGTCATCAAACTCAATCGGCTGGCAAACATCTTGGTAAAAACATTCAAATTCACCGGTTAGCTCACCAAATAAGTTTTGAACTTTCTGTTCACTACGGGCTAACAGCAAAACTCTGATGTTCAGTTGATCTTTTCTATTGAGATAAACAAAAAAGCGAACCATACAAGCTGCAAGCATTCCTGTCGCACCCGTAACAAGTACAGTTTTATTTCGCAACAAATCCCATGACTTTTGGCTCAAGTACAATTGCTCGTTATCATCACTGATGATATTAATCCGATTATTTTTCATATAATTAACCAAAAACCTGTAGATTTTCCTGCGTATCGATTATTGCCTTAAAAATAAAGAAATCGATGGGTGACGTGATTTTAATGTTTTCAGAAATGCCAGAGACTAGGCGAACATCGTATCCGTACTTTGTCATCAACGAACATGAATCGATCGCTTCGGTGTAACAGTCCTCACGCGCTTGACGATGTACTTTAAGAATATCGCGCAAATAAAAGCTTTGTGGCGCTTTCGCTAATCGAGATAACGAACGATCGTGAACGTCTTTCACGACGTCTTCATTGTCGACAAGGACAAAGGTCTCTACTGGAGGACAAGTAGTGATCGCACTACCGTGACTTTTGACCGCTTCGATATTTCGGTTGATAATTTCGTCATTGATTAAAGGTCGAACGCCATCATGAATCAATACAACAGAGTTATGATCAAACTCTTCTTCTATCTTACATAAGCCGTTAAATATCGACTCCTGACCAGTTTCACCACCGGGAATAACAAACTTCACTTTCTGAATATCAAATTTGAACAACAGTTTGCGTAAATAATCGATCCACGGTTCAACGCAAACTACAACAATGGCATCAATGTTTTTGTTCTCTTCAAACTTCTCAAGTGTGTATATAATTACTGGCTTGTTATATAGCTCTAAAAACTGCTTCGGTTTAGTGCTGTTTTGCATTCTGGTTCCGACACCACCAGCAAAAATCAAGGCAACATTCATAATTCACTCCTAAATCATAGATATCATTTTGTTAATGCTAGTGTTCACCGTCTCTCTATATCGTTCATAGTGATTAGGTTCGTAACCTTCCGTGACAGACAGGGTTAAGCGATCAATGATCTCATTTGCATCAAAATCTTGATGGGAAAAGAAACGTTCTGGATAACCTATACACTCACCGAACATTTTGACTTTGTTGTTCCAAACAAGCCCTACAACAGGAACAGTCAACGAATAAGAAATAATGCAGGCATGAAGTCGAGCGGCGATTGTGCATTTAAATGTTGAAATAAGCTCAACCAGCTCTCTTGGCGTTTGTGGCTCAATAACGTTTAGTTGCTTCCCTAGATAGGTCTCCAGATCTTCGAGAATATCTACGTCGCTTTTCAAGCCATTAGTAAATAGCTGATAAGATTGCTCGCGAGCTTCCAGTTCTGAAATAAGCGAGGCATATAGCTCGATAACTTGCGTTCTATCCAGCTCAATACCGTTATCTTTGAAGATCCTTGCACGCACCAATCCAAGTCCGACAACATCTAGCGATTTTTTCTGTATCCCATAAACTTCTGAGCTGAAAACTGCTGAATCTGCTACTTGAGCGGTTTTGACGTACCCGTTTTCTATGTAGCCATCATTGAGCAAGCTCAAATCATCACGTGTCGTAACCATTTTTATAGCACTATGATTCAGACTTTCTTTTAACAATCGACATTTGTAGTTGCTTTGGTCATAACCTTCGACGCCCACAGCGTTGAAAAAAATCGGGCATGGCTTATTCGCAACCGTGTCAACTAAAGCAGAAATATGCGCCCAACAATCTTGGTACTTAAACTTAATCATTCCTCCGCCGGCAAATACAATTGCAGACGCATCATTAAATTTATTTTTGTAATCTCGTTTATAACAGCCAACTTTATAATCAAACGATGAGCTAGAAGATAGTCTGCTTAAAATTTTATTTATTACTTTTCTTTTTAATTTTTTAAAACTATTAAATTCGTTTGAATAATTTAGGTTAAACCTTTCAACAGAGAATTCATTATCTATAATATTCTTCTTTATAAGATATTCTGCACTATCTGCTATCACTTGATCACCAAGGTTTGTGTCATGTGTATAGCCAACCATCACCAACTTTTTCGCTGTCATGCTCTTATACCTTTAGTCTTATCATTTTCTTTTCTTCTACACCTAACACCAGCCAATACGTTAAAAAGCTAATCATCCCGAATGAAACCAAAGTGGTAGAAATAAACCTTAAAATACTTTGCTCGAAACTTATCGTTAATGAAAACAATACGGCTATCGTTGGTATTAGTACTTGAAGCGCTTTGTTGATTACAAACAATATATATTTCTTAATGGATAACCCGGCTTTGAGCTTGAGAAAAGCGAGCCTCATTCCACAAGAAACTACCTCCATAAAAATGGAAACAACGATAACGGTGTAAGGGGGATAACCTAACGATAGGAAAATATAGGCCAATGGCACAGTTAGCAGCAGCACTGACCCAATTGTTGACTGGTAAGCCTTTACGTCTCCGGTTGCTTGTATAGCCGTTTGAAGACCAACCGTCGTAAGGTTTACAAACGCAAGTACTAAAAATAGCTTGATAAAAGTCAGTACACCATCAGGATAATCTCCCAACCATATCGACAACATAAAATTTGTTTCAAAAAAGATCGGCAGCGCGATGACTGAGTAAAGCAACAAGCTAAAACGGCTTGCTAACATGGATAAGTGGAGCATTTCCTCCCTATTACCCTTGCTTTCTGCCTTTACGATTCGTGGATTGAATGCTTTCATGATGTTAATGCTAAATTCCTTTAGCTTTCCATTTACTTGAACAGCAATGGCATAAACAGCATTGATATAAACGCCAAAGAAATGATTAAGCACAACAGCTAAGCCTTGAACTCTAGCAACGCCACAAATGGCGCCAAACGAGTTCCAACTAGTGAAGCCAATCATTTCTTTAAATAAGGCAATATCTAATTTGAAGTTTAGAAGGTTACATTCTTCATATTTAATCCGACAGTAAACCACCTTCACAATAAGCATTGTCCAAGAAACTGAGACAAACAACGTTCCCAGAGCGACTAGTTGATTTTCAAAGAGGATAATCAAAAATGCCGAAATCAACTTAAGCAGTGATTCAAAAACACTAAACACAGCATCAATACCTAGATCTTCATTGGCATTAATTTGCGCATTAAATGGCACGGTTACTACAGATGCTAATACGCCGACAGCCATAATCTGGTATAAAGATTGAGCGGAAGAAACAACTGATACTGGTATGTTAATTAAATCTTCAAAAATAAAAGTTTGCAGTGAAAATAACAGTAAAAAAATAATCATAGCAACAACAATATGTAGCGATTTTGTGGTAGCAAAGACGCTAGTTCTTTTTTCTAACTGTTGGGTACTGTAAAAAGACAAATAACGCTGACTTGATGTTGTCATTGCTCCATTTAAAAACAGCATTAACGCCAAAACGCCGGCAATAAGGTTGAAAATACCATAGCCTTCAACACCAAGTTGATGGAGTAAAACACGTACCATATACAGGTTAACTACGGTCGTAATTAGCATTTTGACGATCTGAAAAAGAGTATTTTTCGCGACCCGCTTCCCTGACATTTTCTCTTCCGAATTTAAAGTAAAACTCGACGTTTAAGTGAATTAGTTACAACAATTCATAAAAACGTCATATCAATGCAACAATTAGCATTCAGATAGTAGATAAAAGGATATTTAAGTTCTATTGCTACAGGTACCAATCAAAGCGTTTGGTACTTTTTCCCAACCTTACGTTCTTTATTGGCATTACATTTTTATGACTTTCACTTTCCAAACCTCATTCTTTTACTCAACAAATCAAGTTCTGGAGAGTTGAAGAAGCATATAGTAGACTTCGCCTCCCAATGATAATGGAGAGAAATTCAATGAAACGTGTCGTTCTTTACGTCAAAGACAAATGCCCTCACTGCAAAGATGCTCAACGTTATCTTGATTCGAAAAACATTAATTACCGCCTTTGTAACGCGAAAATGCAACGTGGTCGTAAAGAGCTTGATGCACTTGGTGCTCGCTCTGTGCCTGTATTGAAGATTGGTGACCGAGTAATGATCGGTTGGAATCCGAAGAACTTCGAAAAGATGTACAGTGGCAGTTAATCGCCTATAAATGGATAGTGACAAGAGCTTCTGAATTAAGAAGCTCTTTTTGTATCAGACGTAACGTTTCACAAAATCAATAAACGTCCGATCTGCGATAGATAAATACCCTTCTTTCCGCCAAGCTAGTGCCAAATCGAGCGTTACTGGTGGATGAAACGGAATGCCAACAACCCCCTTCTCGTTTTGAGTAACAAGCTCGAGCAGGGCCGTAATGGCAAACTCCTGCCTGACGATGCTCAATATCAGCGGCAGCAAGTTGGTTTCAAAGGAAGACTTCATGCTGAAACCGTGCTCTTCACTGACATGGTCTAAGAATTCTCGATGAAAATATCCGTGCTGAAACATCACCAATTCATGCTCGAAAAATTCATCAAACGTAAGAGCCTTACGCTGCGCTAGCTCATGCTCGGGAGCAACAACGGCCACCATTTGGCTGCTGAACAAATGGTCCGTTTCTAGATCTTCAGGTACATCGTCACAGCTGATCACGCCGATATCGAGTTGTCCATTGAGCAACATTCGACGAATAGATTGCGTGCCAGCCTCAACAAGCGTCAGTTTTAGATCGGGAAACTGACTCTTAAACGCCATCACGATGCGCGGGAAGAAGTAACTCCCCATCATAGAAGGCGTGCCGAGGCGAACTTCTCCTTTCGCTAAACCTTTTAGTTCATCAATCGCTAATTGCGCATCGTGCAGTTGTTGAATCACTCGCTGCGCGTGAATGAGTAAGGTTTCCCCCTCTTTCGTTAGGCTGATTTTCTTATCTTCACGACGAAACAACGTCACGCCGAGTGACTGTTCGAATTTTTTTATCGAAATGCTTAACGCTGGTTGCGCGATATGAAGTGCCTTAGCTGCGTGAGTGACATTGCCATGCTCAGCAACAGCCAGAAAATGTTTCAGTTGTTTCGATTCCATAAGATCAAAAATATATCGTATCCATATTTTTAATATATTTTTTTAATCCATATCCAACTGATAGATTGATCACAATCTCCCTTATTGCTCCTATCAGGCAGGAAACATGGTCAGCTTTGGTACTCCGGAATACAAACGCATTACGCTATCTCTGGCGCTTGGCTCTTTTTTGGTTTTTTCTAACCTATACCTTTTACAACCTATGCTGCCGACCTTCGCAACGCTGTTTTCCATTTCAGAAACGCAGGTTAACTGGTTGTTTGCTGCCTCAACGTTAGCGCTTTCATTCAGTTTGGTGCCAATGGCGGTCTTGTCCGAATCCATTGGTCGTAAGCCAGTCATGATGGTTGGCTTATTCTCTATTCCTGCCATTTCTGCGTTGATGCTACTCGGAGACTCATTTATATTTTTGGTGGCATGCCGAGCATTAATCGGAATCGCTTTAGCCGCATTTGCCGCTGTTGCCGTCGCATACATGGCAGAAGAACTTGATAAGCACGCATTTTCAATGGCCATTGGTACTTACATTGCAGCAAACTCATTAGGTGGTATCGCAGGACGTATTAGCGGCGGTTTGTTAGCGGAGAACTTTAGTGTCGATGTCGCCATCGAAGTCATGATGGTTGTAACACTGATTGGCGTAATCTGCGTGCACTACTTATTGCCAAAACAACGTAACTTCACACCGTCATCCAGCAGCTTAAGACACCAAAATCGCGCCATTATTGGTCACTTCCGAAATCAGCGGGTTTGGTTTGCAATGCTCATCGGCGGCCTTAACTTTGCGTTGTTCGTCAATCTTTACTCCGTAATGGGGTTTCGCTTAGTTAGTGCGCCGCATAACGTTCCGGTCGGTCTGGCATCGTTGATATTCATCTGTTATCTGGGAGGAACTTTTTCTTCTCGATGCGCAGGGCATTGGAGCAAACGTTACTCTTCTATTCTAGGTATGTTCTTAGGCGCTGTGGTTAGCATGGCAGGCATGTGGATTGCGGCTTTTGAAAGCCTCGCCGCTATGCTTATCGGTCTTCTGCTGATTAGTTTTGGCGCGTTTTTTACCCATACTTTGGCTTACGGCTGGGTAGGCCAAAACGCAACACAAGCAAAAGCAACCGCAACAGCTTTGTACTTGGTGCACTACTATGTCGGCGGAAGTTTAGGTGGGTTTTTATTGCTCTACTGTTGGCAACATGGCGGTTGGTCAACCGTACTGCTTGGCGGAAGCGTTTTGTATGCCGTGATGTTTGCTGCCATTGCCTACTTAAAACACATTTGTGAAAGCGTAGATACCGACAGCAACACTGATGTAGCAAGCTTGGGAAGAAGTTAATCGACTTCTCTGCTATGCTTGCGCCAAATTCATAAAAGCAAGAAAGTCGTATGCCAACGCGCTCAACACAAGAAACACCGAATACAGATATTAATGCGATCACTCAACAAGTCGATCAATGGCTTAATGATGTCGTGATTGGTCTGAATTTGTGTCCTTTCGCTGCAAAGCCGCAGCGTAACAAACAAATCAAGATTTTTGTCAGCGAAGCAACACAAGAAGAAGCGTTGCTTGAGGATATTCTGCTGCAACTTATTGAACTCAGCACCACCGAACCAGAAAAGCTGGAAACAACATTGGTCGTCGTACCTAACATGCTGCAAGATTTCTGGGACTACAACTTCTGCATCGATTGGGTTGAAGGGCTGATCAAACAACAGGATTGGGAAGGTATATTCCAAGTGGCGACTTTCCATCCAGACTATTGCTTCGGTGGTACAGCGCCAGAAGATGACGAGAACTTAACCAATCGTTCACCATACCCAATCTTCCATCTTATTCGAGAAGAGAGTATGGAAAAGGTGTTGAAGCACTACCCTGACCCTGAATCTATTCCTGACACAAACATCGCGCGAGTTTCTGCTCTTTCAGAAGAAGAACGTAAAAAGCTCTTCCCTTATCTATTTCGTTAAGCCACAGTTTAGAACCTCAAGAGACGATTTCTAATCAGTTAGATTCTGATCTCTTGGGGATTAAAGTGCGGTTTGGTATCATTGCTCCTTCAATCGATTCAATGGACATTAGAATGCAACTGTCAAAGCTAACCCAAGAGATTTTTGATCACTTATACCGTGACATCACCGAGTTCCGTAGTACGTTCGACCTACCAGTCGCAGACGCTGCAAGCCTAGATGCACAAGCAGACACACTACACACCTCTTTGGCGATCGAAGAGCTAACAGAGCTAGCAGAAGCAGATTGTAAAACTGAACAAGCCGATGCGATTGTAGACAGCGTTTACGTTCTAATGGGTCGTCTAGTTCACCTTGGTCACAGCAAAGTAGAAGATAACCTAGCGATCAGCTACCTCATTGATCTTTTACTGAACGTTGCAGTAAACCGCGGAATCGACTTTATTCCTTGTTGGGACGAAGTTCATTCAAGCAACATGAGCAAAGTATGCCGCAACGAGCAAGAGTATACTGAG
This sequence comes from Vibrio sp. GLN_1, assembly GCF_043106015.1. NCBI lineage: Bacteria > Pseudomonadati > Pseudomonadota > Gammaproteobacteria > Vibrionales > Vibrionaceae > Vibrio > Vibrio sp. GLN_1. The sequence goes on from NZ_JBICMD010000014.1 coordinate 244,975, forward strand.
ACCGAAGCCTTCTACGCAGAGCAAGGTATCAAGTTGATGGCTGTACAAAAAGGCGAATACATCATCGCAAAATGTGCACAAGACTTCGTGTCTGAAGGCAAAACCGTACGTAAAGGCAAAGTGCTCAAGTCGGTTTACTACCGTCCAGCGGACTTAAAACCGCTAACTCAATAAATACTTGGTTAAGTATTCAAGAAACAAAAAAACGACCTTATACGGGTCGTTTTTATTTTATCAGCACAAACCTAGGCTCTAATCGAAGATCAAATACGGTCTCTCGTCTATCATCACTTTTCTGACCTGAGTTTTGAACACTTCAGCGAGACCAGTCTCGGAGAGCACGTCATCCGCCCTGCCCGACGCATGCAACACACCATTACTGAGCAATAACACTTTATCGGCATGTTTAAGGGTCCGATTCAAATCATGGTTCGCCACGAGCACGCTAATACCTTGTGCCGCGATAGCATTGATTAACTGATACAACAAACCTTCTTGAGCGATGTCGAGCGGAGCGGCTGGCTCATCTAAAATCAACAACTGCGAGTATGGATTTATCGTTCTCCACACTTGTAGGCATACACCCGCTAAGCGTACGCGTTGCCACTCGCCGCCTGATAGCGTTTGAATGCTGCGGTGCAACTTATCTTGCAGTTGGACGAGCTCGACCACCATATTAACGGCATCACGAACTTTACCATCAGTGATCGCAGCACCACTTGGCAACGACAACGCAAGATATTGAAAAACATCGACGTTAAATGCAGGTCTAGATTGCTGACATAAGTAACCGCGAACATAAGCTTGTTCCGACAAAGATAACGTGAGCAAGTTTTTGTCATCCACATGAACTTCACCGCTCGCTCCGTCCCTGCCAGTTAATGTGCCAGAAATCGCTGCGAGTAACGTACTCTTACCAGAGCCGTTTGGTCCGACAACGTGGACGACTTCGCCAGCTTTGCATTCAAATGAAAGTGGCAGTAAACGACTTCCAACCGCTATATGCTTAACGCGCATCATGACTCTTCACCAACATCCAAATGAAAATAGGCGCACCGATAGAAGTCGTCATCACACCTAAAGGCAGTTCTGCGGAATCCAGCAATAGTCGCGCACCAATATCTGCAAAAACAAGCAAAGCTGCGCCAAATATCGCCGACAGTGGCAACAAGTAACGGTTTTCTGTGCCAAATGCTAATCGCAGCAAATGCGGAACCACCAAGCCAACAAAGCTAATGATGCCACCTAATGCGACGGAGCAACCAACCAACACTGAGATGGCTAAAATCAACTTCCAGCGCATCTGATGAACATCGACACCGAGTTGAGTAGCATGAATCTCTCCCAGCATTAACTTATCGAGTGGTTTACCTTGGCAACATAGCCAAACTAGAACAGGTAACATGACTAATGTTACCGTGTGCTGATACCAACTCGCGCCACCAATGCTCCCCATAAGCCAGTACATTAGCTGGCGTAGACTTAAATCGTCACTGAAGTAAAAAGCCCATGTCACGATGGCACTGGATAAAATACCCAACGCGACACCGACTAACAGTAAACGCGCTGTCGTGAGATGCATCGCCCGAGCAATACCAACCAATATCAGCGTGAACAACATCGAGCCAGCTATCGCCGCCAACATAAAGATCATAGGCGTTGGCAGCACAGGCAATGCAAACATCACCAAAACCATCGCCAAACTTGCGCCCCCAGAAATGCCAAGCACGCCCGGCTCTGCCAGCACATTCCCCAACAAAACTTGTAGTGTGGCACCAGATACGGCCAATGCAGCTCCTATCATTGCTGCTGCGACCAATCTTGGCAGACGCAAATCCAGTAATAGCTTTTGCTCAAATACAGAGAGGGATTGAAAAGGAGAAAGGAAAACCTCTCCGACCATCAAATGAATAGTAGAGAGTAAAACGAGTACGACTGACATAATCACGAGATTATGCTGCCAGCGTCGCTCCTTGTTCAAGATAAGTTGTTGAAAATCCATAGTGGCCGATAAAAACAAACGAGGCTTAACCTTACAGTTAAGCCTCGGTAGATTGCAATTAACTTCTGAGAGTAATGTTGGATTAATCGTAAACCAACTCACCCTCTTCAAAACGCGTTTTCACTTCACAAACCATCAGTGCGGCACGTTGACCAATAGCAACATGACGATTTGGGAAGACAATCGCTTCGTTGTCATTTTTAGCCATCAGAGGCTTGTCGCCATCATGACCAAAGACTTCACCATGAACAAACGAAGTAAAATTCTCCACGTTGTCGTCAAACATGAAATCGAAATCATCATGCAAGCGGACGATAGTGCGACTTACGCGATATTTAATACACGGTTTCGATAAGTGCTCTGGCTGAGCTTCTGCAATCAAATTACGCAGAGCCAAGTCAAATGCCGTTAATCTGTCCAGAGCGTTTTCACCAATTCTAGCGACGCGGCCAAGCTCCATCGTTAGCGCTTGTGCACCGTAATTCTCTGCACTGTACCAACTGAACGTACTTGATGGTGAATTGGATAACAACACAGCTTCAATATGCGCACTATCGAGAAAATCCACCAACGCTTTGCTGCGAACTGGGTGGCGCGTTTTTGGGCTTACCGCAAACGTATAATGTTTCGAACCACGAATTGCACAATGCAAATCCAGGTGCCAACGCGTTTTTGGATCTGTATCTTGATAGAAATCTCGCACCAACAGTTTCAGCGTATCAGCAATCGCCAGTTCTTTCGTTGGTTCGTGCTCTTTTTCATCGAATAGACGATTGAGGTTTTCTTCTAGGAATCGTGTATGCGCCAGAGTTGACTCAGGGTGAGCAATAATGAATAGGCAACGTGCATCGACTTTCTGGAATCCAGATTCGATGTCTTTAATGATCGAATCCACCAGCTCCATCGGTGCGGTTTCATCCCCGTGAATACCACAAGAGATGATGATGTTCTTCGTTTCCTGAGTCGGGTTTTCAGGAATGACTTCTAGCACACCACGCTGATAGAGTTTGAGTTGTACGCCGTTTGATAGCACCTGCTCCGCTGGCGCTACATCAATATGAACATCTAACGTGTCAGTTAAAAACGATTGGCGAAAGAGAGACTTCGTCATGCGTTACTCCTTAATAGCACGGCGGGTATGTTAATAAATTGTACAAAGGATTTTTGTTGCTGCGATCTCACTTATGAGTAGAAACCGCTAAATTTATCAAAAATCCGATACCCATTTGCGCCATGCACTCAAATCAAGCATTGAGGCGTTTATTTTTTAAACAATTACAAAGTGTTAGGGCTGTGAACTTTACCACAGCCTTCTGTAAGATCATTATGATTTGATCAAGTTTGAGTGTCTGTTAACCTTTTGAGCCGATTTTTTCGGCGGTGTGCGGATTCTTTATACAACACATGGTCATTTGCTTTGTCACTGCTTCTATGAGCAAGCGGCTATGCGAACCAAAGAAACCACCAGTTCCACCAAATAGTTCGAACTGAAGCCCTATCCGAGCAAGATTCATCGACTAGGGTCAACAGAACTCAACCTCTTATTGGCTACGCTGCGCGAGTAGGCGTTCAAACTCATCGACTTTGTCGCGTACAAGCTCCACGCTTTGTTGCCAGAAGTCTGGTTTGGTTAAGTCCATCGATAGATGTTTTTCAACCACCTCTTCTGCCATCATGTTGCCAGTATCACGCAGTAAATTAACGTAATCAATGTAGAAGTTTTCACCTTTAGCTTCACGTTGCGCATAAATGCCTTTACTGAACAAGAAGCCGAATAGATACGGATAGTTATAGAAACTCACATCGGCAATCGAGAAGTGCAGCTTGCTTGCCCAAAAATAGGGGTCAGCTTCACTCATCACGTCTCCGTACCAATCTTCCCACGTTTCTGACATCAGATTACAGAAATCCTGAGCGGTTAATTCTCCCTCCTGACGACGTTCGTAGAATGCTTTTTCAAACTCGTATCGAACAGGAATATTGATCATTAACGCCAGCGCAGAAGACAGCTCTTCCCAAAGCATTTCGAGTTTGTCGTCCACACTTTCTGCTTTCGATATCAAATGATCGCGTACGATATTCTCTGCAAAAATAGAAGCGGTTTCTGCCAGTGTCATTGGGTAGTAAGTTTGGCAAAGCGGCAGATCTCGAATAACCCAGTTATGGAAGGCATGACCAAGTTCGTGAGCCAATGTCATCAAATCAGAACGGCTACCACTCCACGTCATGAATACCAACGGTGTGCGCGTGGCTGGTAGCTTAGTGCAGTACGCCCCCAAACGTTTATTGGCATTTGGCGCCGCATCTATCCAACCGTTTTGAACCATTAAACGCACAAACTCAGACATCTCTGGGTTGACGGTTTCAAACGCTTCGCAAATCACATCGATTGCTTCATTGAAATCGTAGACTTTAGCATCACCGCTTAATGCAGGCATTGCAGCAAGGTGGTTCCACGGCTTCATCTCATCCAAACCGTGCACTTGCGCCATCAATTTACCGGCTTTTTGACCAATATCACGACTGTCCTTCGCTACTTTCATCATGGCAGCCAAGGTTTCAGATTGAATGCGGCTACCGTACAAACTTGGATCTAAAAAGTGTACCTCTCGCTTAGTCGAGCGCTTTTTGTTTTCAGTTAAACGCCAGCCTGCAAGTGCATTTAAAATCGCGGCGAAAGACTCTTGGTGCGTTTCCATTGCTTTTTGGACGCCACGCCATGCCGCTTCTTGGCGGTCAAACTCTGAACCGTAAAGGATACTTGCAGCTTGGGAGAAACCGAGCTCTTCAGTAGTGCCATCAGCATGGTCTAACGTAACCTTTAACGAACCCGTCAAGTTGTCGTACAAATTGCCCCACGCGGATTTTCCGTCCACACTCATCGCAGCTAAAAGCTTTTCTTCTTCCATACTCAAGCGTGTATCTGCCAGTTTTCTCGACTCCATAATAGAGAAAGCTTGACCGCTGATGTCTGGATTTTCGTGATCGAGAACGCGAGCAATGAACTCATCATCTGCATGCGTTAAGGTAAGTTCAAAAGCACTAAACGCTTGAGACAATTCAGAGAAAATACGCATCATACGACCAGAAAGCGCTTTCGCTTCGGCGTTAGTAGAGTTCACTGAGGAGTAGCAATTGGCGAAGTTGTAGACCGTGCCCGCCAAGCGACTTGCTGCTTCGTTGGTCAGAATGGCATTTTGCATCACTTCAACATTTTCACAATCTTGCGATTGCTTATTCAGCAGGTCAATACATTGCTCAACAAGAGCGATATCGTCTTGAATTCGAGGATCGGCAAGGTCGTTGTAAACGATGGATAAGTCCCAACTAGGAGTGGTCATTTTTTAGAGTTCCTTTTGATGTAATCGAATCGGTCTTTCCTCTTCCTCCTGACAAGATAGAATTTAGAAAGCCGATTTCTTCCATGACTAGGGCTGCTTTTCTTCCTTGATTTGTTTCGCGTTGAAGGCCAACAGCGCCTGATTTTAATCTTCTACAAGGGGCACGCCTATTGAACGAACTGAGGCGTAAATTTTGTCATCAATAGTAATTGTTATATGAGTTATTGAGGCATTTCCTATCGCCAATGTTGAATACCATTGAGGATTGCGCCAATCCACGCCCAAAACATGAGCGAGAATTATTCGAATTACGCCACCATGCGTGACAATTAACAAGTTGTCATTGATATCGTTAATGATTTGAGACCAAGCGCGACTAACGCGCTGAGAAAATGTGCTTAAGCTCTCGGCATTAGGCAACGAATGGTGAGCGGGTGATTGCCAAAAGGCATCGAGTTTTTTCCAATGTTCAGTAAGCAAATCAAATGGCATGCCGTCGAAGTCACCAAAGTCCATTTCTTGCAGATCTTCTTCGGTGGTCATTGGCAACAATTGTTGCTCAGCTAATATTTGCGCCAAATCGTGACAACGAGAAAGCGGCGACGATATTATCCCCGCTACGTCGTATCCTTTGGTTTTCCAAGCCATGGCGATTCGCTGCTGCTCGGCCTCTTTCACTTTGAGATCAGTCTGACCATGTAAGCCAGGCGCGGCGTCTACTTTTCCATGACGCATAAGATAGATATTGAGCGTTTTCATTACCTTCGTATCCTATTCTTTAAGAACCAATGGCAACCCTGCCGCAACAAACGTTACTCGAGAGCATACTTGAGCAAGTTGTTGATTCATGCGCCCTGCATTATCAACAAAATAGCGGCTCACAGCACCCAGCGGCACGATACCCATTCCCACCTCGTTAGAGACAAAAATCAGTGTCGCGCGAGAATTTTCAACCGCTTGAATGAGCTTTTCTATCTCTTGTTCTAATGACTCGTTACTGCAGACTTCACCTAGCTCAAAAATCCAGTTGTTCAGCCACAACGTTAAGCAATCAACCAATACAACGTCATTAGCATCAAAATGAGCAAGTAAATCAGGAAGTCGAAGGTGGCATTCGTGTTCATGCCACCCTTCCCCACGTTGAGCTTGATGATGCTTAATCCGCTCTCGCATCTCATCATCAAATGGCAACGCAGTAGCGACATAATGTAATGACTTGTTCTGCTTTTTGGATAACTGTCTTGCGGTTTGTTCAGCAAGTTTCGACTTTCCTGAACGAGCACCACCGAGAATTAACTGCTTCATATATTTTGATAAAACGCGATTAGAGTAAGGTAAACCAAGAGTTCAGAAAGCTGCTGCGCTGCACCTAAGCAATCGCCAGTAAAACCGCCAATGCGCTTAGTCAGCCAACGTTTGAATGCAAATCGAAATGCAAACAAAACGATGACGATAAATGATGTCTGCATTACCCCGAGAAAGAGCGAAACCACGCCCGCAGTAAACAGCAAAATGGCAACTTCAGACGAGGACTGCTTGTTCGCAAGCGGCTTGCTTTTCGAGGTGTCACTGTCACTCACATAAGGCATGTCGTAAATTAGCGTTGCAGCGAGGGCACGACTCGTGGTGTAGGCCACAACAATAACGAGCCAAAAATCAGGCAAATGCACCAACTCGCTCCAAAGGACAAACTTAGCCAACAACGCCATCACTAATGTTGCGGCACCATAAGTCCCGATGCGGCTGTCCTTCATGATAGAAAGACGACGCTCAACCGTCATACCGCCGCCAATGCCATCCGCCATATCAGTCAAACCATCTTCGTGAAAAGCACCGGTGAGCAACAGGCTGAACGCCATGGTTAATACAATAGCAACAGAATCAGGGAAAATAAGTTGAGTGAAGCAGAACACAAGCGCGCAAAGCACACCAAGAATCACACCAACCAAGGCAAAATATCGCCCGGCTTGGTTCATACGCTCTTCGCTGTAAGGTAAGTCACTCGGTACAGGCAAGCGGCTAAAAAAGCTCACAGCCAAGAGGAATAGCTCCATTTGATAGCGTAGCGTTGCTTGTCTTGAACTTTTTGACTCAGACACTAAACCGTTACTCCCGCACTCTCAAAACTGGCCATTTTATTATAGAACTGTGCAGCGGCCTTCAATAGCGGCAATGCCAACGCAGCACCTGTTCCTTCACCGAGGCGGAGCCCTAAATCCAGCAAAGGTTCGGCTTTTAATGACTCCAACACAAACTTGTGTCCGTTTTCTTCTGAGCGATGTGCAAACAGCATGTAGTCACGTGTTTCTTCGTCTAGTAACGTGGCAACATACGCCGCGACAGAGACAATAAAACCATCGACAAGCACTGGCGTTTTCAAACGCTTCGCCTCAAGGAACGCCCCAACCATCTGTACGATTTCAAATCCACCAACTTGCGATAATACGGCTTTGGCGTCTAGACCTCGACAATGACTTACCCCTTGAGCAACCAACTTTAACTTTCGGCTCAACTGCTCTGAGTTGATGCCCGTACCAAGACCAACACAGTGGTTTACCTCAAGCGGGCTGAGTGCCGCCAATAATGCGGAAGCCGAGCTGGTATTTCCAATACCCATCTCGCCAAACATCAGTAAGTTAGATCCTGAATAGATGGTGCTTTGCGCCACTCTTGCACCATATTCCAAACCAAGCGCCACTTGTTCAGAAGACATCGCCGCTTGCTTTGAAAAATTGGCAGTGCCATTTCCTAAACGCTGCTCAATTAAATTCGGATGAGATTTAAACTCAGGAACCATGGCTTCGATTGGCGCAAGCATACCGCAGTCAATCACTTTGAATTCGATTTGGTTTACATCGCAAAAGCAGTTAATTGCCGCACCTCCAGCAAGGAAGTTTGCAACCATTTGCTGGGTAACTTCACTCGGTGCGATGCTAATGCCTTCCTTCGCAACACCATGATCGCCAGCAAACACCAACATCGTTGGCTTGCGAATAACAATCTCTTCAACGGCTTGTGCTTGATCTTGGCTTTGAATCAACGCTAATTGCAATGCGACTTTTTCTAGCAACCCTAGAGCACCTAAGGGTTTGGTTTTGTTATCGATGCGCGTTTGAATATCTGCGGAAAAAGAGCAATCCATGTTTGGTATTCCTTCAAGTAATTGGTGTTCGTTCGATAGAAACGTTGTCTACAGTTGCGTATGCATTACGACGAGACAAGATAAAAGGCTGACGACGAATGAGAGAATAAGTGTACGCCTCTTTCATTCTATTTCATCTGATTTTCTCTTTTTGCTGATGTTTTTAGCATTCTGACTATCATATTGACAAGAATATGATTCTAGGTGGCTGTTTTTACATAAATAGAAAAGTGATACGAATACATATCACCTGGATATCCGGCACAAAAAACCAAGCCCATACAACCAAGCAAACCATTGAAATCTATAACCAAAAAACAAACCAAAGTAACTAAAAACAAGCATTTATAACATGTCTAACACCTAATAAACTCAACGATTGGCACAACAAATGCTTGAATTAACTTGTCCCAATAAAATGGAGAGAGAATTATGTTTGCCAATCAAAGTCGTCGCCCTGCTAAGAGAAGCAAGCCCAAACCGCAGCGCAAAACCCGGCGCTCAATTCCCTTATCACTCTCCTGAGCCTAAGACCCGTAAATAACGGGTCTTTTTTTAACATGCGATATCGAGCTCGCCACTGCACAAATTTGATGGTGAGTTGCGGCTTATTCTTGCTCTTTCAGCGTGTTGGCATAAGCTACTAATGCCTAAGCACTTGTTCTCTAAAGAGGAAGCATACAATGACAAACGATGTTAACACTTGCGTAATCATCGCTGGCGCAACTGGGTTAGTCGGCAGCAAAGTGGTCGAAAACCTCATTGCTCAGTCAGGTATTTCTCATTTGTACTCCCTCTCCAGACGCCCACTTAAAGACATTTATGACCCAACAAACAAAATCATTCCAATCATTGATGCAGAGCTCACTATTCATCAATGGAATGAAAATCAAACAACGCCCGATATAGGTTTCATTTGTTTGGGCATGACTCTCAAGCAAGCAGGCAGTAAAGAAAACCTACGTAAAGTAGATGTCGAACTGGTCACTTCGGTCGCACAGCAAATGAAAATGGTCGGCGTAAAACGCCTTGCGGTGGTGTCTAGTTTAGGTGCCAACCGTTCCTCTCCTTCTCACTATCTTGCTTGCAAAGGACAAATGGAGCAGAACATTGAAAAAATGGGATTTGATGAAGTGGTGTTTGTGCGTCCAGGCCCTTTAGTTGGTGAACGCGATCACCCGCGAAGTGATGAAAAGCTTGTTCAAGCTTTATTCAAAGTCATTCGCCCACTTATGATAGGGAAATTGTCTAACTTTCTGCCGATTAAAGCCGAAGAAGTGGCCAAAGCGATGATTTATCAAGTTTACAGTTATCAGGAAAATTCGGTTGTTTATCTACAAAGAAAAGAAATGCTCGACCTACTGCATCATTATGACTAGTCATTTTGCTTAAAAATCACGCTAAACAGTAAGTTCACGAGATTTATCTCTCATTTTTATATTCATTTTAGATCTATCTAATACCTGTTTGTCATTTTTAAAGTTATATTCTGAGCGTTATCTTACGGCATCAGTATATAACCCCGTATAAAAAACAGTCGGCGTTTCACGCCAGATTGATAAGGTCAGATTATGGATTTTGCAGTGATAGCCTCTCTTGCCGTGTTTATAGGCATATTATTCTTTCTTTTTACCCAGCAACAAAAACAGAACACCCTTTCTCGTCTCGTTTTAATTGGTCTTGTTACTGGCTCTCTTTTTGGCTTGGCTCTTCAGCTTATTCACGGTGAAGGCAGCGACGTCATTTCGAAAACACTAGAATGGGTTGGTATTGTTGGTAGCGGCTATGTCGGCTTGCTAAAAATGGTGATCATGCCACTTGTGTTGGTTTCGATGATTTCTGCGGTAGTAAAACTGGAGAAAGGCGGATCACTTGGCAAAATCTCTGGTCTGACGATTTCTGTGTTGCTAGTCACCACAGCAGTTTCGGCTTTGATCGGTATTCTTGTTACTTCTGCGTTTGGTCTGTCAGCGGAAGGGCTAACTGAAGGCGCTCGTGAAACGGCTCGAATTGCGGTTCTTGAAAGCCGAGCGGGTACAGTAAGCGATCTAACCATTCCACAAATGCTAGTAAGCTTTATTCCGACAAACCCATTTGCAGACTTAACGGGAGCACGCTCAACCTCAATCATTGCTGTTGTCATTTTTGGTGTACTAACTGGTATTGCAGCTCGCAAAGTAATGATGGAAAAAGAGGAATTGGAATCACCAATTCGCACGTTTGTTGAAGCGGCTCAATCTATCGTTATGCGCTTAGTAAAAATGATCATGGCGCTTACACCTTACGGTATTGCTGCATTGATGGCGAAAGTGGTTGCAACCTCAAATGCATCCGACATCCTAAACCTACTTGGTTTTATCGTCGCGTCATACGTCGCTATTGGTTTGATGTTTGTTGTGCACGGCATTTTGGTTTCATTCGTTGGCGTTAGCCCTGTTGAATACTTCAAGAAAATTTGGCCTGTATTGACGTTTGCGTTCACTTCTCGCAGTTCGGCGGCAACCATCCCATTGAATATTGAAGCGCAAGTGACCAAGCTCAATGTGCCACCAGCGATCGCGAACCTATCTGCTTCTTTCGGTGCAACAATTGGTCAGAATGGTTGTGCGGGTATCTACCCTGCGATGCTAGCTGTGATGGTTGCCCCAACAATGGGTATTAACCCACTAGACGTAAACTTCATTCTTTCTCTGATTGCGATCATTACTATCAGCTCGTTTGGTATTGCGGGCGTTGGTGGCGGTGCAACATTTGCGGCATTGATTGTTCTTCCAGCAATGGGCTTGCCTGTAACGATCGCTGCACTTTTGATCTCAATTGAACCTCTGATTGATATGGCTCGTACTGCGCTGAACGTTTCTGGCTCAATGACGGCAGGCACCATTGCAAGCCGAGTGTTGAAGTCCTCAGAAGCTGAAACGGCTCTTGAAGAAACGAAAGCCTAATCCTTATTTGCTGCCTAAGCAGACAAATGCAAAACTTCAAGCCGATGGTTCGCCATCGGCTTTTTCATTTTCACAACTTCACCTTGCATCTTTCGTTGCTAGTCAAGGCGTTGAATGGTCTAATACTCTTATCGGTTCCGTAAACGGTAAGCAGAATGCACCAAGATAATCAGCCCACTTTTTTCTTCTTTGACTACGAGACTTGGGGTACAAATCCCGCGAAAGATCGTCCAAGCCAATTTGCTGGTGTTCGCACAGATGAAAACTTCAATATCATCGGCGAACCTCTGGTGATGTACTGCCAGCTTCCTGCTGATTATCTACCTTCTCCGGAAGCCGCATTAATTACGGGTATTACGCCGCAAAAGGCGATGCAAGAGGGTCTATCCGAGCCTGAGTTCATTGCTAAGATTCACGCCGAGTTATCGAAACCCAAAACCACCAGCCTAGGCTACAACAGCATTCGTTTTGATGACGAAGTGACGCGTTACACCTGTTACCGCAACTTTGTCGATCCATACGCGTGGAGCTGGCAAAACGGCAACTCGCGTTGGGACTTGCTCGATGTATTGCGTGCATGCCATGCGTTGCGTCCTGAAGGCGTAGAATGGCCCGAGAATGAAGACGGCTTCACCAGTTTCAAGTTAGAACATTTATCGGTTAAAAATGGCATTGAGCACAGTAATGCGCACGACGCGATGGCTGACGTTATCGCAACGATTGAGATGGCAAAGAAAGTCAAAGCCGCACAGCCAAAACTGTTCGATTACTTCTTCTCTATGCGCCACAAACGTAAGCTGAATGAACTGGTTGATATTGTAAACATGACACCGCTGATGCATGTCTCAGGCATGTTAGGTCGCGAATGCCAATACACCAGCTGGATTGTGCCTGTCGCGTGGCATCCAACGAATAACAACGCGGTTATTACGATTGATTTAGCCAAAGATCCGCAGCCAATTCTTGAACTTTCAACCGAAGAGTTGCACGAACGTCTCTACACCAAGCGTGAAGACCTCGGCGACCTACTACCCGTACCGGTGAAACTGGTTCACCTCAATAAGTGCCCTATTTTAGCACCAGCGAAAACGTTGACGGCGGAAAACGCAGAAAACATCGGTATTGATCGTCAGAAGTGTCTCGATAATTTGGCACTACTTCGCCAGCACCCTGAGATTCGAGAAAAACTAATCGGCTTGTTCTCTATCGAACGTCAATTTGAAAAAAGCGATGATGTGGACACTCAACTTTACGATGGGTTCTTCTCTCCAGCTGACCGTGCAGCGATGGATATTATCCGCGAAACCGATCCAAACAATCTTGCTGCCTTAGATATCGAGTTTGACGATAAACGCATCAAACCGCTGCTATTCAGATACCGTGCTCGTAACTTCCCAAGCACTCTCGATGAGCAAGAGCAACGACGCTGGGCACTTCATTGCCGAGAGGTATTTGAAAGCCAAATCGAAGAGTATATGCTGAATTTAGAAAACTTAGTTCACGAACATGAAAGTGACGAAAAGAAGATTGCAATATTAAAATCCGTTTACCGTTATGTAGAGAGCCTAGCCTCCTAATTTCTACTTATCCAAGCGCACCTTATGGTGTGCTTGTCGTTTATATGCTGTCAAAATGATAAAAGATCGATTCTTACAACTGATCCAACTGCTCATCTCCCTCTTCCTCATCATGGGAGCACTTGGAATCGGAATTACTATTCAAAAATTCACTGGCGTTTCTGTTCCCGGAAGTGTCATCGGTATGCTTGTACTGTTTTTCTCCATGACACTTGGCCTTGTCAAAGTGGATTGGGTCAAACCGGGCGCAACGCTATTCATTCGCTACATGATCTTACTCTTTGTCCCAATCAGTGTGGGACTCATGCAGCACTTCGATATGCTACTTGCGAATGCATTGCCAATCATAGCTAGTGCAGTCGGTGGTTCACTCATTGTCTTGGTCAGCCTCGCTTGGCTACTGGACTACTTGCTAAAGGAGAAACATTAATATGTGGTTAATTGTCACTATTGTCGTTTTCCTGATTGCTCGCCAAATCGCAATTAAGATCAACAGCCCACTTGCAAACCCTTTGTTGATAAGTATTGCAGTACTGATTCCTTTATTAACGTACCTCAATGTACCGTTTGAGACATACTACGCCGACAACGAAGGCATCAGCTTTTTACTACAACCAGCTGTTGTAGCGTTGGCTTACCCTTTGTACGAGCAACTCCCTCAAATCAAAGCCAACTGGCGAATCATCACGTTTGCTTGTACGCTCGGTAGTATTATGTCAATGGCAACCACAACCCTCATCGCCGTTGCATTTAAAGCTGACATCAGTTTAATCGCGAGCCTAGTAGGTAAGTCAGTGACCACTCCGATTGCAATGGAAATCTCAAGCCACCTTGGTGGCGAAGCGGCAGTCGCTGCAATCTTAGTACTGATCGTAGGTCTTCTTGGCGCTATTTTGGCGTACCCAATCTACAACCTAATCGGCATTAAGCATCCAATTGCTCGCGGTTTGACGATGGGCACAGTATCGCACGCGCTTGGTACTGCAACTTGCGCAGAGAAACAACCTGGCGACGCTGCATTTTCATCGTTAGCGTTGGTGCTATGCGGCATCATCACTTCCATTCTCGCTCCGAGCTTTTTTGGTTTAGCAGTCTGGCTATATCAATAAGTCATTGTGACGGTTTGTCCTCCTTCCGACAGGCCGTCACTTTCCTTTTCTCATCGTAGTACGCTGTTGAAAACGATTTTCGCTACAAAGCACGCTTCCCATCTAACGTGTCCCAACAAGATTCATAACTAAACACTATCTTTCGCTGCTAGCATATTTTCATTACTTGGGTATATGAATATCCATTGATATAGTTATTTATGAGACGAAGTTAACGCTCAACACGATTGCAATCGAATACATGTGTGAGCTCACTCTAATTATGTAACAGAAATATCAATTGCATTATTTAACGTGATCCAAAGCACGGAACATTTCTCTCCTTTGCATAGAATAACTGTCCATGCAATAACAAGGATTCAACATGAAAAGTCGCATTGAACAGGCGCTAGCAAGCGCTCCTGAAGCACTTTCAAAACAACTTGCTCCTATCGTCCTAGCCGACGATTTTGATGCTACTCTTTCAGCGCAGCAGTTTGAGCAATTGCTTTCAGCTACCAGCCTATCAGATAAAGAGCTGCGTGTTGCTCTACTTCCTTTTGCCGCTGCATATTCTTACGCTCCTATTTCTGAGTTCTATGTTGGTGCAATTGTTCGCGGCTTGTCTGGCCGTCTGTACTTTGGTGCAAACATGGAGTTCTTTGGTGTTCAGTTAGGCCAAACTGTTCACGCAGAACAATCTGCAATTAGCCACGCTTGGATGAAAGGCGAACACGGTGTCAAAGACATCACCATCAACTTTAGCCCTTGTGGTCACTGCCGCCAGTTTATGAACGAACTGTCGACTGCTAAAGAGTTGAAAGTTCAGCTACCTGAGCGCGACGAAAAGTCATTACATGAATACTTACCAGAAGCTTTCGGTCCAGCAGACCTTGGTATTGAGTCTGGTTTGATGGCCGAAGTAAAACACCAATTTGTGTGTGATGATGAAGACGCATTGATTCAACAAGCCGTCGAAGCGATGAACATGAGCCATGCGCCGTATACCAATAACCTCAGTGGTTTGGCATTAGAGCTCGCGAACGGTCGTGTGTTTAAAGGTGCTTATGCAGAAAACGCCGCATTTAACCCAAGCCTTCCACCGCTACAAGTAGCACTGATTCAAGTGTTGTTGGCAGGCGAAACCTTCGACAGCATTAAGGCTGCCGCTCTAGTGGAAAACTCTAAGGGGAAAATCAGTCACCTAGCAGACACACAGTCTACGTTAGAAGCGTTAAACCCAGATATTCCAGTCAGTTTTGTTAACGTATAAAATTCACTAATATGTCATTAAAAGCTCTACAACATGTAGAGCTTTTTTATTGGCAAAAAACCACAAGCAAACGTTTGCTTCACAATGAAAAATCAGTATGATCCCCTGCAATTTCTGTCTCATCACTTTATTTTGTAAGGGAACACTATGTTCGGTACTGCAACCAGCGCAAATGCTACCCGTGTATTACTATTAGGCTCTGGTGAGCTTGGTAAAGAAGTGGCAATTGAATGCCAACGACTAGGTCTAGAAGTGATTGCTTGTGACCGTTATGCCGACGCACCTGCGATGCAAGTCGCTCATCGTAGCTACGTGCTTGATATGTTAGATGGTAAGGCTCTAGAAGAGATCATAAACAAAGAGCAGCCAGCTTACGTTGTTCCAGAAATAGAAGCTATCGCGACCGATAAACTTGTCGAGCTTGAAGAGAAAGGCCTGAATGTTGTGCCAACTGCGAAAGCGACCAAGCTCACAATGAACCGTGAAGGTATTCGTCGCTTAGCCGCAGAAGAACTAGACCTATCCACCTCCCCTTACCGATTTGCAGACAACTACGATGACTTTAAAGCCGCAGTAGAGCACGTAGGTATCCCATGTGTGGTCAAACCTGTCATGAGTTCATCTGGCAAGGGACAGAGTGTCATCAAAACGGAAGACGATATTGAAAAAGCATGGGACTACGCACAAGAAGGCGGCCGAACTGGCGCAGGTCGAGTCATCGTTGAAGGCTTTATCGATTTTGATTACGAGATTACTTTGTTGACCGTTAGAGCAGTGGACGGTGTTCACTTCTGTGCGCCAATTGGCCACCGTCAAGAAGATGGTGATTACCGTGAATCATGGCAGCCACAAGCAATGTCGGAAAATGCAATCAAAGCAGCAGAGTACACGGCAGAGAAAGTCGTAAACGCTTTAGGTGGGTACGGTATTTTCGGCGTAGAGCTCTTTGTTAAAGGTGACAAGGTTATTTTCAATGAAGTGTCTCCTCGTCCGCATGACACTGGCATGGTTACGATGATCTCTCAAGAGATTTCCGAGTTTGCTCTTCATGTTCGCGCATTTACTGAAATGCCGATTAACAAAATCGTTCAGTATGGCCCTTCTGCATCAGCGGTGATCCTAGGTCAAGGCGCATCAACGGACATTCGTTTCGACAACCTTGCGAAGGCTTTAGCGCAACCTCAAACTCAAGTGCGCTTATTTGGCAAACCAGAAATCGATGGTCGTCGTCGTTTGGGTGTCGTGTTAACTCGCCGTAAAACTATTGAAGAGTCGGTTCAAGACGCGGTCGAAAACGCAAAGAAAGTAAAAATCGTTTACTAATCTTTGAGTTCTCAACAATCCAAAAAAGCGCAGCTTTATATCGCTGCGCTTTTCTTTTATTTGCGAGTTCTATTTATAAACTCACTAGTACGGAAATCGTCTTACTGAGCTTCAATTAAGTACACTTCTTCAGAGAAACGGCTTAAACCCTTTTTCGCGATCTTTGGATGATGTTCATCAGCTTGATCGACGTTTAAGCATGTTACCTTGTAGCCTGCAAACAACTGTTGAATTTCTTCCAATGGCACACTAAATGGAGGACCAGCCATTTCCTCTTGCGGATAGTTCAATGTCACAAGCAAAATACGACCGCCCGGATTCAAAAGCTGCTTCAAGCGCGCTACGTACTCTTCTCGCATATCTTGCGGCAAAGCCACCAACGCAGCGCGATCATAAACAATATCGGCTTGAGAAACCGGAGCAGTAAAGAAATCACCAGTATAAATCGACAGTTCATCAAACTGATACAACTCGTGCATACCACTAATTGGGGTCACAGTTGGTGTATAAAAGTGTTCAGCAAAGAAAGAACGCACCGCTATTTGGCTCAGCTCAACCCCTTCCACAGAATCATGTTTCGTTGCTAACCAAACGAGATCTTCAGACTTACCACACAAAGGAACCAAGACTTTGTCTTCACGTTTCGGATTCGCATGGTGCCAGTACGCTGGCAATAGAGGGTTCACATCTTCCAAATGAAAACCGATTTGATTACTGGCCCACTTACTGTGCCAAAATTCTTGATCTCTCATTCTTACTTTCTACTTGTTGGCTGATTTTCGTTTTGTGGGGTAAGACTAATGATTTTTTTAAATTTGTCTATGCCGTTCATCTTTGGTTAATACTGCGATGATAGGATGTCATCGTTCCTTGGAGAACAAACTCTTTATTCTCTATGCAGAATAAAGAAGAGAGAAATGGTGATCTAACGCACGATTCCTCCAAAAGGTTAATTTTTAGCCTTGGGATCTTTCGGAAAGTCCCCATAAATAAGTTAGTACCTAATTTGCCCAGTCTTAGCGACTTTTATGTTCCCATTTTCTAAGTGCAAGCAAGTTAAGGAGAGTGAATGAGCTTATTTCTACGTACTACAGCATTGATGCTTTTGGTACTAAGCCGTGCGCCGGCATTCGCCGCACTTCCTAATGCCCCAAGTAATGAACAAAATCGTTCCCCTAGTCAAAACGAGGTTTGTTCTAAGCTATTTAAACACAGCCTTAGCGGCTTGTATGGAATCCAATCCATCGACTCTCGTCCAACCCAGCCTTATTCAGATTTCGATATTCTTTACAGCAAAGCGCATCAAGCCCAATTCGAGCTTGAAACCATTTGTAAAAGTACCGCTCTACTCAACGATGCTAAGCCATATTTCGCTGGCGTAAAATCTAAACATCGCGCCGAAGAAAAAATCAAACATGAACTGGATGGCCAAGTAGAACGCATTACTGACTTAGCTCGTGCGACTATTGTGGCGGAAGATGTGGCAAGTTTGGTCTCTATTTACGAAACGCTAGAGCGCGAAACAACTATCGTTAAAGTCAAAAACCGCTTTAAGAAACCTGGCCCTTCTGGCTACCGTGATCTGAACTTGTTAGTCCGTTTGCCAAAAACGAATTTGATTGCAGAAGTACAGCTGCACTTAAAAGCGATTGCGGATGTAAAAAATGGTCCTGAACACGACCTGTATGAGCAAATTCAAAAGCTTGAACGTCAAGCATCAATGGAAAAGCGAAATCTAAGCGAGATTGAAATGGCTTCCATTAAGAATATGCGTAGCCAAGCGAAAAACTTATACCAACAAGCATGGCAGCCTTACTTAACGACGCATTTAGAAGCGGCGTAAACAAAACGCAGCCTGAGAAACAACAAAACCACCGCAATGCGGTGGTTTTCGTTTGTATGAAACATCAAATTTCATACATAACAAAAGACCACGACTAAGCGTGATCTATTTGATTGGTTTTACTGTTCTTTTTTTAGATTTTCTACACGAGCTTTTAACTTCTGGCCCGGGCGAAACGTAACTACACGTCGAGCAGTAATTGGAATATCTTCACCGGTTTTCGGGTTACGACCAGGTCGTTCATTCTTGTCACGAAGATCAAAGTTACCAAAACCTGACAGTTTTACCTGTTCGCCACTTTCCAGTGCCTTACGAATCTCTTCAAAGAACACTTCCACCGTTTCCTTGGCGTCCCGTTTACTAAATCCTAATTTATCAAACAGGTTTTCTGCCAATTCGGCTTTTGTGAGCGCCATAAAACTTTCCTCAAAGCTATGTTAAACAATGCTACCTAGTGTAGCGCCAGAGCAGTTTTACCCTACCAATTCAACAACATATCGGGGTTACATCAGGAAGTGTATGACAAGCTTATGATTTTCGCCAACTTTTTTCTTTGCGAATAAAAGGAATGCCGATGTATAAATTATTGTTAAATAGCGACATTTCAATATTTTTTGTTTAGTGAATGCTTAATTACAAAAAATATCCAGTCAATATGACTAAACAATAATAACAAAACAACATTAATCACTATTTAATAAAAATATCAGAGATTGGCTATTTTACAGACACATGACATAAAACTTGTCGGTATTTCAGTGATTTGTATGTAACTTGATACGTAACAATTAGTTCAAAGGTACGACCACTCCATATAGCTAATGTGCTTTGAGAAAGCTTGATTTAATCCACGGTTCTCATTGTTTCACCATGACGCAATGCATAAAGGTTTGATACTGTGATTACCACTTAGTTGATTAACCAACTAAGCGCACATCTACCTCATATACACTAAGGCGACCATGATTAATCAGATCATTAATATTCTTTTTCCTGTGTTCGCCCTTGTCGGTGTGGGCTATCTAGTCGGACGCCATATCAAACCTGATTTTCGCCCCATCAATCGAATTAATATCGATGTATTCACGCCAGCTCTGGTGTTTTCCTCATTAGTGAGCATGCCGCTCGACTCTGAACAAGGCCCCCTACTCTTAGCCGCCATCATTGCGGTTTTAATTCCGGGGTTACTCATGATTCCGCTTTGTAAAATCACTGGGCTAACATTTAAAGCTTGGGCTCCACCTCATATGTTTCGAAATAGCGGGAACCTTGCGATACCGTTGTTCACTTATACATTTGGCGAAGTTGCCCTTTCTTCTGCTGTACTGCTGTTTGTAGTATCAGCTTGCTTACATATCAGCGTAGGTGTGATGTTGTTAAGTAACGGGAATCCATTGAAACAAATCATGAAGATGCCAATTTTCTTATCGGCATCGCTCGCATTATGTTTGAACTTATCAGGTATTGGCGCGTGGACACCGTTGCATGAAGCAACAGCACTACTAGGGCAAGCCGCTGTTCCGGTAATGCTGCTTTCTCTTGGCTCACAAATGTGTCATCTAAGACTGGATGGATTAAAAGTTGGCGTTTTGTGTACCGTTCAATCGTTAACGACTGGCGCAATCGCGTTTGCAATCATTTATTGGCTTATTCCTTTACCAACCATGCAACTACAAATGATGGTGCTGTTCACCATGCTACCTCCGGCGGTCATGAATTATCTATTTGCAGAGCGACTGAATATCGAACCGATGACAGTGGCATCCATGGTGTTGTTTGGGAACTTCTTTAGCATATTGACGTTGCCATTGCTCCTAAGTTACACGCTGTCGTTGGCGTAAGTGAACCTTGAGAGTCCATCGTTGCTGTTGGTAGGCAAACCTGAAGGTTTGGATTTTCGACACAATCTTTCTATGTAATCTTGTTTCACAATCTATGGTTGTATGTGTGGAATAGGCATAAAAAAACCCTGCCAACTTGGCAGGGTTTTCAGTCTCTTAAACAGTTTGTTACGCTGCGTTAATTAGTCGCGCAGAGCTGCACCAAACTTCTCAGATACGTGAGCAACGATAGCATCAACCGCACCAGCGATGTCTGCATCTTCAAGCGTACGCTCAAGTGACTGTAGAGTCAGAGCGATAGCTAGGCTCTTCTTACCTTCTTCAACGCCTTTACCTACGTAAACGTCGAACAGCTTCGCATCTTTAAGGAACTCGCCACCTTGCTCTAGACAAGCGTTAACGATGTCACCAGATGCAACAGCTTCGTCCACGACTACTGCGATATCACGACGGTTTGAAGGGAACTTAGAAAGCGCTACCGCTTCTGGGATCACTTTGCTGTTGATTGCAGACCATTCGATTTCGAATACGATAGTGCGACCGTTTAGACCGAACTTACGCTCAAGCTCAGGGTGAACAGTACCGATCACGCCCACTTCTTTGCCATCTACGATGATTGCCGCAGATTGACCTGGGTGAAGAGCTGGGTTAGCTTTTTTGCTTTCAGGTGACAGTGCAGCGAAAGAGTACGCTTTTTCGTTAGCAGACAGTTCTAGAACTGCTTCTAGGTCGCCTTTAAGGTCGAAGAAATCAACCGTGTTAGTTTCGATATCCCAATGTTCTTCACCGCGAGTACCAGCGATAACACCCGCTAGCATAGGCTCTTGGCGCATGCCGTTTTCTGCAGATTCACATGGGATGAAACGTAGGCCGTATTCGAATAGACGAACGCGTGGCTGTTGACGCTTCTGGTTGTGAACAACCGTGTTCAACAGACCTTGGATAAGACCAAGACGCATTGCTGACATGTCTGCAGAAATTGGGTTTGGAAGTACTAGAGGCTCAACACCAGGTACAACTAGCTTTTGCTGCTCAGGCTCAACGAAGCTGTATGTGATTGCTTCGTGATAACCACGGTCAACAAGAAGATCACGAACGCGTTTCAGTGGAAGATCCGCTTCAACGTGGTTGTGCATCTTAAGTGCTGCTGCTGGGTTTTGGTTAGGAATGTTGTCGTAACCGTAGATACGGCCAACTTCTTCAATCAGGTCTTGCTCGATAGCGATATCGAAACGCCATGTTGGCGCTACTGCCACCCAACCTTCTTCAGAAGCTTCAACAGTCAAACCTAGGCGCTCTAGGATTTCTACTACGTCAGCATCAGCGATGTGGTGACCTAGTAGGTTGTCTAGTTTAGTACGACGTAGAGCAACTTTGTTTGGCTTAGGTAGGTCTGCTTCAGACTCTACTGCAACAACAGGTGCTACTTCACCACCACAGATCTCAACTAGAAGCTGAGTTGCACGCTCCATTGCGCTCACTTGTAGTGCGTAATCCACACCACGCTCGAAACGCATTGAAGAATCAGTGTGCAGACCGTAGCTACGTGCACGACCACGGATGTGGTCAGGCGCGAAGAATGCACACTCAAGTAGAACGTCTTTAGTCTCAGTTGTTACACCAGACTCTTCACCACCAAAGATACCTGCGATTGCAAGTGCTTTGCTGTGGTCCGCTACTACTAGTGTATCTGCGTTTAGTTCTGCTTCGCTGCCGTCAAGAAGTGTTAGCTTCTCACCTTGCTCAGCCATACGAACTACGATGCCACCTTCGATCTTCGCTAGATCGAATGCGTGCATTGGTTGGCCTTGCTCTAGAAGAACGTAGTTAGTGATATCTACCACAGGGTCGATAGAGCGAATACCACAACGACGCAGTTTCTCTTGCATCCATAGTGGTGTTTCAGCTTGAACGTTTACGTTCTTAACAACGCGACCTAGGTAACGTGGACACGCAGCTGGCGCTTTCACTTCGATAGACACTTTGTCTTCGATTGAAGTCGCTACTGCTTCTACTGATGGCTCAGTCACGTCAGCGCGGTTTAGTACGCCGACTTCACGAGCTAGACCACGAATGCTGAAACAGTCAGCGCGGTTTGCTGTTAGGTCTACGTCTACAGTTACGTCGTCTAGACCTAGGAATTCACGGAAATCGGTACCGATTACTGCGTCTTCTGCTAGCTCCATGATGCCGTCTGACTCAACGTCGATACCTAGTTCCGTGAATGAACAAAGCATGCCGTGAGATGGTTGGCCACGTAGTTTCGCTTTTTTGATTTTGAAGTCACCAGGAAGAACAGCACCAACTGTTGCTACTGCTACTTTCAGACCTTGGCGACAGTTGTGCGCGCCACAAACGATGTCTAGAAGCTCTTCTTCGCCAACATCAACTTTAGTTACGCGCAGTTTGTCTGCATCTGGGTGTTGACCACATTCAACAACGTGACCGACTTTAACGCCAGTAAAAGAACCAGCAACAGGAAGAACGTCGTCTACCTCTAGGCCGGCCATTGTAATTTGGTGAGTTAGCTCGTCAGTAGTAACCGCAGGGTTTACCCACTCACGAAGCCATGATTCGCTGAATTTCATGTTGATGAACCCTCTGGATTACTTGAACTGTTTTAGGAAACGAAGGTCGTTCTCGAAGAACGCACGTAGGTCGTTCACGCCGTAACGAAGCATTGTTAGACGCTCAACACCCATACCGAATGCGAAACCAGAGTATTTTTCAGGATCGATGCCTACGCTACGTAATACGTTCGGGTGAACCATACCGCAGCCTAGTACTTCTAACCATTTACCGTTTTTGCCTTTCACGTCTACTTCTGCTGAAGGCTCAGTGAATGGGAAGTAAGATGGACGGAAACGTACTTCTACTTCTTCTTCGAAGAAGTTACATAGGAAATCGTGCAGAATGCCTTTCAGCTGAGCAAAGTTTACGTTCTCATCAACCAGCATACCTTCCACTTGGTGGAACATTGGGGTATGAGTTTGGTCGTAGTCGTTACGGTATACACGGCCCGGTGCGATGAAACGGAATGGTGGTTTACCATTTTCCATCGTACGGATCTGTACGCCTGACGTATGAGTACGAAGCATCAAATCTGGATTGAAGAAGAAAGTATCGTGGTCAGTACGCGCTGGGTGATCAGCGGCGATGTTTAGCGCATCGAAGTTGTGGAATGCATCTTCGATCTCTGGGCCTGCTTCGGTGTTAAAACCAAGTTCGCCAAAGAACTTCTCGATACGCTCTACAGTACGAGTTACTGGGTGTAAACCACCGTTTTCAATACGACGACCTGGCAGTGTTACGTCGATTGTTTCTGCTGCTAGTTTCGCTTCAAGCTCTGCACGTTGTAGTGCGTCTTTACGAGCTGCGATAGCTTGCTGAACTACGCCTTTCGCTTTGTTGATCTCTTGACCAGCTTCACGGCGCTCTTCTGGTGGTAGTTTACCTAGGCTTTGAAGTTGAGCAGTTAGCTCACCTTTTTTACCCAGATACTGAACACGCACTTCATCAAGTGCGACTAGCGATTCGGCAGCTTCAATTGCAGTGCTCGCGCTAGCAATGATCTCTTCTAGATGTTGCATCGTTTCCTCATCTACCTGTTGGTAGTGTCCATAAGGGAGTGATTGGTTTTTTGATAGCTGTACATAGTAGCCAAACCAGACACCAATGCCAAATTGAATTATGAAAAGAAGAGGTTATTGAATAAAAAGAACACAAAAACGTAAAAAAAGCACTGTTATCGAACTTAACAGTGTGCGAGCGCTTGTGTAACAAGCACCAGTTTCATAAATAAGCTTACAAACATAGAAGGGGAAAATGCATTAACTTGGTAGCAGAATCTCACCATTCAAATCATTCTGAACTGATTAGTTTTGTCGGACAGAAACCGGCTCTTGCGTTACGTACTTTTGAACAGCCCGAACTCTATTTTTACCTTCTTGCTTCGCTAAATAAACGGATTCATCGGCTGCGCGAATCAAATCGGTGTACGTACTCATGTTTTCTGTTCGTTCTGCAACACCAACACTGATGCTCCCTCTCCACGGTTCATAACACGTTGGAACGAGCATTTGAGACACCTGTTTTCTTACCATTTCCGCAACATATAACCCGCCGTCCAATCCTGTGTCTGGACAAATAACAAAGAACTCATCACCTCCCAATCTGCACACGATATCATCGCTACGAAAATGATATTTAAGTGCCTGTGCAAGCTCGATTAACACCAAGTCTCCGGCCTCATGCCCACACGTATCATTGACTTGTTTAAAATAATCCGCATCAATCATGATACAAACCAAAGGCAGTGTTTTGTGCTCCGTGTCATCCCAAAGCTTTTTCAACGTTTTGATTGCACTGCGTCGATTAGGAAGTTGAGTTAATGAGTCCGTTAATGACAGCGCTTCCAGCTGCTTATTTGCCGTTAACAACTGGTTCGTTCTTGCTTCTACTTTTTCTTCTAATTCCAAATTGAGTTTTAAGAGATCACGATTACGTTCGGACACTTGAGAAAACAGCGCATTGAGTGCTTCTAGTAATGGCTCGGTAGACGCGTTAGCTTGTTGCTCTTGTTCGCGATAAGCTTCTAAAGGAGAAACGCCTCGTTCGATGGCTTTGATCTGTTTCGCCATATTTTGATCGATGCCAAGAATGTGGTACGCCAACCAATGAATGAGAAAATCCAACAACTGCTCCGCTGATTGCCGATTATCTTCGTTAATAAAACTCTGCATGCTGACAATATCGCCCATAAAAGTGCGATGTACTTGAATATGCTTTTGGAGATGCTCGTGATGAATCCCCACTTCTCTCATTAAATTTTCCTCTTCTTTGAAGTGAAATTCGGCGTAACGAGAGAGTTCAAATAACGCGCTCTGAATATCCGCTATAGAAATCGTGTTTCGCGTCAAAAGTTTGCCGTACTTATTAATAAACTCAACGAGATACTGGTGTTGATCGTCAACATCTTCGATTCCTGTTTCAAAATAGATGTCCCAACGAAATGAATTCAACGTTACTACTCCCAATATCAACGAGTCTATATCAAGTCACCATGCCGCAACCTGAAATACCACAATAAATATAGGGAATAGTAACGATAAAAGTTTTCTAACGCCTCACTGAGTAGTCAAAATAATGACAAAGATCTCCATGATGGATTATTTTCGCTAAGCAATTCAGCCAATCTAAAAATAATACTGTATAGAGAGTTCAATAAAATCGTCGTATCGAGCAAAATAAAGTAAGTCTGTCGGCGTATCATTTTTAAATAACCACGCATCAACTTGCCACTTCAGATGGTTCGATATTCTGCTAGAGGCTTCTAACTTTGCGTTATAAACATCTGAGTTATCCAAATCTTGCGTAATCCCAGTGAGAATTTCAGTTCCATCCTCATCATTTAAGGCAAAGCGGACACCTGCAAACACATCATTTTGACCAATGTTCTGTGCGTTATTTCCCCGACTGTCATAGAGGTACTCTCCAATAAGGCCGACATCCCAAACCGTATCAAAAGCGCCGACGATGGTATATTCGAAACCCGTCACCACGCCAACATGATGGTCATAACTATCTCGATATACACTTTCAAGCTTCCATAACCAATCTCCGACAATGCCTTGAACATCAATACCGACATGACTCATCAGCGCATAATATGGTTTGAGTTCACCTTGCTCGAATCGAAAATAGGGATCTCGATTGGTCCCATACAAATAGCTCAAACCAATATCCCAATCACCTAGCATTTTGGAATATCGAAATGCCACATCAATGTGTTTCTCTTCCCTACTCGATTCATAAATAGCGTTGTCAGAAATAACAGGCTCCGTACGTAAACGTCCGTCTTGACCAGCAAAAGTACGCTCCCGAAAATAAGGAAGTACCATGGCATGAAAAGCGCCCCAATCTTTAATCGCCGTAAAATGTACCATTGGCTGACCCAGTTTATCTTCGCCATCAACCGCTTCCACGGCATCTGTTTGGTTCACAACATCAACCAGATGCGCGGACTCGGTGACGCCCCAAAACACTTTACTGATCCCAACTCTAAGCTCGTAATCATCCCAATACGTGAGAAAAAGCGCTTCTCTAATGTCACCGTGGGTTCTTTCATCATCGAGGCTATCGACTCGAAAAAACGGTGTGAAGGTGAAGCTACTCTCTCCGCTTTGGAAGTCCCAGTAAAGTTCAGGCTGAACTACAACAGAGCTTTGGCCTTTACTCTGCCCTTGCAGCCCTTGAGAGAGAAATTGTCGATGCTCAACATTCAATTGCCCCGCAAGCTCAAATGCGAACAGCGAGGGCGTTACCAACATCGCGAGTATTCCGCCAAGTTGGTTTACTCCTTTGCCCATATGCATACTACTCCCTTATTTAACTCGCTTGAGCACGTTTTTGTTGAAGTCATTCTCTTCCAACCCTGTTTGAAAGCGCAAATCGCTAGTGTTCAATTCTGTACTTTTGCCAGTTTGGTGATTCGTCATTGCCATGGTATGTGCACGCCAATATCTATCGAGGTACTGCTTATAATTAGCGAAAGTTAGAGTTTTCAATAACGCGCCTTTTCGGTCGTAAAACTCGACTTTGAGAGGACGATAATGCGCCTTGTCAAGCCATACTACCTGCTTGGTATAACCGGAGTTCTCGTCCGTTGGGATTTGCTCTAGAACGAATACGTCTTGCCCGTTAAACTTCTCATCCTTGAGGTGGTTAAAGCGGTATTTTTCGATTTCAAATGAACTCAAGTCTTCATACGCAAACTCGCTTCCCATAAACGGGCCCGACTTATTACGTGACGAAATTCGCTTTACTCGCTTTAAGGCAGGTAAATACAACCATTGGTCATCCGCACCAATGGTATGAGAATGGTTGAGAAAAGCCGTGCCCGTGACATCCCGAGGCTGGTCAAAAATGGTCAGCCCTTTGTCGCCATCCCCTTCAACTTCGAGAGATTTCAATCGCATAAGACGCGTACTGCTTTCACCTTGTGCGTTCTTTAAAATCATCTCCATGGTTGCGATAGAGTCGCCCCAACCTTCATCTCTTGCTTTTCGCTCCTGAGCAATTTCCAGCCCTTTTTCTTCATTCGCATAAGTGAATGGCGATGCAACTAGCGAAACCGACAACATCAAAACTTGTAATACGTGGTTCATTTTTTTCATGGTTCAATTCCTTTTAATTCTGAGTTATGACTGAGTTGCCGTGATGGTAGACGACTCTTTCAAACGCGCGTTATCAGACGGACTTTCTTGTAAGTACGCTTTTTTATCGAATAGCATTAGTAAGGTTGGGAGGAATAAGAAGTCCACAACCAAAGCGATGAAGATAACAATGGCGCTGAGCTGCCCCATATCCGCATTCAGCCTGAAGCTAGACATTGCCAATACAGAAAAACCTGCCACTAAAACCACCGTAGTGATCCACAGTGCGCGGCCAACGGTATGAAACGCGTAACGAACGGCTTGCTCTGCAGTTTGCCCCTCGCGGCGCGCTCTTTGATATTTGGAAAGGAAGTGAACGGCATCATCGACCACAATCCCAAGCGTCAATGTCACAACAACGGATAAGCCGAGGTTGATTTCACCCGATATCAGTGCCCACAAACCAAAGCCAATGACCGCTGGCGCAATATTGGGCATCAAACTAATTAGCCCTAATCTCACGGAGCGAAGTGCAAAAATCAGCAAGGCAGAAATTAAAACAAGCGTGATCGGTAAAGTGGACAGCATGCTCGCCATATTCGTCTCTCCAATATGGGCGAACATTAATGACGGGCTTGATGCAACCACTTGATACTGAGGGGCATGCTCTGCAAACCATTGATAGATTCTGTTTTCTAAATCGACCAGTTCCACACTGCCGAGGTTTGCCACGGTCAACACCATTTTTATCGAGGATTTATCGACGTTAATTTGATTATTGAGGTCTAGGCCGTACGGCAAAGACATTTCGTAAAGCAGTAGATATTGCGCTGCGAGCTCTCGCTCTTGAGGGAGCAAGTAATACGCCTCATCATCACCATGCATGTTCTTGTTGAGACGCTTATAAACATCTGCCAATGTCGCCACATGGTCTGTTTCAGGTTGGTCTCGTAGCCAACTAGAAAACTCACCTATCGTGTTAAGAAAATCAGGAGCGGCAATACCTTGAGACTCGTTGGTTTTAATCGCAATGCTGATGTTGGTCATACCGCTGATTCGCTCTTCCATAAAATCAGCAGCCTGACGAAACGCGTTACGTTGACCAAAGTACTCTACCGATTCGTCATTCACCTTGTTAAGTGGGATAAGACTCGCGCACACGACAATGACAGCAACCGAAAGTGGCAACAAGGCTCTTCGTTGCGAAACCACAAAGTCACCTAAGCGATCCATGACATGTTTTTGGTCTTGTGACGTTTCCATTTTTACGTGGATAGGTAGCAACTTGAGCAACGCCGGCAACAAGGTAACGGAAAGAAAACAGGCGACCATAACACCTAATGCAGACAAGTTACCGAAGTCTCGCAGGACAGGAGAATCGGACATATTCATCATCAAGAAGCCAATCGCGGTTGTTACGGATGTAATCAGAATAGGCACGAAATTCAAAGCGATACTGCGCTCGATTGACTGCACTTTCGTGAACCCGTTTTTCATTGATTGACGCATGGTCGCAATCACATGAACACAGTCAGCAACCGCAAGCGTCATGATCAACGTTGGAACGTTTACCGTCGCAGTGCTTAAGAACATTCCAGCCCAACCAGAAATGCCCATGGTCGCCATCACAGAACCAATGATGACAATCAGCGTCGCTATCACACTTAGAATGGAACGCAGCATGATAGTCAAAAAGACCAAAATCACAACGAGCATGGTTGGCACTAATGTCGAGCTGTCATCTTGCGCAGCAGTCATAAAAGCGTGGTTCATAGCAATAATGCCCGCTTTATGAAAAGTCACGTCAGGATACGCACGTTGGTAGCGGTCAATCATGGCATTGATACTCGACACCACCTCCTCCACTTCTGCGGTCTTATCCATCTCGGGCAACTGGACAGTAATATTCACCACGGTGACATCACCTTTCTCTGACACCAATGCGCTTTTTAAAACAGGTTCGCTGAGTGCAATGCTTTTGACCTTGGAAATTCGTTCTGGGGTCAGTTCGTATTCACTGTATAGAAGATCTTCAACCAACAGATCATCATCAGAGGCTTCTGTGTGTTGATAGTTAGCGATAGAGTCAACACGGCTCGAGTATGGGACTTGCCAAGCGTCGACTGTTATTTTCTGGATAAGAGACAAGGTCTGCGGGGTAAAAATGTCGCCATCTTCAGGCGCGATGACGATGGCAAGGTTGTCCGTTTTTGCGAACGTGGTTTGGATTTCATCAAACGCAAGCAGTTGCTTGTTAGTACCATCAAAGAAAATGTCGTAATCTCCTCTGAAATACAGGTTTTTACCTCCTATTGTAGCGACAGTAATCAAGAAAATAGTTGCTAGTAGAACGAGCAAACTGTATTTGGTGGGTATCTTCCCCAAACCAATTCCTTGGTGTTGCTGAGCTTTACGGTGTGGCATCACACTCTCCTTTGTGACGTTTCGTCAAATTTAAAAACTAAAAAAATCAGCCAGCGCTGTTTTCTAGTTTTTACGTAACTTTTCAAATGCCTCTCTAGGTTCTTCACCTTAAGCATCATCTTTTAAGTCAAATATTGACGATTCGTCACTTTAGTGTGATAAAAAAGCCAATCATCGTTTGGATTGGCTTCTGTAACCGATTTAGCGGTTCACTGTTTCTAAGTAAGCAATCTCTTCGCTAAAGAGTTCCTGTTCTACTCGACGCCAGGTTTTACGATAGTCCCACTCTGTAGAAAGTGGCGCCCAACCTAAGCCGTCTAATAACATATTCGCATTGTGCAACACAGAAAATGGGTCTTGGATTCGTTGTATACAGCGACTATTCGATGCGTTTTGCGCAAGCGCGTTAGAACCAAACGCGATAGACCAGTTAGCAAACACAATAGCATCCGCACCTATAGCAGGAGAAAACTTTAGATCTCCGCACTCTACTGCATTATTGACCAACGCATCTGCACCGGAAATCACTTCTTCTTCTAGCCGATTCAGCTCATTCAAACGTTCAGGTGATGCTTTTTCCAACACCCAAGGCGTTTTAGCTACAATCGCGCAAGTCGACAGCACTGGCTCCATTCGAGCGTAAATACGATAGCCTACATGCATCGCAATAATTTTCTCTCGAGTATTGCCATCGAAGTTTGCCGTGCGCTCGAAAAATATCGCTTCGCTTTTTAACGAATGGATACAAAGCGCAAGTATTACGTCTTCTTTGCTGCAAAAATGATTGTAGATGGTGCCCTTAGAATAAGAGCTAGCCGAGGTCAGCTTATCCATAGTGAGGTTCGCAAACCCCTGCTCTTGGACGAGTGACTTAGCCAGTTGAATAAGCTCAACTTCTCTATCCGCAATCGCTTGTTGCTTTTTGGTTAGCCCGGACGAGACACGACACCCGTCTCGCTTACCATCCTTTTTACAGCGAAAGTTAAACATAATCCTTTGATCCGTATACCCACACACTCCTGATAATTGTAACACGATTATGTAAAACAGGAACGCCACCATTTTTGACGAACCGTCATAATTGACACTTCGTCATAATAGATCAAAAAACAAACATTACAAGTATGAATTTATCCATAACGAAAAATTACAAAAAACTATAGTTTTATCATTAAAATGCAAAAACAAAGGCTAGACAAACTGATGTGCTGAAGATTTAGGCGAGAGATAGACGTTAAGCCAAGAGCTTACAAACTCGATATTTCCCAATACCTAAGATGCAAGCCATTGGCTCTGAGAGATAAGTGAATGGATTAGATTGAAAGGCTTGGTTTATCCCCTGCTGCTGCAATTGCGTAGCGAATATCGTCAATAAAACGAGATTCTGTTTCTACAATTCCATCAGAGAATGTCACTGGTTGATGTGGCCCAGCAAGTAGAACTACGTTTGTAAAGTCGGAAACATTAAAGTTTTCAGCGACAACATTCTTCGAGTGAAAATCAATCACCGTTTTCGCTACTTGATCTTCAAGCTCCAGCAACTGTTCTTCCGTAATTTTCATTCGCGCCAAAGCAACACGAACGCATTTATCATGTGTCGTTGTTTGCTCTTTGATTATCTCGGTGTACTTATCGTTTAACTTCGAGTTTTCTGCGTAGCTGTAGTACAGCGGGCCGTGCAACGTAATACTTTTGTTTTCATCTACGTAAACAAGGTCTAGCAACTCTAGTGCACCCAGATAATCAGACATGCTTTGCTCTGATAAGTCGTATTTCTTCTTTAAAATTGTGTATCCATCTTTTCCGCGCAACATCCTCAGTTCACGATAAAAATCGTAAAGATGTGGGAACTGAAAAAACACTTCATCTTGTGTTCGACTAAAATAATCTTCATCTTCACCTTGCAACTGATTGGCTAACTTTTGCAATTCATCCAATGTACAGTCAATCGCACGACAGTATTCAAGCAGTTTATCTAACGCGAGGTTGGTACTGGTTAAATGTCTCTTAAAAGTGGACAATGGCATGCCCATTTTTTCAGATAGCTCTCGATATGTTAGCCCCTTTGTTTTAATCGCTTGTCGTAGAGCGGCTAGCAAATATTCGGGAGTCAGATCTCTCATCTACTATTCCTTTTGGCAATGTTACAGCTTTATAATATTTGTAACAATTTAGAGCTTATTAGCAAGCTATAAGTTCATATTTTTATAATAAATTCTTGAATTAATATACCAACAACACCATTCAACACGCAAATGACATAACTCAAAAGACATTGAACTTGGTTATATATATCTAAGTCATTTAATAATAAAAGAAATAAAATCAGTTTGCCTGATCGCAATTTGTATGGCTTAGATAATTAAAACAAGAAGATAACACCAGATCACATAACTAGTTTTAGAATATTTACCCTACTTAAAGTCAGCCAATAAAATGAATAAAAATTCACATTCATAAAAAATATACCAATAAAACCCTAGGATTAGAATTTGAGTTTTTTAACATTTAGGAGTGAAGCTATGGCTTACTCAAACCACTTAAGGGAGAGTCTAAAGAAGGCGAAGAACCGATGTTGCCTCGCCAATCAAAAGCAATTCTATTCCACGAGCTTTACAGCGGTACCAAAAGCAAGGATTTCAGATGAACCATCGACAATTGAGCTTGTAGTAAAGCGAATTCCTACAATCGCATCAGCGCCTTTCTGGTTCGCTTGCTCGACCATACGTTGAATAGCAATGTCACGTGCTTCGGTCATCATTTCGGTGTATCCGCGGATCTCTCCACCAACAATGCTTTTTAGACCAGCCATTAGGTCTCTGCCGATATGCTTAGATTGAACAACGTTGCCCGTCACCACTCCTCTAACTTCTGCTATTTCCTTGCCTGGAATCGTATCTGTTGTTGTGTAAATCATGTCGTGCCCTTAATGCTATGAAGTAAGTACAGTACGTTACCACCAAGCCTTTAAATATGAAATCAGGATAGTGTTAGTAAGTTATATAGAAGTGGCTGTGCGTGAGTACCTTTATTGAAAGTATTCAATGTGAGAGGAGTGTAACCAGAAGTGATGCAAACAAGTAAGAAAACACACAGAAGAGAAATTACAGATAATAAAAAAGGAGAGCGAATGCTCTCCTTTCCTTAAACCTAAACTGCTAATTAAAGAGCAGCTTTCGCTTTTTCAACTAGAACTGCAAATGCAGCTTTGTCGAATACTGCGATGTCCGCAAGGATCTTACGGTCGATCTCGATAGATGCTTTCTTAAGACCGTTGATGAAACGGCTGTAAGATAGACCATTTTGACGAGATGCCGCGTTGATACGTGCAATCCATAGTTGACGGAATTGACGTTTCTTAGCGCGACGGTCACGGTAAGCGTATTGACCAGCTTTAGTAACTGCTTGGAAAGCTACGCGGTAAACACGTGAACGTGCACCGTAGTAACCTTTAGCTTGTTTTAGAACTTTCTTATGACGTGCACGAGCTTGTACACCACGTTTTACGCGAGGCATTATGCTTCTCCTAAACTAAACGATTGATAACTAAAAAGAATTAAGCGTATGGCAACATACGGATTACTGCAGCCACTTCACAACGTGGAAGGATTGCATTTGGACGTAGTTGACGCTTGTTCTTAGTAGTACGCTTAGTCAGGATGTGACGTTTAGTAGCGTGCTTGTACTTAATACCACCAGCAGTTTTCTTAAAACGCTTAGCAGCACCTTTGTTGGTTTTCATCTTAGGCATGATGAATAACTCCGCATTGAGTAGTTTAATAAACAATGTAATTAGGGCGAACAAAACCCATCCGTTACCTTTTATTCAAAGGGAAACGGCTGGGTTTCAATTACTTTATGAGCCGTTAATTACTTCTTTTTAGGGGCTAGCACCATGATCATCTGACGACCTTCAATACGGCTAGGGAAAGCTTCTACTACAGCAATTTCTGCAGTGTCTTCTTTCAAGCGGTTTAGAACGTCGACACCGATGTCTTGGTGTGCCATCTCTCGGCCACGGAAGCGAATTGTTACCTTCACTTTGTTGCCTTCTTCAAGGAAACGCGTCAGGTTGCGTAGTTTTACCTGATAGTCTCCAATATCAGTTCCAGGACGGAATTTTACTTCCTTGATCTGGACCTGCTTTTGCTTCTTCTTCTGCTCTTTAGCAGATTTGCTCTTCTCGAAGAGGAACTTACCATAGTCCATCACACGACAAACTGGTGGCTCGGCGTTAGGGCTGATCTCAACGAGATCCATACCAGCTTCTTCAGCAGCTGCAATGGCTTCTTGAATCGATACAACACCAACTGATTCACCGTCAGCGCCTGTTAGTCGAACTTCACGAATACCACGAATTTCACCGTTGATACGGTGCGGGTTTTGTTTTACCGGCTGTTGGCCACGTCTTCCGCCTTTAATAGCTTATTCCTCCAGATTGAGCTTACGGCTAGAGATCTCGTCTTGGATGTATGCGATGAAGTCATCCACTTTAAATTTACCAAGATCTTTGCCTTTACGAGTACGTACTGCAATTTCGCCAGCTTCCATTTCTTGGTCACCAACAACAAGCATATACGGTACACGCTTCAAAGTATGTTCGCGGATTTTAAAGCCAATCTTCTCATTTCTCAAGTCCGCTTTAGCTCTAATTCCACTTTTTTGTAGTTTTTGTACGATTTCTTGAACATAACCTGACTGTTTATCAGTAATGTTCATAAGAACTGCTTGTTCTGGCGCCAACCAAGTTGGGAAGAAACCAGCATATTCTTCGATAAGGATACCGATGAAACGTTCTAGAGAACCTAGAATTGCACGGTGAATCATTACCGGAACAAGACGTTCGTTGTTTTCACCTACGTAAGTTGCACCTAGGCGACCTGGTAGGTTGAAGTCTAGCTGAACTGTACCACATTGCCATGCACGGTCTAGACAGTCATATAACGTAAACTCGATCTTAGGACCGTAGAATGCACCCTCGCCTTCTTGAATCTCGTATGGAATTTCCATTGATTCTAGAGACTGTTTCAATGCTTCTTCAGATTGATCCCAGATTTCATCTGAACCTACACGTTTTTCTGGACGAGTAGACAGTTTCACTACGATGTTGTCAAAACCAAATGTTTGGTACGTATCGTAAACCATCTTAATACAGCTTGTTACTTCCTCTTGGATTTGACTCTCAGTACAGAAGATGTGAGCGTCATCCTGAGTAAAGCCACGTACACGCATAATGCCGTGTAGTGCGCCAGATGGTTCGTTACGGTGACATGAGCCGAACTCAGCCATACGTAGCGGAAGATCACGGTACGATTTCAGACCTTGGTTAAAGATCTGAACGTGACCAGGACAGTTCATTGGTTTGATTGCGTATTCACGGTTTTCAGAAGAAGTTGTGAACATCGCGTCTGCGTATTTATCCCAGTGACCAGAACGTTCCCAAAGAACGCGGTCCATCATTAGTGGGCCTTTCACTTCTTGGTAGTCGTATTCGTTTAGTTTGTCACGAACGAACACTTCTAGATCACGGAAGATAGACCAACCATTGTGATGCCAGAACACCATACCCGGTGCTTCTTGTTGCATGTGGAATAGGTCTAATTGCTTACCGATTTTACGGTGGTCACGCTTCGCCGCTTCTTCTAGACGAGTTAGGTGCGCTTTCAGTGCTTTCTTATCGTGGAAAGCAGTACCGTAGATACGTTGAAGCATTTTGTTGTCGCTGTTACCACGCCAGTAAGCGCCTGCAACATTCAATAAAGTGAAGTGTTGACAGAAGCCCATGTTAGGAACGTGAGGACCACGACACATGTCAATGTATTCTTCATGGTGGTATAGGCCCGGGCGATCATCGCGAGATACGTTTTCGTCTAGGATTTCCACTTTGTACGGTTCACCACGTGATTCAAATGTATCACGTGCTTCCTGCCAGCTTACTTTTTTCTTAACAACTTCGTACTTGGTTTTCGCAAGTTCTTTCATACGCTTTTCGATCTTTTCAAGATCTTCTTGCGTTAGAGACTCGTCTAGGTCGATGTCGTAGTAGAAGCCATTGTCGATGGTAGGACCAATCGCCATTTTAGCTTGTGGGTATAGCTGTTTTAGAGCGTGACCAAGAAGGTGAGCACAAGAGTGACGAACGATTTCTAGACCGTCAACTTCATCTTTTACTGTGATGATTTCTAGGCTTGCGTCTTCTTCAATTAGATCACACGCATCAACGCGGTTACCGTTAACACGACCAGCAATCGTTGCTTTTGCAAGACCGGGACCGATCGATTGCGCAACTTCCATTGTAGATACTGGGTTGTCAAATTGACGCTGACTGCCGTCAGGAAGAGTAATAATAGGCATGCTATGTCCTTTACAGTGGTGTTGCATACCAAGCAACACATGTTATTCAAATTTAGAAGCTATTTGTTGATAAATAGTTGAGAAGCGATAGAGGTCGCTCAGTAACACGAATACCGGACCGCTATCGGAAGAGCGATTGTACCTAGCTCACATTTAGATTGCAAAGCGCGATTTCAGTTTGTCATTGAAAGTTCACTACTAAATAAGCTACTCGGCGAAAAACACCATTGGTATAATAGCCAGCACGAAACAATGAGTGACACTATAGTTAATTTATTGAGTAATCTATATTTAGGTATTCATCATGAAGAAAAATCGATGGCAACCTACAATATTGGCTTTTGCTTTTTGGTTGCCTGCTTCCACTTTTGCCTCTAACGACCTTTACGGACCACTTCGATCTTACGCTCAATCGCCAATGCAAGTGGTCAGTCATACCAACCATCTCCGCTCTGGGTTTAGCTTGCCTTCAGAGTACATAGAAGCTTATGGCTCGGCGACAATAGCGAGTGTTTGGGCTCATACCGACGAATACGCTTTGGATTATTACCACAACCAATTAGAAATTGGAGCTAAGTGGCAAGTCAGTTCTCAATGGCAATGGGAACTCAATTATCGCTGGGTATTTGCTGCGGATAATCATCTGGATGGCTTAACAGAAAGCTTTCATGACCTATTTGGAATTGGACAAAACGGGCGAGATAAAGTTGATAAAAACCGCTTTTACATCTCAATGCCGCAATATGATGTGTTGGAAGACGGCTTCGAAGGCCAAACCATCGCGAACAACCTCTCGACGTACGTTCAATACCAAATATTGCAAAATGAACGTCATGGTCTTTCGCTAGGAGGAAGCCTCTATTATAACAAAGTCGCGCACGGTACCTTTAAAGGCAGTAACTTTGAGCAAGGCGTGCAACTCAATTACTCTTATCTTTACGGAGCACACGCTTTCTATTCAATGTTCGGGATGACTTTTCGTTCTGACGATCGTGCTCTTCTCGATTTACCTTACCGCCACAACACCGCTGCAATGGCGGGTGGATATCGTTATGCACCTTGGGAAAACCACCACTTTATTGTTGAATACCACTGGTATCAAGGTTCCACTGAGGGGCCAGCAGAATTTGCCGATGCGTCAAATGAAATTGTGATGGGATATCGCTATCTCATGGGCAACTCTGCCCTTGAAATCATGGCGATAGAGAATGCGAGAAATATGGATAACAGTACCGATATCGCATTCACGATTGGATATCGGTACCTACTTTCATCTGACTCGGAAAGCGAGTTTTTATAGACTCAAGGTTGGTGCCACTGCGGCTGCCACTTGCGCATCAGTGGCATTGATTGGCAATGTGAATGAGCGATACTGATCACCTGAGAAGCTCAAAGAACGGTCAATTTCAGCCAAACAGTGCATCACCTGCCCTTCCAAAATGAAAGACAGCTCAATTTCCTTTGAAGACACAAACCCGCTATTGCGAAACTCAAGCTCTTGATAGATACCAGAACGGGAGGCAAAAGAGCCGCCGCGCAAAAAGCCTTTTTCGACATCTGCTTTCACCATAGTAAAACCAGCTTGTTCAATCGCTCGAATAACGCGAGATGCCACTGGTAGTGGTTTCACTTCAATGTAATCGCGATCTCGTGGGTCGATAGCAAAATCAATATCCAGAGTGGTTTCTACCCAAACATTGCACTGGTTCTTCAATGCGCTAACCGCAGTGATAGGTGTTTCATCATGCAGTTTTAGCTCGAAAGGCACTTGTTTTTCTTCATTCGGTTGAATCACAAACGGGTCAACCGCCTTGAGCTGGTCGATAGTGAAGGTTTGATAACTTACGCTATCGTCCACTTCAACTTTCATTTCTGTGTTCAATTTAATGGTGATAGCGTCGATCTGCTGTTCAACATCCCCACCTTTGATATGAACATGTCCCTTCAGCGTCGCACCTTGAAACACGCTCATTTCATCCAAAATAGTATCCACTTTTGCAGATCCAATACCCAACGATGCTTTTAATTTCTTAAACATGCCTTTCCTTTTTTGCGACTGTTTTTATTAGTTGTGCTTTGTTTACACAATTGCCTTATAAGCTGCAAGCAATAGACCGCAAGAATACGGCTTGATTCCACTATCGATTCAAAAAATATCAAATCAGCCAAATCATTCAGCAAGCAAATGCCCGTTATTTGTCTCTAAATGTCGTATTTTTCGATAACTATTTGCAATTTGTACTTAAATTGAGCAGTATTTGTATAGTCAATTTAAAAGGTATCATTATGTCTGCGCCACTCTACATGCAAATCAAACAATTTATCCTCGATAAAATTGATTCCGGAGATTGGATGGTCGGACAGCGCATTGCGACTGAAATCGAGCTGACTGAACAGTTTGGTGTAAGCCGAATGACAGTAAACAAAGCGATACGAGATTTGGTGAATGAAGGGAAACTACAACGTCGCCCAAGGTTGGGAACGTTCGTTTGTGACCCTAGTGAGAAATCAGAATCCCCATTACTAGATATTCGCAATATAGCGGAAGAAGTCAGTGACCGAGGACGCCAATACAGCAGTAAAGTAGTTCAACAAGTCGCGATAAAAGCGGACGATGGCATCGCAATAAAACTTGGTGTAATGCTTGGTACAACAGTGTTTTACAGTGAGATCATCCACTATGAAGACAGCACACCTATTCAGTTAGAACTGCGTTGGGTAAACAGCCAATACGCCCCGAGTTATCTTAACCAAGACTTCACCCAAATTACTCCTAATCAATACCTATCTAATAACTGTCCGTTGAGCGCGATTGAACACACGGTTGAAGCCATTGTTCCCGATAATCGCATCAAACTGGATTTGAAAATGCAGGCCAATGAACCTTGTCTTCTTCTTAATCGTAGAACATGGAGCCAAGACAAATTGGTCAGTACAGCTCTACTCTACCACCCAGGTAATAAGTACAAGCTGAGCTCTAAAGTTCTGCTCTAGGTGCATATAAACAGCCTTTCCCACTACGTTTTGATCACATTTTAGCAACATCACGCTTGTCACCGCATTCTTTTTGACCTATTTATTTGTATATACATTTAAAGATACAAATCAAAGTAGGAATGAGAGAATGGATTTGCTGATTGAGAATGCCCGACTAGTTAGCATGGAACGTGGTGAAGCAGGTTACTTACCAACGCCGCCAGCCCGTGTTGGTATTCAAGCTGGTAAAATCGCGGCTATCAGTGCTCATCCAGTTGGAAGAGACACCCCTCAAATAGAAGCGCTTCTGTCTCCTCAGCACTATTCGCAAACTATCGACCTACAAGGTCAACTTCTGACGCCGGGACTCATTGATTGCCACACCCACTTAATTTACGCGGGGAATCGCGCGAATGAATTTGAGATGCGCTTAAACGGCGTGCCTTATCAGGAAATAGCGAAGCAAGGTGGCGGTATACTTTCCAGCGTAAAGGCCACTCGAGCAGCTACTGAAGAGCAATTAATTGAGCTCGCGTTGCCTCGTTTAGATGGCTTGTTAGCAAGTGGGGTTACGTCGGTTGAAGTAAAATCAGGCTACGGCTTGACGCTCAAAGACGAACTTAAAATGCTGCGTGCTGCAAAAGCCTTAGAACAAGAGCGTAACGTCAAGATCACAACTACCCTTCTTGCCGCTCATGCTTTACCGCCTGAATTTGAAGGTCGCGCAGACGATTACATCGAACATGTTTGTCAGGAAATCATCCCAATCGTCGCAGAGGAAAACTTGGCCACCAGTGTGGATGTGTTTTGTGAGTCTATCGGTTTTAATTTGGAGCAAACCGAAAAAGTATTTGCGACAGCGAAACAATATGGCTTACACGTAAAAGGCCACACAGAGCAGCTATCAAACCTTGGTGGCACTGAATTGACCGCACGATACAAAGGCCTTTCGGCTGACCATATCGAATATCTCGATGAAGACGGTGTGGTCGCCCTTTCGAAGTCCGATACCGTCGCCACACTACTACCCGGTGCTTTTTACTTCTTGAGAGAAACTCAGTTACCACCGATTGAGCTACTAAGGAAGTACCACGTGCCAATGGCTATCGCCACCGATGTAAACCCAGGTACATCTCCCTTTTCCGACCTGACTCTAATGATGAATATGGCATGCACCCTATTTCGTCTCACGCCACAAGAAGCATTGCGCGGCGTAACGCAACATGCTGCAACAGCACTTGGCTACACCAACTCGCGAGGAGTGATAAAAACAGGTTTCGATGCGGACTTTGCTATCTGGGATATCGAACACCCAGCAGATTTAAGTTACCAAGTCGGAGCAAAACGCCTCGTAGGTCGTATAGTAAATGGTGAATATGTTTCACACGGAGGCTTTTAATATGTCTCAGTCAGATTTACACCAGCAAAAATTTCACTGGCAAGGCCG
Organism: Vibrio sp. GLN_1; assembly: GCF_043106015.1. Lineage (NCBI taxonomy): Bacteria > Pseudomonadati > Pseudomonadota > Gammaproteobacteria > Vibrionales > Vibrionaceae > Vibrio > Vibrio sp. GLN_1. The sequence continues at coordinate 285,705 of NZ_JBICMD010000014.1, forward strand.
TCATGATGCTGAAGATGGCAAATTGGGTCAACGCATTCACCACGTCGTTAAACATCAAAAAACAAGCGAGCTAGAGAAAGCCTCTCAAGGCGTATCCATTCTGGGTTTTGCTACCGACGCAGGCGTTGCGAGAAACAAAGGCCGAATTGGAGCAAAAAAAGCACCAGATTTGATTCGTAGAGCGCTAGCGAATCTCGCTTGGCATAAAGATGCCCAGCTTTATGATCTTGGGACTGTCGTTTGCGATGATGACTTGTTAGAAGAAAGCCAATCACGCTGTGCAAACCTCATTTCAGAAGCGCTACCTCACACGCCAACTATCGTTTTGGGGGGCGGACACGAAATTGCGTGGGCATCGTTTTCTGGTCTAGCGGAATATTTCAAAACGCATCATCCAGAGAAAAAGCCAAAAATTGGCATCATTAACTTCGATGCGCACTTCGATTTGCGCGCGTTCGAAAGTTCATTAGCGGATGTAAAACCAAGCTCAGGTACACCATTCAACCAAATTCATCATTTTTGTCAGCGTAATGATTGGGCTTTCCATTACGCCTGTTTGGGGGTGAGTCGCAGCAGCAACACGCAAGCTTTGTTCCAAAAAGCGGACGAGCTGAACGTATGGTATGTAGAAGATAGTCAACTCAATTACTTGAATCACAGCTACCACCTAACCCAACTGCAACACTTTATCGACGATTGTGACTATCTCTATCTCACCATTGATTTGGATGTATTCCCAGCAGCAACCGCGCCAGGCGTAAGTGCTCCTGCGGCTAGAGGTGTAAGTTACGACACAATCGCACCTTTTTTAGAACGAATTCTTCACTACAAAAACAAGCTTATGTTAGCCGATATCGCAGAGTACAACCCGAATTACGATGTCGATAGTCAAACCGCTCGCTTAGCTGCCCGTTTGTGTTGGGACATCGCCAACGCCATGGCGGAGAAAGAACATAAACCTCAACCTATTAAATAACCATCACTTTGAAATCTAAGTGAATTTTGAATAAAAAGACCAAGCAAGCACTTGGTCATCACGAGAAACTAAAGGAGTCTGAAAATGACACAGCGCCAGGGACAAGATCCACGACTTGATACAAGCAGAACAATTCGTGCACCTCACGGAAATAAACTGCGCGCAAAATCTTGGCTTACAGAAGCCCCACTTCGTATGCTGATGAACAACCTAGATCCTGATGTGGCAGAACATCCACATTCATTAGTGGTATACGGCGGCATTGGTCGCGCAGCACGAAACTGGGAATGTTACGACAAGATTGTAGAAGTACTGGAAAGACTCGAAGATGACCAAACGCTTTTAGTGCAATCAGGTAAACCTGTGGGTGTTTTCCCAACCCACAAAAACGCACCGCGTGTGCTCATTGCTAACTCAAACTTGGTTCCGCATTGGGCAAACTGGGAACACTTCAACGAGCTTGATAAGCAAGGTTTGATGATGTACGGCCAAATGACCGCGGGTAGCTGGATTTATATCGGTTCACAAGGCATCGTCCAAGGCACTTACGAAACCTTCGTGTCAGTTGCGAAAAAGCACTTTAACGGCGATGCAAAAGGTCGCTGGGTTCTAACTGGTGGTCTTGGTGGCATGGGTGGCGCTCAACCACTTGCGGGCACCATGGCTGGTTTCTCAATGATTGCCGTTGAGTGTGACGAATCACGTATCGATTACCGTCTGCGTACTGGTTATGTTGACCAAAAAGCGACTTCCCTAGACGAAGCACTCGCAATCATCACCGAATCGGACACGCCAGTATCTGTAGGTCTTCTAGGTAACGCGGCCGACGTTTTCTCTGAGCTTGTTGAGCGCAATATCACACCAGATGTAGTTACTGACCAAACCTCTGCGCATGACCCACTAAATGGTTACCTACCACAAGGTTGGAGTATGTCTCACGCTGCAGAAATGCGCCTACAAGATGAAGCCGCTGTTGTAAAAGCAGCGAAGAAATCCATGGCAGTACAAGTGCAAGCGATGCTTGATCTGCAAAGCCGTGGCGCGGCGACACTCGATTACGGTAACAACATTCGTCAGATGGCACTGGAAGAAGGCGTAGAAAATGCGTTTGATTTCCCAGGGTTCGTTCCTGCTTATATTCGTCCTTTATTCTGTGAAGGCATTGGGCCTTTCCGTTGGGCAGCTCTATCTGGTGATCCAGAAGACATTTACAAAACCGACCAAAAAGTAAAAGAGTTAATTCCTGACAACCCACATCTGCATAACTGGTTAGATATGGCGCGTGAGCGTATTCAGTTCCAAGGTCTTCCGGCTCGTATTTGTTGGGTAGGTTTGAAAGATCGTGAGCGCCTTGGTCAAGCGTTCAACGAAATGGTGAAAAATGGTGAACTAAAAGCTCCTATCGTTATTGGTCGCGACCACTTAGATTCAGGCTCTGTAGCAAGCCCGAACCGAGAAACAGAAGGCATGATGGACGGCTCTGACGCAGTATCAGACTGGCCACTATTAAACGCATTATTGAACACTGCTGGCGGCGCAACATGGGTATCACTTCATCACGGTGGTGGCGTAGGAATGGGCTTCTCCCAACACTCGGGTATGGTCATTTGTTGTGACGGTAGTGACGATGCTTCTCAACGCATTGCTCGCGTACTGCATAACGACCCTGCAACAGGTGTAATGCGTCATGCTGATGCGGGATATGATATCGCCAAACAATGTGCAGCCGAGCAAGGACTGGATTTACCAATGCTCAACGAAGAACTGAAGAAGCTCAAGTAAGGATGAAAGAGATGTTAAATTTAACGCTAAAGCCAGGTCATATTAGCTTAAACGAACTGCGTCAAGTGAGCCGTTCCCCGGTCAACCTTACTTTGGACCCAGAGGCCATCCCGGGCATTGAAGAAAGTACTCAAGTTGTCGACCGTGTCATTGCGGAAGACCGTACCGTCTATGGTATCAACACCGGTTTCGGTCTTTTAGCAAACACACGAATTGCACCAGAAGACTTAGAAACGCTGCAAAGAAGCATTGTTTTATCTCACGCTGCGGGTATCGGCAAATTCATGTCTGATGAAACCGTCCGCCTCATGATGGTTTTAAAAATCAACAGCTTGGCTCGTGGATTTTCTGGCATTCGTTTGAAAGTCATCAACATGTTGATTGATTTGGTCAATGCACAAGTTTATCCATGCGTCCCTCAAAAAGGCTCGGTGGGCGCTTCAGGCGATTTGGCTCCCCTAGCCCACATGAGTACGGTGCTGCTTGGTGAAGGTCAAGCACGTCACAATGGCCAAATCGTATCCGGCTACGAAGCACTAAAAATTGCTGGTCTTGAGCCTATTACACTAGCGCCAAAAGAAGGCTTGGCGTTACTCAATGGTACACAGGCTTCAACAGCATTCGCGCTAGAAGGTCTGTTTATTGCCGAGGATCTTTTCGCGTCAGCAACCGTGTGTGGCGCCATGTCTGTAGAAGCCGCACTAGGTAGCCGACGTCCGTTCGACCCTCGAATCCACCGCGTACGTGGTCATCGTAGCCAAATGGACGCAGCACTCGCATACCGTCACCTACTGGATACATCAAGTGAAATTGGTGAATCGCACACCAACTGTGAAAAAGTGCAAGACCCATACTCACTGCGTTGTCAGCCGCAAGTGATGGGCGCGTGTTTGCAGCAAATCCGCAACTCCGCTGAAGTATTGCAAGTAGAAGCGAACTCCGTTTCTGATAACCCATTAGTATTTGCAGAAGATAACGACATCATCTCTGGCGGTAACTTCCATGCAGAACCTGTTGCGATGGCAGCCGACAACTTAGCTCTCGCCATTGCAGAAATCGGCAGTTTGTCCGAGCGTCGTATGGCACTTCTCATCGACAGCGCGCTATCAAAACTGCCGCCATTCTTAGTCGATAATGGTGGCGTGAACTCTGGCTTCATGATTGCTCAAGTAACCTCTGCGGCATTAGCAAGTGAAAATAAGACCCTTGCTCACCCAGCCTCAGTAGACAGCTTACCAACATCAGCAAATCAAGAAGACCACGTGTCAATGGCGACATTCGCGGCTCGAAGACTGAGAGAAATGGGTGAAAACACTCGTGGCATTCTGGCTGTCGAATATCTATCGGCGGCGCAAGGTTTGGATTTCAGGGCGCCAAATAAATCGTCTGAGCGAATCGAAATTGCAAAACAGATGCTGCGTGAAAAAGTGTCGTTCTACGATAAAGACCGTTACTTTGCACCCGATATCGAGCAAGCAAACACATTGTTGAAACTCGCTCTACATAACGCACTGATGCCAGAGAACCTTCTGCCAAGCGTACATTAATCTGTAGAAGCAAACTTCAGTCTAGGCTCCACCTCTTCGTGGAGCCTTTTTTGTGTCTATACTCTTAACGATTCGTGAGTGATATCAGAGTCACACGACGCACTTATTCGCATCATAAATGGATAAGCTATTCAAGCATTTGTTTTTAAACGTTTATCTGCTGATTTGGGTGCGCATTGTCAAAATGCAGTGAACTTTCTACTGGATGGACCATTGCTACTCAGATATTCGCATATAATCCCTTACAGTTTTGGTTACTACTTAATAATTATGTTTCTAACACCTTACTTTTCAAACAATAATCATCAATTTCAATTCACTCGCGAACAAGCAAGTCACTTTGCTAAGCGCGTTGCTGGTGATTACAACCCTATTCATGATGAAGATAACAAACGCTTTTGTGTGCCTGGCGACCTGCTATTTGCCGTTCTACTAAGTAAAGAAGGCATCAGCCAAAAAATGCGTTTTCGTTTCTCTGGCATGGTAAATGATGGCATTGAGCTGCATATTGAAAATAAGTGTGAAAAAGAAAGCGCAGTCGTAGATGAGGCAGGCAAAGAATACTTACACATGTCTCGTGAAGGCGAAACCAACCACAACCCAGCTTTCATTGAGCACGTGGTAACAAATTACGTGCAGTTTTCTGGCATGAACTTCCCGCACATCATGGTTCCTCTTATGGAAGAGAAACAAATGATGATCAACTGCCAGCGTCCACTGGTTATTTATGAAAGCATGGAAGTGGAATTCTCTCGTTTAGACCTTACACATCCTGAAGTGGATTTCACTGGCGCGACGTTTGATGTAGACGGTAAGCGCGGCGTGGTGACTTTGAACTTCGCATTCAAAGAAGACGGTGAAGTGGTCGGTAAAGGTATTAAACGCATGGTAGCGAGTGGTTTGAAGCCATACGACCAAGAAGCCGTTGACGACCTTGTACACCGCTTTAATGAGCGTAAGGATGCATTCCTAGCAAAGTTCGTTAAGGCAGCGTAACAGACTGCCGAATTAGCGATAACAATCGGATACCAAAAAGAAAGCCCAACGATTGATGTTGGGCTTTCTTTTTACTTAAAAAATGAGTCGATGGCAGCTCGGTATTCAAATCCAGCGACGAACTTGGTTTTTATAATCCAAGTATTCATCACCAAACAACCTTTCCAATACATGTTCTTCTGGTTTGATTTGAAATCGATTCATATAACTGACAAACAACACACCGCAAAGCACCACACTTAAATGTTGCCACCATAAACCCACCGCAATGATGAGCAGTAACAACGCCATGTACATTGGGTTACGTGAGAAGGCAAACACGCCAGTTCTTACAACGGAAGATGCTGCATCAGGTTTTACTGGGTTCACGGTAGTCTTTACTTTGCGAAATTCATATACACCGGCAATCCCCATGTAGCCAGACAACAAAGTTAGTGCGCCGACTACAAACTCAACAAAGGGCACTCGAATGTTCATGCTCGGCGTCAAGACTTTAAGCCCGTACATCAGAAGTATGACCAGCAAAAACACCGCAACAGGTGGGACTTTGAGTTCAAGTTTTCTCAAGGTTCAGATCCTTTGAAATGGAATGTTCATCATTGGGCAAAAAGCCCAGTTGGACTGGGCTTGATGTCATTATACCAAAGTTAACAGTGCTTGAACGGGATGCTTAGGCTTTGTTCCTTCAAAGCGTTTTACTTGGCTTCGGCAAGAATAACCAGTAATCAAACATCTTTCGTTATCTAACTTATCTAGGTTTGGTTTCCAACTTAAATTGTATATGTCTTTCGACATCGACAGCTTATCCACCTCGTGGCCAAATGTACCCGCCATGCCACAACAACCAACCGGTACTGTGTTCAATACCGCGCCAAAGTGAGCAAAAATAGCGCCCCATTCTTTCTCTGCGTTCGGCATTTTGGTTTTTTCAGTGCAGTGCGCAAACAAGTACCACGGTTCCTGGTTTTCCCGTTGCTCTGCTGCTTCAAACGCTTCCAACCTTGGGTACAGCCATTCGTGAGCCGTTAGCACATCGAAATCGCCTCGCTTGCTACCAAGTACTTCCGCGTACTCATCTCGATAGCACAGCACCAATGCCGGATCAACGCCGACCAACGGAATGTCTAAGTCCGCCACCATAGCCAAGAACTTCGCCGTATCAGCCGCGGTCTCTTTAAACTGGCGTAGGAAACCTTTGATGTGTTGCGCTTTACCATTTGGCTTAAATGGCAAAAGCACTGGATGCATACCTAGCTTTTTAACCAACTTGACGAAGTCTTCAACAACGTCCGCATCGTAATAACTGGTAAATGGGTCTTGAACGATTAATACGTGCTTGCTCTTTTCAGTCGAAGACAAACCACTCAATACTTGCAGATCATACGGCGTTGTCAGCGACTCTACGCGCTGTTTCAACGTAGGAACAGACAGCAACGGCGCATCCACATACCCTACAGTTGAAGCCGTTAAACTCTTCACCCACGACTGTTTCAATACGCCGTTCACGACTGCTGGTGCCTTTGCCATCATTGGCAGCATGGTTTCAATGTTGGCAACCAAATAATCTTTTGCCGGACGCTGATAGCGCGAGTGATAAATGTTTAAAAAGCGGGAACGGAAACTTGGAACATCCACTTTGATCGGACATTGGCTCGCACACGCTTTACACGCTAAGCAGCCGTTCATTGCTTCATAAACTTCATGAGAGAAATCGTATTCGTGACGACGATTAATGGAATGACGCACACGATCAATCATGGTTTTGATCGATGTTTTGTTTTCTAACGTTTGCTTTTCTAGGTCAAGAATATCAATACCTTGCTCAGTAAGCTGACGCAACCACTCACGAACCAATCCAGCGCGCCCTTTTGGCGAATGACGACGATCAGCCGTCACTTTCATCGATGGACACATCGGCGAACTGGTATCGTAGTTAAAGCACAAACCGTTCCCGTTACATTCCATCGCTTGCTTAAAGCTGTCACGTACTTGTACGTCAATTTGGCGATCATAGTAACCACGTTTGGTGTCGGTTACTTTTACCAACTCTGCATCGCTATCAAGTGGCGTACAGATTTTGCCTGGGTTCATTTTATTATGTGGGTCGAATGCAGCTTTTACGCGTCGAAGCTCAGTAAACAACTCTTTGCCAAAGAACTCCGGACCATATTCCGAGCGGAAACCTTTACCGTGCTCACCCCACATCAGGCCGCCGTATTTCGCTACCAGCTTGACGACTTCATCAGAGACTTCATGCATCAATGCTTCTTGGTGCGGGTCACACAAATCCAACGCAGGACGCACGTGCAGCACCCCTGCATCAACGTGACCAAACATACCGTAATTCAGAGATTTGCTATCTAATAGTTCGCGGAACTCTACAATGAAATCGGCCAAGTTTTCTGGTGGTACACACGTATCTTCAGCGAATGCGACCGGTTTAGCGCGGCCTTTTGCAGCGCCTAACAAACCCACCGCTTTTTTACGCATGTTGTAGATACGTCCAATACTCGCTACATCATTACAAACTTGGTAGCCGATAATGCCCGCTTCTTCTGTTTCCAACATGATATCGAGTTTGGCGGTTAACGCCGCGACCTGCGCAGCAACTTCTTCTTCGTCTTGCCCTGCGTATTCCACCATATTGATGCCAAGCATTTCTTTGTTTGGCACGTCGGTGATCAGATCGCTCACGGTGTGCCAGACAATGTCTTGCTTCGCGAGATTAAGTACTTTTGAGTCAACAGTTTCGACAGAAAGTGCTTTCGCTTCGACCATAAATGGCGCGTTGCGCAGTGCAGAGTCAAAGCTGTTGTATTTCACGTTAACTAAGGTACGCGCTTTCGGAATTGGCGTCAGGTTTAGCTTCGCTTCCGTAATAAAGGCCAATGAGCCTTCTGCTCCACACAGCACTCGTGTGATATCGAAGCGGTCATCTTCTTCATTTAACGCGTTCTTTAAGTCGTAGCCCGTTAGGAAGCGGTTGAGAGGAGGAAATTTATCCACGATCTGTTGACGTTTATCTCGACAAACTGATTCCGTCACTTGTAACGCCGTAGCGGCAAACTCGCCTTCTTTTGGATAACCATGAGACAAATCAGACTCTAAAATCGAGCCGTCAGCAAACACCGCTTGCAACGACAGTACATGATCAGACGTTTTCCCGTATTTAAGAGAGCCTTGACCAGAGGCGTCGGTATTCACCATCCCGCCAATCGTTGCGCGGTTGCTGGTCGACAAATCTGGAGAGAAAAAGTAGCCGTAAGGACGAACCGCATCGTTCAACTGATCTTTCACTACACCAGTTTGAACGCGAACCCACCCTTCATCTTCATTCACTTCCAATACTTTGTTCATGTGGCGAGACAAATCCACCACAATGCCTTTGGTCAGCGACTGGCCATTTGTACCGGTACCGCCACCACGAGGGGAGAACGTGATTCTTTCGTACTTTTCTTGATTGCTCAGTTTTCCGATGAGAGAAACATCTTGAGTCGTTCGAGGATGGACGACTGCTTGAGGAAGTTGCTGGTAAACGCTGTTGTCAGTAGCGACAGCTAAACGACTTGAATATTGGCTTTCGATGTCGCCAGTGAATCCGGCTTGTTCAAGCTCTTTCAGAAAACGAAGAACAAGAGGATCGACATCAGTTTGCGAGTGTAATCTTGGTAACATTTGCTTCCTGCCCCTACGACGCTGATCCCATCAGCTGCGGGTTATCTAATTATTTGCTCATTTCTCATACAGCGCAGCTATCAGCACAACAAGACGCCGCAAAAAAGTGAGAGGAGTAATATTCTTTGAATTTCGTCACTTTACAACATTTAAAAAGGCGATCAAATCAGAATCTCAATACAATAATTAAACTTATGCTTTATTTTTTGAGGCTTGATGCCTTACATTGGGATAGAAATCGCGTTTCTAGATGAGCTTTCAGAATGAAAAAAAATAAAGTTGTTACCACGGAAGATATCCTTCTAAAACTTTGCCAGTCTGTTTCTGGCGTTCTTACTTCGGCCACCTCTTCTCAAGTTAATTACTCCGCAATGGTTCAAAAGATCAACAAGACCAGCCTCAAACCAGATTTTGGCTGTTTTGTCCTATTTGATGGCGGATTTACCGGACTTGTAGTGATTAACTTTACTGCAAAAGCCGCTTTAGAGATTTACACCAACTACATGCGTAACATGGGCATGCCAGAAGAAGAACTGGCTATCTCCCATACTTCTGATGAAGTTGCAGACGTATTGGGTGAACTCATGAACCAATTGGTCGGTGACTTTACCAATAAAATCCGTAAAGAACTGCAAACCAACATCACGCAAAACCAACCGAAGATGCTGGCGCTGAACAAACAGGTAATTTTGCAAGTTGATACCAATTTGGATCGCCCTCAAGCACGTCGTGTGACGTTCTCGACCGCGAACAACAACATTTTCTATTTAGAGCTAGCGATGGACAAAACAGAGTTCATCCAGCTTGAAGAATTTGAAATTGCAGAAGATGAAAACCCAGATGACATCTTAGAAGCCGCGCGTAAAAACATGGCAGAAAAAGAGTCGGAATCTTCGAACTCTAAAGATGACGCTGACGACTTACTGAGCCAACTGGGTTTGTAACCGTCAGCCACGCCATCCCAAGAGAAGTCATCTCGATAAGGTAATATCGTTTCGCCTAATTAAGACGACCTAAAAACGCCTAGCCTCGCTCCTCGCGGGGCTTATTTTTTCTCGGAAGAACCCACTTCCACCTCGCCTTGTATTTCGTTTTTATGTCAAAAAAGGTAATATGTCTGACTTCGTAAATTTTCTGCTTTCGTTACTGGTTGTCGATGGATAAACAAAAAGCTCTGAAAAAAATCGCCAAGTGTTTGGAACTGGGTAACTCCGCCAACGTGAATGAGGCGGCAAACGCCATCAAGATGGCGCATCGCCTTATGCTCAAATATGGTTTGGACAAAGACGATATTGAGTTTATCAAAATGGGAAAAACTCAATCTTCCCATTTGTTGCCGTCCAACATCAGTTCTACCCTATTGCGCGTGATTCGTGGCATTAACACTAAGTTTGGTGTTGAAGCCGTCTTGTTGAATCACAAAGGGCTTAAACGCGTTGAGTTTATTGGTGAAGCCGATCGCGCTATCTTTGCTGCCTTTGCTTTCGACATCATCTATCGAGAATTGAATGAAAGCACCGGTCAGTTCCGTAATAGCTTTGCAGGTTCTGGTACGTCTTCAATGGAAGTGACTCGCCGTGTTAACTCTTTTGTTTCTGGCTGGGTAGAAGGCGCACTTGAAAAGCTGCCAGTGATCTCACCGGATGAAGAGTCTGCAAACAAAATCAATGATTACATTGATAAAGAGTTTCAGAACATCGACCGTGAAACGTTCAAAAAGCAATTAAGAGAAGCCATGAAGAATCTGACGGAAGACTACGAAGTCGGATTAAAGAAAGGCAGAAAAGTCTCTGTAAACCGTGGTGTCGGTGGAGAACAAGCCAGAAAAATGTTGGGCAACACCTCGAAATAAGCGCAACATACTCAACTAGATACGTAAAAGTGGGTTGATATTGAGCGTTATAAGAAAATTCTTACACAGCTCTCTATCAATCTTACTTTCGCATAACAAATATCAATATCTACTGATTCATAATTCGCGTCCCATTATGAGGCACTGTTTCGCCTCAGTTTTATACGGAGATTTTCCCTTGAAAAAGATGTCTATTGCACTGGCACTAGTGCTAGCTCTTACAGGCTGTCAAGCTACTCAACGCCAAAATGCAACAACGGGTGAATACGAAACGAACTCTACCACGCAAGGCGCGCTAATTGGTGCTATTGCTGGTGCAGCGATCGGTTTGGCAACTGGTGATAACGCAAAAGAACGTCGTAAACATGCTCTTATTGGTGCGGCGGCAGGCGGTGCTACTGGAGCAGGCGTCGGTTACTACTTTGACCAACAAGAAGCAGAACTGCGTCGTGCGTTGCTAAACTCTGGCGTACAAGTACAGCGTGTAGGTGAAAACCAACTTCTACTTCGCATGGAAAATGGCATTGGCTTCTCTTCAAGCTCATACCAACTGGATGCAAGCATCCACAATACTCTACGTGGTGTTGCTCGTATTCTGGTTGAATACCCAGATACAAGCCTAGTCATTGATGGCTACACAGACAGCACTGGTAGCGAATCATACAACCAAACGCTTTCTGAGCGTCGCGCGGAATCTGTTCGTCAGTTCCTAGTGTCTCAAAAAGTGGCTCCAGGCCGTGCAATTGCACGTGGCTACGGCGAGCGCAATCCAATTTGCTCAAACCAAACTTCTGAAGGTCGAGCTTGCAACCGCCGTGTTGAAATCCAGATCTTGCCACTGAAGTAATTTGGTAGCACCATAACGGTAATAACAAAAATTACCGGAGCAGGCCTAGCAACTTACGCTAGGCCTGACACATTCAATGTCATTCAAAACCATCGCCCTATCCTTTACGTTAAGCAGCTGTCTTTCTGTATCTGCATTTGCTTCTCAAGCACCAACATCCCCAGCAGAACAATTTGAACTGGCGCAGCAACTGGCTCTTTCTCCAAAATCAGATTCGCCATCGGATGTTCGCTATTGGCTAGAGCAATCCGCAAGCCAAGGCTATTTACCTGCGCAGAAACAGCTGGCCGAAGACTATTCCCGAGGATTGACCGGTGCGGTCAATTACCCACAGGCAACGTATTGGTTTACCTCTGTAGCGTTGAATGACCCTCGCGACCGCGGGTTTTTGTTAGCGGACTTTGTTCAGCATCACCAAAAAGACATCACCACCAGCGATCTCGTTGAGGCATGGTACCAATTAGCCTCGGACACCAATCCTCAAGCGGAAGAAGCTTACAATCATTATCTCGAAGAGCGCTTCAATCAACTGCGTGCAAAGCAAGTCTCCGAAATTGTCGAATTAGATAAAGAAGCGACAAAAGAAGAGCAGCCTGTCGCTCCACAATCAACCGTAACGTCTGATAATGGCACGATTATGTGGTTGGCTATTGGTGGATTGGTGATCGCTCTAGCAGGCTTCGGTGGATGCGTAGTTCTAAGAAAGCAGCAACGAGCCTTGGCCGCACAGTCTTCCCAAGAGGCAAACCAAACTCAGGAACTTAATGCAAAAGTAAAAGAGTTAGAGTTCACGAATAAACAATTGAAGCGTCAGTTGGAGAAAGTATTCAAAGAGTTTAAAAAGACTCACAGCCAATCCGACAATCACAAAGTTGCGGTTGCCTGCGCGATGTTTGGTTACACACCACAAACCATTCCTGATAACCAAGCAGTGAAACTCCGCTATCGACAACTTTCAAAACTCTATCATCCAGATACTCGTGGAAGTGAAGAAGAAATGAAACGTTTGAACCAGGCGTTTAAAATCATCTCACAAAATGTTACAAAATCGTAAATCACAACTAGAGGGCGCTTGATGGCTAGCTTTAAGTCTAAGTAAAACAAGGTTCGCAATCGATCTCGCTCTCAAACAAATTAACAGACATTTAACGTCAATCTCTTTTTCATGCCATAATGTCCGGCGAAAAATAACACCTAACGACTCATATTTATCTAGGTGGGGAGAAAATCAATGTTCACTGAAGAAGGCACCTGCGATTGGTGTAAAAAACCTAGTTTTGTTACTCGTCACGATTATGTAGATGGCAAATATCATCACTCTTGCCAAGCCTGCTACGACATGGCGAAGATCGATGTTCGTCTATTTAACCAAGGCGAAATGCAAATGCGTGAGCGCATGGCACAACGAGCGAGCTAATCCGGTTAGAATCAATGGAACTGATTTTCAAAAGCGCCTTCTAGGGCGCTTTTTTGATCGCTTATGATTCACATCTCTTCCCCATAATCACGACGTAAACATGCTCATCGTGTAACTCATACCTGTATCGACCATCAAAAACCACTGTATAACACCAACAAAAGCACTGTATATACAGTAGTAAACACCTGTATATATCACTCGGATAATGTTGCTAACTTCACACTTTTCAATCCATACCCAACATATCAAGAACAAAGACAATTCGTTAAAAATCAACACCTTAAAAAATAATTCAACTATCAGCGAGCGTTATCTCACGTACTCATCAGTAAAAATGGGTTGATCAGATACCCAAAACAAACTACTGTATACACATACAGCATGTATAAAGGAACAGTAAGATGCAGTTACAAAGTCAATCTCGTACATACTCACGTTACAACGTACTGGCACAAACCACTCAACCAATGGATGTGTCTGATCAGCTTCTTTCTAAGTTGGCAGTATTGTCACAGCAAAAACAATGGATTCTGTTTACCGCTGAGTGTCCTCGTCCTGATTTTGAGCAACTCACTGCTTCCAATATTTGCTGCAAAAACGTTATTCAGATGAAGCCGTCTCAACAGCTTTCTGAAGTCGAAATCGTTATCAAAGCCATTCAGTCTGGCAATGCCAGCGCGGTTGTCGCATCAAACAAAATTGCTCTTATGAACCAATCCATGTTGCGTGACATCGCTCAGCGTTATCAGTGTGAAGTCTTTTTCGTCGAAGGCAGAGTAAACCAGTATCACTAACAAGATCGACGTTATCCATCCTGCATCTCGCCTCCTTTTAAGGGGGCATTTTTTGTATTAAAGAAAAAAGGCAAACGTTTGCTTTTTTCTCTGGCGAGTTAAAATAGTTCTGGTATGATGCCCTCATTCGATTTATTCAGCTGATATTTTCCGCTGAATATCTTCTCCTTAAGACGTTTGATTAAGATGATAGGAATGTCGCAATGAGCCTTGCTAATCAAGTACTTGCCGTCAATGACGACCTGCCAATTCGCACCCACAAACCCGTACACAGCGGAAAAGTTCGTTCAGTTTACTGGTTAACTGAAGAAGACAGTGCCCGACTGATCAAAGAGAAAGGATACGATGTCGCACCAGATGCGCCCTTGGCCATCATGGTGATCAGCGATCGTATTTCTGCTTTCGATTGTATTTGGCATGGTGAAGGTGGGCTTAAAGGTGTACCGGGTAAAGGTGCCGCATTGAATGCCATTTCAAATCATTGGTTTAAGCTTTTTAAAGACAACGGCTTAGCTGACAGCCACATCTTAGATATTCCTCACCCATTTGTTTGGATCGTTCAAAAAGCAAAACCGGTAAAAATTGAGGCAATCTGCCGTAAATACATCACTGGTTCCATGTGGCGTGCATACGCAAATGGTGAGCGCGAGTTTTGTGGTATCCAACTTCCTGAAGGGTTAGAAAAAGATAAGGCTCTACCGGATTTGCTAATGACGCCGTCAACCAAAGGCATCCTAAAAGGCATTCCTGGTGTACCAGAAGCAGACGATGTGAACATCACTCGCCAAAATATCGTGGACAACTATGAAGCGTTTAACTTCTCAAGTGCAGAAGATATCGCTCAGTACGAAAAATTGTTGAAAGAAGGCTTTAACGTTATCAGCCAAGCGTTAGAAGAAATCGACCAAATCTTTGTCGATACCAAATTCGAATTTGGTTATGTTCATGACGCCGCAGGTAATGAAAAGCTGATCTACATGGATGAAGTTGGCACGCCAGATTCTTCTCGTATTTGGGATGCAAAGGAGTACCGAGCAGGTAACATCGTTGAAAACTCGAAAGAAGGTTTCCGTCAGTTCCTACTTAACCACTTCCCTGACCCAGATATCTTATTAAACAAAGAACGTATGCCAGAGCGCGAAGCTCTTGCACGCGATAACGATCTTCCTGTTGAATCTTTGATGGATATTTCAAGAACCTACATTGGTATCGCCGAGAAAATTACAGGTAAACCAATTACGTTAAGCGAAAATCCAAAAGCTGAAATCATCGAAATTCTCAGCAAAGAGTACGGTTTGATCGACTAGCTATCTGAAAGCTGATTGAAAATTGCCAATAAAAAAGTCCGCCTTGATGAGCGGACTTTTACTTTTTTCGCCAGTTTAGATTAGATAATGTCTAACGTTGTGCCATTTGTCGTAGACGCCGACTTCGTCGTCACCTGATACTTTTTATCTTTGATGGTCGACACCAAGTACCACGTCGATTGAGCGGCATCAGCAGTAAAGGTCACTCGCATAAAGCCACGTTGTTTGATGTCAGCCCATTGCAGCTCGGAGACTAAATGCGGCAAGGTGTATTCCATTTGCGCAATCGCCACCGGGTCCAACGCCAAATACTCTTCCAACCCCGGAGAGCTCACCGAGCTCGTCGCAAACTCGACCCCTATCGGATTGTTTGACACATCTTTTAACTCACTTGCCCACGCGTTGTGAGTATCGCCCGCTAAACACACAAAATTGCCACTACTTGCTTTGGCCAGTTGGTAGACTTTTTCACGCTCGACATAGTAACCATCCCAAGCATCGAGGTTGTAAGGCAGAGAAATGGGATCTGCACTTGGATCGGCAAGATAACCTGTGATCGCTGTATTCACCGCCAACAAAGCTTCTGTTTTCTTCTCTTCTGTTGACGTAAACAGTTGGAACATCGCCGTCATCACTGAACTTGGTAGCTCCATTCGCGACATCAAAACTTGTTGGCCTAAAACGTTCCATTTTGCATCGTGCGTGTTGAATTCATTCATCAACCAAGCAAGTTGTTCAGTGCCTAGCAGTTCTCTGTCTGCACTGCGTGATTGAGCAACTAACCCACCGATAGCTTCCATTGTTGGTGCATTGAGTGAGAAGTAATCCAACGGCTTATCACGACCGACAAGGCGCGTATCGAGCATCATGAGATTCACTAAGTTGCCAAATGAGAACTGACGATAAATCAACATGTTTGAGAATGTATTCTCACGAACTGGCAACCACTCAGTCCATGCAGCCGCAGCGGCGGCTCGACGGTCGATAAAGCTACCTTCGTCGTCTTGATGGTTCTCTGCGCCATTTTTCCATGTGTCATTAGCTAACTCGTGATCATCCCAAACTGCAATCATGGGCAGTTTGGCATGTAATGCTTGCAGATCGGCATCTTGACGATATTGGGCGTATCTTTTTCGGTAATCGTCCAGCGTGATACATTCTGTGCCTTTGCTCGGTTCGCGCCCTAATGCAGCGGCATCTTCACTGGCATAGCCTCCAGCCCCATATTCATAAATGTAGTCACCAAGATGTAACACAACGTCGAATGGCGATTGTTCATGTTGATTTAAGATCTCGCGATAAACGTGGAAATAACCCGCTGGATAGTTGGCGCAAGACACCACCGCCATCGATGCTTTTTCGACACCATCTTCAGGCAGAGTTTGAGTTTGCCCTACCTCACTCATCATCTCGCCGACCATAAATCGGTAGTAGTACTGAGAATTGGCGTTGAGGTTTTGTACGTCCACTTTTACCGTGAAATCACGTCCTGTATCGGTAGTGAATACGCCACTTTGCACGACATTGGAAAACTCCATGTCGGATGCGACTTGCCAGCTCACATCCACGTAACTCGCGGCTGTAGTCACCCGCGTCCAAATAATCACTTGTGTTTGAGTCGGATCGCCACTGGCAACACCATGTTCAAAACTAACGGCAACGGATTCATTATCGTCGCTGCCACAACCGATTAGACCGGTAGCAACGGCGGTTGAAGAGACAACTTTCATAAAGTCTCGACGAGACAAAGACATACTGACTTCCTTTCTTATTGTGTTTTTGTTTTTGCCCAAATAACGCAACGAATAAAAATCTCCCTATCCGTAGACAAAAGAGTATTGATTCGAGCTCACAGCGCCGATGATTTGGGTCGGTAATTTGTCCTAAAAACACTAAGTTAGAAGCTAGTTATGACAATTGCATTTCCAAAGGTTACATTTTTGTTAAATTAAGTGTAAATACTCTATATTCATCACACTTCCAACAAAAGTCGCATTGGACTAAGCCAATCAATAATATGAGCTAGACAGAGTAGGTGGAATGCATGGCGCTTGAGATACGAAAAAAGCGACCCAGAGAGGTCGCTTTTGTGGTGATTCTATTTAAGCGTACAAGTGAGATTAGAAGGCCACGCTTAAAACTTGATATTCAGAACATCTTGCTCCGACGCATCGACCTTTAACTTACTGCGAGATTCAATATATTCAATCTGCTTTGAGTCGAGTGAATATGGCATGACAACACGTAATTCATTTATCCCTTCATGCTTTGCGAGCTGAGTTAAACGAACTAAGTTCGATTCGTCACTTTGACGTGAAGACATCGATTTTAATGCCGCATCCCAGAGTCGATCTTCCGGTCGGCTCAACTCTGCAATGTTCTGCTTCCACATCAAACCAAAAATGGGCGCAATGGTGGCAAACGCCTCTAAGAAGGTCCATTTCTTACTTCCTGTAGCTCCTAAAAAGCTGGTGTAGTCGAACTCAATGCATGTCTTTCCTTGTTGATCCATTCTCTGCCCCCGACACTCGAAAATGAGATATACCAAATATCGTTCAACTATTTTGATATAGCAATGGGATATAAAAGAATAGTCTTTTATGCCCTTAATTACATTCAAAAGGAAATATTAAAACCAGCTTTGTAACAAGTGATGCACAGCTTCGCCATATATAAGCATTCAATTGATTAATATTTCAAACAGCAAACTAAAAACAGGGCTTAAGCGATGAAGTCAATACCAAAAGCTTATAGATTCATCAGCTTAATACCAAGCCCAACACGGGTTTGAGAATGGTCATAGTCGATCAGCGTTTCACCGTAGCCATGGTAACCTTGAAGATATACACCAAGAATGTCATTGAAATAGAATGTGTAACCTAGTTCAATCCCACCTTTATCATCAGCAAAGTTGTAAAAACCGCGTGTATTGACCACGCCCGCACGGGTATAAACTTTCGCCCACAACTCGTAAGGTGCGTAGTAATTTTCCATGTCGTCATTTTCTGTGGTAATCACCCACCATGCATGTACGCCATATTCGACTGGGCCAGAAAAACGCTCGGCAGCGACATATAGACGGTCCCAACTGCGTGACAGTTTGCTGGATTGACCGTTCGATTCATGTTTGTAACCGGCTTCAACATGATTGAACAACAACATGTTCGATTGATGTGCTAAGAACACTTGCGGCTTGTAGTTTGTTTCTCTAAATGGCGATGAGATATCAGAGTTTGCCAGTTGCCATAGGGACTTTTGAGTATAAGCCCCCATCAAAGCAGTGCCTGAGCTGAAGCGATAAAATGGAATTGATGCTGAGATCTGAAACTTCACTTCAAAATCTTGCAGTGAATCCATCTCTGAGCCCATTTCGCTATAGGCGCTTTGGTTGATGTCTGTGGTGTATGTACCTAGAACGTAGTTGTCTTCGTAGGTTGAGATATGGGTAATGTCTTTTCCGTAAGCAAGTACGGGGCACAACAAGAGCGGAATTACTTTATACTTCATCGTTATCCTTTTGCCGCCAAATCATAAAGCGGCAATATCATTCCTTATCATCGATAACTTCGACAATAAACAGCAAGGGAAAAGCGGTTAAAGCAATTTTCATTCCGGATTTTATAATTAGCTGAAGATTTTACAATAAGCCGTAGATACACAGCTCAATTTCTACCAACTCGTTGATAAAATTCGTTTATTTGACATCCACCACACGGCTGGCTTTTTTGTACTGAACTTTCCACCCAGCCCATCTTGGAAGTTCCCAGCGTTTAGGGTCACCTTTGCGATTTCCTTCTGTGTAGATGACATGAACCAACTTGCGAGACACAAAGTATTCCACATCAAGCTTGAGCTCAGCTAACACGAGTTTCAGAGGGTACTGCTCTGCGAAGTCGTTGTATTCCCACTCGGGAATGCCTTCAAATGGAAGGTCATCAGCCGCGAACAATTCGATGTCATCAACACTTTCAACGCCGAGCGTTTCCAGTTGTTCGGTCAGCCAAGTAGAAAAACAAAGTTCATCAAGGGCTTTCTTATCCACCAGTTCAGTATTCAGACCTAGGGAGTTGTAGATTTTCCAGTGTTGAATTTGTTGTTTTCGCAATGGAGCAAAGCCTGGCAACAACATTTCTTGTTCGATCATGTCGGCAATAGATTGAATCGCCACTTCACCTTGTAACGCTTGATGCTCAGTGAATATTGTCCGACCAGCGTACACTAAGTGCATAGTTGCTAGCGGAGTATCATCTTCGTATTGAGTATCACCTTGGTGCCATTCTCCCAGTTCGAGCGTTTTAATGAGGTCGAGCGAAATCGGCATCATGACAGATGCAAGGTTGAGCGTTTGTTTAACTCCCCTACCCGGTACGCTGTGGCTATCTAGCACCAAAGCCGCTTCACTTTTATCCGGAAAACGACTGTTTCGACCAACGACCATTTCCATCGAACCATTGCCAAGTGCATCTCGGCGACGCTCTCTGCGCACAAACACCAATTCAGGATGCAAAGCCGCTATCGCTTGAGTCAGTTGATCTCGTCGATAACGTGAAGCCACTTCCAAGTGAGGTAATTCAAACACGTCCCGCATCTGCTTTGCTAAGCCTTGCGCTTCTTCCAGCACACTACTATCTACAATCACTGCAGGAAGCTGTTCTCCACGCACCAACCGAATCATTAGCGACGCGTCACACCCCAAAGGTTCTTCTTGCTCTAGTGCCTCTGCTGCCTCTCCCCCTTGCAGTTGATACAGCTGTGCAGGCACGGAGAGCGCTGCCGCTAAATCGATCATGGCTTCTTTTTCGGCTTTGGTCGGAATGCGAGTCACCAGATCGGCGAATAGCGCATCAATTGGCAGTGGATAGACTTTTTTGCCGTGCTCGGTTACGTCACCGTTGTCGTCTAATGCCCCCATCGCTTGCAAACACAGAAGTGCGGCGTTCAATGACTTTTCTGGAACTGCATCAAGGAAGTGCAGCTCAGATAAACGATAGCCACAACATGCCGCCGCAAGCATGGGCTCTACCAGCTCTTCACGATGCAACTCCGGTGGCGTGACCAACTCTAATGGAGCATGTTCGCCAAATAAACGGATACAGGAGCCTTCTGCTACGCGCCCTGCACGCCCCATTCGCTGTGCTGCACTGGCTTTTGAAATGTTGGTTAATGTGAGAGCAGTACGTCCGTTGCGCTGAACCGTTCTTCGCTCCAAACCGCTATCAATCACAACGCGGATGTTAGGAATGGTAAGTGACGTTTCCGCGACATTGGTTGCCAGCACCACTTTGCGCTGCGCTTGAACAGTTAAAGCTCGATGTCGCTCTTCATCACTGACCGAGGCATGAAGCTTCACCACCAGCACATCATCCAAGTGCTGTAACATCTGCGCGCACTGAGCGATCTCTTTTCGACCCGGTAAGAACACCAAGATATCGCCTTCTTCATCTTCAAGGGCTTCTTTTACTGTTTTCACCACGTCATTTTCACACCCTTTTTTATTGGGCAGATGACGACTGTCTATTACTCGATGAGTCACCGAGACAGGAAAACAGCGCCCTTCTGAACGAAGACGATGAGCATTAAGATAATGTGCGAGTTTTTCGCCCTCTAACGTGGCAGAAGTCACTATCAATCGATGCTGATTTTCTTGCTTCAAAATTGCGGTTAGTAGATCAATGTCCCAGCGACGCTCGTGAAATTCGTCCACTATCACGATGTCGAAGCTTGCAAGTTTGTCTTCCGCAAACCAACGCAACGCTACACCCGGCGTCACGAACACGACTTCCGTGTTCTCATCGAAATACGCATGCAGCTTGATCGCGTAACCAATTTTGTTACCTATCGGCTCACCAGATTGCTCCGCAAGAAACTCAGCTAATGAGGTACAAGCAATTCGACGTGGCTCGATGACCAAAACACGTCCGTGCTTTGCCGCCCAAAGAGGAAGGCGTGTTGACTTACCCGAACCCGTTTCTGCTTCCACAACGAGGTGGTGGTGCTTCACGTGTTGGTCAAATTCAGCTTGTAAGCTATCGATAGGCAGTTGAAACATAAAGAATGGATTTTGTTGTGATAATGCTGAGCATTATACCCAAGTGAAAAAATCCTGCTTTAGGTATCTCTTACAACAAATATTGACGATATTTTCGTCGGTAAACGAGTTTTTTTGCGACATTACATTGATGTGCGTCAACGCATGTTTACAACTAAATGGTGAACCCGTTAAAATTTCGTGCGCATCCTTCAACCCTACATTAAGGCACCCAATGAACAACGATAAACGCCCACTATATATTCCATATGCGGGTCCGGCTCTTATGGCAACCCCTCTATTGAACAAAGGCAGTGCTTTTTCTGCTGAAGAACGTAGTTCATTCAACTTAGAAGGTCTGCTTCCAGAGACAACAGAAACAATTCAAGAACAGGTAGAACGTGCCTACCAACAATACAAGAGTTTCGAAAGCGACATGGATAAGCACATTTACCTGCGCAATATCCAAGATACCAACGAAACCCTATTCTACCGTTTAGTACAAAACCATATTTCTGAGATGATGCCGATCATCTACACGCCAACCGTTGGTGCTGCGTGTGAGAACTTCTCGAACATTTACCGTCGTGGTCGTGGTCTATTTATCTCTTACCCGAACCGTGATCGTATCGATGACCTACTAAACAACGCAGCCAACCACAACGTAAAAGTGATTGTTGTGACTGATGGCGAACGAATCCTAGGTTTGGGTGACCAAGGTATCGGCGGTATGGGTATTCCTATCGGTAAGCTTTCTCTGTACACCGCATGTGGTGGTATCAGCCCTGCTTACACATTGCCTATCGTTCTGGATGTGGGTACAAACAACCCTCAACGTCTTGCTGATCCAATGTACATGGGCTGGCGTCATCCTCGTATTACGGGCCCTGACTACGATGCATTTGTAGAAGAATTCATCCAAGCGGTACAACGCCGTTGGCCAGATGCACTTATCCAGTTTGAAGACTTCGCGCAGAAAAATGCGATGCCTCTACTAGAGCGCTACAAAGACCGTATTTGTTGTTTCAACGATGACATCCAAGGTACGGCAGCAGTAACCGTAGGCTCTCTACTGGCAGCATGTAAAGCGGCGGGTACTCAGCTTTCTAAACAGCGCATCACTTTCTTAGGTGCGGGTTCTGCGGGTTGTGGTATCGCAGAAGCGATCATTGCGCAAATGGTATCGGAAGGGATTTCTGACGAGAAAGCACGCTCTCAAGTTTACATGGTCGATCGCTGGGGTCTGCTACAAGAAGGTATGCCTAACCTGCTTGATTTCCAACAGCGTTTGGTTCAAAAACACAGCAACACAAAAGAGTGGGAAAATGAAGGAAATGGCTTCTCACTACTGGATGTAATGCGTAATGCGAAACCAACGGTACTGATTGGTGTATCAGGTGCGCCTGGCCTATTTAGTCAAGAAGTCATCGAAGAGATGCACAAACACTGCAAGCGTCCGATTGTCTTCCCGCTGTCAAACCCAACCAGCCGTGTTGAAGCAACACCAAACGACATCATCCGTTGGACAAACGGTGAAGCGCTAGTGGCAACGGGTAGTCCGTTTGATCCTGTGGTTCACGAAGGTCGCACTTACCCTATCGCACAATGTAACAACAGCTACATCTTCCCAGGTATCGGTCTTGGCGTTTTAGCGGTTAACGCAAAACGCGTGACTGACGAAATGCTAATGGAATCAAGCCGAGCGCTGGCTACATGTTCTCCACTTGCGATTAATGGTCGTGGTGCACTTCTACCACCTTTGGAAGAAATCCACCTAGTATCGAAGAAGATTGCTTTTGCCGTTGCGAAGAAAGCAATCGAGCAAGGTGTGGCACTGGAAATCACAGACGAAGCGCTAAACGATGCTATTGACCAAGCGTTCTGGCAGCCAGTTTACCGCCGCTACAAACGCACAGCATTCTAAGCTTGAGACAACTTGTATAATTATTAGCCCCTACTCTGTAGGGGCTTTTGTTTTTTAAGCTGTTTTTTATCATCCTAACCAGATTTTGGCATAAATGGGCTTCTCTCTTTTTGTTTCTATCAGATATGATGAGGAATACACATTTATTAAAGGGTATAAGACGTTTTGCTGTTTTCTCGTATAAGGTCAAAGTGGAAGCTTAAGTGTTCGTGGAAGCGAATTGCTTTGATTTTGTCGATCTCTTTATTTGGACTCCTCCTGTCTGTGGTTGCCATCGACCGCTGGGTCGCATTGCAGGCCAAAGACAATATCTTTATCGATTACGACCAAATACCCCAGCACGAAGTCGCGGTGGTGCTTGGTACGAGTAAATACATCGGAAAGACACTCAACACCTATTACACTCATCGCATCAATGCAGCGATCGAGCTTTATAAACAAGGCAAAGTGAAACAGTTTTTGCTTAGCGGAGACAACGCACATCGCTCTTACAATGAGCCATGGACCATGAAACGAGATCTGCTTAAAGCCGGCGTTCCAGAAGAAGTCATCCATCTCGATTACGCTGGATTTCGGACTTTGGATTCCATAGTGCGAGCAAAAAAGATCTTCGCCTCAGAGCGTTTTTTAATAGTGACTCAACGCTTTCACTGTGAGCGCGCGTTGTTCATTGCCGATGCGTATAATATTGATGCACAGTGTCTTGCGGTTGCAGGCCCAACAGCGAATAAACAAAAAACTTCGATGCGAATTCGTGAACTGCTTGCTCGTGTGAAAGCATTTTTGGATCTCTACGTGATGAATACGCAGCCACGCTTCCTTGGCCCTCAAGAGCCAATTCTTGCGGTAGAAGACCCAACAGAAGCATCAAATGCTGAGCGCAACATTCCTATAGAATAATCGGCTGGCACCATTTTCGTGCATCACGTCACACATGAATAACAATTCGTTAAAAACAAATGGGTAGAGTTCTACCCATTTCCAAATCTCAACCTCACATTTTCTTATTTCGCCTACGATTCAGGCCAAATTGCCCTTCGCATTCGCAGTAACATTTAATCAATAAATAACTACAAGTCAGTTACCTTGCCATAAAAAACCGACAAAAAGGCAATGCAAAAGGAGCACACCCATGACCGCACTCGCTGTGACACTGAAGAATTGGTTCTTCACTCGCAACAGCATGATTTTGAATGCCAACATTCTGCTGTTCATTATCTTGTTTAATACCCTACCCTTTGAACCACAAGTCGTAACCGGCATCAGCATCTTAGTTTTTGTTGCGATTCTTTGGTTAACAGAAGCGATTCACGTCAGCATTACTGCTTTGCTGATCCCGATGCTTGCCGTCTTCTTGGGCGTATTTAACACCCAAGCTGCACTGAATAACTTCTCGAACTCAATAATTTTCTTGTTCTTGGGTGGCTTTGCTCTCGCCGCTGCGTTGCACAAGCAGAAACTTGACCAAGCACTTGCCGACAAAGTGTTGCTGATTGCTCGTGGTCGAATGTCTGTCGCGGTATTTATGCTGTTCGGTGTGAGCGCAGGTCTTTCAATGTGGATTTCCAACACAGCAACAGCCGCAATGATGCTTCCTTTGGTATTAGGCGTCATGACGAAACTGGACGCGAAGAAAAACCACAACACTTTCTTGTTCGTTCTTCTCGGTATTGCTTACAGCGCTTCTATCGGCGGTATTGCTACGCTAGTTGGTAGCCCACCAAACGCAATTGCTGCGGCCGAAGTAGGTTTGAACTTCACGGAATGGATGAAGCTAGGTCTGCCAATCTCTTTGATTTTGATGCCAATTGCGATTTTGGTTCTGTACACCATGACCAAGCCAGATTTGAGCCACAAGTTTGAACTTGACCACAAACCTGTTGAGTGGACGAACGGCAAAATGGTCACACTGGCAATCTTCTTACTTACCGTCACTTTGTGGATTTTCAGCAAGCCGATCAACACCATGCTTGGCGGCTTTGCAAAATTCGACACCTTGGTCGCGATTGGTGCCATCTTGCTGCTAGGCGCATCTCGAGCAGTCGAATGGAAGGACATTGAAAAGACAACAGACTGGGGTGTTCTGATCCTGTTCGGCGGCGGTATCTGCTTGAGTAACGTTCTAAAAGCGACAGGCACCAGCGTTTTCCTAGCGCACAGCCTAACTGGCTTCCTTGAGCAAGCAGGTGTATTACTCACTATCCTTTCTGTGGTTGCCTTTGTCGTCTTCTTGACTGAGTTTGCAAGTAACACAGCAAGTGCTGCGCTACTGGTCCCAGTGTTCGCGACCATTGCCGAAGCACTTGGTCTATCACCAGTGATTCTGTCAGCGCTTATCGCGGTAGCCGCATCTTGTGCCTTCATGTTGCCAGTTGCAACGCCACCAAATGCAATTGTGTTCGGTACGGGTCACATCAAGCAAAAAGAAATGATGAGAATCGGCTTCGTACTAAACATTGCTTGTATCGGTGCACTGACACTGTTCGCTTGGTTGTTCTGGTAAAGAAACACTGACTCGATTAGCACTACACTGCTGTTCACGGTGATCGAATTGATAGCCCAAACTTCCCCTAAAGTGGTGTTCAGCAGTTTCCCTCTTGGTGGCCAGTTGGCCACCTTTTTTTATTCTTTCTTACCTCGTATTGGCAGATTCACTTTGTATTCTTCCCTCTAAAGGGGGAATTCCTAGTGTTCAATCAACCTTTACTCTTAAAGCCTGAACAAACTCTCATACCAGCTTCAATGAACAATCGAACTCAATAGCCTACCAACACAAACTGTAGACACACAAAAGCCGTCATACTTTGCTTTCATAAGCTCAGTACAACGGCGCGTTTAAACGAAAAGTGTGAATCGCTAGAACGTCATGCTATCTATTTATGCCTCATTCTTTTTGCAACTCAACAATCCGTAGTTCACCTCAACGCGGTTTCGACCATTACGCTTAGCGAGATACAATACTTCATCGGCTCTTGCCATGGTCTCGGTTACGCGCTCATTTTGCATTTGGGCCACACCAATACTGCAAGTAAGCGCCTCACCATGAACCCACAAGTGGTTTGCGACATTCTTGCGTATCATCTCGGCCTTTTTCACTGCTTGTTCGATATTGGTATCTGGACAGAAAACCACAAACTCTTCACCACCCCAACGAACCAAACGGTCATCAGGTGCAATAGAACTGGCAACGACCATGACGAACTCACGCAGAATATCATCCCCCATTTGATGCCCGAACTTATCGTTAATCTTCTTAAAGTTATCTAAATCCATATAAAGGATGCTCAATGTAGAGTGCCCCCAACGTACTTGGCGTGCTTGCTGTTCTAACCAAGTTTGTACAGCATGACGGTTCATCGCTCCGGTTAGCGCATCTCGGTGCGCCAACTCGGCAAATTCGTAATTCTGCGCGCGCAAAGTGCCATTCACTTTTTCTAGATGACGATGACGACGCTTCGCTTTTTCATACGCCGCTCTGTTTTTCCGTAGTTCATGCAGAGAGAAAGCCAGCCCTAAAGCCATCCAAGAAAACAATAGAGCAAACAACAACGTCTCTTGTGCAAGATAGGCACCTTCAAATTCGATCTTATCAATCACAATTTTGTGCTGACCAAGCGCAGCACCTGAACCAGTGGCAATATCAATACGCGTAATGTTCGAAAACTCTGGCGCAGAATGTTCAATATCGACCTTGTTATCCGCAAGCCACCACGTCATTACCTGTAAGTTCTTAATCGGAATCTCGATGGTTTCACTAAAATTCGATGGAGAAAACTGCATGCCATTGTATTTGATGGTGTATTCATCATCCGGTTTCGAGTATTCCGGATTGTAGTTTCTCAGATAAAGACGCAAGTCATGGCTTGGGTTTTGCCCATTGCCCGCCTCTTCATAATGAAGCTTTAATCGGATGGTATGGTAATTAGAAAGATCGATGCCATGCGTTGGCTGCGCTACATCGGTATAAACCGAGATACCGCAATACGGCCAAGCATAACTGCTTTTTTTCAGCTCACAATTGAGTACCAAGCTTTGCGCATCATAGGTGATATCGGCCGTACTTAGCCCACCTTCGCTCGCATCTTTTGTCGCATAAATATTGAATTGTTCAGGTGTGATGACGAGCTTACGCGTGTCACCTAACACACTGTACAGAGCAACTAAACTGATCGTACAAATCGAAAGAGCGAAGATTAATTTGTGTATCCACTTCATAGGCAAGTGACCTGCTTAACTTATATACAACACAGTGTACTCAATGATATTTTGAACTTCAAATAAAGTCATTTATCAAGAAACAAAATTACTTTTGGCTTGAGTTCTTATTTCCGATACATGGTAACGTGTTTTGAACCGTTATCACGGTTTAAAATCGTCCAATTTGATGACTTACTTGTTATTTGCGAAGCAATTCACAACCACTCAAGCGAGGCACCATCAAGCTTTGCGACGAGAAACAATGGCCATTCATTGTGGAAACATTGCCAGTTATTAACCCTGTCAACCCTGCATCTTGAGCGCACTTCGTTATATACTGTCGAAAAACACAATAACGAGTAATGTCATGTCATTAATTGCTACTGGTACGCTAAACAAAATGCGTGCTTCTCTCGATGGTGCCGTCAGCTATCGTCTTCCCGTGGGTGATGAAGAAGTCGATCTGTCACCGTTTCTCGGTAAAACACTCACGTTGACGCATACTGGCAATATTTTTTGTTGCTCATGTGGTAAGAAAACCAAGAAGAGCTATTCTCAAGGTCACTGTTTCGTGTGTATGAAGAAGCTTGCGAGCTGCGATATGTGCATCATGAAGCCAGAGACTTGCCACTACGACCAAGGCACATGCCGCGAACCGCAGTGGGGAGAAGAAAACTGTATGGTGGATCACTTCGTGTATCTATCAAATACATCAAGCTTGAAAGTGGGCATCACTCGCCACACTCAAATTCCAACACGTTGGATTGATCAAGGTGCAACTCAGGGTCTGCCAATTTTCAAAGTCAAAACGCGTCATATTTCAGGCTTGATTGAAGTGGAACTGGCAAAGCATATTGCAGACAAAACAAACTGGCGCACTTTGCTTAAAGGCGATGGTGAACCGATTGAGTTACAAGATCGTTTTGCTGAACTGCTCCCTCTTGTGCAAGACAAGATTGCTGAAATCAAACAGCAATTTGGTGAAGATGCCATCGAGGTGCTGAGCGAAACCACTACCGATCTTAGCTACCCCGTTCAGCAACACCCAACGAAAATCACCTCTCATAACTTCGACAAAAACCCGGTTGTGACTGGTATTTTGCAAGGCATCAAAGGTCAGTATCTGATTTTTGATACCGGTGTGATTAACGTCCGCAAATTTACATCTTACGAAGTTGAAGTAAGCGCGTAGATACGTCTGCTTTACTATACAAACTTCCTAGATAGAAAAAGCTCGAGCACTGGCTCGAGCTTTTGTTTTTCTTCGTTCAGAGCGATGAGAGATTAAGCATCAAGGATGCTTTCTAGCACATCAAACAACATATCCACTTCTTCAATAGTGTTGTAATGCATACAACCAATTCGTACGACCCCACCTGATTCTTCAATGCCAAGCTGACGAACCAAACCAAGTGCATAAAAGTGGCCATTCCAAACACAGATATTGTGCTCACCTAAGGTCTTAGCGATAAACTCTGGTGAATACTTGTCAAATGTTAGGGCAAACGTCGGCGTACGTTGCTGACAATCTTCGCTCTCAATGCCATACAGTTTCACACCTTCTAGCGCGTCGAGTCGTTGCAAAAAACGCTCACTTAAACGCTGTTCGTGTTGATTGTAAAGCGCGTAACTTTGTTCTAATCGCTGACGAAGTGGTAAGTCGTTGTCGCCAAACTGAGCCAAATATTCCACTGCGGCCGTAACACCAGCAAGGCCTTCGAAGCTTTGTGTACCCGTTTCAAAACGACCCGGACCAATATTCGTAGCCGGTTCTACTTTATAAGGACGAAGGCTGTGCAACCATTGGTCGGCCACGTAAGCGATACCGACATGCGGTCCAAAGAACTTATAAGCTGAACACGCTAAGAAATCACAGCCCAGCGCTTGTACATCGACTAAGTGGTGAGGAGCATAATGCACTGCATCGACATAAACTTGAGCACCAACACCGTGCGCCATGTCAACTACGCGCTGAATATCGACTATCGATCCCGTGGTGTTTGACGCATATGTCACGGCAACCAAACGTGTTTTTTCTGAAAGCAGGCTTTGTAAGTGCTCAAGATCTAAAGTGCAGTCCGCTTCATTGATTCGAACTTGGTGAACCTTAGCTCCTTTGTCTTCTGCTGCTTGTTGCCAGCTTGAAACGTTCGAGTAATGGTCAAGCGCTGAGACAATGATCTCATCCCCTTCTTGCCAATCACGACTGATTGCACGGCTTAACTGGAACGTCAGTGATGTCATGTTCGCGCCAAAGACAATATTACCAGACGAAGGGGCATTCAATAGCGCTTGTGCCGACTCGCGCGCACTCTGCATGACATCGACTGTAGCTTGGCTAGAGAAGTAATGCCCACCCAAGTTGGAATTAAAACGCCCAAGGTAGCCGACCATTGAATCAAGCACAGATTGAGGAACTTGCGAGCCGCCAGGCCCATCAAAAAACGTAACTGGTTTGTCATTATGATACTGAGCCAGCGCGGGAAACTGTTCTCTGATTTGATTAAGATTGAAGTTCATTACGTTTGTCCGTTGCGGTTAATACAAAGACATCCATGTGGCCTGCTTGGTCATCAATCACAGAACGAATTGGACAGGCGTTATGCCAAAGTTTGCTGTCAGCCAACATCGCCACTTCCCCGTTTTCTAATACTTTGCGGAAAAATGGGGCTTGGTTATGGCTACTGTATAGCATGATGTCACCACCAATGATGTTGTGACGACCAACACCAACCATCGCGATATGATCAAAACCGTCTTGGTGCACACCTTCTGGCGCGACCTGCGTTTCGCTATCTAATGCAGTGATTCGAATCTGGTGAATTTCGATTTCTTGACCATTTGGAAGGTGGTTTGCGCTCACGAATAGCGCACACATTTCGCGAAAGCCTTCACTTGCTAAAATGTCTTTCTCGATAGGTTCAAATTGACGAATGACATCACCCTGAAATCGGTTGATATCTGAAGACTGTACAAAGCTGTTCTTGTTCAAATCTATCACTTGTCCATCTTCAAAACTCACGACTGAGTAGCGTCGTAATCGATATTGCCCATCAGCGTGCTCAGTATGAGGTAACGCTTCAAATGAAGGCGAAAGTTGCTCAATTGCTGCCATGCTGAGCTGAGTTAAATGTAGAGTGTTCTCACGCGAATGTAACATCATTGACTCCTTTAATGAGGTACATTTAATTAACATTTAATTTACAACATAGATTACGCAAATATTCTGCAATTGCCAGCTTTTAACGTTGATAGCTTCAACATAAATAAAAAAACGAGATGAAAACCCATAAACAAAAGCTAAATTAGGTATATGTTTCAGATTAAAGCTTACGCAACATTTGAAACTAGATTTCTCTACTGCAAATAGAATTTTATGCTGGATTGAGACAATTTCTATCACGCGATAGTGAGTTCTAATCTATAACCATTTATTCGATCTCAATCGCCGTTTATGCTTTTAAAGCTATAAGAATTTCCATACAATCGAGAGAAATGTTCAGCCCTCTTTGGAGCCACAATGAGCGACGTAAAACACTGTAAACTATTAATTCTTGGTTCTGGTCCAGCAGGTTACACCGCGGCAGTATACGCAGCGCGCGCGAATCTAAACCCTGTGCTTGTGACGGGAATGCAACAAGGTGGTCAGCTAACCACTACAACAGAAGTAGAAAACTGGCCAGGTGATGCAGAAGGCCTAACAGGCCCAGCATTAATGGAACGCATGAAAGAACATGCGGAACGTTTCGAAACAGAAATCGTATTCGATCACATCAACGAAGTTGAACTGTCTCAACGTCCATTCCGTTTAAAAGGTGATTCTGGTGAGTACACCTGTGATGCTTTGATCATTTCAACAGGTGCATCAGCTAAATACCTAGGTCTGGAATCAGAAGAAGCGTTCAAAGGTCGCGGCGTATCGGCATGTGCTACGTGTGACGGTTTCTTCTACCGCAACCAAAAAGTAGCGGTTGTCGGCGGTGGTAACACAGCGGTTGAAGAAGCGCTGTACCTATCTAACATCGTATCTGAAGTTCACCTGATCCACCGTCGTGATTCATTCCGTGCTGAGAAGATCCTCATTAATCGTCTTATGGACAAAGTGGAAAATGGCAACATCATTCTTCACACCGATCGCACACTAGATGAAGTTCTGGGCGACGATATGGGTGTAACTGGTGTTCGCATTAAAGATGTAAACACAGGCACAACTGAAGATCTTGAAGTGATGGGCTCGTTTATCGCAATCGGCCACCAGCCAAACACCCAGATCTTTGAAGGCCAGCTAGAAATGAAAGATGGCTACATCGTTGTGAAGTCGGGTCTAGAAGGCAACGCGACGCAAACCAGCATTGAAGGTGTATTTGCAGCTGGTGACGTAATGGATCACAACTATCGTCAAGCAATCACATCAGCAGGTACAGGCTGTATGGCTGCTCTGGATGCGGAACGCTTCCTAGACGCACTTAGTGACAAATAACTTTTCACATTTGTGTCATATCCTTAAAGCCCAGCGGTATTCCCGCTGGGTTTTCTTTTGTATACTACCGCCTCATTAAAACAATTATCATTAAGCCTTCACGATGGATAAGAAAAAGCAAAGCAGCTTGAATAAGTGGCTTAAGCAACAGAGCAAGTTAGCCAAGCGCTGGCTCATGATTGCGATAGGCCTAGGCGTACTTTCAAGCGTGTTTTTATTGGCTCAAGCAGCCCTGCTCGCCTCCATTCTTCACCAATTAATCATCGAACAAGTCGATAAAAGTGAGCTCATTTGGCACTTTGTCGGATTAGTCGGAACCGTCATCGGCCGCGCTGCATGTACGTGGGGCCGCGAAATTGCGGGCTACCGCTGTGGCGAACAAATCCGAGTTTACATTCGACAGCTCATTTTAGACAAAGTCCACAAGCTTGGGCCTGCTTACATTAAAGGCAAACCAGCAGGCAGTTGGGCGACATTGATTCTAGAACAAGTTGAGAACATGCAAGACTTCTTCTCTCGCTACTTACCTCAAATGTCGCTGTCGGTATTAGTTCCTTTCATCATTTTGGTTGTGGTATTCCCAGTTAACTGGGCGGCAGGTTTAATCTTCCTTGTGACGGCCCCGCTAGTGCCTATTTTTATGGCATTAGTTGGTATCAAAGCCGCGGAAGCGAACCGTAAAAACTTCAAAGCAATGCAACGCTTGTCCGGTCACTTCTATGACCGATTGCAAGCGATGACGACCATTCGCCTTTTCGACCGTACAAAGTCAGAAACTGAGACCCTAAAAGGGGCATCAGAGGTATTTCGTACCCGCACGATGGATGTACTAAAAATCGCATTCCTTTCTTCTGCGGTACTGGAGTTCTTCACTTCTATTTCTATCGCTATTACTGCGGTTTACTTCGGCTTCAGTTACATCGGTGAATTGAACTTTGGTTACTACGGTGCTGGCGTCACCTTGTTTGCTGGCCTGTTCATCCTGATTTTAGCTCCTGAGTTTTACCAACCACTTCGAGATCTCGGCACTTTCTATCACGCGAAGCAACAAGCGGTGGGCGCTGCTGAAAGTATTGTCGAGTTTCTTGAACTAGAGGTCGATCAAGTGAAAGATGGAACTCAATCTCTTGAACAGAACACGCAAATTCAAATCGAAGCTCAAAATTTGGTTGTTTTCAGCCCTGAAGGGAAACAATTGGCTGGCCCTCTGTCATTTTCATTGGAAGCCAATCAAAGCACTGCGCTTGTTGGCCCAAGTGGCGCAGGTAAAACCAGTTTGGTTAATACCATTCTTGGCTTTATGCCATACAAGGGCAGTTTAAAAATTAACGGCTGCGAGTTGTCTCAACTTGATCTATCGACTTGGCGCGAAGCTGTCAGCTGGATTGGTCAAAACCCAATGTTATTGCACGGCAGCATTCGTGATAACGTCACGCTTGGTAAACACGATATTCCAGACGCACAAGTGAATACAGTGCTCAACGATTCTTACGCAGCTGAGTTTGTTGAAATGCATGGCCTGGATTACGCAATCTCTGACCGTTCAGGCGGTTTATCTGTAGGACAAGCTCAACGTCTTGCACTTGCGCGAGCAATGCTACAAAACGGCCGTTTCTGGTTGCTTGACGAACCAACAGCAAGCTTAGATGCGCGCAGTGAAAAACTGGTGATGGAGGGAATTAATAAGTATACCCAATCCACCACTAACTTGATGATCACTCACCAACTTGCGCCTTTGCAAAACGTTTCACAAATTCTCGTGATGCAAGATGGTCAAATCGTACAACGTGGCGACTACGCTACCCTAGCCTCACAAGAAGGTTTGTTTAAAGACATGTTAGCTGCCAACCTAGCGCAGCGTGAATCAGACAAGGGGAACCTAGATGCGTGATTTACTCCCTTATCTAAAACTGTATAAAAAACATTGGTTCGGTTTGTCACTGGGTATGCTATTGGCGTTCCTAACACTTGCTGCATCTGTTGGCTTGCTCACTCTGTCTGGTTGGTTTATCTCCGCAGCAGCAGTGGCTGGTTTAACCGTTGCGCGTGAAACCTTCAACTACATGCTGCCAGGTGCTGGCGTGCGCGGTGCCGCAATGGCACGAACAGCTGGCCGTTGGGGTGAGCGCGTTGTAAGCCACAATGCGACATTTAAATTACTGACAGACCTGCGTATCTTCTTCTTCAAGAAACTTGCTCCGCTGATCCCAGGCCGAGTGTCAACAATGCGCGATGCTGACCTGCTGAACCGTCTGGTAGCCGATGTGGACGCAATGGATCACGTTTATCTGCGACTTGTCAGCCCAGTCATTATTGGCATCTTTGGCATTCTGAGTTTAACCGCAGTCTTAGCGTTCTTTGACTGGCATCTTGCGCTACTTTTAGGCTCAATTCTTACGATCATGCTTTTGGTGTGGCCAGTGCTTTTTTACAAACTGGGCAAAAACAATGGTGAGCACTTAACGCATAACAAAGCTCAGCTTCGTGTCGCGACACTCGATTGGCTACAAGGCTATAGCGAGCTGAGTATTTTTGGTGCAGAAGAACGCTACCGTAACCTGATTCTTGAAAAGCAAAAACAACTGCTTTCAAACCAGTTTGTAAACGCTAATCTGACTGGTATGGCGTCAGGACTTCTGATGTTGGTGAACGGCCTGACTTTAGTTGTCATGCTTTGGTTTGCTGCTGATGGTGTTGGTGGTCGGGCACCTGATCCTTGGATCGCCCTATTCGCTTTTGCAACAATGGCAAGTTTTGAAATTTTGATGCCTATTGCGGGTGCGTTCCAATACCTTGGTCAAACGCTGACTTCTGCCCGTCGCTTGAACGAAGTGATTCTTGCTGAGCCTGATGTTGTCTTCCCTGAGCAATCTAAACGCGAAGAAAAGCCACTGGATATCGAGTTCATCAACATTGATTTTGCATACCCTGATGGACAACAGAAAGTGCTGAAAGACCTTTCGCTTTCACTTCCTTTAGGCTCGAAAACCGCAATTGTTGGTCAAACGGGTTCAGGCAAGTCGACTCTGACTCAACTACTTTGTCGCTACTGGGATGTAAACCAAGGTGAGATTCGCATTGGTGGCGCTTCACTAAAAGATTGGTGCGAATCCGATCTGCGCTCAGCGATTACCGTAGTGAGCCAACGAGTAGACGTGTTAAACGGCACACTACGTGACAACTTGTTAATGGCGTCACCAAATGCGACTGATGAGCAACTGGCGGATATCCTAACGAAAGTAGAGCTGGGTGCACTGCTTGAAGAGCCGGGTCTTGATGCTTGGCTGGGTGATGGCGGTCGTCAGCTTTCCGGTGGTGAGAAACGTCGTATTGGTATTGCGCGAGCGTTACTTCGAGATGCTCCGATTTTGCTTCTTGATGAGCCAACCGAAGGCCTCGACAAGCGTACCGAACAAAAAGTCATGGCGCTTTTCAACGAGTATTTTGCCAACAAGACGGTTGTGTTCATCACTCACCGACTCATCGAATTAGAGAACATGGACAACATTTGCCTTATGGAACAGGGCGAGATCATTGAGCAAGGCGACCATCAAACGCTACTCGCTCAACACGGTCGTTACTACCAGTTGCTTCAATCTCTATAAGTAAGACTAAAAAAAGCTCATCTTCGGATGAGCTTTTTCATTGACTAACTCAACAAATTTGAAGAACGCTCTAACGACCAGACTTCGCCAAGTAAGCTGACATTTCGGCTTCTGGCATCATCCCTCCCCCGGTCGCCCAAACTAAGTGTGTGGCATTTTTCAAACGTTCATCCGTAAGCTGTAAACGAGTCTGGTAGTGTAGAGAACCCGATACATGCACCGCGCCCATCATTCCGGCTAATGCAGAGGGCTCCAAATTGATGCCTTCTCGTTCGCTCAACTCTCCTAAAAGCTGATACATACGTTCATCCGTAACGGTATAGTAACCATCAATTAACCGCTCCATGGCTCGCCCAACAAAACCAGAAGGACGACCAACTGCCAAGCCATCTGCCGCGGTGAGATTATCTATACCAATATCTTGCACCGCTATCTCATCATGCAAACCCGTATGTACTCCCAACAACATGCAAGGAGAATGTGTTGGCTCAGCGAAGATGCAATGCACGTGGTCACCAAAGGCCACCTTGAGCCCAAAAGCAACACCACCTGGCCCACCACCAACACCGCATGGTAAATACACAAACAGTGGATGACGTTCATCAACCACAATACCTAAATCATCAAATTGTTGTTTTAAGCGTTCACCTGCAACCGAGTAACCTAGGAACAAGGTTTGTGAGTTTTCATCATCGATAAAAAAGCAGTTGGAATCACTCTCTGCCTGTTTTCGACCTTGCTCAACCGCAACACCATAATCTTGCTCGTACTCAACCACGTTGACACCGTGCGATCGAAGTTTGTTTTTCTTCCACTCTCTCGCATCGGCGGACATATGAACCGATACTGAAAAGCCAAGCTTGGCACTCATCATGCCTATCGACATGCCTAGATTTCCCGTTGAACCAACCGCGATGCTGTATTGTTGGAAAAATTGTCGGAACTCACCACTCAGCAGCTTGCTGTAATCATCACTCTCACTTAACAACCCTGTGGCAATCGCCAGTGTTTCTGCATGAACTAACACTTCATAAATGCCACCACGGGCTTTGATCGAGCCGGATATTGGTAGGTGACTATCAAGCTTGAGCATAAGGCGGCCGAATATTGGGACGTTGTACTGAGTTTCCAAAGCCGCTTTCATCTTTGGAATGTCCACTACAGGCGACTCAATGAGACCAGAAGCGGCTTTGGTTTCAGGAAAAGCTTTCATAAGATAAGGAGCAAAGCGCTTGAGCCTTGCACTCGCGACATGAATATCTTCTGCGTTCAATCCGACGTGCGGCAAACCTTCTTCAAGCGAGGTCACGTTGGGATTAAACCAGCAAACTTCATCTAGGTTGATCAGTTGCTCTACAAGTGGGAATTGTTTTTTAAGCACTTCCACATTCAGCTTGTTCATATCCTCTATCCTGCAATTCGTTCTTTAGAATCTTCCATTCAATTGGTTACGCACATAAACAAAAGCGCCGCAATTGCGACGCTTTTAACTCATTCAATTTGTGCTCTATGCGTAGTTTTGCTCGAACTCTTTCATGAAGTCGACCAACGCTTGCACACCTTCTAGCGACATTGCATTGTAAATCGATGCGCGCATACCGCCCACCACACGGTGACCTTTTAGCGCCTTTAGTCCTTTTGCATCTGCAAGCTCAAGGAAAGTCGCGTCAAGTTCAGGCTTCGCTAATTGGAAAGGAACGTTCATTAATGAACGGTTCGATGGATGAACGCCGTTGCGGTAGAAATCAGACTGATCAATGTAATCGTAAAGCAGTTTTGCTTTTTCGCGATTCACTGTTTCAATGCTCTTAACGCCGCCTTGTGCTTTAAGCCATTTGAAAACAAGGCCAGACAAGTACCAAGCAAAAGTTGGTGGCGTGTTAAACATTGATTCTTTTTCAGCAAGAACCTTGTAATCAAGAATACTTGGCAGCACTTGTTTCGCCATGCCGAGTAGATCGTCACGAACGATCGCGATGGCAATACCTGATGGACCAATGTTTTTCTGTGCGCCCGCGTAAATCACACCGTATTTCGATACGTCGATTTCACGAGAAAGAATTGTCGAAGACATATCAGCAACAATTGGTTTGTCGGTGATTGGAAGATCATTGATTTCGATGCCATCGATGGTTTCATTTGGGCAGAAGTGAACATAAGCCGCTTCTGGGGCAATTTTCCATTCGCTTGCAGGTAGAACAGCGACTTTACCGTCAATCTCTGTTTTGGCATCAAATACGTCAGGTTCGCAGTACTTCTTCGCCTCTTCGACTGCACTTTCAGCCCAGTAACCACCATCGATGTAGGTTGCAGTTTCTGCCTCACCAAGTAAGTTTAGCGGAACAGCGGCAAACTGAGCACGAGCACCACCTTGGCAGAACAGTACTTTGTAGTTGTCTGGAATATTCAGCAAATCACGTAGATCTTGCTCTGCTTCTTCTGCAACTTTGATGAACTCTTTACTTCGGTGGCTGATTTCCATTACCGAAGTACCAAGACCTTGCCAGTCGATCAGTTCCTGTTGTGCTTGCTGCATGACAGCTTTTGGCAAAGCCGCTGGCCCTGCACTGAAGTTAAATACGTTGTCCGTATTTTGTTCCATGATGCTCATTGCTCCTGCTATGTAAATATTACGAAATTAATATCACGTTTTTATGGCGATAAAAACAAGAAAAGAGGTCTTAAGACCTCTTTTAAACTGAAAACGTCAAATTAACGGAAAGCTCTAATCGTAATCGGCTTATTTCTGCATCAACGCGGGCATTAACAGACCAATCAATGGAAATTCATGACCATTTTCAAACTTAAGCTTGCCTTCACCGATTTGAGCTTTAAGTTCATAACCACCATCGACTTTTTCAATCAACTCCATGATCAAAAGTTCATCAATGCCTTCTTGGATAAATGGATAGTGTTCAACAAGTTCATCTGAGAAGTAAGTACTCAATTCGCCGTTTGTTGCGGTCATCAACTTCATTGGGTCTTGCGTGATATGGTCTGTACCTTGAGGGACAGATAATTGCCACTCGTTGCGGAATTTACCTTCACCAAACGCCAAAGAAAGCTCATTAACTGAAAGCTTAAAGCCCTTACTAAATAGCGTATCGATGTGAGGCATTAATTCGGACACCTGTTGTTCATCAAGTACTGGTGAGCTTTGATAGATCGACATAATTTGATCGAACGAATTACTATCGACATCTGCAATAGCAAAATTCAACTTAAAGTTATCAACATCAGTGCCATCCGTTAGGCGCATTTTTTGAGCATTAATGTTCAATTGGCTGTTTAGCTTCTCACCGGTTTCGTCATTCGACGTGTTGCCACTGTAGCTCGCCTTTTCAATCAAAAATACCTGTTTAAGCGATGAATC
Source organism: Vibrio sp. GLN_1 (assembly GCF_043106015.1). Lineage (NCBI taxonomy): Bacteria > Pseudomonadati > Pseudomonadota > Gammaproteobacteria > Vibrionales > Vibrionaceae > Vibrio > Vibrio sp. GLN_1. The sequence goes on from NZ_JBICMD010000014.1 coordinate 324,508, forward strand.
AACCACATCTAACTTTTCTAGAGAAAAGGTTTGTTCACCAAGCCAATAACCTTTCGCTTGCTTACCCTTACCTTGTCCACTCAGATCATTCAGGTGTAACTCGTCACCATTTTCAAAATCGACTTGAACCGAAGGAATCGATACTTGGTACTTCAAATCACCAAGCACGGTAACATCGCCAGTCACTTGCGCAGGACTTGTCGAAACCGATACGCCTTGCGCTTCATTGCGATAGTTCCAGCTGTCTAAATCCAACGTAAACGCAGTGTTACCATTAAGCTGTGTTTTGCTATGCATGGTAAGCGGCAGAAAATCGTTATCCACCAACTTAGAGTCTGCTGTCAGGCTAGTTAAACCATGGCTTACATCACTCGTAACTTCGAACATAATCGGCAAACCATCGCGTTCAAACTGTGTTTTCAGTTCAGGGTCAACCACTGAGTATCGAGTTAATACAACGGAAGAAAGGTAGCCGCGTTGGTATTCAACAACTTCGCCTTTGATCATCTTATCGTTCATATTGGCGATACCGTCTTCAATGATCGACTGACCAATTTGACCAACCGCAAGCGGCCAACACAACGCCAATGAGATTGCACCACCGATGGCGCCTAGTTTTTTTAAGTTTTGCATAACATCACTTTTCAGGTATTTGCGCTCAGTCTACCCGAAACTATTAACGGATAAAACATTGAGATAAATCAGACTATTGATGCTAATTCTAGTCCATTAGTCAGGAATCATACGCAGCTCGCACTCATTGCGCCGTTTTATTGATAAAGTTTGCTTGGCCAAGTTTTAACCGGAGCTCAACCACCTGTGAATCGTTACGCTGTATTGTGTCTCGACAATAATCCAATCAGTGCAGAGCAGTTTCGATTGGAACTGTCGGCTTTCTCTAGCAAGTTTGATATTTTTTCTGTCGAGTCGATAGAAGAAGCGCAAAGCGCGTTGGAATATCTTGAAGAAAGAGAACAAACTGTCGCGTTAGTGATCGCCAGCCATCACGCGCACTTTAATGGTGTGGATTTTCTCATTGGGCTGGACAAAACACCGCACACCGAGCGCGCTCGTAAAATTCTCATCAGTTGCTCTTCAGATATTGACGCGATACTCACGGCCGTCAATGAAGGTCGTTTGGATCATTGTTTGACCAAGCCTCTACCAGATAACGTCCTTTTTAATACGGCTCAAAAAGAGCTGACGCAATTTATCTTACGTAATTGCAAAGAAGACTTGCTCAGTTATAGCCAAATCTTGGACCAGCACAAATTGCTACGTGCTCATATCGAAAATCAGATGAGCAATTACCAAGCAGGTTTCTTACACGACTATCACTCGATGTCTGATAATGAACTGGCAGAACAAGTAATCTCTGCCTTGCAACAATTTTTCAAAGAAAATGACGAAACAAAAGCTTGTCGAACCTACTCTCCTGAGCATTTGCTGACGGTTGAAGGGGAACCTAACAGCTTTTTATGGTTCATAACCAGCGGAGAAGTGGCGCTTTACAAAAGAGACGAACAAGGTATGCAGCGAGAAGTGGTTCGCCATACCAAAGGGAACATTGTCGGCGGCATGTCATTTGTAACTGGGGAATGCTCCTTTTCTACTGCACTTACGCTTACCGAAACAGAAGTAATTAAACTTGATAGAAATGTGTTCCGTAAAGTAATGCAGAGTGACTCAAACCTTCTCCCCCTATTTACGAACTTACTTCTTCGTCATTTCAATCGCCGATTACAGAGAAGTATCAACACAAAATTACAATTGCAGAAAACACTCGAGTCACTTGAATCTGCTCATCAACAACTGATTGAAAGAGAAAAAATGGCCATGCTCGGCCAATTGGTTGCAGGCGTGGCCCATGAACTGAACAACCCAATAGCTGCGATTTTGCGTGGTGTAGAAAACCTCACTCATACCCTCGAAGGGCTATTAACTCAACTTCCGACAGCAGAAGTACAAATCAAAGGCGTTCAGCTTCTAACCAGAGCTCAAACCGCCAAGCCAGCCTCGACTGCGGAACTGCGCTCACGCGTCAAAGAGCTCAACAGCACGTTACCTGATCGTGCCATTGCCAAAAAAGTCGTCAATTTAGGCCTAGAGAGCGATTCCGAACTCGTTTCCCAGCTCGCCAAGAAGAAAGACAATGCCTCCTCTACGCTAGAGACGTTAGAACAATACCATCAAGCAGGTGCTTCTCTCCGTTCTATCAATGTTTGTGCCGCTCGCATCGCTGACATGGTGAAGAGCCTAAAAGGCTACGCGAGATCTGATGATGAACGCATGCACTACGCCGATATCCATGAAGGCATCGAAGACACTTTAGTGATTTTCGAAAACAAGCTAAAGGTACATCAAGTTTCAACAGATTACGCCCCACTTCCGCGTATGCTTTGCCAACCTATTGCATTGCAACAAGTATGGACCAACCTAATATCCAATGCGATTGACGCCTTTCCTGAAAAAGGGTCGTTAAAAATACAAACGAGAGAAGTTGAAAAAAACCAACAGCGTTATGCCGTGATTTCATTTGAAGATAATGGATGCGGTATTCCGGATTCGCAGAAAAAAGCAATTTTTGAACTCAACTTTACAACCAAAAAAGAAGGCAACTTTGGCTTAGGTATTGGACTGTCTATTTGCCAACAAATCGTTGCAGCACACAAAGGCTGGATTGATGTTCAATCGGAACTCAATGCCTTTACTTGTATGACCGTCTGGTTACCAGTCATTGAAGAAGGAGATGAAACATGACTAAGTATCTGATTTTATGTGTCGATGACGAACGAGAAGTCTTGGATAGTGTCCTTCAAGATTTAGCACCATTCGAAGAACATTTCATCGTTGAGGGTGCAGAGTCCGTTACGGAAGCAAAGCAAGTGATTGAAGAGATGGCGGAAGAAGAAGTTCAGCTTGCGCTGATTTTGTGCGACCACATCATGCCAGAACAAACGGGCATCAGCTTTCTTATAGAACTGAGTCAAAATGGTGACACCAAAGCAGCAAGAAAAGTACTCCTAACCGGACAAGCGGGTCTTGAAGACACCGTTGAAGCGGTAAACCATGCTAGCTTAGATTATTACATTGCCAAGCCTTGGAAAGGTGAGGAGCTAAGACAAGCCATTACATCCCAGTTAACAGCCTTTGTTATTGAAAATGATGACAATTTGTTGTCTTGGACAACGATCCTCGATTCAGAAGCAATCTTGAATGCAATGGCAGATCGCAGAGCCAGCTTCGGAGAGTAATAGTTGAGAATAGCTCTCTAGCAACTAGTGGCGCGCTTTTTGCTTTTGTTACGTCACCATTAAGTCAATTGACAAAACCTCGACACATTTTTGTTGGTCGTAGACCTTCGTTTTTATTATGATGTCGGACAAATCAGATTACGGTTCAAGCATTTGCCTGAATCCATGGAAATAAAGAACAAGGTTTATCGTTAGTTATGCGTAAAACACTATTAGCCGCTGCCCTATTAATGGCATCAAGCCATGCCCTAGCCGCAGACCGCAACGCGCCTGCAACTATGAGCAACTTTAGCTACGATTATTTCGAAGCTCGTATCGGCGCAAGCCCTGTGACATTTGGTGCTGGCTTCAGCAAATCTATTCACCCGAATGCGCACGTTATTGCTCGTATCGACTCTGAGTTTGATAGCGACTTTGATTCTGCAGCAGGTTTTGGCTTTCACTCACCGCTAAACAACTGGGCAGACCTTACAGGTGAAATGCTAATGCGTGTGGTTCAGCCAACAAGCTCAAGCAGCACAGATGTTGGTATGGAGCTAAACCTAGGCGTTCGCCAATGGCTTGGTCCTCAACTTGAAGTGGGTGGTAAAGTTGGTTATGTTTCAATCGACAACGATGACGATTGGACAGGTTCTGCTTACGCGCGCTTCCATTCAACAGAGCTTTTCTCTCTTGGTGCTGAAGCTCGCATCAACGATTTCTACGGTGATCAAATCATGTTCACTACACGCTTCAAGTTCTAGTTGGCGTGAAAAAAGCAAAACCGAGGCAATTGCCTCGGTTTTTTCATTCATAAAATGACTAACTCAAATGAAGTGGTCAAAAACATCAACATCCCTTTTCTGCTTTTAACACTTACTTTTCTGACTCGCTAACTCCATTAGAAACGAGTCAATCATTGTGTGGTTCAGTTGCCTTATTCACACAGTGCCAGTAACTGTTTTTTGCGCGGCTCTTGGATTAGTTTCCAGTGCACACCATCAATGGCACCAGCAAACTTCCACAGCAGTTTAACGTCAACATCATTGCCGTAAGCAACTCTTACTTTGTTGAACACTTCAACTGGACCAAGTTCCAAAAAGGTTTCAACATCATCAATACCCGCCTTTTTAACCATGCGCTCTAATGTAAGCTGCATGTTCGGTAGATCTCTCAAACGTTTACTTGCAGAAGACTTTTGGTATTTTCGCTCCTTAATTGAGCAATCAATAGATTTTCGTAACAAATCGTCAAGGCCAGTAAATCCGGACTCAAATAAATCGGTTACGTCATAATAGTTTACAGTAGCCGTCGTCTGTTTTTTGACGTGCTTGTATTTTTCACAATTAAGCAGAGTAAATTCTTCGTCTAAACCATTACCGCCGCGCAAATAACAGCAATCATTGCTGACAAGCGCAAACATGGCGTCATCGCTAAACAAGCCGATACCACCAAACATAGAACGTTTCTGATACTCATTAAAATTGCGTACATATTTAAAAAAAGCTTGGTCTGTCATGTCCATTGACCTCTTTAATCTGAATAAATTACCCCGATTAGCGATGTCACCAGATAAACAGCAGCTTGTAGCGAATTTAAAATGTCGATTTGTTGGCGATATTTTTGTGAGTTGTGCTCACCAACTTGCTTAATCATACTTAACGTTGAAAAATAAGTTAGGACATAGGTCACATATAAAAAAGTATAAATTCATCATACGTGATTAGTTTCACACTTATTGGGTGTTTAGCGATATTTTTTTGACGCATGGCGTGCCAAAAACCACGCATCGTTATGATCCGTATACCATTTATAGAGAACTTAGTACGCATTTCATTGATAATGTTCTTCGGGTAAGGGTACACTGTACGAAAGTTCTCTAACACCACGTCACAATGGAACATCTATCATTTTTTTGGCTACCAAATAACAAAGATAAGCTTATACAAGCGCTTGAATCTGAATTCGCCCAATTGGTCGAACAATCCATATCTACGGGTAAAATTTCGTTACCACCCATCCCCGATGTAGTCATCAAAATTCAAAAACTTTGTATAGAAGAAAACACCACGGTTTCTGATGTCGCAAATTGCCTTTTAGAAGATCCAGGGTTAGCTGCTATTGTGATTCGCGTAGCTAACTCGGTGATTTTTAACCGAAGAAACATTACTTGTAGTGATTTAACTACCGCCGTCTCTCGTTTAGGCATCTTCCGCGTTCGAGACATCGTGACCGCACAAGCTATCGAGCAATTGAAACACGCGGTCAATCTGAGTAAAGAGTGCAATGACATACTGGTAAAAAGTGCGGCCGTCTCTCGAGAGCTTGGCGCCACGATGGTGCTGGTCGTACAAGAATTCCACAAACACGAGCCTTCTGTTTACACACATCTGGAGCTGGAAAAGGCACTTCTAGTTGGCTTATTGGCCGATATTGGCTTGTTCTGCCTCATTAACGAATATCACCTGTATCTGGATAGTGGCAATTACCTTGACCCTGATATCGCGTTGCAAATCTTCCAAACTCGCTGCTCTGCAACCAGTAAGTTGGTGCTAGAACGCTGGGGGTTCGACAACGATTTTCGAGAAGTCTCTTCAAACGAAAAGTTTGTTACCGCTCGTCCAGAAGTCAGTTATTTAGACATTGCTCGAATTGCAAACCACTTATTGATGTTCCGTAATCAAGACGAACGTATTGATGAACATGAAGTGGAATTCAATTTAACAGGTGCAGAGGTCTTGTATGACCTAAGCAATATGAGTGATACTGACTTTCGAAACGAAATCAACGCAGTACTCAGTGCTAGCGGCTTGTAATTAAGTTAACTAACGTCATCCACGATAAACATTAAACTCAAGGTCGAGTGTTGTTTTGTCAGTGGCTTTTGTCTCCGGCTTGTCTCACTAAGGAATTATCAAGTTTTATGTTCTCAGGGATGCTATTCATTTTTGCCCCTCTTGTAGTGGGGTACTTAATTCCTATTTCTCGCGCAGCTTTACTAGAGAAAATTAACCAATCAACTTCATACCTTATTTACGTCATTCTTTCGTTGATGGGTTTAAGTTTAGCTGCCTTAGACAACTTGAGTAGCAACTTGCAGAGTATACTGCTGTACGCTGGTACTTTTTTCGTCTGCTTGAGTGTATGTAACTTACTCGCTCTGCCAATAATCGATAAGATTATTCCGTTGCAGACCAATCACAACCAAAACAAGCTTCCACTTTCTTCTATGGCATTAGAATCAGTAAAACTGATTGTTGTCGTTGGTGGAGGCTTAATTGCTGGTCTCATTTTGCCGATAGGTCTGGAGTGGGTAGATACCGCGAGCGAATGGATCCTCTTTCTTCTGCTCTTTTTCATCGGCATTCAACTCAGAAACAGCGGTTTAACTCTGAGACAGATCTTGCTCAACAAACAAGGCATGGCGATTGCTGCCATTGTTATCGCCACTTGTATGCTCGGCGGCGTTATCGCTTCTGTGATTTTAGACTTACCACTTTATCAAGCATTAGCGATGTCTTCCGGATTTGGCTGGTATTCATTAGCAGGCATTTTGATGGGCGACGCATTTGGTCCTGTGTTTGGTGGGGCGTCTTTCCTTATCGAACTCATGCGTGAGTTGATAGCGCTGGTCGCGATCCCACTCTTTATCCGTAGCTACCCTTGTACAGCTATCGGTTATGCGGGCGCAACTGCGATGGACTTTACATTACCTGTGATTCAAACCACAGGTGGCGTCCGCTGCGTCCCTGTCGCTATTGTTAGTGGTTTTATCTTGAGTTTACTTGTGCCCGTTATGATGCTTTTCTTTGTATCACTTGCTAGCTAGATCTCAGGTTTTATCTTTAACATCCATTACAATACGGCAAAAATTTAAATACCCAGTTAACGTTAAAGTGGTCAGTACACTGACAACTTATTAATTTGAATTTTGTTATTTAGCCCAACGATTTATACAACAAATCCAATTGATAAGAGCAACATCATTCGATGCGCTTTAACGTTAATGAAGGGATAACAACCAGAAGGAAGAAGAATGAAACGCTTTGTCGTTGCAGCGCTCCTCGCTACAAGCTCAACTTTTACGTTTGCCGCAGATCAACAGTGTCTTGCTAACAAGTACGATGGCTATGTCGATGCTTCACTACAATGGTATCAAGATCTTGTTGATTTAACGGTCTCCCAATATCCTGACTTAAAAGAAGTCAGCCAGTGGTTCTTAGATGGTCGCAAACACCACTTTGAACTTAATCGTGAGGCTGTTCATTACTTTCTTAAAAATGATCCAAGCCGCGTAGCAACAGAACAACCTATCGAAGCTTGGTTGAAATTAGAGCAACACGATGTCAAACAGCTTGCAAGTCGCAGTGATGATTTAGGCGAAGCCGCTAAGAAAACATTTAGCGATCGTCAATCAACCAATCATCCGAAAAACTACGAACTTCGCTCAGCGTTTGCTGATTTGTTAAGTCACCCTCAACAAATTGACTCGGCACTCAACAAGTACAACCAATCGATTGAGAAGCTTGAAAAACAAAAGTGTGACTAATCGCTAACTGACTCTAAAACCTCCGGTTTAGAGCGATTAGATATGACCACGCTTTCATTTCAGTAACATGGGTTTCAATAATTAAAACGGGACTTTGCGCCCGTTTTAGTTTAGATTGTGCCGCTCGCATTACCAAAATAACTACAAATGATTCTTTGCCATGGTTAAGGAACAAAAAACCGCTGACGTTAGCTTTGAGAGCTTGCTAAAGATCTTCACCGTACCTGAAGGTCCTGATTCTACGTTGACAAAAATTGACGAAAGTCTCTCCCGAAACTTAAACCAATTTCTTCGTGAACACATCGTGGCAGAAGAAAAGCCTTTACGTGAAATCGAAAAAGACTTTTCTTCTGCTCAGATTCCTGAGCAACCTGAATTCGTGTCAGACCACACCGAGCACCTGCTAGACACGTTAGTGTCGCACTCGGTTCACACTTCAGCCCCAAGTTTTATCGGTCACATGACCTCGGCGCTACCCTACTTCTTGATGCCTTTATCCAAGATCATGATCGCGCTAAACCAAAACTTGGTTAAGATCGAAACATCAAAAGCATTCACACCTCTTGAGCGTCAAGTTTTAGGGATGTTACACCGCTTAATTTACGGCCAAAACGACAAGTTTTATCGTAAATGGATGCACAGCGCGAACCATTCACTTGGTGCGTTTTGCTCTGGTGGCACAATCGCGAACATTACGGCACTTTGGGTTGCACGCAACAAAGCGTTGAAAGCAGATGGTGCTTTCAACGGGGTAGAAAAAGAAGGTCTATTCAAAGCCATGAAGCACTATGGCTACGAAGGCCTTGCAGTTCTGGTTTCTGAACGTGGTCACTATTCACTGAAAAAAGCAGCAGACGTACTTGGCTTAGGTCAAGAGGGTTTAGTCGCAGTGAAAACCGATGCAAACAACCGTATTGTTGTTGACGACCTAAAAACAAAAATTGCCGAGCTTAAAGAACAAAACATCAAACCAATTGCAGTTATCGGTGTAGCTGGCACGACAGAAACGGGGAGCGTCGATCCTCTGTCGCAGATCGCTCAAGTGTGCCAAGAGCACAATTGTCACTTCCATGTGGATGCCGCTTGGGGTGGTGCAACGTTGATGTCTAATCATTACCGTCATCTTCTCGAAGGTGTTGAACTGGCTGACTCAGTGACTATCGACGCGCACAAACAACTGTACATCCCTATGGGTGCAGGCATGGTGTTGTTCAAAGACCCCGACGCGATGAAGTCCATTGAACACCATGCGCAATACATCTTACGTAAAGGTTCAAAAGATTTAGGCAGTCATACACTAGAAGGCTCTCGCTCAGGCATGGCCATGTTAGTGTATGCGGCGATGCACATTATTAGTCGCCCAGGCTACGAACTATTGATCGATCAAAGTATCGAGAAAGCGCGCTACTTTGCTGACCTCATCAAACAGCAAGATGACTTCGAACTCGTTTCTGAACCGGAGCTTTGCCTACTGACCTACCGCTATCTACCGCCATTGATTCGTGAAGCGCTAGATAAAGCGGAAGGTACTCAAAAGGAAAAACTAAACGAGCTCATCAACCAGCTCACGCAGTTTATCCAGAAGCGTCAACGTGAAACGGGCAAATCGTTTGTTTCTCGTACAAGACTGAACCCTGACCAATGGCAAAGAATGAACACCATCGTATTCCGAGTGGTACTAGCCAACCCATTGACGACCAGGGATATCTTGAGCTCAGTACTGGACGAACAACGCGAAATCGCCAAACAAGCACCAAGTTTGACAGCAAAAATCGAAGAAATGGCCTCAGATATTTTAGGCGCGTAAGCCTAAGAATGAGTTACATCAACTTGAAAATTTCTTTCTTTTTGATGTAACTCAAACATCATTCTCGTACGACTAGCGCAACAAAACTACGATTCCACATTCAATTCTGTAGTTTTTACAACATTTTGTTTGAGGCCTGTCAAATTCTCACTAAATAGTAACCGTATTTGGTTTAGCCAGATTGAAGATCAGGTTTATACTGAAACTATGGCGCTGGTAGTTTTCGTTAACGCCCATCTCTAACTTAGAAACCAATGTGTTTCCACCCGTTAACAGAGCCAGCGAGTTGTTCTCTATACCCTCGTGAACACTATGAATACATTAGAAAAAATTCAAAAAAATCTGGAGAATTTCAGTAAGTCAGAGCGCAAAGTTGCAGAAGTAATTATGGCGTCTCCACAAACTGCGATTCATTCTAGCATTGCAACGTTAGCAAAAATGGCTGACGTGAGTGAGCCCACTGTAAACCGCTTCTGCCGCCGCCTGGATACCAAAGGTTTCCCGGATTTTAAACTTCACTTGGCTCAGAGCCTTGCTAACGGTACGCCATATGTAAACCGTAATGTGGAAGAAGATGACGGCCCAGATGCATACACGCATAAGATTTTCGAATCGACAATGGCATGTTTGGATGTTGCTAAAAATAGCCTAGACCCGATGCAAGTAAACCGTGCGGTTGACTTGCTGACTCAAGCAAAACGTATTTCTTTCTTTGGTCTTGGTGCGTCTTCATCTGTTGCTCGCGATGCTCAAAACAAGTTCATCCGTTTTAATATCCCAATTACTTGTTTTGAAGATATTGTCATGCAACGCATGAGCTGTATTAACTGCAGCGACAACGACGTGATTGTTCTCATTTCTCATACTGGTCGCACGAAAAGCCAAGTTGAAATTGCGAATCTGGCTCGTGAGAACGGTGCAACTGTCATCGCTATCACTGCGAAAGACTCTCCATTAGAGAAAGCAAGTTCACTGGCTATCACTTTAGATATTCCTGAAGATACGGACGTATACATGCCAATGGCAAGCCGTGTCGTTCAAATGACCGTTATCGACGTATTAGCCACAGGCTTTACACTTCGCCGTGGTACAGGTTTCCGCGAAAATCTAAAACGCGTGAAAGATGCCTTAAAAGACAGTCGTTATGACAAGCTAAGTCAGTACTAAGCATTGATTAAGGGGAGCCAATTCGCTCCCCTTTTTATTTTTTCTCGCAACGACTTTACTTGTATTTACTCATTCACACTTGATAAATCGCTTCTCGATTCCAATACCTCTACTGAACTCATGTGCGGCGTGCTTTCTGCAACGCAATCTCCACTGCAATCGCACACCTGTTTTAGTATGAACACCAAACGCTCCTGATTAAGAGGTAAAGGGTTACCTTTAATCGCAACAGACTTAAGCGCATCGTTTGCTACCTGTTCAAACGAAGTTTGGCAAACACCAAACTTACCAAGCAATGGCAATTCTAGCTTATCTAACACCATCTTGACCCAAAGCACGCCGTCATGTTCATTCGCATTCGCTCTGTCCGTGACAAGTTGAGCCAGTTTTCGATAACGATTGATCACATCATTTCTGCCCGCTTGCTTTGCTGCATTGATGTTTTCTTGCATCACATGAGGTGCTAAACGTGCAGTTATCACACTGTGCGGAGCATCAAGTTTCCCACCAAGTGCAGAGGCTAACCCATGAGCAGCGCCCAATTTAGCGTTAGTGATCGCCATCCCTCCAAGCAAAGCCGCAAAAGATAAATCCGAACGAGCCTTATGATTATCCTGCTTGCAGCCTGCAATCACTGATCGACTCAATCGACGAAGCCCTTCTTCGCATACCATGTCAGTGAGAGGATTCGGCTCGCCGCACACATAAGCTTCCATCAGATGCGTAAATGCATCCATAGCGCCTCGTCCAGATGTGTATTGATCAGTCCCATAAGTCAATGTTGGGTCGACAATTGCAACGTCAGCCAACATGTCCGGACTTCTTAAACTTACTTTTACTTTGTCCTGCCCAGACTTAAGAACGGCATTTCTAGTCACTTCTGAGCCAGTACTCGCAGTTGTGGGAATCGCGATGAAGTGAATCGGTTTTGCTTTGAGAGGAACGTTTCTTCCAACTACTTCCACATAATCGTAGACATTACCCTGATTGGGGATGATTGCGGCCAATGCCTTGCCCATGTCGATGACGCTACCACCGCCGATCGCGATGACCATATCAGGTTGAAATTTTCGCCCGAGCACCGCCGTCTCTTCCACCATCGTAATGTTGGGCTCCCCATTGATGGCGACGTGCTGATAACGCATATTTTGAGCTTTGAGATAATTGATGATGGGTGTGGCGCGCTGAGTCTCTTTTCCCGTCACGAGCAAGACGCTATACCCAAATTGATTGATAACTGATAGTGAAGATTGGAGCGCTCCTTCACCGAAAATAATCCGTGTTGCAGTCATAAACTGAAACATACACTTCCTCCCCAAAACGACAACTTTTAATAGATTGCTATGGTTTGCGTTAAAAAAAGTTGACCCAATCCACCTTGCCATTAATAACCCTTCAAAAAGTATGTTTTTATGCGTCACTTCACATAGTTACCATGTCATTTTTAAGGTTTATTTTTGTCCGAGTAAGCTGTTATTTACGTCTTTTGGTTTAAAGCTCGTTTAGTTTTTATCCGATAGATTTCGCCTATAGATACAAGAGGTAATTGCTGCTTTATTTCCGTATCTGGATAAGGCATAGTTACTTCAACAAAAGAGAGCGCACCAAGCCTCTATGTTTGTACGCTTTCAAAAAAGAATAGATTTAGGAGAAATAAGAATATGTTCGTTGTTATTTTTGGTCGTCCTGCATGTCCTTACTGTGTTCGCGCTAAAGAACACGCAGAAACACTAAAAGCTAAACGTGATGACTTTAACTACCGTTACGTTGATATCCAAGCTGAAGGCATTTCTAAAGCAGACCTTGAGAAGACAGTTGGCAAACCAGTTGAAACTGTTCCTCAAATCTTCATCGACCAAGAACACATCGGTGGTTGTGACGATTTCGAAGCTTACGCGAAAGAGCACCTAGGTCTATTCGACGAGTAATGAGCATTAGATTTTTTAAAAGCCGCATCATGCGGCTTTTTTATTATTTTTCAGCTTGTTACTTCCCTAAGTCAACTAATAGCAAAACCTAAAAAAATTCACTTATCTTTTTGCTATATTTAGTTACAATTCGCAGTTCTAAACCTTTTTTGGCACACACTTTACCGAGCCACACAGTGAACATAGACGTCGTACAACTTCTCAATCAAAACCCCATTCTTCTAATCTTCGTCGTATTAGCCATTGGCCTTGCCATCGGAAAAATTCGCTTTGGAAACCTACAGTTAGGCAACTCTATAGGTGTTCTAATTACCTCGCTGATCATGGGTCATTTAGGCTTTTCCTTTAACGCTGAAGCGCTAACCATCGGCTTTATGCTCTTTATCTATTGCGTTGGCATAGAAGCTGGACCTAACTTTTTTGGCATCTTCTTTAGGGATGGTAAACACTACTTCATCCTCAGTATGACCGTGCTTGTCGCTGCAGTGAGCTTAACTTACGGTTTAAGCCACTACTTTGGCCTCGATTTCGGTCTTTCTGCCGGTATGATGGCAGGAGCATTGACGGCGACACCTGTTCTAGTTGGTGCTCAAGATGCTTTGAACTCAGGTCTTGCAACAATACCGCGCAATATGGATTTTTCTTTGGTATTAGAAAATCTATCCGTAGGTTACGCGATGGCTTATCTGATTGGTCTGATCAGCATGATCATGTTCGCTAAGTTGCTACCAAAGTTACAAAAGCAGAACCTTTCAGACTCTGCTCAACAAATCGCTCAAGAGCGTGGCCTTGGTAACTCAAGCCAGCGCAAAGTTTATCTACCTATTATTCGCGCATATCGAGTTGGCCCGGAGCTTATCGATTGGACAGACGGCAAAAACTTACGAGAACTTGGTATTTATCGCCAAACGGGTTGTTACATTGAGCGTATTCGCCGTAATGGTATTCTCGCCCACCCTGATGGTGATGCGATTTTGCAAGAAGGCGATGAAATAGCACTGGTAGGCTTCCCTGACAGCCACGCTCGTTTGGACCCAAGCTTCCGCAACGGTAAAGAAGTGTTCGACCGTAACCTTCTCGATCTGCGTATTGTGGAAGAAGAGATTGTCGTTAAGAGCGACGCGATTGCCGGCAAACGTCTATCTGATTTGAACCTGTCTGAGTTCGGTTGTTTCCTTAACCGCGTAGTTCGTGCGCAAATCGAAATGCCAATGGATTTAGACATTGTTCTTGCCAAAGGTGATGTACTTCAGGTGAGTGGTGAGAAGAGTCGTGTACATGGCCTTGCTGAGAAAATCGGTTTCATCTCGATTCACAGCCAAATGGCCGACTTATTGGCGTTCTGTAGCTTCTTTATTCTTGGCATTATGTTTGGCCTAGTGACCATGACATTTGGTCAAGTGTCGTTTAGCTTAGGTAACGCGGTAGGCCTTTTGCTGTCAGGTATTACACTAGGCTTCCTTAGAGCCAACCACCCTACTTTCGGCTACGTACCCCAAGGCGCGTTAAACATGGTCAAAGACCTTGGTTTAATGTTCTTTATGGTCGGTATCGGTTTGAGTGCTGGTGGCAAGATGTTCGAGCACTTGACTCAAGTTGGCCCACAGGTGATCGGCCTTGCGTTTATTGTTAGTGTCGTGCCTGTTGTGATTGCTTACCTTGTTGGTGCATACATTTTGAAGATGAACCGCGCATTGCTATTCGGGGCGATCATTGGCGCACGTACTTGTGCGCCAGCGATGGATGTCGTAAACGAATACGCGAAATCGACTATCCCTGCTCTTGGCTATGCGGGTACTTATGCGATAGCCAACATCCTAATGACACTAGCTGGTACCATATTGATTATTCTTAGTTAACCGTTTTGGCGGAACGACTAAATCATCAAATACAAAAAAGGCGCTCAATGAGCGCCTTTTGCATATCTATCCAATCAATTAGATTTGAATGAAGTCTGTTTCTACAGCTGGGTTTACATCCGCTTCGTAATCAACACCTTCGACACCAAAACCGAATAGCTTCAAGAACTCTTCTTTGTACTCAACGTAGTCAGTTAGCTCTTTTAGGTTTTCAGTTGTAATTTGTGGCCATAGCTCACGACAGTGTTGTTGGATATCTTCACGCAGTTCCCAGTCATCCAGACGTAGACGATTCATATCATCCACTTCTGCTGCGCTGCCATCTTCTTTGTAAAGACGTTGGCTGAACATGCGGTAGATTTGCTCCATACAACCTTCGTGTACACCTTCTTCACGCATCTTCTTGAATACCATTGCGATGTAAAGAGGCATAACCGGAATTGCAGAGCTTGCTTGAGTAACAACTGACTTAAGTACAGCAACGTTTGCGCTGCCGCCAGTTGCACCTAGTTTCTCGTTTAGCGCTTTTGCCGCACGATCTAGGTCCATTTTAGCTTTACCTAGCGCGCCATCCCAGTAGATTGGCCACGTTAGTTCAGTACCGATGTAGCTGTAAGCGACTGTCTTACAACCTTCCGCTAATACACCAGCGTCAGAAAGTGCATTGATCCAAAGTTCCCAGTCTTCACCACCCATTACGGTTACTGTGTCTTTGATTTCTTCTTCTGTCGCAGGCTCAACGCTTGCTTCAATGATTACGTCTTTGTTGGTATCAACCGCTGTCGATGTGTAAGTCTCACCGATAGGTTTAAGAGCTGAACGAATAAGCTCACCTGTTTCTGGCATTTTACGCACTGGTGAAGCCAGTGAGTAAACCACCATATCAACCTGACCTAGGTCTTCTTTGATCAGATCAATGGTTTTCTGTTTCGCTTCGTTTGAGAAAGCATCGCCGTTTAGGCTTTTCGCGTATAGGCCTTCTTCACGAGCAAGCTTTTCAAAAGCTGCCGCATTGTAGAAGCCTGCCGTACCAGGTTTCTTCTCTGTGCCTTCTTTTTCGAAGAACACACCGATAGTTGATGCGCCGCCACCAAATGCCGCAGCGATACGAGAAGATAGACCGTAGCCACTTGAAGCACCAACGACAAGAACGCGTTTAGGCGCGTTTTTGATTGGGCCTTGCGCTTTTGTGTAAGCAATTTGTTCTTTTACGTTAGCTTCACAACCAACTGGGTGCGTTGTAGTACAGATAAATCCACGAATTCTAGGTTTGATGATCATATTCAACTTCCTTTAAAAAACCTTGTTAGGATAAAAGTTTCGTTCGAAGTTCGCATCTAATTTCTGTAAAAATGCTTCGAAAATGCAAGTGGTTGGAGCACTATCTCTCCTTGTCATGAATAAAAGACACAAAAAAGCACCTCTAGGAGGTGCTTTTCATTACCGAGGTTCACTCATTAGGCTGCTGGATTCAAGTGTGATTTTTTCGGGCTATCAGTACGAACTTCAGAGAAATCATGACTGAAGTGGTCTACTTGAATAGCTTTGTAACGAAGTTGGTCAGCAGCGTTGATCTTTTCAACCTCTTGCTCTGTCAACACACCAGCGTCAAGTGCTTGCTGTAAGCGATCTTGAAGAAGACCTTTACGAGCCACTTTGCCATCTTTCGCTGCTTTCATTAGCTTACGCTCCAATGGTTTGACGTCGTACATGGCTAGGAAGGCATTTTCCATCAAACCTACGCTATCATTTTCGGATTTACCGATGTAACACAAGTGGGTTAAACGGTCACGCTGCACGCCTGGGGTCATCATGGCTTCAGCAATGCTGACACTTAACTCATCACTTGGTTTGTCGAAGTGATTCCCTAGTGGGAATAACAAGCCTTTCAACACGCCACCAACATATTTCACTGGGAAGTTTGCGTACGCTTCGTTCAGCGATTTAGCTGCGTTGTACAAACAGTATTGGACAGCGTAATGCACGAAGTTTAAATCGCCTTGCTGACGCCCTTCATCTTCGTATTTCTTCAGCGTCGCGGATGCCATGTACAGGTAGCTCAAACCATCACCCAAACGTGCAGAAATCATCTCTTTACGCTTCAAATCACCACCTAACGTCAACATGGCAAAATCGGCGCTTACTGCTAACGCTCGGCTCAGGCGGGTGATGTCTTTATAATAGCGCTGAGTTGGACCACTCATATTCGCTTTCACAAAGCGCGAGCCTGTTAGTGCTGCACCTAGCGCACCAAACGTATTCCCCATCGCATGACCAATATGTTTGAACAATAGAGAATCGAACTCTTTCGCACCCTGCTCTGAGTCTGGATTCGCCGCCGCTTCCATCTCTTTAAGCACATATGGATGACAACGGGTCGCACCTTGACCAAAGATCATCAAGTTACGCGTTAGGATATTTGCACCTTCAACTGTAATCGCAACAGGAATACCCAAGTAGTGTTTCGCAAGATAGTTCATTGGACCATCTTGAATCGCACGACCTGCGTGAATATCGAACGAGTCGTTCAAAATCGTACGTGCAATTTCAGTCATGTGGTATTTGGCAATAGCCGTAACAATGCCAGGTTTCTCTTTCATATCGAGAGAGGTAGTCGTCAACGTACGCGTTGCTTCCAAAAGATAAGTCAGACCGCCAATACGGCCCATCGCTTCTGCTACCCCTTCGAACTTACCGATAGACATACCAAACTGCTTACGTACGTATGCATAAGCGCCAGTGGTTCTGGTTGTCAGGTGGCCGATTGCAGTACCAAGTGCTGGCAGTGAAATACCGCGGCCAGCAGACAAACACTCAACCAACATACGCCAGCCTTTGCCCGCGTAATCTGAGCCACCGATGAGCCAATCCATTGGAATGAAAACATCTTCACCACGAGTCGGACCATTCATGAAAGCAGAACCAAGTGGATCGTGACGCTCACCAATTTCAACGCCGTCATGGTCAGCAGGAATGAGCGCACACGTAATGCCTACGTCTTTCTTATCGCCGAGTAAACCGTCTGGGTCCTGCAGCTTGAAAGCTAGACCAAGAACAGTCGCAACAGGTGCAAGTGTGATGTAACGCTTATTCCAGCTAACTCGAACACCAAGCACCTCTTCGCCGTCGTGCATGCCGTAACACACCACACCTTGGTCAGGAATGCCGCCCGCATCTGAACCTGCTTCCGGTCCAGTCAAAGCAAAACAAGGAATGTCCGTACCATCAGCAAGACGTGGTAACCAGTAATCTTTTTGCTCCTGAGTACCGTAGTGAGAAAGAAGCTCACCTGGACCCAACGAGTTAGGAACCATTACCGATACCGCAACACTAATACTGCGCGTTGCAATACGAGACACAATCGTTGAGTTTGCCAATGCAGAAAACTCACGGCCACCGTACTCTTTCGAGATAATCAGTGAGAAGAAACGTTCTTTGCGCAAGTATTCCCACACCTCCGGTGGCAAATCACGATCTTCTTTCACGATTTTTTGATCGTCTAGCATGTCTAAGAGCGTTTCAAGTTCATTATCCATAAACGCTTGCTCTTCAGCAGTTAACGTCGGCGCTGGGTAATGGTGTAGCGTCGTAAAGTTTGGCTTGCCAGAAAACAACTCGGCATCCCACCATACACTACCGGCTTCCATCGCTTCTTTTTCTGTACTCGACAGCGGAGGAAGAACTTTCTTAAACACTTTAAACGCTGGGTCACTAATCCATTTTCTTCGTAGAGAGCTCATAGTTCAGATCCTTTTGTTCACGTCACCGCTTGCGGCTAATCCTTATTATTGGTTTCACTTTTTACTTGTCGTTATCGAGCGACTATTTCGCCGACATACCAGCGGACAAGTAAGGAATCAGTAAATCGACGACAGATTTCACATCGATTTCTTTTTCAAATTTGCTTTCTGCCAGCTCGGTCAAAGCTTGACTTGAGGCCATCGTAAATACGCACGTTCCCAACGTGAAATGTAATCGCCAAAACAACAACTCTTCCGTCAACTCTGGGTTTGCTTTCATGATAGAGAAAGTAAACAAATTCAATACTTCTGAGTATCGAGTGCTGATAAACCAACGCAAATGCCCTTGTACATCGGTGTAACCTCGACCAATCAACAACATAAATAGTGCTGTACCATTTGGTCTAACATCATTAAGTGTACGCAGCGGTAAACGTAATGATTCAAACACTTCGTCCATGTTGTAGCTTTCGCGGGTATTCAACTCAATGAGAGACGCCTTTATGCTTGGCATCAGTGCTTCAAGGTACCGGTCTAATACCGCGCGCACTAACGTCTTTTTGTCACCAAAGTGATAATTCACCGATGCAAGATTCACATTTGCTTTGCCTGTAATGGTTCTTAGCGACGTATCATTGAAACCATATTCAGCAAAAAGTCCTTCTGCGACATCGAGTATTTTTTCTTTTGTTGTGCTTCTCGGGGCCATTTTAATCACTCGTATTAAACAACTGTTTGAAAATATACTCCCGAAACTTTAGATTAACAAATGATTAACATCACATTTCCAGACATTGGTCGGACCACGAAGTAGATAAGCCACTTAAAAGAATGAATTTGAAACGAATAAATTTAGTGCAAAATTTTTTGAAAAAAAATGGAACTGTTCTGAAATAGCTCGGTCTGAATAGATGTAACAACTAGGGCATTTAAAGTTTCACTGGCCGTCAAACTTGTTTCAATCTAATTGTTACGTTGCTGCTTTTTTCTTATTAACTCCTATGTTTGTATCCGCCCAGTCAACTTTTCGGCTGGGCTTTTTTTCGCCTGTCGATCAGGCTTTATCTAACACTCTTCAAAAACAAAAAGCCTCCCAAGTGGGAGGCTTTGAGTTACAAATCAGTTAAATACGAAGTTAGTCTTGTGCTTTCTTTGGTAATGAGAAATGCAGTAGAGCGTAACCAAGTATCGCTGCAGTAGTTGAGCCCATCAAAATACCTAATCGAGCGTATGTATCAAACTCAGGGCTTACGTTACCGAACGCCAGTGAAGAGATAAAGATCGACATCGTAAAACCGATACCACACAACACTGATACCGCGAAGATATGCTTGAAGTTTATACCCTCTGGTAGCTTCGCAACGCCCAGTTTCACAGCTGCCCAGCTAAAGCTAAAGATGCCTAGAGGTTTACCAATCAATAGACCTAGTGCAATACCTAGAGGCAGCATTGAAGTTAGACCAGACATCGATACGCCTTCTAGCGAGATACCTGCGTTCGCAAATGCAAACAGAGGAAGAATACCAAATGCAACATAAGGGTGAAGAGCATGCTCCATGTGTTTCAGTGGAGAGTGTTCGCCCTGCTTTCCTTTCAGCGGAATCGCGAAACCGATCACTACACCTGCCAATGTTGCGTGAACACCAGACTTAAGTACAGCAAACCACAAAATAGCACCTACAATCATGTACGGTGTTAGCTTAGTGACTTCTTTCGCGTTCAGCATGAACAGTACACCTGTCATGACGAAGCCGACAAGCAATGCCATTGAAGAAAGATCACCGGTGTAGAACAGAGCAATGATGACTACAACACCTAAGTCGTCAATGATCGCAAGAGCCAACAAAAATACTTTTAGACTCACTGGTACGCGCTTACCAAGTAACGCCATGATACCCAGAGCAAATGCAATGTCTGTCGCAGCAGGAATTGCCCAACCAGAGATCGCTTCAGGGTCATTTGCATTAAAAGCAACGTAAATAAGTGCCGGAGCCAACATACCACCGACCGCAGCAATTGCAGGGAAGATGGCAGTTTCTTTCGATTTTAGCGCGCCTTCAAGCAGCTCGCGCTTTACTTCAAGGCCAATAAGTAGGAAGAACACAGCCATCAGGCCGTCGTTGATCCAGTGAGAAACAGACATACCAAATACATAAGTATGCAGTAGAGATTGATAAGTTTCGCCCAGTGGTGAGTTTGCAATGGTCATCGCAATTGCCGCTGCAATCACGAGAAGAATACCACCTGCGGATTCCATTTTGAAAAAGTCACGGATGACATCGTTCATGGTTTCGTCCTTATATTTATTATCTTAATAAACGATTAACAAAGAATGATAAGAGTGTATAGCTGCAGAAAATTTTAGAATAATCGCTTGTTCAGAGTATAAACTTCGATTTTTCCGAGGTTATCTTAACTACTCATCGTATTTTTCAACAAACCACTGAGACGAAGTAAGCCTTCTCGTCTCCTCTTATCTATCCAGTTATTAACCAAGATCGTTATTAAAGTAGCATAAGATGATGCCTCACTTCACGGTAAGTCTGTGATTTTTTAGACGGAACTAACGTGCTTCAGACACAAAAAAGCCACTTTGCTAAGTGGCTTTCGATAGATTTTAGTAGCCGGTGAGCTGCATAAAGCCCCACGCCTCGTTGGAGCCAGAAGCCAAGATTGGGCCTTCCCAGTAAGGAATAACAAATGGCAACCACATATCGGATTTTATGATACGAGTCGTCAAATTGATTTTGTGTTCAGGTACATTGATGATCCATTGCAACGGTAAACGTCTGCCATTCGACAGGCTTGTTACCTGCATTGGCGTAATCGAGACCTCTTTCTCTGATAGATTGACCACTTTTCCCGAACGGGTCGATAGCGTACCGAAAATATGAGGCGTCTGACCGTGATGACGGTAACGGCTAACCGTTAACGCACGTCCATCATCCAAGTTAAAGACAAACCAATCCCAACCTTGTTGGCCTTGGTCGATTAAGCCACTGCCCCATTCTTTTTGCGTCCAGGCTGAGCCTGTTACGTGGATGAGGCGGCCATTTAAGTTCAATGTACCTTTTACATTAAGAAACGGTGCGCTAAAGCTAAACGACGCCACAGATTGCAGTGCATGTTTAACTTGAAAGCCTTTGTCTCCATTTACCACAAACGGCCCGCTTGTCATGGTATTCAGTTCGAGTCCGAATGTGTCCGTTGTAACATTGAGGTTGCCTGGAAATGGTGTAGAGCCTAATGAGCGCCAAGTCCAGTTATCTATCCATAAACGGAATGGTCGGTTTGTCATGCCAGCTTGACCAATACCACCGCGCGCAACACGCTGTTCTTTCCACACATGCGAACCATGACTCACGACAACATGTGAAATGTACAGTTGCGGGTTTTGCCAACCGCTGGTTTCTCGTTCATCGGTGGCGACGCGAAAATAGCTCCACTGCACGTTGTAAGTACGACCTTGCTTATCTTGCAGCTTCGCAAAGTAGTTCCACCATTCATGTTGATATTCAGGATGGAAGCGAAAGTCTGAAGGCAATGAGACATGCTCGTCCGGTAAAACGGGCTCAAAAATGGTTTTATTTTCTCGCGTCAGTACCGAATTGATTTCGTTTTCTTGGGTAGCAGTAGGCTCTAGCCAAAACGTTGAATACAACGTCGCTCCAGTCAACATAGCAAAAACGACAACGATCAGCATCGAAGCAAAAACGCGCTTTTTAGAGTTTTGTTTTTCCACTACAACGCATCCCTCAACGACTTCATTGGCGTACTCTTAATCATTCGAATTACGGGTAACGCCCCGGCGATCATAATCGCGAGCATTGCCCAAGCGATAGTTTGTGCATATTCCCAAGGAATGGTTTGCAGTTCGAGTGACCAACCAAAAGATTGTTTAATGATGATATCAACAATTAGGTGGGCCAAGGCCAATCCTAACGGTACTGCAATAATCGCAGAAATGGCACCAAAGGCGAACAGTTGCAAGCCCCCCAAGGCAACCAACTCTTTGCCAGAAACACCCATGCATCTCAGCAGCGAGAAGTGTCTTTGACGAGAGAGTTCTCCTGCTAGGGTTGCAAAGAAAAGACCAAATACAGCAATGATAAGAGTAATGTTGCCTAACGTGCCAGCGATGGCGAACGTGTGATCAAATACTCTCATGGCTTGATTGTAGATATTGCTGTTGTCGAATACGCGGTCTTGTGGCAATCGGAAGACATTTTCTAAACGATTCTTCAACCCTTCCCCATTCACGCTGTCTTTCAGCAATACGCCTAACCCTACGTTGCCCGTTCCGGCAAACGCATAAAGCCAGTTTCGGTGTGACATCATCACTTGGTTGTATGGGTTGCCATAATCGTAGTACACACCCACGACTTGCCAACCTTCACCCAGTGGCGCTTGCAGATCAATGTAATCGCCCGGACGAATATCCAGTTTGAGAGCCATAGATTCACTGACCATCAAGCTCTTAGTTTGATGCAGCTGATACCAGTAGTTTGGAACACCGAGCTTGACCGTTAGCGAATCTAGCTCCCCTTCAGAAGGGCCCGTGCTGACCACTTGCAACGCGCCATGCTCGGTAGGAACATCTTTTTCCCAGCGCCACCAAACCGATTCAACTTCTGGCTGATCTTGTAACCATGCGCTCATTCGCCCAGCCGAGTTGTTTGTTGGATAAATATAGATATCTGCGGCCAAGCGTTGGCTTAACCATTTGTCAGTGGTGTCTCTAAAGCTACCCACCATGGTCTCAACACCAATATTCGCAGCGAGTGCCAACATAAACGCCATCGTTGCGACACCACGATAGCTCATACTTGCCGCCGCATCAGCAAAGAACCAACGCACACGAACCCAGCGTAACGTGTATGAGAAGCTTTGGAACATGTGCCACATCAAAAATGGCATGAATAGAGCCACACTCACCAACATCAATGCGATAATGGCAAAACCCGTCTCTTGCGTTTTAGGTGCTTGGTAAACCGCAACCGCGGCTACACAGAAAGCACATGCCGCCAATGCTTGCCAAGAAAACTCTCTTCCAGCAAAGCGCATTAACGATAAACGCGAAGACAAACGAATTGGTTGCGATTTCAACAATCGAATCAGTGGCCACAAACAGGAAATCAAAGCGCCCATCGCCGACATAATCAAACTGTATAAACTCGACTGCCACGACCAACCGATAGTAAGGCCAACGTTGGCGTCATATAGATCGCTCAAACTGGAAGATACTGCAGGGATCAACTCGTTCGCCAACATGAGTCCAAAGAAGTTACCGCAAGCCCAAGCGACCAAAACGAGGATCGAGAGCTCAAGTAATAGCGCTTGCGCCAATTGGGTTCCATTCACACCGGTTTGACGCAAAATGCCGACTAATCGCTGACGCTGAATAAAAGACAATGACATCGCTTGATAGAAGATGAACAGTCCAACCAAAAACGACAACATCCCCATCGCGGTTAGGTTCATGTGGAATGCTTTGGTCAAAGATTCAAGCTCAGTACGAGTGTTTCGTACCAAGGTCATGCCATTTGGCAGTATGTTTTTTAATGCGATCAGTTTTTCTTCTGGCATCTCGCCACATGAAATCGCTGAAAGGCCCGAGCTTCGCTTCAACATTCTTAATAAAGAAATGTCGGTAACTAAACGTGTACCTGATAAGAGCTTGTTTTGATCCACTTGAACAGGGCCAAGACGACTGCCGTCATTCAACTCAATAAAGTCGCCGTCTTGCCAGTTCATGTAAGACGCCAAATCTTGACTGATCAAGATCGGATACGGCGGCTTCATCAAGGAGAGAACAGGCATCTCATTAAGTGACTTTCCGTGCTGAAGAGGGATCATTGCGACAGGATCGATGCCAACGAGCATCAAGTTCATGTCCGTTTTGGCATCCAGATGAAGAACGTCAAAAGGCGCACATTGGTTGAAACCAGCGCGGCGCAGCTGAATGTAAAAACCTTGAGGAATTTTATTTGCAGAATGTTTGGTACGAATTCGGTAAGGAAGTGGGTTTGAGAAAAGCTTCTCACCTGTTTCGTAACTCTGCTTCGCATGTTGGTTGATAGAAGTAACACCAACGAGAAGCGAAACACCAAGCGTTAAGCCTAACCAGACGAGAATAATTTGCAGTGGGTAACGACGGTAATGACCGAGTAGTGCCTTAACTACGGGCCATAACATGCAGTTGCCCTCCTTGAAGACGAATTTTCCCTTCCATGTGTGCCGCAACTTTCTCACTGTGCGTCACTAATAACAAAGTACAGTCCAATTGGCGTGCAAGACTGGTCAGCAAACGCATTACCGCTTCCGCATTTCGCTCATCCAAACTTCCCGTTGGTTCATCTGCAAGCAGAATTTTGGGTTCCATGTACAACGCGCGCGCAATCGCAGCACGTTGTTGCTGGCCACCCGACACTTCTTCTGGATAGCGTCCTAATAAAGGCATGAGATCCAGAGCCGAAAGAATTTGACGCCAGAGACCTTTATCTTCCGGTAACCCTTTTAGTTGACGGCAAAAACGGATGTTATCGGCGATGTTCAAAGTAGGAAGAAGGTTGAATTGTTGGAAGATGTTACCAATATTGTTGCGGCGGTAGAGCGTTCTTAAGTGTTCTGGAGCATCATGCATCGCAAAGTTTGGAAACTGAACCTCGCCTGAATCGGCGGTATCTAAACCAGCAATGACGTTCAGCAACGTACTTTTACCAGAACCACTTTCCCCCATCAGAGCGACTTGCTCACCTTGCTGTAATGTTAATTCTGCCCCTTGTAGCACAGGATGAAACTCTCCCCCGTCTACATAGCCTTTACATAGGTCTGACAGTTTTAACATTGATTTTGCCGCTCAAATGGTGTTTAAAAATTGGGATCAGAATCTACACTAAAATCCTGTTAGTAGGAAGTATTTTGAATACTTGATCACACTATGAGAGTACAAATGCAACTCGATTCACTTTCTACAACAGATTTTGTTGACGTTATAAGCAGATTTTTGCAGCAATTTTTCTAGCTATAGCAAGCAAAAAACTTGAAACGGCTGCAAAATGCGAAATATAAGCAAACTATGAACGAGATTTATTAGAAACTTCAACCAGCTTCAATATCGCTACTTTTCAATTAAGTTTTTCATCCATTTTTTGCTCTTCATTCGAGGCAAACAGATACACCACTTCACTACCTCTTCAGTGAGGAAAAGTAGATACACCCACTGTGGTTCCCACCCCAAATATATCGCTGCAAACGCAGCGAGCGGAATACCGATTATCCATTGAGCAAACACATCTTGATACAGGCAGAATTTCACATCTCCACCAGCACGAAGAACCCCCACAATGACCATCATAGGCACTGAGCGCAATACGACGCCAAGTGCCAGAATCACCATGAACTGCTCTGCCAAATGACGAGTCTCGGCGCTCAATGCACTGAACGCATCGAGTATGAGCTGATTGGTGAAAAATAGAAGTACCGCAACACCGAAAGCAATCAGGACATTCAAGATTACCGTCGCCCAAGCTTGGTAATACACAGGTTCAAAGTTTTTCGCGCCGAGTTGGTTACCCACTAAAACCGCAGCCGCGTTCGATAAGCCAATCATCATGGCGAGAGCAATCGACTCAACGGGCGTCATCACCGACAGCGCTGCCAAACCTTGCACGCCTGCTTGTCCCATGATCGCGTGGTAAGCAAACAGCCCTCCAGCCCAAGCGAGAAAGTTGAACGTCGTGGGTAAAGATAAGCTAAGAAAACGAGTGATTTTGTCCAACACTAAGCTGGCACGAATGTCGCCCCAACCAAAGGCGATAATGTGTTTTTTCAACCACAAATAACCAAATAAACAACCAACTTCAATGGCTCCACTGATCACCGTTGCAATTGCGGCACCGGTAATACCAAGGGCAGGAAAGCCTAGGTGACCGAAAATCAACACCCAGTTTAAAAACACGTTGGAGAGAATACCGATGCCGCTAAAGAAAGTACTCAACCCTGGTTGATGCATAGCACGTAACCCCACCGCCATACTGGCAACACACGCCACTGCGAACATACTGGCTGATGAAATTACCAAGTAGCTTGACCCAAGCTCAATCACCTCTTGGGAGTCCGTGGTCAAGCCCATGATTGGCTGCGGGAAAAAGACGAATAAACAAACGGCCAGCGCGGCAAACACCATCGCAATCATCCAAGTCAGCGACGTACTTTGTCTTACGCCAATTTTGTCTCCCGCTCCCCAGTACTGCGCGGTAAGCAGTGCGCCACCCGTGGTCACACCAACTAACATGATGGTGGTAACAAACGTCGCTCGAGCTGCGACTCCCACAGCGGCAATTTCGGCTTCACCAAGTTGCCCTAGCATCAATACATCGACTAGGCTTCGGCTGGAAAACATAATGCTTTGCAGCGTGATGGGAAGTGCTATTGCGAACAATCGACGCAAAAAGGCTTTATCTGCGTGAGTTGAGAGTTGAGATAGAAAAGTCACGAGCACTCCAACGACAACTTATTGATAGAATGGGAAAAGTGTCTCATGATTATACCCAGCGGTGATTTTTCCACCAGCAATAAAAGGACGGATAATGAAAAAGGTGTTGGTATTAGGTGCCTCTGGTTACATTGGTTCTCAGCTTCTTCCTCAACTGCTCGATAAAGGTTACAGCGTAACCGCAGCATCTCGACATATTGATTATTTGGAGTCTAGGACCAGCCCACATCCCAACCTTACACTGACTTACTTAGACTTGGCGGACGCAGAAAGTACAGTTTCATTAGTTGATGACTTTGATTTGGTGTTCTTTCTGGTGCACGGCATGGCACAAGGTGATGATTTTGTTGAATACGAATTGAACCTTGCTTTGAACTTTAAATACGCATTGGAGCAAAGCCGTGTCAAACACGTTATTTATTTAAGTGCCATACAGCCACAAACTGGAAACTCGCGCCATTTAGCCGCTCGTAAAGCCACTGGAAAGATCATTCGACAATCCGGTGTTCCGGTGACAGAGTTACGTGCTGGCGTCATCATTGGTCCCGGCTCCGCCGCTTTCGAGATCATGCGAGATTTTGTCTACAACTTACCTATTTTGATTGCGCCTAAATGGGTCGACTCAAAAGCCAACCCCATCGCCCTACCCAACCTCAATCACTATTTATTGCAGTTGGCCGAAGCATCCCCCCCAGAAGAAAGCCAAATTTATGAAGTTGGTGGGCCAGATACACTCAGCTACCGCGAGCAATTTAAAATAATTTGCCGAATCACCAACAAGCCTTATCGGCTGTGGTCGACACCGTTGCTTACCCCCAAAATGGCATCGTACTGGCTCGGTTTGGTCACCTCTGTGCCAGCAAACATCGGCAAAGCATTACTCGCAGGGTTAGAGCATGACTACATTGCCGATTCCAAAGCGATTGAAGCACGATTTCCGCAAACGCTGATCAGCTACGAGCAAGCGGTATCCGATACCATCCAAGATGAAGGCACGTTTGTGCGCAGTAATGTTTGGGGCTTTGAGCCTGCGGCACTTCGTCGATGGCAACCGGGGTATGGCTACTACCCTAAACAAGCCGGTGCGAGCATAAAAACTCAAACCTCCGCTGCGGCATTATGGAAAGTGGCTCAAAAAATCGGGAGTCGTGAAAAAGGCTATTACTTTGCCAACATTTTGTGGCGCACACGCGAATGGCTCGACATCTTTTTTGGTGGCGGGAAACCGATTCGCGTTTCTCCTCCGGGGCCGGAGCTCAAAGTCGGCGATTATATAGACTCTTGGAAAGTGATTCGCTGTAAGGAAAATCAGTTCCTCTCCCTGTTTTTTGGGATGAAAGGCCCAGGGCTTGGACGTTTAGAAATTACCATCAAAGACCATGGTGATGAACGAGAACTGGATATCACCGCGTGGTGGCACCCGCAGGGATTTCTCGGGCTGCTTTACTGGTTTGCCATGATGCCAGCCCATCTATTCATATTCAAAGGCATGGTCAAAGCCATCGCGAAAGAAGCCGAAAGTATCAGTATTACTCCTCAGGTGGGACAGTCTCTGGAGAATCTAGAGAAATAGGCAGGTGATGAGCAATCCCCGCATGGCAATCAATGCACGATTGCTCTCGACTTTCCATCATCTGATGTCGACGCGCAACGGTTCGTCCTTGCGCTTCGAAATCCATCTTGTCAACGGAATGGCAATATCGACACTGTTTAGATTTATTCTCGATAAACTGCTGTGTGACTTCAGTAGCCAACCTCGGGCGATGCTCCGCCTCGAAGTTCTCAAGTGTAATGTCCCCCTTCAGTTTGTGATAGATGTCGGCTGTAGCGCCGATTTTCAATGCGATTTTAGCAAAAAACTCCCTAGGGACATGGCAATCACTGCACGTAGCGGCAATCACACCCTGAGCATTTTTGAAGTGTGGAGATGCTTGGTACTCCTCAACTATCGTATCCATCCCAATATGGCAACTGTAACAAAACTCGTTGCGATTGGTGTAATCCATACCAAAGTGAAAAACACTGAGGGCCGCCCCACCAAGGATAAACGCCAATAAGCCACCAATTGGTATGCCGAGCATCCATTTTCTGTTTGGTTTACGCCATAAACTCATTGGTGATCATCCCAAAGCAGCGCTAGCGATAACTCGCATAGTATTCTACGAGCGCGTTTAAATCATCGGAACTAAGCCCTTTGAACGCCTCATCCATTTTTTTATCAACGGAGCGTTTGCCTTGCTTAAACTGTTGCAACGTAGTGGCGAGATAGCCCTTCTGCTGACCAGCTAAAACCGAAGCTTCATCCAGAGCGTTACTGCCACCATCCGAATGACAGTTCTCGCAACTTTTCGCGTGGATAGCCTTACCTTTCATCGCTAACGCTTGATCGAAAGACTGCTTAGCAGGCACAAACTCAAGCCCAGCATAATGTTTTGCTAACTCTTCAATCTGCGCTTCAGATAAAGATTTGACTATCGTCACCATGTCGCCTTTTTGGCTCGTGTCTCCGTATACGTGATTAACCGAAGCTGAGGGTCTGCCCTCAAGGTAACGCAACATCTGGTCGAAAAAGTTGAACTCGGGAATCCCTGCTATGGTCGGAATATTCGTGTCTGAGCTAACACCGTTTGGCCCATGACAAGCTTCACATTCATGTTGTGAAATTAGCTCACTTGGTGACGCTAAACTGTGGGAGGCCAAAACTGAGCTAATGGCTAACACCGAGGAAAATTTTAGAGATAATTTAATTAGTTGGTGCATATTAGACTGACTCCGTAGTAATTATCTTTGTTAATCAAAACCAGACAGCGAATAAACGATAAGAAAATCATTTTATAAACGCGACTTAAAACCAACGATATCCAAGATAAAAATATTAAGCCGTCAACCATTTAAAGTAGCGTAGTTCAATACCCTTACTTTTTCTGCACCGACCTCTTCAAGAACAACAAACACCAATACAAATAGTTGATTTAAAAACACAATAATTTAAAATCCAAAATTCACACATAGAAAAAGCGGTTTATTTTAATAATATTTCATATTGCGTCTATACTCTTACAAGCCATGTATTTCGATTTATTCAAGCGATGTAAATATGGATATTTTGCTTTTGGCTTGAATACAAATTAATATTTCAATCAATTGCTTATTGAGATATTTAACCATTCCAACGCATTCCCACTTACTTTAGGACGAATCGAGAGGGACTATGAACGGTTTAAAGTCGATCGCTACATTAATATTTTTTATTTTACTGCTCACCGGATGTGGTCCAGACAGCAAAAACGATCAAAATACACCACCACCTGCGCTTGGTGATTTCGAGATCAGTGTTTCCGAGCCATCATTGCTCACTCAAGAAACCGGAGAAACCAAACTGGTGGTCGATTTTACCGTCAAAGACGGCAGTGGCAGATCTCATGAGTTAGACGAAACGAAAGACTTTCGCATCGCACTTCTTAAAGCAATGCCCTCTCGTGTCGATACACAAAACTCGAGCGATCCAGCCTTTGCCTTCAATGGGCGCCATGGCAACACTTATTGGAAGAGTTTCCATCACTCAAGCAATACCGTAAATAACCGTGCCAGCATGGAGAGTGTTTGGGATGGAACACTAGTAAAAACAGACGAAGGGTATCGCTACACGTTTGCCATTCCTGACGTTTTAAAAGTGTCCGATCCTTACACTGCCGACTCTTCTAACAACAATGGTTTTATTGCTTGGGATGCGGATAAACTCCACCGAATCGTCATGGCGTATGGCGAGCAAGGCAACGGTTTTACCTACGTATTTGAATGGGTGCCGCAAGAAAGTTCAGATACGGCTGTCTCCCGCAATGTGATTGAAACAGGTACCTGTGAAAACTGTCATATGGGCGAACCGCTTCATCATGGACCCGGCTATCGCTCAATTGATAACAACATTGCCGTTTGTACCGCTTGCCACAATGACAGTAATCCTGGCGCTGCGCCAGCCAGACGCCCTCTCGCTGCCGTTGTTCATCAATACCACGGTAATGTTTTCAAATTAGGTAGCGACAGAAATAACACCGACACTTACAAACAGCCTGTCGACGAGAATGACATGCTCGTTACCGACATCAATGGTTTAGTCATTGAAGGCAACCCTTTCCCGCAAGATGCCCGCAACTGTACAACCTGCCATTCGACCGATGTCGCGAAAGCATCAGACGCCAACAATTGGTTTGAACACCCAAGCCAAGTTGCCTGTGAGACCTGTCACTTGTACCGAGACAGAGGCGCGCATGATAACCAAGTGGGTACGGCTTGGGTAAGAAACGGCGAGCCACAAAACTCCTGCTCGGGCTGTCACCGACCTTATGACCGAGATGACAATGGAGATCCAATCATCGGCCAAGACGCAAGCCGAAGTGCTAAAACGGTTCACGTAATGCGTTTAGAGAATCTTGCAAAAGCGCGTGATTCGCTTGAAATCAACGTTGAAAGCGCGCGATTTATTGATGACCAGTTTGAGATTGAACTAAGAGTGTCGAAAGCGGGCACAGGTATTGAATCCATCAACGAACTGACCCCTTTCATTAATGAACATGGGCACCTCAATTTGTTGCTGAACTGGGATAACGGCCAAGGCCCGATGGTCGCAAACAACAGTCTCAACATCGCCGATGATGGCGCACTTGGTGACGGCTGTGAGGCTCAAGGAGAAGGCCTATTCTTGTGTCATAAAGACTTCACTGACGCTGCGATTAAGCCAACCTCCAACTCTACGTTGACGGTTAACATCGCCGACATGCCACTTTGCGCCAACCGTAGAGATGGCGAGCTCGCCGAATGTGTCACGTTTGAAGGCATCGATCTTATCAAATCGCCTTTCGTCATTGCTGCCAATAACGCATCCGGCTCGTTTGATGTGTCTGGTATCAACAAGCAACACAAACTGCCAGTGGGCGCGGACATTTCATCGTGTAACGATTGTCACAAAGAGCTGACTATCCATAAGCTCGGTGAGCATCCACATGCCGCCACCGACTTCCAACAATGTAAAAATTGCCATAACTCTGAACGTTCTGCGTTTTATCCTGGAATGGCGGCTGATCTGAAGTACCACGTGCACTCATTCCATGCCTTTGGCTCCGCTCATAGCGGTGAAGCGCCTTTCCCTGGCGCAGTCAACAACTGTGAGGCCTGCCATACCAATGCTCAATACAACTTACCTAGCCAACAAAATACGCGCCCTTCTCTGGCAAGTGGTAAGTACTTTAGTCCTGCGTTAGTCGCCTGTGGCGCGTGTCACCTAGAGTCATCTTTAGCTAATGCTGACCCGGATACCGTGGCAGGAGATGCGCCTCTGAACCATATGCTGAATCACGGCGCGGTATTTGGAGCAGACACATCAGCACAAGCCATGGGCACCGAACAATGTACGACTTGCCATGCTATTGGTCAGTCACAAGGGGTAGATAAGGTTCACAAGGTATACGACTACCGTTGAATTCGTCATTGAACACAATGCTTTGACAATTAAGGATAAGAAAAGGAAGAGCTATGAAAGCAATGTTTCTGCGGTGGTTGGTAGCTGGGATACTTGGGTTAGGCGTCATCTTCACCGTCAGTTCGGAAGATGTCGCCAAGCCAGAACCCGAAGCGGCGACGTTAACTCAAGAAGAAATTGAAACCATATTAGACACCAAGTTTTCCGAGGGGAAATATTCACGCCGCGGACCAGATGGCTGCCTTCGTTGCCATGACGATACATCAGATAAACCTGCAACGGGTATTTTCGAAAACATTCATGGCAAGTCCGCAAACCTGCATGGGCCAATGAATGATAAACAGTGTGAAGCATGCCATGGCCCAGCGAACAATCACGAACGCAATCCACGAAAAGGACAAGTTCGTGAACCGATGATCACTTTTGGGCCAAACTCCCCTGTTCCGGCCGAAAAGCAAAACAGCGTGTGTTTATCTTGTCACCAAGATGCGAAACGCTCGACTTGGCATAGTAGCGAGCACGCTTTTGAAGGGCTGTCTTGTGCAAGCTGTCACCAACTGCATCAAAAAGACGATCCGATGATGGTTGACGAAATGCAAGCAGACAAATGCACCGATTGTCACTCCCGCACCAAATCAGATATCCACAAACGCAGTCGTCACCCTATTATCGACGGCGTCATGACTTGTTCTAGCTGCCACAATCCACATCAGACATTAAATGAAGCGAGCCTGAACTGGTCAACCGTCAATAACGCTTGTTACGAATGTCATGCGGAAAAACGCGGCCCATTTTTATGGGAGCATGAGCCTGTAACTGAAGATTGCACATCCTGTCACACACCTCATGGTTCAGTGAACAAAGCCTTGCTCAATAAACGGCTGCCAATGCTTTGTCAGGAATGTCACCGTGTGCCACATGCAAACGTAGCCATTCCTGAAAACGACTTGAGAGTGCGCGGCGGAAGTTGTTTAAACTGCCACAATCAAGTGCATGGCTCTAACCACCCACGTGGTCAAACATTAAGTTATTAGGAGGGAGGCATGAAACTATCTCAACTGTGCATCGCTATTTCCCTTGCTTTTGCTGTGCAAGCGCACGCCAACGATTATTCGTTACAACGTTCTCAACCAGCCGACACTAGCCGCTGGCAGTGCAGTGGATGCAGCAGCGACGGCACATGGAGTGGAGAAGTCAGCGCGGGCGTAGGGTACCTTAACAACGATGGTTCCTCGCGATTCTATAATTGGAATCCGCCCGTTTACGGTACAAACTCTGACAATAAACACTTTAACGCGAGCCTAAACGCCGATATCGAACAATATGAAGACGACGGGTTCTACAATCGAATCGTCGTCGAAGATCTTGGTTTGCAACGCTTCTTACTGCAGTGGGAAATGGGCCAGTACGACGGATTACGTATCCTCGGCAGCTACAGTGAAACTCCGTATTTCTGGAATCAGTCCTCACTCAGTGCGTATCATCCAAGAGAAGATGCACTCGTTAGTGGTGACCTATCGAAATATGAAAACTCAGTGACGCGAGAGACGTTTAAGTTAGAACTCAAGTACACACCACATACGCCATGGAAGCCATATGCATCCATGAAGCACGAACGTAAAGAAGGCACAACTTCGCTCTATTCATCGACCATTCCGGGTTACGCCAACGCGCCGGGATTCATACCCAAAGCCGTCGATCATGAAACCTTAAATACTCAAGTAGGAGTGAGCTACATTGAAGATTTGTGGCTGGTGGATATTGCGTATCGCGGCTCGTTTTTCCGCAATGACAAGTCCGCACTCTATTACGGCGGCATTACCAACCCTTACGCCAACCACCTTGCGTATGAGCCTGACAACGACTTTCACCAGTTTGCTGTCACGGGGAATTATCGGTTGAATCAACAAACGTTCAGTGGCCGCTTACTTTGGTCACAAACGTCTTCTGAAGGCGGGTTAAATCCGTTTCCGCAGTCCCCCGTTAACTCCAATACATTCCATGGCGAGACCAACACTTGGCAAATGAGCGCGGATTACCACAACAAGCTTTCGAGAGACACAGCTTTCGCCATTTCTGTGGACTATTCAGACAAAGACGATAACTCCGATAGAAACACCATCATCGGCTCTACAAGAGAAAAATACGACCACACAAAAACCAAACTGGAAACAACGTTAACGCATCGTGTTGCGTCTGATGTGAAAGTGAATGCGGGTTATCACTTCAAACAAGACGATCGAAGCTATGCCGACCGAAAACGTACCGATGAACAACGCGTTTTTGTTGGTGCTCAGTACAGGCCAAACAGTCCGTGGCAATTAGGCGGTAAAGTCTCCTACTCTTTCCGCGATGGCTCTGATTGGCAGGACGACAGCAACGACTCGCCTAATTTGCGCCAATACTATTTAGCCGACAAAGAGAGGATTGAGCTCCGTGGCGACGGCAGTTATGACATGACAGACGATGTCCAGCTACTTGCAGAACTTTGGTACGGAAATGATGACTATGCAAAACCCGATATTGGTTTAAGCGAAGGGGAAGATTACGGCTACGACCTCAGCCTCAACTTCAATTTACTCGACGGATTAAGCGGGCATGTTTTTTACAATCAACAGATCATCCGCTCCGAGCAACAACAAGCAAACTCTGACGTTGTCGGCTGGAATCGCTACACCACCAAGCTCAAAGATGACATCACAACCATTGGTTTTGGTGTGAGTAAAGAGCGACTGCTGGACGACAAACTTTCTGTCTCATTTGATTACAGCTACAGCCAAGCGGACAGTAAATCTTCAACCACATCTGGTGGTTCCCAATATCCTGATAACGAGGCGAACTCGTATCGATTTGAAGTCATCGCTGACTATGAAGTATCTGAAAATCAAAACGTACAGCTTAACCTCCGTTATGAGGACTACTCAGAAGAGGATTACTTGTTTAGCAACGAAACCGGAACGATGGGCGACGTTTTGCAAAGCTATGAAGGTCTGTATGGCGGCGTCTATTGGAAATATCGCTTTTAGACACAGAGTGACGTAACAAAAAAGCATCAGACGTTTCAAGCGCCTGATGCTTTCGTATTTCAATTCTACTACTGTGAGAAGTTGATTAAGCTTGGAAGCTCAAAGGAATCTCAGCCAATTGGTTACCTTCGTTTGCAGGGAAGATAAGGTACTCGCCGTGGTATTTCACCATCGATTTGTAGTCCGTCACTTTATGCACCATAAAGCCCGCTTGCGCTGCTTTCTCAACAAACTCAGCATGGTTGCCACGCACAAACCAGCTCATTGGTTTAACGAGCAACTCGCCGTCGAAGCAGCTTTCGCATTGGTCTGCACACAGTGCCAAAGAATTTTGGCCTTCCGTGAAGATTTGGATTTTGCCACAACCAACCAATTGTTCAGAGGTAGAAACCTCCCAACCCGCTTGCTCCATTACGTCCAAAAAAGCTTCGACGTCAGAGTCTTTGATCACTTTTGAATCTTCACCTTCAGGGAAGAATTGCGCGTAGAAAGCAGAAATACGTTTGAAGATAAACAACAAACCAGCGTCATTCCCCTTTGAACGCCCCGCCTTTTGCCAACGAGTTAAGTCATCGCCGACCGTTCGACCAAAACGCTGAGATTTCAGAGCTTTTGTTACCCAACGAACAAGATAGTGGTTGTTCGCCACTGGCGCATTGGCCAACTTGCCAGAACGATGTTCCTGCTCCAGTTCATTCAGAGCAGAGTTAACCAAGTTTTGAATTTCTTTGGTGTAATTCGACATTACGCCTTTCTTCCTAAAGTCCAATAAAACAGTGCTGAAAGCACAGAACAAGCAAACATAACGATGATCATAGGCCACGCAACATTACCAGGTAGTGATGCCACCAGCGCGCCAACCAATGAGCCGATACCGAATCTTAACGTCCCCGCCAGAGACGATGCCGTACCCGCCATTGATGGGTAGCCACTTAAAAGCAGCGCCATCGCATTACTACCTATCGTCGACAATGTACCGATAAACAGCACAACAAAAGGCACGATGCCCCACAGTCCGAAGTCCATTAACCAACTTACGAACAGACCAATGCCCGCTAAAAGTTGCACGAACAACCCAAAACGAAGCATGGCATGAGAGCCCACTTTTTTCACCAAACGACCGTTAATACTGGTCATGATGATCATCGCCACAATGTTCAAACCAAATAAGTAACCAAATTGGTCAGGTCGAACACCATACAAATCAATATAAACAAACGAACCCGCAGTTAGGAATGCAAACATCCCCGAAAACGAGAATGCACCAGACAACATCAAGCCCAACGCTTCAGAACTTGAACACAAACGGGCGTAGTTTTTTAATGTGGTGCGAAAACGCAGTGGTTGACGGTTTTCTGGTTTTAGCGTCTCCGGAATTTTCCAAAACACCAACAGAATGACAACCACAGCAAAGATAGCCAGCACCCAAAAGATAGAACGCCATCCAAACCAAATCGCAAGGTGACCGCCAATCATCGGCGCAACCAACGGGGCAATCGTGATAACTAATGTGACGAAAGACATTGCGCGCGCAAAGTCTTCACGGTCAAACATGTCACGCACCACAGCTTGAATAATGACCGCCGCAGCCGCGCCAGCAAAACCTTGGGCCGTACGAACATAGGTTAACGCATCAATGCCGTTTGTGGTCGCACTCACCACCGCTGCTAACCCAAAGAAAAGCACACCCAAAATCAGTACAGGTCTGCGGCCAAAGCTATCGGCAAGCGGCCCATGAATTAACTGACCAATCGCAAAACCCGCCGTATAAGCCGTCAATGTAATTTGAACCGCACCAGGTGCAACGCCCAAATCTTTTGCGATGGTCGGCATTGCCGGTAGATACATGTCGATCGCCAATGGCGTTAGCGCGCCAATTGCACCGAGCACAAGAAACAGTAAAAAACTGATTTGAGATTGGGGAGCGCTTTGAGCTTTTTCTGTCATTCTTTTACCTCTAGTTGTGTCCTTGCCATCAGCCATTTCTTTGCAGAAACTAGCAAGGATGCTTCTCGTACCATTGAAAACAAAGCACAGTGCTTTGCTGATTCAATTTTCGAGGGTCATAAGGACGAATGTTTACCAAGGTGGCCTTGACGAGCTCGACATAGAAAAGCGCATGATAACGATGCATGTTCACCCGATAATTGCGCGCAATAAACCAAAGATGACAGCATGATTGATTCACTACGAACGGATGTTTCGCGAGAAAAGTATGCGTGAGCCCGTGATAAAACGCCGCGGCATATCACTGAGGTTAAGCATGCATACCGAAATTGTCTAGGCTCGAAAACATTTTGGTAGGAATCGTCATTTTGAGCCAATTCCTACCAAAAGACTAGTTCCTGTCAGGAACTAAAGAATTTCCGAGAGCGACGATTAATTCCACACAGAATCCACTTCTTCTTGAGTCAGATAACGGTAATCACCCGGTTCTAGAGTGTCATCCAACACGATATCGCCGATTCGCTCACGATGAAGTAGTTCTACTCTGTTACCAAGTGCAGCAAACATGCGTTTCACTTGGTGGTACTTACCTTCAACGATAGTAAGCAGTACTTCGTTTTCTGCTTCATTCACGATCTCAAGGTGCGCTGGTAACGTCGCTTCGCGTTCGTTTCTCAACTCAATACCTTGCGCAAACTTTTCAACGTAATCAGGTTGAATCGCATCCGCTAGCCACACGCGGTATGTTTTCTTGCATTTGTGTTTCGGTGATGTAATACGGTGGGACCATTGGCCATCATCTGTAATCAACACCAAACCCGTCGTGTCCACATCTAAACGGCCTGCGAAGTGAAGGTTTTCGACTTTAGGTTCATCAAGCAATACAAAGGCCGTAGGGTTGTAACCATCTTCGTGTGAACAAACAAAATCCGCTGGTTTGTACAACATGATGTAACGAGGCCCTGGCGCACCGACTTCTCGGCCATCCCATTCTACAACACCACCTTCTGGCACTTTGAATGAACCACTTTTTTGTACTTCGCCATCGACGAGCACTTCGCCACTTTTGATGATCTTTGTTGCCTGCTTGCGAGTCGCACCCAGAGCATCACACAAATACTTATCTAAACGCATGAATACCTCATTGAATTATACCCAAGTGATCTCCGAATTACGGTTCAAAGGTCACTTGGGTATAAAAGTCAGGTATTATAGCCTTCCTAGTTCGAA
Source organism: Vibrio sp. GLN_1 (assembly GCF_043106015.1). Taxonomy (NCBI): domain Bacteria; kingdom Pseudomonadati; phylum Pseudomonadota; class Gammaproteobacteria; order Vibrionales; family Vibrionaceae; genus Vibrio; species Vibrio sp. GLN_1. The sequence goes on from NZ_JBICMD010000014.1 coordinate 362,967, forward strand.
TAGTTGAGCAATTTCACATATTTTCATGTACACACTTCGCCCATATCAAGCTGACTCTGTTAAAGCCGTTATTCATTACTTTCGCAAACATTCCACCCCCGCAGTGATCGTACTACCAACTGGTGCTGGGAAAAGCTTAGTTATTGCAGAACTGGCACGCCTTGCCAAAGGGCGTGTGCTGGTTTTGGCCCACGTAAAAGAGCTGGTGGAACAAAACCACGCGAAATATGAAGGCTACGGTTTGAAAGGCGCCATATTTTCGGCAGGATTAGGAAGAAAGGAAACCGACCAACAAGTGGTGTTTGCCTCGGTGCAATCGGTAGTGCGCAATTTGGACTCCTTCAAAAACCAGTTCTCACTTCTGGTTATCGATGAATGTCACCGTGTGCCAGACGATAAAAACAGCAGCTATCAAAAAGTGATTACGCACCTTCGAGAGCTCAACCCTGGCATCAAAGTTTTGGGCTTAACGGCAACACCCTATCGTTTAGGAATGGGATGGATTTATCAATACCACACCCGAGGTCAAGTACGCACCGAAGAGTCGCGCTTTTTCCGCGACTGCATTTTCGAACTGCCTATCCGTTACTTGCTGGACGAAAACTTCCTCACCCCCGCACGCATGATGGATGCGCCCGTTTTGTCTTACGACTTCTCGCAGCTGAAACCCGCTAATACCGGACGCTACAAAGAAGCGGAAATGGACATGGTTATCGACAAAGCCAAACGCGCCACTCCTCAGATCGTAGAGCAAATCATTCAATACGCGAGAGAGCGTAAAGGCGTGATGATCTTTGCTGCAACAGTTCGACATGCTCAAGAAATTCACGGCCTGCTGCCAGAAGGCGAAACCGCCATCGTCATTGGTGACACTCCAACGCCAGAGCGCGATGCGATCATTCAAGCTTTCAAAAATCGTGAAATCAAATACTTGGTGAATGTCTCTGTGTTAACCACCGGATTTGACGCGCCTCATGTGGATTTGATTGCCATCTTGCGCCCCACTGAGTCGGTCAGCTTATATCAACAAATTGTTGGACGAGGTTTGCGTTTATCGGAAGGTAAAAATGAATGTCTGGTACTCGATTACGCGGGTAACAGTTACGATTTGTATCAGCCAGAAGTGGGAGATCCAAAACCCGACTCCACCAGCGAGATCATTACTATTCCTTGCCCCGCTTGCGGATTTAACAACAATTTCTGGGGTAAATTGGACAGCAATGGCTTTTTACTCGAACACTTTGGCCGACGATGCCAAGGTTACTTTGAAGATGAAGACACGGGCGAACGCGAACATTGTGGCTACCGTTTTCGTGCCAAATATTGCAGCGAATGTGGCGCAGATAATGATATTGCCGCTCGTATATGCCATGAATGTGATGCAACATTGGTCGACCCAGATAAGAAACTGAAAGAAGCGCTGAATTTGAAAGACGCACTGATCTTCGAGTGCACAGAAATGGACTTGTCCGTGTTCAAATCAAATGACGGTAAATCACAGCTCAAAGTCACGTATTCGGGAGAACCATACCAAGGCGAGGGTCATGCGTTAGTTCATGAGTTTTGGTCATTAAACACCAAGAAACAGAAGCAAACTTTTAAAGACCAGTTTGTGCGCCCTCACCTTGCCGATAAACATCGCCCGTTTGAAGAAGCATCGCCTACACGAGTCGTCGCTAATCAACACCGTTTCCGTTTACCGCAGTTTGTCATTGCCAGAAAGTCTGGGCGCTTTTGGAAGTTACGCGACAAGATTTTTGAAGATGAACTTAAATAACGCTCGATTCGCACCAGTGAATTGGCCAAGAGCAAAGTGAATGTGACTGAACCGACAGTTCACACGATGATTCACTTTCTGTTCATGTACAGCTAGATATAATTTTGCCAACTCTTCAGAAAAGGTTTTGCTATGTATAAACCAGTGACTTCTCAAAATCTTGCGTTGTTTTTCAGCCTCGCCCCGATGCTGATTTCTGCACCAAGCTTCGCGCAGCAAAATGATATTTACACCACACAAAATGGCCACGCCATCGTGCAAGATGTCGAAAAGCCCGGCACTCGTATCGAATTTGATGAAGACCAGGATGAGGTCTACCGCGCCGTACAAAAAGGCTACATTCGTCCCTTCTCTGAGCTTTACGCAGCCGTCGAAAATGACCTTTATGGTCGCATCATCAAAGTCGAGCTTGAAGAAGATGACAATGAATGGGTTTACGAACTGAAAATACTCTTCAACAATAGTGTGTTGAAAGTCGAATATGACGCTGCCACATTGGAAATGCTGGAAGTCAAAGGTCGAAACTTCAATAAAGCTTTAAAACCACCACAAAACTAAATAATAAGAAGCGCTGCCATGAAAATACTTGTTGTCGAAGATGATCCTCGTCTAGGCGAGCAAATTATCGAAACGTTGGAAAATAACGGTTGGGTACCTGAACTATCACAAGATGGCATTGACGCGCTCTACCGAGCGACATCCGAAGAATGGGACGCGATTGTACTCGATCTTGGTCTACCGAAACTCGATGGCTTGACCGTTTTAAAGGGCATTCGAGATGAAAACATCAACACTCCGGTCGTGATCCTAAGTGCGCGTGATACCTTAACTCAACGAGTAGAAGGCCTAAACGCAGGCGCCGATGATTACCTGACTAAGCCGTTTGAAATGGTTGAGCTTATCGCTCGTCTTCGCGCCCAACTGCGCAGAGCATCTGGTAACGCTTCTCCGGTCATGCAAATAGGCGATTTAAGCCTAGATACCAGAACCTCAAAAGTGATGTGGCAAGGCCAAGCAGTGAGCCTAACAGCGCTGGAATATAAAGTAGTCGCTTACTTTATGCATAATCCTGAAAAAGTCATTTCACGCACGGAGCTTGTGGAGCACATTTACAAGCAAGACTTTGATCGTGACTCCAACACGATTGAAGTATTTATCGGTCGTATTCGTAAGAAAATCGCCCCAAAAATCATCAAAACCGTGCGTGGCTTAGGGTATCAACTGAATGCCGAATAAGAACAAACTGCCGCTGCATGCCTTAAAGCGCTTAAGTATCAAAAGCCGATTGGTGTTGGCGGCGGTTGTATGGCTCACCGCCATGATCCTTGCTGCGGGTGTCACCATTCCTACCCAAGTTTATAACTATATGGTGGACGACACGCGCTCCCAACTGAGCATCTTTATGGATGAAATCGCCGCTCAATTGGAAGTCGATCATACAGGCCATCTTTCGTTAGCAGCTCAACTGTCGGACCCTCGCTTTAGTCGCCCGTACAGCGGCTTATATTGGAGTGCATCGACAGACTCAAGCCTCGAACGCTCTCGCTCGTTGTGGGATAAAAGAATCGAGTATAAAGGACTCGATAAAGATGCTTATGGTGCAAGAGACGAAAAACTGATTACTCTGGAAAAAGCGCTATATCTACCCGACTACGATGGTCCAATTCATATCATCGTAGGTATCGACGAAGAGCCAATAAAAAGCACACTGCAAACCCTTATTGGTCAACTCTGGCTAATTCTAGGATTGTTGTTTGCTGGCGTTCTGACTGTCATTCTCTTGCAAATCGTTTGGTCATTGAGTCCACTAACTAAACTTCAAAAAGAGCTGGCAGAGCTCAAAGCTGGAAATAAAAAGAGTTTAGAAGAAACTTATCCGAAAGAGATTTCGCCACTTATTTCAGACCTCAACGCTCTTCTTTTCCATTATCAGGAGTTACTGGAGCGTGCGCGTAACCACGCGGGTAATTTGTCACATGCACTCAAAACGCCGCTATCTGTGTTAAAAAATGAAGTGCAAACGCTAGAGCCCAAAACGCAAGCACGCTTAAACGCCCCACTCAACCAGATTCAAGATCACATCGACTATCATTTAGGTCGCGCTCGAATGGCGGGTTCCATGAACATCCTTTCTGTTAAAGCCAATCCAGCAGAGCGAGTGGATGCTATCTCAATGGCGTTCGATAAAGTCTATGCCGAGCGAGACATCACCTTAGTTAATGAGCTTGATTCTGAGTTGAATGTTGCAGTCGAAAAAACCGACCTCGATGAAATGATCGGTAACTTGCTTGAAAATGGCTATAAATGGGCAAATAGCATGATTCGCGTCCACTCTACTCTGGATAAAGATAGTATCCACCTGATTATCGAAGACGATGGGCCTGGAATCCCTCAAGCGCAATTAGGCCAAGTCATCAAACGTGGTGTCAGATTAGACGAAACAACGCCAGGTTCTGGGCTCGGTTTAAATATTGTGAGTGAAATGGCGCACAGCTATCGAGGCCTACTGGCTTTAGAAAAGAGCAAAATGGGTGGTTTAAAAGCCACATTAACGTTGCACCGTAGCCGTACTTAAAACGAATCACTAAAGACTCTTTTTCATCGGTAAACGCTAATCAAACCGATGAAAATAGAAGCGATACGAGCATTTTTCACGCTAAGTGATGAAAACCATCAACTTCGGATCCGCCAAATGATGTGTTTTTATTGATTTAGATACGATTTGGGTTGCCCAATTCTAAGTGGAATGATAGTATCCGCGCTCGCTTGAACAGTTCCTGTTTCAAGCTTTACCACGAACAACAAGGTCGCATTGTTGATTGTGAACATTTGATTTTTACTAATTTGAGAGTAAATACTATGAAATTCGAAGCAGTAGTACGTACTGAACTAGGTAAAGGTGCGAGCCGCCGCCTACGTCACGCTGGCAAATTCCCTGCAGTTGTATACGGCGGTGAAGAAGCAGCAGTAGCTATCGTTCTTAACCACGACGACATCGTAAACCAAATGGACAAGCCTGAATTCTACGAAGGCATCGTTCTAGTTATCGATGGCAAAGAAGTTAAAGTTAAGCCACAAGACGTTCAACGTCACGCGTTCAAGCCAAAAGTTGAACACATGGACTTCATCCGTATCTAATTCCCTACCAAGGAATTAATCGGATTAAATCCAGACCTTTTGCATAAAAGATAATCGGATTTACCAACCGAGACATCTAAAAAATTTCAAAACCCCGGAGTCTTACCACCTCCGGGGTTTTACTATATATGGCATTTGATTTACGAACGGGCAATGTACTTCATTAAAGTGAGGTCAGTCAGCGTCATGCTATCAATGATTTCGGATTCTTCTTCCCCGGTACGCACAAAACCACACTTCTTGTAAAAATTCAGCCCTTGATTATTGGTGTTCAGTGCTTTCAGACTTATCTGCATAACTGGCGTGGAGAGTAGACGTGTTTCGAGCTCATCTAACAGTGCACTTCCTGCCCCTTGCCCATAATGTAACGGCGAGACATAGCAACACGTTACCAACGCTGTTTTATCTTCACTGGTGTGGTTAGGCAACTCGTAACTTAAAAACCCGACGATTTCCCCTTGTTTCTCAACCACGATCAATTGAGCCAGTTGCTCCGTCATAACTCGTGTCCACATCCTTTCTCGGCGCTCAATGGTAAACTGCTCTATATAGCTTTGTGGCATTAACCCTTTGTACGCCACCTGCCACGAATCGACATGTATTTTAGCAATTTGAGCTGCTTCTTCTCTGACAGCATTCCTTACTGTGTATCCCATTACTTTCCTTTCTATTCATCCTGAGTAAATACGCGCAATCGGTTATAAGCTTCAAATCCCAAAGATTCGCACAACTTAATCGAAGGTGTATTTTCGATATTTACTCGGTATCTCACTTTACGATCTCGCGTTTTAACCTCCGCCACTAAGTGTGAAAGCAAGCGCTTACCGCACCCTTTTTCTCTCGCTTTAGGGCTAACCAGTAACGATAACGACTCAAATGGCTCCTTTCCTTCGTAGCAATATGACGCTAATGCCGCAACCAATTTACCCTCTTCTAAAATGCCATAGAAGAAGTGGCTATCGAGCTCGAAATCGGCTTTCTCAATATCTTCTGCGCTGTTACTACGTAAAAATGCGTCAAGCAACTCATTGTCAGATTCAATATTCAAAGTGAAAACATCAGCATCTTTATTGAAGGTATTATCATTAAATAAATGATAGTCGACGTCGTCATATTCGCAGAATAATTGCAGGTTATTTAATTTTCTCTCTAGCTCACTCGGCTGAAAATGTTTAATTTTATGCCAGAGATTTTCCGGACAGGATAAAAGAGTAAACGCATCAGATTGGAATAAATAAACAGCGGTGTGTTCGGAAAACCTTTTCCAAAATTGGGAGTCATAGTAATAACCGTTGTACGGTTTTTGACTGAGTTCAAACTGATTGCGCCAAGAGCAATCGATTTCTGCTGTTTTCGCAGATGATTTTATAAGCATCCCTACCTCTCTACCTTTGCAGTAGAAAATTATAACTATTTGTTTCGTAGGAACTTAGAAAAACATGAATTTGGCAAAATAATAACCAAACTTAGCGTCATACCTCACCAAAATGCGTATTGATTCACATAAACAACACGCATTCAATTAACTGCCTCACAAAAAATAGCTTAAGCCACATAAAATAAATGCTAAATACCAATTCTGTTTATTTATAGACGTAGTTTGCATGCTTATTAATTCGTATCTTCGATAGAAGTATAAATAAGAGATAGATCACTAAACTTTCACATTAATTCCGTATATTTCACGCCGTAACAATAACAAAATCACAAAGAAAGGATCCCTTATGAAGTTTTCCAAATCTCTATTGGTAGTGGCAGTGGGCGCTGCGCTAGCAGGATGCGGCTCAGACAGCGACAATTCACCAGTAACCTGTGAGACTGCAGATTCTTGTACTAAATTCACCGTTCTACACACTAACGACAACCATGGCCGCTTTTGGGAAAACAGCAAAGGCGAATATGGCATGGCTGCACGCAAAACTTTGATCGACTCTATTCGTGCAGAAGTGGAATCAAGCGGTGGCGAAACCATTCTATTGTCTGGCGGTGATATCAACACAGGTGTTCCTGAGTCAGACATGCAAGATGCAGAACCGGACTTCATAGGGATGAACCTGCTTGGTTACGACGCAATGGCTGTCGGTAACCACGAGTTTGATAACGCTTTAGATGTTTTGAGCAAGCAGATCCAATGGGCTGACTTCCCTATGCTCGCTGCAAACATCTACAAGAAAGACACCGATGGTAAAGTAACCGACGAACGTTACTTCGCGCCTTACAAAGTCTTCACGATTAACGGACTTAAAGTTGCGGTTGTTGGCCTAACAACAAAAGATACAGCGAAACTGGTAAACCCAAGTAACGTTGCTGATATCTACTTCGAAGATCCTCAAGTTGAAATCAAAAAAGTACTTAAGGAAATCGAAGCAAACGAAACTGTCGATCTAGTTTTTGCAACAACACACATGGGTCACTACCAAGATGGTAACCATGGTAGCGAAGCACCAGGTGACGTTTTATTAGCGCGTTCTCTTGAAGAAGGCCAACTAGATGCAATTATTGGTGGCCACTCACAAAACCCAGTATGTATGGAGCCGGGTACTAACGAATACGCAGACTTCAAACCAGGTGACGAGTGTGCTCCAGACCAACAAAATGGCACATACATCATGCAAGCGCATGAGTGGGGTAAATATGTTGGTCGTGCAGACTTCGAATACTACGATGGCAAACTGCACCTAGCAAACTACGCTTTGATTCCAGTAAACCTAAAGGCAAAAGATGCGAACGGTGACTACCAATTCATCGCTGAAGAAATCAAGCCAGATGCTGTAGTTAAGCAAATTCTTCGTACTTACCAAGAACAAGGTCAAGATCTGCTTGACGTTAAAGTATCTTCTACGGATGGCAAACTTGAAGGCGACCGCGGTGTAGTTCGCTCACAGCAAACGAACCTTGGCCACCTACTAGGTGAAGCGTACCGTACATACGAGCTAGTGAAAGCAGACTTTGGTGTGATGAACTCCGGTGGTGTTCGTGATTCAATCCAAGCTGGCGATATCACTTACCGTGATGTACTAACAGTACAACCATTTGGTAACTTCGTAACAAAAGCGACCATGACAGGTAAAGAAGTAAAAGAATACCTAGACGTCGTTGCTACGAAATCTGCGGGTTCTGGTGCTTACGCTCAACTAGACAACATCACTCTAGATGTAGATTGTGATGCTGGCTCAGTAACTATTACTGACATTAACGGTAAAGGCTTCAACCTAGACGCAACTTACACGTTCGCTGTAATTAGCTTCAGCGCTGCAGGCGGTGATGACTACCCAGTTATCCAAGTTGAATCAACTCAAATGACAGACGCATCAGTACTGCGTGAGTTCTTCGTAAACAACCCGCAAATCTCGGCGGATAGCTACAACAAGAACCTAGACAACATCAAGTACTTCAGCAATAGCCAAGCAGTGAAAGGCTGTCCTGCAACTGGTAGCTAATACTCTACACCTTACGCTCTGACTAGAATGGTTCTATCGAATCAATCCGTCAGAGCTCCTAAATCAAAACCGAAGCTTTGTGCTTCGGTTTTTTATTTTCGATAAATTGCTGATAATTCTCCACCTTCACAATCTGTTCAAAAATTGTTCATTTGTGTTGTTGACGCCCCTGTGCTGGGCTTCTATGTTTGATAAGGTCTTTCAAATATGCAGGCTCATCGGCTAAATTTCGCGAGACATTTTTATTCGCATAGTCAATGATTCTGAGAAAGATGTGAATGGCGTTACAAACACTGCTCTCAAACAATTTGTCTTTGGACTTCAAACGATGGTGATGTGCCTCCACGCGCACGCCAATGAGCAGCGATCTGGACGTCAATGTGTTCAAACTGCTGCCATCGAGTTCTGGAGGTCAAAAATGAAACGAGCCAGCAATAGCTACAGACTCCAAATGATCAAAGAAGTGGTCATCCGCCGAGAACGTGAAGCATGTACCGACCCTATGGCAAGGTACATTCACCAGTTAATGGATGAGCTTCCAACAAGCAAATTAGAGGTTGAGCTCAACCATCGATTTGCAGGAAATCACTTTGACGAACAAGCGGGAGGCTGGGTTAGCGACCGTTGGTCGATGAAATAACGCCAATTACCGATTTATAGGGAAAATGGATAGGAGATTCCCGGTTCTTAAAGGATACCTTGCCGGGCCGGGAATATGTAAAAAGCAGAAACAAGAACGATGGCGTGTCCGCACCTTAATTAGAAATGCTTCTAAAACAAATCTTGTTGAGGTGATGAATTATCTTGAAGCTGTTCTGGCTTCGTCTTACCTGCCAACATCTTTCTTCTGTATCTTTGACGACACAACTTAATAACGTGCAACTGCTGAGCGGGGGTTAAGTTCAGCCAATTAAACCGTTCCTCTCTTTTTCTCATACACCCCTTGCAAAACCCTTTTTCATCGGAGGTACATACTCCAACACAAGGGCTTGGGACAGTGAAAAATTCCAGTTGCTCCATACTATAAACGCTCTTTCCATGCTAGGGCGTGTTTGCCTAGTTTAAATAACTAAACGAGAAGATTACTCACCGACAAAATCTGTTATACACTTCGTTATGTCAAAAACATACGAAACCATAACCGTATGCTGACAAAAACAGTGTTTTATTACTTATACTTACCGCGTTTCTAAAAACGGAGTCTATAAAATGAAGCTTAGCCTAAAAACGTTAGTTACAGCAATCTCTCTCCCTGTTCTTATGACTGCTTGTGCTAGCAACGGTGATGATGTGAAAGAAATTACGGCTCAAGATTTACAGCACCACAACTGGGAACTTGTTCAAGTTGATGGTAAGAATATCGTTCTAGACGAAAACCAAAAAGCGGCTCGCCTAGAAATCGGTGAAAACCTAACAGCAAACGGCAATGCGGGTTGTAACAACTTCTTCGGTCAAGCTGAGCTGAAAAACAACCAACTACGCATCGAGAAAATGGGCATGACCATGAAGATGTGTATGGAAGATCAAATGAAGATCGAAAATGCAATGACACAAACACTATCTAACTGGAGTGACATCACTCTAACTAAAGATGGTCTTGTTCTGAAAAATGCCGATCATGAATTGACGTTTACTCTACGTGACTGGGTAAACTAATCTCAAGTCAGTAAACAAAACCATTTTTAAAAGCAGCCAACTGGCTGCTTTTTTTATACCTAAATTACGTGCCCTACTTTATGAATCAATGCCGCTAAACTTTCTACTTCCAACTTCTTCATTACATTGGAGCGATGAACTTCTATAGTGCGAAGCGAAACACACAGTTGGTTCGCCATATCCTGATTTTTCATCCCTTTAACCACCAGAATCAGTACTTCTTTTTCTCTTCTAGTAAGGCTTTGAAGAGTTAGTTTTGCACTTTGTTTTTCTTGGTTTTTTAGTGAACATTCCATAGCATTATCGATTGCCGCCACTAAAGCATTACCGTCCACAGGCTTTTGAAAAAAGTCCAACGCGCCTTCTTTTAAGGCGTCGACTGCCATTGGAATATCACCATGCCCAGTCAGGTATATAACGCTGATTGGACTGCATTGATTACGCATTAGCAGGTGAAGCTCCTGCCCACGCATTTCTGGCATTCGGCTATCCAACAATACACATCCAGCTTGATGCAGATTCACACTCTGTAAGAAATCTTGCCCGTTTGAATAGACATCGACGCTATAACCATAACTTTCTAACATAAAAGCCATTGATTCTAAAACAGGCACTTCATCGTCAACGATATAAAGTGGACAAAGATTACGACTCATTCTGAGCTTCCTGATATGGTAAAACGATAGTCACTTGGCACCCTGATGGGTCAATTGACCTAAAATTGATGGAACCTTGGTGCGCTTCAATTACATCGCGACAAATAGCAAGCCCTAGCCCTAGGCCATTTTCCTTCGTGGTATAAAAAGGCTGATCAAGAGGGGTATTTTGCTCTTCGAGCCCGACCCCGTTATCCATGACATCAATGATGACAACGTCATCACAAAAGCTGACATGGAGATCAACAAACAACTCTTTTTGCGAAGTCGAATGAGCAAGACAGGCATCTTTGGCGTTATTAAGCACATTAATGATCACCTGTTGCAATCCGGTCACATCCGCATAAACGTTTTGTACCTCGCCAGAATACATCACACCTAGTTGGATATTTTGACGTTGGAACTCATAATCCACCAACTTCATTGCATCATTGATGACGGCAGGTAAGTCAACCCAGCTTTTCTCGATTGGCGTCCGGTGAATCAAACTACGTAAACGCTGCACTATGTCACTCGCAGACGTCACTTGTTGTTGAATTTTCTCTATTATCGGCAACATTTCCTCGGGTGTAGTGCCTTGCTCCATCCGCATCTTTGCACCTTGACTGTAGTTTTTAATCGCAGCCAATGGTTGATTAATTTCATGTGCAATACTGCTGCCTAATTCTCCCACAATCGTAATACGTTGAGCATGTTCCAACATGCTACTCTTGCGACGTAAATCATTGAGGGTAGCTTTCAACTTTTCTCTACTACGTTTGAACGTCCACTCTAGCCAAAAGTGATAGATAGTCAGTAACACCAATGTTAGCAGCGCTGCGATAGCGACTGCTTGGTTTTTATGTAGCCACTCTTGAACCTTTTGCGCCCAAGGTTTCTGTAAGGGATGTAAGTCCAAATGCTTGTAGACTTTATCTACGTTAACGCTAGGCGCAGGTAGCGTCCAACCCACATTGTTGGCAGCAATAGCGGCTGAATGCGATGCAGGCATTGCAAACAGGGTTTGTGCGACCTTTTGCCCAACATCTACCGGAGCACGCTCCGTCATGGCCATGGTCCAATTTGGGTACAGAGGAGTACTAACTGCGCAAACCGAATCAGCAGGTCTTCTTTCGTTGAGCACTCGCAAATTATGCAGCTCTATCTTGCCTTCGGCCGCCATGTTTTCCAGCGTACAAGCAGGAACAATTGCAACATCAATTTGGTCGTCGATCACATCGAGAATCAACTGATCGGTCGGTGGGCCAGTAAAATGGATTGTTTCAAAGAACGATGAGTTGAAATACCCAAGTTTGTCGAGCTCATAACGTAGAGCAAGAAAACCACCAAACGCCTTTTCTGATACAGCGGCAATACTGGCTTCATTGATGTCTCTCAGTGTTTTAAAAGGCGATTCTTCACGCACAACAACGACTGATGCTATCGACTTGTTCGGCACATTGCTGTAAGCCGTTTTCTGCGTTGCTAGCCAGTTAATAGGGTACTCACGAGCAAGCTTAGTTGCCTGTCCTGGGCTCGTTAATATGAAATCCAACCAACCGTGTAAAAAGGCTTCTTCTAGTTGGTCAAAATCGTAAGTATGTAAGTTAAATTCATAGCTGGGGTTTTGTTCTTCCAACCATGTCATTGTGGGTTGCCAGGATTCTTTAGCGTGAGAATGCCCTCTCAATGCCAGCACACCTACATCAAATGTTGTCCTATCAGACTGATGTTCTGCTTTGACATGAGAAATACAGGTAAAACAAACAAATACAATAGAATAAAGGAGTTTCTGAAAATAATTTTTAGTCACTTAATAAAGCACAACGACAGCGTATTGGTTTCGCATTTTAGCACCGTTCCCCTCTCTAACTTTGTTGCTTTAGATCAATCCCACATCATTATTGTGGGAAACCACAATACCGCCTAACTATTGATTTCCTCAGAATGCCTTACCCACAAAGGGGTAGAACGCATTTCCGCTTATTTTAAGCCATGAACACCAAAAATGATTAAGAAACGTTCATGCCTGTACTCCCCCTTCAAAAGCATTCTATCTGTCGAAATATCAAGGATTCGGCAGCAAAACTTTAAATTAAAATATGGAAGCAACTCATGAAAAAATCGACAATTGCGTTGGGTGTGTTGGCCGCTGTCGCAGCGGTTGGCTACTCAGCTTACAATACGATGTTCTCAGCTGAGGCTGTGATTGTGGATGCTGCTGCTCAAGAGCAGAAGTTCACACAGTACGCTCACCCAGAACACTTCATCTCTGCACAACAACTGAAATCGCTGATGGATGCTGACAAAGACGTGGTTGTGATCGGTGCGCTAAACCCTATCAAACCAGATAGTCCTATTTCTGGTTCTTACACTATGTGGCGTAACGATTACTCAGCGACTGAAGACGCCTACGACTTCGGCGGTATGAGTAATAGCACAGAAGAAATGGAAACAATCCTAGGCAGCTTCGGCGCAACAACAGACAGCACAATCGTCGTCTACGCTGCGGGCTCACACCACGATGCTGCGCGTCTTTACTGGCAAATCCATAACCTTGGCCATCAAGATGTTCGTTACCTTGACGGGGGCTTGAACGCTTGGATGGGCGCTGGCTACCCAACAGGTTCTGCAAACCAAAGCGTTACAGCGGTTGAATACAACGCACCTAACACACAACAAGAGAACAATGCCCTAGCAACGCTAGACATGGTTATCGCAGCGCAAAACAACACTGATTGGGTGATCCTAGATACTCGCGGCAACGACGAGTTCAACGGTGAAGTTGCGGTTTCTGGCGCATACGGTCCGGGCACTATCCCAAGCAGTGTTCACATTAACTGGACCAAAGCGTTGAACGAAGACACAACGCTGAAATCAGCAGAAGAACTGCAAGCCCTTTACGGCGACATCATCAAAGGCAAGAAAGTTATCGCTTACTGCCAGTCTGGTGTTCGCTCTGCCCACACCACCATGATTCTTACTGAAGTACTAGGTGCAGAAGGCGTTTACAACTACGACGGCTCATGGATCGAGTACAGCCATGCTCACTACGAGCAGAAGAATCCTGAAGTGAACGTTATCAACGGCAAGAGCTAATCAACACGGAAACCGCAGTTAATGAACAATGTAATTTTTAGCCAAAAGCTATACGACACCGCGCAAATGATTGTCGATGGCTGTATGGGTGATGCCGATCCGGCATGTCAAACCGCATGTCCAATGCACACAGACGTAAAACAGTACGTTCGCATGGCTGGTGAAGGGAATTTCCAAGGCGCTTTGGATCTGATCCGCAGCAAATTATTCCTTCCTCAAACTCTTGGTCGTATTTGTGCCCACCCTTGTGAAGCGTCTTGTCGTCGTAACACTGAGTTCGGTCAGCCAATCAGCGTTGCAGGCATCAAACGTTTCGTCGCAGAGAAAATGGATAACCAAGATCACTGGGATCTCAACATTGCCCCTATGACGAACAAACACATCGCGATCGTTGGTGCAGGCCCTGCTGGCGCGCAAGCGGCTATTGAGCTTCGTCGTCAAGGCCACGAAGTAACGATTTACGAAAAGCTAGACGTTTACGGCGGCATGATGCGTGTGGGTATCCCTGAATACCGTCTACCACGCGATGTTATCGATTTCGAATACAGCTACCTAGCGATGCTGGGTATTAAAACTCAGTTTGGCGTTGAGATCGGCAAAGACATTAGCTTCGACACACTGCGCAGCGAGCATGATGCTGTCATTCTGGCTCACGGTGCACACGTCGGTTCGATCATCCCTCTGCCGGGTCATGACAACGATGGCGTGTTTTCTGCGGTTGAATACCTAAAAGAGATTTCTGAAACTCGCCAATTTCCACGTGCAGGTAAACGAGTGATGGTTGTCGGCGGTGGTGACGTTGCAATGGACTGTGCGCGCTCTTCATGGCGTATTGGTGCAAGCGACGTGTACCAATGCTCACTTGAGAGTATTGAAAACCTGCCAGCAAGCCAAGTCGAAATCGACGAGTCACTAGAAGAAGGCGTCGAGTTCAACGCAGGTTGGGGCCCAGTTGCTATCGAACACGAGAACGGCAAAGTAACCGGCATTACGATCAAGAAAGTCCTGTCTATCTTTGATGAGCAAGGCAACTTTGCACCTCAGTACAGCGAAGAAAGCAAAACCATCTCTGTAGACACCATCGTTTTTGCAACCGGTCAAATCGTGGCAGACATTACTGACGGTGCACTAGAGCAAACTCGCGGTGGTCGTTACGTGGTCAATAAACAAACACTAGCATCGAGCCTAGAAGACGTCTTCGTAGCCGGTGACGCGTGTGGCGGTAACATCGTGATTGAAGCGATGGCATTAGGTCGTAAAGCCGCAATGAGTGTTGAGCGTTTCCTAACGACTCGCCCACTAACTGAAGACCGCGACTTCGAGCAAGAATACAGCTACTCATCTCGTCTAGACGTACCACTACCAAAAGGTACGGTAGATACCCCTCGCCTACACGGTGAATTGCGTAACGCTGAAGAGCGTAAACAAGATTTTGCACAAGTGGATTTAGGCTTTACTGAAGAACAAATCAAACAAGAAGCATCTCGCTGTCTGCAATGTAGCTGCAAGCTATGTATGACCGAGTGCATCATGATGAACGACTTCAGTGATTGTCCGAAGACCATCTTCTCTGACTTCGTGAACAACAAGTCAATGGACCCACTGATGGCTTACTCATGTAACGCCTGTGACCAGTGCACCATCGTATGTCCGAAAGACTTCCCAATGAAGGAAATGTTCTTAGGCGCACGTGCTGACTTTGTTAAGGCAAACAATGGTGAATCACCAATGCCGGGTCACAAAGCAATCAACATGCACCAGAAGCTGGGCTTCTCAAAAATCTTCACTATGGCAAAACGAGCGGTATCGACAAAATGAGTAATAAAGTATTTATGCCAGGATGCAGCTTGCCATCCTACTCACCAGAAGGCGTCGCAGCAATTGCGAGCTACTTAAAAGAAGTGTACCCAGACATGGGCGCAGTACAGAAGTGTTGTGGTAAACCAACCGCTGCTATTGGCCAAACTGAGAAGTTCAAAGAGCGTTACGGCCAGCTTCAAGCAGACTTCAACAAGCTAGATGCACAAGAAGTCATTGTGGCTTGCCAAAGCTGCTACGGCATGATCAAGAAATCTGGCGGCACACAAAAGCCGGTTTCATTGTGGAAACTGCTTCCAGAAATTGGTTTACCGGAAGAACTGCGCGGTAAAGCCAAAAACAGCGACGTAGTGTTTACCATTCACGACTCTTGTTCGACTCGCTACGAGAAAGAACTGCAAGACGGCATTCGCTGGATCTTAAACGAGCTTGGCTACAAAACCTCTGAGCCAGAACACACACGTGAAAACACACGTTGTTGTGGCTTTGGCGGCATGGTAGTGCCAGCAAACCCAGACGTCGCAACACGCGTAATCAAACGCCGCGTGGAAGAGTTTGAGACAGACTACGTCGTGGTTTATTGCTCAGCTTGTCGTGCATCCATGATGGGTGTTGGTACGAAATCTTGGCACATTCTGGATCTGATGTTCGGCCCTGTGATCATGCAAGGTGATGAGCCGCCAGTAAACGTACTCGCTAGCCCTGTAAAAGCTTGGTTCAACCGCTACAAATCAAAAGCGGGTCTGATCAAGTGTATGTCTGTGTAGCTATGTCTATGTAACTACGTCTTTGTAGCTATATCTTTTTAATTATTAGGTTTAAGTGAAGTTGAACTTATGAAATTCGTAAAAATCGCTCTTATTGTCGCTGTTGTAGCTATTGCTCTGTTCGCGGCTAAACAAACTGGCATTCTTGAAATCATCACAGACATCAAGAGCCTACAAGATTGGATCGCCAGCTTTGGTGTGTGGGGCTACGCCGTATTCGTAGCAGCATTCGTGTTTGCGTGTGTTTTCCTACTGCCGGGCAGCGCGTTCACCATTGTGGCAGGTATCGTATTTGGCCCTATCAAAGGCGGTATCTTAGCGCTGTTTTCTGCAACGCTTGGCGCAGTAGCGGCATTCATCGTGGCGCGCTTCCTGCTTCGCAACACCATCATGAAAAAGTTTGGCGATAACCCAATCTTCAAGAAAATCGATGACGGTGTAGCAGCAAACGGTACAAGCTTCTTAATTCTGACTCGTCTTGTGCCTGTATTCCCTTTCAGCCTACAAAACTACGCTTACGGTCTAACCAGCCTAAACCTAGGCACTTACGCACTGGTTTCTCTACTGACAATGGCACCAGGCGCATTCATCTTCGCTTACATGGCGGGGGATATTGCGACAAACGGCGTGTCTGTGATGTTGCTAGTGAAATTTGCGGTTGCGGGTCTTGTGCTGTTTGGTATGTCTCTGATTCCAAAATACATCGCGAAGAAAAAAGGCATCAATATGGAAGAATTAGCGAAGTAGTCCGGTCTATCCAACATTGATGCTAAAAGAGTGCAGCTATCGTGCTGCGCTCTACCCTTTACATTATTGATAGTAATTCCCTGAATCAATTAATAAATCCTATTGGGATTCACATTGATAATACCGCGAGATAGATTACTATCCTTGTGAAGGACAGAGGCCATTCGCGAACAAACTCAGCGAAGCTTCAAACAAGAACCAGAAGAAAAACACGGACTACGTATGAAAAAGCTACTCAGTACCATTGGCATTTTAGCCACCACTTTTGCGACTTCATCTTTTGCTGACTCATCGGCCGCTAGTGAATGGCAAAAAATCGAACAACAAGCCGACGGACAAACCGTCTATTTTCATGCTTGGGGTGGTAGCCAAGAGATCAACCGCTATATCCAATGGGCAGGCAAAGAGCTTAAATCTCGCTACAACGTGACGCTAAATCACGTGAAAGTCACTGATATTTCTGAAACCACCACTCGCCTAATCGCAGAAAAAGCCGCAGGCAAAGACAGCGGTGGCAGTGTTGATATGGTTTGGATCAATGGCGAGAACTTCAAATCAATGAAGGATAACCAATTACTGTTTGGTCCTTTTGTTGAAGGTTTGCCAAGCTGGCAGTACGTTGATAAATCATTGCCAATTGATGTGGATTTTTCAGAGCCAACTGAAGGTCTGGAAGCACCTTGGGGTGTGGGGCAATTAGTGTTTATTCATGATGAGCAAACCCTGCATAACCCTCCTCGATCTTTTGCTGAAATGCTGAGTTACGCAAAAGCGTTTCCAAATCGCCTAACTTACCCTCGCCCACCAGAGTTTCATGGGACAAGCTTTATTAAAGCACTGTTGATTGAGTTGGCCAACAACGATCCCGCTTTGCAAAAACCAGTCACTGGTGAAACATTTGAGCAAATTACTCAACCGCTATGGGCTTACCTAGATGAGTTCCATAAAGTTGCTTGGCGTGGCGGTAAGCAATTCCCAGGAGGGACGGCTGAAACGCTTCAATTACTAGATGATGGTCAGATTGATCTTGCGATTACCTTTAACCCAAACGCGGTTTTTTCTGCGCAATCGAGTGGTAATCTTGCAGAAAGCACCAAAGCGTATGCGATGGACGCAGGTGCACTCTCAAACATTCACTTCTTAGCGATTCCTTGGAACGCAAATGCCAGTGCCGGTGCGCAAGTTGCGATAAACTTTTTATTGAGCCCTGAAGCACAATCTCGCAAAGGTAACCTTAACATCTGGGGCGATCCTTCAGTGCTAAGCAGCCAATACCTAACAGGTTCGGCTAAAAATACTCAACAATTCAAATCTATCGCTGAGCCGCATCCGAGTTGGCAATCTGCCTTAGAAAAAGAATGGTTGAAACGCTACGGGAATTAATAAGAGCCCATGTTAAGAGCGCTATATTTAGTCATTATCGCTGTTTGTATTTTACCTACCATTCCGGGACTACTCGGAGTGGTGGTTTCTGCGCTCGGTTATGTACCTCCTATCGGCTTGCACCACTTTTCTTTGGATGGCTTTAACGCTGTTTTTGATTGGGAGGGTGTTTGGACATCCATCGGGCTGACTTTCTACTCTGCCATTTTTAGTAGCTACTTGGCTTGCTTCATCACGTTTGCAATTCTTCAGGCGTCTTGGGGCAGTAAGTTTTGGCGAAAAATTGAAGTTAGCCTCTCGCCACTTCTCGCTATGCCGCATGTCGCGTTTGCAATTGGCTTTGCGTTCTTGTTTGCACCAACAGGTATGGGCGTTCGTGTTCTCAACCAACTGTTTGGTTACGATCCCAATGCACAAACGGTGAATGACTTAGCATTGCTGATTAAAGACCCGCATGCACTCGGTTTGGTCATCATGCTTGCGATTAAAGAAGTGCCGTTTTTATTGTTGATGAGTATTCCAATTCTTCAGCAATTGAAAGTCGATAAGATTGAAAAAGTCAGTCATTCGATGGGCTACAGTTCGGCGCAAGCGTGGTGGAAATGCGTATTCCCACAATGGATAGCAAAACTGCGCTTTCCAATGCTGGCGGTATTGGCTTACAGCTTGTCGGTTGTCGATGTTGCATTAATTATTGGCCCTACCAACCCACCAACGTTTGCGGTTTTGGTATGGCAGTGGTTTAACGACCCAGATTTATCGCTACTACCAAGAGCTGCCGCAGGCGCGGTCGTGTTGTTTGCAATCGCTAGCCTTTTGATTGGATTTGCACGCTTGATGGAATGGTGTATTACCAAAGGCTTCAAACGCTGGCAGTACTCTGGTCGAAACGGGTTTCGTTTACCCGGTAAAACCCTATTTTCACTGATTGCGCTACTCGTACTTCTAATGATTCCACTCATGGTGGTGTGGAGCTTTGCTCAACGCTGGCGCTTTCCAGATTTACTACCGAGCCGCTATAGCCTGCGTTTTTGGCAATACGAATGGCACAGCATTCTTGGCACGCTGGAACAGAGCATGCTGATTGCCGTTATCAGCGCGACCGTCGCTCTAGCTCTTGCCTTGATCGCACATGAGTATCGCCTTCGTTATCGCTGGCAGGTGCCCGGTTACATCATCGCCATCCCAATGCTGATTCCTCAGCTATCCGTGCTATTCGGTATGCAAGTAGTGACGCTGTACTTAAACAGTAACGCGTATTTCTTTTGGGTATGCTGGGCGCACGTATTCTTCGCGTTCCCATTTATTTACCTCTCGCTAGACGGGCCGTGGCGCAGCTTCGATAACGGCTTAACTCGCGTCGCACTCAGCTTGGGTAAAACACCGATGCAAGCTTGGTTAAAAGTGAAACTGCCAATCCTCCTACCTGCGATTGCATTCGCATGGGCGGTTGGGATTAGCGTAAGTCTGGCGCAATACCTGCCGACATTGGTGCTAGGGGCTGGGCGCATTAGCACCATCACCACCGAAGCCGTTGCGCTATCCAGTGGTTTTGACCGACGTGTCACCGCGATTTACGCCATTTGGCAAGCACTCTTGCCGTTCTTGTTCTTCTCTTTTGCGATACTACTAAGCCGCTTACACGTGAAGTATCGCCGCTTGTCTATAAAAGGTTTACTACTGAATGAGTCTTTGTCTCGAAAACCTCGCCATCCGTAAAGCCAATGGCGACACGCTTTTTTCAGCGTTCAACATGACCGTAGAGAAAGGTGAAATTGTTACTCTGATGGGACCAAGTGGTTGTGGTAAATCCACTTTGTTGGATGCTATTGCTGGACACCTATCCGCCGAGTTCAACTACTCTGGATCCATTACGCTTGATAACGAAAAGTTGGATGCCCTCCCTGCCCATAAGCGTCAGGTCGGTATTCTATTCCAAGACGATTTGCTCTTCCCCCACTTGACGGTGTGGGAGAACCTTGCCTTCGCGCTACCAAACTCAATCAAAGGTGAAGAACGTAAAGCTCACGCCATGCAAGCACTGAAGAACATTGCATTGACCAAACTTGCCGAATCCTTCCCAGATCAAATCTCCGGAGGACAACGTGCCCGTATTGCTTTGACTCGTATGCTGTTGGCAAAGCCGAAAGTTGCGCTACTCGATGAGCCCTACAGCAAGTTAGATAAAGATCTGCGCGTACAATTTCGCAATTGGGTGGTCGAGCAATTGCAGCAAGCGAACATCCCTACTTTGATGGTAACCCACGATGAAGACGATATTCCCAATGGCAGCCGCTGCCTAAACTGGCCGTGGGAGACAAATCATGCTTGATAGCCTGAGTATAAAGCTCATCCGAAAACCGCTCGCAATCAGTGCGACATACCTCGACAAATGTGGTATCACCGCAAATCAAACGACAGTATTTGGTTTTGTGCTTGGCTGTTTTGCTCTGCCGGCTTTGATCGCCGAACAATACTTGTTGGCGTTGCTGTTTATTTTGCTGAATAGAATCTGTGATGGATTAGACGGCGCACTGGCGAGGATTCAAGGTATTACTGATGCGGGCGGTTTTCTCGATATCAGCTTAGATTTTCTGTTCTATTCCCTGATTCCTTTTGGTTTTGTGTTAGCAAATCCAGAACAAAATGCCATTGCAGGGGCATTTTTAATTTTTTCCTTTGTCGGAACGGGAAGCAGCTTTTTGGCTTTTGCCATCATGGCTGGGAAACAAGGCATCGATAATCCGGTGTATAAACACAAATCCCTCTACTACATGAGCGGTTTAACCGAAGGCACGGAAACCATCGGCTGTTTTGTGCTGTTTTGCCTGATGCCACAGCACTTTTCGGTCATTGCATACATCTTCGGTGCGGCATGTTGGTTTACCACATTCACGCGAATTTACTCTGGGTTTCATACGCTAAAAGGCCGTTAACATCGCTCAGAAATGTACGTATTCTTGAGAAAGAACATCACTAAGCGGCTGTTTATTAACGCATCAAAGCACATGCTAAATTGAGGTATATACTCTTTGGGTGGAGAAACCATTCGGAGGCTATATGAAAAAACACATCAAGTTAGGCATGTTGCTCACCATTACTTGTGCGATCGTGCTTGGCGGCTGTAGCTCACCTAACCCGTACGGAGATGCATACGGCTCGTCCGACACTCGCAAAGTTCAGCAGGTTTACTACGGCACGATAGAAAAAGTAGAACCCGTAACCATTGATGCCTCTACCCAATCCAACGCCATCGGTACAATAGCAGGGGCTGCCGTGGGTGGCATTTTGGGTTCGAAAATTGGGGGCGGTTCTGGCTCGGATATCGCAGCCATTGGTGGTGGTTTATTAGGTGGTTATGCAGGTAGTAAAGCCGCCGAAGCAACCGCGAAAAGAAATGGTGTGAACCTGACCATTCGATTAGAGGATGGAAAGATCATATCTGTCGTTCAAGAAGCAAACCCAAACATGATTTTCCAGCTAGGCCAAGCCGTTCAAATCAACATGTCTGGTAATGACGCAAGGGTTGTACCTCGCTAATTTGAACACGATGACTCCGTTCCATTGGTCTGCTGTTTTGGCTCAAAGAGCTTAATCCGCGCAAGCGTACGTTGCTTACTCATCGGCTTGCGCGGTTCTATTTGTATCAAATTTGATCGTCGTCAATGGAACATCAATCTCCCACACCTTTCGATGTTCAAATGACATCAAATTGCTAGCATGAGCCCATTCCTGATAACTTTGGGCTTTTTATGACACCGACTGTTGACCACGTACTCCTTAATATCGCGCTAAACCTCAGCTCAAATCGCTCTCACGAGCAGCAATATCAAAACCTCATTGATGGGGTCGCGCAAGTATTCCCATGTGATGCGAGCTGCCTGTTTATCTTCGATGAGGATGGGTTTCTGACTCCTGTCGCGGTAAAAGGCTTATCCAGCTCGGTCTTAGGTCGTCGCTATTTCCCCAAAGCACATCCACGCTTAGATGCCATTATTCATAGCCGTGAACCGGTGCGTTTCGATGCCGATTGTTCACTGCCTGATCCTTTTGACGGCACACTATTAACCGAAGACCAGTGCATTGATGTTCACGATTGCATGGGCTTTAGCTTGTATGTGGAAGGCCAACTTGTTGGCGCACTAACTATGGATGCTCTAACGGTGGGTGCGTTTGATGACATTGACCCTGTCGTTATCGAAACCTTTGCGGCTTTGACCGCTGCGACATTGCGTAACATTGCTCAATTAAAAGCGCTCAAAGCGCAAAACCAGAAGCAAAAAAGCGTCACTCAAACCCTTATCCAGCAAGCCCGTTCTCAACATGGCGAAATGGTGGGTTTGAGTCCGCAGATCAACCAGTTACGAAACAACATTGCGACCGTTGCTCAATCAGATTACGCAGTACTTATCACAGGAGAGACCGGTACTGGTAAAGAACTGGTCGCGCACTCGGTACACGCGCAATCTCATCGTAGCGATAAGCCGATGATTTACGTCAACTGTGCGGCCCTGCCTGAAGGTCTGGCTGAGAGTGAACTGTTTGGCCATGTCAAAGGCGCATTTACAGGTGCTAATAGCCACCGTGCCGGTAAGTTTGAACTGGCAGACGGTGGAACGATTTTCCTTGATGAAGTGGGCGAACTGCCTTTGATTTTGCAAGCAAAATTGCTGCGCGTAATTCAGCAAGGCGAGCTGCAACGTGTAGGTAGCGATCAGCATTTGATGGTCAATGTGCGCATCATCGCCGCGACCAATCGACAATTAGAAAAAGAGGTCGAAGCTGGCACGTTTCGAGCAGACCTTTTCCACCGTTTAAACGTGTTCCCAATCCAAGTCCCCCCACTGCGTGCCCGTGACGGGGATATTCCCGTTTTAGCAGGATATTTGTTGGAAAAAGTACGCCAACAATTCAATGCACCCAATCTGCACGTTCACCCTAAAGTGTTGACTCAATTGGAATCTTTACCTTGGTACGGAAACGTGCGCGAGATCGAACATACGTTAACTCGCGCGGCTTTGCACGCCATTCAACAAGGCGCAAGCACGATCATGCTTAACCATTTCGACACCTCATTGGCTCTCGATGATGTAAAAAACACATCGCATTATCTGCCTAAAGAAAGCCAACCAATGCGAGAACTGATAGAAAGCTATCAACGTGATTTAATTGAACATGCTTTAAGCCAAACTGGTGGCGTTTGGGCAAAAGCGGCAGAGTTTTTACAAATGGATCGCGGTAACTTATATCGAATGGGTAAAAAGCTCGGGATCAATAAATAACCAACCACAAGAATCCGATGTAATTAAGACATCGTTTATGTTGTCTTAATTACATCGCCCGCCCTATCAGAAACAAACAAAACCATTAAAAATCAACAAGATAATAATTGGCACGCATTCTGCTCTCTAGTGGTCAACATCACGACTATTAAAACAATCACTGGAGAACCCAATATGTTCTGTATTCAATGTGAACAGACAATTCAAACCCCTGCTGTTAAAGGTTGTTCTTTTGCACAAGGCATGTGTGGCAAAACTTCTGAAGTATCAGACCTACAAGACGTGTTGGTTTACACACTGCAAGGGGTTTCTTTTTGGGCATCAAAAGCACTTGAATTCAACATCATTAACGATGAAATCAACCAATGGGCACCCAAGGCATTTTTCTCTACATTGACGAACGTTAACTTCGACCCTGAACGTATCCTGGAGTTAACTTCTCAAGCTGCAACGTACAAAGCACTGCTCAAAGAGCAAGTAATGTCTGCTGCGACTTTGTCAAACACCAACCTTACTGACATTCCTGCCGTTGCCAACTTCGAGCTACCAAACAGCGCAGAAGCGATCTTAGCTTTTGCTCCTCAAGTCGCGGTTAACCGTGGTAAGGACCAAGTACATGAAGATGTTATTGGCCTACGCCTACTTTGCCTATACGGCCTTAAGGGTGCCGCAGCATACATGGAGCACGCACGCGTTCTTGAGCAAACCAACAACGATATCTATGCCGAATACCATGAAATCATGGCGTGGTTGGGCACCGATCCTGAAGATCTCGGCGAGCTACTTGATTGCTCAATGCGCATTGGCCTGATGAACTACAAAGTGATGGAAATGCTCGACCAAGGCGAAACAACGACCTTCGGCCATCCAGAACCAACAACGGTGAACGTCAAGCCAGTAAAAGGCAAATGTATCCTTGTCTCTGGCCATGATTTGCATGACCTAGAAAAAATCCTGCAACAGACCGAAGGCAAAGGCATTAACGTTTACACCAACGGTGAAATGCTGCCTGCACACGGCTACCCTGAGCTGAAGAAATACTCTCATCTTGTCGGTAACTACGGCAGCGCATGGCAAAACCAGCAGAAAGAATTCGCCAACTTCCCTGGTGCAATCGTAATGACGTCAAACTGCTTGTTGAATCCAAATGTGGGTCAATACGCAGACCGTTTATTCACTCGTAGTATTGTTGGCTGGCCTGGTGTGGCTCACATCGAAGGCGATGATTTTAGCCAAGTGATTGAATGTGCTCTAGCGCAAGACGGTTTCCAACACGATGAAATCGAACACCACATCACGGTTGGTTTTGGTCGCAATGCACTGATGAACGCCGCCCCTGCGGTTATCGACCAAGTGAAGCAAGGCAACATCAAACACTTCTTCCTAGTCGGCGGCTGTGACGGCGATAAAGCGGAACGTAGCTACTACACCGATTTTACGGCTGAAGCGCCAGAAGATACGCTCATCCTGACGTTGGCGTGTGGTAAGTTCCGCTTCAACAAGAATACGTTTGGTGATATCAACGGCATCCCTCGCCTATTGGATGTGGGCCAATGTAACGATGCTTACTCTGCAATCCAGCTTGCACTTGCACTGGCGAAAGAGTTTGACTGTGACATCAATGAACTGCCACTCACGCTTGTACTTTCTTGGTTCGAGCAAAAAGCGATCGTTATCTTGCTAACGCTATTTGCATTGGGTGTGAAAGGCATTTACACAGGCCCTACTGCACCGGCATTCCTAACGCCAAACCTAATCGCCATCATCCAAGAGAAGTTCGATATGCGCAGTATTGGCAATGTTCAGGATGATCTAAAAGCCATCCTAGCAGCTTAATAAACCTGCTTGTTACGCGCCTCCTTACGTGGAGGCGCTCTCTATTTCGAACTAAAAATAGCCACAACCAAAGAGATTGTTATGTTTTTTGAATGGCAAGGTAACCAACCCGTCACGCTCCGTTGCATCGACAAATACTTCGAAACACACGACACAGTCAGCATCAAATTGGCCGAACTAACCGAATCACTTCTGTTTCAGTTTAAGCCTGGCCAGTTTATTAACTTGGGCGTCGAAATTGATGGAAAAATGGAGTTTCGTGCCTATTCAATCAGCTCGATCAATGAAGACGATCACCTTCAACTCACCATCAAACGAGTATCTGGCGGTAAAGTATCGAACTACATCATTGACTCGCTGCTGCTCGGTGATACCGTTCAAGCATTACCACCAGCGGGCGAATTTAACTGCATCGACCACCCACCCGTGTTACGTGATGGCGAAACAAAAGCCTTGCTTATCAGTGCAGGTTGCGGCGTCACGCCCGTATTTTCGATGGCAAAGCACTGGCTGAGTAATCAAGATGAAAACGACAACGATGTGGACATCGCATTTCTTCATATCGCACGCAGCCCAGAAGAGACGATTTACTACGATCAGCTAGAAACGTTCGACGCTGTGTATCCCAACTTCCATTTAAAGCTGTTGCTGAAAAACCGCGAAGGAACGTCACACCCACAAGGTCGTTTGAATGCCGACTGGCTTAAAGAGCTTGTTCCTGATTTCAAGCAACGCACCGTTTACCTGTGTGGTCCAAGTCAGTTCATGCAAGATGTTCACGGCTATTTGAATGACCTTGGTTTTGACATGACGAACTTCTACCAAGAGAGTTTTACGCCAGCGACTGGCGCAGAAACATCGGTCTCCGATGAAGTTGTTCGTGTTTCTGTTCCTGACTTTGCTCAAACCATCGATGCGCAAAAAGGTCAGGTACTGGCCGATGTGCTTGAAGGCGTAGGTTTACCATTAATCGTCGCTTGTCGTAGCGGCATTTGTGGCTCGTGCAAATGCAAGGTTCGTCAAGGCAGCGTCTCTTCCACCAGCCTAGAAACATTAACGCCAGAAGAAATTGAACAAGGCTATGTGCTCGCCTGCTCATCAACCATCAAAGCGGATCTTGAAGTGCAGATAGGTTAGTTTTCCAAATACAAAAAAGCGCCGCGATACGTCTGTCTAGTTGTTTCGCGGCGCTTTTTTTGATGTTACTTCTGTTGCAACAAAAGTCTTTTAGCTAAATAACAACACTTTCAATGCAGCTTCGCTGTCTACGTCCATAAACTCTGGTGGGTTATCCAGACGCTCACGGAATGTCAACTCTGGCGCTTCTTCTTTCATGCTTTCAATCAAGAAGTCGCTTGTCACAGATGGCGAGTTCACACATGCCATCACTTGACCGCCTTCTGCCAACAAATCTGGCAACCGACGTAGAATCTTTTTGTAATCTTTCGTCAGCGCAAAGCTGCCTTTCTGGAATGAAGGCGGATCGATGATAATCAAGTCATACTGACCAGATTTTTTAATCTTACCCCACGATTTAAAGATATCGTGCCCCATAAAGCTTACCTGGTTGATGTTATGACCATTTAGCTTGTGGTTCTCACGACCTTTAGACAGCGATGCTTTTGCCATGTCGACGTTAACCACTTTATCTGCGCCACCCGCAATGGCAGCGACAGAAAAGCCACACGTGTAAGCAAACAAGTTGAGCACGTTTTTATGCTTCGCATTTTCGCGAACCCAATCACGACCGTAGCGCATGTCCAAAAACAGACCGAAGTTTTGATTGCGGCCAATATCCAATTGGTATTTCAAACCGCTTTCTTCAACGACAGGGCGAGCGTCTAATTCACCGACAAGCACTTCTGAAGGCGCACCATCGGCATAACGGTGCTGAAGAACCATAGTGCGACCTTGCTTATCTGCCCACAGTTGTGATTGTGCCAACGCATTGAGGCCGTTTTTCAGCTCAGCGAGAAACGCGTCATCGACTTCTTTAAACAAGTTGATAATCAACTGACCTTGTAACCAATCACAGGTGATTTGCTCTAGGCCCTCAAAACGACGGCCACGACCATGAAACAGTCGACGAATTTCGTTAGGAGCTTGCGCGAGCTCGGTTTCTAGATGCTGAAAGAACAGCGGAAGTTGTGATGCTTGCATCGAGTTCTCTTATTAGTTTTCTTTGTGACGGTTATTTGATCGTAGGCCAGTTCAGTTCCCAAGGGGAAAGCCAAGTATCCAAACCCTGAGAGACGATTTCACTGTGCCATTTGTTACCCAGCACTTGGTATTCTCGTGGATCGCAAACAAAGCGATATTGCTCATCTCGGTATTGGAAGCAAAGTGAAAATGCATGCAGGTAACCGCGATCAGCCTCATTGCCTGCATTGTAAATCGGGTCGCCAACAATACCTGAGCCAACCGATTTTAATGCCACGCGGATTTGATGCGTTTTACCAGTGTGTGGCTTACATAAAAATAGGCGCTCTCCGGGCTCTGCCGTAAGAGAGAAAAACTGGGTGACGGCTGGGTTGTTTTTGCTGTTGACCAGCTTCCATGATGAACGGCGCGAACGCTCCATATCACCAACGACCAAACCTTGTTTCTTTTTCGGCTTTTTAGAGCCAATCGCCAGATAGAACTTTTCCACTTGGCGGTCAGCGAAGGCTTGTGATAACGCACTGGCCGCTTTGGCGTTGCGTCCGAGGAGCAGAATACCCGATGTCATTTTATCCAAGCGATGGATAAGATAGAGCTGCTCATCACCACTCTGCTTAGCCACTTCTTGCAACAGCATTGTGTCGCCATCGTCTTTATGAACAGAGACGTTGGGATGCTTATTGATGATCAGAAAATCGGGATGGGTATGTAGAATATCGAACATAAAAAACTGGCTCCACGTTTGGAGCCAGAAGTATACCGATTCTGATTGATTAGGCGAGCTTAAACTTACCCACTAACGTTTCCAACTCTTGTACCTTGCGGTTCAAACCTTCTACGCTTTGTGAGCTGTCATTCGCTAGTTGCAGTGAGCGAACCGAAATATCGCTGATCGACGTAATATCTGCGGCAATTTCTTTTGTCACCGCAGTTTGCTCTTCGGCTGCGGTCGCAATAGAGTTCACCATGCTTTGCACGTGCCCTGCACCAGCAACGATTTCTTCCAATGATTCCACCGCTCCCGAGCTTTGGCTTACACCAATTTCCACCAAACGGCAACCATCTTCGGTGTAAGTCACGGCTTCTTGCGTGCCAACTTGAATCGCTTGGATAATCTCGCCTACCTCTTGTGTTGCTTTCGTCGTACGCTCGGCAAGTGCACGGACTTCATCAGCCACAACCGCAAACCCGCGACCAAACTCACCCGCACGTGCAGCTTCAATTGCCGCGTTTAACGCAAGTAAGTTAGTTTGCTCTGCGATGTCTTCAATCACTTTAATCACTGCGCCAATTTTCTCGCCATGAGCACCAAGGTGATTCATCTGAACCGACATGTCCGCCATTTGCTTCGATACCTGTTGAATGCTCTCTACCATTTCAACAATTACGGTACGGCCTTGCTCAGCTGTGGCTTCTGATTTACGAGCTTCTTCAAACGTAGACGCACCTTGTTCCGCCACTTGTGAAATGGTCAAACTCAGCTCTTCTGCTGCCGTTGCGATGAGGTTCGCTTTGTCGGCTTGGCTACTCGCACCAGAAACAATGTCTTGGCTAACAACAGACAGCTCACTCGTGACCGACTTAACTTCTTCAGACACGACGGAAATAGAGCCAATCAACCCCGTTAGAGATGCCTGCATTTTGTTTAAAGAGGTCGCTAAGTTAGAAAGCTCATCACCCGATTCGTCTTTGATAGGAGAAGCTGTCAAATCGCCTTCCGCCACACGTTGTGCCAAAGTATCCAGCGCGGTCAAACGCCCTGTGATTGAATTAGACAACAAGTATGCAATGAACACTGTTGCGATCGCCGCAAGCGTACCTAGCGCGTAAATGGTGTTCTCGATATCGTTGAATGAATCGGTCAATTGGAGAAGCGCATCATGTGTGCTTTGGCGGCCTTCTGCCGTCGCCGTATTGAGCATGTCTTCAATTGGGGCTAGATTCACCTCGTACAACTGACGGACTTGCTCAACGTTTTCTTCTAAACTGCGATGCCCAATATTCGGCTGAATTTGGCTCTCAAAGCTCAACGTAAAATTCGCCATAAGCTGCTCAATTTTTTCGATATTGCGATAGTCTTCTCCACCAGCGGTTTCAAGACGTTTTACATCAGCCAACGCAGAGGCAAACTCTTTCTTGTTCGATTGATATTCACGTTGTGCACCACTGGTATTGATGATCATACCGACAGCATCTCGATAAATATCCCCAGCTTCATCGATCAAAGCCATGTATCCAATGGTCTCTGGGACGTCGTCTGTTCTGACTTCTTGTGCCACTTTATGTGAATTAATCACTTCAAACGTAATAATCGCGATCATCACCAACATTGTTGCCAAAATGGCACCAAAGCTCGCATATAACTTTTTACGAACTGACATTTTCACTGACAAGGTTCCTTATAAATTATGTTCTGTGCAGACATTGCTGTATCAATCTGCACATGAATTATTTCGGGACGATAGACACCCCTTTGCAGTGGTTGCGCATTTTATGTGACAAGCATCACATTGCAATTAAAGTTTTATAAAAAGACACAATTAATCTAAAAATGTCAGTCTTATCCTACAGACACAAAAAAAGCGGGAGCCTTACTAAGCCCCCGCTTTTCTTTATCTTTTTAAGCTGTTTACAGTTTCTTCGAAAGTAATCCTGCAAAACCAATAATCGCGATACCTAAAACCATGATTTCGCCTTTGCCGCTATCGAAGCCAGACTTAATGCCCATGAAGGCAACAATAGCAATCGCTACCGGAATGACGTATTTAACGAGGTTGTACCATAAGCCAAATAGTGGGAATGATACTTCGCCAGCATTCGTGATTTCTTTTTCAAGCTCTGCACGGTTTAAGCGCCAGCCAGCAAAGATACATACCAACATACCCCCAACCGCTAGGAAGATTTTGTCTGTCAATAGGTCGAAGATATCGAATGCGCCGGTACCAAATAGCGTTGGTCCCATACCGCCTAGCGAAAGCGATGCAAAGACACAAAGTGATGCCATCACGACACTTGCTGAAACTACTGCGTTAGAACGTTTCATGCCTTTCTCATCGATAAGGTAAGAAACCACTACTTCTAACAATGAAACCGAAGAGGTAAGCGCCGCGACCGTTAATCCGATGAAGAACAGAAGCGCAAGTAGCAAACCAATCACACCGCCCATTTCCGCGAACAATTGAGGAACAACGACGAACACCAGACCTGGGCCGGCTGCTGGCTCCATGCCAAAAGCAAACATTGCAGGGAACATCGCGACACCAGCAAGGATCGCTACGCCGGTATCCATTGCCGTAACCATGCCTGTTGTTTGAACGAGGTTTTCTTTCTTCTTCAAGTAAGAGCCATAAGTCATCATACAACCCATACCAAGACTCAATGAGAAGAACGCCTGACCTAATGCTGCAAGTACCACGTTACTGTCTACTTTAGAGAAGTCTGGCATGAACAAGAACTCAAGACCTGCCATCGCACCTGGAAGCATCAAACCTTTCACCGATACGATGATCAAGATGATGAACAGCAGCGGCATAAGAACTTTACCCGCTTTTTCGATACCGCCAGAAATACCTTTCATTACGATCAGTACGTTAAGGAAAAGGTACACACCCATCCAGAACAGCGGTTGTAACGGATCAGAAATGAAACCACCAAAGCTGTCACCGATTGCCTCCGGCGTGCTTAGTAGACCACCACCGACTTTAAAAATGTAAGCTAACGCCCAACCACCTACGACAGGGTAAAAACCCATGATAAGTAGCCCGCTAAATACACCAATTACGCCGGTGAACGTCCAGCGTCGGTCAGTGGATTTAAATGCGCCTACTGCTGATAGACCTGTCTTACGACCAATAGCGAACTCAGTAAGCATGACGCTAAAGCCGATAAAAATAACAAAGAAAAGGTAGATCGCAACGAACGCACCGCCGCCACTCTCACCTGCTGTGTACGGGAACTTCCAGATGTTACCCAAACCAACAGCGGAACCCGCTGCTGCCATTACGAAGCCTAATTTAGACCCCCACGTATCACGTGGTGCTGCTGTATTAGTTGTAGCCACGCTTATTCTCCAAAGATTTGTTGTGTTGTGTATGCATAGAGATAGGCGTCTAAAATGTTTGTGTAAATATTTATATACACTTATAAGAAGTTTGTTCGACGCTCTATGTATAGCAAGTAAAGCAGTTCCCCATTAGAATTGGAACCCCAAAAAGTACATTTATCGCACAAGTGTAGTATTACGCACGTTAAATGCTGCTTTTTTGTTCAAAAGTTAAAGAATAGCCTTATTTTTCACATTAAAATAACAGAATCACCTGTTATGAAATTTGTTCCTCATGTAGGGTCAATCCCACTTCTCATTGGGAAATCTGTTCCCCCAACCCACTTTTATGCTTAATATCCTAGATGGGCATATTACTTTGAGCGTATATGGACAAGTTCTATCATTTTCTTACTCTTACTGGCATTGGACTGTATTGGTTCTTAGTTGCTGGTGTTACTTTACGCGTTGTTTTGAAGCGTCGTGCGGTGAGCGTGTCTTTAGCTTGGCTAATGATCATCTATATCCTTCCAGTGCTTGGCGTCGCGTGCTATTTCCTATTTGGTGAGCTGAACTTAGGCAGAAAACGAGCTGAACGAGCAAAAGAGATGTTTACCCCTTTTGCCAAGTGGTTTAGTCAACTCAATGATTGCCACGCGCACATGCCTGAAACCATGGGTCGCCATATCTACCGCATCGATGAACTGTGTAACAACCGTCTTGGGCTGCCTGCTCTGAGCGGGAATACTCTGTCGTTGCAACAATCTCCTGATGAAATTCTGCACTCCATCATCGAAGACATCGAGAATGCCAAAACGAGCATTCGAATGGTGTTCTACATTTGGCACCCCGGCGGCTTGGCCGATTCGGTAGCATCCGCTCTTATCCAAGCATCTAAACGTGGTGTGGATGTGAAGCTGCTATTGGACTCTGCGGGTAGCCCACGCTTCTTCAGAAGTCCTTGGTACAAAATGATGAAAGATTCGGGTATCGAGGTTATTCAGGCGCTCGAAGTGAAGATGTGGCGTATGTTCTTACGTCGTCTTGATCTTCGCCAGCACCGTAAAATCATCGTCATTGATGATGAAATCGCCTATACAGGGTCAATGAACCTTGTCGATCCTGCATACTTTAAACAGAGCAGCGGCGTTGGGCGTTGGATCGATATCATGGTGCGAGTTACAGGGCCAACCGTAAACGTGTTAAGTGCGATTCACTGCTGGGACTGGGAAGTAGAAACGGGCGAACGTTATCTGCCGAAGTTGCCGGAGTGCAAAATTGACAACAGCAAATACCAACATCCGATTCAGGTGGTTCCATCTGGCCCCGGCATGCCAGAGTATTTGATTTATCAAGTGCTTACTTTGGCAATTAACCAAGCCAATCGTTCGGTACGAATCACAACACCGTATTTTGTACCTAATACCGACTTGCTTGAGACGTTAAAAATGACAGCGCAGCGCGGTATTGATGTTGAGCTGATCATACCGCACAAAAATGACTCACTTATGGTTCAGTGGGCATCGCGCGCTTTCTACAGCGAGCTTTTGGCCGCTGGCGTGAAAATTTACGAGTTCTATGGTGGCTTGCTGCACACCAAATCGGTCGTTATCGACGACCAGTTCTGTTTGGTTGGTACGGTGAATATGGACATGCGCAGCCTGTGGCTAAACTTTGAAGTCACTCTGGCTGTCGACGATGAAGAATTCACCAAGCAATTGTCATGGTTGCAAGATGGCTATATCAAGCAATCTCATCCTGTCGTTTTGGACGAGTGGGAAAAACGTAGCCTTTATTCTCGTTTCCTTGAGCGTGTGTTCTACCTCTTCAACCCATTGCTCTAAATCAGTGACCATTTCAGTTCAAACCTCCAGTAATGAAAGTCCATGCTGGAGGTTTATTTTATCTGCGTCTTACTTTTCGCATCGACTATTCTGTGCTTTCCCAAGTACATCTCATGTAATCATCGCTACCACACGGCGCTCTAAACGTTCAGTCCAAACGGTTATTGGTCGATATGTGACTTTTCCCTTGCAAACCCTATGTCGTCCATGTTTTAAATAATCCAAATTGTAATATTTAAGACAGGGAATATTTATGTCAGAGGGCAAAAAGACCAAACTCATTACCGCAGGCCGCGATAAGAAGTGGACCAACGGTGTGGTAAACCCACCAGTACAACGCGCTTCTACTGTCGTGTTTAATACTGTTGCAGAGAAAAACCAAGCCGCAATAAACCGCGCGAACAAAACGCTGTTTTACGGACGTCGTGGTACTAACACTCACTTTGCTTTTCAAGATGCAATGGTCGAGATCGAAGGCGGCGCAGGTTGTGCTCTTTACCCTTGTGGAACGGCAGCCATTTCTAACGCGATCCTTTCTTTCGTCGAAGCTGGCGACCATATTTTGATGGTTGATACGTGTTACGAACCAACACGTGATTTCTGCAACGTGATCATGAAAAAGATGGGCGTAGAAACCACTTACTACGATCCGATGATCGGCGAAAACATTCGTGATTTGATTCAACCAAACACCAAAATACTGTTTCTTGAATCGCCGGGGTCAATCACGATGGAAGTTCAAGACGTTCCAACTATGGCGCGCATCGCTCACGAGCACGATATCATTGTGATGCTCGATAACACGTGGGGCGCAGGCGTGAACTTCTCACCTTTCGAACATGGCGTGGACATTTCTATTCAAGCGGCGACAAAGTACATCGTTGGACACTCTGACGTCATGCTCGGCACCGCAGTGGCGTCTGAGAAATACTGGGATCAACTTCGCGAACAAAGCTACCTGATGGGTCAATGCGTTTCTCCTGATGACGCTTACCTTGGCCTACGAGGTATTCGCACTTTGGATGTTCGCTTACGCCAGCATGCTGAAAACAGTTTGAAAGTCGCACAGTGGTTGGCAAACCGCCCTGAAGTGGATCATGTTCGTCACCCTGCCCTAGATACTTGCCCTGGTCATGAGTTCTTTGAGCGTGACTTTACTGGCGGCAATGGCTTGTTCTCATTTGTGCTGAAAACCTCGTATCCAAAAGCGACCACAGCTTTGCTTGATGGCATGAAACACTTCAGCATGGGTTACTCTTGGGGGGGTTATGAGAGTTTGATTTTGGCTAACGAACCTCGCAGCTTTAACAGCTTACGCACGGTCGCCAATCCGAACTTTGAAGGCACTCTGATTCGTATTCATGTAGGCTTGGAAGATGTTGAAGACTTAATCGCCGATTTAGAAGCCGGATTTGCTCGATACAACGCCCTAGTGCTTGAAAAAGAAGTCTCTCTGAAATAACTCATGTTATCGCCCTGCTCAGCAGGGCTTTTTATAAGCCAATGAAATAACTGGGATATCTACCGTCTCCCATCTTACTCTCCTTCAATGTTCATCATTTGTGTTGTTTTTCATTTGAGCAATCACAGAATAAAAACATGTGCTTCATGAAGACTTCCCATCTTCTCAATTTGTCTCCTACCTTTTACCACTCATAAGAGGTCATACCACAAGGAGATAACTTTGAAACTCAAACTCATAGCAGTGTTGCTTTTTACTCTAATTACCCTGCCGATTGCTTCAGCCAACACCGCCACTGGCTATACGCAAACCAAATACCCCATTGTGTTGGTTCATGGTTTATTCGGCTTTGACTCGCTGGCTGGCGTGGATTATTTCTTTGGTATCCCTCACTCATTAACCAAAGATGGCGCTACAGTTTATGTGGCACAAGTTTCTGCGACAAACAGTAGCGAAGCCCGCGGTGAGCAGCTTCTTTCTCAAGTCGAAACCTTACTCGCCGCCACAGGTGCTAGCAAAGTGAACCTCATTGGTCACAGCCATGGTGGCCCAACAGCGCGTTATGTAGCCTCTGTACGCCCTGATTTAGTGGCTTCTGTCACCAGTATCGGCGGAGTTAACAAAGGCTCAAAAGTCGCAGACTTAGTACGCGGCACTGTTCCAGAAGGATCGGGGACAGAACAGTTAGCCGTTAAACTCGCGCAGGGGTTAACCACTCTGATCAATCTGCTTTCAGGTGGTTCAGATCTTGATCAAGATCCACTGGCTTCGTTAGCCGCATTAACGACGGAAGGCTCGCTAGCTTTTAACCAACACTACCCTGAAGGTATTCCAACCAGCGAATGTGGCGACGGTGATTTACTGGCACCGAACGGCGTGTATTACTACTCATGGACCGGATCATCCACTTTTTCCAACGTTTTCGATCCGACAGACGCAGCCATGATGGTACTCGGCTTGGCATTCGATGGGCCAAACGATGGGCTCGTTGGCGCATGCAGCACTCATTTAGGAAAAGTCATTCGTGATGATTACAAAATGAATCACTTGGACGAAATTAACGGTTTACTCGGTATCCACCATCTTTTTGAAACCGACCCCGTCACGCTGTATCGCCAGCATGCGAATCGTTTGAAACTGCAAGGTCTGTAACAGGAATTCCCCATGAAGAAAGTCGCTCTTATCGCTGTGCCCATTCTTTCGCTTCTCGGTGTGGGAGCGGCTTCCCTCTACGTATCGGACTCACCACAATCCAAGAAGGCTCAATCGCAACATGACACTACTATCGACCTCTCCTCTCAGAAAGACTTTTTTGAGTTCTCATTGAGCAGCTTGGGAGAACATAGCCTTGAAGAAATCCAAGAAAATATTGAAGAAAGTATCTCGCAGCAAAACTCACTAGGCATTGATGTTGAGTTGTTTCAAACCTATCTCGCGTACAAACAGGCGCTTTCTAAATTAGAACCACTTGAAGATACGACGTTGTCATTAAGCCAATTGCAACGGCTGAATGAAGCCATTCTAAATTTGCAACTTGAATACTTTAACGATCAACAAATTTCCCAACTATTTGATGAAGAAAATCGACTACGCCAACTCGCAATAGAGAAACTGGTGATTAAAACGTACGAGCAAGACTCTGATTCTCAGCAACTACTACTCAACCAAGCGTTATCTGAACAACCTGAGTACATCCAGCAAAGTGAACGCAACAATGCCTTAACGAGGCAACTCGACCAAACCACATTACTCAGTTCACAGGATAAGTATCTCGCTCGCGTCGAGTTGGTAGGAGAAGAAGGCGCGCAAAGGCTGCAAAAATTGGATGAACAACGAGCGACGTTTGAAACAGAGCTGACAAATTACCTAGAAAAACGTGCAGATATTCTTGATGATGAATTTCTGGGTCGCGAACAGAAGCAGTTAGAAATTGCTAATTTGAGAAAGCAAAGCTTCGAGACAACTCAATGGCGCCGTATCGAAGCCTTGGAACGTATTCATGACAACCAGAACTAGCTGTATAAACTGAACAATTATATAAACGAAACGTTACTGGTTTTGTTTTTTAGGGCATCCAACGATGTGGTCATCCACCATGCCAACGGCTTGCATAAAGGCATAACAGATGGTTTCACCGACAAACTTAAAGCCTTTCTTTTTGAGAAACTTGCTCATGGCTTTGGACTGTTCTGTCGAAGCAGGTACGTCACTCATTTCATGCCACTGATTTACCCCAGGCTTGCCATCGACAAACTGCCACAACGCCTCTGATAAGCTGCCATATTCAGCAATAAGTGCTTTGGCTGCTTTAGCGTTGCTAAATACCGAATTGATTTTGCCGCGATGCTTCACTACATCGAAGTTTTCGACGATGAACTCGGCACGCTCTTCATTTCTCTGTTCCAACGCGTCCAAATCATAGTTTTCAAACGCTTCTCGGTATCCTTCACGTTTTTTCAGAATCGTAATCCAACTCAATCCTGCTTGCGCACCTTCCAACGTAATAAATTCGAACAACACTTTGTCGTCATAAACCGGAACGCCCCACTCTGCATCGTGATATTCGCGCTCTAGAGGGTGGTTCATCGCCCACGCGCACGTTTTGTGTTCTGTCATTTTTCGTCCTTATAAAAAGCGCCTCTAACTCACCAGCTAGAGGCGCTGAACTTTACATCGTTACTTTACATTAAGCCTATTTCGGCACCGACACTTTATGGAACAGACGATACAACACTGGCACGACAATAAGTGTCAGGATGGTGGCAAAACCTAAACCAAACATAATCGTTACCGCCATCGGTTTAAAGAAGATATCAGGTAGAAGAGGAATCATACCCAAAATGGTGGTAATCGCTGCCATACATACTGGGCGAACACGACTGACTGCCGCATCAACCACTGCGTCATACGCCTCTTTCCCCGACTTCATCTCAATTTCAATTTGGTCGAGCAGAACAATGCCGTTTTTAAGTACCATACCGGATAAGCTCAAAAAGCCCAGCAACGCCATAAAGCCAAACGGCGTATTGAGTGCCAACAAGCCCGTGGTGACACCAATCAATGCCAGTGGCACAGTGAGCCAAACAATCAGCGGTTCTTTAATCGAGTTGAATAGGAACACGGTGATCAAGAACATGAACAAGTAGCCCATTGGCATCGTTGTGAACAGAGACTCTTGAGCATCACCTGAAGACTCATACTCACCACCCCATTCTAGAGAATAGCCAGGTGGCATTTGAATCGCTTCGATTTGCGGTTGTAGGCGTTTTTGCAACGTCGATGCGGTTTCTTCACCGAGAATATCAGGGTCCGCCATCACAGTAAGCATGCGCTTACGGTTCTTACGCACGATGATAGGGTCTTCCCAACGCATGTCGTAACCCATTGTGACTTGCTGGAGTGGGATAAACTCACTCTGCGCAGGGCTCCAAATTTTCATGCCTTCGATGTTACGAATATCGATACGCTCGTCTTCTGGTAAACGCGCCACAATCGGCATCAACGTAGTACCGTCACGGTAAAGACCTATCGTCATTCCCGAGAACGACATCGACAAGAAATCATCCACATCAGATTTAGTGATACCGTAACGACGCGCTTGACTCTCGTTGAACTGAGGCTCAAGCACTTGAGTACGCTCACGCCAGTCGTGGCGAATATTGGTCGCGCCCGGATCGGCGTACATGATATCCATTACTTGCGCCGCAATCGTGCGAAGCACCGTTGGATCAGAGCCGATAATACGCGCTTCAATTTTCGCGCCACCACCAGGGCCTAATTCAATCTGTTTGAGCTTGTAATTGATCTCTGGATAGTTGGCTTTTAGGTGATCCCTAAACCGTGCCATTAACGGCGCAAGCGCTTCGTAGTTATCAACTCGCGTAGTGATTTCACCATAAGCGGCATAGCTTTTTTCCGGAGCATACGTCAGCATAAAGCGTTGCAGACCTTTACCCGCAGTTGTTGTGATGTGATCAACGTGCTCTTGCTCAGCAAGCCAAGATTCCAGTTCTTTTAGCTTATCGTTAGTCGCACGAATATCTGTACCTTCCGGTAGCCACACATCCAATTGGAAAATTGGCGTGGTTGAAGATGGGAAAAACGATTGTTTTACCAAGGTAAACCCATAAACACTTGCACCAAGCCCAACGATCAAAACCACGACCGTTAACCACGCGCGACGCATGCAAAACTCTAAAAACTTTTTATATGCGACAAAAATGATGCCGTTATATGGGTCGTTTTCCTCACCTTCGCCTTGCTTGATTTTCTGTCCCTTAAAGAAAATATCGGCAAAGAACGGCGTTAGAGAAATAGCGGTAAACCAACTCAGCATGAGGGAAATCAGCAGCACCGTAAACAAGGTGCCACAGTACTCGCCCGTGGAGTCTTCAGACAAACCAATTGGCGCAAATGCCGTTACCGCAATTACAGTTGCACCCAATAGCGGCCATTTGGTTTGAGTGACAATATCCGTCGCAGCTTGTAATCGCGTTCGCCCTTTTTGAGTGCCGATTAATATCCCTTCCACCACCACGATGGCATTATCCACCAACATACCGAGTGCGATAACCAATGCACCCAGAGAGATGCGCTGCAAGTCAATCGCGAGATATTTCATGAAGATGAACGTACCTAAAACCGTGAGTAGCAAGATCAGGCCTATCAATAGACCCGAGCGCAGCCCCATAAAGAACAGCAATACGATAATTACGATGCCAACTGCCTGCGCCAAACTGATCACAAAGCCGCTGACCGACTTATCTACCTCTTTCGGTTGACTGTAAATCTCCGAGATTTCGACACCAACCGGTTGTTGATACTTCAACTCGGCAAGGCGACGATCAAAGGCCTTACCGACTTCAACCACGTTGACACCTTGAGCAAACGACACACCGACGTTCAGCGCTAAGCTGCCGTTAAAGTTGATGATGTTACTCGGCACTTCAACATAGCCACGTTTAATTTCTGCTACGTCTTTGAGGAAGATAAGCCCTTGCGCACCAGATTCGGTGATCAACAGATCCCCTAACTCATCAACGCTTTGGAACTCACCCGTAGGTTGAATTCGAATGTACTCATCACCAATACGAATAGCGCCAGCATCAGACACAATATTTTGCGTGGACAGCAAGTTAAAAACCGTATTTGGCGACAAACCAATACTGCTGAGCTTCTTCATCGAAACTTCAATAAAGACTTGCTCTTGCTGCTGACCAGAGACAGAAACCTTGCTGACGCCATCGACCAGTTCAAGTTCACGGCGTAAGTAGTCGACATAATCCAGCAACTCTTTATAGCTGTAGCCATCCCCTGTCACTGCCAACAAGATGCCGTACACATCACCGAAGTCATCAATAACCTGAGGCTCATTAACACCTGGAGGTAAGGTGACTTTTAAGTCATTCACTTTTCGACGCAATTCATCCCAAATTTGTGGTAAATCATCGGGACCATAGTTGTTTTTCATCGTCACGGTGATCTGAGATAAACCACGGTTGGAAATGGAGTTCACTTCGTCAACGTAAGTCAGTTGCTGGATGGCTTTTTCCAGCGGGTACGTCACTTCTTCTTCCACCTGTTGCGGCGTCGCACCTGGGTATGACGTCACTACCATCGCATCTTTGATGGTAAAGGCCGGATCTTCTAAACGTCCCAACCCGAAGAAGGCAGCAATACCACCAATCAAGAAGATCAAAGACACCATCCAGCTAATCACGCGATTTCGAATGAAATAAGCCGCAATGCCCGTTACGTCATCATCACTTAGAGGCACTTTGTTTTGCTCGCTCATAAACCAGCCTCCTGCTTAACCACTTCCACTTTCATTCCATCTCTGAGTCGCGAAACGCCAGCAACCACCACTTTGTCGTTAAGCGCTAATCCATCAAGCACTTGAATCGAGGTTTTGGAGGCTTTGCCGGTTCGGATTTGTTTTCGTGAAATGGTACCGTCGTCATTCAGCACCCAAACAAACTTGTTCTCACGTCCAAGCTCGTCTCCATCAGCATTGAAAATTGCCTCAATCGGCACATTGATCCCAACGTTCAGCTCTAAACCCACTTTTTCATCTTTCGAGGTCACTTCAACGGC
Source organism: Vibrio sp. GLN_1 (assembly GCF_043106015.1). NCBI lineage: Bacteria > Pseudomonadati > Pseudomonadota > Gammaproteobacteria > Vibrionales > Vibrionaceae > Vibrio > Vibrio sp. GLN_1. The sequence goes on from NZ_JBICMD010000014.1 coordinate 404,146, forward strand.
CATGCCATCAAGGATGTATTCCTCTTTTGGCATCGGTAAAGAAAGCGTCACGGTAAACGTTCCTGTGGTTGGGTCAGGCTCAGTGGTGAACTCTTTAACCGTCGCCTTGTACTCGTTGCCACTAGGAACACGAACCACCGCATTAATTGCCGTTAATCTTTCTTCTGTAGGAGGCTGTTTGACGTACAAGCGATCTGGCAATTGAATCAGAACTTCTACGCGATCCAGACTGTGGATATTGACGATATGTTGCCCAACTTTAACATTCTCAAATTGATCAATATTGACCCGAGAAATGATGCCATCAACCGGCGCTTTTAATGTGGTGAACGATAAACGCAACTTAGCGAGTTCCAACTCCGCCAACGCGATTTGGCGCTGCGCAGCAATTTCATCAAACTGCGACTTCGCCAACAAACCTTTATCCACCAAAGGCCGAGAGCGGCGATATTGACTGTCGACCACAGAAAATCTCGCCGTGGCATTATCGACATCCAGTTGATAATCCGTTGGGTCTAGGGTGGCGATAACAGCGCCTTTTTGCACTTTATCCCCTTCTCGCACCATGACGCGACTCACTTCACCCGCCACACGGAAACTCAAATGAGAGCGGTCCGCAGCGTTCGCAACAGCAGGAAAATACAGATTGTCATCAACTCGATTACCTTCTAGCGAAACCACTCTTACTTTGGGGGTTTCGACGGTTCTTTCTGGTCCTTTTTCACCACAGCCAGCCAAAGTAAGCGCCGCGAAAATAGCGGTTAAGGTTATGATTCCTTTCATACTACAACCCTCGCTCCTTCACCCAAGCCCGGACTTTGATTCCCGGCTCAATGACATTAATGCCTGAGATAATGATTTGATCGCCATCCGCTAACCCTTGCAAGATCTGTCCGTTGTCATTCATCGTAATGTCTGCTTTCGCAACCACACCTTGGTCATCAACGCGCCAAACGTAAGTTTTTCCATTTTCTTCAAAGAGCGCAGAATCTGGAATTTTGGTCGCTCCGGAGTTTTGTGACACGAGATACGCATTGCCTGACATACCTGGAAGAATGCCTAGCTCTGGCGGTCTTTCCATCACCATCGTCACTTTATAGCTGCCCGTTTTTGGGTCGGCTTCGGTGTCAATTTCTTGGAAAGTCAGATCGAAAGAGCGTTCGGGAAACGCGTCGAATATCATTTTTGCTGAAACATTCACGCCTTGCGTATAACGGTTGAGCAAATAGTCAGGCAGTTGAAAAATCACCTTCATTACCTGATTGGTTTGAATGTTCATTACCCCTTCTTTGGCGGCAACGTATTCATGATTTTCGGCAGGAAGATAAGAAATGGTGCCATCGTAAGGAGCAACGAGTTGGGTGTAGCGCAAGTTCGCTTTGGCTTGATCCCATTGCGCTTTAGCGGAGTTATGATTAGCTTTCGCTTCATCAAAATCTTGTTCAGAGACCACTTGGTCTTTCCGCAGCTTTTTATAGCGCTTGTACTGAACATCAGCTAACGCAAAATTCGCTCTTGCTTGCTTTTCCAATAAGGAATATTCATCTGGGTTAAGAACTGCTAGCACATCGCCTTTTTTAACGACTTGCCCTTCATTAACTTCGATAGATTGAAGCAACCCTGGGACACGAAATGCGAGTACAGCTCTGTCACCGGCTTCTGTGGTGGCGGGGAAATGGCGTTCAAATTGTGCGTTGCCAACAGAAACAGTAAAAAGTTTTGCGGGGCGAGATTCTGGCTCAGGAACTGGTGGAAGTTCTTTACCACAACCCGACAATGCAGCCGTGACGGCTATCGGAATGAGCAGTTTTCTCATCACATTCATCCATAAAAAGTAAGTGATTACATTTAAAGTAGATGAATTATGAATTAACTTCCAGAGCACAAAAGATTAATTATGCTTAAAAATTAGTAATTTGTGATAAAAAAGCAGGCTTGTCGCCTGCTTTATTTAAATCATTGATAGATGCATCAAGTTTAGAGTTTGCTGAACTCTCGGTTCACCCTAAATGTATCGGACGTCACATACGCTTCCATGTTACGAATTTTACCATCAAGACGGTCAAAATCTCTTTCCAAAACACAGAGCAGTTGATCCGGACTTTGTCCTTTCTGCCAAGGCTTACTTTTAAGCGTATGCTCTTGCTGCTCTCTTATGTTTTCAGAATATCTCACGGGTTGCTTTTCGAGCATAAATGCCATCGCGATATACGCTAACACCACTAAGAATGTACCACCTAATAGGGCAGCAGAAATCACTACAATACGAATCAACCAAACTTCTGCACCAAAGTAGTTGGCAAATCCGGCACAAACACCGGAGATTTTGCCATTTACTGGATCACGATACAGTTCTCGATTATTCATACTTACGTCTCCATGTTGGTGACTCAGCATCTAAGATGCGCTCCAATGTATCAACTCGAGACTGCATCGCTTCCGCTTTTTCAGACAGTACCTGAAGGCGCTCTAAGTCTTGGCTCGACAGTGCACTATCCGTTTTGCGTTTACTGCGATAGTGTAAGAAGAGCCATAGTGGAGCGACAAAGATTAAAAAGACAATCACTGGTCCTACTAATAAAAATGCCGACATAAATGGCTCCTCTCTTATTTATCTTGCGATGACATCTGCTCTTTCAGTTTTGCCAACTCTTTTTCAATTTCGTCTTGAGCCTGAAGCTCTGCAAACTCTTGCTCTAGCGATTTTGCATTCCCAGTTTGAGCGTACAGATCGGCTTCCGCTTCCATTTCGTCAATTTTACGAGAATATTGATCGAACTTCGCCATTGCTTCATTTGTGCGGCTAGTATGCAGATGCTTTTGAACATCGCGACGGTTAGACGCTGTTTGATTACGAATCGCTAGTGCTTGTTGCTTTGCACGTGTTTCTGCAATTTTGTTCTCAAGCTTACCGATTTCACCAGTCAACTTGTTGATCGTTTCTTCCACCAGCGTTTGCTCTGTGTGCAAACCTTTTACGACTTGCTCAAGTTTTTGCTTTTCAATTAGGGCTGCACGCGCCAAATCTTCGCGCTCTTTAACCAACGCTAGGCTCGCTTTTTGACCCCATTCGCCAATTTGCTCTTCTAGCATCTCAACTTTACGAGCCAGCTCTTTTTTGTCTGCAATCGCTTTAGCCGAGTTAGTACGCACTTCTACAAGTGTGTCTTCCATTTCTTGAATGATAAGACGGATCATTTTTTCAGGATCTTCCGCCTTGTCTAGCAATGCACTGATGTTTGAGTTAACGATATCTGCAAAACGAGAAAAAATACCCATAACGGAACTCCTCTTTTTTCCTATTAAAACTCGACAAGGTGGTGATTCACCTTGTGTCTCCCTGAATATATAACAAGTACCATGCCAACTTTTATAATCTATTAAAATCAACAAGTTATCAGTAATCTTGTTGTTATACACCGTTATGCTATGATGTTTTTCACCAACAGTTGGTAAAATTCACCAACTCTGCGCTTAAATTAGGCTAGGTAGCAAAAATAAGAAGGATTTTATGAAGCAAAACCTTATTGGTGAATCTCCCGCTTTTCTCGCTGTATTGGATAAAGTATCACAACTCGCCCCAATTGAACGTCCCGTTCTCATTATTGGTGAGCGAGGTACCGGTAAAGAACTGATCGCTCAACGTTTGCATTACTTATCAAAACGTTGGGATAAGCCACTTCTTTCTCTCAACTGTGCGACCTTAAGCGAAGGTTTGATTGACTCCGAGTTGTTCGGCCATGAATCCGGCTCGTTCACTGGTTCAAAAGGCAAACATAAAGGCCGTTTTGAACGTGCGGAAGGTGGCACCTTGTTCTTGGATGAGTTGGCAACTGCGCCGTTACTTGTGCAAGAGAAGCTGCTGCGAGTGATTGAATACGGTGAATACGAACGCGTCGGTGGCCATACCGCTCTTAATGCGGATGTACGCTTAGTGTGTGCTACCAATGCAGATTTGCCACGACTGGCTGAGCAAGGTGATTTCCGCGCCGACTTACTCGATCGTCTAGCCTTTGACGTTATCATGTTGCCACCATTGCGAGAACGCAAAGAAGATATCCTGTCGCTTGCCGAACACTACGCAATGAAAATGTGTCGAGAGTTGCAACTCGAATACTTCGTTGGTTTCACTCATCAAGCGCAACAAGCCCTACTCGATTACTCGTGGCCAGGTAATGTGCGTGAGCTAAAAAACGTAATTGAGCGCGCTATCTATCAACACGGACTAAATGCAGAACCGATTGATGAGCTGATTTTTAACCCTTTTGCCACTGGTTGGAACAATGCGCTTGGTCATACTGCGGCAAACGAAGATCCTCAAGAAGAAGCCTCGTCTCAAACGACTTCGATCCACTTTCCTCTCGATTACAAACAGTGGCAAGAGGAGCAAGATATCAATCTTCTCAATCGAGCCTTGGAGGAAGCAAAATTCAACCAACGACAAGCTGCCGAATTGCTGGGATTAAGCTATCACCAGCTACGAGGCATGGTTAGAAAGTACGGTTTAGTCGGACAAAGTTAACAAAACCAAAAACACCACTAGCCATAGATAACGCAACTCATGTCTGCAAAATTCGGGCTACAGTGTTAAATAGACATCGTATTTTGATCTAACACCCTACCAGCAAAAGATTTTGTGTTTGGAGCGAGTTCACAAAGGTGTTAAATTAGCGAGATCATTTTCGCTTGTGAGCTCTGGACGAGTAAGATCAAATGAAACAAGCAAAATCCAATGAACATTTCATATTATGAATGCTTTTATAAGATTATCGCTGAGCCTTATTGGTATTAGCTTACTGACTGCCTGTGGTGAAGAAATCGATCACAACGATATTCGCCAAGCAGGTTTTGTGTTTTGTGGGCAAGGTAAACCAACAACATTTAACCCTCAGCTTATAGACAGTGGTATTACAGCCGAGGCGTTAAGCCCTCAGTTGTACGACACATTACTCACGCTTGATCCTAAAACACACCAACCTATTGCAAGCATTGCGGAAAGTTGGTCTGTGAACAAGGAAGGTACTGAGTACACATTCAAGCTCAAACATGGCGTTCAGTTCCAAACGACACCGTGGTTCTCTCCGACTCGCCCGTTAAATTCAAAAGACGTGGTATTCAGCTTTAAGCGAATCATTGATGTAGACCATCCTTTTCATCAAGTTGGTGGTGGTTTTTATCCATGGTTTGCTGGTTTAGATTTTCAAAATCTATTGCAAGATGTGATTGCTGTCGATGATTACACAGTGACGTTTAAACTCGCGCAACCAAACTTTTCATTCTTGGCAAACATCGCCACCAGCCATGCGGTAATACTGTCAGCAGAATACGGTCAACAATTGGCGGCAAAAGACAACAAAGAGCAAATCGACCAACTCCCTATTGGTTCAGGGCCTTACCAGCTCAAAGAGTATCAAGTAAACGATTTGATTCGCTTGGAACGTCACCCGAACTACTGGAACTCGCCAGCGAAAATGGAACAGGTAGTGTTCGACATTTCACACCGTGGTACTGGCACGTTAGCTAAGTTGCTGCGCAATGAATGCGATGTTTTGTCTTCACCTATCTCTAGCCAGATCCCAATCATTCAAGAAGATGAAAACCTTGAGTTGACGGCAACACCAGCAAATAACGTTTCCTTTATTGCGATTAATACCGAGACTCCAGCACTTCGCGACCCAAGAGTCCGCCAAGCTTTGAACCTTGCGATCAATCGTCAAAATATCTTGGATTCGGTTTATTACGGTACAGGAACCCTAGCTTATACATTGCTGCCGCCGAACTCTTGGGCGTATCAAAAAGACAGTGCGAAAATTCGTTATGACCGAAATTACGCTCTCGCTCTACTTCGTGAAGCGGGATACGAAGATGGTCTAAAACTGTCGATGTGGGTGCCGCTAGAGCCAAGAGCATTCAACCCAAGTCCACGCAAAACTGCTGAGCTCATTCAGGCGAACTTCGCCGATATCGGCATCAAGCTGACTCTGCTCACCGACGACCGTTTCGAGCGAGTGGATCTTGAAAACATCAACGATATCGACTTGCTCCTTACTGGCTGGATTGGCGATACTGGCGATCCGGATAACTTCTTCCGTCCTTTACTATCGTGCGAATCAGACCGAGTGGGCCTTAACGTTTCGATGTGGTGTAACGATGATTTCGACTTTTTGCTGGATCTCGCGCTAGAGACGCAAGAGCAACGTTACCGCCTAAACCTGTATCGTCAGGCGCAAAATATTTTGAATGAAGAGTTTCCAGTTATTCCGTTGGCACATGGGGTTCAATTCCGTGTGCACGACAAGTCATTAACTGGCTTCAAATCGAGCCCTTTCAATGCCCAACCGTTTGATAGAGTTGAGAGAATCCACTGATGTTTTGGTACACCGTTCGACGATTTAACCTCTTTTTCATCACTTTGATGATTCTCACTTTGGTGGGCTTTTCTCTGCTGCGCCTTGACCCGCTTTCACATTGGGCAAATGTTGAGTTCTGGTCTGGCTGGCAAAGCTACTTAATTAACCTTTCTCAGCTCGATTTTGGTTTGAGCAAAAACGGCAATGCGATTTACGACGAACTCGCCGTTGTTTTTCCTGCCACATTAGAATTGTGCTTTTTCGCCTTCCTGGTTTCGCTCTTAATCGGTATCCCGCTTGGTACGATTGCAGGGATGAAACAGGGTAAGTGGCTAGACACTGGTATCTCGTTTCTTTCGATGTCGGGTTACTCTGCTCCGATTTTCTGGGTGGCACTACTGCTGATCATGGTCTTCTCGTTAGAATACCATATCTTCCCTGTTGCTGGACGCTACGACTTGCTGTACGAAATCGACCATGTGACTGGGTTTGCCATTATTGACGCCTTTATGGCGAAAGGTGAATACCGAGCTCACGCACTGCAAAGTGTCATTGAGCACATGGTTCTGCCGTGTTTGGTTCTGGCGTTAGCACCTACGACTCAAGTTGTTGGTTTGATGCGTGCTTCTGTTGCAGAAGTTATGAGCCAAAACTACATTCGCGCAGCCCGAATCAAAGGTTTATCGAATCGTGAGATCGTCACTCAGCACGTAATGCGTAACGCCATTCCGCCCATCATTCCAAAAGTTGGGGTTCAGCTATCTAGCATGATCACTTTAGCGATCATCACCGAGTCGATCTTTAACTGGCCGGGCATTGGTCGCTGGTTGCTGGATGCGCTTGCCAATCAAGATTACGCCTCAATCCAAGCAGGAGTAATGGTGCTTGCGACACTCGTATTAACTGCCAATATCCTTTCGGACTTGATTGGCGCCATGATCAACCCTCTGGTGAGAAAGGAATGGTATGCTAACAAATAACGTTTATCAGGAAGAACGCATTCCAACTCAGTTTGAGCGATTTTGGCGTAGTTACCGCGCTAACGGGTTAGCGATGTTTGGCTTGTGGTGTTTAGGCTTGATTGTATTGATCACCATTTTAGCTCCGTGGCTTGCCCCGTTTGATCCACAAGCACAATCTGGTGAGTTACTCGTTCCCCCTTCATGGGCACCAGCGGGCACCGTCGATTACTTTTTAGGAACCGATGACTTAGGTCGTGATATTCTGTCGCGCTTGATCATGGGCTCTCAACTGACTTTTGGCGCAGCAGTTGGCATTACTGCGATTGCGACCATCGTAGGTTGCTTTATCGGAGTGTTGGCGGGGATGACGAAAGGTCTGCTTTCCAGTACTTTGAACCACCTTCTCGACACCGTTATGTCGATTCCATCGCTATTGCTCGCGATCATTTTTGTGGCATTCCTTGGCTTTGGTGAATTTAATATCTTGCTGGCGATTTGTTTAGCCCTGATCCCACGTTTTATTCGCTCGGTGTATATTGCCGTGCATACTGAGGTAGAAAAAGATTACATCATGGCAGCCCGCCTAGATGGCGCAAATGACTTCTACTTACTGTGGAGCTCGATTCTTCCAAACATTTTAACCGTCATTGCAGCAGAGATTACTCTCGCTCTGTCGGCAGCCATTTTGGATATTACAGCTCTTGGATTTCTTGGCTTGGGTGCTCAAGCACCGAGTACCGAATGGGGTGCCATTTTGGGTGATTCCGTCGAGCTGATTTACATCGCACCATGGACCGTGACGCTTCCGGGTCTGACCATCATGTTCACCGTAATTATCTTAAACTTAGTAGGTGAAGGTGTACGCCAAGCGCTGAATGCGGGGATCGAATAATGCCGTTATTAGATATTCGACATCTGACTATCGAGATCGAAACACCACAAGGGATGGTGAAAGCCGTCGACCGAATGAGCCTAACGCTCAACGAAGGTGAAATCCGAGGCTTGGTGGGCGAGTCTGGCTCAGGTAAAAGCTTAGTTGCAAAAGCGATCGTGGGGGTTTGTAAGGACAACTGGCGAATCACCGCGGACCGAATGCGCTTGGGTAACATCGACCTTTTACAGCTTACGCCGAAAGAGCGTCGACGCGTCATTGCCCGCGATATCGCGATGATCTTCCAAGAACCCTCAACCTGTTTGGACCCTTCCGAAGAAGTAGGACGTCAATTGATTGAGTCTATCCCCTCTCGCGCCTTTGAAGGCAAGTGGTGGGAGCGATTCAAATGGCGTAAAAAACAGGCCATTGCGCTACTGCACAAAGTTGGTATCAAAGATCACAAACGCTTGATGGGCAGCTACCCGTACGAGCTAACAGATGGTGAATGTCAAAAAGTCATGATCGCCATGGCCATCGCAACCAAACCTAAATTGTTGATTGCTGACGAACCAACTAACGACTTGGACCCCATCACTCAATCGCAGATTCTGCGTTTGTTGAGCCGAATGAACCAGCTCAACAACACTACGATTTTGCTGATCGGTCACGACTTGGCTACCATCACACAATGGGCAAGCCGAATTACCGTCATGTACTGTGGTCAGTCGGTTGAATCTGCCGACACCGACAAAATCATCGAAGCACCTAAACACCCTTACACTGACGCGCTGCTAAAAGCGATGCCAGATTTTAATGATTGGGTACCGCACAAGCAGAAACTGCAATCGCTACCTGGGTCTATCCCTCCTTTGCAGCACCTGCCAATTGGTTGTCGATTAGGGCCACGTTGTCCGTACGCGCAAAAACAGTGTGTTGAAATTCCACACACGCGACGCATTAAAAACCATAAGTTTAACTGTCACTTTCCATTGAACACGGAGAAGAAGTCATGAGTGCGTTACTCGAAGTCGATAACTTATCGAAGCAGTTTGTCACGCGTTCTCGACTGTTCAGACGTCAAGTTAATGAAGCGGTTAAACCCGTGAGCTTTACGCTAGAACCGGGGCAAACTATTGGCTTTATTGGCCAGAATGGCTCCGGTAAATCAACACTTGCACGTATGCTCGCAGGCGTTGTTGAACCGAGCTCTGGTGAGATCCGAGTCAATGGTGAGCGTTTAGAACACAAAGATTACGCAACGCGATGTAAGTTGATTCGCATGATTTTCCAAGACCCAAACACGTCATTGAACCCTCGGATTCAAATTGGACGAATCTTGGAAGGTCCGTTGAAACGAAACACCAACATGCCGCCAGATGCACGAATGAAACGTGTGAAAGAGACGTTGCTTCGCGTGGGGCTTCTGCCGGAGCACGCCTACTTCTATCCTCAAATGCTTGCTGCTGGTCAAAAACAGCGTGTCTGTTTGGCTCGTGCACTCATCCTTCAGCCATCAATCATTGTGGCGGATGAAGCGCTAAACGGTTTGGATATGGCGATGCGCTCACAGATCATCAACTTGTTCTTGGAGCTGCAAGAAGAGATGGGCTTGTCGTTTGTGTACGTGTCTCAGCATATCGGTATCGTAAAACACATCACCGACAAAGTGATGGTAATGCACGAAGGCGAAGTGGTTGAGTTTGGAGAGACAAACCAAGTCCTTACTAATCCAGAACATGCGATTACCCAGCGCTTGGTAGAAAGCCATTTCTACAAAGCGCCAAGCCACTAAACAGACAGCTCACGAAAAACAAAAAGCCTGCTTTCATGCAGGCTTTTTCTATTGGGTGAAGCGAGTAAAGGCAGATTAACGACGGCTTGCTTGTTTGCGCAGTTCGAAATCAAACTCATCAGGAAACAACACCACGCCTTCTTCGTTTTGGTTCGGGAATACAACAACCGATAGCTCATCATCTTCTAGGCCAGTAGTCCAACGGCTATGCCATTTGTTAAGAGAGATCGCTTCTGGTTCACACTCTTCCCAGTCACCCGTTGCCCACTGCTTGGCAAATTCTTCATTTGGCCACACAGGAACGCAATCATCGTCTTCTGTGTTTAACATGACACAGCCGTGCTCGTCTTTAAGAATCCAAACTTTACGATTCGCGACAATCTCTTTGACACAATACTTTAGGCGCTGCTCTTCGTTGTAGCGATTAATCGTATCAATTTGTTCTTGGGTGAGTTGCTCAGACATATCAGTCTCCTGTTTCCCATAGAAAAATGCCCGCAGCTAAGCGGGCATTTACAGTATATGCTGGTAATAGTGAAATTACGCTAGCTCAGTTTGAAGCCAAGGCCAACCTTGCTTCTTACGGCTTAGTGTATTTTCCATCATTAGCATGCCGTCTTTCTCGTGCTTAACAAGTTTCTCAGCCCACTCACCTTTGTATAGAAGACGAGTTTGAGCAGTTGTGATGTCTGTTAGCATAACAGCAGCGAACGCTAGGTTATCTTTCTCACAACGAGATTCTAGGTCTGCTTCTAGTGCTTCGATCATACCGTCAACTTGCTCAAGAGTTGCAAGTTCAACCTGACCAACCACTACGTCACGACCGTTGAATGGGTAACCTTTAAGGTCCTTTTCAACGAGTTGAGCCGCAGATAGACCTTCGATGTTTGTCTTAGCAATTAGAAGATCTTTCGTGAATGCATCCACATCTTGTACGTCAGCGATTGCAGCTAGCTCAGCAACAGCATCTTTGTCTTTTTGTGTACAAGTTGGAGAAGCGAAGCCTACTGTGTCAGATAGGATTGCTGACATCATTAGCTTAGCGATTTGAGGTTTGATCTCGTGACCTTCAATCTTGAACATGTTGAATAGTACTGTGTTAGTACAGCCAACAGGCCAGATCCATGCTTCCATTGGGTTCACTGTCATCACGTCACCTAGACGGTGGTGGTCAACGATACCCGCAATTTCAGCTTCAGCGATGTCGTCTGGTGCTTGCGCTAGATCTGAGTAGTCTACTAGCCAAACGGTTTCACCCGCTACTGAAGTGCGAAGTTCTGGAACTTCTGCGCCAGCTACTTCAAGAATGTGCTGAGTTTCACGGTTGATTTCGCCCTGACGAATTGGCATTGCTTCAACGCCACGCGCCTTTAGAAGTTCTGTTGCAACTAGTGCACTACAAATACTGTCACTGTCTGGGTTCTTATGACCTACAACTAGAATCATGTTTCTTCCTATCCAAGTCAATTTGATACGCTTCCTAACAATGGCACGATGTGCCGTGGAAGCTGTTTGCTCACAAAGGCCGATACTTTACCTGATTTGAGGGAGTTTGACACGAAGAAAAGTTCACAACCCTATTGCGAATAAATCTCACTTACATATAATGATAATTATTACCATTTGCATTTGAGTTAACGATGAACGCGACCCGATTTTTGCACTCCGCACAGCAGCTATTTCAGCCAACTCAGTTCCAGTTAGCTTATAAGCGACTGCTTATCCCCATTATCATGCTTGTCTTATTAGCGAATGAAAACACCCGAGAGATCACAGTGACCACGCTTTCCGATTCTTTCTGGGCAGTATCTTGTTATGTCGCAGCAACCTTGGCGATTTATCATTACCTCTCCAACTTTATGTCGAAGACGAATCGCATCACTCAGCTCTATCATCGCTCTCGTCATCATCAGGTGTTTTTTGCAGCCCTACTCGGTGCGCTTCCGGGCTGTGGCGGCGCTATTGTTGTTACGACTCAATTTATTAGTGGACGAGTAGGATTTGGCGCAATCGTAGCCGTACTGACATCAACCATGGGCGATGCGGCATTCTTGTTACTCGCGGCAAAACCGTCCGTCGGCGTTGGCGTCGTCGCACTTGGCATTGTGGTAGGTACGGTTTCGGGTTTGATCGTCAACGCATTTCATCCTGATGATTTTCTACGCCCCGAGCCAAAGCAAGCGAGCGCCCACCACCATTGTTGTCAGCATCAAAGCGAGCGATACACGCCTTTAGAGCAACGTGCGATTAATCTTCAAGGCGCATTCTGGAAGTGGTTGATAGTCCCTGCGAGCATCGTTGCCGTACTGACCTCATTCCAAGTGGATATCAATCAGCTACTGAATTTGAGTCCAAGTAGCATTGAATGGTTAGGAGCGATATTTGCGGTGGTCTCCATGTCGTTGTGGGCAATGACAAAAGAGTTGGGAGATTATCAATCGACGGTGTCAGAAGATGAAAAAATCGTTGATTCACACCCGATTCAAAAAGCAGCTCAAGACACCAACTTTGTCAGCGCGTGGGTTATCGTGGCGTTTCTTGCGTTTGAATTAACGACCTATTTTTCAGGCGTTGATTTGGCTGCTACCTTCTCAAATTGGGGCATCTGGATGCCATTGGCTGGCTTAGCCATCGGTATGCTACCAGGCTGCGGCCCACAGATTCTCGTCACCAGTTTGTACATTACTGGTGCCGCACCATTATCCGCGCAGATTGCGAATGCGATTTCTAACGATGGAGATGCACTGTTCCCCGCGATTGCCATGGCTCCCAAAGCGGCATTGATGGCAACGATCTATTCTTCTATCCCTGCGTTCATTGTGGGCTATGGTTATTACTTTCTGTTTGAGTTTTAGTAATTCCGCTCTCAACAAAGAACGCGTAAAAACAAGAAAAGAGCCCAAGTGGCTCTTTTCGTTTAATACGTTGTTTTCAATGATCTTTACGCGGTCACTATTGCTTTGGCATTCAGACCTCTATCGACACTCACTAGAAGCAACTGACAAGGATCTTGGTTGAGCTTTTCTCCGGTCCAGTAGTCATACCAATCAACGGGCTGATCCGCTGTGAGAGTAAATTCAGTCGCATTGTGATTCGCGTAATTGAACAAACAATGTAGATCATTCTTGTCCGTCAGTTTCAAAAAAGCATGGCTCAAACTTAACGCCGTGAACTTAGCAGATTCTTGGCTGCGTCGTTGTCGCAACATCAGCTTCGCCAAGGTTTTACTCGAAAATGGCGTGATTTCCGGGAGAGAGTCGCCAGACAAAAGCAAGCCGCCAGACGCCAATAATACGGTACGGTGAAACTCGTAGTCTTCACGTGATGCAGCTTGATTAGCAAGAGAAGTAAACGTCGCGCAGTCTGGGTCAATTTGCCACAACTTACGGTGCTGCCAACTACGGAAAAACGTCTCTTTAGCGATCTGTTCAAAACGGTGGCTATGGCGCTCGACGTCATCAGACACACGCATCGCATCCACCAGCCCCAAAGATGGCCACATTGGCGCGTTGCAGCCAAGCAACCACGCGTCTCCTGCGCCTCTGGCGATCGCCTCCATCCCTAATCGATACGCTTCAACACCCGTAATACCAGACTGACTACGTTTTCCTTTTAGTGTTCCCCAGTAGTTTGCATCGAGCTTAAACAGCTCTACGCCCCACTCTAACCTCATCACTGACACAACGTGCGTTAGATGATCTTGCACTTCGGGATTAGACGTATCGAGAATATACCAAGGCGTGCAACGCCAGCCGCCGTAGGTAACATCTTCAGCTTTAAGGAGCTGACCGTCAGGATGACGAACAAACCATTCAGGATGTTGCTTAAAGACCTCAGATTCTGGCTGCGCTATGAAAGGAGCCATCCAAATCGCCGGCTTTTTGCCTTTTGCGCGAATGTTTTGAATCAGCTCCTTCACACCGCCAGAGAATTTATCCGACGGCGTAAGCCAATCCCCCATGAACGCTTGATAGCCATCATCCAGAAGTACCCATTCTAGGTCTTCGAGCTTGTCTTGCATGCAATCAACATTTTCTAAAACATTTTGCTCGGTCACATCGGCATAGTACGCATACCAAGAACACCAGCCTATCGGTGCATCCTGCGTAACACCGTTGCGAATAGGATGATGCACGGCAATCATCTCGCTGAACTCTTGATACAGATCGGATAGCGAGTTGCCAGTTAAAATCGTAATGGACTCAAGTTGATTGTGTTCCCAATCCGCCACTTGCGTGTGTTCACCATCAATTGCTGCGGTCAGTATCCACTGCCCATTTCGCTGTTGTATATCAAAGTAACCAGCAAATCGACGGCACGTCGTGAAGCCAAACAAGGTGTAACCAGCAGAATCCTCAATCACTAGATAGTTGTAGTAACGCTTAGGTGCATGTTGCGAGTACACACGGTATGGGGGAATGTTGTCGGGGCAGCGACCTATTTCAATAGGATGCGTGATCGTTCCTGACGTTTGCGCCAACATTTGAAAACCATCACCAATCACGTTGGCTTCGTGCTCGTATAGAAACGGCATTTCGAACAACACTTCACGGTCAGTAAAGGTCTTATTGTGAAGCCCAGAGAAAGAGAAATGGGCCTGATTACCAATCACATCCACGTGCAGATCGTTATCGATGATCGTCATTTCGGAATGGTTGGCTAACTGAATGGTCTGAGCCATATTGCATCTACTCACTGATTATTATTGTTTTGTGTCCAATTGACCCCACGATGCTTGGTTGCGCGTGAAGCATTTTGAATATGACTTCATTATCCTGTGAATGATGCGAGCAATTCGTTATTTTCGTCACGAATCCATGCACTCTGACGCTCAAAAACGGTTATTGAGATAACGCTCACTGAAATTTTGGTTAAAAAAATACCAGCCCGAAGGCTGGTATTTCGATTTATGCAAATTGCACTAATTAAGCAACTTCGATTGGACCACCGAATGAAGTCACTGGCGGTACTTTGCCTGTGAACTTCTCGAAGTCTACGATACATGTGTTCGCAGAAGTCGCTTGAGCAAGCTCAGAAGAGCCGATGTCCTGCGTTAGCGTATTAGGGTCACCGTAAGTACAGATTGCGCCTTCTTTCTCGTTTAGAGGGCCGTACCATGCGCCTTCTTCGATACGGATAACGCCACGTGGGTAACTGTCAGTTAGAACAGCACCAGCTAGTAGCTGACCGCGACCGTTGAATACGCGTACCAAGTCACCGTCTTTGATGCCTTTTGCTTTTGCATCGATTGGGTTGATGTAAACAGGCTCACGACCTTGCACCGCGTATGTCGCGCGGAACTCTTCAGACTCACACATTTGAGAGTGCAGACGCTTGTCTGGGTGACAAGACTGCAACCAGAATGGGTATTTGTCTGAACCAGGGCCACCGTGTGAACGCTCTGATTTTTCGAACCACATTGGGTGCTCTTGACAGTGTTCGTAACCGTAACGGCCGATCTTACGTGATGTAATCTCGATGAAGCCAGACGGTGTACCTAGAGGGTTAAGCTCAGGGTCTTTACGGAAGTCCGCGTGACGAACCCAAGGTTTACCTTCACCGAAGTCTAGTACGCTCTTCTCCCAGAACTCATTGAATTCTGGCATTTCGAACTTACCTTCGTTCGCTTTCTTACAATCGTTGTATAGGCTTTCGATCCACTCCATCTCGCTCATACCACGAGTGTATTCTTCGCGGCGACCAAAACGCTGAGTTAGTTCACTCATGATTTGGAAGTCAGGCTTAGATTGGAACAATGGATCGACGAGACGATGCATCGCGATCAGACCTTTGTTCGAGTATGAACCGTACACGTCGATGTCATTACGTTCCCATTGCGTACACGCAGGTAGAACGATGTCAGAGAAACGACATGTTGCAGTCCAAGCAAACTCGATCGTTACAACCGTTTGAAGTTTACGGAACGCTTTCTTCATGCGGTTACGATCTTGATGGTGGTGCCATGGGTTACAACCAGAGATAACCATCATCTTGAAGTCTGGGAGTTTCACTTTACCGCCGTTGTAGTTGATCTCTTTGCCTGGCTCAAGCAGACAGTCGATCCAACGTGCAACTGGGATAGTACGGCTGTAACCGTTAAAGTCGTTGTTGTCCCACTTCGGCTTCATACCTTGGTCAAGGTTACGAGGGAAACCACCAGGGCCAGCGAAACCAGTAGAAGGCACACCGATACTTGAGTAGTGGTGACCGTAAGAGATACCACCGCCAGGTAGACCGATTTGACCAACCATTGCTGCAACCACAGCCGCCGCCCAGTATGGCTGCTCACCGTGCTCTTGACGCTGGATACACCAACCCATCAGGATCTGTGTACGGCCGCTTACTAGCATGCGTGCGAATTCACGAATCTTGTCCGCTTTCACGCCACAGATAGCCGCTGCCCATTCTGGTGTCTTCTCTACTTTGTCTTTTGTCTTACCTTGAACGTATTGGATGAACTCTTCAAAGCCTAGACAGTAAGTATCAATGAACTTCTTGTCGTAGAGGTTTTCGTTGTACAGAACATGAGCCACAGCCAGCATGAACGCTACGTCTGTCATCGGATTGATGTACAGGTGATCGTTCTCTAGGTAGCGTTGCGTTTTGTTCTTAACTGGGTCAACAGACAGAACGTTGATCTCGCCTTTCGCTACTTTTTCTTTTAGCTCTGCAAGGTACTTGAATGATTCGTGAGTTTCACAGTTCCAACCTACTTGTAGGTTTTTCACTGGGTCGTTTGCCCACAGAATGATGTTGTCTGAGTTCTCAAGGATTTCAGACCAAGACGTACCTTGTGCGTAAACTTCAGTTGAGCCAAGTACGTAAGGCATGATGGTTTGACCTGCACCAGTCGAGTAGTCGCCTACTTTAGTGATGAAGTTACCGTGCATACCTACTGCACGTTGCATGTGCGCGGTACAGTTGTTGAATGAACCTGTTTGGTTCCAACCAGTTTGACCAGCATGCAGAGCCCAAGGACCGTATTCTTTTTGAACACGTTCTAGCTCACGGTAGAACAAGTCTAGAGCTTCATCCCAAGTCACACGGATGAAACGGTTGTTACCACGAGTATCCGCGCTGTATTTGTGTTTCTTCAACCAATCTAGACGAACCATTGGGTAACGAACACGTGAAGGGCTGTAGATAATACCCTTGATGCCGTTCAACATTTCTGTTGGGTTTTTGTCTAGTTCTAGCGGTTTGATCTCTTGAACTTTACCCGCGTAGATGTGGGCGCGGAACGCGCCCCAGTGTGAGCCTGTTACTTTCCAAGTACCAGTCGACTCAGCTGCGTTTGCAGAAGCTGACGCCAATAAGCTTGGACCGATAACTGACGCTGCACTTGTGGTTGCTACACCTTTAAGAAAACTTCTTCGTGTAATAGCCATTTAAATTACTCCAATCCGCGCTTATTAGTGGTGGCCTTCAGCATAATCTGAAGAGTGCTTCTGTAGATATTTCAAGATCAGTGCTTCACTGTCTGTATCTAGGTTAACGAACGCAAGCATGCCGTCGAACATACCTGGCCAGGTGTTCGCATCGAAGTGCGCTTCAGCTGGTTGTGTATGACATACAGAACAGTTTGTTTTGTATGCTTCTTTCGATTTTTCCCATACAGGGTTGATGTCGTTCAGCATAGACTCTTTCTTGATCCATACTTTCGCTGCCACTTTCTCCCAAGGAAGGCCAGTCAGCTCGTCCACTCGTTTTTCACCAGTCGTAACGATGTTGCTGTCTGTAGACGCTTCTTTAAGTAGAGACGCGGTTGCAATGTTCTTACCGAAATCTTCTTGAATTACGCGACCAAAGCCTTTCGCTTTACGCCAGCCGTCAATTTCGATTTCGATGAAGTCACCTTTATCTTCCAGAACTTTTACTGTTGATGCTGGGTTTAGAAGACCCGCTTCTTTCGCACCTTGCGCGTCAAAGTAAATTGGAAGGTGACGAATACTTACGAGCTCTTGACCTACTGCGTAGTCAGTACCTGATGTCATTTGCTCTAGATCACCCACGATGCCGCCGATGCTATCCATACCTGCTGGTAAGTTGTGCGCGATACCTTTGTGACAGTCAACACAGCTTTGATCTTTTTCTGCCGCTTGCTTCATCTGGATACGAGCGGTTGGAGACATTTGCTCGAAGTCCATAGACTCGTAGTTGTGACAGTTTTTACACTCTAGAGATTTGTTTGCAGAGAAACGATCCCATTCGTGTTTAGCAAGTTCGATACGACGCTCTTCGAAAACGCCAGGTTCAGAGTAGTTGCCAAAAACTTGCGCAAATACTTCTTTAGAAGCCTGCATTTTACGAGCGATTTTGTCAGTCCAGTTGTGAGGAACGTGACAGTCAGGACAAGTAGCACGAACACCAGAGTGGTTTTTCCAGTGAACCGTGTCTTGCAGCTCAACGTATACGTTGTCACGCATGGTGTGACAGCTAATACAGAATTCTTCAGTGTTGGTTGCTTCTAGCGCGGTGTTAAAGCCACCCCAGAAAATAACACCAGCGATGAAACCGCCCATAGTCAGCACGCCAAGGCTGATATGAACTGCCGGGCGCGTCATCGTACGCCACAGTTTAATGATTAATGATTTCATTATTTGCTCTCTTAAAATCTTTTCAAAAGTGTGGTTGTGAGCTCACTGGCTTACATGCCGTGTGCGCCTGGAGGACCAAAGAAGAACACTTGTAGTGCCCAAACGATAAATCCGTAGCCGCCTACGAAAGCCACACTCAGAATTGGGAAGAGAACAACTGCAATGAAGAGGAAAGACTTCCACTCCAGTGAGCGTTTTTCGCCACTCTCAATTTTATTAACATCACTCATACATTTGCCTATTTTGTATCTAGTGTTATTGAAAAGCCCGTGTAACCAAGCTTAAGTTTTTACAATCTCTAATTGAAAATGTTAGACCATACTAATAGTAAGGTTCAATCAAATAACTCCCTTCAAGCCTTGTAATTCAACACTTTTTTGAGCTCATCCGGAGTTGTGTGGGATTGATATTATTTATTAAAAAACATGAACAGATATGAAAAAATAAGTCTTTTAAAACCTTGTTAAACTTACAACATTTACAAAACATAAATTACATTTGAGCGGTAAAATTCGTGCCGAAAAATTACTCAAATTCCTGAGAAAGATAATGACTTGTAAACAAAATGATAAAAAACATTTTATAAAACCTCTCGCAATTTCCACCATGAAAAAAGCAAAAATTACCCATTGAGATTCATATAGAGAATGGGGTTGGTTACAATTCTAAGCGGCAATGTCAAGGAGTGATTATGAACAGTGTGGTGGACATTAGTTGGGCAAAATTAGCGGCTTTCAGTTTGATTCTGTTAGTGCCACTTGCGATCAATGCACGCTATAGATTAGGCATCGCGAAAGATGCATCAGTCAGCGTTGTGCGTATGACTTTACAGCTCGTTCTGATCGGGGTTTATCTTGAATATCTCTTTCAATTAAACAGTTTGATCATCAACTTACTTTGGCTTGCGATTATGCTCGTCGTAGGATCAAGCTCCATTGCAGGGAAAGCACGTTTACCGAAAAAGCCGCTCATGCTGCCACTTCTAACTGGGCTTGTATGTGGCTTGTTTCCACTACTAATTGCGATCACCGCTGGCTTGGTGCGTCCTACTCCGCTTTACAATGCACAATATATGATCCCATTGGCAGGCATGCTGTTAGGCAATAGTCTGAGCAGTAATATCATCGCGCTACAAAACTTATTCTCTGCTTTTGAAGAGCGTAAATCTGAGTACGAAGCTGCCATCTCACTGGGTGCCGCCCCTAAATACGCTTCCTTTCCTTTCGTTCAGGAGGCTCTGAGAAAATCGTTAGCGCCAACGCTAGCCTCAATGACCACGATGGGCCTTGTCACACTTCCTGGTATGATGACGGGGCAAATCCTAGGGGGCGCAAGCCCATTGGTTGCCATTAAATATCAACTGGTCATCATGCTAGCTATTTTTGTCATGATGAGCGTCTCTGTTGCCATCACACTTGAAATGACATTGAGCTTTGTACAAACAAAAGAAGGCCGTGTTACGGTCAAAGTACGCCCAGTTGATGGAATGAAGCGAGGTCAGTAATTGGCCACATAACCCCCTAATTTTATGAAATTTTCTGGATCTTCAGAGATACTCACGATCTTTGATACAGGTTATCCACAGAAAATGTGGATAAGCCACCAAAAGATATACGCAACCAGAAACATAGCCACATTTCTGAGTCTCCTGTCTTATCAACATGCAATGGTCACATTTTAGTCAACTCAATGACATCTTCGGCTTCTACATTGTGCTTAGAGACAAAATGGAGCAGATATCATGGACGTATTGATCATGGCGGAAAAACACGATGAGTTACTGTCTGACTTGCCGGTTGAATGGCTTGTGCAAGAGCCACAAGAGATCACATCTCACTGGTTGCCAAACGAGTTTGGAGTCAATGAAGAGCTGATTTAGAAAGCACTTTAAGCCAACTACAATGCACAAAAAAGGCGAGCTACCTAGCTCGCCTTTCTCTTTCTTTGGTCTCTATCGCAGATGCTTGTCTTCATCACGTAGATAGATCATCCAGTACCACATACCGACGAATACACCACCGCCGATGATGTTACCGATCGTGACTGGGATAAGGTTGTTAACGATAAAGCCCATCATGTTCAAGTCCGCATAATTTGCGATATCAGCACCTGTCATTTGCCAGAAGGCTTCTGGCGCAAAGTATTTGATACCAATAGCCATTGGAACTTGGAACATGTTCGCAATACAGTGCTCAAAACCAGCGGAGACGAACATCGCTACTGGCAAAATCATTACCGCGATTTTGTCTGTTAATGTACGGCCACTGAATGTCATCCAAACCGCAATACAAACTAACACGTTACACATGATGCCAAGAGCAACCGCCGCAAAAAAACCATGGTGCAATTTATGTTGTGAAATGGCCATGGCATTCAAACCAACTTGGCCGTGATCAAACATGTATTGCTTTGTCACCAACATACACGCCACCAGCAAAATAGCGCCAACCATATTGCCGAAATAAACCACAAACCAGTTTTTAACCAGCGTTTTCCATGAAATTTTGCCACTCGCACGCGCAACCAGAGTCAGAACCGAACTGGTAAATAGCTCGCCACCAGTAACCACCACCAAAATCAAACCAAGGCTAAATGCTAGGCCGCCAATGAGTCGTGTGATGCCCCAAGGCAGATCACCCGCACCTGTCGTTACTGTGGTATAGAAAATGAAAGCAATACCAATATGAAGCCCCGCAGAAATGGCGAGCAGAAAAGATTTGATTGGAGCTTTCGTTGCTTTGCCTACACCTACTTCGGCGGCACGTTCAGCAGCCTGAGGTGGCAATAAAGAGTCAAACTGATTGAAGTTCATGGAAGTGTAACATTTAGAAACAATTAAAGAGGCGCGGATAATCGCTCCATTTCCTGACTTTTTCAAGGGCTATTTTTCATGTTTACTAAAAATGTTGTTGGTGAGACGGAAATCGATAAAACTCAACTATAGTTTGTTGTCTTAACTATCATTGATATTAAACAAGATACTCAGCGTTCGAACAAAAATTCCACGTTATATCAGTCTGATAGCAATGCAGTTAACACTTCTTGTTGTTTTGTGTTGCTCAACACTGGTTTTAAGACTAGCTTGGATAAAAAAGCGCAAAGGAATTATCTATGAAATATTCAGCTGAACACATCGCCGAACTGAACCTTCTTCTTCAATTCGATTTAAGCAGTGCAGCGACAGGCATTAAAGTCCATTCAGATGCCTCAGAAGAGATGCAAGCAGCAGTTGCGCGTCTTTACCAAAAGCAATTGTGTACGCAACCTGATGGTGGTTATCTAACCGACGAAGGCATTGAAGTTGCAGAACACGCAGACAAAATCTTACGCGTACTTTCTGCAGAATAACTACCGCCCACTGACCAATAAAGCCACCGAAATACGGTGGCTTTTTTCTAGTTACGCCAATCGCATCTGGGGAATCTCACTCGGCTACACCAGTAACTTTCTCATTTTCCCAAACGGTTGAACTTTATCGTACAACCAGTTAAAGCCTGTGGCGTAAAACAAGAAGAAGACTAGAAATCCCGCTTCGAGCATCAATGCTTGAAAGAACGTAATCTCCAAGAACCATGCGATCACAGGTATAGAAATAAAGATCAACCCACCTTCAAACCCAATGGTGTGACCAAGGCGCATTGCTAAACTTCTGTCTGCTCGGTTGCTGCCAAACCACTTATCGAAGTACAAGTTGTAAATGTAGTTCCAAACTACGGTGTACAAACTCAAACCGATCCCTACTAACGCCAAATCACTTGAACCTTTGCCTGTGATCAACGCAGCTGTAGGCACAATGATCGCTAACGCCATCAATTCAAAAAGTACTGCGTGGAAAATTCGTTCGTTACGAGTCATGATTATCTACCCATTTGTTCTACTCAATGACTGAAATTTTATCTATGATTGAGATAATAAAAAGTTAGATACCATCGGTAAAAACGATATGTTTACTATCGAACAATTGCAGGCGTTTGTTGCCACATCCGAATCCGGCTCATTTTCCGCAGCAGCGAGAAAGTTAGGTCGAGCCCAATCCGTGATAAGCCAACACATTATGAACATGGAACTCGACTGTGGTGTCGATCTGTTTGATCGATCCGGCCGTTATCCCAAACTGACCGAGAACGGCCATGCACTGATGCCTTACGCGCAAGCGGCGATCAGTCAACTCGACCGATTAAACAATAAAGCAACTCAGCTCTTTTCTGCGCAGGCGAGCGAGCTTGTTCTCGCGATTGATGAAGGGATTCCGCTGACTCGATTACCGGATGTGCTTAAAAACCTAGAGCAACAATTTCCGCAACTACAAGTCGAATGTTTAACGGCATCTAGCCCAGACATTATTGAACTGGTGAAATCTGAACGTGCGACCACCGGAATTATTCTGAGCGACCTGCAAATGCCTAGGCATATCGATTTCACCAATCTTGGTAATATCGCATTCGATGTGTATGTATCTTCCGATCACCCATTAGCGGCTCAGAGAATTACCCATATCGATCAACTCAAACAATATCGCCAACTGGTGATACGCTCAAAGAGTGCAGAACCAGGTAACCTCAACCAAGCATTGAGCCCAGATATCTGGTACGCTGATAACTACTACATTTTGTTGGAATTAGCGAACAAAGGGTTTGGATGGTGCTTCCTGCCGGAGCACTTAGTCGCAGACTCACCAAACACGTTAAAAAAAGTTGGGGATGATTTCACAAAGCTGGCTTGGCAAGTCAATGTTGACCTGATTCAGCATCAAAAATGGCATTCTGATCCCCTCCATCAACAAGCCAAAGCAGAGCTCATTACTCTCTTTGAGCAAACAGTTAAGTAGGATAAATAATGGCAAACACATTGATTGTAGGTGCAGGTTGGCTTGGTACTCCACTAGCGCAAGCCTTGTTAGTCGAGGGACATGATGTAGTTATTACGCGTCGTAGCCAAGCTCGGTTAGATGAACGGCCATCCACTATTGCTAACGCCGCCCTGCTTGATCTCAACGATGAAAACGCAGCGCAAAAACTGGATGAAATAATTCAGTCGAATCATATCGAGCGTATTGTTGGTGCGTTTCCACCTGGGTTTCGTAGAGGGTCTGGTCGAGAGTATGCGCAGCAATGGTCAACGTTAGTTAAAGCGGCAAAACAGAATGCGATTGAAAAGCTCGTCATGATCAGCTCTACAACGGTCTACCCTAATTTACCAACGGAGATGAAAGAAGAATCCGCATCGCTCGCTCTCGCGCAAACCCACCCTCACTTTTCTGACAATGCGAAAATCATGCTCGAAGCGGAGCAATCCGTTATCGACTCTGGCATAAACTACGCCATCTTACGTTGCAGTGGTTTGATTGGCCCAGACAGACACCCCGCTCGCTTTGCCATGCGCCTAAAACAAGTCAGCCGTAAAGCCCCAGCCAACATGCTTCATCAAAGTGACGCAGTCGCTGTGGCACAATTTGCATTGGATCACCTGAGTAATCAGATCATTAATGTCACAACGCCTCACACCGTGAGCAAAGCTGAGTTTTACCAAGCAGCAATCACCAAAAGTGGCGCAGAGATTTCGCTACCTCCCGTTACAGAAGATGCCGATAAACGCATTTTAGCGGACAAACTGGTTTCACTTGGGTATCAATTCCGATTCAATTCAACGCTGGATGCACTATGAAGTTATATCAACATATAGAAACGCTTTGGGATTACATGCAGCTAAAACAGGATTTAAAGCCTGCCGACTGCTTGTTTGTTATGTGCAGTAACGACGTGCGAGTTGCTGAGCACGCCGCTGCGCTTTACCACCAAAAACTCGCACCATTGATTGTGTTCTCCGGTGGTGAAGGCCGTTTTACGGATGGGTTGTTTGAAAAAAGTGAAGCCGAAACATTTGCAGACATCGCGCGTTTAGCTGGCGTACCAAGCGATGCCATCATAGTAGAAACACGTTCAACCAATAGTGGAGAAAACGTCCGTTTCACCGAGCAGTTATTAAAAGAGAAAGGCATCCAATGCGAATCGATTATTTTAGTGCAAAAGCCATTTATGGAACGCCGCGCCATCGCTACGTTTGAGAAGCAATGGCAATCGCCCTACTCGCAAGTGCAAGTCAGTTCTACCGCTCATCCATTCTTCGAATACATCAACGAAGACATGCCGCTAATGATGGTGTTAGAAGCGCTGATGGAAGATTTTTCCCGCGTCAAAAGCTATCCCGAAAAAGGATTTCAAACTAAGCAAGACATTCCAAATCAAGTGGATTCATCTTATCAAGTCTTGTTAGAGCGATTCGGTTTTGATCTCGTCTGAGCGAAATGAACAATTAAAAAGCCACCGAATTCGGTGGCTTTTCTGTATTGCTTTGAAGCTGAATGGATAGGTTTATTTACCTAGGGCTTCTTTGTAGTGCTGACGGCAAACCGAGACATAACGGTCGTTGCCACCAATTGCCACTTGGTCACCTTCTTTGATTGCGACTCCGTGTTCGTCGGTGCGGATAACCATGTTTGCTTTTCGGCCACAGTGGCAAATCGTCTTCAACTCAACCAGCTTATCAGCCCAAGAGAGTAGGTACTTACTGCCTTCAAAAAGTTCGCCAAGAAAATCGGTACGAAGACCATAGCAAAGTACTGGAATATGCAGCTTATCCACTACCTCTGTAAGTTGGTAAACCTGCTCTTTCGATAGGAACTGACACTCGTCAATAAGAATACAGTGACGTTTTTCGACTTCATGCAGGGCTGCAATCTCTTGATATAGGTTCGTATCTGGACGGAACAAATGCGCGTCCGATTGTAAACCAATACGAGAACTTACTTTGCCTACACCATAGCGGTCGTCCAACGCCGCAGTGAAAATCACTGGCGTCATACCGCGTTCTTGGTAGTTAAATGAAGATTGAAGAAGAGTTGTCGATTTACCCGCATTCATTGCTGAGTAATAGAAATACATCTGAGCCACAGAGCATTACCTAAAGTTAAAATTTTATTGATGAAATTGGAAAATAAAAGGGCTGAATCATCAGCCCTTTTAAAAGATTCAATTACTTACGACGCCACGTTGTGCCTTCTGGGCCATCCTCAAGGACAATGCCCATTTCCGTCAGCTTATCACGTGCCATGTCGGCGTTTGCCCAATCTTTCGAAGCACGCGAGTCGTTACGCAGCTTGATTAGCGCTTCAATTTCAGCGACTTCATCATCGTTGCCAGCATTACCTTTTAGGAACGCTTCAGGATCTTGATAAAGAATACCAATCACGTCTGCTAGTTCGCGCATTAGCGCACCAAGTTCACTCGCTTTCTCTACGCTTTCTGTCTTAAGGCGGTTAACTTCGCGCGCCATATCAAACAGAACTGAGTATGCTTCTGGTGTGTTGAAGTCGTCGTTCATCGCAGCAGTAAAGCGAGATACATACTCCTCACCACCCGCTGGTGCTGCATTTAAATCCAGACCACGCAGAGAAGTATATAGACGCTCAAGAGAAGCGCGTGCTTGGTTTAGGTTATCTTCACTGTAGTTCAATTGGCTACGGTAGTGACCAGACATTAGGAAGTAACGCACGGTTTCAGCATCGTAGTGACCAAGAACGTCACGAATAGTGAAGAAGTTGCCTAAAGATTTAGACATCTTTTCGCGATCTACCATCACCATGCCACTGTGCATCCAAGTATTTACGTACTTAGTGTCGTGAGCACAGCAAGATTGTGCGATTTCGTTTTCGTGGTGTGGGAACTGTAGATCAGAGCCACCGCCGTGAATATCGAAATGATCGCCTAGGATCGTAGAGTTCATTGCTGAACATTCAATGTGCCAACCTGGACGACCTGGACCCCATGGAGATTCCCATGTTGGCTCGCCTGGTTTAGACATTTTCCAAAGAACGAAGTCTAGTGGGCTGCGTTTTGCTGTTTCGATATCAACGCGAGCACCAGCTTGAAGCTGATCAAGATCTTGCTTAGAAAGCTTGCCGTACTCGTCAAACTTACCCACTTCAAACATGACGTCGCCATTGTCTGCAACGTATGCGAAACCACGTTCGATAAGCTTTTCAACCAATTCGATGATTTCTGCGATAAATTGAGTTGCGCGCGGCTCAACGTCAGGACGCTTCATGTTCAACGCGTCAAAGTCTGCGTGCATGTCGCCAATCAAACGTTCTGTAAGTGATTCACAAGATTCGCCGTTTTCTGCTGCACGCTTGATGATTTTGTCATCAATATCTGTGATATTGCGAACAAACGTTAGGTCGTAACCAAGGTAGCGCAGGTAACGTGATACTACGTCAAAAGAAACGAAGGTGCGGCCGTGGCCGATGTGACAGAGATCGTAGATGGTTACCCCACAGACATACATGCCAACTTTACCGGCTGTAATTGGTTTGAATTCCTCTTTCTGTCTTGTGAGTGTGTTATATATCTTTAACATGATCTCTATCTATGATTGTGAATGAATACAAGAACGTCGAGTATATCAAGTCCGACCTTATTAGGTAATAGCAATTAACCGATAAAACGATAATCGGCTAAACTTCAAGCACAAAACGAAGAATTTACTCTTCTCGAGTTTTTAATGCGTTATAACTTAGGCTAGAATCTCGGGCTCAACACAACACAGTAAAGGAAAGTAGCATGATCACCCTTCACACTAATTTTGGTGACATCAAGATTCAACTAAACGAAGAGAAAGCGCCAGAGACAAGCGCAAACTTCCTTCAGTACTGCCGCGACGGCTTTTACGACAACACTCTTTTCCACCGTGTTATTGACGGTTTCATGATCCAAGGTGGCGGCATGGAATCAGGTCTACGTGAAAAATCAACACGTGCACCTATCAAGAACGAAGCAAACAACGGCCTAAGCAACAAAGTAGGCACAATTGCTATGGCTCGTACGATGGAACCACATTCTGCAAGCTCTCAGTTCTTCATCAACGTAAACAACAACACTTTCCTAGATTTCCGTAGCGAAAGCCTAGATGGTTGGGGTTACTGTGTATTCGGTGAAGTTGTAGAAGGTATGGACGTTGTAAACAAGATCAAGGGCGTTAGCACTGGTTCTTACGGCATGCACCAAGACGTACCACTAGAAGACGTGGTAATCACTGGTACTACAATCGCAGAGTAATTCTTGCGAATTATTCCCAAGAGATAAGTAATTGGGGAGGCTTCGCCTCCCCTTATTTCTATGACGACATTATTTATATCAGACTTGCACCTTACGCCGTCACGTCCTGACATCACAGAATGTTTCATTACATTCATGCGTACGGAAGCCAAAAATGCCGAAGCTCTTTATGTATTAGGCGATCTTTTCGAGTTTTGGGTCGGTGATGATGACAAAACACCGTTTGCAAACCAAATTCGTACCGAGTTCAAAACGCTCACCGACCAAGGTGTCCCGGTTTTCTTTATTCAAGGCAATCGTGACTTCTTGTTGGGCGAACGCTTTTGTAAAGAGACGGGCATCACTTTGCTTGATGACGTTTGCACCATCGACTTATATGGCACAAAAGCGGTGATTTTACACGGCGATACCCTGTGTACTGATGACGTGGAATATCAGAAATTTCGTAAAACTGTGCATCAGCCTTGGTTACAATGGATCTTTAAACGCATCCCATGGTGTTTAAAGAAAAAAATTGTCTCTAAAGTTCAATCAGACATTCGCGACGATAAAAAGATGAAGTCTTTAGATATCATGGACGTGAATCAAAGCGAAGTTGAAAAAGTGATGTCTCAGAATTGCGTCAACTTGATGATTCATGGCCACACTCATCGCCCAAATACACATTTTTTTGACGCAAATGGTGCTAAAAACACGCGCATCGTCTTAGGGGACTGGTATACGCAAGGCTCAGTTTTACAAGTGAATTCTGATGGTTTTGAACTGCAAAACCGGCCTTTCAACACATAATTTACGCTAAGCATGTCGAACATGTAGAAGATTCGCATTCAAAGCGTAGATATTTTGTAAAAAATCGCTATTATCATATTACTAAGTTAAACAGAACGAAGTACCTAATTGAAGTATTCTTACGTAGCTCGCCAACCGATTCTAGACAGAGAAAAGCGAACCATAGGTTACGAACTTCTCTTTCGAGACGGCCCCAAAAATACCTTCCCTGAAGTAGAACCTGAGCTTGCTACTAGTCGACTGCTATCTGATCATTTTTTGTCGACGCATTACAACACGTTAGGTAACAAACTCGGTTTTGTTAACTTTCCCCACCAAAGCTTGGTCAACCTTGTTCCGACACTGTTTCCGAAAGATTCTCTGGTTATTGAAGTGCTCGAAGATTGTGAGCCTACGCAAGAGCTTCTCGATGCAATAAAACATCTGCACGAATGCGGCTACCGAATTGCACTGGACGACTTTGTACCAACTAAGGCTTGGAAACGCTTTCTTCCGTACGTATCGATGATCAAATTTGATATTCGTTTAGTACCAATTGAAAAAGCGGCAATTTTCATCCAAGCATTGAGCCAGTTTAATATCGATTTTTTGGCTGAAAAAGTCGAAACCTATGAAGAGTTTGAACAAGCGCTTGACGCTGGTTTTAACTACTTCCAAGGTTACTTCTTTAGTAAACCAGAAATGATCCAAAAGAAGCGCCTCAACCCGGCGTTTTTAACCGTCATCCAGTTGTGTAAAGAGATTGCTGATAAGCCCATCGACTTCAATGAAGTGGAGCGTCTGTTCTCTATTGATGTGACGCTTTCCTATAAGTTGCTCACTTACGTCAACTCGGGTTACACGCTCACAACCAAGATCAAATCGTTTAGACAGGCGCTGATTTATCTGGGCGAAGAACGTTTACGACGCTTTATTTCACTGGTTGCAATCGCTTCTGTGCAAGAGGACAAGCCCGATTCACTCTACTCGCTTGCTATTCAACGCGCTCGTATGTGTGAAATTTTGCTTAGCCAAATGAAAACCAAGTACGATCCTGGACAAGCCTTTCTGACTGGTATGTTCTCATTATTAGGCTCGCTTCTCGATCAACCTCTGTCGGATGTGATTGAAGACATTCCCGTCGATGAAGACATCAAGCTTGCACTGACAAGTCGAAAAGGTGTGCTTGGGTATCTCCTTTCTATGTGTATTGCTTACGAACAAGCAGATTGGGAACTGGCTGAAAGATACTGCTCTGTATTGAAGTTAACGGAAACTCAGCTAGCTGATGCATTCAATGAATCGACAGAGTGGGCTCAAGAACTGCTTTCTCAAACACCTTAACTCGCTATAATGCTTCTCTCCCACTCTATTGGGATTATTTGTTTCATCGCTTTACCTAACGAGATTTCATCTTATGGCTTCTTCTTGTCCTTGCGGCGCTAACCGTACCTACCAACAGTGTTGTGAAATTGCGCACAATAATCACGCTGACGTCAAAACACCAGAACAGTTAATGCGCTCTCGCTATAGCGCTCATGTGCTAGGCCTCGTTGACTACGTTGTGAAAACATATCACCCAAGTTGTAACGCAGAAGAACAACGTGAAGGTATCGCACAATCGATCGACAGCGATTGGTGCAAACTGGAAGTCGTCAAAGCAGAAGCTGGCAGCCATGAAAATGAAGGCTTTGTTGAGTTCAACGCCTATTTCAATGAAGACGGCCAACGCTACTGCCTGAGCGAGCGTTCACGCTTCGTGAAAGAAGATGGGCTGTGGTATTACATTGACGGCACCTTCCCTGAAGAAGAATCCGAGCAAGATCCGCGACTTAATCAATCCATCAGCAGCTTAAAAGTAGGCCGTAACGATCCATGTATTTGTGGCAGCGGTAAGAAATTTAAAAAGTGCTGTGGATAAAATCGCACTATCAAGAAAAAACAAAGGCTTCCAAATGGAAGCCTTTGTTTTATTTCTTTAACTTGAACTACTTGTGACGCTCTTTAAGCTTATTCACCACATCGTTCATTGATAAACCTTGGTCTTGTAAAAGCACCAACAAGTGATAGATCAAATCTGCAGATTCACACACTAACTCAGCCTTATCGCCCGACGTCGCCGCAAGCGCGACTTCAACGCCTTCTTCGCCCACTTTCTGCGAAATACGCTTGGTACCACGGGCATAAAGACTGGCGGTATAAGAGGAGTCTGGATCGGCACTCTTGCGGGCAGCCAGTAGCTGCTCAAGTTGATGAAGCCACACCATTTGTGATTCCTCTTGTGCATCGCCGTCCCAACACGTTGTTGTGCCTGTGTGGCAAGTTGGTCCAATAGGATTCACTCGAACCAGCAAAGTATCATTGTCACAATCTAGAGAGATATTCACGAGTTGAAGAACATTGCCAGACGTTTCACCTTTAGTCCATAAACGCTCTTTAGTGCGTGAGAAAAATGTCACCTGACCCGTTTCACCCGTTTTTGCTAGCGCGTCTTGGTTCATGTAACCCATCATAAGAACTTGGCTCGATTGGAAGTCTTGTACGATGGCAGGTACCAAGCCATCCACCTTTTCCCAATTGATTCGCTCCGACAGCGAACTGACTTCGACGGCTTTAAAACTCATAGTCGTACCTCAATGCCTTGTTGTTTCAAATACTGCTTTAGTTCACCAATATTGATGACTTGTTTGTGGAATACCGAAGCGGCAAGAGCACCATCCACGTTTGCTTTTTGGTATGCTTCTGCAAAATGCTCCATGGCACCTGCACCACCGGAAGCGATCAGAGGAACTTTACACACTTCGCGTACCATATTGAGCTGTTCAATATCGTAACCGTTACGCACGCCGTCTTGGTTCATCATGTTGAGCACGATTTCACCAGCGCCGCGCTTTTGCACTTCTTGTACCCAATCGCGCGTTTCCCACTTCGTCGCCTTTGTACGTTCTTCGTCGCCAGTAAACTGGTAAACCTGATATTTACCAGTATCTTTGTCATAGTAGGAATCGATACCAACTACGATACACTGAACGCCAAATTTATCTGCTAAATCAGTAATAAGTTGCGGGTTAGCCAACGCTGGCGAGTTGATAGAGACTTTGTCTGCACCAAACTCCAGAATACGTGCAGCATCCTCTGCGGATTTAATACCACCAGCCACACAAAAAGGAATGTCGATCACTTCCGCGACACGAGCCACCCAACTTTTATCAACTACACGACCATCGCTTGATGCAGTGATGTCGTAAAACACCAGCTCATCAGCGCCTTCTTCAGCGTAGCGTTTAGCGAGAGGAACAATGTCACCGATGATCTCGTGGTTGCGAAACTGAACGCCCTTCACCACTTGTCCATCACGAACATCAAGACATGGAATTATTCGCTTTGCCAGCATGCAAATGCCTCCTCTGCTGTGAACTTACCATCTAACAACGCGCGACCAACAATCACGCCTGCCACACCGCTGCCTTTTAGCGCTTCGATATCCGCTAATGAGCCGATACCACCTGAAGATTGGAACTGCACTTGTGGGTACTGTTTACATAGGTCGACGTAAAGCTCTACGTTTGAGCCTTCTAACGTACCGTCACGAGAAATGTCAGTACACAGCACGTGCTGTAGACCTACCGTTAAGTAATCATTGATCAGAGCTTCAATAGTCACGCCTGAATCTTCTTGCCAACCAGAGATCGCCACTTTACGTGTGCCGTCTTGGTCGATGTTGATGTCCAACGCGAGAACGATTTTCTCTGCGCCGTATTTTTCCATCCAACCTTTTACTAACTCAGGCTGTTTTACTGCGGTTGAACCAACCACAACGCGCTGTGCACCCGCTTCTAATAAGTCCACAACGTCTTGTTCGGTACGCACACCGCCACCGATTTGGATGTTCGCAGGCGTGCTTGCTAATAGCTTTGCAATCAAATCAAGTTGGCGCGCAGATGTATCTTTCGCGCCCGTCAGATCCACCAAGTGCAGCCAGTTAGCCCCTGCTTGGTGATACAAGTTGAACTGCTCTGCTGGGTCGACTTTATATTCGGTTACTTGCCCGTAATCACCTTGATATAGGCGAACTACCTGTCCTTCAATTAAATCAAGAGCTGGAATAATCACACTAAATCCCTTTTATAATTCTAAGAAGTTTTGAATAAGCTTCGCGCCCGCTTTTGAAGAACGCTCTGGGTGGAATTGCACACCATAATAGTTACCACTTTGAACCGCAGCAGTGAATGGATTTCCGTAATCACATTCGGCAATGGTGTAGTCTCCAACTGGCATCGCAAAGCTGTGCACAAAATAGAAGTACTCACTCTCTTCAATGTCTTTGAACAACGGATTGCCTGCTTTTGCAGAAACAGTATTCCACCCCATGTGTGGCAGTGGCAAATCGCCAGTTTGTAGCAGCTCCACTTCGCCATCACAAAGCCCAAGACACTCAACCAATTCATCTGCTTTTTGGCCTTTCTCTTGAGAAAACTTACCCAATAACTGCATACCTAAACAGATACCGAGCAATGGCTTTTCAACTTGCTTAACGAGATTGATAAGATCACGCTCTTCAAGGTTTTTCATCGCTTCGCTGGCTGTACCCACACCAGGTAGGAACAACTTGTCTGCTGACAACACCACTTGAGGATCTTTTGAAATCGTTACGCCATAACCTAAGCGTTCAATGGCAAACTTCACCGAAGAAACGTTGGCACAGCCCGTATCGATAATGACAACTTTTTGTTCTGTCACTGTTTTTCTCCTTGCTCACGTGAGCCTTAAAGGACGCCTTTGCTGCTTGGCAGCTCCGTACCTTCCACCTTGATTGCTTGGCGTAACGTTCGACCAAACGCTTTGAATAGACTCTCAATGATGTGGTGATCATTATCGCCAGCAGAAGAAAGGTGCAGCGTACACGCTAGTGTGTCAGTTAAAGAACGGAAGAAGTGAACCACCATCTCTGTCGACAAGTCTCCAACTTGATCACGGCTGAATTTCGCGTCAAATTTCAGGTAAGGACGACCAGACAAATCCAACGCACATTGCGCCAAGCACTCATCCATCGGCAGGCTGAAACCAAAGCGACCAATGCCGCGCTTATCGCCCAACGCCTCTTTTAATGCCTGACCAAGGGCTAATGCGGTATCTTCAATCGTGTGGTGATCATCAATGTGTAAATCACCGTCGACTTTGCACACCATTTGGAAACCACCGTGAGTGGCAATTTGATCCAGCATGTGGTCAAAGAAACCAAGACCTGTTGAGATATCATTGCCACCTTGCTCATCCAGATTAACGGCAACTTTAATGTCGGTTTCTTTAGTAGTACGAATCACTTCGGCAACCCGTGCTTTTACCGTTAGATCTTTCAAGATCTGCTTCCAACCCATGGTTTCTGGATTGTATTGAATGCCGCGAATCGCCATGTTTTCCGCCAATTGCAGATCCGTCTGACGGTCACCAATCACGACAGAATTTTGGAAATCCACTTTACCGCCTTGAAGATACTCTTTCACCATGCCTAATTTAGGCTTACGGCAAGAGCAGTTGTCTTCTTCAAAATGCGGACAAATCAGCACATCATCGAACTTCACACCTTGAGACTCGAAGATCTCCATCATCATGTTGTGTGGCGCATCGAAGTCTTCTTGAGGGTAGCTGTCTGTGCCCAGACCATCTTGGTTTGTCACCATCACTAGACGGTATCCCGCATCCTGCAACGACAACAGGCTTGGGATAACGAACGGTTCTAGTTTTAACTTATCCAAGCGATCAACTTGGAAATCAATCGGTGGCTCAACAATCAGCGTGCCATCTCGGTCGATAAATAGGATTTTTTGTTGCTTGCTCACTCGAACTTCCTTATTACTAATCTTGTTTCGTTCTCGGCATAAACCGAGAACGTTGAGAATTCTATTTATGAATAGTAGTTTCTAATGAAACCCAGTGTCTTTTCACACTCGTCGCGGTTACCAACGCTGATACGCACGCAGTTTTCAATTGGTGAGTTACGTAGAATGATTCCGGTATCCCACGCCGCTTTAAACAGCGCATCACCATCTGGGAATTTAACCAATAGATAATTGCCCCACCCTTCGAACACTTGCAATCCTGGAATCATCGACAAACCAACCTGCAGATAAGCGCGGTTTGCATTAAGGTCGAGGACTTGGAATTTCGCTCGAGCCAAACCTGCTTCTGACAAGGCTTGAACCGCAATTTCAGCAACAGGCACTGGTACTGGGTACGGCGCGATGACTTTAAGTAGGACGTTGATTAGCTCCTCGTTTGCAAGCGTGAAACCACAACGTAAGCCTGCAAGCGCAAACGCTTTTGATAACGTACGTAGAATCGCAAGATTTGGATACTGAGCTAACAAATCCACCGTTGACGCCTCAGGGCAAAAATCGATGTACGCTTCGTCCATGACCACGATTGCTCGGTCTTTTGTCATCTCAAGCAGAGAGACAATATCTTCACGCTTAACGAGGTTACCGGTTGGGTTGTTTGGCGAACAAACAAAAACCAGCTTGACGTTATCGAGATTGGATTCGATGCCAGCAAGGTCAAGCTGCCAATCCGATGTTAGCGGTACAGTCTTACGTTCAACACCAATGGTTTCAGCACTGATTGCGTACATACCGTAAGTCGGAGGGCAGTACAAAATCGCGTCTTGTCCTGGCTCACAGAAAGCGCGAACTAACAGCTCGATACCTTCGTCAGCGCCACGAGAAGTAAGCGTCTGTTCTGGCTTTACACCCGCGTAGGCAGCGTAAGCAGAAATAAGCGCTTTTGGCTGGCATTCGCTGTAGCGGTTTAGGCGAGCAAAATCCGTTTTGTACTCATTATTAAATGGAGATTCATTGGCGTTGAGCCAAACGTCACCCGTGCCGCCAATTCGGCGAGCAGATAAATACGGGGTTAATTCTTGAACTTGTTTGCGTGCTAGCTTTTCCATCTCTTTACTCTCTTATTATCTATTTTTGGTCAGCTTTTCTACTCGGATGGTGACTGCACGTTTGTGAGCGTCGAGACCTTCCGCCTCCGCCATCGTAACCACAGTCGGAGCGAGATTCTGTAAACCTTCAGCCGATAACTCTTGCACGGTCATTCGTTTAGAAAAGTCGGCAAGGCCAAGGCTTGAGTAAGTACGAGTATACCCGTAAGTTGGAAGCACGTGGTTAGTTCCCGACGCATAATCACCTGCAGATTCAGGAGACCAATCGCCAAGAAAGATAGAGCCCGCATTATCTAGTAGTGGAAGTAGCTCACGCGGGTTCTTCGTTTGCACAATTAAGTGCTCAGGGCCGTAGTAGTTAGAGATAGAAACCGCTTGTGTGATTGACTCAGAAATAATAATCAGACTCGAAGCCAACGCCTTCTGCGCGATGTCTGCTCGAGACAAGGCTTTTAGTTGACGCTGAACGGCATCCGTTACTTGATCCGCGACAATTGGTGATGGTGTCACAAGAACTACCTGTGAATCAGGGCCGTGCTCAGCTTGGCTTAACAAGTCTGCTGCGATGAAATCTGGATCTGCGGTTTCGTCTGCAATCACAAGAACTTCAGAAGGGCCAGCCGGCATGTCAATCGCAGCACCACGGAAGTCATTGCTTACTTGACGTTTTGCTTCCGTCACATAGGCGTTACCCGGGCCAAAAATTTTATCCACTTTGGAGACGCTTTTCGTACCGTAAGCCATAGCAGCGACCGCCTGTCCACCACCGACATTGTAAACTTCATCAATGCCGCACAACTTGGCAACGTACAAAATTTCATCTGCAATCGGTGGAGGAGAACAAAGCACCACTTTACGACAACCAGCGATTTTTGCAGGCACGCCCAGCATCAATACTGTCGATGGCAATGGCGCGCTACCACCAGGAATATACAACCCTACTTTTTGAATGGGACGTGTCACTTGCTCACACATCACACCAGGTTGTGTCTCCACTTTAATTGGTTGTGGCTTTTGTGCTTTATGAAATTTAGCAATGTTGCTGTAAGCCTGCTCTAGTGCTTGTTTCATTTCCGCAGAAAGACGCTCTGAAGCCGCATCAATTTCTTTGGATGGAACTCGGATTGATTCCGGTTTTACACGGTCAAACTTCTCTGTAAGTTCTAATAGCGCTGCGTCACCTTGAGTACGCACCTTTGCGATCACATCCGCAACTGCAGCGGTAATATTCGCGCCTTCCGCAATGGCAGGACGCTCTAAAATTGCATCTTGTTGCTCTTCACTCAGTGATTGCCATACAACAGTTCTCATTGCCGTTACTCCATCATTTTTTCAATTGGTAGCACTAGAATTGAGCTCGCACCCAGTTCTTTTAGCTGTTCCATGGTTTCCCAGAACAAATTCTCTGTACTCACCAAATGAACGGCAACTTTCTGTTTGTCTGCTGATAGTGGTAAAACGGTTGGATCTTCTGCGCCCGGCAGTAATGCTTTAATTTGCTCCAACTTTCCAGCTGGTGCGTGCAGCATGATGTATTTTGATTCTTTTGCCTGTTGAACGCCTTGCATACGAGTTAGCAACTTATTGATCAACTCTGCTTTGTCTGCGTCGAACTCACCAATGCGTTGGATAAGCGTCGCTTTGGATCTGAAGATGACTTCGGCTTCTTTCAGGCCGTTTGCTTCTAATGTTGCACCTGTAGAAACCAAATCTGCAATCGCATCCGCTAAGCCCGCTCGTGGCGCAACTTCCACAGAACCAGTGAGCATACAAGTTGAGAATGGCACGCCGGCTTCATCCATGTACGCTTTAAGAAGTTGAGGGTAAGTCGTTGCGATGCGTTTGCCTGCGAGATCTTGTGGACCGTTGTATTCTTCATCTTTATCGATGGCAATGGACAAACGGCAGCCACCAAAATCCAGTCGACGAAGTTGAACAAACTCACATGGCTCACCCAAAGCTTTGCGATCAAGACGAACTTCTTCTAGTTCGTTTTCTCCGATGAAACCAAGGTCAACCACGCCATCCATGATCAAGCCAGGGATGTCGTCGTCACGAACCAAAAGCAAGTCAATTGGCATGTTCTCTGAGTGAACAACAAGACGCTCACCCATTACGTTAAATTTCACGCCGCATTGCTTTAGTAGAGCTTGGCTCTCTTTGCTAAGACGACCTTTTTTCTGAATTGCGATTCTTAAGCGTTGTGTTTGCATTGCTTTATCCCTGTGCAAGATTTTGATATCTAAGTAATTTTTAAACCAGTAAAACTAAAAAACCCTCGAGAGATTGGCGTCTCCCGAGGGTTTAAAATCTGTTCTTACTTTGATTTTCACCTCCGGGAGTTTCCTGCCTCCCGGGTATGCGTACATCTCCCGAAAGACTAGGCTGGGTGATGATGGTGATGAATGTTCATTACAAAATTACGCATACTTATTTAAGACTTTAGTTAGTTGCTTCGTTAGTAACCACACTAACCAAGGATTCTTAATTTTTCAATACCGAAATTGAACTTTTCTTAACTATTTTTTCAAGTCTATGTTTTTTAAGTGTTTATTTTTAGTTTCATTGCGATAGAGTGCAAGAAATGAAGTTGCTATACAACGATTTTCCTAGCAAAAAAAGTCCCTAGTATAAATTTTCCCCGAAACAAACATTTAGACTTTACCACCCACAGTAATTAACAAACTTCTCAATAAAGAGACATTCACTCACGATTGAGACAGCTAATTCAAAACTATTATTTCAGTGGGGCAAAAATAGTGATTAATGATGAAACTGCGAAAAGGTAGTACCAAACCAACGGTGCAATTCAGCGAGGCGGAGCTATATCCTCTGATTGGGAATAGCGCTTGTATCCACGAGCTTCGAAATGCCATTAAAAAGTACGCGCAATGTGACGCGGAAGTACTCATACAAGGTGAAACTGGTGTGGGTAAAGGGTTATGTGCTCGACTGATCCATCAGTTATCTAGTCGACGCTCATCACCCTTTGTAGAGGTTAACTGCGGTGCGATTCCAAGTGGCTTGATTGCTTCCGAACTTTTTGGCCACGAAAAAGGTGCATTTACAGGTGCCATTTCTGACCGGATTGGTTTTATTCAAAAAGCACACAAAGGTACTTTATTTCTCGATGAGATTGGAGATATGCCTTCGGATCTTCAAATACATCTCCTTCACTTTTTAGAAAGCAAACAAATACACAAAGTAGGTGCGGATAAATTTATCGATGTTGATTGTCGTGTGATTGCCGCCAGCCACGTGGATTTAAAAAGCGAAGTCGTACAAGGAGAATTTAGGGAGGATCTATTTTATCGACTCAATATATTACCGCTGACCATTCCTCCACTTCGAAAAAGAGGCAAAGACATTTTGATGCTGTCTGAGCACTTTTTAACCGATTTATCTCATGGTCAAGTACACAACATGTCCGAAGAAGTGAAAGCAAAACTGCTTAAACATCGTTGGCCTGGAAATGTACGTGAGCTGCGTAATGTGATTCAGCGAGCAATTGTCATGTGTGAAGACAATACCCTACTCGTTGCTGATTTAGGGCTTGAGAACAGTGAAAGGCAATTACTCCCTTCTGTTGATCAAATTGACCTCGACTATTTGTTACAGGCCATCGAAGAAAATAAACACAATATGAGCGCAGCCGCACGCCATCTAGGTATTTCTAGAACAACACTTTATCGGCTGATTAAGAAGTACAATATCAACATCTGACAATGTGTACATGTGTAACGCAACACAGTGTAACAACGAAATCACGGCATATCATTTACTTAGCTTTTTCATATAAAACACGTCATGTAAGGCTCTTATAAATCAATAAGTTAAAATAGGCATACTCTTTGCCTTTGTATCCTATGTCGTCACTCATGATGACACAGGAGCAAAAAATGAATATCAACAGGTTTTTATCCAAATTAAGGACAACAACTCTTGCGATATCTTCGTTAGCTATCATGTTTGCTGTACCAGCTTTCGCTAGATTAGATGGCGCAATATTCACGACGACACCTGCTGGTGATATCGTCAATGAAAATGTCCGCTACGAGTCTAAACAAGAAGTATTTTTAGATGGAGGCCCTGGGCCTAACGCACCAAGGACAGCCGCAGCACTGCCTGCTGGTTTGTATTATTTTCAAGTTACCGATCCATCAGGTAAATGTTTGTTATCAAGTACTTTAGATAGCGCAGACACCAACGGTGGTACCTGCTATCAAGATGTAAAAATCAAAGGCAAGAACGCTAGAAACGCCGAAGAGTTTTACGCAGAACCATTAGCCTGTCGTCTTTTCTATTTCGACGGTGAAGGTGGTGTGACATATATGAATGACGTCGTCACCATCACTCAAGAAGTTAAAGTTCGCGGCAAAATGGTCACCCAATCGATAGACATAGAATGTCGACATCAATTGGGAAGTGAGTATTTAGATGTCGACCCAACTTCTCTGCCTGATGGAGAAACCATACAGCTATTTCCATTTGCCAACACACCTAACTCCGGTGGGGTTTACAAAGCTTGGGTATCCACAGCAGCGAGCGTAGAAGCCGCTTGTGAAGGTACTGACCTGTATGGCGAAGAAACTGGTGAAAACTGTGCCGGGTTCTTTGGATTTATCCCTCGATTCTCGAAAACAGATAACTTCAAAGCGAAGACTGCAGAGCCAGAACCGCCAAACTTTGATATTGCTTTTCGTGCGTTCCACGACAGAAACCTGAACTGTCAATATGATCCTATCATCGATGAAGTTATTCCTAATTGGGAGTTTGGTATTCGTGACTTAGCGATGGAGATGGGCGGTATGCGTAATACTAAACTTTCCAATGATTCTCCTGACGAGCCAATCACGTTTAGTGTTTTTGGGGTTGAAGACCATCAATGGAGCTTAGACCAATTCATGTGGTGGGCGAAAAAAGTTGGCTTTACCGCAATGAACACCCCATTCACTCACTTCACAACCTTCGCAGATTTAAGAGACTTTGCACCGACATTCGAAGATGGCGATCTGCATATAGG
This sequence comes from Vibrio sp. GLN_1, assembly GCF_043106015.1. Lineage (NCBI taxonomy): Bacteria > Pseudomonadati > Pseudomonadota > Gammaproteobacteria > Vibrionales > Vibrionaceae > Vibrio > Vibrio sp. GLN_1. Next base: position 444,571 of record NZ_JBICMD010000014.1, read on the forward strand.
CTTTGCAAACGCTCTAGCATGTCAAACCAACTTCGACGAAACCATCAAACGTTCTGCTGGTGAGGACACAGATGAAGCCAGCGGTAATGAGGAGAATGACGTTGGTTTCATGCCTAGTGCTTGGGCTCAACCAACCTATGATGATGATCCCGTGTTAACCATCCGTTTTGGTTCTATCGGTATTGCCAATCTTAAAGTGTGTAAGTCGTTCGATATGAACGGTAACGGTATTCATGATGAAGGCGAAAGCTTGATTCCGAATTGGCCGGTCAACCTTTACATACCTGACAGTGTACCCGTTCCTAAACCATTCAACCCTGAGTATCCAGAAAATGGTGAATTCTTAGTGATAGAACAACTTCTTCTTGATGCCGGTGTTCTTCCAGAAGGCGAGAATTTAGCGGAAGTTGATGCCAATGGTTACGTACAGCGGATGACAGGAGAGGATGGCTGTGCCACATTCTTCGTTCTCGTTCCAAATGTTCGCGGTGAAGATCCCGCGCCTTATGAAGTGAGCGAAAGCCTTTCTGCTGCATGGAACAATACCAGTGATCACACCATTTCGTTCGACGTAAAATCTGTCATGAAAATGGAAAATGGCGTCCCTCTCATTATCGGTGAAGTACACAACCGCAGTGACTCACTTGATGGTAATGAAGTGCACTTCAATAACATTTGTGAAATCACTGCAGACTTTGACACCAAAGGTTACTGGCACAACAAAAATGGCTTAAGTGAACTAACTGAAGCCGACAGAGTATATGTGAATGGATTAGCCCCTTACGCCTCTCCAAGTAGCTACTTTGGAGCTGGTGACGAGCCATTTGACGGTAAATTTACTGGTGGAGAGCCAGTTGAAGCAGCATTTAGCGGCGATTCTGCTACTTGGATGGCCGGGACTTGGCAATCCGAAGTGTCACAATTCTTGGTCGATAGCAATGGCAACGCGGACCTTAACGAGCATAAAGAGCAGCTAGCTCAGCAACTACTCGCATTTATCTTTAACACTCGACATCGTCCAACCTCTGAAGGTTTAACCCAAACTACCGTTATTTGGTTTGGCGATCAGTGGATGTCTATTGGAGATATCATTAGTAACGCGGTCAGTGCTTGGGAAGGTTCAGACATCAATCAAATTGATCAGATCAAGACGGTTTTGGATGGTTTGAATAACAACGATGATGTTCCAATTCTGCCATCGTCGTATGAAGACTGTCCAACACCTGACTTCACACAGCCAGAATCTTAAAGGTTATCCCCAAAAACGCGATTGCCCCCCTCACCTAAATCGCGTTAAAAAAAAGCTCCGCTAGTTACTAGCGGAGCTTCCTCTTTTCAACAAATCATATTGCCATTAAGCACTCTGACATGATGCTATTTTCGATTTCGACAACCATGATAGAACAGCACAGACGATAACAAATGTAATCGATGCTGCAATGAAAGAGAACGCGATTGACGTTGTCATACCAAGTGCAATAAAGCCGACACAAGAAACCAACGCAACAGACAGCGCATAAGGCAACTGAGTCGATACGTGGTCGATGTGATTACAACGCGCACCTGTCGAAGACAAAATAGTCGTGTCCGAAATTGGTGAACAGTGGTCACCGAATACTGCACCGGCCAAAACTGCACTTAGCATAGGAAGCATTAGTGCGATGTCAGTTGCACCCGCCATATCACCAGCGATTGGTAACATGATACCGAATGTACCCCATGAAGTACCGGTTGAGAACGCCATTAGACCCGACAACAAGAACAGGATTACAGGTAACCAATGCGGATTAATGTTACCTTGAGCCATAGTCGATAGGTACGAACCCGTCTTCATGTCACCGATAACAGAGCCGATTGTCCACGCAAACACAAGGATAAGAATCGCACCAAACATCGATTTAGCACCAATCCACAGTGTGCGAGTAATCTCAGTCAGTGGTAGTCCTTGTTTTAGAACAGTAAACAGAGCAACGGCCAAACCAAGCAAGCTACCGTAAATCAGAGACGTACCCACATCGGTATTCTCGAATGCACCTAACAATGCAAACTCTTTACCGTCAGCAGCCAACGCTTGACCACCGGTGTACATCATCGAAGCAATTGTCGCGATGATAAGCGTAACAATCGGTAGGATTAAGTCAGAGACTTTACCTTTTTCACTCTCACGAATGTCCAACTCTTCGTTAAGCTCATGCGCTTCTTGAGTGTCGTTCTCTTTGTCTTTGTCAAAACCACGACCTTGAGACGCTGCAATTTCATGCTCGCGCATCTTACCGATATCTAGACCAAACCACGCTACTGCAAACACCATTAACAGCGCAAATACAGCGTAGAAGTTCATTGGTATAAGACGCACATACGCCCCAAGCGCTGAATACTCAGTAATACCATGTGATACTAAAATACCGCCGATGATAGTAATGATGTAAGCACCCCAACTAGAAGCTGGCATGATGACACACATAGGTGCAGCGGTTGAATCTAGGATGTAAGCCAGTTTCGCACGAGATACATAGAAGCGATCCGTTACTGGGCGTGAAATCGCACCTACAGCAAGACTATTAAAGTAATCGTCGACAAAAATGAATACGCCTAAAAAGGCTGCAAGAAGTTTAGAGCCGCGTTTACTTTTCACACGAGACTGTGCCCATTCAGCGAATGCGCGAGTACCGCCAGAAAGTGTCAATAGAGCCGTTGTCATGCCTAATAGAATTAGGAAACCAACAATGCTCATGTTCCAAGTGTTAATTCCACCATCTTCAATGAAGACAGAAGACACTTGAGTACCTACATAGCTTGCAGTACCACCAATTGACCAGCTGTTAAGTAGAACCGCACCAAGCGCGATACCTACACCAAGAGAAACTAATACACGTCGAGTCAGAATCGCCAATGTCAGAGCAACAATAGGAGGCAATAATGAAACAGGAGAATGAGAAAAATCTATTAAATTCATGATCTTCAAAAACCAAAGTTTGGCTAGAGATCTACTGCAGACAAGTCACGCCTTCTTTATAAGAAACGTGCTCATGTTGAACTTAGCGACAGGGAAGCGAACACTCCACCCAACCCTACAGTAGCGCTCCATAGTTTAATGTAAATATACTATGGCAGTGTTGTTCCTTTCAGATACAACCCCAGCAAGGCGTTTTGATATACGACTTACTTCGGCAATCTTCGCCTTCCACTATTATTCATTGGCATCACCCCAATAATAGCTACTCTTCGAGACTGCGCCTCTACGGCAACAACAAACAATTAACCGTTAATTGTACAAATTAACAACAAATTATCTGCAATATTGCATCAGGTAGCAGCCATTGTACTTATGATGAGAACCAATGCAACACATCAAACTAAATTAAACTAATAAATAATCGCCAACCCAATTTATAAACGTCGAACAAACGAATTGAGTATTGTGCAACTGAAATCACGTTAATTTGGTTGTTTATGAAACTTTATTACTACCATAAAAATATCATGGATTATCTAATATCGATAATTTAAAGAAATATGAATAACAAATACCGTACACATTACAGCTTTCGTTTTCTGTTGCGCAAATACAAAGCGTGCCTTTTATAAAAAACACCATTCAATAACTCGCTTGATTAGAATAATCACGTAAAACTTGAATTCACTATCTATTAAGATTTATTTCGAGTTAATTAATATTAGTTTTCAGTCAAAAAATAGCTCAATTTAAACAAAATCATGATTTAGCATTTGCACATAAGGAAAAGATAAAGTTAAATATAAGGACTTATCTTTATTTGTAGATTGGTATTATTTAATCGTAACGATTAAAAATGCCAAACACGTTAACCTATTAATAGGAATCGTTATGTCAGAGCTGACTAAAACACTTCTAAATATCCGTAGCCTTCGTGCATTTTCTCGTGAGCTGACTCTAGAACAATTGGAAGAAGCTCTAGATAAACTAACTACTGTTGTTGAAGAGCGTCGTGAAGCTGAAGAAGCAGAGCGTGAAGCACTAGCACAACAAGAAGCTAAGCTAGCAGAGATTGCAGAAAAAATTGCTCAAGACGGTATCGACGTTGAAGCACTAATTAGCGCACTATCTGGCGAAACTAAGACTAAAGCAAAATCTAAGCGCGCTCCTCGCCCAGCTAAGTACAAGTACATCGACACAAATGGCCAAGAAAAAACTTGGACAGGCCAAGGTCGTACACCTTCTGCAATTCAAGAGCAACTTGACGCAGGTAAATCACTAGACGATTTCCTAATCTAATCGTTCTTGTTTAAAAAGGCTCCCGTTGGGAGCCTTTTTTATTTGTCTTGCGCAAATAAAAAATGGCGTATTTTTTCAAACACGCCATTTTAACATTAGTTATAAAGTGGTTAATTCGATATGAATTAACGTTCCCAGTATGCTTCTTCCAAACTGTCTTCTCGCTCTGGTAAGCCACGAGACAGACGAGGAGAATGTTGCACGAGAACTTCGTAGCTCGCACGGTTCGCATATTTACAAACCTGAGAAAAAGATGAGTAAGTTAAATACTCATTGCTGTGCTTGCTAGAGTTAGGCACATTTTCTTTATGGTATTTATTCGCCGCCATGTCATGAAGAACAGCAGACAACGCAGCATCACCCGCACCGTTTGTGTTCTTAATTTTCTCTGGACCACCCATGTAAGGAGAAATATGCGAATAAACTCGAATTGGATTCTGACAAGCATCTTTTTTAGCCGGACGGCTGAACTCGTAACGATTAAATTCAGCAATCGAGCCAGGAAGTAATGGCAACGTGGTTTCACGCTTCGCACTGTCTTCAGTGTAACCCGCCATAAACAGACCAACAGGACCTGCGGTACATAACACCATATCAGCCCACTCTAGCGTCTTATCAGAAGCGGCTAGCGGATCAGTTTCGCCTGTTAGCGCTTCTGCTTCGTCTTCGTTCATTGCGACAACAGAAACGTGTTCACGAATAAAGTCTTGCCAGTATTTAGGATCGTCTTGAATAACAAACTTAGTACCTAGCGTTAATACAACAGGAACGTCGTTCTTCTTCGCAAACTCAATGGCTTTCATTGTTGCTTCAGGCATTGGATCGCCTTCTTTACAACGAACTAAGTAAGATGTCAGTACTAGTGCAGAAGCATTTTTGAAAATTTTCTCAGGAATGCTGTCTGGATGAAGCTGGTTCATTTGACCTTCGCTGATCGCAAAAGTACGTTCACCGTCTTCAGTGATCAAAGCAAAACAACGACCGATAGCACCATCAACACCTTGCAGGTAATTCAGATCCATGCGGCTCGATGTATTACAAAGGTAACGATAGCCGTAGCTGCCGATTTTGATATCCTGGCTCATCACACCAAGCAGCGTAGAACGATCGTCTGCAAGAACCGAGTAGTTATGAAGTGTATTGCCAATCGTACCACCAGCGTATTCGTTAGTGATCAGATTCTCTTCTTTTAGTTGCTGGTATAGCTCTTCTGCTTTTACATCATCAATAACCAGCGAGTGACCTTTACTCAAACCGTACTTTTCAATCACATCTGACGTTACTTTTGCCTCGATATCCACCAAAGTTTGGTCAATACCGATGATGTGAGTGCGCGTCATCTTCTTGCTTTCTTGTGCTTGGCTCACCAAAGGATCACGAGCATGAACAGGAAAATAGTGCTTCGATTTGCGTTGTCCAGGAAATTTCATATTGTTAGTCTGAGTAAGGGGATGAAAAGGAGAACGGATTCTATACCGCTAATAATAAAGCGGCAATAAAAGCAATTATAGCAAACGTTTGCTGGGTGCTTTTTTCTTCCGGGTTACTTATTCGCCTTCCATGAAGCTCAAATCAGGCAGCTGATTTAGGTGTTCAGTGTAACGCTTTAAATTGAACTCCCCTTCGTTTTTCATTACATCAAAGATTTCAATCGACATAGCACATGCCATCATAGCTACCGCTTCTTCTCTTGGTGTACCAGTCATCATCAAACGCATCAATGTTTCTTTAACTTTGATAGGGTTCCCATCTTCAAGCTGATTCTCAACAATTTCAATCAACTCAGCTTCTTGCATAAATTGGTTTTCGTCACTCATTTATATTGTCCTCTTGGATTTTTGCCAACTATGCCATATATATCCTTTCTATACTTATGAAATTACTATTTAGTGATGCTGTTGCGGAAAAAGGCAGCAAAAACGAATTGTGATTTCGATCTCGGATCTGTCACCGGTCTGTGGATTCTGTTAGAATCTGCGTCCCGTTTATTTTAGTGGTGTTTAGTAATGTCTGATAACAGCCAAAAGAAAGTCATCGTCGGTATGTCCGGCGGCGTTGATTCATCTGTTTCTGCGTATCTTCTAAAGCAACAAGGCTACCAAGTAGAAGGCCTGTTCATGAAGAACTGGGAAGAAGATGACAACGAAGAATATTGCACAGCAGCAGAAGATTTAGCCGATGCTCAAGCAGTATGTGACAAGCTAGGCATCCACCTTCACACCATCAACTTTGCAGCAGAATACTGGGATAACGTATTCGAATACTTCCTTGCAGAATACAAAGCAGGCCGTACTCCAAACCCAGACATCCTTTGTAACAAAGAAATCAAGTTCAAAGCATTCCTTGAATTCGCTGATGAAGTGCTTGAGGCAGACTACATTGCCATGGGTCATTATGTGCGTCGTTCTTTCCCTGAAAACGGCGAAAAGCCACAAATGCTGCGTGGCCTAGATAGCAACAAAGACCAAAGCTACTTCTTGTACACACTAAGCCACGAACAAGTTGCTCGTAGCCTATTCCCTGTGGGTGATTTGGAAAAACCAGAAGTTCGCCGTATCGCGGAAGAACAAGGTCTAATCACAGCGAAGAAGAAAGATTCAACAGGCATCTGTTTCATCGGTGAACGTAAATTTACTGAGTTCCTAGGCCGTTACCTTCCTGCTCAACCAGGCAACATCGAAACGCCAGAAGGCGAAGTTATCGGTCAGCACCAAGGCTTGATGTACCACACACTAGGCCAACGTAAAGGCCTTCATATCGGTGGTCGTAAAGGCGGCGGCGGTAACGAAGACCCATGGTTCGTAGGTGAGAAAGATCTCGACCGCAACGTGCTTATCGCCGTTCAAGGTAAAGACCACCCGATGCTAAAATCAGAAGGTCTACTTGCATCACAACTTCACTGGGTAGATCGTGAACCAATTCGCGATGTTATGAAGTGCACAGTGAAAACTCGTTACCGTCAGCAAGATATTCCTTGTACAATCATTCCTATCGACGACGAGAACATTAAAGTGATCTTTGATGAGCCACAAATTGCCGTGACTCCAGGTCAATCCGCCGTGTTCTACAAAGATGACGTTTGCTTAGGTGGTGGTATCATCGAGCAACGCATTAAATATTCTCAAGCTTAGGAGTTGTTACGTGGCGAATACACTTTATGACCGTACTATCGCTTTCGCTGGTATTTGCCAAGCTGTTGCTTTGGTTCAACAAGTTGCGAGAAACGGACATTGTGATCAAGATGCTTTTGAAACATCCATGAACGCCATTTTGAACACAAACCCAGCCAATACTATTGGCGTATTCGGTCGCGAAGCCGACCTAAAACTTGGCCTTGAGTGTTTGGTGAAAGGGATTGATAGCACCCCATCTGGCAGTGAAATCACCCGATACATCATTAGCCTAATGGCATTAGAGCGTAAACTAACCGCACGCACTGATGCCATGTCTCAGCTTGGTGATCGCATCCAAATGGCGAAACGCCAAACAGAACACTTTGAATTGCTAGAAGATCAAATGATCAGCAACCTAGCAAGCATTTATCTTGATGTAGTTAGCCCAATCGGCCCTCGTATTCAAGTAACTGGCACCCCATCGGTATTGCAGCAAACCGCCAACCAACACAAAGTTCGCGCTTTGTTGTTATCAGGCATCCGTAGCGCAGTACTCTGGCGTCAAGTGGGTGGCAAACGTCGCCACTTAATCTTCGGACGCAAGAAGATGGTTGAACAGGCTCAAATCCTGTTAGCCAGAATGTAATTCCATAGCTCGCGTTCATCGCGAGCTAATTTTTTTGACTAAAACAAATCTCGCGCAAACGTTTGCGCAATATTCGTGACAATTGCCACAGTTATTGGTATAAAGCTCACGAAATTTAGAAACCCAATTCAGGAGAACATCATGGAACTGTCAGCATTGACTGCTGTTTCACCAGTAGACGGCCGCTACGGAAGCAAGACAATTGCGTTACGCGAAATCTTCAGTGAATACGGTCTTTTAAAATACCGTACTATCGTTGAAATCCGCTGGCTACAAAAGCTTGCTGCTACTGCTGAAATTGCAGAAGTGCCAGCGTTTAGCGCAGAAGCAAACCAATTCCTAGACGACCTTGCTGCAAACTTCTCTGAAGCAGACGCACTACGTATCAAAGAGATCGAGCGCACAACTAACCACGACGTAAAAGCGGTTGAGTACTTCCTAAAAGAGAAAGTCGCAGACGTTCCTGAACTGCACGCAGTAAACGAGTTCTTCCACTTTGCATGTACTTCTGAAGACATCAACAACACCTCACACGCTCTAATGCTAAAAGAAGCGCGTGAAACCGTGATTCTTCCAGAAATCCGCAACCTTATTGACGCTATCAAAGCACTTGCTGTTGAGTACCGCGACATCCCTCTTCTATCTCGTACACACGGTCAGCCAGCTTCTCCATCAACAATGGGTAAAGAAATGGCAAACGTGGCGTACCGCATGGAGCGTCAATACAAGCAAATCGAAAACGTTGAAATCCTAGCGAAAATCAACGGCGCGGTAGGTAACTACAACGCGCACCTATCTGCTTACCCGGAACTAGATTGGCACAAGTTCTCTGAAGAGTTCATCACTGAATCTCTAGGCGTAACTTGGAACCCTTACACAACACAAATCGAACCACACGATTACATCGCTGAGCTGTTCGATGCTGTGGCACGTTTCAACACTATTCTGATCGATTTCGACCGTGACGTTTGGGGTTACATTGCACTAGGCCACTTCAAGCAAAAAACCATTGCTGGCGAGATCGGTTCTTCGACAATGCCACACAAAGTTAACCCAATCGACTTTGAAAACTCTGAAGGTAACCTAGGTCTTGCGAACGCCGTGTTCGGTCACCTAGCACAGAAACTGCCTATCTCTCGTTGGCAACGTGACCTAACTGACTCAACGGTTCTACGTAACCTAGGTGTTGGTGTTGGCTACGCAATCATCGCCTACACTTCTACGCTAAAAGGCATCAGCAAACTGGAAGTGAACCGTGACGCGCTTCTTGCTGAACTAGACAAAAACTGGGAAGTTCTAGCAGAGCCAGTACAGACAGTCATGCGTCGCTACGGTATCGAGAAGCCATACGAGAAGTTGAAAGAGCTAACTCGCGGCAAGCGCGTAGACGGTGAAGCAATGCGTAACTTCATTGACGGCCTTGAGCTTCCTGAACACGAAAAAGCACGTCTAAAAGAGATGACGCCAGCGAACTATATCGGTCAAGCAATCGAGCTAACTGACAAGCTATAATCTCTCAATAATGAGCGAAAAACTAAAAAGGTTGACGTGAAAGCGTCAACCTTTTTTGTTTGGAAGCTTACCAACCGAGGCATTCCAATAGAGTATTTTCGCCCAATACGTGTTGAGCATCGCGGATTTAGGGTTGTTTTTGAAAGAACAAGGTTATTGTCCCCACCTCCACGCCAAACTTTTTAATTTTGGTCAGGTTGAATACGTGTTTGTCATCTTGTCGGTAAAGCCAATCATCAAAGGCAACAGTCACTGTCGAGTCGTCCATTTTTAACTCAAAGTCATATTGCCATTGCAGAGCGTTACCCTGCTCTTTTCCGTTTGCGAAACCCATAATGTCATCTGCTTTGCCTGTATACCTGCCATCCTCTGCACGAGAAATAGTCCAAACACGCTGGTCGGTTTCACCATCGTCAAAAACAAAGTCCTCAACAAGAACCAATTCATCACCCGTTATCGTACCGACAATATCAACCTCAAAGCGGCGTGTTTGTTTCTCGGAATAATCTTGCACCATTCCCCATGCCTTCACATTGCCATCAAAATATTCAAATAAATTAAATGGCGGCGTAGATGCTTGGTAATTGTCTATATCCGCCGAGCAAGCATTCAACGTAATAGCAACGCACACAGCAAAGTATCGCAATAATGTTTTAAAGATGTTCACGGTCTGACTTGTCCTATAAGTTGTTTACGCAGCTTTGGAAATTCCGTTTTTGGTGACAACCAAATGGACAGGAATGCATCATTCATACGTTCGTCCGTTATTTCGCCAACCATTTTTTGCGTTTTAGTTCCTGCTTGGCGATAGATTATCTGTCCCTTATCTCCATCAGTGACGTAGGTAAGTTCATCGCCATTTTTGATACTTGGGAAGATAAAGCTCAATTGGGTAATCCATTGTTGGCGGCTCGACTTAGGGAAGCCCAGTTTTTGCCACTGTTCCTCCGTCACCTCAAGCAACTGCTGCTTGCTTATGTCTCGTTGATAGTTGATCTCTAAAGCAAATGGATGCGGAGAAACATCCGTAGAAACAAGGTATTGTCCATTGGGTGCTTTTAGGCGAGATCGATAAATATCAAACACAAACCAAGTTAGCTGCGCTTCGCCTACTGTTTCCCATTCCTGCCAGTTTTCTACATTCAGTCTGTCAGTGCTTCCTATATCTTGTGCCTGCGACGGTATTGCGCCCACTACAAAAACAAACAAGATACCGCTACCCATACCCCTTACGAGTTTTCTCTTTAAGTTTGCCATTGTTATACACCTTGAGAATCACCAGCATTAACACCAACCATTCCACAAACAAGGCCAGTAACGTAATACTTGTATCGAATCCAAACTCTACCGCTTGAAGCTTGTAGCCAGCGAAGTAGCTGAGCATTCCTCCAAGCCCACCTAATATTGATACGCAGATTTTGGCGAAGCGGTGCAAAAGCACTTTCAGTTGGTAGGCATACCATGCAAACAATACCCATAGACCAATCAACCACACAGGGAGCCAAGGGGTAGGGAAAACCAAAAGCGAGAAGTTTTGATTTAGCGTATCGAGAACTAGCCCGAAAATGGTGACAAAGGCGATCGCTTTCACCGAGTGAAACGCCGTCAGAATGGTATACACCAAAGTCGCCAACGCCAGTATCATCATCAACCATTGCCACTCAAACGTACCAAGCACAGCAATAAACCAGCACAGTTGAAACCAAGTGGACGCAATCAACACTCTCATAATTCTTATGGGCGCTGGAAAGTCATGTGAACGGCGCTGATCGTACGAGCAATAAAACCGCCTTCACAATAACTAAGGTAATAACGCCACATGCGGACAAACCGGTCATCGTACCCAAACCCTCGCACAGCATCCTCTGCGCGGTTAAAACGGCGATGCCACTCATTCAGTGTTTTTGCGTAGTCTAGGCCTATGTCAAACAAATCACGAACTACCAAATCACTGTGCTTAGTGGTCGCTTGTGTCAAAGACGTCACCGACGGCAAGAAACCACCAGGGAAAATGTATTTCTGAATAAAATCGACATTGTTGCTGTAATAGTCGTAGCGCTGGTCCGCAATCGTAATCGCTTGGATAGCCATCAGGCCGCTAGGCTTTAATAATGACTCGCATTTTTTGATGTAGGAAGCTAAGAACTGTTTCCCCACGGCTTCAATCATCTCGATAGAAACCAATTTATCGTACGTCCCAGTAAGGTTACGATAGTCTTCTTTAAGTAAAGTAATTCGATCGGCTAAACCTCGTTGTACGATTTGCTGTCGAGCATATTCATGCTGCTCTTCCGAAATGGTCGTTGTTGTCACTCGGCAACCGTATTGCTCAGCCATGTATATCGCCATCGCCCCCCACCCTGTGCCAATCTCAATCACATGGTCGGTAGATTGAAGATCCAACTGCTGGCACAAGCGTTCCATTTTATTGATTTGAGCTTGCTCTAAGGAGTCGGCACTTGTGCGGTAAAGCGCTGATGAGTACAGCATGTTGGTATCTAAAAAAGCTTCATACAAATCATTGCCTAAATCGTAATGAGCATGGATGTTCTTCCGAGAGTTTTCTTGCGAGTTTCGATTCGTCCAATGGCTAAACTTGTAAAGCAACTTGGTAAGCCAACTACCCTGCTCCTCAAGCTTATCAAGGGCCCGCATATTTAGCGCCATCAGCTTCATCAATGCCGTTAAATCTGGACTGTCCCACCAGCCATCCATGTACGCCTCACCGGCAGCGATGCTACCGCCTTGTAATATTCTGGAGTAAAAACCTGGGTGCTTAACCTCAATGGTCGCAACGACAGGTTGGCCACTGTATTCTCCATTTGGCGCAGTAAAACGTTCACTGCGCTCCTTTGTCTCGGTATGAAACGATTCGATAATGGTTAAGCAACCCATTTCCATCTTTTGCAGACATTGAAAAATAACTCCGCGAGCCGCTTTCTGAGTCGTCGTCAGTTTGCGCGGCAATGTTATAGAAGTCGTATTTAACATGCAGAATTCTCCTTGTGCTTATTATTTTTCTTATCTGATTTGTCGCTAGAGGCTTTACGTTCATTGGACGCCAAATATTTAGGGTGGGAATAAAACGGCGCACCTTTAATCCATAACTTCAACGCATGCCAGTAGATTCCAACCATCACTTTTACTGTTTGAATTGGTGTTCCGATCAAGCACTTCAATAAAGAACCGCTGGAAAATGGCTGTGCTTTCATTGCCATTGTGGCGTCGAAGTGTTTTTCACCTTTATGGCATTCAAGATGGATATTTAACTTGTCTGTAAGCGGTTTTATTTTCCAGCGGTACGATTGGTCTATCGGGTTGAACGGTGACACGTGGAATGCTTTGTCTTGCTCCCAACCAAAATCTTCATCCTTTGGGTCAGCCGCTATCGCGTAATAATGGCGCTCATTCCAAGGTGTATTGCTGACTTCAGCGAGAAGATATTGCCATTCACCTTTTTGGTCATACAGGTAGTAAAAATTCACTGGACTAAAATAGAGCCCGAGATAACGCAAATGACAGACAGCCAGTACTTTGCCGCTGCAACGTACGCCCGTAAGTTCTGCGACTTTATCTTGCACCGCTTTTTTCAAACTCCCTTCACCGAGGTAATCATCGCGTTTGAATCGAGCCCAATGCCACCAGCGAGTCCCAAAGCCCCAAACTTTTTTCTCAAGTACACCAATTTCATCCAAATCAATCGCTGGCATAAACATTGAGTAATTCAGCTCATGCTTAACGGGTGTAAAACGACGATGCCTTACATTGCCTATAAATAACTGACTGTGAGAAGGGATACTCATATTACGCAGCACCTTGTTCATAAAGAGTGTCGTTTTTCTCGTTATGTTTAGCGGCAATTCCTTTCACAACATCCAAAGCACTGCGCACGCCATCTTCATGGAATCCGTTGTACCAATAAGCGCCACAAAACCACGTATGTTGAGTTCCTTGTATTTCTTCTTTGCGTTGCTGGGCAGCGATAGACTCCATCGTAAAGACAGGGTGATGGTAGGTGAACTGACGCAGAATCTTGTTCTCGTCGATATCTTCAGTACGGTTTAAGGTGACGCAGAATGTGTGTGAAGAGTCGATATGCTGCAAAATATTCATGTTGTACGTTAGGGACGGCAATCGTTGCTGCTCCTCTTCGCCTCCTTCCAGCAAATAGTTCCACGATGCCCATGCAGATTTTCGTTTCGGTAATACACTCGTGTCAGTGTGAAGAACCACATCATTTGCTTGGTAAGCCATATTAGACAAAATGTCGTTTTCACATGACGAGGCATCACTGAGCATCGCTAAAGCTTGGTCGCTATGACAAGCAAAAATGACTTCATCAAACCACTCACACTGTCCATTTGCATAAATCGCTACGCCTTGTTCACTGCGAACGACTTTTTCAACCGGACTATTCAGTCGAATCTTATCTGCAAACCCTTGTGTTAAAGGTGGAATATAAGCACGTGAACCACCCTTGATAACATACCATTGCGGACGATTCATCACGTCTAACAAACCGTGATTGAGGAAAAAACGTAAGAAGAACATCAATGGAAATGCACGCATATCAGCGAGGGAAGATGACCAAATCGCCGCGCCCATTGGCAGAATATAGTTGTCAGAAAAGAAATCACTAAACTGGTGCTCATCCAAAAATGCACCCAGCGTTTGAGAACTCGATATTTGCTCAGTAGCAGACGCTTTTGCTAGTTTATTGAAGCGTAAAATCTCAAGAATAAAGCGATAGAATTTTGGATTAAGCCAATTTCGCTTTTGTGCGAACAATGTTGTTAATGTGTGGCCATTATATTCCAAACCATTGCCATCGTTTCTCACGCTGAAACTCATTTGCGTCGGAATACCTTCCACGCCAATTTCATTCATCATTTTGATAAAATTTGGATATGTACGGTCGTTGTATACAATGAACCCTGTATCAATCGCATAATCCTCATTCCCGACACGTACATCAACCGTCGCCGTATGGCCACCAATATAATCGTTGGCTTCGAACAAAGTGATATCGTGTTGTTGGTGCAGATAGTACCCACATGTCAGTCCAGAAATTCCAGTGCCTACAATAGCGATTTTCATGCTTCTTCCTTTTAAGATACGAGTTTAGCCGTCAGCCTTGCTTGCCAACTGTATGGAAGCAACGAGATAAAGCGGAGAATGCCTGTAAATCTCGCCGGAAAATAAATGTGGCTTTTATTCGCCGCTAGCTGCTTTCTCAATAATTGAGACGCTTGCTTGGTTGAAATGATCATAGGCATCTCAAAGGTGTTTTTATCCGTTAGGGGCGTTTCAACAAACCCAGGAAACACAGTAATCACTTTGATGCCTTTCTTCTTAAGATCCACAGCGAGCGTGCGCGCAAAGTAGCTCACTGCCGCTTTTGACGCGCCGTACGCTTCCGCTCTTGGCAGCGCGACTTCGGAGGCAATGGAGCCAACAATGACAACGCGGTGCCCTCGCTGAAAATACGGTTGGCAAGCTTCTATACAGTTAGCTACACCTACGACATTAACATTCATCACGCGCGCCATAAGTTGCGCATCTACAATGCCATCATCCATGTATTCGCAATCACCCGCGTTGAAGATCCATGTATCTGGAATCGTCTTAAGCGAAGACAGTACTCGCTTCGTCTCCTCATAATCGGTTACATCAAACTTCAGCGTTTCAATAGATGAAGAAGTTGCCGCTAGCTCGGCAAGTACAGCTTCATTGCGTCCACATGCGATGACACGCGAACCAGACTCAGCAAAGTCGAGAGCCAGCTGTTTACCTATCCCGGAGGTCGCCCCCGTAATTAAAACGACACTGTTCATCGCCCCAACCTTTGCTTAATGGTTTTGATGACAGAGCCAAGCAAAGGCAAATGCTCATAAAGCATTTCACCCAAATCAAAATAATCTCGGTGATAAATGACTTGGCCATCGGAGAACTTCATGTGGGAAACGCCGCTCACAGCGATTGGAGCCCCTTTGTGTAATTTCGGATGTTGAAGATCCATAGTCCAAGTCAGGAAACCCGTGTCCCCAACCTGCTGATGATCATGGATGATGAAATCACAGCGAATCACATTCGCGTACAATGACTGGAAATAATCAGAAAGAGCAGGCAGTCCTTCTAAGCGATGAGCCGAATCTTCAAACACCACATCTTGGTGATAAACGTCTTTCAGAAGATGCAGGTTCGCTTTGTTAAGCTTCTGGTAAATGTCTCCAACCGACTGTATGTCCATTCTTTCGCTCCCAAATGTCACTGATGATTGTACAAAAATATTATATGTACAAGATAGACCAATTAGAAAAAGTTGTACAAAAAAAAACTTGTATAACTTTGTTTCTGCGCTTTGATTTTTAGAAAGTAGTACGTAATCAAATTGGTGAGCGATCATCAGGCAAAAAAAAGGCTTGGTAAAAACCAAGCCTTTTCAAAAAACTATGTAAGTCGTATTACTGGTTACGTAGCGCCGCAATACGTTTATCTAGTGGTGGGTGGCTCATCAGAAGCTCTGTTAGAGACTGCTTACCGTTGATACCGAACGCCATCATTGTGCCATCGAGTTTCGATTCTTGGCTCATCTTCAAACGCTCAAGAGCAGCAATCATTTTCTCTTTACCTACTAAACGCGCTGCACCTGCATCGGCATGGAATTCACGGTGACGGCTGTACCACATCGTGATGAAGCTTGCTAAGAAACCAAAGACAAGTTCCAACACCATAGACACACCAAAGTACACCATCATGTTCGTGCCTTGTCCTTCTTCATCGTCGTTCGATGCCACAATATTGGCGATAAAACGCGATAGGAAGATAACAAACGTGTTCACAACACCTTGCATTAGCGTCATCGTGACCATGTCACCATTCGCAATGTGGCTCACTTCGTGCGCCAGAACAGCTTCAGCTTCATCACGCGTCATGTTGTGTAGAAGACCAGTCGATACAGCAACCAGTGAATCATCACGCTTAGCACCTGTCGCGAATGCGTTGATGTCTGCAGAATCATAAATCGCTACTGTTGGCATACCAATGCCCGCTTGTCGCGCTTGGCGGCCTACCGTCTCAAGCAACCAATGCTCTGTTTCGTTACGTGGGCTTTCAATCACCATGCCGCCAACTGAGCGTAGTGCCATGCCCTTTGACATCATTAACGAAATCAATGCGCCACCAAAGCCAAATACGGCTGCCATGACAAGTAAACCAGACAGACTGCCTGGTTGCATTCCAGTGGTCGCGTAAACAATATTCAGAACAACACTAAGAACCAGCACAACAGCTAGGTTAGTTGCTAGGAATAACATAATTCGCTTCATTACTTTTCTCCGAGGAAGCTTATCGTTTTTTTAAAACGGATTGTTATATGGAACATCTTTTAAGGGAAATCAAACGCTATAAAAGCCGATTCCACTTAGTTTCGTGCTCCGTTGCGTTATAGATATAGTCTATCCGCGATAAAAACAAGGTTAAGCAATAAATTGCAACATTTGTTTTCGAGACTGAAAAATCATAAACAAGTTACCAACCTAAAAACAGCACCTTAGGTTAAGTATAGACTTTGGTCTTATTGTGATGACAAATGAACATGCTAGATTCAAGCGAGATGAACAAAACAGAGCACGCTCTAAGAGCGTTATTGAAGCTCGAAACTTCCATGTCTTGAGGGAAATATCATGGTAGAAACTAACGACTATCAAATGGCTATCGATTTACTACGTTGTCACCTAGGGATCTCAGAGGATGAGGCCAAACAGCAACTCGGTATTTCAACCGATCATCACTTGTCTAAACGTGTTGCTGAGACACAGCAAGCGCTGATGGGACTTAGCCAAGAAAAGTAGCAGTAATCTTATTAAGCTACACCAATAGAAAGGGCTGCAAATTGCAGCCCTTTGGTTTTGAGTACGTTTACAAGAAATGCTCTTAATCGATGTTCAGTAATGGCTCAACGTTAATGTATTTACCCAACTCTTTGCGCTTCGCACTTGGAATGTAAGGGATCTCACCTAACTTCGGTGCATCAATGCGCGATTCAAGCATTTCAATAATGTCCGCGTAATGCTCTGTGCCTGGGTTAACTCGGTTCGCAATCCAACCCACTAGGTTTAGACCATCTGCTTTGATGATTTCCGCCGTTAATAAAGCGTGGCTCAAACAACCCAGTTTAATACCCACGACAAGTACCACTGGTAGCTGCTCTTGCTGTACCCAAGTAGACAAGCTGTCTGTGTCTGACACAGGAACACGCCAACCACCAGCACCTTCTACCAATACAACATCGGCTTGCTCTTTATGTTGAGCGAGCTTTTCACTCAGCAAATCGTATTCGATTTCAACCTGCTCGTGCTTGGCTGCGATGTGAGGAGAAGCTGGTAATTCCAAAGCGTATGGGTTCACATCTTCATAAGCCACTTCTAAGGTTGCGGCTTTTTGCAAGTGCAGTGCATCTGAATTGCGCCAACCTTGCTCTGTTTTTTCGCTTCCTGCAGCCACTGGTTTGTAGCCAATGGTATTTAGTCCTTTTGCTGCGAGTGCTTGCAAGACGGCTTTCGACGCCACCGTTTTGCCTACATCAGTATCCGTACCAGCAATAAAAAATGCATCAATCATAAATGTATGACTCCAAAACAAACCTGATAAGTTGCAGGTAGAAGACCTTGATCGTTTTTGAATGCTTGGTACGCGCGCTCGACTTGCAACAAAGTACGACGACTTGTTAGACCATGTGAGCGCCCGCTTACGTGATTTGCACCAATACCTTTGAGATCACGCATAACAGAAAATGCTGAGTCGTACCAAACTGTGATGGTGGTCGAGTCTAGATGATGGTTATGGCATCGAGATTGCGCTAACGCAATTTTTACCTGATTGAGAGTAATAAAGTTATTCACGTGTTGATATGTGTCAATTTTTGCCCACGAATCACGCAGTTCGCGTAGCGAGCCATCAACAAGTGTTGAGAAGCACCCTTTCCCATTAGCAGTTAATATTCGGCGAATTTCTCTCAACGGATAACTTAAATCGACACACCACTGTAGCGCGAGACTTGAAAACACATAGTCAAAACTAGCGTCCTCGAATGGCAAGCTTTCCGCGTCTGCTACCACATAACGAACATTATGCTCACCACAACGCTCGCGCGCTTTGTCCAACATACCTTGCGAAAGATCGGCACAAACAACGCTTGCGCCTCGCTCTAGCAATAGCTGAGAAAAATATCCGGTTCCACACCCCAAGTCCAAAACGCGCTTGTTGGTAAGATCGCTTGGGAGCTTTTCTAACAAACGATGGCCAACATCTCGTTGAAATGCAGCATGTTTGTCATAGGTGTCAGCCGCTTTGCCAAAAGACGAAGCAATCGCCTCTTTGTCTTGGTGTACGTTGTCCAACACCATGTTTTCGGCATTATTCATTACAGCGCTCCTAATGCTTGTTTCAATGCGATTGAAAGCGTTTTAACTTGTTCTGTACTATGGTTCGCAGTGAGCGTGATACGAAGGCGTGAGGTACCTTTCGGAACGGTTGGTGGACGAATCGCGGTGACCCATATGCCATTTTGTCGACAAGCGTTCGCAACCTGCAAAGCAAGTTCTGATTCGCCAATCACAAATGGCTTGATCGGGGTATCTGTTTCAACAAAGCCATCCAGATCGCTTAGATTCGTTTGATAAACCTCATTTAGCTCCGCCAGCTTTTCGCGTCGCCAAGACTGCTCTTGAATCATAGAAACCGCATGTGTCAGCGCGTAGGCCTGCGCAGGTGGCATTGCTGTTGAATACACATGGTGACGAGCAAACTGGGTCAAAAAGTCACCCGTTGCTTGATCACACAAAATCGCCGCACCGGACATGCCAAACGCTTTACCGAAGGTAACGACTAAAATCTCTGGTTTGACATTAGCAAGTTCACAAGAACCTCCACCCGATTCGCCGAGCACGCCAATACCGTGAGCGTCATCCACTGCTAACCATGCTTTACGTAAGCGAGCTACTTCCGCAATGTCTTTCAACGGCGCGCAATCGCCGTCCATGCTGAAGACACCTTCAGTCACGACCAGATGATTGCCTTCATTAGTAAACAGCGTTTCTAAATGCTTAATGTCATTGTGCTTAAAACGCTTCATTTTCGCCGTTGACAGTGACCCTGCTTCCATCAAAGATGCGTGGTTTAATCGGTCTTGAATCAATACGTCTGATTTTTCTAGCAGAGTAAAAAGCAACGCTTGATTAGCACTGAAACCAGAGCCAAATAATATCGCCCTCTCGAAGCCCAACCATTCAGTTAACGCCGCTTCTAAGTTGCTGTGCGCAGCACTGAAGCCAGTAACCATGGGTGATGCCCCACTGCCACTGCCATAAACGCTCAGACCTTGCTGCCAAGCACGTACAAGCGCTTGATCATTGGCTAAGCCTAAATAATCGTTGCTTGAGAAGTTGATGTAGCGTCTGCCATCATGTTCTAAAATCGATTGGTTTCCGGCAAATACCACATTCATTGAACGATTCAACCCTTGCGCTTTACGAGCAGAAAGAGCAGATTCGATTCGAGATTTAAACGCTGGCATCGTAGAAAAGATCGTCTTTAGTTGGACGTGCAGCAACGCGCTCTACCACGCGATCCAGCAATTCGTTTTCTTCGATTTCATCAGGTTTTTGAGACACTTCTTGGCTGTTAATACCCAGCTTCTTAAACAGCACCATGTCTTTGTCTTCAGAAGGGTTTGGGGTCGTTAGAAGTTTGCAGCCGTAGAATACTGAGTTTGCACCTGCCATAAAACACAGCGCTTGCATCTGTTCGTTCATGTTTTCGCGACCAGCAGACAAACGCACAGCCGATTGAGGCATCATGATTCGTGCGATTGCAATCAGGCGGATAAAGTCGAATGGCTCAACATCGTCCACAGTCTCCAGCGGTGTGCCCTTCACTTTTACCAGCATATTGATTGGTACGCTCTCAGGGTGTGTAGGAAGGTTCGCCAATTCAACCAGCAAACCTGCACGATCGTTGGCACTTTCACCCATGCCGATGATACCGCCAGAACAAATCTTCATACCAGCATCACGAACGTGAGACAGCGTATCCAAACGGTCTTGGTAAGTACGAGTGGTAATGATGTTGCCGTAGAACTCAGGCGACGTATCTAGGTTGTGGTTATAGTAATCCAGACCCGCGTTTGCCAGCTGCTTCGCCTGCTCTGGCGTTAACATACCTAACGTCATACACGTCTCCAAACCCATGTCTTTTACGCCTTTGATCATATCGGTCAAATGCGGCATGTCGCGCTCTTTCGGGTTCTTCCACGCTGCGCCCATGCAGAATCGCGTCGAACCTGCATTTTTCGCTTTTTGAGCAGCGTCGAGTACACGTTCGACTTCCATCAGACGCTCTTTTTCGATGTCTGTGGTGTAACGAGCGCTCTGAGGACAGTACTTACAATCTTCTGGACAAGCACCCGTCTTAATCGACAGAAGCGTGCTTACTTGAACATGGTTGGTTTGTTGGTATTGACGATGAACAAGCTGCGCTTCAAATAGGAGATCCATGAATGGCTTTTCCATGAGATCGCGCACTTCAGCATGCGTCCAGTTATGACGAACTTCCACGTGTATTCCTTTAATCACTTTTTTGTTGTGTTGACAGTCTACTTAGTCTCGATAAACTGTCAACACAACAAGAAACAACGAAGTTTACATTGGTTTATTTTTTAACCTTAACAACTATTGGAATAGAACATGGATCTCGCCTTCGACCGCCATCACATCTGGCATCCTTACACTTCAACGTTGACACCTCTGACCTGCTACCCAGTGGCCTCAGCAAATGGTGTACACATTAAATTGGAAGATGGGACAGAGCTTGTCGATGGCATGTCTTCTTGGTGGTCGACTATCCACGGCTATAACCATCCCCACCTAAATCAAGCGGCTCACCAGCAAATCGATCAAGTGTCACATGTCATGTTTGGCGGGATTACCCACCAGCCTGCAATTAGTTTGTGTAAGAAGTTGCTGTCCCTCGCACCAAATAACCTTGAGCATGTATTCCTTGCCGATTCAGGTTCCGTTGCCGTAGAAGTTAGCTTAAAAATGGCTCTGCAATATTGGCATGCGAAGGGCGAACGCCGACCGAAGTTTCTGACTTTGCGCCACGGTTATCACGGTGACACCTTTGCAGCCATGTCGGTTACCGATCCAGATAACTCAATGCACTCTCTCTACAAAGGCTTTTTACCTGAGCATATCTTTGCGGAGTCACCAACTTGTGGTTATTGGGATGAGTGGAAGCCGGAAGACCTTGCTGACTTTGAACACAAGATTGACTCGCACCATCAAGAGCTTGCAGCGGTGATCCTAGAGCCTATCGTTCAAGGTGCGGGCGGCATGCGTATCTACCATCCAGAATTTCTCAAAGGCGTGCGTAGGCTTTGTGATAAATATGACTTGTTACTGATTGCGGATGAAATCGCAACAGGGTTTGGACGCACTGGCAAATTGTTTGCCTGCGAACACGCAGATATTCAACCAGACATTCTGTGCGTCGGCAAAGCACTCACAGGCGGCTACATGACCCTTTCAGCGACGCTGGCGAGTAAACATGTCGCTGACACGGTTTGTGGTGGTGACGCAGGTTGTTTCATGCACGGACCAACCTTTATGGGTAATCCCCTCGCCTGCGCTGTAGCAACGGCGAGTTTAGAATTGATCGAACAAGGTGACTGGCAGCAGCAAACCCAGCAAATCGAAATGCTGTTTTCTGAATTACTGCCAAAACTTGAAGAATACGACTTGGTGAAGAACACCCGTTGGTTGGGTGCCATTGGCGTCGTAGAAACGCATCGCCCAGTGAATATGGAAACCATCCAAGCACTGTTTGTTGAGCACGGTGTTTGGATTCGTCCATTTGGCAAACTGATTTATATGATGCCGCCATTCATCAGCAAACCAGAAGATATTGAAAAGTTAATTAATGCGATTGATGCAGCGTTGCAACGTAAAGACTGCTTCGCTTCATAGTTCAACTCAACACGAAAACGGTTTGAGTATGAGACTCAAACCGTCTCTTTATTTACAAGAACAGCAAAGCTATCGAAGTTGACTGTCTTTACTCGCTCGTCGATTAAATAATGCTTGGCGTTGAGACACCAATTCGATTGTTGACTGACATTCGATACAAAGACGAACACCTTTCATTGCAACTCGACGCGCTTCAGGTATCTCGTCTCCACATTCATCACAATAGTGAGCACTTTCGCCCCCTTTAATATTGCCACGAACACGGGAAATCTCGTCGTCGATGGTATTTTGAATTTGTTGGCTAACGCTATCGTCATTTGCCCACCCTACGGCCATAAGCCCTCCTCGTTACTTGAATGAGAAAATCTACTTACCGTGGTAAGGTGGACGATTATATCGATTGCAAATAACAAGATAATTAGGGTGAATTAGAAAACACTATTACACCCTGGTAATAATTATGTATTCAACTACTCTGTGCTCTCTTTGAAAAGCAATGCAAGGTTACTAATACTCTCTTCTTCACACTCAAAATACTCTGTTTGCCCTGACAGCCTAAAAGTAACACTGAGTGTTCTCTGTACCTCATTAAACTCCTCGCTAAAGTACTCACTGACTGATATAACGCGTTCACCAATACTAAATTCCAGTGACTTTTCATCCACTAACGCTCGATGATAGTGTCTAACGTGATAATCTTGAGGTCTTATCCATTGGGAAAGCTGACTTCGATTGGCAATAAACTCTTTAAAGTGAAGCCCTTCCTTATCTTGGTCTATCGATATACTAAGCTTCGTAGTTTGGCTTACTGTGCATTCAAAGACTTTTCTAGGCGGAGTGTCTGCGAGAGCAAACGTGCTCACCATGGCAACAGCTAAGAACCAAATAACCGCCATGAGTTTCATTACCATTCAGCCAGCACAGTAAATGAAGCTTGCTCAGACATGCGAGTTAATACATATCCGTGTGAAGAAGAATACGAGCCACTGAGTACACTATTTTCTTTCTCAATAACGATATCCTCGATGCCGTCAGCGTTGTAATCACCTTTTGCTACAACCGTGATGACTTGAAAACCACCGGTCGCGTCGAAGTACTCTGCTCTCACTTCACTGACGACTCGAGTACTTTGGATATGGTCTGCTTCATCCCACGTTGGTAGTGTCTTTACTTTCTCCTCACTTTCGTCAGATATAACAAAAGCAAGTGCACTTGGAGCGAATTTAGGAAAGTTATCGTCTAACTTCAATTTCGATATAAATGAGCGCTTAGAGGCAGCTAACTTTGCCATCTCACTCCATGTTTGACACTGCATTAAATACGCTTTAAACGCGCCGTATTCATAGGCTTTGGCCGCAGTAAAACCCGCCAAGTTTGCTTTAGTCAGGTCTTTGCAATTAGACACCGATTTTGTTTCGCCAGATGTACGACTCAACTCAAGCTCATATCCCCAGTCGAATGAATTGCGCATATCTATATTTTCTTGGGAAGGCTGCGCTATTTCGCGTGCGAAAAAGAGGTCGGTTCGCTCACTATCTAGATATTGAGGCTGGATAAGTTTACTTGCGATAACACTCTCGCTAACGAGCAAGGTAAGAGGAAAAATAACAAGCAAAGAAAGATGATTTAATGGCATAACGTTTAACAACAAGGACAAATAAAGCCGTTAGCTTGTCATTTTAAAACCGCTTAGAAAATATCATTTGTCACATCCTGTCAAATTCTGGGCGAGCTCTTCACTATTGCGTGCGCTATCTACATAATAACGTATTTTCACTCGACGCAGATAACAAAAAACCCAGCGCTGAGGCTGGGTTTTGGTGTTCTAGTGGCTAATGAATTAACCGATGTGCGTTGCGCCGCCCATGTACTTCTGAAGTACTGCAGGGATTGCAATGCGACCATCTGCTTCTTGGTTGTTTTCTAGGATAGCAACCATGGTACGACCAACTGCTAGACCAGAACCGTTTAGCGTGTGTACAAGCTCAGGTTTCTTCTCGCCTTTACGACGGAAACGCGCTTGCATACGACGAGCTTGGAAGTCCCACATGTTAGAACATGAAGAGATTTCACGGTAAGTTTCTTGAGCAGGAACCCAAACTTCTAGGTCGTAAGTTTTACGAGCGCCGAAGCCCATGTCGCCTGTACATAGAACGACTTTACGGTAAGGAAGTTCAAGAAGTTGTAGAACTTTCTCAGCGTGACCTGTTAGCTCTTCTAGCGCGTTCATTGAATCTTCTGGCTTCGTGATTTGTACTAGCTCAACTTTGTCGAACTGGTGCATACGAATCAGACCACGAGTATCACGACCGTATGAACCCGCTTCTGAACGGAAACATGGAGTGTGTGCTGTCATCTTGATAGGTAGATCCGCTTCGTCAGTGATAGTGTCACGAACTAGGTTCGTTACTGGTACTTCTGCTGTAGGGATTAGAGACAGTTTACGTGGCTCTTCGTCGTTTACTTTTTCCGCTAGAGGCTCAGTGTGGAAAAGATCTTTACCGAACTTAGGAAGCTGACCAGTACCGAATAGGCTGTCAGAGTTCACTAGGTAAGGTACGTACATCTCTGTGTAGCCATGTTCTTCTGTATGAAGATCTAGCATGAACTGAGCAATTGCACGGTGTAGACGAGCAAATTGACCTTTCATCACGATGAAACGTGCGCCAGTGATCTTAACTGCACTTGCGAAGTCTAGACCGCCACCCATTTCGCCTAGGTCAACGTGGTCTTTCAAATCGAAGTCGTAAGTCTTAGGCTCACCCCAACGAGAGATTTCAACGTTGTCATTTTCGTCTTTGCCATCTGGCACTTCATCTGCTGGGATGTTTGGTACAGAAAGCGTGAATTCGTCTAGTTGAGCCATTACTTGCTCAAGTTCAACTTTCTTCGCGTCAAGATCGCTACCTAGAGTACCGATTTGTTTCTTGATCTCTTCTGCGCCTTCTTTGTCGCCAGCCGCCATTTTTTGGCCAATTTGCTTGGAGATGGAGTTACGCGTGGATTGTAAATTTTCTACTTCTACTTGAATGGACTTACGTTGTTCTTCAAGTTTACGAATAGTCTCTACGTCTAGCTTAAAGCCACGACGCGCCAGTTTAGCAGCTGTTTCATCCAGCTCTGTACGAAGTAATTTAGAATCCAGCATTGTTAATCCTATGCTTTTTGTTGTGAAATCACGCGCACTTTCCAAGCGTACGCGTTAAAAAAATTTACTGAACAAATGTATCCAAAAACGCCTACTTTTCATAGCGCTTTTGTTGGCTATTTGCGTCTAATTTAGCCAAGTAATCTAACTTTTCGCCGATTTTGGTTTCTAGACCGCGATTTGTCGGCTGATAGTACTTACGATCCGCCATTTCTGGTGGCAAATATTGCTCACCCGCTGCATAAGCACCCGGCTCGTCGTGAGCATATCGATATTCTGCGCCATAGCCCATGTCTTTCATCAGACTGGTGGGTGCATTACGCAAGTGATGCGGCACTTCATATTCAGGCAAGTTATGTGCGTCAGTGAGCGCTTGTTTCCAAGCAACATAAACGGCATTACTCTTTGGAGCGCACGCGAGATAAACAATTGCTTGAGCAATCGCACGCTCACCCTCTGCTGGACCAACGCGTGTAAAACAGTCCCACGCGGAGAGTGCAACTTGCATGGCTCTAGGGTCCGCATTGCCGACATCTTCCGATGCTATCGCAAGTAATCGACGGGCAATGTAAAGTGGATCACAACCTGCAGCTATCATACGAGCAGCCCAATACAAAGCGGCATCTGGGTTTGATCCACGAATAGATTTGTGCACAGCGGAGATCAAATCGTACCAAATGTCGCCTTTATTATCGAAGCGAGAGACTTTCTCCCCGGCTACTTCAGCAAGCAGTTTGAGTGTTATCTCTTTTTCACCCTGCGCATTGTCCTCTGCCATATCGTAGAGAAGTTCAAGGTAGTTAAGCGACATGCGAGCATCGCCGTTCACCAACTCGGCTAGACGGTCTAACACATTATCAGCAAAGTTCGCTGGCGTATCGCCCAGGCCTCGTTCTTTGTCGTTAATCGCTTGATTTAGTGCGAGTGAGATCTCTTCTTTATCCAGTGAAGTCAGCTTGTAGACTCGAGCACGAGACAACAATGCGTTGTTCAGTTCGAAAGACGGGTTCTCTGTCGTTGCGCCAATAAACGTTACGGTTCCATCTTCAATATGTGGTAAGAACGCATCTTGTTGCGATTTGTTGAAGCGATGGACCTCATCCACAAACAAGATGGTGCGGCGACCCGCCATTTTGTTCTCGCGCGCTTTTTCGATTGCAGCACGAATCTCTTTCACACCGGACGTCACCGCAGACACACGTTCAACTTCCGCATTGGCGTAATTAGCAGCGACTTCCGCTAACGTGGTTTTACCTGTACCAGGAGGCCCCCAAAGGATCATTGAGTGGACATGGCCAGCCTCTAACGCGCGACGCAGGGGTTTACCCGGGCCAAGAATGTGTTGCTGACCGATGTACTGCTCAATAGTTTGCGGTCTCATACGAGCAGCAAGGGGACGAAAATCTTCGTCCCCCGAGAAATCTAATGTGTAATTACTCACTACCTATTAATTCCTTTGATCGTCCACTTCCACGCCTTTTGGAACTGTGAACGTAAATCTGTCTGCTTTTGGTTTGCCAAGCTTAACATTACTGAATGTAAAGAGCCCTTTCTGACCATCTTGCTCGATGACGTTAAAGCCTTTCACTACGCCTTTCGCGTCAATATTGATCTGGAACTGACCTTGAGTAGAGTCTACTGCGGTTGGGATAAGCGTAAATTCATTCCCTTTCTGGGAGATCTTATAATTATCCCAATCACTTGCTCTGTTGCGAGTTAAGAGTACAAATGGTGTTTGCTCGGTCGCTTGCTCTTGCCAGTAAATGCTGACTTGCTCAATAAACGGGCTGTAGTACCACAAAGTTTTACCGTCTGAAACCAACAAGTTCTCATCTGGGAATGTCGTGCTCCAACGGAAAAGGCTTGGACGAGCGATTTCAACCGTGCCTTCCCCTTCCATGACCGTTTCCCCTTCTGGGCTGATCACTTGCTGAGAGAAATCGGCACTGAAGCCTTCATTCATCGCGAGGCGTTTGTTCAGTTCATCTTTTGGAGAGGCTGCATTTGCAGCAGAGAAGAAAGAAATGCTTAAAACTAGCGCTGAGAAAAGTTTCGCTGAAAATCGTTTTTTCATTCAGATACCTATCAGAGGGTCAAAGACCTAAAGTTACTCACCTCAGTTGGACTAAGGTGAGTAAAACAAGTTCATTAATCTTTTGGTGGCGCAGGAGCCAAGACTTCACGGTTACCATTGTGACCCGGCGCACTCACGATGCCTTGAGCCTCAAGCTGCTCGACAATTCGTGCGGCACGGTTATAACCGATTTTGAATCGACGCTGCACGCCAGAAACCGAACCACGGCGCGACTGAACCACGTGCTCAACCACCTGATCAAACAATGGATCCATCTCTTCATCTGATTCCATTTGTTCGCCCGGAAGCAAACTTTCTGGGCCTTGCTCACCACTGATGATTTCATCGATGTAGTTTGGCTTACCTCGCGCCTTCCAGTTGTTCACCACAGCATGTACATCATCATCCGACGCAAATGCGCCGTGAACACGAATCGTATGGCTAGAACCTGGAGGCAAGTACAGCATGTCACCCATACCAAGTAGCGATTCCGCGCCGCCTTGGTCAAGGATAGTACGCGAGTCCGTCTTCGTTGATACAGTAAACGCCACGCGTGTTGGAATGTTTGCTTTAATCAGACCTGTAATAACGTCAACCGATGGACGCTGAGTTGCAAGAATCAAGTGAATACCAGCCGCACGCGCTTTCTGAGCCAAACGAGCAATCAGTTCTTCAACCTTTTTACCCACAACCATCATAAGGTCGGCAAATTCGTCAACAACAACGACGATATATGGCAATTTCTCAAGCAACGGCGGTTCTGTATCCATACTGTCGCCTTCTTGCCAGAATGGATCGTGAATTGGGTGGCCGGCTTCTGCTGCCATCTTCAACTTCTCGTTAAAGCCTTTCACGTTACGCACACCCAGTGCCGACATCAGTTTATAACGGCGTTCCATTTCACCCACACACCAACGTAGAGCATTGGATGCGTCTTTCATATCCGTAACAACTTCGGCAAGAAGATGAGGGATACCTTCGTAAATAGAAAGCTCCAACATTTTCGGGTCGATCATAATGAAGCGTAGATCTTCTGGAGAAGCTTTGTAGAGCATACTCAAGATCATGACGTTTACACCGACCGACTTACCTGAACCTGTCGTACCCGCAACAAGTACGTGAGGCATTTTAGCGATGTCAGCAATGACAGCTTCACCCGCGATATCTTGACCAAGTACCACCGTCGTTGGCGATTTAGCTTGCTCAAATTGAGGGCTGCTGATGACGTCTGATAGATAAACCGTCTGACGACTCATGTTTGGCAACTCAAGACCGACATAAGGTTTGCCTGGAATCACCTCTACAACGCGTACCGCCATCGCCGATAGAGCACGCGCCAAGTCCATAGACAGACCAGAAATTCGACTTACTTTCACACCTGGCGCCAAATCGAGCTCGAATCGAGTGATGACTGGGCCTGGGTAAATGCCGACCACGTCAGCTTTAATTTTGTAGTCTGCAAGCTTGCTTTCGACTAAACGCGCGACTTGCTCAAGCGCTTCACGATCGATGAAGTTTTCACGTTTTTCCGGATGGTAAAGCAATTCAAGTGTTGGCAGCGGCTCTTCTGGCACTGGTAAATTCTGCTCTTGCTTCATCAAGAATGGGTTTTGCGTCGCGGCAACTTTTGCTTGCGCGCTGGATACCATGCTTTGGAATGCGGCAACATCTTGATCGCCATCTTGCACTTCCTCAACCTCAACTTCTTGTGGCGCTGGTTCAAACGCTACACTCGGCTCTGGTGTCTGTTCTGGTTGAATTTGAGAAACCGATTGTGGTTGAACCATAG
The DNA here is from genome assembly GCF_043106015.1 of Vibrio sp. GLN_1. Taxonomy (NCBI): domain Bacteria; kingdom Pseudomonadati; phylum Pseudomonadota; class Gammaproteobacteria; order Vibrionales; family Vibrionaceae; genus Vibrio; species Vibrio sp. GLN_1. Next base: position 474,133 of record NZ_JBICMD010000014.1, read on the forward strand.
GTTGAGGCTCTGGTGAACGCGACTGAGGTTGAGGAGCAACATATGCCTCCTCTTCATCTACTACATCAAAATCAGAGATGGTTGGTTCAATATGTTCACTTGGCTCAGCGTGGTCGGTAATGTCATCAAGTGCACGAGTGTCAATAACAGGTTCTTCGTGTGGCGTTGGTTCCACATGGAGTTGCTGTTCTTGCTGAGCAGCAAACTGTTCATACTCTTCATAGCTTGATTCTCGTTGAGGCGTATCGTGTTCAACAACCTCTTCATGCTTGGCTTGCACCTGTTCTTGATAGACTGCGTTTGTATCCGCATAAGATTGGCTTGTTTGTTCTTCTGACGCCCAATCATCTGCTTGCTGCGCTGCAGCTTCCAACTCTTCGATGGTTACATTCAGCTGCTTGGTACGCTCAACCATTGGATCCACGTTATCTGTGCTGACCGCTTTAAGTTGTGGTTCTGGTTCAACATACGTTGGCGTCGCATTTACTGCCGCAACTCGTTGAGTTTGGGGCTCTGGCGTCGGTTTTACCGTAGACGTTTCTGATTTGGCTTGCGGCATATATATAGGATATTCGTGTACTGCCGCTTTCTCTTTTGGCTCTTCAACTTCGTAAGCCGTTAAGTGAGGAAGCGTCTCGTCGTCTTGTTGATCGTCTTCAACGTGTTTTGTTGATACTTTATCCTCAACAAACTCATCAAGCTGAGGCTCTAGCGTCTCTTGTTCTGAACCTCTGAACTTATTCGCGATGGCAGCCAATACCGCTAACGAGCGATCACCAAGCCATTCGACGATGTTCAGCCAAGAAATCCCCGTAAACAGAGTAAAACCAGCCCCCCACAGAAATAGAAGGACGAGTGTTGTACCCAGTACATTCAACGTCGGCAAAGCAAGGCTTGATAGAACATCGCCTACTACACCGCCCGATGAGAAGTACCAAATATCATCGAAGTTAATATCGGCAAGGCCGCAACTGGTCATGATAAGAACAGTTAGGCCCAGTAAACGGGTTCCCCACAGCATAAAATCAATTGGCTCATCTTCCCCTCGCTTACGACAAATCACCCACGCAGCGGCAGCCAGTAGGAAAGGAATCGGATAGGCGAGAGAGCCAAAAGTGAAAAATAGAGTGTCGGCAAGCCATGCGCCAAACAGGCCACCAGCGTTATCGATCTCCCCCCCCCATGCAGTTTGGGACCAAGATGGATCAGCTGGACTAAAGGTAAATAGTGCTACAGCGAGCAATACCGAGCTAAGAACGCCAACGATAAAGCAGCACTCTTTTAAGCGTTGGAAGCCATTTAAGCGTGAAGACTGAGGCTCTTCACTGGTTTTAATGATGGTTTCGACTTTCTTTGCGTTCTCTTTGAACATAAATCAACTTGAATATGGAAATGAAATAGGAATTTGCAAAACATTCCGAGCGGCATCAAGCCGCTCGGTAAATTGATTTAACCATATCAAAGAGAAAAACCCAATTACTCTATGGCGAAAGCGGAAGCATATACCGCTTTCTTTGCAAGAAATTAACGAGTTTTAATCACAAGCTGGTTAGATTGTTTCACTTCTTCCATAACTACGTAGGTGCGAGTGTCATTTACGCCAGGTAGACGTAGTAACGTATCGCCAAGTAGTCGACGGTAAGCACCCATATCAGATACACGGGTCTTTAGAAGATAGTCAAAGTCACCTGAAACTAGATGACACTCTTGAATGTCGTCTAGCTTTTGAACAGCTGAGTTAAACTGTTCAAACACATCTGGCGCACCACGGTTTAACGTAATCTCAACGAATACCAGTAGTGATGCATCTAGGAACTGCGGATTAAGTAGCGCAGTATATCCTGTGATGTAGCCTTGACGCTCTAAGCGACGCACACGCTCCAAACATGGCGTTGGAGAAAGTCCTACACGTTTTGAAAGCTCAACGTTTGAAATACGACCGTCTTTCTGCAGTTCATTAAGAATGTTGCGGTCGATACGGTCTAGTTCCTTGGACGGCTTTTTATAGTTGTCTGCCATTTTTTATTCCACCTTATTACTTCCTTGCAAAAAAATATACTACAACTTTTTAATATTTGGTGCCAAATTTTACAAACCTATAACTATACTAGTTACAAATTCGACAATAACACCCTACAAATAGTTTTTACAACCATTATAGAAAGAGGATACAGGATGATCATTGGCGTACCTAAGGAAATCAAGAACCACGAATACCGTGTGGGTATGATCCCTGCTAGCGTGAGAGAACTCATCTCACATGGCCACCAAGTTTTAGTTGAGACCAATGCAGGTGCCGGCATTGGTTTTTCAGACGATGATTACATCGCCGTCGGCGCATCCATTCTCCCTCATGCTGCAGACGTTTTCGCGCAAGCAGACATGATAGTAAAAGTAAAAGAACCCCAAGCAGTTGAGAGAGCAATGCTCCGCGAAGGGCAAATTTTATTTACTTATTTACACCTAGCACCAGATTTTCCACAAACTGATGAGCTAATCAAGAGCAAAGCTGTCTGTATAGCCTATGAGACTGTAACAGATAATATGGGTCGTTTGCCACTGTTAGCACCAATGTCAGAAGTGGCAGGTCGGATGTCTATCCAAGCGGGTGCGCAAACGTTAGAAAAATCACACGGTGGTCGTGGTTTACTTCTTGGCGGCGTACCTGGTGTTGAGCCTGCTAAAGTCGTTATCGTTGGTGGTGGTGTCGTTGGTGCAAACGCAGCTCGTATGGCTGTTGGCCTTCGCGCAGACGTAACAATTCTTGACCGCAACGTAGACACTCTGCGTAAACTGGATGAAGAATTCCAAGGCCAAGCGAAAGTCATTTATTCTACAGAAGACGCTATCGAGAAGCATGTTCTAGAAGCAGACCTTGTTATTGGTGCAGTTCTAATCCCAGGCGCGGCAGCTCCGAAACTGGTAACAAAAGAGCATATTGCTAAGATGAAGCCAGGCGCAGCAATCGTTGACGTAGCTATCGACCAAGGTGGTTGTTTCGAAACATCTCACGCGACAACACACGCCGAGCCTACTTACGTGGTTGATGATGTCGTTCACTACTGTGTAGCAAACATGCCTGGTGCAGTTGCACGTACTTCAACTTTCGCATTGAACAATGCCACTCTCCCTTACATTGTGAAACTTGCAAACAAAGGCTATCAACAAGCTCTTCTGGAAGACAAAGGCTTCCTAGAAGGTCTAAACGTGATTCACGGTAAAGTCACTTGTAAAGAAGTCGCAGAAAGCTTTGACCTTGAATATGTAGATCCTGAACAAGCTATCGCCATGTTCAACTAACAACAAAATTAAGCAATTTTGTCACGTTTTGTTTACAAAAGCCCACAATAAAGTGGGCTTTTTCATATAGTCGATTTAGATATAAAAAATAACTAATTCTTATATGCACAAATTAAAATATTTCTCGGCGTAACTGATTTAGGGCAAAACTCTGCCAATCTAACACGATAACCACGTCCTTCAAGATAAAGCACTTTGTCTAATGCGAGCCAGATCTCCAAAGGTCGCTGAAAAACCAGTTGCACTAAGCTCATTCTTTCCATATGCCAAAAACGTTTTATTGCCCGCTTTTCAAACTCGGCAAAGTCAATCGCTTGGTTAATCTCGATACCTTTTTCTTTCGCAGCCCAGAGACACAATGCCTCAAAACCATCACTTAACTGTGATTTTCGAATGCTTGGCACGGGTTGATACTCATCAACTCCCAAAATCTCACGTGTCAGTAAATCAAAACCAAGCCTGAATACCATCTCTTGTTGACGATGGCGACGCACACGTTCACCGCCTGTCACCGTCTGTTGCAATGGAATGCGCAGTTCATGCTTAGACAAAATGAGTTCAGACGCTCGTACTGATTGGGATAACGCTTGGTACGTCTCGCTTTGAATCAAATGATAACAGCAAGGTGAAATCGTCATCGCCGCGATGCCGGCTTCACTTCCATATTCCATCAACCGGACATGAAGGTCACCACAAGCATGCAGTGCGACAGCATGTTGCGTGGGTTTGAATACTGCCTTGGTTTGAGGATCAAACGCGTCACCTTGGATAAAGGTCATTTTCCAATGATGTTCATTCGCGGCTTGTTGGCCGGAGTCGCATAACGCTTGTTGATATTCAAAACTGGTCACTGGTTGATCGGTTTGCGTGGTTAAGATCCGACCTAAGTATCCTTTACCCGAGCACCACTCTAACCATTCCTCACCTTGATGAGATTGAATCGCTGCCTCCCCCATCGCTGTGATCTGTTCTAACTTGCGCCCTGGGATTCCACTGTCTAACCCTCTTTCTAGCGCTAGGCCATCTAATGCCATCGACTCTAACTGTGTATGCCTAAGTAAGGATGGTAAATCTGGCAAAAACACACTGATTTCATCCAACGCAAGGTCTGAGTCAGCTTTGAGATTTTCTATTTGTGAGGGAGAAAGCGATTCTAACCATTGGCAAAGCTGAGGGTGCGTTTCCTGCCAAGGTAATGATGGTTGGATGCTGCTTTGAAATGGCTCGAATCGCCATAATGGTTGATGCTCAATTAAGCAGTCATTAATAAATTGAAATTGCGTTTGCATAGCTCCCCCTACAATTTGGGATGGATTGTAGGGGGAATCGTAACTTGAATGAAGTGTTATCTTACCGGAAGCTCGATGTCTTTAAACATCTCTTCAATTTCAGCATTCGACTTAAGAGAAATCGCCTGTTCTACAACAGGGCGCGTTAAGTGCGGTGCGAAACGCTCCATAAAGTCAAACATGTAAGAACGCAGGAACGTGCCACGGCGGAAACCAATACTTGTTGTACTTGCACCAAACAAATGGCTCGCATCAATAGCAACTAAATCGCGGTCTTGCTCTTCATCGACGGCCATGCTCGCAATCACACCAACACCGATACCCATGCGCACATACGTTTTAATCACATCCGCATCGGTTGCAGTGAACACGACTCGCGGCGTCAAACCTTCACGGTTGAAAGCGGTATCTAACTCAGAGCGACCAGTAAATCCAAACACATAAGTCACCAAAGGATAAGCAGCTAAATCGTGAATAGTAACTAAGTCTTTCTTCGCCAACGGATGATCTTTTGGCACCACAATAGAGCGATTCCAGTGGTAACAAGGCAACATGATAGCATCTTGGTAAAGATGGAGAGCTTCTGTCGCAATCGCAAAGTTGGCTGTACCTTTTGCAATCGCTTCAGACATTTGAGAAGGCGTACCTTGATGCATGTGCAAAGACACTTTCGGGTAACGTGCCGTAAAACCTTTGATGACATCGGGCAATGCATAGCGCGCTTGAGTATGGGTTGTTGAAATATTTAACGTGCCCATTTCAGGGTGAGTATGCTCGCCCGCTACCGCTTTGATGCTCTCAACACGAGCAAGGATTTCTTGGGAAATACGTACTATCTCTTCACCTGCTGGTGTCACTTGCGTTAAATGTTTACCACTTCGTTCGAAGATCTGGATTCCCAGCTCATCCTCTAGTAAACGAACCTGCTTACTAATACCAGGCTGAGAGGTGTATAAACTCTCTGCCGTCGCAGAAACGTTTAGGTTATGGTTCACAACCTCAACAATGTACTTCAGCTGCTGCAGTTTCATCGTAATCCCTTACTCATTCACGAGATAATAATGTCATAACTAAATTGACCGCTCTTACGAGCGATATAATGATTAGTTATAACGCGATCACAACGAAATGAACAGTAATTTCTAACATATAGCTGATAACCTTAAGCAGAGAAACAATATGCACAATGTTGAGCTTATAAAAACATCGATTTTAGTGATGTTGGTTCTATCAGTAACGAAAACGTGGGTGAGGCAAAATAATCAAACAAATAAGGTGCCGAGTAAGATAAGATTCATGTATTCTTGAACGCTAGCCGTAGAAAAGTAAAAGCAGACGCAAAGATATGAATATTGGTTTAATAATCGCTTTGGTAGCCATCCTACTGGTATTAATCCTAGGCTATAACATCATGTTGCAATACAAGGTTAAAGTTGAAACCGCCAAAAGGCAGGAATCGGCACGCTATGTTGCACTTATTGATGGCACTGAAGAACTGATTGGTCACGCACACCATATTCCTTTTAGTAAGGAGCTTCTGCTGTGCCTAAACAATCGTATTCTTGATGCACTAGAAAGCATGCATGAGCTTGACCCGAAAAATAAGCAGCTCACTCAACGCATAGAGAATATGAAGCAGCAAATCGGACAGCTAAAAGAAAACGGTCCGACTGGTGAAAGTACCTCTTTCAAAATGCCAAGCAGCGATAAGCAAGCCATCGTAATGCTTAAGCTGGTTAAGCGCCTGCGTGACACCGTTCGAAACGAGCACAACAAAGGCCGATTAGACACCCAGACTTACGTAACCGAAAATGCGCGTTTGGAAACGATGCAAATTCGCATCAACATCGAAAACGTGATTAAGCGAGCGAACGATTCCATTGCTCGCGGCCAACCGGGCACTGCGCTACAACTGCTTCGCAAAGGTATCGATGCGCTGAGTACAAAAAGCGATCCGTACTCCATCCAAGCAAAACAAAAGCTTGAAGAGATGCTTGGCGACTTAGACAAAAAACGCCAAGACAAAAGCGATGCAGAAATGCAGCAAATGGCAGACAAAGAGCGTGACAACGACATGGAAGCACTCTTCGGCGAGAAGAAAAAGTGGTAATATCCCCACCAGCTTTTCGCCCTATCCGATTAAAGGCTGCGTTTGCAGCCTTTTTTCTATCCAGATTTCCGTTTTACTCATGCTCTGGATGAACCAAATTTGAACGTAACGTACTAAAAATAAAATGATTAATCTCGACGCCTATCAAGATCTTCTTGCTCCTATCAATCAATTTCTGCAATGCAGCACACCCAACGAATGGGTTGAAGAAGCAAAGAAACCAGAAAACTTGCAAACCATTTTATTGGATCACTTACTGTGCGAGCTAAAAGCAGGTCAGTCAGCCATGTTCTTGATCCGCAAATACGCAGTAGATAAAGACAGTTCATATGCCTTACTTGACTGGTTCAAACCGTATGAAGATTTCGCTTACCGAAAAATCGGCTCATTAGAGACATTAAAAGGTAAGAGCAATATTTCGAAAGCCATCATGGCAAAATCGGATTCGCCGTATAGCCAAGATCTGATCGATAAAATGGTTCTCTTGATCAAAGAAGAATTACATCACTTCTATCAAGTACTGGAAATCATGGAGAGCCGTGGCGTGGAATACAAAAACATTCCCGCAAGCCGCTACGCAAAAACGCTGATTTCACACATGAAAACTCATGAGCCCGAGACGCTTATCGATAAGCTCATTATCGGCGCTTACATCGAAGCTCGCTCATGTGAACGTTTCGCCAAACTTGCGCCGCACATGGATGAAGACATTGCGAAGTTTTATGTTTCCCTACTCCGCTCTGAAGCACGCCATTATCAAGACTACCTTGTACTGGCTGAGCAGATTGCAGGCAAAGATATCAGCGAGCGTATTGCATACTTCGGCCGTATCGAAGCTGAGCTAATTTCAACTCCCGACGAAGACTTCAAGTTCCACAGTGGTATACCTGCTTAGCCGTGCTAAACCGTCACTAAAAAGCCAGATGTGAGTCTGGCTTTTTAGTTTTAAATCTCACCATTTCAACCTACCTCTCCGTCTGTATAAACCGCGCCTGTAACTTCATTTTGTTTACAACTCAGTTAGAACCAAGGTCACAAGTAGCGAACTATTTTCATCGAACCATAAGCTGTCATCCATCTTTAACGCTCGAGTAACATTTATAAATAAGAATGATTGCTCTAACACAAATCATGGATAAACAAGATGAAATTTTCGCAGTGGAGTCTTTTGCTGAGCACTTTAGTAGCATTGCCGAGCTTGGCTGATACGGACGTATACCTCACCAATAACTCAGACCAACCATTAACCATTCAGGTCAAACACAATGGCAGTGATTTGCTGCAATACGGAGAAGAATGGCAGCAACACGTAGAAGTATTAGGCCCTTGGGAAACAAAGCCCGTACTGAGTTTTAATCGGTGGGAAGGAGTGAAATCGGGTCAGAACTATCGCTTTGAAACTGTCGTATCTAACCCGCAAGGTGAAAGCATTACACTCCACCAAGTCATGGAAGGACATTGGTACAACTCGACCATTGAATACGGTTTGTCAGCCGCCGACGTGAACTTGGCATTAAAAGACGATCGCACGATTCATCGTTCAAATACCGAGGCGTTTGGCTCTCGCAGCGCAGAGCTAGCGTTTAAATCCGATAGCACCGCGCGTTATGACGATTTGTACTACACCGTCACACCAAGCAAAGTGGCTGAAGCCGTCGATAACAACGAGCAAAATCTCAAATTGATGACTTACAACATTTGGGCTTTGCCTGCGATTGCGTCGCATATTGGTGAACGTTACGAGCTAATCCCCGATTACGTAAAAGGTTATGACGTACTGGCATTGCAAGAGGTTTTTGCTAGTGGTCGTGATGCATTTTTACGTGAGCTTGCAAAAGAGTACCCATACCAAACGAAGATGTTGGATAAAGATGGCTTCAACGTTTACGACGGAGGCGTAATCATTGTGAGTCGTTACCCTATCGTCAACGAGGCACAATACGTGTTCCCAGATTGTTCGGGTACCGATTGCTTCGCTGATAAAGGCGTAAACTACGCAGAGATCATCAAAGGTGGTCAGGCCTACCATGTTTTTGCTACACATACCGCATCTTTCGATACTGATACAGCGCGTGAGTATCGTCAGCGTCAATTTCAACAAATGCGCACTATGGCGCAGTCTCTCAACATTCCGAACAACGAAACGGTCGTGTACAGTGGTGACTTTAATGTAAACAAGCTGAAGTTCCCTGGAGATTACCAGCAGATGATCGCAAACCTAAGTGCGATGGAGCCTCAATACTCTGGCTATACAGCGTCTACGTTCGACCCTCGTATCAATAACTTCGCAGGCGAAGCGCTATCTGGTGGCGAAAATGTGGAATACCTCGATTACGTCATGGTGAGCAACGAATATGGCGTGAAATCGTTTAACGACAACCGCGTTGATGTTCCACGTTCAACGGCAGAGGGGTTGTGGAAACATTACAACCTGTCGGATCACTTCCCTGTCAGCGCCGTGATCAAGCCATGAAGCTTAGCTTACTAATCACTGTGTCCGCCGTTTTGGCGGGCATAGTTTGGTTTTCAGTCAATGTCGACGAGCGCGATCAATTAACGCAGCTTTCTTCGGAGTTGCAGGATAAATCAATCGCATTGGTTGATAGTGATTCGACGCCACCCCAGCGCCAAAGCAGTACACAAAAGTCCAAGTCAAAATCAGACAACATGCCCACTGAGACTCAAGATCTTGCAGAGCGACTAAACCGCTCTAAAGGTCGAGCATTGAAAGCAGAAATCGAGACGTTTTGGCACACCTGTATGTCCGAGCTCAATTGCGAATCCAAACTTAATGAACTAGCTATAGATTTGTCTGCAGAGCGTTTTAATTTGTTAGCGAACTACCATCAACTCGATGATCTTTGGCAGCAAAGCGTTGGCAATTTGTTGTTTGATGAGCAGCAACCGCTCGCCTCTCGTGTCGCACGATTAAAATCCGAAGCGAGAAAGATTTGGGGAGAGCTCGCCGAGGTGATTTTCGCCGATGAGTTCGCACTTTACGACTTCAGCTTACAAGCCGAGCAACTTGACGCCGTATCGGCTCAAGATTACGTGAAAGCATTCGAGGATTTAATCACCGAATGGCAGGGGAACGAAAACGCCTTGGGGTTAGACAGCAACCAAACAAAATATGAACGAGCGGTGGCTCTGATCCCTGTAAGTATGAAAGGGATCGAGAGACAAACCTTGATTCAAGAGTTGCAGAAAAACTATCTGTCTGAACAAGAAAGAAAACAAATCCGCACTCGTGAACAACAAATAGCAAAACAAAAGCAGCAAGTTCGCAGTTATCAAACCGAGCTAAAGCAGCTCGAATCCAGATTGGCAACGCAAAGAGCCACCAGCCACTCGAGTTGGTCTGAATCTGACTGGCAGCGTTACTATCAACAAGAGATAGCGAATTTTCGTCGCGAGTTCTTTGCTTCATAAGGTGCGCATACAAAAAAGGCACGTAGCAGGTTAGCTTTCGCGCCTTTTTACTTTGTGTTCCCGAACCTATTTCAGAACAAGTTCAAGCCAAACACACTCTTAACATCGGACAAAACTTGTTCTGTTTTTTCTCGAGAGACTTGGCTGCCATGTTTAAGAATCTCAATAAGTTGCGCTTTGTCGTTCAAATACAATGCCCGTTTCTCTCTGATCGGACGCAGCATTTCTTGAAGGCATTCTTCCAATACTTTTTTCGTGGTTCCATCTCCTAGCCCGCCACGGCGATAGTGCGCTTTGAGTTGCTCGACATGCTCTTTGTCAGAGTGAAAAGCATCGAGATAAGTGAACACAATGTTGCCTTCTACTTGACCAGGATCTTCGATGCGCAAATGGCTTGGGTCGGTGTACATGGATTTTACTGCAGCTGAGATTTCCTTTTCAGTCGCCCCTAAGTTAATGGCATTGCCCATGCTTTTCGACATTTTATTTTTGCCATCAGTACTCGGTAAACGTGGCGCATCGCTAAGCAACGGACGGCACTCTTTTAGGATCTCTTGTCCGCCAAGGTGGTTAATCTTTCTCACGATTTCATTCGTTTGCTCAAGCATTGGTAATTGATCATCCCCAACCGGAACAAGTGTAGCGCGAAAACCCGTTATATCAGCTGCTTGAGAAATTGGGTAAGTCAGAAACCCTGCAGGAATTGAACGCTCAAAACCTTTGCTTTGAATTTCATTTTTTACGGTTGGGTTACGCTCTAAGCGAGCAATGGACACTAAGTTGCTGTAATACATCGTCAATTCTGCGAGGGCTGGCAGTTGAGATTGCAAACAGATAGTGGTTTGAATGGGGTCGATGCCAACTGCAAGGTAATCTGCGACTACGTTTAGAATGTTCGAAGATACCTTTGAAGGATTGTGCGCGTTATCGGTCAGGCCTTGCATATCGGCGACCAGAATGGTTTGGTCATGCTCCGATTGTAATGCCACACGCTGTTGTAACGAACCGACGTAATGACCAAGGTGTAAAGGCCCTGTAGCTCGGTCCCCCGTGAGAATGATTTCGCGTGGTTGATGCGTTTCTTTGATGTTCATGGTTATCTCCTAGTCAAAATAGATCGCTACTGGAGATAAAAAGACAAGACACTCTTCGCTACCTTCCAGCAGCGTAAGAATGTAAGAATTCCGCGCCGCTCTACATAGAGCGCCACCAGAAAAAGTATGATGATGAAGGTGTGAAGAATAAGTTCATGTGTCTTAAGCTAACAGGGACTAAGACAATGCTCAATCCCAATGTGAAGAAAATGCAGTGTGTGAAAATTTGCCCGATTACATCGGCAAGGACATTGCGATAACGAGAACAGCACCAAATACCGAACCAGAAACAAATGCACATAGAACGGTTTTGTTGTGTTTACTTTTCATCGATGGACTCCTATTTATCACCACCAGAACCGCACAAGGAATGAGCACGGCTCAACTTCATTTCACTTGTCGGCGCTGGAGTTCTGTTTTATCTCCAGTGCGATAAGTCGGAGTAGTAAACCAATATATGCAACCTTCGACCAGTCGAGCTTGGTCAAACTGAGATATTAGGCTCATATCGGAATGCAACGTACATCCTAATCAACATAAGAATAAAATTTCATCGCTTCCCTATTCCCCGCCCCCTAGTTTGTGGCTTAATAGCGAAACAATAATGACTTTTTTCTTTTTTGCTGCGGATACTTACATGGATTCTGTTTTACATCAGTTGCAATTCTCTTTGTCGATCACCGGCCCCATCTGCTTAATGTTGGTGCTTGGCGTTATCTTTAAACGGTTTGGTCTCATCAACGATAACTTTATTGAAATTGGCTCTAAGCTGGTTTTTAAGGTCACGCTGCCAGCCATGTTGTTTGTCAGTATTGTGGCTTCTGAGCATGATTTTTCTGCCGCCAGTGGTTTCATCAACTACGGCGTAGTCGCGAGCATTCTGTTTTTTATTTTCACCTACATGTCCGTTTCTGTTCTGTTTAAATCTTCTCCCGATCAGGGCGTGTTGATTCAAGGTGGATTTCGCGCCAACACTGGCATTATCGGCATTGCATACGTTGCGAATGCTTATGGTTCACAGGGTGTCGCATTAGCTGCTCTTTATGTCGCCATCACCACCTTTATCTACAACGTTCAAGCGGTGATCTGCCTATCACCCAAAGGCGCTACGTCTGCCTCTCAAGCAGCAAAAATGATGGGAAGAACACTGACGAAGAACCCGCTTATCATCTCCATCGTTTTAGGTATGCTTTTCTACTTGTTGTCGATTCCGGTTCCAAATGTAGTCATTGATGCGGGTAACTATCTGTCGAAAATGACGTTGCCGCTCGCATTGTTATGTACAGGCGGGTCGTTGGATTTTAGTTTGATGAGAAAGGAAAAAGGCCCGTCTTGGTTTGCAAGCAGTTACAAGTTGATTGTCGCCCCAGTGTTGATCACGTTAGGCGCGTATTTTGTTGGTTTTCGAGGTATTGAATTGGGGATTTTATTCTTCATGAACGCCTCGCCCGTTGCGGCAGCGAGTTACGTCATGGCCCGCTCAATGGGAGGAAATGCGGTACTGGCAGCCAACATTATTGCTTTGACAACAGTGCTTTCAACCGTCACCTGCACGTTCGGTATTGTGGTTCTAAAATCGTACGGTTTGATCTGAAAAATGAAATAAAAAAGCCTCAGAATATAGCTGAGGCTTTACAAAAAGGCTTAGATTTAACGCAGAGAAAACGCTTAAGAATGATTGGCTAATGTCATTTTCCTTACCAAACGAAAAAACTCTGCCGACTCATCTTCTGATAAACAAGAGAAGAATTCGCGCTGCAAGTTCCTCATTATTTGATGAACTTTCTTTATCGTTGCTTCACCTTCTTTCGTCAAACTGAGCATTTTCAGTCGTTGGTTCGCCTCACTCTTCGAAACGCACACAAAACCACGTTTTTCCAAGTTATCGACCATGCGCTTTGCAACGCTTCGTTCGGTCAAAACGGCATCGGCTAACGCTTGTTGACTCATTGGCTGAAACTCTTCTAACGCTGCCAACGCACTGGCCATCTCTAAGGTCATCTGATTTTGACGACATAACTCTGCTTGCGCTCGGTTGCGATACATCCGTTGCATCACCCCAGAGACAAACATTGGGCTTTGATCCAAAACGGAGATAGGTGAAATTTTTTGCTCTTTCATAGCCGCCTATTTAACTTATGGCTTCATGTTATGCTTTCTGACCTTTTTATGAGGAATTCGAAACGTGATCACTCTTCCTAGGCTTGATTCAAAATCGGTGGCGTATTAAACCATCGAGTTGAAAGCATAAACAAAGAGCGCTTACGCGCCCTTTTATTATGTTTATTGTTATTAGTATAACTCAGTTAAGCTTACGAAGTCTTACTCCGACTTTTCCGTTGCTGGAGCGAGTTCTTGAGATCGCTCTTTCTGCGCTTCTTTTTGGGCACGGCGATCAAACAAACGCTCTACCACAACAAAGAACACCGGAACAAAGAAGATACCAAGCAAGGTTGCACTGATCATGCCGCCAAGCACACCAGTACCTACCGCGTTTTGACCAGCAGAGCCCACGCCAGCACTGATTGCCAACGGAACCACACCCAAGCCAAACGCCAAGGACGTCATGATGATTGGACGAAGACGCACACGCACCGCGTGCAGTGTAGCTTCAATCAGACCTGCACCTTTCTCGTAATATTCTTTCGCGAACTCAACAATCAAAATCGCGTTTTTCGTAGCTAGACCCACTGTGGTTAACAAACTCACTTGGAAGAACACGTCGTTGTCCATTCCACGACCAAGTACTGCGAGCACAGCGCCTAATACGCCTAAAGGTACAACCAACACGACCGCAAGCGGTACAGACCAACTTTCATACAATGCAGCAAGTACTAGGAATACGACCAAAATGGACAACGCATACAACATTGGAGCTTGGTTGCCGGACAAACGCTCTTCATAAGAGATGCCGTTCCAGTTCACCGTAAAGCCTTCTGGTAACTGCTCAACCATCGCTTCAATCTCAGCCATTGCTTCACCCGTACTGACACCCGGAGCAGCGCCACCTTGAATGTTCATTGCGGCCAGGCCATTAAAGCGTTGAAGCTGCGGTGAACCATACGTCCATTCACCACTTGCAAACGCCGAGAACGGCACCATTTCACCTTGCGCATTACGTACATACCACGAGTTAAAATCTTCTGGCTGCATACGGAACTCTGCATCACTTTGCACCATCACTTTTTTAACGCGACCACGGTCAATGTAGTCGTTGATGTACGCACCACCCCAAGCGGCGGATAGGATTTGGTTCACGTCGTTGATGCTGACATCCAGCGCGCGCAATTTAACGTGATCTACATGAACTTGGTACATTGGTGCATCAGATTGGCCATTCGGACGAACACCAACTAGTTTTGGATTCTGCGCTGCCATTCCCAGTAATTGCCCTTGTGCGGCAACCAATGCTTCGTGACCAAGGCTCAGGGAGTCTTGTAGATAGAAATCAAAACCCGTTGCGTTACCCAACTCTTGGATGGCAGGAGGTGCAAACGCAAATACCATGGCTTCTTTGATGGTTGAGAAGTAACCCATAGCACGGCCAGTCAAAGATGCAGCATCCGAACCCGGCGCTTCGCGCTCAGACCAATCTTTCAAGCCAATAAACGCCATACCCATGTTTTGGCCTTGACCAGCAAAACTAAAACCAGCCACGGTAAACACGGATCTCACGTTGTCTTTTTCTTCTTCCAAGAAATAGCTACGCACTTTATCGAGTGTTTTTTCTGTCTGCTCTTGAGTCGAGTTCGGCGGCAAGATTGCCATCGAGAACACCGTACCTTGGTCTTCATCTGGTAGGAAAGACGTCGGCAGATTCATAAATAACCAACCCGCACCAGCGCTCATTGCCACAAACACCAACAACATGCGCCCAGTGCGTTTTAGCAACTTGGCTACACCAGCCTCATAACCTGCCGTCATCGAGTCAAATTTACGGTTAAACCAACCGAAGAAACCTTTTTTATCCGTAAATTCAGCGTCACCTTTTTTCAGTAACGTAGCACACAGCGCTGGTGTCAGGATGATCGCAACCATCACTGACAACGTCATCGCAGCAACGATGGTGATCGAGAACTGACGGTAAATCACCCCGGTCGAACCTGACATAAATGCCATAGGGACGAATACTGCCGATAAGGTCAAACCAACACCAATCAACGCGCCAGTGATCTGCCCCATCGATTTCTTAGTGGCTTCTTTTGGATCGAGCCCGTCTTCGTGCATCACACGCTCAACGTTTTCTACCACAACGATGGCGTCATCCACCAGCAAACCAATCGCCAGAACCATCGCAAACATCGTCAGGGTATTCACGCTGAAGCCAGTCGCGTAAAGAATGGCAAACGTACCCAAGAGTACAACCGGAACCGCAATCGTCGGGATGATCGTTGCACGGAAGTTCTGTAAGAACAGGTACATAATTAAGAACACCAACACAATCGCTTCCAGTAGCGTTTTCACTACTTCTTGAATCGATGCTTCTACAAACGGTGTTGTCTCAAATGGATAAGCGACTTTCAGACCGTCTGGGAAGTTTTCACTCAACTCCGCTAAACGCTCTTTGACTGCAGCCGCCGTTTCCAGCGCGTTCGCACCTGTACCAAGTGAAATACCTAAACCAGACGCCGGCAAACCGTTGTACTGACCTTGAATATCGTAACTTTCTGCTCCGCGCTCAATACGAGCAACGTCTCTTAGATAAACGTTTGCACCGCTCGCATCTGATTTCAGGATGATGTTTTGGAACTCAGCCACACTGCTTAAACGACTCGCAGAAGAAATCGTCGCGTTAAGCAGTTGACCTTTCTGCGCAGGTGCTGCACCCAATTGACCAGATGACACTTGCGCATTCTGCTCACTGATCGCATTTGCAACGTCAATTGCTGTCAGGTTGAACTGAGTCAGCTTAAACGGGTCAAGCCACACACGCATCGCATATTGAGAACCAAAAGCCTGTACTTGACCCACACCCGTCACACGGCTGATTGGGTCTTGAATGTTGGTTACAACAAAGTCGGCAATGTCGTTTTGTGTAAAATCTGGATCGTCAGAATAAACCGCCACCACCATCAAAAATGAGGTGTTAGATTTGTTCACCACAATACCTTGGCTTTGCACTTCCATAGGAAGCGAAGTCAACGCCAATTGCAGTTTGTTCTGCACTTGAACCTGCGCGATATCAGGATCGGCTTCACTATCAAAAGTCAGTGTAATGGTCGCATTACCGAAAGCGTCACTGCTCGAAGACAAGTAACGTAGGTAATCCAGGCCTGTCATGTTTTGCTCGATAACCTGCGTGACAGAGTCCTCTACCGTTTTAGCAGAAGCACCAGGATAGCGCGCGCTGATGGTGATCGTGGTCGGCGAAATGGTTGGATATTGCGACACTGGCAAGTTGAACAAGGACATGATCCCTGCAAGCATGGTCAGAATCGCCAGTACCCAAGCAAAAACCGGACGATCAATAAAAAATCGAGCCATGATTATCCCTGCTCTCCCGTTTGGATGGTGACTGGGCTACCCGGACGCACCTTTTGCAAACCCGCAGTAATGACTTGGTCACCGGCTTTTAATCCATCAATGATGCGCCATTGGTTGTCTATAACTTCCGCCGTGATGACTGGCGTAATCGCCACGGTATTATCAGCACTCACCGTCATCACCGAAGCTTTGCCTGTTGCATCGCGAGTCACGGTGTTTTGCGGGATCAAAATCGCGCTAGGGTCAACACCAGTAATCACGGTCGCACGCACGAACATACCCGGAAGAAGTAAACCATCAGGATTTGGGAATTCCGCTCGCAAAGTCACGCTTCCCGTACTTTCATCCACGTTAACTTCCGTGAACTTCATTGTGCCTTTGTGCTCGTAAGTCGAGCCATCTTCAAGCGTCAATGCGACTTGCGCAGATTGATCTTCTTGCATGTGACCTTGAGAAAGCGCCGCTTTTAGTCGCAGCAATTGAGCAGAAGACTGAACGATATCCACGTTGATCGGGTCAAGTTGTTGAATCGTCGTTAGCTTGTCGGCTTGGTTTGCCGTAACCAACGCTCCCGCAGTCACATTTGACTTGCTGATCACGCCACTGATCGGCGCTTTCACACGGGTATAAGTCAAATTGATCTTTGCAGTATTGATCTTCGCTTTGGCTACGAGCACTTGCGCTTTCGCTTCTTTGTAAGCCGCTTCTGCTTCATCCAGATCTTGTTGACTGATCGATTTCTTGGTAATCAATGCGCGGTAACGTTTAACGGTTGCAAACGTCGATTCTTCAGAAGCTTGCGCACGAATCAGCTCCGCTTCTGCACTAAGCAAATCCGCTTGAAATGAAGAGTCATCAATTTGATACAACGACTGACCTTTTTCCACAACGCCACCTTCAACAAAGTTACGTTCTGAAATAATACCCGTTACCTGTGGGCGGACTTCCGCCTCTTTAAATGCACGGCTGCGGCCCGGCAACTCAACCGTCAAAGCTTGTCGAACAGGTTCAACCGTCAACACATTCACTTCGGTTGCGGGAGCGGCGCCACCACCTTGCTCAGTTCCTTCTTGGCTTGGTTGACATCCCGCCATAAACAGGCTCGATGCAATCAGCAGCGATAGCGTGGTTCTACGTCTCATGAAACATCTCTCTTATTTTGTAAGCCCTACAAATATCCAATTCAATGCTTTCTGAATGGCTCGATTATGATTAGTGGATATACATTTATCCCAAACAAATTACTTAGAATGATAATTACCTAGTGTTGTACATACAACAAAATTTACGTTTCTATACGCTTGTCGAATACGTTTGTTGTAAAGGTGCAATAGAACTCTCAGATTTGAAGATATTGTGTTGGAAATCACACTTTTCTGTGTACAAGTGGACGGGTCAAAAAGTGTGTAAATTGATGATAAAAACGGCGAGTGTTTGTACAGAGTTTTGAGGTCAAGTCCAGATTTAATTGATTAAATCCAATTGGCGAAAAGCGACGTTAAACATCAGCTAAAAAATAGCCCGCACATCAGCGGGCTGTTTCGCATCAATTTAAAATATCAGAGCTTAAACTCGGAACTGGCTGACTTGCTGATCCAATCTCTGAGTTTGTTGTGACAGCATCGCAAGTGATTGCTGAGCCTGCGTGACAATATCAACAATCGATGTACTGCTGTCTGCAATACCCTGAACGTTGGTATTCACTTCATCGCTCACTGTGCTTTGTTGACTCGCTGCAGTTGCAATGTGCGTGTTCATCTCATTCATGCGTGAAATTGCATTGAGAATTTCAGCCAGAGATTCGCTTGCTCGCCCGGCAGATTGAATGGTCTCTTCACTGCTATTTTGGCTACCACGCATCACTTCCACAGCTTGCCCTGCACCAGACTGAAGCTTTTCAATCATAGCTTGGATTTCACCCGTACTTTGCTGCGTACGACTTGCAAGAGAGCGTACCTCGTCAGCAACCACAGCAAAACCACGACCTTGCTCACCCGCTCGCGCCGCTTCAATCGCCGCATTCAGTGCAAGTAAGTTAGTCTGTTCTGCAATGCCGCGAATTACATCTAGTACAGAGGCAATATCGCTCACATCATTATCTAGCGTATTGATCACATGGCTTGCGCTTTCGATCTCTCCAGCCAAGTCACGAATCGAGCCGACCGTTTGCTCCAAAATCACATTGGTATTAGAAAGCTCATCATTCGCGGTTTGGCTTGCAACTGCTGCTTCATTTGCACTCTCGCTCACATTGCGGCTAGTCACTTGCATTTCATGCACTGCTGCAGCAACTGCTTCGCTATCGCGCTGTTGAGATACTGTCGAATCTGCAATCGTCGCGGTGAGCGAGCTTAAGTTTGCCATCTCTTGACGAAGCGTGTTTGAGCTATCAATCACCTGTGACACGGTCGCTTGGATTTTAGAAACAAACTCGTTAAATGCCTTCGCCAGCTGACCAATTTCATCTTGCGTATTAATTTGGATTCGTTGGCTAAGATCACCATCACCCGAAGCGATTTGCGCCATTGCGTCTTTGATGTCGTTTAATGGTTTAAGTACTGTGCGTAGCAGCAGGAACACCATGCCAAGCGCCGCTAAGATCACAACGATGATACCCATTTCTAAAATCGATTCTGCTCGTGCAGTCGCCGCAGAAATGTCTGACTTCAACTCACCTTGCTTATCTTCGATAGCACTTTTCACGACATTGAGCTGGGCGCGAACATCAACAAATTGCTCCTCAAACGTGTTCTTGTGCTCGTTGTAGTAGCTTAGCCATTGAGATTGAGGCTTGCTCAACATCACTTCGTAACTTTGTAGCCACTTTTGACCTAAACTCACCAGTTTTTGCACATCAGCACCGTGTGATGCAGGCATCACTCCCGCACGCGATAGCTCAATCACTTTTTCCATACGCGGCAACGCTTTGTAAGCATTGTCTTTGTACTCGTGAATGTGATGATCAATATCTGCTTGTGTTTCTGCTAAGGCAATGCCTTGAACAGCAGAAGTCGCTTGGTAAAGATCGCGGTACGCATCTTCAATCGTGAACAGGTTGGGTACGATCTGTTCATTTAAGGTGTCGCTTAATTCAGATTGCTTGCTCGTTGTCATAACATTTAATACTGAGCTCACGGTGAACAATCCAATTATCAAAGATAGAGGAATCACTATCTTTTGTTTGATTGTAAAGTTTTGGAACATGAATAGATTCCCTTAATATATATGTACAATTCGTTCACTATCATATCAAACAAATGGACTATTCAACTGAGTAACTAGATCAACTTTATCTAATATTTTTTGTCTTTTTGATAACGGTTCTGTTTTCAACAATTAATTGATTTATAGGAAATTTTCTTTAATCGAGGCAAATCACAAGAATGATGAAAAATAAATGATTCACGACGTGAAAAATGTAACAAAATAGTACTTAAGTTGATTTCAACGTAGCCTGATTTTATTCATGTTGTCCTTAGAATCGCCTCAAACAGTAAATGACGTTAGGCAGATGATCTATTTATGTTTAAAGCTTATAGCAACAAATAAATTGAGATAGATGGATATAAATAGGCTTTTCGAGAAGAATAAGGAAAGGAAGGAGAAAAATACGAATTGATAAAACGAAAAAGCCCCAGCATTTCTGCTAGGGCTTCGAATGTGGCGGTGAGTGAGAGATTCGAACTCTCGATACGTTGCCGTATACACACTTTCCAGGCGTGCTCCTTCAGCCACTCGGACAACTCACCGAATCAAATTGTGGTTAGCATTCTTGGCTAACGAGGCGCTAATTTAATGATTATGAGCCTCATGGTCAAGGCTAAACCGTAAAAAAAGCCTTCTTTTACACTCGTTTGCTCACTAAGTAACTAAATTGAACAAAACAGTGTCAATCAAACGCCTTGATGATAACCCGGAACGCGGAACCAACGACGGCACATATCCAAAAAGTAGCCGTATAACACGCCCATTCCACAAGAAACCACAGCGTTGCTCGCAACTGCCGTAACAATTTGATCATACGATGCACCAACGGCTAAAAGAATGCCGGCGTACACAGGTGATTGGAAAAGCACATACGATACAAGATCAGACACATTTTTCATGAAAGAGGAAGGTGAAAGTTTGTTACCTTGGCGCAAAACCCAATCACGGAACATGCCATAAGGCCAAGCAATCGCGATATTTACTGGTATAGACAACGTGCGTGATGCCAGAGACTGCTCAAACGTCATTCCTGAAATCAAAATCTCGATAATCATCCCTGTAATAAAGCAAAAAACAACCATAGCAAAAGTATCCGCTGCGGCATGACGAATACAAAATGGTCCACGAGACTTCATTTACAACCCCTAAAATCAAACACTGCAATTAATAAAGAACTAAATATGATTAACTGCCACACAACTTAATTACCAGTTAATGACACTATTAAATCACAACATTTGTAGATTATGGCTCCATATTTAAAATGAAGTTGTAAATTAATAACCAACTTTAGAAACAAAAGTAGTTTTTTTCACCGTTTTAGCGAAAAAACAGGATTTTACGGGTAAAAAAGGCACAAAAATATGGAAATGACTTACTTTTAAGAGGGTTGAAAATGAGTAGATGGTATAGAATTGGAACAAAATTTGGTTTTATTACACCAATTGCAAACGCTTATGCTACCTAGATGTAAAAACTCAGAGTATAAATGACGGCACAAAGCACTACCGATATGGTAAAAATACGCTAAAGTTCAGGAAGCGTCAAAAGAGCGACGAAGAAAACCAATGGACTGCTTTTTTATCTGTAAATTACGGCGTAGCAAGTAACATAGTTAATGTGTCTATATCTTCCTGATCGGGTAGGGATTGACGCAGTAGATCGCGTTTAATCCTAGTGATTACCTCCGACAATACCTCATCTGTATTAGGTTGAAGGCTATCCATTATAGCAAGCAGCGCATCAAGCGCGTCTCCGAGATTGCCATTATCTAGAGCGACATAAAAGCTAATCAGCAAAGAATCGGTTCCCAACACTTCTAATGCTTGTTGATTTTGCTTGGTTTGATATTGATACAGCAAATCGGCATGTCGGTACAAAGCATCATCCAGTTCGGACTCCACTATTGGTTTAGCAATGATATGGTCAGCGCCTACGCCTAACATGCGCTCTTGGGTCTCTTTGAACACATCCGCAGTACAACCAAATATCAGTACCGACTTCGCAGCGCTGCTCATGGAGCGAATTGCTGAGATTGCCCCAACTCCGTCAAGGACAGGCATATGGTTGTCCATTAATATTAAATCGAACGGCTCTACAGCTATTTTATTTACCGCTAGCTGTCCATTTTCAACACTTGAGCATTCAAAGCCCTTTGCTCTTAAGAAGGTTTCCATAATGATGGCGTTGGTTCGATTGTCCTCTACTATCAAGGCCTTCAAACCATTGCAATTGAGCTTGTGCCTATGTCCTGATTCCACTTTCCCAGGTTCGCAAGGAGAGATCTCAACTTCAACCGTGAATGTAGTGCCGATATTTTCTTGGCTTTGCACAGTCACATGACCGCCCATGTGCTCGGCGATCTCTTTAACAATTGCAAGGCCAAGGCCAGTCCCGCCGAAGCGCCTTGTGGTTGATGATTCTGCTTGCTCAAATGGGCGAAATATACGTTTTTGCGCCTCTTTAGATATCCCTATTCCCGTATCTTTTATCGCGATAACCAACACAGTTTTGTCATAGTGAGTTTGCTCACTCAGCGTCACTTCAACAATGCCTCTGTCAGTAAACTTCACAGCGTTATTGAGTAAATTAAACAACACTTGACGAAGGCGCGCTTTGTCGTTGTCATACCAGCGTCCCGCAGGGACTAACGACGTCACCTTAAACTGCAATCCTTTCTCTGCACACAAGGTATGATAAACGCTTTTTATACTGCCGATGATCGATTCTATGGGAAATGGCGAGTTCGAAAACTCTACATGTCCCTGCTCTATCTTGGAGTAATCAAGAATCTCGTTCAGGAGCGTCATCATGTGATCACCAGAATCGTATAGTGTACTAAGGTGTTTTCTTTGTTCGTCCGTTAACGGCGTTTTGAGAAGGATTTGGGCGGTGCCGAGTACCCCATTCATCGGCGTACGGATTTCATGCGACAAAGTGGCAAGAAAAGCAGTTTTGGCATTTGTCGACGCTTGGGCTTTTACTCTCTCTTGTTCGAGGTAAATGGTCTTCTCGTTGAATTTGGTAATGAGATGGCCGATTTCGTCCTCACTTCCGTAATCGATATCAATGATCCCGCCAGTTTTGGAATCATCAATTTTTGTAGCGATTCGTACGATAGGTTCGACAATGTATCGGTTAAGTAAATAGTACCCAACGAGAACGCATAGCAATAAGAATGGGATGATGCCGCCTTCAACACTCATGACTTGCTCGAACACTTGATCTGCCACTTTCGCCTTAGCATTGACAACTTCTAGCTTCCAATGAAATTCACCAAAATCGAGTTTACTAATGTACATTTGTTTGGTGATTTGAAAGTTGTGTTCGATGATGACATTCGAGTTAGCATCTCGAATTACCACACCCAAAGAGTATTGGTTGGTGTGCTCACGAATGAACTGGAACAAGGCCTCCAAAGAAAGGTCGACCGTCGCAACGCCTGCAAACTCTCCATTTCTATAATACGGCGCAGAGGCGGTAATCATTTGAACTTGAGTGAAAGTATCAATATACACCGCAGACCAACTCACCGAGCCTGACGGTCGTTCAGCGGCTGCGCGATACCACGGCTCATTGTCATAACCGCCAGATTCTGGATTGTTGTATGAATGAATCTGATCGATGTTCCCCTCACTGTTCTTGTTAAAGAACAAACTGGTAAACCGCCATCGTTCTTCTTTGAGTTCTGGTTTGGGCCACAATCCACCGCTGACGATGATCTCGTCGCTTAATCTTAAAATCTGAGGGATGGTCGATTTAAGGGAATCGCTTTGGTTTGAGCTTTGCGCAAGCCCAACCAAGCTATTCAGTACGCCCGTGGATGTGATGAGCGGCTCTTTTATCTGGGAAGCAAGCAGTTGAGTACGTAAATCGAGATTTCTTTCTAGTTTGTCACGGACAGGTGGCTCAACCACCAAGTACACCACCGACCCTATCGTAGCGATAAAAAAACACAGGTACAGTGTGAGAGCGAGAATGCTTTTTTTTCTAAGTGACGAACGAATTTCCATATCTGTAGACGAATCATTCCCTAATATCGATTTATCACTGATTGATTGGTAAGATGAGCGCAACCAATCAGCCCATTAACAAATGGTATTCTATTTTGAAACTACAAGACATGCTTTCTCTTCCAGAACTTGATGGAAAACTACTAAACCTAGCGAAAACTCAAGGCTTTGTAACCGCGATGGCATCAGCGCCAAACGTGTTGAACCCTCAAGAGTGGCTGCCATTCTTATGGGGCGGCGAAGAGACAGCACCTTTCTCAGATGGTGAACAACTAGAACTGTACATTGATGAAATTGTACAAATGTGGAACCAAACTCGACCAGCTTTGCTAGAAGGTTCTTGGCAATGGCCTGAAGGATGTACTCTCGATGAGCAAGACATTGTCTCAGCAAGTACTCGAGATTTCTGTGAAGGTGTACTTCAAGGTTGGCAACTGACACGTGATGATTGGGAAACGTTAATGCCAGAAGACAGCGAAGACAGTGCCCTATTGGGTGGAGTGCTGCTCTCTCTTACCATGTTGTACGATCCAGAAACCACCATTGCAACGCTTGCAGAGCAAGGCATGGAAGGCTTAGAGCAATTTGAAGAGATCTTCAATGCTATACCTGTGATGCTATGTGGTCTTACTCAACGCGGTGTTGCGTTGGCTGAAGAGCAATAAAATAACGTAATCGTTGATCATTGAAATTGAACATCTGATATGAAAAAGCTCTCTGAATGGAGAGCTTTTTTGATCACGTCAAAATCACATGTGGAATGTAGCGCGCCATATCTTGTGTCACTAGGCTACTGTCTTCACGAATCGAAATACCCGCCGCTCTATCATTGACGAGCCAACTACCGATTAACGTATGGTTCTGCCCAAACTTAGGCAACGGATGATATTTCTGAACGATATTGAACTTCGATTCATAAGGCCCCGGAGTTTTCACCAAGCGCTTTCCATCTTTGACGATCTCAATATTCGCCCCCTCCCGTGAGAATAACGGTTTGATGACATAATCGTTCAAACAACTCGCTTTTGGGTCATTAGCAAAATAGGCAGGCAAAAGATTGGGATGCTCTGGAAAGCGTTCCCACAACAATGGCAAAAGTGCTTTATTGGATAAAATCGATTTCCACATGGGTTCTAGCCAGTTGACGTTTGCAGTCGCTAAGTATTTCGCGTATTCCTCTTCAAACATGAATTCCCAAGGATAAAGTTTGAACATCCAACGAATGGCTCGTTCGTCCACATCCACAAATTTTCCGTCTTCCGTTACACCAATATCTTCGACGTGCACAAAAGCTGTCGCTAGCCCCGCCTCGCGCGCGCAATCTTCTAAATACTGGACAGTCGCTTTATCTTCTTCTGTGTACTTGCAACAGCTAAAGTGGAGAGTTTGTCCCGGTTGATATTTGGCTATCTCCGCAAAACGCTCAATTAGAAAGTCTTGAAGAATATTGAATTGATCCGCAGCTTGATGAATTCGACCTTTGTTAACTACATCTTCCAGCCACACCCATTGCCAAAAACCCGTTTCAAACAAACTTGTCGGTGTATCGGCATTGTTTTCGAGTAGCTTTGCTGGTGATGTTCCGTTATACGCAAAATCCAAACGAGAATAGAGTGAAGGCTCTTTTCGTTGCCACGAAGACGCTACCTGTTCCCACATCAACTCAGGAATCGCACATTTCGTCAGTAGTTGCTCACAGCGAACCACCTCATCCACAATAGACAAGCACATCTGATGCAATTCTTCAGTGGGAGATTCTAGGTCGTGCTCGATTTGCTCCAGCGTAAATTGGTAGTAAGCACTCTCATCCCAATACGGTTGCCCATACATAGAATGAAAACCAAAACCAAACTGGCGTGCTAATTCACGCCAGTTTTCTCGTTCTTGTATCTCTCGTCGAAACATAATCAACCGCCACGACTGACCGAAACCGCTTTCCCGAATCCACCTCGAGACATGGCTCTTCCAATGGTTCCGCCCCCACGTTTGTTTAAGTTACTGGTCGCGACTTTGGTCGACTGGTTACGATAGGAGCCAAAAAACTGGCCTGCACCGTTATAAAATTTGGACTTATAGCGGTACATCGGTTCCGAATAATAACTCTTGTTGTAACCTTTCAAATCATTAACTGAACGACTATAGAAAAAGCCGCCAAAATGAGGGACATAAGCACGAGAGCTTGAGCTGTAGTAACAATCGTCTTCGTAAAAGTCGTTTTCACATTCGAATTCATTGTTATAACGAGGAGCATTTCGTTCAGCACGAGCCAATGCCTCTTGGTAAGCTATATTACACTGCTCACTAAACTCTGGCGAGTTGGATTTACATTCATCGGCGTCAGAAAAAATGTAGCCTTCAGTCTTTGATTCTTGGGTCGCAAGGAAGAAAATTCCGCCAAATGCCGCGAACGGTATGATTTTTCCAAGCTTTAAGCTTTTATCCATGGAAGAACGTTTAACGTTGGAACTGCGCTTCATCGTTCCTCCTAGTACGTCATACAAGCAGCATTCAACATGCCGACCGATATAGAAACCGCCGCAAGTACAATACCTGCAGGCAGCTCATCTTTTTCGATGCGCTCAGTAACTCTTGGCAGCAAAATGAAACGCACGATGGCAAATGCAATGATTTGCGCAAGCATGGCAACAACGCCCCAAACCATAAAGTCGACAATGTTGACTGAGTTTTTTGCCGCACCCGAAATCGCAATACAATAACCCAGAAAAGCGCCACTCAACGCCACTGCGGCTGCGGTATTTTGCTTTTCCTTGATCAGATGCCATTCATCATAAGGCGTAAGCTTGACGTAGATGAACTTAAACGCCAAAACAAAAATAATGGATACTGAGAAGTAGAGTAAAAAGTTTGGAAAACCTGCTAACAGGCCGGCAATCATGTGCATTATTGTTCCTTGTTCATTTCTTTCCATGCAAAATCATCAATACGTTCATCTGCAATGTAAAACAGCTTGGTACCCGGTGGCACTTCCGCATCTAAATCTGGGTTGAGTTGGATACCGTTGCCGATATCAAACGCAATCAACGTCGCGTGGTGACGCTTTTTGATAAAGCCAAAGATGCTCTCAATGGTGGTGATAGGTTGATTCTCAGGATAAATGACTGAGTACTGTGTCATCCCACGGGTGGATGCCAGTAATTCTTGGTGCAAGGCGCTAGAGCCAGGGTCTACTGCCGCTTTCGCCAACATTTCTGCTCCTACGGCAGGAATGCATTCTGCTTTAGGGCAATGCTGACTGAGCAATCGACCTAAAGCGTCGTCTTTAAAATAAGCCAGCAAGTGTGCGTCAGGATTCACAGAGGCACAATAAAGGGCAGCGGAGAGCGTAATGTCATCCGAAAGATTATCAACAATGATACAACTCGCATCAGTAATGTTGGCGTTCTTCATTTCCTGTGCGTCGGTATAACTGGTCACTTTGATAAAATGAATCTCACCCGGCAATGGATTTTCAATATCAGAACGACTACACAACACGATAGGGCGCTTGCCTTCTTCTTCGTGTTGCAACATACGAATCAAGTGCATTGTTCTCGACCCGTTCCACCCAAGCAATACGATATGATTTTCCACTCTCACTCTCCGTTTACCCAAAATACCCGCTCGCCAATAATCGATTGCAGAACCAGCTACACGCCCCAGTAACGCAGCAAACAAACTCAAGCCACCGGGAATAACAAACAACACAACAACCCACTTCCCTAAGTCTGTGACCGGAGAGTGATCTCCATAGCCCACCGTACTAGCGGTGACCATGAGGTAATAAATGAAGTTGGAGAAGTTGTCCGTTAGCGCTTTTTCACCCGCAAGAGCCAAAAACCCCCACGATAAACTGATGTACAAAATGCTAATAACAAGAAGGTTTCGGTTGCTCAATTTAAATAGGTGCGAACTAAGCCACTTTTTAACTACTAGCCACACAGCCATAAATATCCGATCCCTGCATTTACAAAATCAATCAATATTAAACCATTGATAATCAAAAACAAAAAAACCAGCCATATTCGGCTGGTTTTTTGGGATTTATCTTAATAAATAGAAGTGATTACGCGTTACCTTTCACTTGCATATTTAGCTGCTCAGCAAAGTCTAGCATGCGGTTCAGTGGAATAAGAGACTTCACTCGTAGCGCTTCATCTACGAAGATTTCGTGCTCTTCTCCACCTTCACTAAGCGCTTTTTCAATCGCTTTCAAGCCGTTCATTGCCATCCAAGGACAGTGTGCGCAGCTGCGACAAGTCGCGCCAGCACCAGCCGTAGGCGCTTCGATCAATTCTTTTTCTGGCACCAATTGTTGCATCTTAAAGAAGATGCCTTTATCCGTTGCCACGATCATTTGTTGGTGAGGGAGTTCTTTCGCAGCCTTGATAAGCTGGCTTGTAGAGCCGACAGCATCAGCCAATTCCACCACACTTGCTGGTGACTCTGGATGAACAAGAATCGCAGCATCTGGGTAAACACTCTTCATCTTGCGAAGTGCATCAGCAGAAAATTCATCATGCACTACACACTCACCTTGCCAAAGCAACATATCTGCGCCCGTTTTATTGGCAATGTATGAGCCCAAATGACGGTCTGGTCCCCAAATAATTGGCTTATCTTCAGCGTCTAAATGTTCCACGATTTCAAGCGCGATGCTTGATGTGACCACCCAGTCAGCACGAGCTTTCACTGCCGCAGAAGTGTTTGCGTAGACAACAACCGTATGATCTGGGTGTGCATCACAGAATTCACTGAATTTGTCCGCCGGACAACCTAGGTCAAGTGAACATTCCGCTTCCAGCGTTGGCATTAGAATTCGTTTTTCTGGTGTCAGAATTTTAGCCGACTCACCCATAAAACGTACGCCTGCAATAATCAGTGTGCTTGCTGGGTGGCGGTTACCAAACTTAGCCATTTCTAGTGAATCACCAACAAAACCACCTGTTTCTTCCGCTAGTGCTTGAATTTCAGGATCGGTGTAGTAATGCGCGATCAGTACTGCATCTTTTTGTTTTAGCAGCTCTTTGATGCTCGCGATATAAGACGATTTTTCTTCTTCGCTTAACGGAATTGGTTTTGGTGGGAATGGGTAAACAGTGTCGATTTTATCTAATATGTGGCTCATTGCTCTTGCTCTACGCAACTTCCTTTAATCCGCGTATTGTAACCTCGTTAATTTTCAAAAACCAACCTGTAACTAGAATTTCTAGCGGTCTAGACGTATATCTTTGTTACATGTGGCATTTTCTTATGCGCGGCAATTTTGTAAAAAATTTAAAAAACAGAAGGCATCTAAAAAGAAAAAGGAAGCTAAAGCTTCCTTTTTAGAATGGTGTTTATTTCAGCTTTGAGCCAGCCAGTTTAGCCGACGCACTACCTGGGTATTCATCGACAACTTGTTGGTAGTATTTTTTCGCTTGAGCGGCATTGTTATTACGCTCTGCGATTTCGCCTAACTTAAGCAAGGCGTCAGCTCGTTTGTTAGAGTCTTTATAAGACACTACCGCAGCAAAGCTTTTAACCGCGTCTTTATCCTGTTTCTTGGCGAAGTACAATTGGCCTAACCAATAGTGTGAATTCGCTGAGTATGTGGAATCAGGATAGTCTTTCTGGAACTGCTGGAACGCAGCAATTGCACCGGTGTAGTCACGCTTTTTAAGGATTAAGTCAACCGCATTTTGGTATGCCGTTTGCTCATCAACATTTGGCGTGTATTTACCACTAGTTTCTGTTGGTTTGGTTTCTTTTACCGGTGCCGACTTCATCTCACCGCGAATACGGTCAAGCTCGACAAACAACTCACGTTGACGCTGCAACATTTGCTGCATTTCATAGCTATTTCGCTCTAATTGACCACGCAAATCACTGATCTCTTGTGACATTTGGTCAATCTGCTCTTGCATTTGGAGCTGAACACGGTTGCGATTTTGTAGTAGACGCTCTAATCGCTCGACTTCCGTTTCAGATGAACGGCTCTTAGAGGCTGAGGATGTGCTGTTGAGATCGGATACTGGAGCTGGTGCAGCGAACGCGAAGTTCGCTGCACTTGCCAGTAACGTAAGCGCAACAGCGCGCTTAGTGTTACTGAACATGAGGATTTCCTCGAATTAGTATACTAGAACCGCGCGACGGTTTTTAGCGTACACTTCATCTGATTGACCTAGAAGAAGTGGCTTCTCTTCACCGTAGCTAACGATTGAGATTTGATCTGCTTGTACACCTAGCGCTTGTAGGTAGTTAGCAACTGCTTGAGCACGACGCTCGCCTAGAGCGATGTTGTACTCAGGAGTACCGCGCTCATCAGCGTGGCCTTCAATCGTTACTTTTAGAGCAGGGTTCTTGCTTAGGTAAGAAGCGTGAGCTGCTAGCATCTCTTCGTAATCACCTGCAATTGTAGAGTTGTCAAACGCGAAGTAAATTGTTTGAGTTTCGCGAAGTGCTTGCTCTTTTAGCTCTTGTTCAGTTAGCTGACCGCTTTGATCGATCGGCGTCGCTACTGTTGTTTCTGCTGCAGCATTGTTGTTAGTTGCTGCGCCAGTGTTAGAAGCTGCGTCGTCGCTTGAACTACACGCAGTCATAGCCATTACAGGAAGCGCGATTAGTAGCCCTTTTAGAACCTTGTTCAGTTGCATCTTATTTTCCTTTATTAATCAAACTTATTACTACAAAAACGGTGACCACGCAGGCGCTCTCACACGCCCATTTGTTGCCGGCAATCTAGCTTTAAATCGACCATCAATTGACACCATCGATAGTACGTTTTTCTTGTTGTAAATCGAGCTATACACAACCATGCCACCGTTAGGGGCAATACTCGGAGACTCGTCTAATAGAGTCTTAGTTAAGACTTGAAGAGCACCAGTTTCCAAATCTTGTTTCGCCAAATTAAAACCTGAATCACTGCGATTCACCATTACTAGGAATCGGCCATCAGGTGTGATTTGACCACCCAAGTTTTGGCTACCTTGCCAAGTCAAGCGATCGATAGAACCGCTGCCCAAATTTACTTGATAAATCTGTGGTTTACCACCCCTATCCGATGTGAAAATCAGCGATTTGCCATCAGGGTGCCAGAACGGTTCAGTATTATTTGATCTGCTACGCGTAATTTGGGTGAGTTTGCGAGTTTTCAGATCAAAAGTGTACACCTGTAGAGTGCCCGTCTTAGACAGTACAAGCGCTAACTTGTTACCATCAGGAGAGAATCTTGGCGCACCATTATGGCGAGGGTATGACGTAATTTTTTCACGTTCACCGGTATAGATGTTCATGATGAAAATTTCTGCTTGGCCATTTTGGAAGCTTACATACGCAAGTTTCTGCCCATCTGGAGACCATGCAGGAGACATCAGAGGCTGCTTAGAACGCAATACTAATCGCTCATTGTAACCATCGTAATCAGCAACACGAAGCTGGTACGGGAAACGGTCTTTGTCGTTTACAACCACGTAGGCAATACGAGTCATAAATGCGCCACGTTCACCAGTCAGTTGTTCATAGACAAGGTCGGAAATACGGTGAGCGTACTCACGCATACGAGGGCCTTTTACCGTAGCCACTTTGTTAAACAAAACATGGTCTTTAGATAAAACAAGCTCGCCGTCACTCCCTAGAGCTTTGCTCTGCCCACCAGTTAACTGACCGCGTACGACATCAACAAGCTGGTAATTTACAACGTAATCGCCTTGCTCATTTTGCTTGATAGAGCCAGTTAACAGCGCATCTACACCAAGGCTTGTCCACGAATCAAAGTTAACTTCTGATTCATTGAATGGCGTTTGTGGCATTTTATTAGTTGGCACTGGGCTGAACTTACCACTGCGCTGTAGGTCAGATGCAATGACAGCAGAAATGTCGGTAGGAAGTGGTTGACTGCCCTCCCATTTAAAGGGAACAACAGCAATTGGTCGTGCCGAATCAATACCATCAGTAATGACCAGCTCCAATGCAGCGTGCGCTACATTTGTTAGACTGCCTAGCAGTACAAACATTCCTAGTAAAAGACGTTTAATCACGGCTTATCCCTTATTGTTGTAGTGCGACCGTAAGGTTAATATCCTTCAGCCTTTGGTTAACTGTTGAATCGGTTGACATCGGGAAACTTGGTACTTGTGCAATTGCACTCTTTGCAGCTGCACATACTCTAGAGTCACCAGAAAGCACGTTAACTGACGAAACAATCATGTCAGTTCCCGTAGGAATCAGCTTAATGTTAACTCTACACTCCTTTCCCAATAGGTAGTCATCCTTTAGCAATCGGCTTTGAATAAGCTGAATATAGATTGAACTGTAGCGGGAAACCTCATCAGCCACAAATTTCCCCTGAGCCTGTTGGTTTGCACTCGCTTCACTTTCTAGGCCAGCAAAAATATCATCCAGTGCAGCTTCTTGCTCTTTACGCTCACGTTCTAAACGCTCAAGGCGCTCTTTTTCTTTACGCGCTTTTTCCGCAGCTTCTTTTGCCGCTTTTTCTTTCGCAATGCGTTCTTGTTCCGCTTTTTGAGCCGCCTCGCGTTCACGTTTTGCCTTTTCTTCCGCTTCTTTTGCCGCCTTCTCGCGAGCTACTCGCTCTTGTTCCGCTTTGGCAATCGCCGCTTCTTTGGCTAAACGTTCCTGCTCTGCTTTACGTACAGCTTCTTCTTTCGCTTTACGCTCTTTCTCAAGTTTAGCTGTACGCTCTTTTTCTTGGCGAACACGTTCTTCTTCTGCTTTGCGTTCCTGCTCTTTTTGCTTGCGAGCCGCTTCAGCTTCTCTGGCCGCTTTTGCATCTTTCGCTTGCTGTTCTTTCAACTTACGAATTTGTTCTTCTTCAGCCTTACGGTTTTTCTCAAGCTGCTCCGCCTCACGTCTTAATTTATCAAGACGATCTTGCTCTTTTTTTGCCGCTTTTTCACGCTGCTGACGAATTTCTTTCGCTTGTTGTTGCACCAGTTTAGGGTCTATCACGACAGCCTGAACCATCTGTCCAGTTGGCTCAGGTTTGGTCATCGCAAAATCAGTACCCCAGAGCAATGCTGCTACCAAGAGAGCATGCAGACCTACCGATATGACTATCGGTTTAGTGTACTCTTTCGATTGTTTCTTTTTGTCTTTCATGAATATTGACGTTTATTCCCTAATATCGGTCAGGAGCCCTACTTTAGGGATTCCAGCACGACTCAATTCATCAAGTAAAAGGACAACATCAGCGTATGGCGTCGCTGCATCGCCGCCTACTGCAACTGGTGAATCAGGTTTGATGGAACGCTCTGCTTTAACTCGAACAATGACATCTTGCAGTGAAAGACCACGTTGCACTTCTTCATCGTTCACGCTTAGGCCTAAATTGCCGTCACGATCGATTTCAATGATGATAAAGCTGCTATCTGTATCCCCTGCAAGTTCTTGAGCAGGAGTTGCATTTGATGTCTTTGGTAGATCGACATCTACGCCTTGAGTTACAAACGGAGCAGTCGCCATAAAAATAATTAACAGCACAAGCATTACGTCAATATAAGGGACAACGTTGATCTCTGCCGTCATTTTTCGCTTTTTAGGTTGATAACCCGCCATGCTTTTTATTCCTTATCCGCGCTATCTCGGCCAGCCATCGCTTGACGATGAAGGATGCTGTGGAATTCTTCTGAGAATGTCGCGTAAGTATGTTCCAGCTTACTTACTTTGTTGCTTAGTCGGTTATAAGCCATTACCGCAGGAATTGCTGCGAATAGACCCATAGCAGTCGCGATCAACGCTTCTGCGATACCTGGGGCAACCATAGAAAGTGTGGCTTGTTTCACTTCACCCAGTGCGATAAACGCATGCATGATGCCCCAAACAGTACCAAACAAACCAATGTATGGGCTGATTGAACCGACAGTTGCTAAGAAAGGTAGGCTTGTTTCAAGCTCATCAACTTCACGCGCAACAGCAACACGCATCGCGCGACCTGTGCCTTCCATAATGTAAGCTGGTGAGTTCGCATTGCTCTTACGTAAACGAGCAAATTCTGTGAAACCTGCGTAGAAGATTTCTTCTGTACCTGCGATCTCGTCTTTGCGCCCTTTCACTTTTTGGTAAAGTTGGGAAAGGTCTGTACCTGACCAGAATTTGTCTTCAAATTGCTCTGCATTTTTTGATGCTTGGGAAAGCACTTTGCTGCGCTTGATGATCATTGCCCATGACGCGATTGACATGCCTAGCAATGTCAGCATCACAAGTTTTACCAACAGACTGGCCTGAAGAAAGAGATCTAAAATGGAAATATCAGCAGTCACTATTTGTTAGCCCCGAATTGATAAATGTTGGAATAGCTATTGGTTTCATTTTCTTATTATCGATACATGCTACCTTAACAAAGGCCTTGCACAATATCTTGCCTTGATCATTGACCAACTCTTGACAGAATTGCAAAGACGCACGTTTTATTTCTGACACTCGGGTTAATACTGTCAACTGTTCGTCCAGTCTCGCCCCTTGTTTAAAATCGATATCCATGTGTCGGACAACAAAGCCAATATTTTGTTCCAGTAACACATGTTGAGAAATGCCTTTTGCACGCAACATCTCGGTACGCGCGCGCTCAAAGAATTTTAAATAGTTTGAATGATATACAACGCCGCCCGCATCGGTGTCTTCATAGTACACGGTGATCGGCCAGCGGAAGGGATTTGATGTGCCTTGCAAGGGAGTACCAATATATTCAATTCTTTAAAGTGGTTACTATAACTGAAGCAACAGCAATTGGTACTGAACGGAAGGAATATTTTTGATTTTTGTAGAAAAAATAAAAGCCAGACAAACTGCCCGGCTTTTACTCGATGATTTAATAACCAACTTTATTGCAATGTAATTCAATTTACATGAAATAAAGCGCAGTTAGATAAATTAAGATAGCTAACGAGAAGTAAGGGCTAAACAACAATTGCCAGTACCAATTTCTCGGTTTGAAGCCTACGCCGAACACCATACTTGAGCACAATGCCCAAATCAGTGCCGGGGCGATCACTGCGTTAAAGCCACCAATCGCTTGATGGTACGCTTCTGGATCCCACATAACCAATCCTACGTGCATAAAGCCAAGGATGAGGGATAAGACTCTTAACAGAGTCTTATCCATTGGTTCGTGAAACTTCACTACCTTGTCAGCGAGATTACTCACTGTCTTTGTCCATCATTTCTGAGTGCTCTAACCAAAGAGCGTTGATGATACCGAATGCACAAGCAAGTAGTACACCTAGAATCCATGCGAAATACCACATAGTAATTGCTCCTTAGTATAGTGAGTTTTTGTTGTCTTCAATGTACTGATCATCAAGGCGACCAAACATCTTGTAGTAAGTCCAAGACGTGTAACCAAGGATGATTGGAACCATAACAAACGCTACGCCTGTCATCAGGTTCAGAGTCAACTCAGATGATGTTGCATCCCACATTGTTAGACTGTGGCTTGGCATTAGATCTGAAGGCATGATGAATGGGAACATCGCAAAACCTGCAGTAAAGATAACACCAGCAACACCTAGGCTTGAAGTGATGAACGAAATCGCACACTTTTCAAGACGAGATGACAATACAGCAAGCAGCGGCATTGCAACACCTAGTACAGGAGCAGCCCATAGTAGTGGGTAGTTTTCAAAGTTCTTCATCCACGCACCAGCTTCACGGATTACCTCTTTGTTTAGAGGGTTAGAAGCTGCGTTTGTGTCGATGCCACCAACAATCACGTAACCGTCAATGTTTTGAACCCAGAAGCCTGCAGCAACAAACGCAACCACTGTTAGTAGACCCGTGATTTGAGCAACGTTGCGAGCACGTGTGTGAACTTCACCCGTTGTTTTCATTTGTAGCCAAGTAGAACCTTGCATCAAAATCATGAACAAGCTAACCAGACCACAAAGCAGAGCAAATGGGTTTAGCAGACCAAAGAATGAG
The DNA here is from genome assembly GCF_043106015.1 of Vibrio sp. GLN_1. NCBI lineage: Bacteria > Pseudomonadati > Pseudomonadota > Gammaproteobacteria > Vibrionales > Vibrionaceae > Vibrio > Vibrio sp. GLN_1. Next base: position 509,972 of record NZ_JBICMD010000014.1, read on the forward strand.
CCATGGTATGTTGGCATCAAAAACTCGCTCAATTGGAATGGAACACCTTGTAGAAGGTTACCAAACGCCACACCAAAGATGATTGGCGGAACAAAACCACTGATGGAGATACAGATATCCCAAGTATTACGCCATTTTGGCTCTTCGATCTTAGAGCGGTAATCTAGGCCCAGAGGACGAAGCCAAAGTGCAGCTAGCGTCAGGATCATTGCTAAGTAGAAGCCTGAGAATGACGTTGCGTAAACCAAAGGCCAAGCGGCGAACAATGCACCACCAGCAGTGATAAGCCAAACTTGGTTACCATCCCAGTGAGGGGCAATTGAGTTAATCATGACACGACGTTGTGTGTCGTTTTTACCGATAATAGGTACAAGCGCGCCTACACCCATATCGAAACCGTCTGTTACTGCAAAACCAACTAGTAGAACACCGATTAGTACCCACCAGATGAGTCGCAAGATTTCGTAATCAAACATCTTGTTATCTCCTTACCTTACGCTTCTACTTGGCGGCTAACTTTGTCTTCAACAGAGTCAGCGTTTTGCTCAAAGTGATAGCGGCCAGTTTTCAGACTGCTTGGACCTTTACGAGCGAATTTCAACATTAGGTAAACTTCTGCAATCAGGAATACCGTGTATAGAGCCAAGATTGCGAATAGTGACGTCCAGATTTCACCTGCAGTCAATGCTGAAGCCGCAACGTGCACAGGAAGAATTTCACCAACAGCCCATGGTTGACGACCGTACTCAGCGACGAACCAACCCGCTTCAATCGCAATCCACGGAAGTGGAATACTCAATAGTGCAGCTTTAAGAATCCATTGTTTTTGTTCGATTTTTTGACGACATGTTTGGATAAATGCCGCACCGAATACGAACAACATGATGAAGCCACAAGCAACCATGATACGGAATGACCAGAATAGTGGCCATACTGTTGGGATTGAATCATCCGCAGCAGCTTGGATTTGCTCTTCTGTCGCATCAACAACATTGTCTGTGTAGCGTTTTAGAAGTAGACCGTAACCTAGGTCACCTTTCACTTCATCAAACGCACTCATGTTTTCTTCTGACTTGTCACCAGCACGAAGCTTCTCAAGAAGTTCGTAAGCGTACATACCGCCACGAATACGCTCAACGTGCTCATCACGAAGGTCGCGAAGACCTGTCACTTGCTCATCAAAAGAACGTGTCGCGATGATACCCATTACGTAAGGGATCTTGATTGCGTAATCGGTGTGCATGGTTTCTTGGTTAGGAACACCAAACAACGTAAACGCTGCTGGAGCTGGTTCTGTGTGCCATTCTGCTTCAATTGCAGCAAGCTTCACTTTTTGAACTTCACCAAGCTCGTAACCAGATTCGTCACCAAGAACGATGGTTGATAGGATCGCAGCAATACCGAAAGATGCAGCGATAGCAAATGAACGACGAGCAAACGCAATATCACGACCTTTTAATAGGTAGTATGAACTGATGCCTAGAATAAACATTGCGCCACAAGTGTAACCAGAAGCAACCGTATGCACGAACTTAACCTGAGCTACTGGGTTTAGTACAACTTCAGAGAAGCTTACCATTTCCATACGCATGGTTTCGAAGTTGAAGTCCGCGCCTACTGGGTTTTGCATCCAGCCGTTTGCGATAAGAATCCAAAGAGCAGAGAAGTTAGAGCCCAGCGCCACAAGCCAAGTAACAGCTAAGTGTTGGCGTTTTGATAGACGATCCCACCCGAAGAAGAATAGACCAACAAAAGTTGACTCCAGGAAGAAAGCGACAAGTGCTTCGATCGCCAGCGGCGCACCAAAGATGTCACCTACATAGTGGGAGTAGTACGACCAGTTAGTACCAAACTGGAATTCCATGGTAAGGCCGGTAGCCACACCAAGTGCAAAGTTAATACCGAACAGCTTACCCCAGAACTTGGTCATGTCCTTGTAGATTTGCTTGTTCGTCATTACGTACATCGATTCCATAATGGCCAAAAGGAAGGCCATACCAAGAGTCAATGGTACGAATAGGAAGTGATACATCGCTGTTAGTGCAAACTGCAACCGCGATAGATCAACTACGTCAATCATGGTAACTCCTATGTGTCGGCTGAATGACACTCTCTACATATTGCAATCCATATCCAGGTGTTATTCACACTTGAAAATTGTTGAATTATCACAACTCTTTGTTGCAAAAATGTGCTTCATTGGTTAGTTAATTGTTAAGCATCAGCTAATATAGCTGGGGCTAATATTACTTGTAAAAACAGATTGTTTCAAAAGGTTTATAGCCGGAATGCGCTTTGATATACATCAATGTTTATGCGCTGAATTTGCACAAAAATCCATCACATTGATCCAGATCAACCCGTATTAGAAGCGTATGTTAAGAGAGAGTAATCAGGAGAGAAATTAACCAGTTGCATGCAAACATCGAGTTAACAATCAGTGCTTTTTTCTTACCTAATTAGTATTAGAAGAAATTCAATAAATGAGAGGTTGGTCACTTATGGTGAAAGGCTGAGCATTTTTGCTCAGCCTTAGAATCTTATTTTTCAATTCCGAAATGAAGATATGCACGATCTGTGGCGATTCTTCCTCGGGGAGTGCGTTGTAAATAGCCTTGCTGAATCAAATATGGTTCTAGCACATCTTCAATGGTGTCTTTTTCTTCACCAATAGCGGCAGCCATATTGTCGAGTCCAACTGGACCACCACCAAATTTTTCCATGATAGCGAGAAGAAGCTTGCGGTCCATGTAATCGAAGCCCTGAGCATCCACATCCAACATATTAAGCGCTTTGTCAGCAACATCGGCACAAATATGTCCGTTACCCTTCACTTCTGCATAGTCACGTACACGGCGCAATAGACGGTTCGCAATACGAGGCGTACCACGAGCTCGTCGAGCAACTTCTAACGCGCCTTCTGGCTCCATCGACAACCCTAGGCAATCTGCACTGCGTTGAACAATGTTCTGTAGATCGTGTACTTTGTAGTACTCAAGACGCTGAGTAATACCAAAACGGTCACGCAGCGGAGAAGTCAAAGACCCCGCACGCGTCGTTGCACCAATCAATGTGAATGGTGGCAAATCAATTTTGATAGAACGTGCGGCAGGGCCTTCACCAATCATGATGTCCAATTGGTAATCTTCCATTGCCGGATACAGCACCTCTTCGACCATAGGGCTAAGACGATGGATCTCATCAATGAAAAGCACGTCGTTTTCCTCAAGGTTGGTCAACAACGCGGCCAAATCGCCTGCTTTTTCGAGAACAGGTCCAGAAGTAGTACGGATGTTCACTTCCATCTCGTTAGCAACAATGTTTGCCAACGTCGTTTTACCCAAACCTGGAGGGCCAAAAATAAGTAGGTGGTCTAACGCCTCACTACGCAATTGTGCCGCTTTGATGAAAATCTCCATCTGATCACGGACATGATCCTGACCTTGGTAATCCGCCAACTTTTTAGGGCGAATAGCACGGTCAATAACATCTTCATCACGAAACGCTGGATTTTCAGGAGCGATTAAACGATCGGCTTCAATCATACTGTTACCTTGAACTTTCCGTTACACCATTGATTTTAGTGCTTCACGGATCAGCTGCTCGCTGCTCATGTCCGGTTTAGCAATTTGAGAAACGACTTTCGACGCTTGAGTTGGCTTGTAGCCTAGAGCAAGAAGTGCGCTGACCGCCTCTTCTTCTGCACTATTTGAAGAAGCGGCAGCCGAGTCAGTAGGAGCGGCATCAGTAAACGGCGTGAATAAGTCACCAGCCCCCCAACCTTTTAAGCGGTCTTTCATTTCAACGACCAAACGCTCGGCGGTTTTCTTACCAACACCAGGTAACTTCACAAGCGTAGAAACATCTTCACGCTCTACACAAGACACGAACTGGCTCGCTGTCATGCCTGAAAGAATACCTAAGCCAAGTTTAGGGCCAACGCCGTTTGCTTTGATCACTTCACGGAATAGCGCACGCTCTTTTACTGTATTAAAACCGTAAAGCAATTGCGCGTCTTCACGCACAACAAAATGAGTATAAATAATCGCTTCTTCGCCGATATTTGGCAGTTCGTAGAAACAGCTCATTGGCATCTGAACTTCATAGCCAATGCCGTTAACTTCAATTAAAACTTCAGGTGGTTGCTTTTCAAGCAAAATGCCGCGAAGACGTCCAATCACTATAAATACTCTTTGGAAATGAATTTGCGACAGGATAATAAAGAACTGGATAGACATCCAGTCCTTTATGCTGTGGGGTTAGATTTTTGAGACAACTTGATCAAGTTGTTGTGTGAGCGTCCGGACAGCAACAACTTGACCGCTAAGCTCTTTGCCATATTGAGCCACAATCTCGGCAATGGATTTTGTATTCACTACACCATTCGCCACTTCGCTACTCGCTTCATCAAGTTCTTTTAGCGCTGTCATTTGCGTTGCCATAATGCTTGATAAACTTTGTACGTCATGAGATATCGTCGTCACTTGCTGAATAATAGTGTTCATCCTCTCGGTGCTTGACGTCACCACGTCTTGACCATGCTTCACTTCTTGCTCACTACGATCAAGTAAGTGACGAATCTCAATAGCGGACTGGCTACTCTTCGCAGATAGCTCTCGTACTTGCTCGGCAACCACAGCAAAACCTCTACCCTGATCTCCTGCTCGCGCCGCTTCGATTGCCGCATTTAAAGCCAGCAAGTTGGTTTGCTCTGCGACAGAGGTAATCAAGTCTGCCACTTTCATGATTTCTTCATGGCTAGTAATGATCTGGCCGATGGCTTGAGTAGAATCTTCTAGCAGTTCAGAGCTCCTTTCAGCTTGCAAATGAACATCTTCGCTTTTCTCGCGCAGCTCTTCCACAAACTTGCTCGACTCTTCAATCCCTGTGGCCATGTGATGTACTTGTTGGCTCATTTGCTCTGCCGCACTTGCTTGAGATTCACTATTCACGTTGAGTGCATTGACTTGCTCATCCAACTGCGACGATTGCTCATCAAGCGCTTGCGAAACAGATTTCAGCTCTATCGAATTTAAATTAGCTTGTTCCAATACTTCAGCCAGATGCAGTTCACCTTCTGTTGCTTTTTTGGCGACTTGTTCACTTTCGACTTTTGCTGCTTCGGCATTTTCAATCGCATCATCACGTTGCTTAGCAGTAAATGCCTGAGCGATACAAATCACCACCAGCGGCAATACGGTACCAGACCAAATTTCTAATCGCTGAGAAGCTTCCGATAATACCAGTTGAGGAAACTCAAAACCTGAAACATGCTGATGTGTCATTAAGGCGGAAATGGCAATCACCACGCCACTCCAAGCAATAGCGATAAGACGAGTGCCAGATAAGAAGAAAGCGACAACCAACAAAGGCACCCAATAAGTTTGAGTTGAATCAACCACACCACCACTTTGATAAATGATATTGAGTGCATGCACCGACATCCCGACAAAACCAAGGTTAAGTGATAACGCAGGTTGCTTAAACCATTTGAGACTAGAAGCGGAAATAAGCTCAAGAGTAATCAGAATGACAGAAGTTAAGATCAGGCTTTCGTGTCCATGCTTGAACCACTTAATTAAGCTATAAATTCCGACCAGAAAAGCGATGAAGGTAAATAAAGAGAGGATGTCAGCTTGACGTTGTTGCGTCCTCGTCCATTGAGGTTGGCGCGGCATAAATACACTGCGCCACAGCGTGGCTGGATTCATGTTCAATCTTCCTTGATTGATTTCTTATTAGACATCCGACCACTATAGTTTTGTAACATTTTCACAACAAATTTATTCCTTAAATCTGTCTGAGGTGTCTCATTTTTAGTACGGTAAGAGTCTAGCGATAACGCCCTTTTCTCGCACTGCTTGCTTTGCCTGCGAGCGCAACCAAGGTCTTGTTCGTATTGGCATGACAAATTGCCACACCAAGTGCATCCGCGGCATCGGCTTGAGGCTTTGCAGGTAATTTTAACATGTGCTGCACCATGTGCTGAACTTGCACTTTGTCTGCACCACCAGTCCCCACTACAGCTTGCTTAATAAGACGGGCAGCATACTCATACACAGGAAGATCCGCATTCACCGCCGCAACAATCGCACTACCGCGAGCCTGCCCTAGCTTTAGAGCAGAATCGGCATTTTTCGCCATGAACACTTGCTCAATTGCAAATACGTCTGGTTGAAACTGGGTGATGATTTCCGTAACGCCAGCATAGATTTGCTTAAGCCGACCTGGCAATTCTTTTTCTGAGGTACGAATACACCCACTGCCAAGATATTGCAGATGACGGCCTTGCTGGCGAATAACGCCGTAACCGGTAATACGAGAACCTGGGTCAATACCCAAAATAATTGACATGAAGCGTCCTAAATAACTCGCTATTTTTATTGGAATCTAAACCCAAGCATTCTTAAGTCGTTTGGATATATCCCATTAAAACAAAAACTCCCGCAGGTGCGGGAGTTTTTTCTTTAATTGTTGTGCGCTTATTCTGCGTCTTTTGCTTTCGCTGCAGTTACCGCAATCGCTAGTTCTTCTAGAGCCGCTGGGTTTGCAATGCTTGGAGCATCTGTTAGCAAACACGCCGCTGCTGTTGTTTTCGGGAACGCGATAACATCACGGATGTTCTCAGTACCACATAGCAGCATTACTAGACGGTCTAGACCGAATGCAAGGCCAGCGTGTGGAGGCGTACCGAATTTTAGAGCGTCCAATAGGAAGCCGAATTTCAATTGTTGCTCTTCTGCATCGATACCTAGGATATCGAATACCGCTGCTTGCATTTCTGCGTTGTGGATACGTACAGAACCACCGCCCACTTCGTAGCCGTTTAGCACCATATCGTATGCGTTTGAGTTCGCTACTGCTGGGTTCGCTTTTAGCTCTTCCGCTGTCACACCTAGAGGTGATGTGAATGGGTGGTGCATCGCGTGTAGGTTGCCTTCGTCGTCTTCCTCGAACATTGGGAAGTCAACAACCCATAGAGGAGCCCAAGTGCCTTCTTTAGTCAGACCTAGGTCTTTACCTAGTTTAAGACGAAGTGCGCCTAGTGCTTCCGCAACGATGTTAGCTTTATCTGCACCAAATAGAATGATGTCGCCAGATTCCGCTTGAGTGCGATCTAGGATACCGTTGATCACGTCTTCGCTTAGGAATTTAGCTACAGGAGATTGGATACCTTCCACACCTGCTGCACGGTCGTTCACCTTCATCCATGCTAGACCTTTTGCACCGTAGATACCTACGAACTCTGCATAGCCGTCGATTTGCTTACGAGTTAACTCTGCACCGCCTGGTACACGGATAACTGCAACGCGGCCTTTTTCGTCGTTCGCTGGACCAGAGAATACTTTGAACTCAACGTCTTTTACTAGGTCTGCAACATCTACTAGCTCTAGTGGGTTACGTAGGTCTGGCTTATCAGAACCGAAACGACGAATCGCTTCGCTAAATGGCATTACTGGGAATTCACCTAGGTCAACGTTCAGTAGCTCTTGCCACATTTCACGAACCATTTTTTCAGTTACTTCACGAACTTGATCAGCCGTCATGAATGACGTTTCGATATCGATCTGAGTAAATTCTGGTTGACGGTCTGCACGCAAGTCTTCGTCACGGAAACACTTAACGATTTGGTAGTAACGGTCAAAACCAGACATCATTAGAAGCTGTTTGAATAGCTGTGGAGACTGAGGAAGCGCGTAGAAGCTGCCTTTGTGAACACGGCTAGGTACTAGGTAGTCACGCGCGCCTTCTGGTGTCGCTTTGGTTAGTACTGGTGTTTCGATGTCTAGGAAGCCGTTGTCATCTAGGAAACGACGAACAAAGCTAGACGCTTTAGCACGTAGCTTGATACGGTCGCTCATTTCTGGACGACGTAGATCTAGGTAACGGTACTTCAGACGTTGCTCTTCTGAGTTCTTTTGGTTGAAGTCTAGAGGCAGAACGTCACTGCGGTTGATGATTTCAAGACCTTTCGCAAGGATCTCAACTTCACCTGTTGCCATGTCTTTGTTTACTTGGCTTTCTGGACGAACGCGAACTTCACCCGTCAATTTGATACAGAATTCATTACGAAGTGTGTTAGCCACTTCATACGCATCCGCCATATCTGGATCTACAACTACCTGAACGATGCCTTCACGATCTCGCATATCAATGAAAATAAGACCGCCTAAATCACGACGACGGTTAACCCAGCCGCAAAGTTCTACAGTTTGTCCTGCAAGGGACTTGTTCAGGTGACCACAGTAATGGGTACGCATAATGAAATTCCCAATCTCTCAAATATTGTTAACTACGCTCTGTCAGCCTCATTGCCGAGCAGAGTAAAGATTCCGTTATACGCTGAAAGTCTATGAAAATCGACTACTCAACATACAATTAAGTGTGTTTTATCATTCCCTGGTGGTTTTTAGTACAACAAATGTTCAAAAGCCCACCAAAGCGAAAAAATTGGTGCTGATTATAGCGCTAAATTACCTATTTCAGCAAAACTCTCGTAAAGTGCGTACAGGAGATACAGACAATAAAGAATGATGGATAATTTACCCCTTCGACTTGGTTTAACCATGTGGTCTCACAACCAATGGCAACAAAGCTTTTACGGTAGTGGAACTAAACCTGCTGAGCGTTTAGAAAAATACGCTCAGGTATTTCATACTGTGGAAGGAAATACCACCTTTTACGCCACGCCGACACACAACACGGTGCAAAATTGGAAAGCAGCAACGCACGACGATTTTAAGTTTACGTTTAAGCTCCCTAAGGCTATCACTCATGAACAAATGCTAAGAGGCTGCAACGAGCAACTTCGTGATTTTATGAAAATCATGGAGCCCCTGCATGAGCGCGTCGGTCAATGGACGATACAACTCCCAGCAGCTTTTGGCCCAGAGTATCTTGAACGTTTGAAAAAGTTTTACGCCAGTTTCCCGCCTAACTTTCCACTGGGCGTAGAAGTACGTCATATGGCCTTTTTCTCTAAAGGCGAGGAAGAGCGAGCGCTTAATCAGTGGTTGGTGGAAAACGGTATTGACCGAATAATCATGGATAGCCGCCCTGTGTTTGCGGCAAAGCCTGACAATGAAGCCATCATTGATGCTCAAATGAAGAAGCCCAAAGTTCCCGTTCATGCGATTGCAACCGCTTCACACCCGATGATTCGTTTTATTGGCCATCCGGAAGAACAAAAAAATTACGACTTCTTTGTGCCTTGGCTAAGTAAATTGCCACAATGGATTGCGGAAGGTAAACAGCCATATGTGATGATTCACACAGCAGACAATATTATTGCGCCTGAGCTGGCAGCGAACATTTACAAGAATCTGCAAAAGCATGTCGCCCTGCCAGATTTAGCCCCCTTCCCTGCCAATGATGGCAACTCGCAGTTACAGATGTTCTAACAATAATTTGCTCAACGCATGACAGAAGCGCGAATTTCTCATAAAATACGCGCCTTTTTTGATGCCTGACGTTTTTGAAGACTAGACTAACTAGTTTTTTGAAGACGAATCGCCCCGTCAGCTTGTTATGCAGAGATTTGGTTATGAACCCTAAGAGCAATCCAGATACTATTTTTTCGGCTCCAATCGATAAAATTGGGGATTTCACGTTCGATGAACGCGTAGCGGAAGTTTTTCCTGACATGATTCAGCGATCGGTGCCGGGTTACAGCAACATTATTTCTGCAATCGGTATGTTGGCAGAACGCTTTGTGAAGCCTCACTCAAACATCTACGACTTAGGTTGTTCTTTGGGTGCCGCTACGCTGTCTATGCGTCGTCATATCAAACAAGAAGGCTGTAAAATCATTGCTGTAGACAACTCTCCAGCCATGGTTGAGCGTTGTAAGTTACACGTCAACGCTTACCGCAGCGACACGCCAGTGACTGTGGTCGAAGCCGATATTCGTAATATCGAAATTGAAAACGCATCTGTCGTGGTATTGAACTTCACGCTCCAGTTTTTATCACCAGAAGACCGTTACGCGCTGCTTGAAAAAATCTACGCGGGCCTGCGTCCTGGTGGCATTTTGATTCTGTCAGAGAAATTCGTTTTCGAAGATGAAGTGTCTAATGAGTTACTCATTGACCTTCACCACGACTTCAAACGTGCCAACGGTTACAGCGAATTGGAAATCAGCCAAAAACGTAGCGCAATCGAAAACGTAATGCGTCCGGACTCTAAAAAAGACCACAAAGAACGTTTCGCAAAAATTGGCTTCTCTAGCTACGACGTTTGGTTCCAATGCTTTAACTTCGGTTCTATGTTCGCGATTAAGTAAGGTTCGCGGTCGAACCCAGTTCAGTTTGTACTCAAGCAGGCAAGTACTGATGCTGCCTTTGGCGGCGCTTTCACTCATTTAATTACATCATCAACTCAGCGATTAACTAACTATGTTTAACTTTGCAAATTTCTACCAATTGATTGCCCAAGACACGCGTCTTCAACCTTGGCTGAATGTGTTACCACAACAGTTAACGGACTGGCAAAATGCAGAGCACGGTGACTTTGGTCGCTGGTTGAAAGCACTGAACAAAATTCCAGAAGGCTCACCAGATCAAGTTGATATCAAGAACTCTGTAACCATCAGCAACGATACGCCTTTCCATGAAGGCGAACTGAAAAAGCTAGAAAACTTACTGCGTACTTTCCACCCTTGGCGCAAAGGTCCATACACGGTGCACGGCATTCATATCGATACCGAGTGGCGTAGTGACTGGAAATGGGATCGCGTACTTCCACACATTTCTCCACTGAAAAATCGCAGCGTGCTCGATGTGGGTTGTGGCAATGGTTACCACATGTGGCGCATGTTAGGCGAAGGTGCTCGTCTTTGCGTGGGTATAGACCCGTCTCACCTGTTCCTGATCCAGTTTGAAGCAATTCGCAAACTCATGGGCGGTGACCAACGTGCGCACCTACTGCCGCTGGGTATTGAGCAACTGCCTAAACTGGAAGCGTTTGATACCGTGTTCAGCATGGGTGTTCTCTACCACCGTCGTTCTCCACTTGACCATTTGATTCAACTAAAAGATCAGTTGGTTTCTGGTGGTGAGTTAGTATTGGAAACCTTGGTAATCGAAGGCGATGAAAACGCAGTACTTGTGCCGACCTCACGCTACGCTCAAATGCGCAATGTGTACTTCTTCCCGTCTGCGAAAGCACTAAAAGTGTGGCTAGAACTGGTTGGTTTTGAAGATGTTCATATTGTTGATGAGAACGTGACTTCAGTTGATGAACAACGCACAACAGATTGGATGACACACAACTCTCTACCAGATTACTTAGATCCAAACGATCCAAGCAAAACAGTGGAAGGCTACCCGGCACCACGCCGCGCTGTGCTGGTAGCACGTAAGCCATAATTAACTGAGATTTCTGACATTGTCTTAACTCTTTCCTGCCATTAAGACATTACCCTCTCTTCTATTCTCATCAAGGGTGCGCTTTGCATCCTTGATTATTAGCTTTTCATCACTATTCCTCACTCAATAAGAGATAGAGAAAGATTCTTACTTGTGAGCCTTTATCGATATAAGCTAAACTCTTAAAAAACAAACAACTTAATCCAATCCCAAGGTTTTCAATGTTAATACGATTGACTCCGGTTGTTGCCATCGCCTTATTATCTGGATGCACACTTACCAAAGGCGAACAGTACCACCAAGAAACGTTAGCCGCTATTCAAGCTTCAGAAGCGAATTTCAATAATCGCATAACTAACTTAGAGCTGCAGATCAGTAACCAATCAGATTACATCGACAGCCTTGAAGACCAAGTCGATAAGTTACAAGGTGATCTAAGCACCTTCCGCGAAGAGGCAATGGCAGAGGTTAAAAAACCGAAAGAGCCTATTATTGTCCAAGCGCCTGCCCCTATTGAACCAACGCCGACTCATGACATCGTTTTAGGTTCGATCGAAAAAGTGACCATCGACTCCATCAAACAAACGTTTGATGCTCGCGTCGATACTGGTGCGGCTACATCATCTTTGAATGCAGTTGATATTGAAGAATTCGAAAGAAACGGCAAAAACTGGGTTCGTTTCCATCTTGCTGATGCAACAAAGTCAGAAGAAGAGAAAAATACATGGATCGAAGCGCCTGTTCTTCGTTATGTGAAAATTCGTCAAGTAACAAGTGAAGAACTGGAGCGTCGCGCTGTGGTCGAACTTTGGGTGCGAGTTGGAAAAATTCATGAAAAAGCGCAATTTACGTTGGCGGATCGCTCCCACATGAACCATCCTGTTTTACTAGGTAGAGAATTTATGCGCGACATCGCATTGGTTGATGTGAGCCGTACATACATTCAAACGGACGAAGATAAAAAATAATAAGGTAGATTATGACGTCAAAAATACCGTTTTACCTTTCAATCATCTTGTTGGTGGTTGCGGGCATTGCTTTGAGTGTTTTCAGACACCAAAATTACGGCGTGCCTTGGACGCCAGGCGAAACACGTCAAGTGTGGGATGTAGAGGCTCGTATCGAGTTCAATGCAAACGGGAATGAAGTGAAAGCTTCTCTTGCCGCCCCTCATACACAAAGTGGTTATACACTGATTGGCGAGTCAGCTTCTTCTTCTGGTTATGGCGTTTCCTACATTAACTCTGATTCAGGTCGCCGTGCCGAATGGTCGATTCGCCAAGCGAAAGGCCCTCAAACAATTTACTACAAAGCGCAGTTCTTAGTTGATCCACAAGCTAAAGTGGAACCACTGCCTCCTGCTGGCGATATCACGCCACCGACTTTATCCGCTCCGCAACAAGCGGCAGCAAGCGCCCTCATCGATCAAGCCATGAGCCGTTCTGCGGACAACGTGACGTTTGCACGCGAGTTAATCAAAGCGCTTAACGATCCAGACAGCCAAAACTCCGCTCTATTATTGAACGATTTTGACCGCACCGATGCACTGCACAAGATTCTTCTGTCAGCTGGCGTTCAAAGTAAAATTGTTGGCGTAATCGAGCTTGAAGATGGCCGTCGTCGTCAAACCATCCAACCGATGGTGCAAGTTTGGTCTGGAAAAGATTGGGTTCTGTTCTCGCCAAATTCAGAGCAGAAAGCCGTAAAACCTAACCTTCTTGTTTGGGATGAATCGAACGTTTCGTTACTTGACCTTGTGGGAGGCAAGAACAGCCAAGTTCATTTCTCCATGATCAAACAAGAAGTGACGCCTCAACAAGCGACAAACAACAAGGTTGAGGCCGATGGCCTGCTTAACTTATCAATCCACAGCTTGCCTCTAGAAGAGCAAGCAATGTTCAAGACCATCATGCTGATCCCAATTGGCGCATTGATCGTTGTGTTCCTGCGCGTGATTATTGGTCTTAAAACCTCTGGTACGTTCATGCCAGTACTGATTGCGGTTGCGTTCGTTCAAACGCAGCTTGTGACTGGTATTGTGGGCTTCCTATTAATTGTTGGTACAGGCTTGATCATCCGAAGTTACTTATCGCGGCTCAACTTACTTCTGGTAGCAAGGATATCCGCGGTTATTATCACGGTTATTATGATCATCTCGGTGTTTACCGTCGTAGCATTCAAGATTGGTTTGACAGAAGGTCTAACAATCACCTTCTTCCCAATGATCATCTTGTCATGGACGATCGAACGTATGTCGATTCTGTGGGAGGAAGAAGGCGCGAAAGAAGTAGCAATGCAAGGTGGTGGTTCACTACTGACTGCGGTACTGGTTTACTTGGCGATGACCAACTCGTATATCCAGCACTTAACATTTAACTTTATCGGCCTACAGCTAATTGTTTTGGCGGGTATTCTATTACTAGGTACTTACACTGGTTACCGTCTAACAGAACTACGTCGTTTCAAACCGCTAGCGGAGGATTAAACGATGTTTGAACGTTACACTACGCCATCAAAACTTCGCCACAAAGGCATTATGGGCATGAACAAGCGTAACCATAGCTACATTGGTCGCTATAACGATCGCTCTAAATACCCATTGGTGGATGACAAGCTAAAAACCAAGATCATCGCTCAAGCAGCAGGGGCAACCGTCCCTGCCCTTATCGGCGTGATCCACAACCAAGCAGAAGTAAAAACCATCCACAACATGGTGAAAGACTGGCCGGGTTTTGTGATTAAGCCAGCTCAAGGCAGCGGTGGTAAAGGTATTCTGGTGGTGACATCGCATAAAGACGGTGTGTACACCAAACCTTCTGGTGCGACAATCAACAAAGAAGAAGTGGAACGCCACATCAGTAATGCACTGGCGGGGTTGTTCTCGCTCGGCGGTAAGAACGATGTTGCCGTGGTTGAGAACTTGATTAAGTTTGATGACTGCTTCGATGGTTTCAGCTACGAAGGTGTGCCAGACGTACGCATCATCGTATTTAAAGGCTACCCTGTCATGGCGATGATGCGCTGCTCAACATCAGCGTCTGATGGTAAAGCTAACCTTCACCAAGGCGCGGTCGGCGTCGGCATTGATATCGCAACAGGCAAAGCCATTCGCGCGGTGCAATTCGACCAACCAGTAACGCACCACCCGGATACGGGTAAAGATTTATCGACTCTGCAAGTGCCTCATTGGGAGCGTTTGCTAGAACTTGCGTCAAGTGCTTGGGAAATGACGGGGCTTGGTTACATGGGCACCGACATGGTTCTCGACAAAGAAGAAGGTCCGATGGTACTTGAGCTGAATGCTCGTCCTGGTTTGGCTATTCAAATCGCGAACGGAGCAGGATTGCTTCCTCGCTTGAAGCATATTGAAAGCCTCGGCACTCCAGCGGAGTACCCTAAGCCTATAGAGCGCGTAGCCTACGCGGTTGAGCAATTTGGTGTAAAACCAAAGTTCTAAACCTTACAAGCTAGCAATCAGCACATGGTTGCTAGCTTTTTTCTTTCTGCCATCGTTTTCACTCCCCTTCCTATCTCATTTCGCCGGTTTCATCATTTGAATCAATGATCGAGCTAACAGAATCAACATAGATCGTTTCTTTTCCACTGAGCCCATTGAGTATGATGTTTACTCCCCTTACTCAACTTAAAGAGGTTGGGCGATGCTAACAAAAGAAACAAATAATAATGAACCACAGCTTGTAGACCAGGAAACTTTTGACCAACACTTACAGCGTTTGTCTGAGCTTTCGGTTCAAGCACTTGAAGAGCTTGCTGAAATTATCGAAGCTGGAACCGATATTTCAGAGGAATAGCGCTTAGATTATTTCCAATACTCCCTGCTATTGGTCTAAGTGCTCACGAAAAAGCCGAGACTGTCGTCCTACAGCCTCGGCTTATTTTATGCCCGTTACCTGCATCTCCCTATTAATCAGATACAAAAACGCCCGCTTTAATTGCGGGCGTTTTTATGCTTCCAAGCTTATGATTCAAACTCTTCAATCATTTCTTGAACTTCACTCTTCGGTTTATCTGTTTGACCAAAGCCACGCAGACCAACAACGTGTACGTGTTCGTGATCTTTAAACACCTTACGTACCAGCTTGTAGGTTGTACCTTTCTCTGGGCTGATGTTCTCTGGTGCAGCAATCAACAGCTGCATATCCAGACGGTCACACAGTTCGAATAGCGTTGAAATCGACTTCGCATCCAGACGTGCCGCCTCATCGAGGAACAACAAACGACATGGGATGATGTCTTTGCTGCGTAGACGACGGGATTCTTCTTCCCAGCTCTGAACAACCATCAATAGGATTGACTGACCAGTACCGATTGCCTCACCCGTTGATAGCGCCCCAGATTCCGCTTGCAGCCAACCATCAGAACCACGGTTAACTTCCACACTTAACTCTAGATAGTTACGATAATCCAGGAGCTCTTCACCCAGAACCTGAGGAGAGCGTTGACCCATATCGATGTGAGGGTTCACGCGTTGGAACAGTTTTGCCATCGCTTCTGAGAAAGTGAAACGTGGAGATTCAAACAAATCTTTATGCTGTTCTTGCTGCGAAGACAGACCATGCAATAGCACTTCATGGCTTTCACGGATCTTCACGTTTAGACGCACACCTTTCACCTGACCGAACGAGATGTTCGACAAACCTTGGTTTAGCATGCGAATACGGTTTTGCTCACGCTGAATCGTCTTCTTGATGATGCTTGCCACAGACTCAGAGCTGATTGCCAGACGGTTTTCGCGTTGAGTTAGCTCTTCAGTCAGACGCGCTAGCTCTACTTCCATTTCTTCGATAGCTTCTACTGGGTCATCTGTGCGGATGATGTCCTGACGAATACGCTCACGAAGGTGCTGGTAAACCGCAATGTAAAACAGAACTTTACGCTCTGGACGTGCATTATCTTCAGACAAACGTAACGCATCACGTAGGTCATCATTGTTTGCAACAGCAAGACGCAGCGCACCCAACGATTTATCCGACATTGAACGCAGTTCATCGGCAGACATGTACGCCAACTCGCGCTTGTGAAGACGACGTTCAACATCGTTTTCACGTGCCAAGCGAAGTACTGAACACCAGCCCGCTTTCGCAGCAACCACGAAGGTACGCAGCTCTGCGTATTCCTTCTGAACTTTCTTCAGACGTTTCGCCAGACCTTTCATCTCTAGCTCAGTAGAGGTGATGGTACGCTCGTATTCACTCTTACGACTACGAGATGTGTGTAGACGCTCGTGCAGCTCATCACGGCGACGGATCGCACGCTCTTCTGCGCCTTCATCGGCGTTAACACCAAACTCTTGCAGTTCTTGTTTGAACTCTTGAACGGTTTCCAATTTCGCTTGGTGCGAGCTTTTCAATGATGCCAATACTTGGTTGTATTGGTTCATTTGGCCTTGCGCTTGTTTCAACTCTTCACGAGAGCGTGTACGCATTTGCTCAGCCTGAACCAGCTTCGCTTTTAACTGCTCACTAAGTTCACTGCTTTGGTTAAGCAAATCAACGGAGTCTGAATACGCAAAGTAGTGACGACGCTCAACGAGATCAGACAAGGCAAAGATCTGCTTCTTCAATTCTTGAAGTTGCTCGTCCGCGGCTTTGTATTCTGCTTCTAGCGCATCGAACTGTTCAGGGTCTGCATCAAGTGCAGAAGCAATTTTTTCAAGCTCAGCCACGGCTTTCGCGTGGTTGTTCAAGAACGCTTTCGTTTCCGACAATTGCGCAATTTTCTCTTCCAGCTCGTCGAAACGCGCTTGCAGCGTATCGTCTTCAATCAGAGCCATGTTTGGTGCGAGCTTGTCTAACGAAGACAGAGCTTGCTTGCTAGTCTGAAGCTGAGAACGATGTTGTTGTTCTTTCGCTTCCAAATCAGCCAATACACGGGCGATTTGACCGCGTTTTTCGCGAACATTTGCCAATGCTTGTTCTGGGTCAGCTTCAAACGCGACTTGAATGTGGTTAGCCACAAACTGGTTGAATGCTTGGTATAGACGCTGCATCTTTTGTGAATCGAAAGCCGCTTTTGCGTGCTTCTCAACCACTTCCTCACGTTCATTGCGCAGTAGCTCTAAACGCTGTTCACGCGCCGCGCGTCCAAACAATGGAATTTCAGGGAAACGAGAGTAACGCATTTGGCGGTCGTTCATACGAACGCATACCGCACCTTCAAGTTCTTCTGCGTCAAACGAGCTGTCATCAAAGGCATCTATGTCACCTTCAATGATGTACAAATCTTCCGGACAGTCGTCTAGCTCTACCAGTTTCTCTTCGATACCCGACAGGTCAGAAACCACAATCGCGTGACGTGCCGGACCATACATCGCGCTGAAGTAAGGTGCGTCGTCGATTGTAATATCGTCGTAAATCTCAGATAGAAGCACACCGCCGAGTGTATCTGCCAAGCCTTTCAGACGAGGATCGTTTGAACCACCAGGTGATGCCAATCGTTCGATTTCGCTTTCTAGTTGCGAGCGACGCTCTGCCAGTTTGTCTTTCGCTAGAGACAGTTCTTTCTCTTGCTCCAGAACAACCTGCATGTGGCTCATCACTGCATGGCGATCTTCTAACTCTACACCGCTTTGCTCACGCAATTTTTCCAACGCATCGTTAGCGGCAATCCAAGTTGGTGCAATGGCTTCTAGCTTGTTGATTTCTGCCGCAGCATCTTGTTCTAGACGACGCTGTTCACTGCGTTGCTCACGCAGCTCTTCTTGCGTCATTTCTAGCGTTTCGATTTGCATCGCGTGACGTTCACGTTCTTGTTCAAACGTGATTTCGTCCGTCAGTTCAACATGGAACTGCTTTTGGTATTCATTCACTAGCTCGCGCGCTTGACGTTGCTGATTAAGGCTACGCTCAAGGTCGCGATGTTGAGCACGCCATTGTTGTTCGTTTTGTGCGATTTGCTGAGATTCACGCGCTTTCGTAATGACGATTTTCGCTTGTTCAGCCGCATCTTTACGTTCGACTTGCCCAACGATGCTTTGTACAAGCTTCAGCGCAGTTTCAAATTGCTCTGCTGCTGCAGAAGACATATCCAGCTTGTGCTTAACCGATAGCAGCGCGTTAGTGCTTTCTGATTCTTTGTTCTTAAGCTCAGAAACAAGTGCTTGCGCGGATTCTGCCGTCAGGCAGTCATCACCAAGTAGTTGTTTCGCTTTCTCAAGTGCCTGAACCGCTTGTTGGTATTGAAGAGCACGAGTTTGCTGAACGTCTAGTGCTTGTTGGTAGTCAGCCAGTTGCGTCTTGAGGCTGTCCACCTCTTCTTCTGCAACGGTTGCTTGCTCTTCCACCATCATCACGCGTTCTTGCGCTTCTTCAACGACCATCATCTGCTCTTCAAGACGCTCACTAAGCTCTTCAAGATCCTCTTGGTAACGTTCGATTTTCTCTTGCTGGCGCAGTGCGTTTTGCACCAATTGCAAGTGGTCAGAAGCCGCTTGATAGTCTTGCTCTAGTGCCGATTCCGATTCGATTAAAAGCTCAAGTTCTTCTTGAACGCGATTAAGCAGATTGTTTTGCTCAATCAACGTCTCGCGTGAGCCAAAGAGCTCAGAGCGCAAAGATAGAGTTTGTTCAAGCTTGTTGCGACGATCGTTAGCATGGCGCATGTAGTCAGCAGCCACGTAGTTTGTCGACTCAGTGATCAAGTGTTTGAACAAGTCACGGTCAGCCTGAGTGGTTTTGATCGCTTCTAGCGTCATGCGGTTTTCACGCAACGCCGATTCCATGTCTTGGAATGCTTTCTTCACACCACCGTTTTGTGGCAGGAGGTAATCGCGCAGTGAGCGTGTAATCGCACTTGAGATACCACCGTAAAGCGAGGCTTCGATCAAACGGTAGAATTTAGAGCGGTCACTTGAGTTGCGAAGTTTCTTCGGAATCACACCGAATTCGAACATTTGCGCGTGGTAATCCACGATTGAAGAGAAGGCTTTGAATTGAACGCCTTCAAATTCCGCAATCGCATCTTTGACTTCATTGATTTGACGTACGCGCGCTTGAGTCGCCGATACGCTTTCAACCAGGATATCCGTTGGTTTCACATGGCTTGGAAGACCTTGGATAACAAACGGTTTGATGTCTACTTTTTTGTCACGACCCGCGACTTGCTGCAGTTTTACTGCAAACAATAGACGTTGGTTACGTGAGTTCACTACGTCTAGCGCTGCGTAACACGCACCCGGCTGTAGTTTACCGTATAGACCTTTATCGCGAGACGATTGGCTGCTGCCCGCTTCGGTTGTGTTACGGAAGTGCAGTAGCGTTTGGTCAGGAATCAACGCTGTGATGAACGCTGCCATCGTGGTTGATTTACCGGCACCGTTACCGCCCGACAATGTCGTAACCAGACCATCGATGTCAAACGTACGGGCAAAGAAGCCGTTCCAGTTGACCATGGTAAGCGATTGATATTTACCGCGTTCAATCATGCTCATGCTTCACCCTCTTCTGTCATTTCTTCTTGGGCTTGTTCTTCTTGATCTTCTTCAGACAGCAAGCTGCCTTGGCTCGGCTCTTTAGTGTGGACTACGGCTTCACCATCACGGATAAGACGCAGCTGCGCTTCACGGATGTCATCGCCCACACGAACATCAGCACCAAAACGGAATACCGCTTCGCTAATGCTGAATTTACCGGTTTCACCGATGTTGATGATCATCCCTAAACGACGTAGGCGACGAAGTGACGTACGTACTTTTTCAAACAGTTTTTCTTTGTCTAGATCCGAACCCGTTGCACGGTTCGTCACGAGTTTCATCAGCTTTTTCTCGTCTGCTAATGCAAGCAACTCGTCGTAAAGCTCTTGATTGGTGAAAATGCCTTCGTGCGCTAAGCGCTCTGGGCTTAGGTATAGGAAACACAGTACCTTACCCACCAGCATATCCAGCTCAGATAAAACACTGCGGCCAATCAATGATGTTGAACGTGGACGTAGGTAGAAAAAGCCTTCTGGCGCTTTTACCAACTCGGTGTTGTAGCGCTGGTAGAAAGAAGAAAGCTCAAGCTCGAAATCAGACAACAACGCGTGATTGTCGAGATCTTCAGTTGAAATATGACGCCCTGCTCGTAGCATGCTGTCTAGCGCTGGGAACAGAGGGTTAGAAATTGCTTTTGCCAGATTATCTGACATGTATTCATTAGTATCGGTCGATGACATTCGCTTGTACCTTTGCCCCAAATTCGTTGATTGCTTTCCAGTCAGGCTGAATCGCTTGATAATCCGATTCCGAATAACCAAGACGTACGGCTTGATCAACGATAATTCGAGCTAAATCAAAGTGATGAGTGTATGGGTGTTGTGCAAGGTAATCTCGCAGCACCACACTCAAATCGATTGGCGTGCCTTGCTCTTTATGCGCTTTTAGCATGTCACCAATGCGTTCTGATAGCTCATCATTGACTTGTTGAAATTCTTCGTATTCCACTTCCATCGGAACTTGGCCGGTTACCTCGTCATCACGCAGTACCAAAGCTTCATCACGAAGGTCGGAAAGCCTTTCTGCATCTGCAAAAGTCAGATACCAAGGCATATCAAAATAGTCTTTTATCGATTGACGCAGACGCGAGCTAAATGCACGGTTCTTATCCATATCGATAGCGGTACGGATGAACTTGTGCACGTGTCGGTCGTAGCCAATCCAGAGGTCAATCGCTTGCTGGCCCCAGCTTGTGATTCGGTCTAACTTCATTTGCAGACCAAACAAGGCTTCTTCGATGAACTCAAGCTCAGGATCACCGTAAACAATTTCTTGAATATCTAGGATCTGAGTTTGCAGTTCATCACTCGCGGCTTGCAGCGTATCTTGAAGTTCACGCAACGTGCTTGATGTTTCTGACAGAAGTGCTTCACAGTTGTTGATCGCTTCACGCCAGTCTTTGTTTAGCAGGTCGGCAATTTGTTGTTTCACAGATTGCTGCTGCTCATCCATTACACGTTGGTTGAGGTCGATTTGATCGAAGATTTCGCCTACAGAATATTTTAAAACTCCGTACACGTTTTTCTTCCAGTGGCCCGGTGTGCCACCTTTTTGTGCCGCTTCAATCGCTTTCGCCATTTCATCCGCTACCATCGATAGTTGGATAGACAGACGCAGTCTTGAGAACTCGCGATGACGCACGTAGTAATCGGTAATTCCTATCGCTAAAGGCGACAAGCGGTAAATGCTCGCTCCGTCAGTAATTTCACTGACAAAACGGCTAATAAGACGCTGCTTGACCATCTCGTTGATGGCGTTGTTCGCACGAAAAGCGGAGGCTTCGCCAGTCTCATCAAATAGTCGAGTGACGATGGCAAACGCATCGTGCAGTTCACCTTCACCCAGTTCTTCGTCGAACCTTTCATTACTCAGTACGGCGATGGCAATCAAAAATGCCAATCGCTCTGTGGTCAGGTTCAACGAGAAATCGTGCTGCTTAACCCAGCCAACCAACTCATCGATTGGTTGCTCTGCAGCATTGAGAGTCATCTCACTCATTGTTATTCCTGTTTATCGTTCTTTTTGGCCCACACGTGAATATAGCGGCCTAATGAGAGGTATGGCTCTTGTCGACATAGTTGTTTTTCTAGCGCCAACACATCTTCAAACTCGTAATCGCCCATGTATTGCATATTACCTATGTAATCACTAAAGGAACGAATACCAGATTTGCCACAAATGCTAAAACCAGCCTCTTCTATCCAGTGATAGACATCTTCCGGTTTCAAGCCTTTTTGCGGCTGTAGTTTAAATCTTTTTCGGTGGGGCATGCCGTCTAAAATATGAGGAATGTTGCCACAAACCACGTTTTTGTAGACTAAACCATGGTGGTTATAGAACATCACTGATGCGATGCCCCCCGGCTTTACTTGTTCCAATACTGTCTCTAGCGCCGTTTTAGGATCAACGAGCCACTCCATGACAGCGTGGAACATAACGAGATCCACCTGTTCTTCCATGTGCTCCGCAATGGACTGAACAGGCGAATGAATCAGGCGATACTGCTCAAGCAAACCGTTTTTTTCAATATCCTGTTTGGCTAGTTGCAGCATTTCCGAAGATAGATCACATAACGCAACACGATGTCCGAGCTTAGCAAGCTTTTGCGACATTTGTGCTAAACCACCACCTGCATCAAGTACTTCTAGGGGTTGCTGGCTCGCATCCAATTCACTTAGAATCTGTAGAAAATCTTCCCACACAATGATTTGGCGGATCTCCCCTTTATCGGAGCCGTAAATATTTTTTGCAAATTTGTGGGCGATATCGTCGAAATTGCGGTCTTCTGTCACTTCTGCTGAGTTATCATATCGGATTGTGCCGCTATTCTGGCACAAGGAAAGCAGGAATAAAGAGGGTCACCCTCATTTTTATTATCAATTGATGTTTTTTCGGACTATTTATGTATGTTTGAGCTGAAAAAAGTAATGTCAGCCTTGCTTATGCCGCTTCCGGCATTGCTACTGATAGGCTTGTTAGGTCTTGCTCTCATTAGTTTTACCACAAAACGTAAAACTGGCTGCTTCGTTGTTCTGTTCTCTTTTGTTGGCCTTTTTCTAGTTGCCTTCCAACCTGTTTCAACCAAGCTTCTCATGCCACTTGAGCGCGAGCATAAGGCCTTTTTACCTGTGTCAGGTACCATTGACTACGTTATGGTGCTGGGTAATGGCCACGTGGTCGATGACGAAATTCCACCAACATCGCAATTAAGCCGCGCGGCGTTGATGCGATTAACGGAAGGCATTCGTATTTTGCGTATGTACCCAGGCGCAAAGCTAATTTTATCAGGTTATGATGGTGGCTCTGAGATCAGCCATGCTCGTATGATGGCAAACGTTGCTTTGGCATTAGGTGTTGCAAAATCCGACATTATTTTGTTGGAAGACGCAAAAGACACGTGGGAAGAAGCAAGACAAGCCGCCGCTTTTGTTCAACAAAAAGAGATTGTGCTAGTCACGTCAGCGAGCCACATGAGCCGTGCGCTGTACGAGTTTAACGCAGCTGGAATTAAACCCATCCCTGCTCCAACGAATTTCTTAGCGATAGACGAAGTTAGCCAACCGTGGGACAAGTATTCACCTAAAGCTCGCTACCTTGAGCAAACTGAACTGTTTTGGCATGAATACCTTGGTAGCGTTTGGCAAAGACTGCGTGACACCATAGGGCAAACGCCGATGGTGGAAGCGGAATAAACCCGATTTATAAACACAAAAAAGGAGAGCATTGGCTCTCCTTTTTCTTTACTGCTTGTCTGATGGTGATTAATCACCTGCGAACATATAGCCTTCACCGTGAACGGTCACAAAAATTTGTGGGTTCTTAGGATCAAACTCCATCTTAGCGCGCATGCGTCGGATAAGAACATCAATCGTACGATCATTTGGAGCATCAACTCGATGACTGATCATATTCAAAATACGTTCACGACTCAGCACTTGATTCGGGTAAGACGATAACGCCACCAAAAGCTCATATTCTGCTTTGGTTAGTTTTACTGGCTCACCATTACGGCTAAGTGCTCGACGCTGAATATCGAATGTCCACTCACCAAAGCGAACAATATGTTCATCGTTTGTTTCGCTTGCCGCTTTACTTGCTCCACTTCGCGCCGCAGAAATGCGCCACAGTAGATTTTTAACTCGAACTAGTAATTCCCTTAGTTCAAAAGGCTTTGTAACATAATCGTCTGCACCCATCTCTAGGCCTACGATTTTGTCGATGCTATCCGTGCGTCCTGTTACCAATATGATGCCGATGTCTGATTGACTGCGTAGCTCACGCGTAAGCATTAGGCCGTCTTCGCCCGGCAAGTTAATATCCAACATAATAAGGTCTACATCACCGCCTTGCAGAACTTCGCGCATCTCCGCGCCACTTTCTGCTTCGCTAACTTTGTAACCTTCATTTTGGAAATATCCCGCAAGCTTACTACGAGTTACAACATCATCTTCTACGACTAATACGTGATAGCTCATTTACACCACTTTCTGTCTTCTTATTATCCAAGACGGATTCTATTCATAACTAGTAACATTTCTAGTCATAGATACATTAAAAAGCAAGATTTAGCGTTTTTATTGATTCAAAACAAGCTTGCCCATCACCGTTAATAAGTGCACACAATTCAACATAATCAACAATAATTATAGTTACTGCTATTCATCTTATTTGATTACACTTAGGGGATATCCCTAATTGACTTTATGATGCAATACTCGAAGCATCCTTCAGGAGCCAAAAATGCAAGAAGTGAAAGCTTTTAATGAAAAGCGTGCTGAAATTTACTGGTGGTTTTCGAGCTTATTCGCTAAAGAACTCAGCGAAAAAGAACTAGAAACCTACCACAGTGTTGAAATTCGCAGTTTTTTAGCGGGCTTAGGTGAGAACGAATCACTCAAGCCAGCCGTTGATCGCCTAGTTGATGCCCTAAACCGACTCCAAGACCGCAATGATGCTCAACTAGAACTTGCAGCAGATTTTTGCGAGCTGTTCTTAAAAACAGATAAGTATGGGGCACTACCGTACGCTTCTATGTACATTGGTGAATCAGGTTTGCTTAATGACAAACCTGCAGAAGAAATGGAAAAACTGATGGCAGATTTTGGGGTTCAGGTAGACGAAAACCTCAAAGAACCAGCAGACCATCTTGCTGTCGAATTGGACTTTTTGGGCAACATGATCATTCGCTCAAATGAGTTAGAGCAAGAAAAACATATGGAAGAGGCTTTCGTTAAACAAAATGACTTCATCCAAAATCAACTCATGTCTTGGTTGCCAAAATTTGCTGAAAAATGTAAGCAATTTGATGAATTTGGCTTCTACTTAAGCGTTGCGCAACTATTAATTGCATTTTGTAAACTGGACAGCGCTTACCTTCTTGGTGAATAATCACCGCCTATTTTTAGGGAGCCTGCCTGTCGGGCTCCCTATTTTATTCGCTTGCTTTTAATCTGGCTCAAAGACGTTCGTTCATTTAGCAGTCAAAATGTGACTTCAAATACACAAAACTCTTGCTGAAAATATTGCCAGTCAGCCCACATAGGGCTAAAATGTGAACGCAAACGATTAAATATGATTTATATGTAAACCGCTGAAATATAGCGGTTTTTGTTTTTTATTAATAGGTTGATAACCACTTCCTCATATTTAGTAGGAAGCCGAGTACCTTCAACCAAGTTGCTACAAATCTTTTTATACCGATTTCGGTACAACCGCTGCCTACTAGAATAGACACTACTGTTGTTGTGGTGTTTAGTTTGCGCAAAAAACTAAGCGTATGGTTGTATTCACTACGGTATTAAGTAGCTCGATACAGGACATCATTTATGGCCACTATAAAAGACGTTGCTCGCTTAGCCGGCGTTTCTACTACCACAGTTTCGCACGTTATTAATAAGACACGTTTTGTTGCAGAAGCAACCCAAGAAAAAGTAATGAAAGCGGTTGATGAGCTTAACTACGCACCAAGCGCAGTTGCTCGTAGTTTAAAATGCAACTCAACTCGTACTATTGGTATGTTGGTAACACAGTCAACTAACCTATTCTTCTCTGAAGTGATCGACGGTGTAGAAAGTTACTGCTACCGTCAAGGTTACACATTGATCTTGTGTAATACTGGCGGCATCTACGAGAAACAGCGCGACTACATCCGCATGCTTGCTGAGAAACGTGTAGATGGCATTTTGGTGATGTGTTCAGATCTAACCGAAGAACTAAAAGAGATGTTAGATCGTCATTCAGACATCCCGAAAGTTGTGATGGATTGGGGCCCAGAGAGTTCTCGTGCGGACAAGATCATCGATAACTCTGAAGAAGGTGGCTACCTAGCAACTAAATATCTTATCGATAACGGCCACACTGACATCGCCTGCCTGAGTGGTCACTTTGAGAAACTTGCTTGCCAAGAGCGTATCGCTGGTTTCCGTCGTGCCATGGCTGAAGCAAAACTGCCAATCAATGAAGATTGGATTCTTGAAGGTAACTTTGAATGCGATACTGCGGTACTGGTTGCAGACAAGATCACCGCGATGGAAAAACGCCCTACTGCAGTATTCTGTTTTAACGATACCATGGCACTTGGCTTAATGAGCCGTCTGCAACAAAACGGCATCAAGGTTCCAGATGACGTTTCTGTTATCGGTTACGACAACATTGAACTTGCAGAGTACTTCTCACCACCGCTAACAACGATTCACCAACCTAAACGTCGTGTGGGTAAAAATGCGTTTGAGATCCTACTTGAACGCATTAAAGATAAAGAACACGAAAAGCGTGTGTTCGAGATGCAACCAGAGATTGTTATCCGCAACACCGTTAAGAAACTTAATTAAATGAACACAAGCGCCCTTAGGGGCGCTTTTTTTTATTAAAAAAATAACACTTCCCGCACACTTTGCCTCATTCTTAAAAACAATAACTTCCATAAGTTACTGTTTTCTTTACATGTGAATTATTAATTCCCGCTTCTTTTCAAACATTAAATACAATTCTCAATTATGAGTACCCATGCACAAAATGGCATTATTTATTGAATCAAGATCACGTTTTAAAATCTAAAGTGTGATGTTAATTCAATATACGAAGTATCCTCATCTGGTCACGCACAGGGCAAACCATCCGAAAGGGTGGGACGCAAAGCCTCCGGCCTGAACCATAGTAGTATATGGAAGGTAGCGGGGTTACCGATGGCAAGTGTGCAACCAATGTCTTTACCCTTTAATGACATTGCCTTTGCGCACGTTTGCTACTCTCTCGGACCTGACTTTTGGTGGCGTAATATTAATTACACCGAGATAACAAAACATGGATAAACCGATACTCAAAGACTCTATGAAGCTATTTGAGGCACTTGGTACTATCAAGTCGCGCTCAATGTTTGGTGGCTTCGGACTTTTCGCTGATGAAACGATGTTTGCACTAGTGGTAAACAACCAGCTTCATATACGAGCAGACCAACAAACTTCATCTGACTTCGAGACACAGGGTCTAAAGCCTTACGTTTATAAAAAACGTGGCTTCCCAGTCGTTACTAAGTACTACGCTATTTCCAGCGAACTATGGGAATCTAGCGATCGCTTAATTGAAGTAGCGAAAAAATCCTTAGAAAACGCAAAACTTGAGAAAGAACAACAAGCGAGCACTAAGCCTAATCGCTTGAAAGATCTGCCGAATCTGAGATTGGCTACAGAAAGAATGCTTAAGAAAGCGGGTATTGATTCTGTTGCTCAACTTGAAGAAGAAGGCGCACTAAGTGCTTATAAAGCGATCAGAGACACGCACTCCACCACAGTTAGCCTTGAGCTACTTTGGGCCTTAGAAGGTGCTATTAACGGCACACACTGGAGTGTAGTTCCCCAGTCTCGTCGTGAAGAATTAATGAATGGCCTTTCGTAACAGAAGTCTGCTCTAATCTATCGACTAAAACCGCAGTGCGAACTGCGGTTTTTTTATGAAATTTTTTTAGCTCCCCTCGTGTCTACTCCTTTGTAAATCCCAAAACACCCGTATCTTCAGCGCAACGACTTAGTTTCGATAACGAGATTGTTAAAACAATATTCAGTATGAATACTTTAAGCGGTAGCCTAGATATAGAAACGGAGCACACATGAATAAAAAACTTATCTTTGGACTGATACTTGTTGCCACCATTCTTTTGTTAGGCGCTAATTTTGGTCAATATCTAACGCTTGAAAACGCAAAAGCGCAGCAAGAAGCGCTCAATTCATTCATCGAAGCCAACATCGTCTATGCCGCCACGGTGTATTTTTTAGCGTATGTTGCGATTACCGCATTTTCTATTCCCGGAGCAGCAGTGGTTACTTTGCTAGGCGCAGCTTTGTTTGGGTTTTGGTTTAGCTTACTTTTGGTTTCTTTTGCCAGTACGATCGGTGCGACCTTAGCTTTTTTGAGTAGCCGATATTTGCTTAGGGATTGGGTTCAATCGAGATTTGGGGAAAAGCTTGTTGCGATTAACCAAGGAGTAAAAAAGGATGGCGCTTTTTATCTGTTTTCTTTGCGCTTGATTCCAGTGTTCCCATTTTTCCTCATCAACCTACTGATGGGATTAACACCTATGAGCATTGCGCGCTTTTATTTAACCAGTCAAATAGGCATGCTCCCTGGTACTGCCGTTTACCTTAACGCTGGTACTCAGTTAGCAACCATTGATAGCCTTTCTGGTATCGTATCCCCGACGGTATTAGCATCTTTTGCTTTGCTGGGGCTGTTTCCAATACTCGTAAAATGGGTTATGAATAAGGTCAGGCCAACCCCTACTCAGCCAAATGGCAGTATTTGATGAAAATCTTTATCGCGAAAAATCCAGCAGAAGCGCACATCGTATGTGGACTATTAAAAACTGAAGATATATGCTGTGAGGTGCGTGGAGAAGGACTTTTTGGTCTGAAAGGTGAGCTTCCTTTTGGCGATGATACTGATCCTTATGTTTGGCTATTAGATCCAGAACAACAATTGAAAGCTCACTCAATTATTGAAGCATTTAGGCAGCAGTCACAAAGCAACATATATGAAGACTGGCAATGTCCTCATTGTCTTGAACACAACGAAGGACAGTTTGGTGCGTGTTGGCAATGTGGATATCAAATTGGGGAGCCATGATCGTTCCCCTATTCTCTCATTTCTCAGGTGTCTATATTGATGGCTAGGCGACGATACTTTGTTGCTTTATAAATTCGATAGAGTGTTGGTTAAAATCTTCAGGACGCTCTACATTGCAGACATGACCGCAGTTTGGAATTTCACGCAAGATACTGAGCTTATGCGCTGCAACCATCTCTTTCACCGGTTGGATGAACATATAGTCTCTATCACCCATCAAATACAATGTCGGTATGGGTAACTCTCTGTCTTTGAAGTACTTCATCAATGGGTTTACATCCGCGGCAAGAATAAACCAGCGTTTAAACTCTTTTTGGCACAGCTTCTTTGCTTCTCGAATAAACAAATGCCTTGATTCACGCTGACTTCGTTGAGGCATCACAATGTAGGCAAACAGCTTATACAACCACATATAAGGCAAGATATGTTTACAGAAGTTACCCAACTTAACCAAAATCTGCGAACGCGTATTCAAGCGTGTCACCGCACCGCCTAAAACCATCGAACGAACTCTTTCAGAAGACAACTCCGCTAAATTTCGAACAATGATCGTACCCAACGACATGCCAACAAAGTGCGCCGACTGGATTTTTAGGTGATCCAGCACTTTTAATATATCTTGCGTCACTTCCGTGAAGGTGTAACGACTAGTTATCAACTCTTTCAAAAGCTGATTGGATTTTCCATGTCCTCGTAAGTCGATCAGCAACAAATTAAAGTGCTGCTTATATGCTTTAATTTGTTTAAACCATATCGAAGAACTGCCACCAGCACCATGCACGAAAACAACCCACTCATTACTAGTAGGATGCAGATAGGTTTTGTGAAAAAGCAGTGGCTGAGTCATGAGTCAGTATAAGTAAGATTCTTTGTGATAGAGAGTGACAGAATCCTATCACACTCCGTAAAGCCAAGGTAATAAAGGCACCTCAATAGGTGCCTTTGGTTACACTTTTTATCAAACTTGCGTCAATTTAACGCTGAACGATAGAGTTGCAAATACGATTCTGCGGCCTTCCTCCAGCAGAAATCTTTTTGCATTGCATGCAGTTGTACTCTTTGCACTTCCGTCAGGTTTTGCGCATACAACAGCAACGCTCGCAGCATAGTAAGTAGCAGCGCTTGAGACGTCGGTTCATAAAATACAAATCCAGTAGCGTCGCAAGGGTCTACGTCGTAATCATTCACACTGTCTTTTAAGCCACCTACCCCTCTCACGATAGGTAAGGTGCCATAAGCCATGCTGTAGATCTGATTTAAGCCACATGGTTCGAATTCAGAAGGCATTAAGAAGAAATCCGAACCAGCTTCAACTAAATGCGCGAGTTCATTGTCATACGCCTCAACAAACACAAACTTGTCAGAGAATTGCGCCGCAACCTCTTCCAATTGTGCAGCCAAAACGGGATCACCCGTCCCAACAACAACGACTTGAACATCATGCTTCAAAAAATCAGCCAAAGCCGGCAGCAAGTAATGCACGCCTTTTTGCTGAGTCAAACGACAAACCATACCAAACATGGCTACGTCTTTTTCAGCAAGGTTTAGCCTCTGCTGTAATGCGCGCTTACAAGTGTTTTTACCTAGAACCATACTTTGTTTGTGGGCACTATAGTTCATTGGCAAATAAACATCAGTTTCCGGATTCCAAGCACTGTAATCGCAACCATTTAAAATTCCGACTAGATCCCCTGCTCGTTGCTGAAACTCCCATGCCATTCCATGACTGCCAAGTTCTGTCTTTAGCTCTTCAGCGTACGTTGGGCTGACTGCATTTATCTTATCGGCATTCATTACGCCAGCTTTGAGCATAGTAATATGCGTGGTACTCACCGCAGCATCGGGAACGTTTCGGCAGTGAAACTCAGGCAAACACTGTACGTCGTCATAACTAAATACGCCTTTAAAGACCGCATTATGAATTGAAATGACGCTTTTTGTATGAGCAAAAAAGGGATCATTGCCATACCTGTGCTTAAGCAAAAACGGAACCAGCCCTGTGTGCCAATCATTTGCATGGATGATATCAGGTTGAAACGCCAGCTTCGGCAACATGTCGAGGCATGCAGCACTGAAAAACGCAAAACGCTCACCATTATCGGTATACGCTTGGTTGTTCTCTGCATACATTGATGGCCGATTGAAGTACGGCTCACAATCAATCAGATAGACAGGATTGTTTCCTAACGTAAGCAATAGAACTCGATACTTTGTATGCGGCCATGACGTTAGATTTGTTTCTAGCACAACTTCTGCGTCCGCTAATCTTTCGATACTGGTGTACGCAGGAATCGTAATTCTTACATCTTGCTGTAGGTTTTGAAGGGCTTCCGGCAGTGCCTTGGCAACATCTGCCAAGCCACCACTTTTAATAAGACCTTCAACCTCAGAAGCTACAAACAGAATGGATAAGTTGTTAGTAGCCAACTCGTGCTCCTTTCGGAATAACAACAATGCCCTCTTCCGACACATGGAAATGCTTTTTATCTTCTTGAAGATTCACACCAATTTGAGTTCCAGGTGCAATATCGGCATCCTTGTCGACAATAACACGACGTAACACACAGCCTTCGCCAATTTTTACGTCACCTAATAGGATACATTCGCTAATATCACACGCGGATGCAATATTGCTGCGAAATCCAAGTACTGACTTCTCGATACGAGAACCACGCACATAACTGCCATTACATACCAAGCTATCGATGATCTGCACTCGACCATTGTCTGAATCGGTAAACGTTGCAGGTGGCAATGGTGGGTAATAGGTATGAAGAGGCCACTTACGGTTGTACAAAGAGAATGGCGCGTCTTTTTCCAATAGATCCATGTGCGCTTGCCAGTACGCATCAATCGTACCTACATCACGCCAGTAAACCTCTTCTTTCTCACCACTGATTCTGTTGGTGCTGAAGTCATAGACAAAAACGTCACCACGAGGGAACATTTTCGGGATGATATCTTTACCAAAATCATGAGAAGAAGCTTCATTGTCTGCATCTTCCACGAGTTCAGAAAATAGAACTTGTGCTTCGAATACGTAGTTCCCCATCGAGACTAACGCGAAATCTGGTTCTCCAGGAATCGATTTTGGATTAACGGGTTTTTCCTCAAAGCCAATCATTCTGCCTTCAGCATCAACCTCTATTACACCAAACTGAGAAGCTTCTTTTAGTGGCATGCGCAGTGCAGACACCGTCAATGACGCCTTCTTCTCCGTATGGAAGTTCAGCATCTGCTTGATGTCCATCTTGTAAATGTGGTCAGAGCCAAAGATACAAACCTGATCCGGTTCTTCAAGCTCCATAAAACGTAAGTTCTGATAGATAGCATCTGCAGTGCCTTCATACCAACGCTTACCCGTACGCATTTGCGCAGGAATTGGGTCAATAAAGCGATCAGTAATACCATTAATATTCCACCCTTTTTTCAAGTGATGGAAAAGTGACTGAGATTTAAATTGAGTAAGGACATAAATGCGCATCAAATCCGCATTTACAAAGTTGTTTAGAGCGAAATCAATCAGCCGATAACTTCCACCAAAAGGTACCGAAGGTTTACTACGGGATTCAGTTAAAGGTCTCAAACGAGAGCCTTCACCGCCAGCAAGAATCATTCCCAAAACACCAGCCATTCGTTGTTCTCCATATCGTTATAGCTTGGATTTAGTACTCACTTGAATGAGTAAAACTCGGGGAGTCAAGCGAATACATTGTTGCACCTACACCTGAGCCTCTATTGAGCCCTTGCAGTGTAGATAAAAAAGCTATTGCATTTTCCAGTATGCAAATATTCAAATTGTTCTTATTTTTTGACGCTAAATAAATGCATACAATTGCACTAATTTTGTAATAAATTATCCAACCAGAATCTAAATTACAATTTTTAATATGCCGTTCTGTGTTGCATACAAAGGTTACTTGCTCAAGACGATATCCAGATCACACAAGGCCAAGTAAGCGATTACATTGTGAAAACAATTTACGAACGCGTTAACTACAGTTCATGTTTGAAATACCAAGATATAACAAATGTGTGAATATAAAATGAATAGTTCAACTGAATGTTGTTTACAGAAAAGACACTTGTAGATTCAGACAAAACAAATCGTTAAAACTGGGAAAACAGAGCTTAAAAACGGTAGGGAAAGGAGCAGATGGAAACCCGCTTAGACAGGTGGATATAAAAATAAAGGCAGCGTATTTGCTGCCTTTATTTTACAAGTTGAGTTTAAGCTTTCGCTTTTTTACGTTTATCAGTGATTTCCCACTTACCATCAACGTAAAGTGCAGTCCAACCACTTGGTTTACCGTCGTCTTCTGAACGAACATAGTTCTCTTTCGTCTTACGGCTAAAGCGAACCACGGCTGGGCGACCATCTGGATCCTCTTGAGGAGCCGTTGTTAGGTACTTAAACTTCTCTGGTAGACGCTCTTCAAAACGCGCCAGTTCAGAGACTAGAGGTGCTCTTGTTTCACGCGATTTAGGGAAGTTGCTTGCCGCCATAAATAGGCCAGAAGCACCATCACGAAGCACGAAGTATGCATCTGAGTTTTCACATGGCAATTCAGGGAAGTGCACAGGATCTTCTTTAGGTGGCGCTACTTCACCGTTCTTCAGGATTTTACGGGTGTTCTTACAAGTTTCACTCGTACAATCCATGTATTTACCAAAGCGGCCGTTCTTAAGCACCATGTCTGAGCCACACTTGTCACACTCAACAACAGGGCCATCGTAGCCTTTCACTTTGAATTCGCCGTACTCAACAACATAGCCTTCACAGTTCGGGTTGTTACCACAAACGTGCATCTTGCGCTTGTCATCAATCAAGTACGCGTCCATCGCAGTTTCACAGATCGGACAACGTTTTTTCGCACGAAGAGCAGCCGTTTCAACGTCTTCTTCTAGAACGTTGATAATACCTTCTTCGTCACCCAAGTTAATGGTTGTCTTACAACGTTCTTTAGGTGGCAATGCGTAACCAGAACAGCCTAAGAATACGCCTGTAGAAGCGGTACGAATACCCATAGGGCGACCACATGTCGGACACGCGATATCCGTCATCACAATGTGGTTTAGCTTCATACCACCTTCAGATTCATCTAACTCGGCTTTTTCTAGATCACCAGTGAAATCCGCAAAGAAGTTGTCGAGTACTGCTTTCCAGTTCACTTCACCTTCTGCGATTTGGTCCAGTTTCTGTTCCATACGCGCAGTAAAGTCGTAGTTCATTAAATCGTTGAAGCTGTCATCAAGACGGTCAGTAACAATTTCACCCATTTTTTCAGCGTAGAATCGGCGCTGATCTACTTTTACGTAGCCACGGTCTTGAATAGTAGAAATGATCGATGCGTAAGTCGAAGGACGACCAATGCCTCGTTTTTCTAACTCTTTAACCAATGCCGCTTCCGTAAAGCGCGCAGGTGGCTTTGTAAAGTGCTGTTTAGGGTCAAGTGACTCTAGGCTTAGCTTATCGCCAAGTTGTACCGCAGGAAGGATTGTGTCCTCGTTTTTGCCCATTGGACGCTGTACGCGAGTCCAACCATCAAACTTAAGGATACGACCTTTCGCTTTTAGCGTGTATTCCGCCGCTTTTACGCTGATTGTGGTTGAATCATATTCTGCAGGTGTCATTTGACACGCAACGAACTGATTCCAGATCAGTGAGTAAAGCTTGTGAGCATCCGCATCTACACCTTGCAAGTCTTCTGCTTTCACTGATACATCAGATGGACGAATCGCTTCGTGCGCTTCTTGAGCACCTTCTTTGCTGCCGTACGTCAGTGGCTTAGCTGGAAGATACTTGTCACCAAATTCTGAACCAATGAAGTCACGAACAGCATCAACTGCTTCCGCACTCAAGTTAGTCGAGTCGGTACGCATATAAGTGATGTAACCCGCTTCATACAGACGCTGAGCTAACATCATGGTTTTCTTAACGCCGTAACCTAAACGGGTACTTGCCGCTTGCTGCAATGTTGATGTGATGTATGGCGCGGAAGGCTTGCTCTTCGTCGGGCGGTCTTCGCGCTTACACACTTCGTAGCTTGCGTTTTCAAGGACAGAAATGGCTGCCTTGGTTTCTGTTTCGTTAACAGGCTTAAACGCAACGCCATCTTTCTGCGCAACCAGCAGTTTGAAATCTGACTTATCTTTAGTTTTGGTATTTGCGTGAATATCCCAGAATTCTTCTGGCACAAATGCGTTGATTTCACGCTCACGTTCTACCAATAGCTTCACCGCTACAGATTGAACACGACCAGCAGACAGGCCACGTGCCACTTTCTTCCATAGCAATGGAGAAACCATGAAACCTACAACGCGGTCCATGAATCGACGTGCTTGTTGCGC
Organism: Vibrio sp. GLN_1; assembly: GCF_043106015.1. Taxonomy (NCBI): domain Bacteria; kingdom Pseudomonadati; phylum Pseudomonadota; class Gammaproteobacteria; order Vibrionales; family Vibrionaceae; genus Vibrio; species Vibrio sp. GLN_1. Next base: position 545,297 of record NZ_JBICMD010000014.1, read on the forward strand.
ATTAACGCCATCCATATTTAACTCGCCAGGAGTCTGGAAAGCTTGTTGGATAGCATTTTTAGTAATTTCGTTAAAGACTACTCGTTTGTATCGCTCTTCATCGCCACCGATGATCTCACGAAGGTGCCATGCGATTGCTTCCCCCTCGCGGTCCAAATCGGTTGCGAGATAAACGCAATCAGCATCTTTGGCTAATTTTTGTAGTTCGCTTACGACTTTTTCTTTACCCGGAAGAATCTGATAGTTCGCTTCCCAGTCATGATATGGGTTAATCCCCATTTTTTTGATCAGCGCTTTACGATCTTTTTCTTTTTTAACGCGCGCTTTCTCTTCTGCGCTCATCCCTTTTGTTGAGATAGCTGCAGCTTTCTTCTCACCAGTGCTTTGACCGGCCGTAGGCAGATCACGCACATGACCAACACTAGACTTAACAATAAAGTCCTTACCAAGGTACTTATTTATCGTCTTTGCCTTGGCTGGAGACTCCACTATAACGAGTGATTTACCCATAACTGACTCTAACGTCCTTCATAATAATGCGGGTAGAAACCTCGTTTTAAGGTCACCCGCATAGTGTTCTATTTCATTGCTTCTTTTTTTACTATTGTGCGAGATGAAAAGAAGATCAACTGCTTTTTTGAAATTCAGATCCGATTGGTTGACAATTCATCGTCTTTATACTTCAAAGAGACAGGGGTCTGAAAGGTATTGAGCGGCATATCTAAGCAGGCAAACTTTGCTACTGCTAATCCAATGCAATAAATTTTGTTACTCATCACAAAATATTTTCTGTCAATATGGCGCAACCTTAGGTTGTTGCGCTGAAAGCCACTTTGTATCCACGTAACCTCAGTACTGAGTTAACCCTCGCCTCAAATCAACCAACGTGGTGATGGAATTAATCATGCAAACCCTTAAAGAATATGGGTATACTTCGCCACACTTTTTAATTTGTAATGAATGATGAGAACGTTATGTCTGATAGAAAGTTTATTGAAGAATTCGACCTTCTTTTAATCGCAAACCAAATCATCCAAGAGCACGATGATTACATCAACGGAATGCGAGCGACAAGCGTAGAAGAAAAAGACGGGGTTTTGGTATTTAAAGGTGAGTACTTCCTTGATGACAAAGGCTTACCAACCGCAAATACTACGGCAGTATTCAATATGTTCAAATACTTAGCCCATCACCTTTCTAAAGAATTTACGCTGATTAAATAACAGCAAATTAAGACAAAAAAGCCAGAGCATCATCGCTCTGGCTTTTCAGTTAGAGATCTAGCTGCTCAACGCTTTAAGCTTGTCGAAATAATCCGGGAATGTTTTGGACGTACATTTAGGGTCATTAATCGTCACTGGTGTATCGCTTAACGCCACCAGAGAAAAGCACATCGCCATACGATGATCATCGTAGGTATCAATAGCCGCATGTTTAAGGTGAGGTACTGGTTTAACGATGATGTAATCCTCACCTTCTTCCACTTCCGCACCAACTTTACGAAGCTCTGTTGCCATTGCAGACAAACGATCGGTTTCTTTTACACGCCAGTTATAAACATTGCGAATTGCCGTGGTACCTTCAGCAAACAAAGCCGTCGTCGCGATGGTCATTGCTGCATCTGGAATATGGTTGTAATCCATATCGATGCCCTTAAGCTTCCCGACGCGGGAAATAACGTAATCATCGCCCCATTCAATCTCTGCGCCCATTTTTTCTAGCGCATCAGCAAATTGAATATCACCTTGGATGCTATTTTTACCGATGCCAGTTACTTTGACTTCACCGCCTTTGATTGCAGCCGCCGCTAAAAAGTAAGAGGCCGACGAAGCATCCCCTTCCACAAGAAAATCACCAGGCGCAACATAGTGCTGACCAGCTGGAATCACAAACTCTTGATAGTCGTTGTTGATCACTTCGACACCGAACTGCTTCATGATATGCAGCGTAATATCAATGTAAGGCTTTGATACCAAATCACCTTCAATCTTAATACGCACTTCGCCTTCGGCAAGTGGTGCAGACATCAAAAAAGCCGTGAGAAACTGACTAGAAATAGAACCATCAATCGACACTGTGCCTGCTTTCAGACCAGTACCGACAATCTTTAGTGGTGGGTAGTTTGTGTTTTCCAGATATTCAATATCTGCTCCCGCCTCTTGCAATGCAGTCACAAGATGACCAATTGGTCGTTCTTTCATACGAGGCTCGCCAGTAAGCACATATTCACCTTGGCTAACACAAAGTGCGGCTGCTAAAGGTCGCATGGCTGTGCCCGCATTCCCCAGAAAGAGCTCAACAGGTTCTGATACTGAGAACGGACGACCAAGGCCTTCAACTACACATTCTGTTTTATCTGCAGATAATGTGTACTTCACGCCTAGTTTAGTGAGTGCGTTTAGCATGTGACGAATGTCGTCACTATCGAGAAGGTTGGTGAGACGAGTCGTCCCCTTTGCTAATGCAGAGAGTAAAAGTGCTCGATTCGAAACACTTTTGGAACCAGGAAGGTTCACTTCCCCTTGAATTTTATTGATCGGTTGTAACGTTAGGCTTTCCATTAAAAGTTGATAATCCTTTGTGCTCTCAATTCACGCTGTTGTGAGAGCTAAACAATTCTTCGTGGATTCAGACTAACGAAAAAACCGGCACAAAACCAGAGCAAATCTGCGCTAATTTCTGAATAATTAGTCAACGATAAAATTGACGCTAAAACACCCACTCAGTACACTAAATCTACGCGCACTCCATCATCGAAATATAAGATACGAACTTCATCCCCTCGGCTAAACAGCATATTTTTATCAACATCCTGAATAACGTTGATCAGTTTATCGCCTTTAACTTTAATTAGCAGTTCAACCAACTTATATTCAACTGTGTATTGATAATTACTTTGGTTTTGCGCAACCGCAGCGCCAGCCAGTGCGCCGACCGCCGTTGCTACCTCTTTACCCGTGCCACCACCAAACTGGTTGCCAACTAAACCACCAATGGTTGCCCCTAATAGAGTTTTCCAACCGTTGCTTTTCGATTGCACAACTTCTTGTTGAGTGATGTAACGCACTGAATCTATCTTCCCGTACACCACTTCATTCACTGGTTTTGCGACATTCCTTTGGTACGCTGCATTGGCGAAAAGGGGTAAAAACAGTATGATCCAAGGACATACTTTCAAAAATTTTCTAACTCGAGTCATCACAAGTTCCTTTGGTTCGATATTGGTCAGTACTTTTCTATGGCAATCTATTTAACTGAACTCGATTCAACGTTCAACTTCCCATACCCTTACGAAGCTCTGTCAGATCCCAATGGTCTGTTGGCTTTTGGCGGAGACTTAGATCCACATAGAATTTTGAGTGGCTACTACCAAGGTATTTTCCCTTGGTATGGTCCAGGAGAACCCATTTTATGGTGGAGTCCTTCGCCACGTGCGGTGTTTGATCCTTTAACGTTTAAGCCATCAAAAAGTCTTAAAAAGTTTCAGCGCAAGCATCAATATAAAGTCACTATAAATCAAGCGACTGAGCGCGTCATTCAACTTTGCTCGTCGACACGGCCAGCAGATGAAACATGGCTGAATGAAGAGATGCAAGCCGCTTATATTCAGCTATCCAACCTAGGGCATTGCCACTCAGTAGAAGTATGGCATGACAACACGCTTGTTGGCGGTTTATACGGCATTAGCGTGGGTCAACTTTTTTGTGGCGAGTCCATGTTCAGTTTGAAAGACAACGCATCAAAAATCGCATTGTGGTATTTGTGCACGCATTTGGCGTCAAAGCATGGTCAATTAATAGATTGTCAGGTGATGAACCCGCACTTGGCATCCCTCGGCGCATTTGAACTTGACCGAGACGAGTTCATACAAAAGCTACTATCTTTAAGAGAAAAGCAAACGGCTTCTGACACCTTTACGCCCCAAGTTTTGCAGGATTCAGAATCATGAGCACAGATCTACAACACATTCGAATTGGGTTAACCAACAACCATCCTTGTAGCTATTTACCGGAGCGACAAGAGCGTGTTGCGGTGGCATTGGACGCTGAATTACATACTGAACAAAACTATCAACTATTGATGGCTAATGGCTTTCGTCGCAGCGGAGATACAATATACAAACCACATTGCGAGCGTTGCCATGCTTGCCAGCCTATTCGCATATCGATACCTGATTTCGTACTATCTAGAAGTCAAAAACGACTGCTCAGTAAAGCCAAAAATCTGCGTTGGGAGATGAAAACGGAGATGGACGCCGAGTGGTTTGAGCTCTACAGCCGTTACATTTGCAAGCGACACAAAAACGGTACCATGTACCCTCCAAAGCGAGATGAGTTCTCACGTTTTGCACAAACGACTTGGCTGACAACGTTGTTCTTGCACATCTATGATGAATCAAATCAACTACTTGGTGTAGCGGTGACTGATGTGATGACACAATGTTCTAGCGCGTTTTATACGTTTTTTGATCCAGACTACCCACTTTCACTCGGTACACTAGCGGTGCTGTACCAAGTGAACTACTGCCAACAAAATAACGAGCAGTGGCTATATTTGGGTTATCAGATTGATGAATGTCCAGCAATGAACTACAAAACGCGTTTTCAACGCCACCAAAGGCTAGTAAATCAGCGTTGGCAAGGGTAGAATACGCCCCAACTTTACATAATTCCTATTTAGCGGCACAATAACGCTCGCTAATATTGCCTAATTTCTAAAGAGGATTAAATGGCTAAAGAAGACGTAATCGAGATGCAAGGTACTGTCCTTGACACTCTACCAAACACTATGTTCCGTGTTGAACTTGAAAACGGTCACGTTGTGACTGCTCACATCTCTGGCAAGATGCGCAAGAACTACATCCGTATCCTAACGGGTGACAAAGTAACTGTAGAGATGACTCCATACGACCTATCAAAAGGCCGCATCGTCTTCCGCGCTCGTTAATCTTTGATTTTCGGATGCAAATAAAAAACGGAGCATTTTTGCTCCGTTTTTTATTTGTAAACATTGAATTAAAGTAACTCGGCCAATTGCTGGATCAGAGTTAACACTGGTCGAGATCTTGTTTCGTAGTTCCCAGCGGTCGTGACAATCACTGCATTTTTGTTCGGAATGGCAACAATGTACTGCTCTCCTATCCCTACTGCCGCAACGCCATTCTCAACGTTAGAAACCTGCCAAAAATGTAACCCATACCCCATCTCAAATGAATAGAACTTACTCTTTCTGAGTTCATTCAACCATTCTTTATCAACAATTTGCGTTCCGTTGTATTGTCCTTTGTTTAGCCACATCAAGCCAAACTTACCCATATCTCGGGATGTTAGACGTAACCCCCAGTCAGCTCCTGCTTCGCCACTGCCAATGTTTGGCAACCACTGATACTCTTCAATATCTAAAGGGGAAAAAATCTTCTCTTTCATTACTTTCGTAAATGATTGCCCATATACTTTTTCAATTACTTTAGAAAGACCAACTGTAGAAAGACCGCTGTACGCGAACTTTGTTCCTGGATCAAAAGCTAATTGAGTGGAAAGAAACTGCTGTTTTAAGTCCTTCGCATTGTAATGACGAGAAAAAATGTTGCCTTGTCCATATGGTACGGACAATTCGCCCAATGCGTAGCCTGTGGACATATTTAGAACATCTCGTAATGTTATCGCTAGCTTCGCCTTTCTATCTGGCTCGATATACTCAGGAAAGAAATCAAATATTGACGTATCTAACCCTTCGATTTTGCCTTCATCAATAGCGATGAAAATCAGCGTAGCGACAAAGGATTTCGTGACAGAATGCACATTATGCACAACCTCTTGCCCGACAGGCACATTTGGTGTTTGACGATTACCATCAAGCCCACCACCTTGACGATACAGTTCCAACGTCAACTGGCTATCTTGCCACACTAGTAAGCTATGCAGGTTTGCTGCTTGTCCTTGTTCTACTCGCTGAATGATAGGATCAAACTCTGGCTTACTCGCCTCAACAACTAATGCGTGTTTATCACACCCTACGAGTAGAATAAGAAACCACGCTATGATGAAAGTTTTCATGCTTTCCTCTTTATTTCTCAATATGCACAACTATGAATAAAACAGAAATAAAGAGATGAGTCTGCGTGCTAGACAGATATAAAAAAAGCGTGCGACCAATCGCACGCTTTTGATTTGAAATTGACGACAAACGTTAGTGCATTGCTGCTTCTTTCTCACTCAAATATTCAAATTCAAGCGCATCATTTACTAACGACACTTTCACCGTACCACCATCAACAAGTGATCCGAACAACAGTTCATTTGCCAATGGTTTCTTCAATTGCTCTTGGATTACACGGCCCATTGGACGTGCCCCCATCGCTTTGTCATAACCTTTATGTGCTAACCAATGGCGAGCATCTTGCGATACTTCCATGGATACTCCGCGAGCATCCAACTGGACTTGAAGCTCGACAATAAACTTATCAACCACTTGATGGATAACACTTTCATCTAGACTATTAAACCAGATGATATTATCAAGACGGTTACGGAACTCCGGAGTGAACACCTTCTTAATTTCTGCCATGGCATCGTGACTATGATCTTGTTGGATTAAACCGATCGATTTCTTCTCAGTTTCAGCCACACCCGCGTTAGTGGTCATCACAAGGATCACGTTACGGAAATCGGCCTTGCGACCATTGTTGTCCGTCAGCGTACCGTTATCCATCACTTGCAGTAACAAGTTAAAGATATCTGGGTGCGCTTTCTCAATCTCATCCAACAAAACAACGGAATGAGGATGCTTAATAACGGCATCGGTTAACAAGCCACCTTGATCATAACCAACATAACCTGGAGGAGCACCAATTAAGCGGCTCACAGAGTGACGCTCACCATACTCAGACATATCAAAACGAAGCAGTTCAATACCAAGCAGTTTCGATAGCTGAACAGTTACTTCGGTTTTACCCACACCAGTAGGCCCTGCAAACAAGAACGAACCCACAGGCTTGTTATCTACACCCAAACCAGCACGAGATAGTTTGATAGCCTCCGAAAGCGCATCAATAGCGTTGTCTTGACCAAAGACTAGCATCTTCATTTTGCCATCAAGATTCTTCAAGATGTCTTTGTCAGATGAAGACACCGACTTCTCTGGAATTCGAGCCATTTTTGCAACCATGGCTTCAATATCAGCCACGCCAACCGTCTTCTTACGACGACTTGCTGGAGCTAATCGACTACGAGCACCGGCTTCATCAATAACGTCAATCGCTTTGTCAGGTAGATGACGTTCGTTGATGTACTTCGCAGACAGCTCTACGGCTGCACGCAGTGCTTTGTTGGTGTAACGCACTTCGTGGTGAGCTTCGTACTTTGGTTTCAAGCCCATCAGGATCTTGGTTGTATCGTCCAGAGATGGTTCTACAACGTCGATTTTTTGGAAGCGACGAGATAGCGCACGCTCTTTTTCGAAAATATTGCTGTACTCTTGGTAGGTAGTTGAACCAATACAGCGCAACTTACCGCTACTTAGTAGAGGTTTAATCAAGTTTGCCGCATCGACTTGGCCACCAGACGCTGCACCAGCACCGATAATAGTATGGATCTCATCAATGAACAGGATGGCATCTTCTTCTTTTTCAAGCTGCTTCAAAATCGATTTGAAACGTTTCTCGAAATCACCACGATACTTAGTGCCTGCTAGCAGCGAACCGATATCAAGTGAGTAGATAACGCTATTTTGAATCACCTCAGGTACTTGGCCTTCAACAATTCTCCAAGCTAGGCCTTCTGCAATTGCCGTTTTACCCACACCGGCTTCACCAACGAGCAATGGGTTATTCTTACGACGACGACATAGAACTTGGATCGTACGTTCTAGCTCTTTGTCACGGCCAATTAATGGATCAATATTACCGGCCTTCGCCACTTGGTTGAGGTTTGTTGCAAAGCTTTCTAAACGCTCATCGGAACCTGTTTCTTCGACACTATCCGAGCTAAACGAATCTGAAGAAGATGGATCTTCTCCGGCGCCAGAAGCTTTCGTAATACCGTGGGAGATAAAGTTGACAATATCTAAGCGAGAAATGTCGTTTTTCTTCAATAAATAAGCGGCGTGCGACTCTTGTTCGCTAAAGATTGCGACCAATACATTAGCACCCGTTACTTCGTTGCGACCAGACGACTGAACATGGAAAACCGCGCGTTGCAATACACGTTGAAAACTCAAAGTCGGCTGGGTTTCGCGCGTCTCATCACTTTCAGGGATAAGCGGCGTAGTTTGATCGATGAATATATCGAGCTCATTGCGCAAAGCATCGAGGTCTGCTTTGCAGGCTAAAAGGGCTTCCTTAGCTGCATCGTTTTCCAACAATGCAAGTAGGAGGTGTTCGACAGTCATAAACTCGTGACGTTTGTCTCTTGCACGAGCAAATGCACCGTTAAGGCTTGACTCTAGTTCTTTATTTAGCATAAGTACCTCCCGAAAAAACAACTTGGGTTGTTCGAGCAAGTCTTCTTCTACGCTTGCTCCATAGTACAAAGTAGCGGATGTTCATTTTCCCTTGCGTACATCGTAACTTGCGCTACTTTTGTTTCGGCAATTTCTGCGCTGTAAGTTCCACAGACTGCCTTTCCTTCATAGTGCACTTTGAGCATGATTTGTGTTGCTTTATCAATATCATGTGAAAAGAATCGCTCAAGTACCTCTATGACGAAATCCATAGGTGTATAGTCATCATTATTGAGTACAACGTTATACAGCTTAGGTGGCTGAACTTTTGTACTTTCTCGCTCCAGAAGATCAGAGTCCGGAGTGACCCATTCAAAATTTTTACTCATGGCAATTTAAAGATATCGTATCAAAGGGTTGATGTTTTCGACCTATAAAAACAATCTACCACAAGCATGCTGTGCGGTGTAGTGAGATGTGGCACCGATTTAGAACTTTGATAGATAAAAGTTGCTACCTAATATAGAGACTAATCCACGTCTCGCGGGCGCGCAAATAAAAGATGGTTATCGATAAGCCCTGAACTTTTACTCAAAAATCACTCTCTTTTCTCACTAACGAACAGAATCTGACCAACGCTAATTTCTGTGTTAGATCACACTTCCTCACTGAGAAAAGGTTATTTATCACGAAAACTTCATTTTTTATTCAATCCGATGATTTCACTATCATAAGCAACACCAACAGTATGGATTTTTCGTAACCCATCGCTTTTTGGTCTAAATATCTAAACTTCGGCGTACGTCCAAAAAACAGTTTGCAAAATTGTTAATCTCAAAAGTGATTTGTTTTCAATTATGTTTCCGTTTGTTGCTCGACACTATTGACTGTATGGATTCATTGACTACAGTGGAAAGTATTGATGCATAAATCCTCATTCTGGATCAGTTTGAATTTAAGCAACTTGGTGAATGTGATTCTGTATCAATGAGACGTTTGTTAGCGGTCGCTAACAGTAGTACCAAGTTAAAGGTATAACTTGGTTGTTGTAACAACATCAGTAAAAAATGCATGAGGGATGTATAAGCATGGCTACAGGTACAGTAAAGTGGTTTAACAATGCCAAAGGATTTGGGTTTATCTGTTCAGACGAAGAGGAAGGAGACATCTTTGCCCACTACTCAACTATCCAAATGGACGGTTATCGTACACTGAAAGCAGGCCAACAAGTCTCTTACGAGATTGAAAAAGGTCCAAAGGGTTGCCACGCAAGTAGCGTTGTGCCAATTGAAGCCCAAGCCAAGTAAATTGAGTGCTGTCGTAGAAACCATTGCTCTCACATAGCTTAAACCTTTGTGAAGAGAAAAATAAACCCGCCAATTAAGCGGGTTTCTTATTATCTGAAAAACACGCCGCTCACGACATGTCATCCGCAGATTACTTGTCGATGATTGCGTTAAACGTTTCGCTTGGACGCATCAATTTAGAAACTAAAGCATCGTCTAGTAAGTAGTAACCACCTAGCTCACCTTTCACGCCTTGAGCACTATTAAGTTCTGCAACAATCTTCTCTTCTTGCTCAGCAAGAGATTTTGCAATAGGTGCAAATTCAGTGGCTAAATCTGCATCCACCGTTTGCTCTGCCAATGCTTTCGCCCAGTACAGTGCTAAGTAGAAGTGACTACCACGGTTATCCAACTCACCTACTTTACGTGATGGCGATTTATTTTTGTCTAGGAATTCACCCGTTGCTTTGTCTAGTGTATCGGCTAGAACTTGCGCTTTAGCATTGCCAGTTACTGAGCTTAAATGCTCTAGAGAAGCAGCTAATGCTAAGAACTCGCCTAGAGAATCCCAACGAAGGTGGTTTTCTTTCTCAACTTGTTGAACGTGTTTTGGAGCAGAACCACCAGCACCGGTTTCAAACAGGCCACCGCCGTTCATCAACGGAACGATTGAGAGCATTTTAGCGGATGTACCCAGTTCCAAAATTGGGAACAAGTCTGTTAGGTAGTCACGAAGTACGTTACCCGTTACAGAAATAGTATCTAAACCAGCTTTCATTCGCTCTAATGAGTATTTACATGCTTCTACTGGAGCAAGAATCTTAATTTCCAGGCCTGTCGTATCGTGATCTGGCAGGTATGCATTGACCTTTTTAATAAGCTCTGCATCGTGTGCGCGGTTTTCATCTAGCCAAAATACAGCTGGAACGCCTGTCGCACGTGCGCGAGTTACTGCAAGTTTCACCCAATCTTGAATTGGCGCGTCTTTTACCTGACACATACGGAAGATGTCACCCTCTTCTACCGCCTGTTCAAGCAGCACTGCGCCAGAAGCATCAACAACACGTACTGTACCTGCTGCATCTAGGATAAAGGTCTTATCATGAGAACCGTACTCTTCTGCTTTTTGAGCCATCAAACCCACGTTTGGTACGCTGCCCATTGTTGTCGGGTCAAATGCGCCGTGCTCTTTACAGAAATCGATAACTGCTTGATAGATACCTGCATAGCAACGATCTGGAATCATCGCTTTAGTATCTTTTTGCTTGCCGTCAGGACCCCACATTTGGCCAGAAGAACGCAACATTGCTGGCATAGATGCATCGACAATGATGTCGCTTGGGACATGCAGGTTCGTGATGCCACGATCCGAATCAACCATCGCAAGTTCAGGCTGAGTTTGGTAAACCGCCTGAATTGCCGCTTCAATCTCTTCTTTTTGTGCTGCTGGTAGTGACTCGATTTTCGAGTAAACATCACCAAGACCATTATTTACATCAACGCCAAGCTCTTCGAATAACTTACCGTATTTAGCAAAAACGTCTTTGTAGTAAACTTTTACAGCGTGACCGAAGATAACCGGGTCAGAAACCTTCATCATCGTCGCTTTCATGTGTAGAGAAAGCAGTACGTCTTGCTCTTTTGCATCTGCAATTTCTTTTTCGAAGAACTCAACCAATGCTTTTTTCTTCAGTACAGAGCTATCAATAACTTCTTTGTCTAACAGTGGGAAAGCAGATTTTAGCTCTTTTACAGAGCCATCTTCGCCAACAAACTCGATTTTTACTTCTGTTGCGCCAGAAATGGTTGTTGATTTCTCGCTACCAAAGAAATCGTCACCCGCCATGCTTGATACATGAGATTTAGAATCTGATGACCATGCGCCCATTGAGTGTGGGTTTTTCTTTGCATAGTTCTTAACAGAAAGTGGCGCACGACGGTCAGAGTTACCTTCACGAAGTACTGGGTTTACCGCACTGCCCTTAATCTTATCGTAAGCCGATTTAATCGCTTTTTCTTCGTAAGTACTTGGCTCTTCTGGGTAGTTTGGCAGGTCGTAACCTTTAGCTTGAAGCTCTTTGATTGCGGCTTTTAGCTGAGGAATAGAAGCCGAAATGTTTGGCAACTTGATGATATTTGCTTCTGGTGTTTGTGCGAGTTCGCCCAGCTCAGTTAACGCGTCGCCAATGCGTTGCTCTTCTTTTAAGTGCTCTGGGAAGTTAGCGATAATTCGACCCGCTAGTGAAATATCACGAGTATCTACGTTGATGCCAGACGATGCAGTAAACGATTGGATGATTGGTAGTAATGAATAAGTTGCTAGCGCCGGTGCTTCATCAGTGATGGTGTAGATAATGGTAGGTTTTTCTGTAGGCATGAAATTTCCCTATTTTTGAATCAACTTGTTGGCTGATCAACTCAGCGTCTGAGTTGGTGTAATTGACGCATTGCTACACGTTAGTAGTGTGTATCTCCTCGCTAACGCCACATGCGGTTTGCACTCTTTCTTGTAGTTTGAAGCTCTTGGCTCTGAATCCATGAGTGCACTGATATAATTAAACAAATAACACGAAATAGTCTATTATTCTGTGCGCATTTGTTAGTTTTAGGCGCGCAAATGATAGCCGATCTTAAGAAAACTTAAAACTTTCAAACACAGTTCATTTACATTTTTGCAGGGTAGTTAACATGTCATCTCGCACAGGTCATGAAAAAGGGCGTCGTACCAGCCAATCTAAAACAGGCCATTTTAAACGTTCCGGTAAACCAAACCGTGTAGAGGATCAAACCACAAGACGCCACCCTACTCGCACAGCCAAAGCCAATAAACCTCGAGTCGACCTGCAAAATAGAACAGTCATTATTTTCAATAAGCCTTACGATACGCTGAGCCAATTTACCGATGGTGACGGCCGTAAAACATTGGCTGACTACATTCCAGTAAAAGACGTATACGCAGCAGGTCGACTAGATAGAGACAGTGAAGGCCTAATGGTGTTAACCAATGATGGTATCCTACAAGCGAAGCTGACTCAGCCGAAATCAAAGTCGCCGAAAACGTATTGGGTACAGGTGGATGGAGCGCCACAAGAGCAAGATTTAGAGAAGTTGCGTAAAGGCGTTGAATTAAAAGATGGTATGACCTTACCCGCAAAAGTAGAAGTCATTGAAGCTCCGACGATTTGGGAGAGAAACCCACCAGTTCGTTTCCGTGCAAATATTCCAACGACATGGTTAGCAATCACTATCATTGAAGGTAGAAACCGCCAAGTAAGACGCATGACCGCTCATATCGGCTTCCCAACTTTACGCTTAGTACGCTATTCAATGGGCGACATTACCCTTGGAGACTTGCAGCCTGGCCAATGGAAAGAGATTCAGCTCTAGCCATCTTAAAACAGCACATTCCTTAAAGTAGTCAACATCAAAAAACATAAAAGCAGGCCATCGCCTGCTTTTTATATTTTTATCGTCACCAATAACAATTATTGTTGATGAATTATTGCTGTGAGATCCAGAGCTTGAATGCTTCTTGATCGGCCGGAGAAGCTTTTAGATACATAGTTTTTAGCAAGTCGACCATTTGCGTATCTTGTTGCCCAGAACCTTGAGTGCTTTCTACGGTTTTTGAAGCAGGCTCAATACCCGTCACAACTTGTTGATGCTGATTCACAGTAACATAAGTAACTGCAACACTAGCGACACCACCAGCAATATTATAACTGCGGGCTTCTTGTGGATAGTTTCGACCTATTTGAACACCCTCCGATTCGAGAGTATCTTCTACTAAATCGATTGTCTGGCCTTTAGAGTCCAATAGTTGCCACTCTAATGGAGAAATGCTCGTTTGAGCTTGGCGATACGTATTAAATTGAGGAAGCTGGAACTTAATCTTTTCATTATTAACATCAAACTTAGCAATAATCACATCGCTATATACACTTTTAATATCGTCGCCAATTTCAAATTCAGGTTGATATTTGAAGACAATCTGATTCGTCCCATCAGGTATTTCTATTGTCTTTTCATCAGAAAAGATCCCACCTTCCAACTTAGGTTTTTCCATGTTGACAGCCAGAAGTTTAACATCTTCAGGAACCACCAGAGTTGTTGCAGCATATAGGTTTGAGCTGGCAAAAATAGACAGAGCCATCGCCACTTTAAATGATAACTGCATAGAATTTCTCATCCTTATCTTCATAGTAAAAGACCCAGCATAAAGCTGGGTCTTACAATATCAGACTGGGTTTTGATTACCAGTAGAAACGTGCACCAACACCGAAGTCAGTTTTGCTGTCAACTTTAGAGTTGTCTAGCTTAGTTTCTTCAAATACGTATGCACCTTCAGCGAATACGCGAGCCCATTTAGAGAACTTGTATTCAACACCAGCGTAGAAACGAGAGTCGTCTGCGTCAACAGTGCCAGCAACATCAGAAGAAGACATTACTAGTTCGTAACCAGAGTATAGAGTTGTCTTAGGTGCTACAGCGAACATACCCGCTAGAGAGATACCGTGAGAATCAACAGTTGAGTTAGCGTTTTTATCTTCGTTTTCGTTGTAGTAGTAAGTCGCGCCTAGAGTGTGCTCACCAAGTGCGTATTCACCAGTTACTTCAAAAGATAGGTTTTCAGTGTTGTGCGCAACATTCTTAACTGCAATCTTATTTACAGAAGAAAGTACACCAGCGTGAACAGATAGTTCACCGAAAGACTTACCTACGAATACTTCACGAACTTCTTCGTTCTTGTCTTTCTCACCTAGCGCGTAACCAGCTTTTAGCCAGAATGCATCGTTTTCGAAAGAGTATTTGATTTGAGAGTCGTTGTTCCACTCGTGTCCGTAAAGAAGAGCAGAGCCACCAAAGAAGTAAGAGTAATCAGCACCGTAAACGTCATCCGCGAAAGTACCTTCTTTACCGAAACGAAGTGTACCCATATCGCCCATGTCGAAACCGAAGATGTGACGACGAACGAATACAGTGTCATCTGTACGCTCGCTTGAATCTGCGCCTGCACCGTAGTTGTCACCAAGTGCAACACCGATTTCAACTTCACCTAGAACTTTAAGGCTATCGTTTACAACGTAAACACCGTTTACACCCATACGTGAAGAGCTAGTGTTTAGCTCTGCAGTGTGGTCTGTGCTGTCTAGGAATAGAAGAGTTGGACGTAGTTGACCGTAGAAATCTACAGAACCTTCTTCAGATTTGAATACTTCCGCTGCGTTAACTGAAGTTGCAGACGCAACTACAGCTAGTGCTAATAGAGTCTTTTTCATAATTAATCCACTGCCTTTTCTTAGTTTGGGATATCCTTTCCGAATTCCCTTTTTTATATTTTTGAGGCCACTTGTTATCGATTCGTAACAATGCATGACCTACAAAATCTGGGCACTAGATTGCAAAAGATTATTCTGCCTGTCAAATTTTCTAAATATAAATATCAAAAAATAAAAATAACCAATAAAAACAACAACTTGATTTACTTTATTTAATTTATTCGATGAACATCTAAACTATCGGCTTGATTTTTCTCAATTTATCATCCTATTAATAATCAAAATTTAAATCTAAAAACAAACTTTAAGGCAATCAAAACAGCATTAAAATCTAACAAATCTACATTTTTGAAGTTTTATATTTTTCATATAATGAAATTATTTGCATTGATATGGAGTTCAATATTTTTTTGTGAAGAAGATCTAGATTCCTTACAAAAGCATTCCGTTTTGTGAACTACTGTACAACTAGTGATGTGTGCTACTATTCGGCTCCAACGCATTTGAGGCCCGTATGCTGACCAGTAACATTCAAAAATCGATTCGCAATAGCTATCAGAACCTACAAGCTCAACTCGATAACTTTGTACCAAGACGAGCTCAAAACTATCTTGTCGCTGAAATCGCAAAGACGCTTTGTGGTCAATATCATAAGTCCAATCGAATACTGGTAGCAGAAGCAGGCACAGGGATCGGTAAGTCACTTTCTTATTTGATGGCCGCTATACCAGTTGCCGTGCATAACAACCGCAAAGTCGTTATCTCAACGGCAACCGTCGCGCTTCAAGAACAGCTAGTGAATAAAGACCTTCCTCTATTCCGTCGTATTACAGACAGAGAATTCTCTTTCATTCTTGCCAAAGGTAGGCAGCGCTACTGCTGCGCAGAAAAGCTCGCAACAGCCAGTGGTGTGGATGGCGGTCAACTAGCGATGTTTGAGACCAAGCCAAAGAAAAAAGACATTGAATTACTGGAAACCATGTATCGCTCACTCGCTCAAGGGAAATGGGATGGTGACCGCGACGCTTGGCCTAAACCTATAGACGACCGCATCTGGCAATTGATTGTCAGCGACAAACACAGCTGCAATAACAGTTTGCCAGGTCACAGAGGGTGCCCGTTTCAAAAGGCTCGCTCTGAACTGGACAAAAATGATGTGATCATCGCGAATCACTCTCTCGTTATGGCTGATGCTGACTTAGGTGGTGGCGTAATCTTACCAGAGCCAGAAAATACGATTTATGTCTTTGACGAAGCTCACCACCTGCCTCACGTCGCCCGTGATCACGCTTCAGCATCCGCGAGTTTAAAAGGCGCAGCAGCGTGGCTAGAGAAGCTGAATCAGTCAATCAGTAAATTTTCATCACTGGCTGATGAGAAACGTGTCGCTCGATTCCGCAATGACTTGCAAGACTCGGTGCAAAACTTAATACCTGCGCTCACTCAACTGACTAAACAGTTCGACCCATCTCAGTTTG
Organism: Vibrio sp. GLN_1; assembly: GCF_043106015.1. NCBI lineage: Bacteria > Pseudomonadati > Pseudomonadota > Gammaproteobacteria > Vibrionales > Vibrionaceae > Vibrio > Vibrio sp. GLN_1. The sequence continues at coordinate 561,779 of NZ_JBICMD010000014.1, forward strand.
AAGAAGGCATCTACCGCTTTGAACATGGCGAACTGCCAACTTGGCTAGAAAACCAATCTAAAGAGCTAAAGCAGTTCAGCAAGAAAGCAAACCAAAGCGTCGCGAAAATCGCCGATCTTATCGCAGAAAGAGTCAAAGATGGCGAACTCGCGGCAAGATTGGCCGAGCCTGCGCTCGCTGAACTAGGTTTCTATATTCAACGACTAGAGAACCTCGCTCAAGTTTGGCATTTGATGGCAGAGCCAACACGAGAAAAAGGAGCACCTTTAGCGAGATGGCTAGAAACTCACCCAGATCGTGAAGGCGATTTTATTGTGAGTGTCTCCCCTCTTGAGATTGGATGGCAGCTAGACCAACAGATTTGGAGTCGTTGTATTGGTGCCGTATTAGTTTCAGCAACAATGCGAGCGTTGAACTCTTTCCACTATTTTTGCCATCAAGTAGGCATTGATGGAAAGCCAGAATCTGGGACTCAGTTTTTGGCACTCGCTTCGCCTTTTGATTATCAAAACCAAGCTGAGTTACTCATACCTGCAATGAAGTACGAACCATCGGCACCTCAATTTACTGAATATCTTATTGAGATCTTGCCTAAGTACTTAGAAGACAAAAAGGCCAACTTGGTATTATTCTCCTCATACTGGCAGATGAACCAAGTCGCAGAAGCGCTGTCTTCAGAGTTCATAAAACGAGGCTGGGTTTTGCAAGTACAAGGCGAAAGTTCTCGTCAAGAAATTCTAAAAAAACATAAAAAGCTTGTAGAAACAAACAAAACCAGCGTTCTCTTTGGTACAGGAAGCTTTTCGGAAGGACTCGATTTGCCAGGAGAGTTACTGGAAAACTTAGTGATCACCAAAATTCCATTTGGTGTTCCTACCTCTCCAGTAGAACAAGCGCATTCAGAATACATAGAAAAGAAAGGCGGCAACCCGTTTATGCAAATCACTGTACCTGATGCGAGCAAAAAGCTGATCCAGAGCGTGGGCCGCCTACTGCGTAAAGAACGAGATTCTGGTAGAGTGACCATTCTGGATCGACGCCTCGTAACCAAACGCTACGGGCAAGCACTTATCGACTCACTGCCGCCATTTAAACGAAAAATAGAATATTAGAAGAATAAGAATTTATGGAAATGATAGAGCCGACAATGCTGTTGGTGTTGGCGCTAGTCGCTTTTGTTGCTGGATTTATTGACGCAGTCGCAGGTGGTGGAGGGATGCTAACCGTCCCTGCTTTGCTGTCTTTGGGGCTTCCTCCTCACATTGCTTTGGGGACGAACAAGTTGGCTGCTACCTTTGCATCGTCAACTGCCGCATTCACTTACTACAAAAAACGCTTGTTCAAACCTCAGTGTTGGGGGCGCGCGTTTGCAGCAACGCTTGTCGGCGCAACATTGGGCACGCTCTTTGTCGATGCCATCAGTACGGATTGGCTAGAAAAAGTCTTGCCTCTTATTATATTAGCCGCTGCGCTGTATACCGTATTCCACAAAACGCCACATTCCCCTCATCAAAGCCCAATACCAGAGCCTTGCCCAAAGCTGCATAAAAAACAGTACCTGCAAGGTTTGTCGATTGGTTTTTACGATGGATTAGCCGGTCCAGGAACTGGCGCGTTTTGGACTGTAAGTTCTATGGCGCTGTACCGTCTCAATATATTGCTCGCCTCTGGTTTAGCCAAAGCAATGAACTTCACCAGTAATTTTACCTCACTTATTACTTTCGCTATTTTAGGTCATATTAACTGGGTGCTAGGCTTAACAATGGGTGTGTGTTTAATGGCTGGGGCATTTGTTGGTGCGCATTCTGCAATTCGATTCGGCTCTAAGTTCATTCGTCCCGTTTTTGTCACGGTCGTGAGCGTATTGGCGATTAAGCTGGCTTATGACGCTTGGTTTGTAGGTTTATCATGAACATCGAACAACTTTCGCAAAGTTTAGAACACATGGCGAATCAAGCCGCGACATTGGATCGCCAACGAGGAGAGCATCACGTTCCGTTGTTTGATGAACGTTTATTTAGCTGCCGTTCTCGCTTACTTACGCCTTGCGTAAAAGAAGCGAAATCGACACTGGACGCGATTATCCGAGAGCAAAACGAAAATAAGCTCACCGCTTTGCGAGCGGAGTACCTCACCGAACGACTCGTAGCGCAAATTGGCGCAATTCAGCGAGAGATTTCTACCACTAAAATTCGTAAGAATGAAATCAAGCATAGCAGCCACTTTCGCAAACCAATTAACGTGCTTTACCAAGAGCTCGCGCAGCATCAAGAATGGGCAAGACGCTTGCGAGAAATGGTGTTAGAAAAGGAACGCGCAGTGGAAACTGCACCTAGTTTTATGCGAGCTGAAGCTCAGAAAGTATTACTGGCGACAGAGCAACGTTTAGCTCGGTGTGAGGCAGCGCTTCTTAAACTAGAAAATCAAATTACACATAGGGAAAAGCACCAATAATGGCAGACCAACCAACCTCTCCTCTTGATGATGCACCAGAAGAGATCAAGCTGGCCGTTGATTTGATCTACTTGCTTGAAACCAACGAGATTGATCCAGAAGTTGCGATTAAAGCATTGAAGATCGTACAAACAGATTTAGAAAACAAATTGAAAGCGCAGTAAAAAGCGCTTTTTTCTTTTGTTGAGATTCATTTTCACTACGCTTTCAGAATGATACCATTCTAGAAAAATACGCCCTCAAAAGGATAAATAATGAAAGTAATCAGCTTTAACATCAATGGACTACGTGCTCGACTGCACCAACTCCAAGCGCTCATCGATAAACACCAGCCTGACGTTATTGGTCTTCAAGAGATTAAAGTGCATGATGAAGCGTTCCCGATTGAAGATGTCGAAGCCATGGGTTACAAAGTGTATTTTCATGGCCAGAAGGCGCATTACGGCGTAGCGATGCTTTGTAAGCAAGAGCCCATCCGCGTACAAAAAGGTTTTCCAACGGATAACGAAGAACACCAAAAGCGCATGATCATGGCGACGTTTGAAAACGAAAATGGTGAAAAAGTAACGGTGCTTAATGGCTACTTCCCTCAAGGGGACAACATTAACCACGAAACGAAATTCCCATACAAGCGCCAGTTCTACAAAGATCTATTGACGTATCTAAACGATCATCACAGCAACGATGAACAGTTGATTGTTATGGGTGATATCAACATCAGCCCTATCGATTCAGATATCGGTATCGGAGAACCGAACCGTAAGCGTTGGTTGAAAACGGGTAAATGCTCTTTCCAACCAGAAGAACGTGAATGGCTGAAAACGTTGTTAGATTGGGGCTTTGAAGATACTTTCCGTAAGCTCTACCCAGAAGTGAACGATCGCTTCTCGTGGTTTGACTACCGATCTCGCGGCTTTGATGACAACCGAGGCCTACGAATTGATGTGATTTTGGCGACTCCTTCTCTCGCGCAAAAATGTATTGAGTCGGGTATCGATTATGAATTACGCGGTATTGAAAAGCCTTCAGACCACGCGCCAATCTGGTCGACATTCAAGTAATACATTGCAAAGCAATAACCGTGACTCAACGCTAAGATAAATCTAGTAAAAAGGGAGACTCAGTCTCCCTTTTTCATGCACGTTATTTTCTACTCAGCTAGTTCAGCGGCCAAACCGTTTGACCATCAATACTTACTGGCGTTTGAGCGAATTCGTTCAGACAGTAGCCAGTATTGCTACTTGCAAAGTAAGTGAGAGGCATCGGCGTCAGATTCAACGCAACAACTTGTTGCTTCGCTTTTTCTGAGAACGAGAATCCCCACATGTCGAGATAGTTAGTCATATCTCGCTGAGCCACGTAACTTAGGGCAATGAGCAACCAGTCATTGTTTGAGATGCTGTTCGCTTCATCTTTGGTATACATCGAGAAGCCAATGCTTGATTGTTTCGCATTCCACAGTGCCTCATCTGTTTTCAAACGATTAAACTCACGCTCAATAAGATGAAGTCGCGCCAGTAAATGCCAACCATTTTTAAGCACACCTTCGTGCTGAGTTGCCATCATCATTTGAATGTAAACGCGAGCACCCCAGCTCCAACCCGTTTGGTTTTGCTCCGCCATATAAGCATTTGGATCGCTTTGTGTTCGACTGGTTTGCAACAGTTCAAACTGACCTTTGAAATCCAAGCTTTGGCAGGTTGATTCCTTACCCGTATTTTGGAAGAAACGAGACTTGCTGTAGTAGGAGTAGTAGTTGGTCGTCGAATGCCCTTCCCAACCCGCGAATCGGAATCGTCCTTTCTCTAAACCGTGGCCTAGCTCATGCAAATCACCGTGACCTAAAGGACTGAAGGCCCAATAAGCATCGTACGGGTTACCAGAGCAGCCATAACCACAAGTGGCTTGGTCAGCATTCATGTGCTTAACCATATCAATATTGGCAATTTCCCAGCCTTGGTTTTGAGCGTATTGAATAATTTCAGGTACTTCGTCTATACCCGGCCCTTGGAAACCAGCCAGAACATGCGGGTAGTTATGAACATATTCTTCCGTTGCAAGCGCCATTTCCGCAGGGGTAGACCACATTTCATCGTTGACCGACTCTAACATCTTGTCACGCTTTGAGTGCACTTCAAACCCAGGGGTGATCAGCTCGGCCCAATCAAACAAATTGGCTTCTAGCTGCTGAATAAAGGTGTCGTTGTCCTTCTCACTTCTCCATACAGGATGCTGTGCCACATGGTTAAATCTCAGTTCAACCGGAATATCATTTTTGTCAAAGTGAACCTGTACTGGGCCGCCATAAGGAGAAGTCAGCGTGATGGTTTCACCCGCTTTGACTTCGTAAGCAAATGAAGTCAGCAGTTTAGGTCGAGTATAACCGTCTTTACTGAACTCATGGGTCGCTCCACTTCTTAAGCTATTGATGACAATTTTTGTGGTCACATCATTGTTGTCTTTACGCGTTACCGTGAAAGTCTCACCTGGCAGCGCATACACTCCTGCCGAACGGAAGCTGCGTTTAGACTCCATATTCACCGTAGTATCAATTCTCTTTACATCGGCCCCAAATTCACTGCGGCTGAAGTTTCCCATATTTGGTTGTTTTGGGTTGATGCGACGACTGTTGTATTGAACGTAGTCCGCGAAGTACGATTTCAAAAATTCGGTCGTCCCCGTAGACTGCTTATCCATTGGAAAAGAGGCCGTTTGACGATAATGATCCGCCAATAACACCATCAGCTTTTCGTATTGATAACCATCTTGTTCAAACAACGAGATTTTTTGCTCATCAAGTGATTTCAGCCATTGGCGAATGCTGTTGGCAGCGTCGTAAAACTGACTGTCCATGTTCGCTACTTCTGGGCATGATTTATCATCACATTGGGACAAATCAACATTGAAGTTTTGAGTTTCGAAACGGGACAACAACGCTTGTTGCGTGATGACAGAATCTGGCACAAAGTTCATCAGTGATGAAGGTGCCCAATCGACCAAACCTAACTTACGCCAATAGTTGTCCCCCACGTAGTCAACATGGAATTTTGCCAAAATGTCTCGGCCAAGATCGGTCAGCCCACCGTCCCAATGCAGATACAAAACCGGAATTTTAGCTTGCTCGGCATAAGCCAGCGCATCTAATACCTGTTGATTGGTATCTCCTGACAGCAAATGTTGTGACAGAATCAACAGGTTTGGCTTATCGGCTTTCAAGCAGCTAAGTAGTTTTGAACCGTCGCACAGGTTAGCTTCATTAAATGTCAGGTCTGGTGAAATATTGTTATTTAACCAACTGCGCGTCGCTTGCTCATCAGGAAAGTAATAAGACTGATCCATTTGCGCGATGACCACGTTTGAAGTAGCTCCACCTGACAACCAAGTAACGAGGTTTTTTAACCATTGAGTCATTGCCGCATTAGAAGAATCAGGAAAACGTTGTGCGGTTCGAAATGGGTTACTGCCTAAAACAGCATAACGCTGGCCATTAGTTTGCTCACCAGCAATACCAATCGACAACGCTTGGTCTTTGTAGCCACTCGCCATCGCTTTATTGGTCATCAATATGGTGTCGTTGAATCCATAGGTAGGAGCAAAAATCGCGGCATCATGCGTCGGATCCCAGTAAAGACCCGAAAGATTTTTTGCTATCGCAGATTTGATCGCATTCGACTGTTTCTTGTGCGCCTCAACAACTTGACGGCTTTCACGAATGAAGTCATTTGGGTCAGAAACCAATAGGGCATTGCCCGTTTCTAGCGCTTGTTGAACAGGAACTGGAGTTGGTGTGACTTGACTGTTTGATTGTGACTTGCTCTCTCCACCACCGCATCCGGTAGCAACAGCGGCAAGACCCAACGATATAATTGTTTTTTTCATATTTCACTTATTAAACAAGGGTTTTGCCGAAGTGTAATGTAAGCGAACGAGGGAGCGAAATAGTCTTGTTGATAAATCAGAAAAGTATGAATGAAGGTATCAAAAATAGAATGGTACCCGTAGGTACCATTACTTAAATACATGATTTAGCTCAGAGGACGCAGGTACGCTAAGAAACGTTTTTCCGCGCGTTTAAAGCACCAAAGAATGATAAACGTAAGCGACATATAGAAAAGTCCAGCCGTCAAGAACGACTCAAATGGTGCGTAATAACGAGAGTTAACTAAGCGCGCTGCACCAGTTAAGTCCACGATGGTTACGATCCCTGCAACCGCACTGCCGTGAAGCATGAAGATCACTTCATTAGAATAAGCAGGTAGTGCTCGGCGTAACGCACTTGGCAAGATGATGCGTTTGTAAGTCATAAATTTACTCATGCCATACGCTTTTGCGGCTTCCACTTCGCCTTTCGGCAAACCGTTAATCGCACCACGAATGATCTCTGCCGTATACGCTGATGTGTTTAGTACAAACGCAACCAGAGCACAAAACCACGCGTGTTCCCATAAGGTATCTTTCACTGGGAAAAACTGATCCATGCCATAGTAAATCAGATACAACTGAACAAGCAGTGGCGTTCCTCGGAAAAAGTAAATGAATCCCCAAGAAGGAAGGCTCAAAGCGTAGTTGGTACTGTTTCTCGCAATGGCGAGTGGAACTGAGACGCACAAGCCAATCACCAATGAAATGCCCACCAGCCAAACGGTCGTCCAAAGCCCTTGAAGGTAAACAGGGAAGCTTTCAATAATCAACGAAAAATCCATTACTTACCTCGCATGAATACTGAATTTGCGTTCAACGAGTTTTAACAACCCCGTCGAAATACTGGTGAAGAAAAGGAAAATCAGTGCAACGGCCATGTAGAACGTGAACGGCATTTTGGTTGTACCAGCCGCCAGAGAGCTCATTCTCACCATATCTTCAAGCCCGATAATGGAGACAAGCGCGGTGGTTTTTAACAATACCAGCCAGTTGTTACCAAATCCCGGTAGTGCATGGCGAATCATCTGAGGAAGAAGGATTCTTCTGAACGACAACACTGGGCTCATGCCATAAGCTTTTGCTGCTTCCAACTCACCTTTATCGACGGCCATGATCGCACCACGGAAAGTTTCCGCCATGTAAGCTCCAAAGATAAAACCAATTGTCAGCACACCGGCAATAAACGGGCTCACATCAATGTAGTCAGGTAAGTAAGAAGTCCACTCATGATTTGGGTCGCTAGATGCAAACCATTCATTGAGCGTTTCGTTGATGGAATAGAGGCTATTGTTTAAAAGTATTTGCCCACCAAAGAAAATCAACATCATCAGAACTAAGTCTGGAATGCCGCGAATAATGGTGGTGTAAAGTGTGGCAATTGCTCTTGCCCATTTGTAGGGAGCAAGCTTAGCAAGCGCGCCAAGCATTCCCAATATCACCGCAAGCAGTAGTGACAGCACAGCTACTTCGATGGTTACCAAAGCCCCTTTAAAAATGGAGGCTTCATATCCTTGTAAATCCAGCATAGGTGAGTTCCTAATCCCTAAACTCAAAAAATCGACCGTTGACTACTTCTAGGAACAAGCCAACGGTCGCTTAATTACCGCTTATTCGCCGTAAACATCGTAGTTAAAGTACTTGCCAGCAATTTCTTGGTAAATACCTTTATCACGCAGTGACAAGATTGCCGCATCAAGTTTCTTCGTTAGATCTTTATCTTGTTTACGTACAGCGATACCGAAACCTTCACCGAACCATTTCGCATCAGTCAGAGATGGGCCAACAAATTCGTACGCATCACCACCAGCTTTGTTCAATACACCTTCCTCTAGAGCAGATGCATCGCCCAAAACTGCAGCAACACGGCCGTTCGCAAGGTCTAGGTACGCTTCGTCAAAAGAGCCGTAACGTACAATTTCAACTTTGTCACCGTAGTTGTCAGTCAGGTATTTATCGTGAGTTGTCGCGCGTTGAACTGCGATTTTTTGGCCATCTAGATTAGCAAAGTCTAGGTTTGCACCTTTCTTAGCGATGAACTTATTTGGGATCAGTGCGTATTTGCCCGTGAAATCCACTTTCTTCTTACGTTCTTCGGTAATCGACATTGCCGCGATGATCGCATCGTATTTACGAGCCAATAGAGAAGGAATAATGCCATCCCAATCTTGTGCAACGATCTGACACTTCACTTGCATTTCTTCACACAGCGCATTGGCCATATCAACATCAAAGCCTTTTAGAGAACCATCGGTTTCTGTCCAGCTAAATGGAGGGTATGCGCCTTCAATGCCAAAGCGAACTGTTTTCCATTCTTTCGCTTGAGCAACACCAGACACTGCCGTTGCAGCAAGAGTTGCTGCCAATAACCACTTTTTCATTTCCATACTCCTGTGATTGCTATTTTATTTGGTTTTGTTCGTTGTGCTTACTTAGGAGGCAAAACTCTGCCGCCTAATGAATATTAGTAGATAGATGAGATAAACTGCTGTAATCGCTGAGAATCGGGGTTAGTAAATAGCTTAGCTGGATCTCCCTGTTCTTCCACTAAGCCTTGATGCAAGAACATCACATGATTTGAGACGTCACGAGCAAACGCCATTTCGTGCGTCACCACCAACATGGTTCGCCCTTCATCTGCCAAATCTCTCATTACCCCTAGCACTTCCCCAACAAGCTCAGGGTCAAGCGCAGAGGTAGGCTCGTCAAACAGCATAACTTCTGGATCTACAGCAAGGGCACGAGCAATCGCAGCACGCTGTTGCTGACCACCAGATAAATGACCTGGGTAATAATCTTTACGCTCGTAAAGGCCGACTTTTTTCAGTAACAACTCTGCATTTTCAATTGCTTGAGCTTTCGGCACTCCAAGAACGTGGACAGGTGCTTCGATGACGTTTTCAAGAACGGTAAGATGAGACCAAAGGTTAAACCCCTGAAAAACCATAGCTAAACGCGAACGAATACGCTGAACTTGTTTTTCGTTGGCAGGTACAGATTCACCCGCGCGGTTGTTTTTCATTTGAATAAGCTCGCCGTTTACCCAAATTTCACCAGCGGTCGGTGTTTCTAGTAAGTTAATACATCTAAGAAAAGTACTCTTGCCAGAACCGGAAGAGCCAATGATGGAGATAACATCCCCTTTGTGAGCGGCAAGTGAAATGCCTTTCAGGACTTCATTCTGTCCAAATGTTTTGTGCAGGTCTTTTATATCTAGCGCTGGTACATCATTCATGCGCTCTACTCCCTGTGTTTTTGTCACTGCAATTAAGGGACTCCGCCCTCTCTATTTCGGAACAAATTAGCACCACCCCTAGAAAGTTGCAACAAATTATTAACCTAAATAAATCGAATAGATAGATACGATAGACAAATGAATATGCAATATATAGCAACATATTCTTTTATTCGTGAATATAGACCACAAAAAAGCCCCTCAAGTGAGGGGCTAAATAAATTTACAAAAGTGTTAATTGCTTCTCTCTAACATCAGCGTCTTAGTTTGAGCAATGCGATTCATCGTATCTCTAACTTGTTTCTCATTCATTACGATACCGAGTACATCTTTTGCCGTATCAGCGCCATCACCATTGGCAAAAGCAGTGAGAAAATCAGCAGCTTTAACGTCTGCTTTTTCATCGGTAAACACATAGCTCTGAGTAATTAACGAGTTATTGGAGATAACTAAATCACTTCGAGCACCAGAAGGAACACTAGAGTAATCTAAGTCAGGAACGACGATACTTCCTTCGATCAACGAGTAAACAGAATGGCGAACAACGTATGGCGTTGCACCAACCATCGTACCTTGCTGATAGCTCACGCGTTGTAACCCGTTTTCTTGGCCTAAACCAATACTGTCAGTTAGATCAACAACACTGTTTGATACACCTGGTTTCGTGTTCTGGGTATCCGTTACTGAAAATAGAGAGCGGTCATCAACAACAATGCTCCAGTTTTCAGAAACTTTGTCTGTGTATGCAGCTGTCCATCCAGGCGTTGCAATCGTGCCTTCTACACTGAATGTCCAAACATCGCCTTTCAATGCATCAGGGTGATAAAACGCACTTGTCTTTGGCACTTCAGCTAAACGGTAAGAAAAGTTTTTGTAGATTGTATCAATATCTATCTTAGAAAAATTGATACCCGACGTACTGACCATAGGCATCGAAGGCGTTCCTGCAAAGACCATGCGTCCATCAGTCCAGTCTTCAAAACCATATTGGTACAAGGAAGAGCGTGAAGCAGTGCGGTATTGAGCTACCATCGTTTTTTCGGTACTAACCGCTGGTAAACTTTCACCCTTGGTAAAGCGCGATTCGTTCGCCGTTACAGTTTCTAGCTGGGAATCAAAGTAGAACGTCGAATATGGATTGCCTGAAGCATCTTCCGCAGTCTTGTAGTCCAAGTTCGTCTTATTGACTTTTGAATCGTTATTTCCCGTCAGACAGCTCGTATTACTTACGTTCGCATCTGCAGATAGGTATACGTTTCTCAAAGAGGACTCAGATTCCAAAAGATCTTTTGAAAAGGTAATCGCGTTAATAATAGTGCCATTCACCTCTTGAACAGTAACACTACCGCCATCTGGAATCGTTTGCAGAATAATCGTCAATTTGTCATTGCTTGCTGTTACCAAATCACCAACGCGGTTACCCGATGCATCAGAGTAATAAGCTGTTAACTGAGTGTCTAAAACACCACCCAGCTTATGGTAATTCAATACTTGCTCAATGTTGTTTGACTCAAAGCGATCGTAAATCGTACAAGTACCGTTACTTGAAAGCGCTTGTGTCTTTGGCGCAACAAAAGTGAAGTTAAATGCAGTTTGAGGTGTACCGCCACCGCCGCCACCTCCACCACCGCCGCCACAACCGACCATTAAACCTGAGATAATTGCCACAAGTGGCAGTACTTTAAGCTGTTTCATGTCTTCTTCCTAAACTGAGCGGCAATGATTAGCCAAAAAATCGTCGTTGCTCGGTACAAAGCAAGAATAAAGCCAGCTTTATATAAACATCGTGAATATTGATCATTTAAGGGTGACTCATGCGATGTAGGGCAATAAACTCTAATTTTATGCAACTTGTGTAATGAAATTACACACTAAATAACCATCTCATTCGCATACCAGACACTTTCTGTAGTTTTATTTCACATCTATTCTTAAAGTGATCTAAATCAATCACCCTAAATGGCTATCTTGCTAGACTCCAGCCAAAAGATGAGGAATTTTTTGTGCCTCAACACAACAAGTTATTAGCTATGCTTAGGCACGACGTCGACGTGTAACAAATCTAATAATAGCTAGCATAGGACGTGCCGCAGGATGCGGAATAACACACTTGAATGAATAATTCATAACTTTTAAATATATGAGGAATCTATGTCAGACGCAGTTAACAAAGCGCACTCTGATTCAGATATCGAGACCAAAAGCTACCGTGAGCTTCATCGTCCATCATCTGAGTTCGCGAGCCGTTCAGACTACCTAGACCACGAACTACAAATCATGAAGCCGCGTCGTTTCGGCTTAAACTTGCCAGGTCGTGACTTCCGCTTTGAGCTTGAAGACCTTGTTCCAGCACTTGCTGGTACTATCGGCATTATCGCAATGTACTCTGCGGTAATGATGTCTTGGGCTGAAGGCCTTACTGCAGCATGGGACCACGTTAACTTAGGCAAAGATTTTGCCATTGAAGTTGCGCGTGTAGAAATGCTAATCCCTGCACTACTTTTCTGTGTGCTTGCTTCTGGCTTTATCAACCCGAAAGCCAACTTGGCAGGTAACCACGGTCCAATGATCCCTCTTATTGGTACCATCGCTCTCGCTGGTGCTCACCCTCTTGCATTGGCAATTCTTATTGGTGTATTCGGTCTTCTACTTAGCTTCTTGAAAGGCGGTTCTAAACTGGTGAACCTCACCTCAGAGGGTACAGCTGGTGGCTTGCTCATTTTCTTGGGCTTGACGGGGACCATGAGCCAAATCAACTCGATTCAAGAATGGGCAGTTGGCCTACAATCTTCAACTGTTGAAGCTGGCAGCATGGGTTACGTGGGTCTGATCGTGCTTGCAGTGACTATCGCACTATACGCTTTCCTTGCAAAAGTGAACAAACGTTGGCTTGCGATTCCAGTGTGTGCTTTCACAGGCCTTATTATCGCTCTAGTGCTAGGTGCTGGTTTTGACATCAAATTCGTCACTGAAACTGGTCTACCGAATCTAAACCCTGTTTACTGGTGGGGCAGCACTGAAGAAGGTTGGATGCTCGGTCTTCCTAATATGGAACACTTCATCGCGTCACTGCCTTTTGCAATCCTAGCAGTAGCAATGTGGTCTCCTGACTTCTTAGGTCATCGTATTTTCCAAGAACTTAACTACCCTAAAAAGACTGAAAAAGTACTAATGGACGTTGATGACACAATGACTATGTGTTCTATCCGTCAGATGGTAGGTACAGCGGTAGGTGGTGGTAACATCACTTCATCTTGGGGGACTTACATGATCCCAGCAGCGATTGCAAAACGTCCAATTCCTGGCGGTGCTATCCTTCTTGGTCTTCTGGTGATGATCATCGCGATCCTTGGCTTCCCAATGGACATCGCAGTATGGCCACCAGTAATGCGTGTCGCTCTTCTTGTAGGTGTATCTCTACCTCTACTTGAAGCAGGTATGCAAATGGTGAAAGACTCTAAAGACTCTCAAGCAGCGGGTATCTGTATTTTCGGTTCTGCCGTAGTTAACCCTGTACTAGCATGGGCATTAACAATGCTACTTGATAACAACGGTCTAATTGGTGACAAAGAGCGTGCAGCTCGCCTGTCATTCGTAGACAAGATTGTGATCCCAGTAGGTGTACTTGTTATCTGTTTGGTCGCTATGCTTGCAGTTGGTATGCTAGAAGGCCAGTATGGCATCAAAGCTTGGCTGTAAGGCTAATTGTTCAAAAAACGTGTGGGTAGCGCTTGTCGCTACCCCATTTTTATCGAGATTTTTGAGGATTTATTGATTTAGTTTAAGGTTTGCAAAAAAATTTTAGTTTAACCTCTAGTTGTCTCTTAAAAAGAGTGTCATTAAAGATAGTGACAATATTTATAGTTTTGTGACCCAATTTTTTAAATTTAAGACTATAAATATTGTTATTCAAAAGAGTGTACTGTTCCCCCTCAGATTTTGGGGATAGCTGGCTCAACGGCGAAGCAGTACGTAATTTTTTTCTACTAAAAAGGTAGGTATGTCATGGCAGAGCAATTTGCTAAAGCTTGGGAAGGTTTTGTTGCAGGTGACTGGCAAAACGAAGTAAACGTTCGTGATTTCATTCAAAAGAACTACACTCCGTACGAAGGCGACGAATCTTTCCTAGTTTCTGAAGGTACTGAAGCAACTAACAAGCTTTGGGCTAAGGTAATGGAAGGTATCAAGCAAGAGAACTCAACTCACGCTCCTGTTGATTTCGATACTTCTATCATCTCTACCATCACTGCTCACGATGCAGGCTACATCGAGAAAGATCTTGAGACTATCGTTGGTCTTCAAACTGACGCTCCTCTAAAACGCGCTATCATCCCTAACGGTGGTATCCGCATGGTTGAAGGTTCGTGCAAAGCATACGACCGCGAACTAGACCCACAAGTTAAAAAAATCTTTACAGAATACCGTAAAACTCACAACGCTGGTGTTTTCGACATCTACACTCCAGAAATCCTAGCTTGTCGTAAATCTGGTGTTCTAACTGGTCTTCCAGATGCTTACGGTCGTGGCCGTATCATCGGTGACTACCGCCGTGTTGCTCTATACGGTATCGACTTCCTAATGAAGGACAAACTGGCTCAATTCAAATCTCTGCAAGAGCGTTTTGAGAACGGTGAAGATCTTCAAATGACTATGCAGCTTCGCGAAGAGATCGCTGAGCAACACCGTGCACTTGGCCAAATGAAAGTTATGGCTGCGAAATACGGTTGTGACATCTCTCGCCCTGCTGAAACTGCACAAGAAGCTATCCAATGGACTTACTTCGGCTACCTAGCAGCTGTTAAGTCTCAAAACGGTGCTGCAATGTCTCTAGGTCGTACTTCTACATTCCTAGACGTGTTCATCGAGCGTGATATCGCTGCTGGTAAGCTTACTGAAGAACAAGCTCAGGAAATGATCGACCACTTCGTAATGAAACTACGTATGGTTCGTTTCCTACGTACTCCTGAGTACGATGACCTATTCTCTGGCGACCCAATCTGGGCAACTGAGTCTATGGGTGGTATGGGTCTTGACGGTCGTACGCTAGTTACTCGTACTAACTTCCGTTTCCTAAACTCACTATACACAATGGGTCCTTCTCCAGAGCCAAACATCACTGTACTTTGGTCTGAGCAACTACCTGAAGGCTTCAAGAAGTTCTGTGCGAAAGTATCTATCGACACTTCTTCAATCCAGTACGAAAACGACGACCTAATGCGTCCAGACATGAACTCTGACGACTACGCAATCGCATGTTGTGTATCTCCAATGGTTGTTGGTAAGCAAATGCAGTTCTTCGGCGCTCGTGCTAACCTTGCGAAAACTATGCTTTACACCATCAACGGTGGTGTGGATGAGAAGCTAAAAATCCAAGTTGGTCCGAAAATGCCTAAGATCGAAGGCGACGTACTAAGCTATGACGAGTTGTGGGAAAAAATGGACCACTTCATGGATTGGCTAGCGAAGCAGTACGTGACTGCACTAAACGCAATCCACTTCATGCACGACAAGTACAGCTACGAAGCTGCACTAATGGCTCTGCACGACCGTGACGTTAAACGTACTATGGCTTGTGGTATTGCTGGTCTATCTGTTGCTGCTGACTCTCTGTCTGCAATTAAATACGCAACTGTTAAACCTATCCGTGATGAAGACGGTCTAGCAATCGACTTCGAAATCGAAGGCGATTACCCTAAATTTGGTAACAACGACCCACGCGTTGATGACATCGCATGTGAACTTGTTTCTGTATTTATGGGCAAAATCCGTAAGCTTAAGACTTACCGTGATGCAATCCCTACTCAGTCAATTCTTACTATCACTTCAAACGTGGTATACGGTAAGAAAACTGGTAACACACCTGACGGTCGTCGTGCTGGTGCTCCATTTGCTCCAGGTGCAAACCCAATGCACGGTCGCGATGAGAAAGGTGCTGTAGCATCACTAACTTCAGTAGCTAAACTGCCGTTTGCTGATGCACAAGATGGTATCTCTTACACATTCTCTATCGTACCTAACGCACTAGGTAAAGATGAGGGTTCACAACGCGCTAACCTTGCTGGTCTGATGGATGGTTACTTCCACCACGAAGCTGGTATCGAAGGTGGTCAACACCTAAACGTGAACGTTCTTAACCGCGAAACTCTAGAAGACGCAGTTAAGCACCCAGAGAAATACCCTCAGCTAACAATTCGTGTATCTGGTTACGCTGTTCGCTTCAACTCTCTAACTGCAGAGCAACAAGCTGACGTAATCGCACGTACATTCACTGAGTCTCTATAAGACTTTAGCGAAATAACGTTTTAGTGATACAACAAAGGCTGATGCTGCAAAGCATCAGCCTTTTTTTGTTTCTTGAACTAAAGTTGTGACATTGCGGAAGATTTTGATTGAATTCTTACGTATGATGCAAAAAAAGTTAGTAAATGCAGTATATGAAACTCAGTAAATTAATTTTCCTTACCCTTTTATCGCCAGTTGCTCTGGCATCCACCAAATCCACAGTATCCTTTACCCTTGATAACGATGGCATTTTTGGTGTCGACCAAGATTACACCAACGGTATATTCTTCTCTTACGCAACCGAGAAACTAAAAAAAGAAAGCGAATGGAAATGGTTCAGCTTAGAAAATGCAGATCAATCCAATGTCGATAAAATCGAGGTAGTACTTGGCCACAAGATGTGGACTCCAAGTGATATTGAAGCAGACTACCCTCTTGCCAATGACCGTCCATACGCTGGTTACCTACACACTGAAATCAACTACCTATCTCTAACCGCCGATCAAGCCGTTCGCTATAACTTCACCATTGGTGCCACAGGTGAAAGTTCTCTATCAGAAAAAGCGCAGGAAATTGTTCACGGCATCACTGGTTCAACCGATCCTCAAGGCTGGGATTACCAAATTGACGATGAAATTGCCTTTAGCGTTGGTTACCGAGCTTTCAATAAACTCATGCGCAGTGAGGGCCAGAAGACGCAATGGGAAATCACTAATGTGAATGACATTAACGCAGGTAACTTCCGCAGCGATGTATCACAAGGTGTCATGTTCCGCTGGGGCACGAATCTAGCCAATAGTATTGGCGCAGCAAACATCAGTGTAGAAAGCCCTTTCTCTGCCAGTATGCTTGCGAAAAATACCTCCAGTTGGTTTGTCTTTACAGGATTTGAAGGTCGATACCGTTTCAACGATATCACCATTGAAGGCGATCGCTCAGGTATTCCAGGCTCATCAGAACCTTATGATGTGACTCTAGAAAACTGGCAAGCAAGTGCCGTTGCAGGTGCAACTTGGTATAACCAGAATTACGGCGCAAGCCTAACCTTTACGGTGAAAACACCTGATTACGAAGAATCACAAACTGACGTTTATGGTACTGGTTCTTTCTCAGTCTTTGCTTTCTTTTAAATAGTATTTATCTCTCCGGCCAATGAACGCGTCATTGGCCGTTTTCTTTGGTCACATTACGCTGCCTTAGCCACCCACAAGGCTGTTTTAACCCTGCTTTTTGTAATAAAATAACAGCAAGAATTTATTAGTAATGAGAGCAAAAGATGTCAACAACTGGTCGTATTCACTCATTTGAATCATGCGGTACCGTAGACGGACCTGGTATTCGTTTTATCGTCTTCTTGCAAGGTTGTTTAATGCGCTGTAAGTATTGCCATAACCGCGATACTTGGGACACGCATGATGGTAAAGAAGTTACTGTTGAAGAAATCATTGCCGAAGCGAAAAGCTACCGTCATTTCATGAATGCATCAGGTGGTGGTATCACTTGTTCTGGTGGCGAAGCCATGCTTCAACCAGAATTTGTTCGCGACTTTTTCCGTGCGGCTCACGCAGAAGGCATCCACACATGTCTAGATACCAATGGCTACATTCGTAAACACACAGAAGTGATCGACGAAGTATTGGACGCGACTGATTTGGTGATGCTAGATATCAAACATATGAAAGATGAAATTCACCAAGACTTTATCGGTGTGTCGAATCGACGTACGTTAGACTTTGCTCGTTACTTGCACAAAATTGGTCAAAAAACATGGATCCGCTACGTAGTTGTGCCGGGTTACACCGATGATCCAGAAGCGGCGCACATGCTGGGTGAATTCATTAAAGATATGGACAACATCGAGAAAGTTGAACTGCTCCCATACCACAAACTCGGTGCACATAAATGGGAAGCTCTTGGTTTAGAGTACCCTCTTGAAGGCGTGAATCCTCCTTCAAAAGAGACAATGGATGAAATTCAATCCATCTTGTCTCAGTACCACTCTAACGTGAAATACTAAGCAAATAAGAAACTTAACGTTCTAGAAATGCCAGCATTTAGCTGGCATTTTTGTATGTAACACCGGCAAATTCCTTATATAAATCACCAAGGCGTGTAAAATAGCGCCCAAACAAAAGGATTAACGTAAAAGTAACAAACGCATTTTAGGAAAAGAGTTCATGGACTGGTTTAACGTAGGCTCACTCATCATCGTCACTTTGGTTGTCGTTGCTTTTTGCATACCCGATTGGAGAAAAGTAGTTTGGCCTAAACTTGAACAAGAGAAAGCATTTCAACATATCGTGCTTGCCTCTTTCTTCCTCATTACGGTTCTTTGGTCTGCTCAAGCAGGAGTAAAAGAAGGGTTACAAATACACTTTCTCGCGTTGACGACACTTACCATGATGTACGGTTGGAGAATGGCTTTTTTGCTCAGCATTCCTGCGATGATCGCCTACCACTGGATACACGATATTTCGTTTATCTTGCTCCCGAGCTCTCTTGTGTTATCGGCACTCATGCCAATATTAATCAGCTACTTAGTCTTTTTGCTTAGTTACCATTATTTACCCCGCAACATCTTTGTGTTTATTTTTGTCGCTGGCTTTTTTAATGGCGCACTCACAGGCAGCTTACACTTAGTATTTAACTCGTTTTATCACTTGTTGGTTGGCCACTACGATTGGGAAACCATTCAACACAACTACTTTATTTTTGTCCCATTGCTTGCGTTCCCCGAAGGGTTACTTAACGGGATGTCACTGGCAGTATTAACCGTCTTCAAGCCAGAGTGGTTAAGAGTGTTTTCGGACCGAGATTACATATACAACCACTATCACAAAAAGTAGATATTCTTCTTATATCGTGTATCTCGCCGTGGCTGAATTCGACAATTCTTGCCATTTTTTCATATTAAATATGTGTTGAGATCATGTTTCACCCTTGTCTGAAGCGTTAACCTAAGCACATTAAAAATGTATTAGATTATTTAGTGAGGTCATCATGGAAATGTCAAACGCTCAACGTTTGATCCTATCAAACCAATACAACCTAATGTCTCAGCTTGATCCGAATAATGCGGCTAAATACAAACGCCTACAGACGATCGTTGAACGCGGCTATGAGCTACAAATGCGCGAACTGAACAAAGATTTCGGTTGCCTTTCAGAAGCAGAATGCCGTGAAATCATCGACATTATGGAGATGTATCACGCGATGCAAGAATCTAACAATATGTTAGATGCGGAAGAACGTAGCAAAGTAGACCAACGTCGCTTACAGTTCTTAGGTTTCGATATCGCAACAGAAGCGCAGCAAGTGCATTACGTCCGCTTCCTTGTTGATTCTGAAGGTCTTTACCCACAATTCGACAAGGCAGATCACCACTTTAATAGCCAAATGCCAATGCTAGATAAATACCGCCGCATGCTGCAAACTTGGCGTAACTGCCCTCGTCAATATCACTTGTGTGAAAACGAGCTTGCACAAATTTTTAGTGCGTAAGATAGCAAGTCTTTGATTAGGAGAGCATTCGCTCTCCTTTTTTATTTTCCTGTCACAACTTCCATTCTTCACTACCGTATCCTTCTGCTTATCTTGTGCAATGTGGAATAACGAATCACTGAAATTCTGTATTTTTCACCAAATATTTGATTTATCTCCGCCCTATTCGCAACATAAATTCATCCTCATCTAAAGAGTGATTCAAATGTCACTTTTACAATAAATTCATAATTGTTAAGCAAAATTGCAAATCCCCGACTAGGCTTAAGTAGAGAAAGGCTGTGACTGAAAAGTACACATCCACTGCTCACCGTTGTGATGAAAAAACTGTCCATAAAGCAAAGTCTTTGGTGTTACTGGTCATACATTTCGTACAAACCAAATGAGATAACAGGACGTCGACATTCAGGCAACTAAGAGCACAGCAAAACGTGGAACAGCCTGCACCAACGTTCGTCGGTAGACTGACTATTAAAGGGGAAAGCGACATGAGTATTTTCGACCACTATCAATCCAGATATGAAGCTGCAAAAGATGAAGAGATGTCGTTACAGGAGTTTCTAGCCCTGTGTAAGGATGACAAAAGTGCTTATGCTAATGCAGCAGAACGCCTACTGATGGCAATCGGCGAGCCAGAGATAATAGATACAGCTAAAGACCCACGTTTGAGCCGCATCTTCTCCAACCGCGTTATCTCTCGCTATGAAACTTTCAAAGACTTTTATGGTATGGAAGATGCGATTGAACAAATTGTTTCTTACCTCAAGCATGCGGCGCAAGGATTAGAAGAACGCAAACAGATCCTCTATCTATTGGGTCCTGTTGGTGGCGGTAAGTCCTCACTTGCTGAAAAACTAAAATCGCTTATGGAAGCGATGCCTATTTACGTATTGAGCGCTAATGGCGAACGCAGCCCAGTGAACGACCACCCATTCTGTTTATTCAAAGCGACCGAAGATGGCGAGATTCTGAAAACGGACTACGGTATTGAGCAGCGCTACCTTCGCTCAATCATGTCACCTTGGGCAGCGAAACGCCTTCACGAATTTGGCGGCGACATCACCAAATTTAAAGTGATGAAAGTTCGTCCATCTATCCTTGACCAAATCGGTATTGCGAAAACCGAACCTGGTGATGAGAACAACCAAGATATTTCATCACTCGTCGGTAAAGTGGATATCCGTAAACTCGAACACTACTCTCAAGACGACCCAGATGCATACAGCTACTCTGGCGCGCTGTGTAAAGCAAACCAAGGCTTGATGGAATTCGTCGAGATGTTCAAAGCGCCAATTAAAGTATTGCACCCATTACTAACCGCAACACAGGAAGGCAACTTTAACGGGACGGAAGGCCTTTCTGCAATTCCGTTTGACGGCATGATTTTGGCTCACTCTAACGAATCTGAGTGGCAAACCTTCCGCAACAACAAAAACAACGAAGCCTTCCTAGACCGTGTATACATCGTTAAAGTACCGTACTGTTTACGCGTATCGGAAGAAGTTAAAATCTATCAAAAACTGCTTGAAAACAGTGAATTGTCTCAAGCCCCTTGCTCACCAAGCACATTAGAAACATTGGCGCAGTTCAGCATTCTTTCTCGTCTGAAAGAGCCTGAAAACTCGTCTATTTTCTCGAAAATGCGCGTGTACGACGGCGAGACGCTAAAAGATACCGATCCTAAAGCGAAAAGCTACCAAGAATATCGAGATTACGCAGGCGTCGATGAAGGTATGAACGGCCTATCTACACGTTTTGCGTTTAAGATTTTGTCTCGCGTGTTCAACTTTGACCAAACCGAAGTGGCAGCAAACCCAGTTCACCTGTTCTATGTGATTGAACAACAAGTAGAGCGCGAACAATTCCCTTCAGAAACCGCAGAAAAATATCTTGAGTTTTTGAAAGGGTACCTCGTTCCTCGTTACGTTGAGTTTATCGGTAAAGAAATTCAAACCGCGTACCTAGAATCTTACTCTGAATACGGCCAAAACATCTTCGACCGTTATGTTACCTACGCAGACTTCTGGATTCAGGACCAAGAATACCGCGATCCAGAAACGGGACAGCTATTTGACCGCGCATCTCTCAATGCGGAACTAGAGAAAATTGAGAAAACCGCTGGTATCTCCAACCCGAAAGATTTCCGAAATGAAATCGTCAACTTTGTGCTTCGTGCGAAAGCCAATAACAATGGTCAAAACCCAGTTTGGACCAGCTACGAAAAACTGCGCACGGTAATCGAGAAGAAAATGTTCTCCAATACCGAAGAGCTTCTTCCGGTTATCTCGTTTAATGCGAAAACCTCTTCTGAAGATCAGAAGAAACACGACGACTTTGTCGCTCGCATGATGGAAAAAGGCTATACCGAGAAACAGGTTCGCCTACTTTCTGAGTGGTACCTACGAGTACGTAAGTCATCCTAACCCAGTGTTGAGTTAGGTCGCTTGTGAAACATGAAGAGGGCTATTTCATGGCGCAATTTATAGACCGAAGGCTCAATGGCAAGAACAAGAGCGCTGTTAACAGACAGCGCTTCTTGAAGCGCCATAAAGAGCAGATCAAAGAGTCGGTAGCTGACGCAGTGAATCGACGCTCGATCACGAATACAGAAACGGGCGAAGACGTCTCAATACCGCACAAAGACATTAACGAGCCGATTTTCCATCAAGGGAAAGGTGGCGTGCGTGAACGCGTGCACCCTGGTAACGATCAGTTTATTACGGGTGATAAAATCGAGCGTCCAAAAGGTGGAGGTCAAGGCAGTGGCTCTGGTGAAGGTAATGCGAGTCCAGATGGCGAAGGCCAAGATGAATTTGTGTTCCAAATTTCAAAAGACGAATACCTGGATATTCTGTTTGAAGACTTAGAGCTACCGAATCTAGAAAAAAATCAAATCGCTAAAATTACGGAATGGAAAACTCACCGAGCAGGTTTCCAAACCGCAGGGATCCCTTCCAACATTTCCGTTATTCGTTCATTGCAGCAGTCATTAGCTCGTCGAACCGCCATGACTGCAGGCAAAAAACGACTTCTTAAAGAGCTCGAAGACGAGTTGACTCGCATCAAAAATATTGAGCCAGCACAACAACTTGAAGAAAATCGTCTGAAAAAAGAAATCGAAGAACTGCGCAAGAAAATTGAAAATGTGCCGTTCATCGATACTTTCGATTTACGTTTTAAAAACTACGAAAAACGACCAGTCCCTTCTAGCCAAGCCGTGATGTTTTGTTTGATGGACGTGTCTGGTTCTATGGATCAAGCGACCAAAGACATCGCAAAACGCTTCTATGTGCTGTTGTATCTGTTCTTGACTCGCACCTATGAAAACGTAGACGTTGTGTTTATTCGCCACCACACGCAAGCCAAAGAAGTCGATGAACACGAATTTTTCTACTCGCAAGAAACCGGTGGCACCATCGTATCTAGCGCTTTGAAATTAATGGATGAAATCGTCAAAGAGCGTTACCCGGTTGGTCAGTGGAACATCTACGCAGCCCAAGCGTCCGATGGGGATAACTGGGCGGATGACTCACCACGATGCCGAGATTTACTCGTGAATAAGTTGCTGCCAAATTGTCAGTACTATTCTTATATAGAAATCACGCGTCGCTCACATCAAACCTTATGGCACGAGTATGAGAAGCTCACCGACGAGTTTCCAAACTTCGCTATGAAGAATATTCGCTCTGTGGAGGATATCTTCCCAGTCTTCCGAGAACTATTCCAAAAAGAAACGGCGTAAGGAGGCTAGCGATGACTACCGCAACAAAAAACCTCTCTGGAGAGGCGCCTAAAAAGCGCAACAGCAAGTTGCTACCTGACGGACCGGATTGGACATTCGAACTGCTTGAACGCTATCACAAGGAAATAAAACGTGTCGCGGAGCACTATCGTTTGGACACCTATCCAAATCAGATCGAAGTGATCACGTCTGAGCAGATGATGGATGCGTACTCAAGTATCGGTATGCCTATCAACTACAACCATTGGTCATTTGGTAAAAAGTTCATTCAAACAGAACAGAACTACAAACATGGTCAGATGGGCCTTGCGTACGAGATTGTGATTAACTCCGACCCTTGTATTGCGTATTTGATGGAAGAGAACACAGTCACCATGCAAGCGCTTGTCATTGCACACGCGTGCTACGGCCACAACTCTTTCTTCAAGGGGAACTATCTGTTCCAAACGTGGACGGACGCCAGTTCTATCATCGACTACTTACTCTTTGCTAAAAAGTACCTTGCCGAATGTGAGGAGCGCTATGGCGTTCAAGAGGTTGAAAAGCTTCTCGACTCCTGCCATGCGTTAATGAACTTTGGTGTCGACCGCTACAAACGACCAGAGAAAATCTCGATTACCGAAGAGAAGGCCCGCCAAGAGGAGCGCGAGGCTTATCTGCAATCTCAAGTCAATGAACTGTGGCGAACCGTACCAAGAGCCAAAACTAAAGAAGAAGACATTAAAGAGCGCTTCCCTAGTGAACCTCAAGAAAACCTACTCTACTTCTTTGAAAAACATGCGCCGCTCTTGGAACCATGGCAACGCGAGGTTGTTCGAATCGTCCGAAAAATAAGCCAGTACTTTTATCCACAAAAGCAAACTCAGGTTATGAATGAGGGATGGGCAACGTTCTGGCACTATACGATTCTAAACCACTTATATGATGAAGGTATTGTATCCGAAAAGTTCATTCTTGAATTTTTACATAGCCACACGAGTGTTGTTGCTCAACCACCTTACAACAGTCCTTACTTTAGCGGTATCAACCCCTATGCTCTCGGCTTTGCGATGTTCCGCGATATAAAGCGTATTTGTGAAGAGCCAACTGACGAAGATAAAGAGTGGTTCCCGGATCTAGCAGGAACAGATTGGTTAGATGCCTTGCATTTTGCTATGCATAATTTCAAAGATGAAAGCTTTATCAGCCAATATTTGTCTCCGAAATTGATGCGTGATTTCAAACTGTTCGCCATCAACGATGATGACAGGAAGAACTTTATTGAAGTCTCCGCCATACATGATGAAATGGGCTACAAGCGCATTCGAGAAACTCTGGCAGCGCAGTACAACCTATCAAACTTAGAGCCTAACATTCAGGTGTTTAACGTGGATGTTCGTGGTGACCGTTCACTCACGTTGCAGTACGTTCCTCATAACCGCATTCCACTCGATGAAAGTTATGATGAGGTTTTGAAACACGTCTATCGCCTATGGGGCTTTGACGTAATCTTAGAAGAAGTTAAAGACACGGGACACAGAGAAACATTAGCCACTTGTCCAAAACGCAATCAGTACGACTCAAACATTTAGCAAAAAATAGACTCATCCCCTTAAAACCAAAGGCTCCATGAAAGGAGCCTTTTTATTAACTGCAAGAAGTAGAATCGTTACGCTTTTTTCGCCACAATAGCTCTAACGGCTTCAAGGTCTTCTGGCGTATCAACGCCTGCTGCTGGCGCTTCTTTAGCGACTGCAACGTGGATTTTCTCGCCGTACCAAAGCACTCGTAACTGCTCTAGGCATTCAATTTGCTCTAGGGCACTTGGCGCCCAGTTTACGTAAGTATTAATGAAACCTGCGCGGTATGCATAGATACCGATGTGACGCATCAATGGATTCACGATAGCTTTGTCTTGCTTAGCGAAGTTATCACGATCCCAAGGAATTGTTGCTCGGCTAAAGTACATGGCATAACCACGCTCATCAGCAACGACTTTTACGGCATTTGGGTTGAAGACTTCATCTTCAGATTCAATTTCAACCGCCAACGTAGCCATAGGCGCATCACTAGCGGCTAAGTTATCTGCGACTTGGCGGATGATAACTGGTGGTACCAAAGGCTCATCACCTTGAACGTTCACAATAATGTGGTCAGCAGGAATGGCCATTTTATCTACCACTTCCGCTAAACGCTCTGTACCAGATTCGTGGTTTGGCGAAGTCATACAAACTTTGCCACCGAATTTCTCAACCGCCGCAGAAACTCGCTCATCGTCAGTAGCAATGATCACGTCATCAGCGCCAGCTTGCATTGCTTGTTCGTAAACCCATTGCACCATTGGTTTACCGCCAATATCAGCCAATGGTTTACCTGGTAAACGGCTCGAAGAGTAACGAGCCGGTATAACAACCGTAAAAGACATTAACGCCCCTCATCCATGCTCATGATGCGAGCTTCTGGCTCAAGCAGAACAGGAATACCCTCTTTGATAGGGTAAGCAAGGCGATCCAATTTGCAGATCAACTCTTGATTATCTTTATCGTAAGTCAGCTTACCTTTACACACTGGGCAAGCCACAATCTCAAGCAGACGGTGATCCATAAGTCGCTTTAACCTCTTTTATTCGATTTAAAATTCGCTCTGCATCTTTAGGCTCAAATTGAGCAGATACAGGCAGATACCACCAATTGTCTTGTGCGTAGTCGCAACATTTGACAGCATCTTTCTCTGTCATAATCACATTGGCCCCTTGCAGAGCCAATGCTTCAAGTTCTTTTTGGTCAAAGTCTTGATGGTCAGCAAAACCTTTCGTGACTTTAACATCTGCATGCATTGATTCTAGTGTATTAAAAAACCGAGGTGGATGCCCGATACCGGCAAATGCCACCAATGCCTTTAACTCACTTACATCAACTTGCTGCTTGGTCTTTAGGTTGATCGCTTTTGATGGTGCTAGAGACATTGAGATCTCACCCTGATGGGCCAAACCGCCATTGGTGATGATAAAGTCGACTTCCTGAAGTCGCTCAACACCTTCGCGCAATGGACCAAGCGGAATCAAACACTCATTACCAAAACGACGATTTCCATCAACAATCACAAGTTCAACATCACGCTCTAGAGCATAATGCTGCAAACCATCATCGGTAATGATGATATCCACGTCTAACTCTACTAGCGCTTTCACGGCGTTTGCACGTACAGGATCGACTGCAACAGGTGCTCCGGTGCGCCGGTGGATGAGTTTAGGTTCATCACCACAATGTTGAGTAGGAGTATCATCATTTAACACCAGCGGATACTGCGGAGCCTTCGCACCATACCCTCGAGACACCACTCCCGGTTTATACCCCAGATGTTGTAATTGCTCGACCAGCCAAACCACAACAGGCGTCTTACCATTGCCACCAGCGGTGATATTACCGACCACCACTACGGGTACTGGTGCTTGATACGCTTGCTTGCGACCAGTTTGGAACTGTTGACGCTTCGCTCTACTGATTGCACCAAACAACACACTGAGTGGCCATAATAATGGCCACAACAGATATTTTAATGGATGATTTTCAAACCAGATTTTTTCAACCACAGCAACTATTCGCCAAACTGGATGCGATGAAGTTGAGCGTAAGCGCCATTCTTAGCAATCAAGTCTGCGTGATTACCTCG
This sequence comes from Vibrio sp. GLN_1, assembly GCF_043106015.1. Taxonomy (NCBI): domain Bacteria; kingdom Pseudomonadati; phylum Pseudomonadota; class Gammaproteobacteria; order Vibrionales; family Vibrionaceae; genus Vibrio; species Vibrio sp. GLN_1. The sequence goes on from NZ_JBICMD010000014.1 coordinate 588,562, forward strand.
TTCAATAATGGCACCGTCGTCTACGACTAGAATCTCATCGGCTTTTTCGATCGTTGACAAGCGGTGAGCAATCACCAACACGGTTTTATCTTTCTGCAGCTCATCTAATGCAGCTTGGATGGCACGCTCAGATTCCGTATCCAGTGCAGAGGTTGCTTCGTCAAGAATCAGTACAGGCGCATCACGCAGCAACGCCCGAGCAATCGCTACACGTTGGCGCTGACCACCAGATAAGCTCGCGCCGTTTTCGCCGATCATGGTATCTAAACCATTTTCCATCTTATTGATGAATTCCATTGCGTGAGCCAGCTTCGCTGCATGCTCAATATCGCTGCGCTGGTACTTATCTTCCGTTGCGTAAGCAATGTTGTTTGCTATGGTGTCATTGAAAAGATGTACGTTTTGCGAAACCAAAGCAAACTGCTCACGCAAGTTCTTCAATTCATAGTCACGAATATCACGGCCATCTAATGTAATCGAGCCACTGTCCACGTCATAAAAACGGTTAAACAAGTTCGCAATGGTACTTTTACCTGAACCTGAACGCCCCACTAGAGCGACCGTTTTACCTCTTGGAATATCAAAACTGACATGCTCTAGAGCTGGCTTTTCTGAACCTTCATACGTGAAGCTGACATCTTTCACAGATACATCACCCTTCGCGCGCTCAACCGTGTATTTACCTTCGTTTTTCTCTGGTTCTAAATCGATCAGAGCAAACAAAGTTTGGCTTGCTGCCATACCACGTTGGAACTGAGAAGTTACGTTTGTCAGTGCTTTAAGTGGGCGCATCAAACCAAACATCGCAGAAAAAACCACGGTAAAAGTACCCGGAGTCAACTGCTCTTTGATTGAATCAATGCTTGCGAGATAAAGAACAGCAACAATCGCAAATGATGCAATCATTTGAATGATTGGGTTTGCCGCAGCCTGAGCCGTTACCAACTTCATGCTTTGTTGACGCATTTGGTTGCTGACTTTATCAAAACGTTGACGTTCAATGTCTTGACCACCGTAGCTCAATACGACTTTGTGCCCTTTTAACATTTGCTCAGCCGATGCGGTCACATTACCCATCATCGTTTGCATGTTCTTCGAGATTTTTCTGAATCGCTTAGAAACGACACCAATACCCCAAGCAACCACAGGCGCTACAGCAAACAGCACTAATGACAACTGCCAGCTGTTGTAAAACATCAGAACAAGCAAACCAATAATGCTTGCGCCTTCACGTACGATGCTCACTAACGCTTGGCTCGTCGCCGCAGAGACTTGCTCTGAATCGTAAGTGATTCGAGAAAGCAAGTTACCCGTTTTTTCTTTATCAAAGTACGATACAGGCATGTGCATAAAGTGATTAAACACCATGCGTCGTACTAGCATCACCACATTGCCAGAGACCCAACTCAAACAATACGTGGAGACAAAACCACTCGTGCCACGAATGAACATCATGACAAATATAATTAAAGGAAGTGTACGTAGAAAATCAGAATCCGCATTACCAAAACCTTCATCGAGAAGCGGTTTTAGTAGGGAGATCATATAAGTATCAGAGATAGCATTAATCACTAATGCAATGACGGCAACGATAAGGCCAGACTTGTAAAGGCGGATAAATTGCCAAAGACGTTTAAACGTCTGCCAAGTCGTTTCATCAGTATTTATCGACATAGAAGTGCTTTATTTTCTTACAGTAAGACTCTTATTCTACTCGGTTACGCAGCATCTGCCTATACCAAGGCTCAATTGTCTCTCGACGTTTACTTTCAAAACGCCAGTTATTGCCATCAAGTAAGATTGTTATTTGGCCATCACTTCCAGTGTCTAACCAACTAACACCACTATCGGTATAGGCCTGAACGACTTCAGGTGCGGGCATTCCCCACTGGTTTAGTTTTGCCGTTGAAGCAATAGCCAAGCTAGGCTCAACAACATTGATAAACTTAGGGTTAGAAGAGGTTTTGCTTCCATGATGCGGCACTAACATTACATCACTGCGCAGCTTTTCTGGCTCTCGAAGCAGTATCCATTCGCTGATGGCTTCGATATCACCAGTAAACAACATTTTAAAACCTGTACTAGGGTCTTCCAGACTGATGACACAAGAGTGGGGGTTGTATGCACGTACAACAGGTTTAGGAGGCCAAAGTACCTCCATGTTCAACCCTTGCCACTTCCATTTCTCAGCAGCAATACAAGGCTGATAATGTAAAAAGCTCTGGCTGCTTAGTTTGTGTTTAGGTGAAAAGTACTGCTCTATCACTTTTCGGCCGCCAGCATGGTCATTATCGGCATGACTTAAAATCATCGTATCGACACTAGAGTAGCCTCTGCGGTGCAGTACTGGCGTAATCACTTGCTCAGCTATACTGCCGTTGTGCCAAGCCTTGCCCGTATCATAGAGTAAAACTCTCCCTTCTTTTTCGACCAGCACCGCCAACCCATGCCCGACATCAAGCACATCAATACGCCAAGTTTGGTTATCTTGCTTAGGAAACAACCCGGTCATCACAACAATTACACAGACAAACATCCAAACGTAACGAGGCATAACATGTCTTAAAACGAGCACTGCACTCACTACAGCAATAACAAATGTCCACTCGGCACTAATGGGTTGCCAAGTCCCTATGGCATATCGAACCGACCAACTTAGTGGAACCAGAAATATGTCAAGCAAATACCATAGAACCGTCGCCAACATAGGAAAGAGCAATGACGCAATTAAAGCAGCAAACATGATTGGAACGACAACAAAGCCAAACCAAGGAATGAAAACCAAATTGTAGACTAAAGAAGACCAGCTAAATCCAGAGAAAAAATAGCCACTGATCGGGACAATCAATAAGCTCAGTATCAGTTGAGTCAACAGAAGTATCCGCAACTTTCCCAAACGACCTTCCTTAGAGTCTTGCACTGTGTTAACCGCAAACAAAACGGCACCAACGGATAAATAAGACAGCCAAAAACTCAAACTAAAAGAAGCAAAAGGTTGGAAGAAAAGTTGCAACGCCACAGCCAATAACAGTACGCGCCATGGACTCCAATGAACAAGCCAATACTTCAAAGCAATATAGATGATACAAACAGAAACGGCTCGGGTCGTCGGCAAAGAAAAATCAGCAAGCCAAGCGTAAACAATGGCAAACGCCAACCCACTCACTGATGGTAGAAACCAATATCGCGGCATAGCAAGCCGAATAAGCCCACCAAGGGCGAGCCCAAACGTCAATGCCATCCCAATGTGTAAACCAGAAATCGATACAAGATGCAGTAATCCGCTGTCACGCAGAGACTGCCAATCCTCTTTGGTAAGCCCAGTGCGATCAGCAAAAGCCAGTGCTTTGATTAGAGCAAAGTGCTCAAGGCGAAAAATATCACGCTCAACAGTTTGAATAATAGCTTCGCGCCAAGACGAAGAAGTACGAATGACCCAGTATGAATCTTTAGTTACGACCGCTCTTGCAACAACACCACTTCCCATTGACTGCTTTTCTGCGTCGAAACCCGCTTCATTTCTGAGGCCGATAATGGGCTTAATCAAAACGTTAGTCGTAAACTCACTGTTAACAGCTAGTGGGAATGGCGTTATAAGGCGGACTTTAGGTTTAAGAAAAGGTAACAGAGTGTGAGTATTCACTTGTTTTATCGCTACGACACCTTCATATCCGTGACTTATTTGCGTAAAAGAGCTGTCAACTCTACCAATTATGGTACTATTCTCACCTGCTTGAAAAAGGGCTTGTCTCTGATACTCCATAATATTGCCGTGGACGATGACAACCATAAAGCCCACAATTACGCCTATGCTAATTAAGCCTCGACGTAATTTAATTATTGAGCCAGTGGTAATTATTCCCAGCAGCAACCAACGCCAATCCGGCATCGTCGGCCACCATGCAGACGAAATTACGCTCGCGACAAATAACGCCAAGGTCCAACTTTTTTCTAAGAGAGTCATGTCGTCCTATGCCTAGAAAGCTGATAAAACGCTTCATGCCTGATCACGAAGTGATCAAACGCCAAAAAGCATTGAAGGTCTTCGGCAATGTGTTATACAACCCGAACCTTTGGTGCTTAAACCGTCGCTCTGCGTCAGGTGCTTTTGCCGTTGGCCTATTTATGGCGTTTGTCCCGCTTCCGAGCCAGATGATCATGTCTGCTGGTTTAGCCATTTTAATGGGCGTAAATTTACCTCTGTCAGTTGCTCTCGTTTGGGTCAGCAACCCTATTACCATGCCCGTCTTGTTTTACTTTGCTTACAAGCTCGGTGCATGGGTCATGCATGTTCCACCTCAGCCATTCCATTTTGAGCTATCTTGGGACTTTATCATGCAACAGATGAGCACGATTGGGCCTCCATTCCTATTGGGATGCGCAATTTGCGGTGTGGGTTCTGCGATCATTGGTTATTTCGGTATTCGCGGATTGTGGCGCTACTCTGTCGTTCGCAGTTGGCAAAAACGAAAAGTAAGATAAGCGGATAAGACGCTAAAATCATTCGTTGCGACATGGCTTGAGGTTCAAACGACAATAAAGCTGAAACGAAATGTAAGCAAAGAATGAAAAGATGCTAATGAGTACAAAAAAGGACCATGAAAGGTCCTTTTTTGTATCTAGTGTACTTAGTAAAAAGAAATCGTAGCCAACAACGATGTCTACGAGGCTAGCTTTCCTTCCTTCGCTACTTAGCACTCAAAACTGCGGCAGGGTTCAGTTTCGCTGCGCGAGAAGCTGGGTACCAAGTGGCCAATAGGCTTAATACGATAGCGGTGGTCGACACCAATGCGACGTCAGGCCAATGCAACTGCGATGGAAGAAAGTCCACAAAGTAGATGTCACCCGATAAAAATTGGTGTCCTATTAAGCCTTCAAGCCCCTTAATGATTGGAGTTAAATTTAACGCAACCAACACACCAACAAGGCTACCGACAAGGCTACCAAACACTCCAGAGAAGACGCCCTGCCAAACGAAAATACGTTTAATCAGACCATCTTTTGCCCCCATCGTACGCAAAATCGCGATCTCTGCTGCGCGATCTTTCACTGCCATCATCAATGTCGAGACAATATTGAAACACGCCACACCAATCACTAATACCATGACCAAATACATGATCGTGCGTACCAACTGAATGTCACGGTAGAGAAAGCCAAACTGCTGCTGCCAACTCTTCAAATATACGTACACATTCACTAGGTTGCCGACTTCTCGAACGATCGAAGGCGCATCAAGAACATCATCGGTTTTTAGAGAAATTCCAGTTACGCCGTCTCCTAAACGAGCGTATTGCTGCGCATCCGCCAGCGGAACTAAAGCCAATGAATGATCAATTTGACCGTTCAACGTCAAGAAACCCGCCACTTTGACGCGCACACGTTTTGGCGCTTGAACTTTATTCGTGCCACCCGCTTGAGGAATCATCAACGTGACGTAGTCACCGACTTGCACCTTCAACTCATTTGCAACCCCTCGACCTAAAATCACTTGTTGTTGGCCTGAGTAAAAGTTTTGCCATGCCTCTGGATCAATAAAGTCAGACATGCTCGACACCGCTTGCTCATAGGCAGGATCCACACCACGCACTTCAATCGCCTTTAGTTTACTGCCTTTTTCGGCTAAACCTGTAAAGCGGACGTACGGTGCGGCAGCAACGACATGCTCATGTTGCAGCGCTTGGTTCATCGTCTTGGTGTAGTTCTGCAGTGGCCCATTAACCCCTTCTAACTCACCATGAGGAATCACGGACAACACACGCGACTGAAGCTCACGCTCAAAACCATTCATCGCCGAAAGGCCAATGATGATCACCGCCACACCTACTGCAATACCAATGGTTGAAGAAAGAGAAATGAACGACACCATTTTGTTGCGCTTTTTCGCACGGCTAAAGCGTCCACCAATCATTAATGCTAAAGAAGAGAACAAAACTAGCCCTCCACCGATGCAGATTTGGTCATCAAACGATCCACCAGAAGGCCATCTTGCATGTGCATCTGACGGTCCATTTTTGCTGCGAGTTCGTTGTCATGCGTCACCACCAAAAAGGCGATGTTCGACTCTTTGTTTAGTTCACGCATCAAATCGTAAATCGCCAAAGCCGTATTATGATCCAGATTACCAGTTGGTTCGTCAGCCAAAACTAAGTCAGGCTTGTTCACAAGAGCACGAGCAATGGCCACGCGCTGGCGCTCACCACCAGACAGCTCTGATGGGCGGTGATCCATACGATGGCTCAAGCCCACTTTCTCAAGCAGCGCTTTTGCCGCCTGTTTAGCTTCTGTCACTTTAGTACCGCCAATCAGCAGTGGCATTGCGACATTTTCAAGTGCCGTAAAATCAGCAAGTAAGTGGTGAAATTGATACACAAAACCAAGATGTTTGTTGCGCAAAGCAGCCTGCTTATTGGAGCTTAACGCCGATAGGCTCTGCCCTAAAAAATCGACTTCACCTTGCGTTGCGTCGTCCAATGCGCCAAGGATATGAAGCAGCGTACTCTTACCTGAGCCCGATGAGCCAACAATCGAAACGAGCTCACCTTTATCGATATCAAAGCTCACGCCTTTCAAGACTTCCGTATCCAACGAACCTTCTCGGTATACTTTACGAATATCACGACATTCTAATAGCTTATTCATAGCGAAGTGCCTCAGCAGGTTTAACAGAAGATGCTCGGTAAGAAGGATAAACAGTAGCAGCCAGACTCAGAGCAATCGCTAGCACTACCACTAATAGAATTTGGAAAGAATCAATCACAATTGGTAAATGCCCGCCAAAGCTGAACAGAGCCACGCCAGCCGATTCCAAAATGGCGTTGAGGTTGAGTGACAACGCCACGCCAACCGCTCCGCCGACAATAGCCCCAATCACACCACTACTTGCGCCTTGCACCATGAAAATCGTCATGACTTGCGATTGCGTCATACCCTGCGTTTTCAAAATCGCGACTTCAGATTGTTTTTCCATCACCACCATGATCAAAGCAGAAATGATGTTAAACGCTGCAACGCCGACAATGAGACCTAGCATTAAGCCCATCATATTCTTTTCCATTTTTACAGCTTGGAAAAGCTCACCACGTTGTGCACGCCAATCACTCCACTGCCACCCTGCTGGCATCGGTTTATCAGCGAAATCCGTCACCATAAATGGGTCAGAGAAAAACACTCGCCAGCCAGATACGGTATCTTTGGGCAGGCGCATTAACTTAGCTGCATCCGCCATATTGACGATCATAAGCTGGCCATCGACATCCGAACCGGTATTAAAAATACCAGCCACTGTGAAGTTGCGCTGACTAGGGATTCGACCAAGAGGGGTAAACTGCGTGGCGTTTGTCACCATTAAACGAACTTTGTCGCCAATAGAAACCTTAAGAGAGCGCGCTAAACTGTGGCCAAGAAACACTTTGTACTCTCCTGCTTGAAGAGAAGACAAACGACCCGCAATCAAATGGTTGGCAATCGGGTCGCCTTTCTTAGGCTCAATCCCAATCAAATAACCTGCCGTCAGTTGTGCCGAACTTTGAATTACCGCCTCTCCGCGAACAACAGGTTCTGGCTCAGCAACATCCGACATCGCTTGAATGAATTGCGGCGCAGACTCCGTCAGTGGAGTGCGACCATCATGTTGAGAAATCACCGCGTGAGGAAGAACACCAAGAATGCGCTCTTTCAGTTGTGCTTCGAATCCGTTCATAACCGAAAGCACAGTGACCAACGCCATCACACCGATCGTGATGCCCGCCGTCGACATATAAGAAACAAATCGGCTAAACCTATCTCCGGAGCGTCCCCGAAGATATCTCAAGCCAATAAACAAAGAGATAGGATGATACATACAGGACAAACCAACTGGTTTTCTAATAAGGGCGATTGACCCTAGTTCTAAATAATAAGAGTTATCTTACCTTACTCTTCTCATGAAGAAGACAAGATAATCGCTAAATTTGTCAACGACATGCAATAAGTCTGCATTTAGGGCAAAAAGTTCAAACGCAGTAGTGGTAAACTTGATAACTTCATTCAGTTAGCGATAATCAGTGCCCTATCCCTCTTATTATTCGTGAAATGAGAGTGCTCGCTGGCAACAAAGGACCGATTTATGACAGAGCAAGAATACTTCACCGTTCACCATAACCTCACCATTAACGTGGAAGCCTTGGGGACCGATTTTGCTTTGCCAGACGAACAAACGTTTGTGTCAGAAATTCCTGCGCCTTTTATTGTCGCGAGCGAGTTCAGCCACTTAGATACATTGGCAGATAACGCACGCCTAGAGCTGCAAAATAAAGAGCTTAAACACGTTATTAGTTTGCTCGACACGCAAAATTCAAAACTCAACTTACTGCTGAGCTTTATGTTGTCTCAACAAGATGATATTTCGGTTCGCTTCCAGACCACTCAATTTGGTGCAAGTCAGTTGATTTACCGCTCATCAAGCCCAGTAGAAACGGACCAATTTGTCCGAGTGAAACTCTTTCTTGACCATCCTGCTGCGGCAATTTACTGCTACGCTCAAGTCGTAGAATGTGTCGTCTCTGAGCAAGGGTTCGTCGTCACTCTTAGATATAAAATGCTCAGAGAAGCAGACCAAGATTTGCTCATTAAAGCCGCTTTATATCAACAACAAAAACTTTTACGTCAGCGCTCACTGGAGCGAGATAAAAAATAACTCCTATGACTAAAGCAACGATACTTTCCGTCACCAATCCAACTGAGCGTGGCGACAAAAAACAACTTGGCAACTTACCCGGTGCAGCGCTGCCACTCGCTATTGCCGAACTGGCCAAGCAGCATTCAAGTCACTCACTACTGGTTGTGCCAGATCCGCAGATCGCGTTGAAACTGCAAGCAGAAATCGAACAGTTTACCGACCAACCGGTAAGCCTTTTCCCTGATTGGGAAACGTTGCCATACGACAATTTTTCTCCACACCAAGAGATCATTTCTGACCGTATTGCTCGCCTATACCAACTGCCGAATCAACGTGGCGGTGTCACTATCGTGCCAGTCAGCACTGTTCTTCAGCGCCAATCTCCGCGAGAATTTTTGTTACAGCACACACTAATGGTCAAAACAGGCGATAATTTCTCGCTAGAAAACCTGAGAGTGCAACTAGAGAACTCGGGTTACCGTCATGTAGACCAAGTGTTTGGGCCGGGTGAATACGCGAGCCGAGGTTCGATTCTCGACTTATTCCCGATGGGCAGTGCTGATCCTTACCGTATTGACTTTTTCGATGATGAAATCGACACCATTCGCACTTTCGATCCAGAAAACCAGCGTTCTATTGAAGACATTCAGCAAATCCAATTACTGCCTGCGCATGAATTCCCAACGACGAAAGAAGCGATTGAAGATTTCCGTACTCGTTGGCGCACCCAGTTTGAGGCGAGACGCGAGCCAGAATCCATCTACATGCAAGTCACCAAAGGAACGTGGCCGGCAGGCATTGAATACTGGCAACCACTGTTCTTCGACCATACCGAAACCCTGTTCGACTACTTACCTGAAGATTCGCAGCTGATCACATACGGCGACATTGAAGCAGCCGTCGACACATTCTTAAATGACGTCGAGTATCGCTACGATCAAAAGAAAATTGATCCTCTGCGTCCACTTCTTGCCCCACATGATTTGTGGCTCAAGAAAGACGAATTGTTTGCACACTTCAAACAACTTCCTCAGGCACAGCTCAGCCTAGAGAAAGTAGTGAAACGTGCTGGCCGCCAAAACTTAGCGGTACAAACACTGGCAGAACTTGGTGTTCAACAGCAAAACAAAGAGCCATTGTCTCGTCTGCGCCAATTCAGCGAACAATTTACGGGCAAAATCATCTTTTCAGTGGAATCAGAAGGTCGACGCGAAGCCCTGACTGAGCTTCTGCAAGGCATCAAAGTTCGCCCAGTGGTGCAAGAATCGCTGTATCACGCTTTGGAGTCAGACCACCGTTTCACGTTGATTCTTGGTTCAGCAGAACACGGCTTTATTCATGACGAGCTGAATTTCGCGCTGATATGCGAAAGTGACTTGCTTGGCGATCGCGTAATTCAACGCCGTCGCAAAGACAAAAAAGCCGTCAACAGTGACACTGTTATTCGCCACCTTGCCGAACTGAAACCAGGCCAACCTGTTGTTCATATTGACCACGGCATCGGTCGCTACATTGGTCTGCAAACCCTTGAAGCGGGGGGAATGAAAACCGAGTATGTGACGCTTGAATATCAAAACGACGCCAAACTTTATGTTCCCGTTTCCTCGCTAAACTTGATCAGCCGTTACTCTGGTGGAGCTGAAGAAACGACTCCTCTGCACAAACTTGGCGGTGAAGCGTGGTCGAAAGCACGTCGAAAAGCAGCTGAGAAAGTACGCGATGTTGCAGCAGAGCTACTTGATGTATACGCGAAGCGTGAGCTAAAACCGGGCTTTAAATTTGCCTTGGATCGTGGCCAATACGCGACCTTCAAGGCAACATTCCCGTTTGAAGAAACCGATGATCAAGCCATGGCAATCAACGCGGTACTTTCCGATATGTGCCAAGCAAAAGCCATGGATCGCTTGGTGTGTGGTGACGTTGGTTTTGGTAAAACAGAAGTTGCCATGCGTGCGGCCTTTGTTGCTACGGACAACAGCAAGCAAGTTGCCGTACTCGTGCCAACAACCCTGCTTGCTCAGCAGCATTTTGAAAACTTCCGTGACCGCTTCGCGAACTTGCCAATCCGAGTCGAGGTGCTTTCTCGCTTTAAATCAGCCAAAGAGCAAAAAGTGATTTTGCAAGATGTGGCGGATGGCAAAGTTGATATCGTCGTCGGTACGCACAAATTGCTCTCCAGCGACATCAAATTCAAAGATTTGGGTTTGTTGATTGTCGACGAAGAGCATCGCTTCGGTGTTCGTCAAAAAGAGAAAGTCAAAGCGATGCGCGCCGATGTGGACATTCTTACCCTAACGGCAACGCCGATTCCTCGTACGCTGAACATGGCAATGAGTGGTATGCGTGATTTGTCGATCATCGCCACACCACCAGCACGCCGTTTAGCTATCAAGACATTTGTTCGTGAACGTGAAGAGTCCGTGGTGCGAGAAGCCGTACTGCGTGAAATTATGCGTGGTGGTCAGGTTTACTTCCTACACAATCAGGTAGAAACCATTGAAAAAACGGCAGAAGACTTACAAAAACTCATTCCAGAAGCCCGTATTACCGTGGCACATGGCCAAATGCGTGAACGCGAACTAGAACGCATCATGAATGATTTCTACCACCAGCGCTTTAACGTGTTGGTGTGTACCACCATCATTGAAACGGGTATCGACGTTCCGACGGCCAACACAATCATTATGGATCGTGCTGACAACCTTGGCTTGGCGCAACTGCATCAATTGCGTGGCCGTGTTGGTCGCTCTCACCATCAAGCCTATGCTTATTTGTTAACGCCACATCCAAAAGCAATGACCAAAGATGCCATTAAACGTCTCGATGCCATTGCTTCACTGGAAGACTTAGGCGCGGGCTTTACTCTGGCAACGCACGATTTGGAAATTCGTGGCGCTGGTGAACTGCTTGGTGACGAACAAAGTGGTCAAATTCAATCGGTTGGTTTTACACTGTATATGGAAATGCTTGAACAAGCGGTTGAAGCGTTGAAAGAAGGTAAAGAGCCATCATTGGATGATCTGCTTCGCGAACAAACAGAAGTGGAACTGAGAATCCCAGCGCTACTGCCTGATGATTACATTCCAGACGTCAATACGCGTCTGTCGATGTACAAACGAATTGCGAGTGTGAGCGACAGCGATGAGCTATCCGAATTAAAAGTTGAGCTGATCGACCGCTTTGGCGTACTTCCTGATGCCGCGAAGAACTTGCTGGCTGTCTCAGAATTGAAATTTGCCGCAGGTAGTATTAAAGCGAAGAAGATAGAAGCCCATGATAAAGGTGGATTTATCGAGTTTTACCCTGATGCTGACATAAATCCAGCGTATTTAGTTAAACTCCTGCAATCACAGCCGCAAAAATTTGCAATGGAAGGTCCAACTAAGTTCAAGTTTAGCGTACCATTGGCGGACCGACGTAAACGCATTCAGTTTGTACAAGACTTACTGAATGATTTTAAACAGAATTTATTACCAACGAGCTAATAGTCGAATGAGAATATTGATCCCGTTATTGCTTCTATGTGTCTCAATGCCTTCTTGGGCTGCGCGTCAATTTGATATTGAAGTAATTATTTTCAAGCGAGCAGTCGACGCTGAAAGCACTACTGAATCTTGGCCAAACCAACTGCCTAAAATCGACATGGAAAATGTCGGCAGTTTGGACAGCGAAGCCTACCGCCGTTCTAAAGGCGTAACTCTGTTACCTCGCTCTTCTTTCCGCTTAAACGCACAAGAAGCGGCGCTGAACAATCATGCCGGATTTAAAGTGCTAAAACACGTAGCATGGCGTCAAGGTGATCGAGGTAAAGCAATCGCGCCAATCTTTCGAATTGTAGGTGGTCGTGATTTCTCTGGCTCTTACAATGCAGATGGTAGCCCGATTAATGGCAATAACAGCTACTCTAGCGATGGCTATAACGAAGAAACCATCAACGGCCCACTGTATGAGTTAGATGGCAAATTCCAAATTTACGTGCAGCATTACTTGTTTGCAGAAACCACGCTGGATTTGCGTGAACCAAGCGTTCGTGAAGTTCGCTTTGAGTCTAAATCAACTGACCAGTTGAATGATGAACTCGGTGATGTTGACGGCAACGTTCAAGTGGGTAACCTCGCAGAAATCTCACCAACGGTGACTGAAGAAACCTTCTTAAAGAGCTACCGATTGGATCAAAAACGCCGCATGAAAAGCAGCGAAACGCACTACTTAGACAACCCTCTAATGGGAATGATCATCCAAGTGCGTCGAGTTAACTAAACTTCGACAGTTCTACAAAGCGCAGCAATCGCTGCGCTTTGTTTTATCTGCCACTTCATATCACCTAAACTCATTTAATCACAACCATGCCAGTAGTCACTCGGTTTGAAGCCTTAGCCTTTGAGCGAAGTAAACCCAAGCCAGCAACTACAATGACCTAAGGAACGAAAGGTCGGTATCTCTAAAATCAGCAATGGAAGTCGTATTTATTCATGAGCCCAGATTTTGAAATCATCACCCCTCGCCTAGCCCTTCGTCTTATCCCAGCAGATGACGCTCACTCGCTACAACGATTGCTCTCCCAATCCCCATCTTTGCATACTTGGCTTGATTGGTGTGACGCAGAAGTCTCGCTAAAAGATGCCCAAGACTTTCTACTAGCAACACGTTTAAATTGGGTCAAAACGGAAGCATTTGGTTTCGGTATTTATGATAGAGATAGCAATACCTTGCTGGGAATGGCAGCCGTGAATGAGCTTTACCATACGTTTAATATGGCGAGTATTGGTTATTGGGTAGCAGACCGTTACCAAAGACAAGGCTACGCTCAAGAGGCGATTAAAGCGTTGGCAGAATTTTGTTTTGCGAAACTGAGCTTAACTCGTATTGAAATCGTTTGTGATCCTGATAACAACGCCAGCCAAGCGTTGATCGAATCCGTTGGAGCAAAAAAAGAAGCCATCGCCAGAAATCGATTTATTTTCCATGGCAAACCAAAAGATGGCGTCGTGTATTCACTTCTGCCAACTGATTTGCTGTAAGACAGCGGTAAGCGTTGGAAGGTGTAAGCTTTATTTGGGACGGGACAAAATAGAAAAAAATAAAAAGCCACCGACTTGCGGTGGCTTTTTCTATTCTATAGTTTCAACACTGAAACTGGCTGAATCGCCGATATTAATGAAGCTTAAGGTTTGGACGCAATACACGGTTAATGCGGCCAACCAGCATCATCAAGCCTGTTTTGAACACGCCGTGAAGTGCCATCAAGTGCATGCGGTATAGTGAGATATAAACAACACGTGCAATACGGCCTTCAACCATCATCGAACCTTTGGTTAAGTTGCCCATCAAGCTACCTACTGTAGAGAAGCGGCTTAGAGACACTAAAGAACCATGGTCTTTGTACACATAGTTTTTCAACTCACGACCATTTAGCTTCGCCACAATGTTGCTGAACGCTTGGCTAGCCATTTGGTGCGCAGCTTGCGCACGAGGTGGCACAAATGAGCCGTCTGGTTGTGTGCATTGCGCCAAGTCGCCGATAACAAAAATATCGTCATCACGCGTTGTTTGCAGTGTTCCTTTCACAACCAATTGGTTAATACGGTTTGTTTCTAGACCTGCAATGTCTTTGATGAAATCAGGTGCTTTGATACCCGCAGCCCAAACCATGATTTGCGCAGGAATCTTTTCGCCATCTTTGGTAGTTAGGCCGTCTTTCTCCGCCTTAGTCACCATCGTTGCTGTGCGAACGTTTACACCCAGCTTAACAAGCTCTTGATGCGCCGCAGACGAAATACGTGGTGGCAATGCAGGAAGAATGCGCTCGCCCGCTTCAATCAGGTTAACATTCAGCTTGCTTGAATCTAGATCACCAAATCCGTAAGTGCGAAGTTCTTTCACGGCATTGTGCAGCTCAGCCGATAGCTCAACGCCCGTTGCACCAGCACCAACGATCGCGATATCCACTGTGCCGTTACCATTTTTCGCATGCAGCTTTAGGAACTCATTGTTCATTTCTGTACGGAAACGGTGCGCTTGTTCTGGGCTATCTAGGAAAATACAGTTTTCGCGAACGCCTGGAGTGTTGAAATCGTTCGATGTTGAACCAATCGCCATCACTAGAAGATCGTATTCTAGCTCGCGGCTTGGCATAAGAAGTTCACCGTGCTCGTCTTTCAGTTCACTTAAAATGATCACTTTACGTTCACGGTCGATGTCTTGAAGGCTACCCATTTGGAAATCGAAGCTATGGTTTTTCGCATGAGCACGGTAGCTCAAAGCGTCAACACCTTCGTCCAAAGAACCCGTTGCAACTTCGTGCAACAGTGGTTTCCACAAGTGGCTCGCTTTACGGTCTACTAGCGTAATTTGCGCACGGTTCTTACGACCAAGAGTACGGCCAAGCTTAGTCGCCAACTCAAGGCCACCAGCACCGCCGCCTACAACGATAATGCGTGTCACAATGATTTTCCTCTACAAAAATGAATATATGGGGTTCAGCCCGATGTCTCACTCACAGCAAATCTGCAGTAAAACATCCAACCGATGAATTCTTGGTTCTTAGAGGTGTCTCAGCTTGTTTGGATTAAAACGGATGCCTATGTTTTTCGTTGTTATTACTGTTTGTTCATTGGGCATCATTTACATCGCCTGAAACATACGATTCCAGACAAAAGTGGGCAAGTTTCTCACTCGCTCTCAATTTTTTTTGATATTTATCAAATTATTTTAGTCTGGTTCATTATATAGAGCCATCCTTTGAAGGCAACCAAAATCCTTACTCTGGATGCGGATTGACTACTTTTCGACTACTCTACAACAAGGTATTCGTGCCACATAGTTCATCAGTAAGAAAACCATAGAAAGAACACAATATTCTTGCCTTTAAACGGCTGAAAATGTGAGCTGGAGTAATCCAGCAAAAAGCGAAATGGGACAGATAGAAAAACAGCACTGCAAGCAGTGCTGTTTAAATCGTAAACAATGAGTTTTGCGTACTAGGTATTTTTGAACTCTTTCATCGCTTGAAGATGCTGAGAGATTTTCTTGAACTTATGTGACTGCGATTCATCCCAGATAATGTCGTAGTGCTTTTCTAACTCAGAAGCCGTTTTTGTATTGTCATGAATTTCATCTTCTTTCGACAAAATCACTAAACAGCGCCCTTGGTTTTTAGCTCTGAACTGATCTACACACTTCGTTGCAATATCTTCGTATTCTTCTGGTCGATCGATGCGACCAGCCATGGTGTTTTCTGGATGTAAGTTCGGATTGAACATCACTTGCTTAATACCACACAAGAAACCAATACGTTCAGACCAATACCCACCCAGGCCAACCCCACAGATAAGTGGATTAGGATCATCAGACTGATCGATAACCTTCGACACTTCTTTTAGCAGGTGCTGCATGTCATGTTTAGGATGAAGCGTGCTGTAATTAATGAAACGGACATCGTCATCGATGAACTGTAGTTGAAGAACTTTTTCGTGGTTACCTGGGCTTGTACTATCAAAGCCGTGCAAGTAAATAATCATGTGTACCTCTCCCTGTAAAATCTGGTACTTTTTTTAAAACTACCACTATTTCCTTACTGATAAAGGGGAAAACGTCACGAGTTCTCAAAACAGTGATCTTCTAAACACAATAAGTCTTTAAACTCTTGCGCACTGTTTAAGTATTGTTCATCTCCCCATAATTTATAAGCAAGCAAGTACCAAAGCATTGCCATCACTAAAGTGCGGGGTTGCCACGCTTTTACTCCTTCAAGCCAAACTGAGGTATTTTCAATATTTCGAATCTGGCAATAGCGTTCAACCGACTCTTCTATTGGCGAATCGGTAATTTGCAAAATGAGCGTTAAATCCAATCTTGGGTCTGCAAGGCTTGCGTACTCCCAATCAATGACTTTCACGCCCTGCTCTCCCCGAACTAGGTTGTAACACCCCAAATCAAAGTGACACAGCGCTAACGGAATTTGCTCAACACTAGGTTCAGAACGCCACTGTTTGTATAGAGTTTCAAATTCTGAACCGACGTACTTTCCTTCTAACTCCAACCAATAATGATCAATTCGCGAGATGTAAGAAAATGGCACAACAGGTATGGAGCTCGAATGGTATTGATGAATGGTCGCCGCGATGGGTAAGAGCTCTTCCAACTCGATGCCATCTTTTGTCAGCGTGATCCCATCGATCCACTCCACTAACAACCCTTGCTCATGAACGAAGATCGGCTTTGGCCCGAGATTTAGCGGCTCGATAGCATGAAGAACTTGATACTCGTTATGACGAGAGATAGAAAAAGCCTTGCATACGTTGCTGGTCGGTCGCCAGACATAAGCAAGGCCTTGAGAAGATTCCAACCGCCAACAGCGGTTGGTGAGCCCTCCGGTGACGGTTTGCACCTTCACCGGAGGTTCTGAAAAGAAGCCATCTAACGCATTTAAGCTCGGATCTAACTGTTTTGCTTGTTGCCAAGAAAACCACGCCATTGATGACTTCTCCATTATGGTCAATTAAAGGCCAAATAGGCTCTTAGATTGCTCTTTGCGGATTTCTGTTTCATCAGCCCATTCGATTAGGCCTGTTTCCAAATCCATCAAACGCATTGTCATTTTGTAGTATACATCTTTATCGCTACCTGCATTTTTCACGATGCTAGAAAGGTTACCGTAAAGCATGTATTGCGCACCGACCATTTTACCAAACTGAATTGCTGTACTTTGGTTAACAAGCTCGTCCGTATTTTGGAAGTTAAGTTGTTCACGAACCGATTCTACGCGGTCCATATCAACAAAGCGGAATTTGCCTGAGTTCAGCATTTTAGTTGAGATAGTATCAGTGATCGATTCAGTGTCGATGTGCTCACTGGTTTTGTTCTTGATTCGCTCAACAAACACGATTGGACGTTGGTCACGAGTAATTGCTGCTACTGAACCTGACATCATCATGCTGTCTACCATCTCGCCAGCAATTTTTTGTAGGTCCGTCGAACCGAAATCGATGGTTGTCGTTTCAGTCGCTTGTGAATCACCGTAAGAGACTTTGTTAGAACAACCACCCAAAATAACGGCTAGACCTAAAAGAGCAATAATACTTTTTTTCATGAGAGTTCCTTAGTTATATCAATACCAGCGCATGTTGGCGCGGCAGCTACGGCAAAGCCGTTAAGATTAATCGTCTTGTGCTTCTCTAATTTGAACACGGAAATGTGTGCCATTTGGATTGACCGTGACTTCCGAAAGCGTCACAGATTCAAATCCACGCACGATCATTTTGCGCCAAGGGCCCGGTTTGGTGTTCACCTCCAAACCATTGTTGTCGTACCAGTAGAAGCGATAAAGAATATGCTGGTCACCTTTGTAGTTACTGCTTAACTGCACCACACCACGTGGTCGATCATCGACGTAAGTCGTGGTGATGTTGTCAACCAACAGTCGGCTGCCCAATACGTTATCGTTAAAAAATACGTTTTGTGTTTGGCCATCAACTCGGATCCCAGCAGTGTTGTCCGCACAACCTGCCAAACCGATAATGACTGCTAAGCCAATAAGCCATGCTCTCATTACAATCTCCCTAATTGTTTATGCCATACCATCGAATGCGCTCCCTGACGAGAAACCCACACTAGTGTGGTTTGCTGCGCTGGTACGTCAAATTGATAGACTTGATCGCCTAAATTTAGCTGCTGTGTACCCGGCTTCACAATTTGTGAGGCTGTCTTCACTTGCGCTGGCAGCGTTTGCCAGCTTCGAGTATCTGGTTGTTCTGTTAACGTATTCCAAACGTTGAAAAGAATATTGCCGACGTCATCGCCTTTTTTCGCTGCTTCTTTTCTGATTCGGTCTTTCGCCCAAACGCGAATGGCTTGGCGAATCACTATTGTCGTTAAGCGTTCATTCAAATCATTCTGAGCCATAGTATTAACGTCAGCCAACGTACTAGAAGGCAGTTTTGTTCCATTCAAAGCCACATCACTAAAGCGTGGTGCCCCACGTTTCGGATAATAAGGTAGTGCCAATGAGTAGATTGCGCCATTGCCGCGACTGTCAAAAATAGGTAAATCAATACGCCAACCTTGCAAAGCCTCAACCACACCTTGCTCGTCAATCACAATGACGCGTCCTTGTGACTTATTTAACCCTGTCGGTGCCTTGCCATAGCGTTTTTCAAGCAGACGTAAGTCTTCACGCATACCGAGCTTTTTCGCGGCGTACATCGTGCTTTCAATAACCTGTTTGTTATCTGGCATCACAGCCAAAGCGCGACGGTAATCCACATAAGCGCTGTTAAGATCACGTGACGCTTCGTACAACAAACCAGAAAGATAGAAGAGATAACCGTTTTGCACCGCGCTGAGTTTTTTCCCTGCGTCTGGATAACTCGCGAGCACGCTGCCTAAGTTGGCTGACATACCTTGGTTTTTAAGATCTTTTTCTGCCGACTTCAGCTCTTTTTCACGCGCTTTTCTCGCCGCTTCCTGAACTTGGTTGGCACGACGAACTTCGACGAGTGCGCCTTCTAAATCATTTTTTTGTAGATAGTTCAGACCAAGGTATAAATGCAAAAAGCCGAGTTCGTAGTCTGCAGGTTGGTATTCGTTAAGATTGTCGTTTACAGCAAGTGAACCTACGCTCGTCGCTGTTTCAGAAACAGAAATGGTTGCTCGGTCTTGTTGAACACGTACCGCGCGTTCGCTCTCTTCGAGAGCTTTGAGGCTGGTTGGGTAATCTTTCGCAAGGAATGAAATACGACCCTTTTCGAAATTGCCAAGGATCTCGCCACCGACGTCGCTCGATTGTAGTTGCTCAGCGTTGGCATAATTGCCAGCAACAACTGCCTGATAAACTTCTTGATTCTGGTCGCTGTAGTGGCTAAACAAATTGCCCGCAGACAAATTAGCGCAGCCAGACGCCATCAAGACCCAGCTAATCAGTCCAAACAGCTTCACACCTAATTTCACATTTATCTCCGCAAATGTGTGCTCAGAAAAGAATATAAATAGGGTGGCATAGGCACCACCCTTTTCAAATTAGCTTAGCTCAATACCATTGGGCCTAAAGGACGACCGCCTAGTAGGTGCATGTGGATATGGTAAACCTCTTGGCCACCATGAGGGTTGCAATTAAGGATCAAACGGTAACCGTCTTCAGCAATACCTTCTTCTTTCGCAAGCTTCTTCGCCACAGTGAATAGGCGTCCCATCATTGCTTCGTCTTCTGCTTCCACATCGTTTGTTGTCGGAATCAACTTGTTCGGGATGATAAGAATGTGGCTTGGCGCGCGAGGGTTAATATCGCGAAACGCGGTCACTAAATCATCTTGGTAAAGAATGTCTGCTGGGATTTCCTTACGAATAATTTTACTAAAGATAGTTTCTTCCGCCATGGGGACTCCATTTTATAAAGGTGTGTAACCCATTTAGTATGCTCCAACCCAAAGCTGAGCTCAATAAAAAACAGTGTTCACTTAACATTATCAATCTAATGCTAATAAACGAAGCTTTTTTTGTCGTATGCGTCATAAAACGTGCGTCACGAACTCAATACAATCCAATGAATTTTGTTACTTTTTTAAGACAATTCTTATTTATGTTGTCTATTTTTGGGAGAGGAAGCTCACTTATGCGAGGTTCAGTTATTAAAAGGATGTATGCGGGCTTTGCGCTGATCATCATCCTGTTTGCTGTCACAATTGCTATTATGATGGGGGGAATGCACGATATTCACGGGAAATTTGAAACCGTCTCTAAATCATCGTTGCCCCTTGTATCGTTATCTAACCAAACCAGTGTGGAACTGCTTTCTGCCGACAAGTCTTTTAAAGATTTTCTGACCACTGAGAATAAACAGCGCATGGAAGAAATGCGTCAGGAGTTTGCGAGATCTCAACAACGTTTTGAATCCACTTTGGCGCAGCTCGAATCAGCAAGCCAGATCTACCCTTCTCTTGCCGAACCTTTTTCTCAACTGAAGACACTAGAGCAAAGCTACTTTACCGAAGCACTCGAAGCAATGGACAACTATGAAGCAATGTTTTCTGCACAAGAAGAAGTGCAGAAGTCATCGCGCCGCTTTCAAAAGCTCAACACTGAACTTTCTGTTGGCCTGAAAGAATACGTTGCAGACCAATCGAGTATTTCAGTGAAAGTTATGGCGAAAAGCTACTTCATCAAACTCAAAGATGCCGAAGTGATCACTTCCGATGCGCTGGCCAGCTCCAATCCTGAGTTTGTTACGCAAGCGGTAACGAAAAACCGTAAAGCAGTAACGCACTTGAACTACGCATTCCGTGGGTTGGTCACTCAGCTTCCTGAGTTAGAAAAAGCTTTTGGCGAATCCGTAGAACAATTTACCCGTGACGTAGGTATGCGTGGTGGTGTGCTAGACCAACACAACAACTACCTCAACGCTCGCGCAGCTCTGTACGACAACATTGCGAACTTAGCTAACAAAGTCGATTCTACGATGGCTATCCTTGAGCAATTCACAACGACAGCAACAGACAAACTAAACGAATCTCTTGATGATGCCGGTGACATTTACTCTGCTGGCGTGACGAAAGCGATTGTGATTGGTGTAGTTGTGGTTTTGTTTGCGGCGGCTATCGGCTATCACATCGCGCAAAGTGTGCGTGAGCCATTAACACGTATTCTCAATGCGCTAGAGAGCCTGACTAAAGGCGATATGACGCAACGTATTGATATTCGCTTTAACAACGAGTTCAGCCGCGTTAGTGGCCATATCAACACGTTAGCGGACAGCTTGCACGACATTCTAGTGAAGCTAAATGAGGCATCAGAAAACTTAGCCTCGACCGCGACAACCAACGAACGAACGTCTTCTCAAGCGCAATCTAAGCTGAATGCACAACGTGAGCAGACCGCCAACGTGGCAACGGCTATGACCGAGATGTCTCACTCGGTTCAAGAAGTTGCGCAAAGCGCTCAAGGCTCTTTGGAAATGGTTCAACGTGTTGAGTCTGCATCCGAAGAAGGCCGAAATGTCATGAGTAGTAACATTTCGACTATCAATCAGCTAGAAACGCGCCTTCACGAGTCTGTGTCTGCCGTTTCTGAACTGCAAAAGATGAGTGGTCAAATTGGCTCAATTTTGGATGTCATCCGCAACATTGCTGAGCAAACCAACTTGTTGGCTCTCAATGCCGCGATTGAAGCAGCACGTGCAGGAGAGCAAGGACGCGGATTTGCCGTGGTAGCGGATGAGGTGCGTGTGCTGGCATCAAAAACCACACAATCCACCACAGAAATCGAATCGATGATCAGCAATCTGCAATCGAGCTCTCAGTCAGCCAACCAAGTGATTCAAAGCTGCATGAGTGATATGGAAATGTCGGTTGAGCAAGCCTCGAAAGCGAACAGTTCAATGGAAGAGATCCAAGCACTCATTATCGAAATCAGCCAAATGAGTACGCACATTTCTCAAGCGGCAGCAGAGCAAAGCGAAACCTCAGCAGATATTGCGCGCAACATTGAAGACATCAACAATATTGCTGATGAAAGTTACCACGCGATGTCGAGCATCACTCATACGAGTGAATCTCTCACTCAGCTTGCTCATCAGCAAAATGAATTAGTTCATCGCTTTAAATTGTAAATTTTTATGCAATAGTTGATGCAACCAGCTGTATAAGGGCGACTTTTTATGAAGTCGCCCTTGTTTTTTCTCGGCCTTGTCTACATATGGGTAATATGGCCTGCTCATCCCTTGCACTTCTCTTTTCGAGCGGCCACACAAAAAGGAAAATCTATGGCTGTTCATGTTGGTATTATCGACCAAGACCCAGTGAGATTGGTCACTCCTCTATTGGATAATCGCACTTTAAGCACACATATCGTATTCATTGGTGACAAAACACAGGTAGATATGTTTGACCGACTGAGTAGCGTGTTAGAGCAGCGAGAGATTACTTCTGAGTTTTTTGAAATTCCGTCTGCTGTCAATACAACCCTGATTAAACAATCGATTCAAAAGCTCGCGAAAGATCTTCACGACCGTGGAGAAGACGTCAAACTGAACGCAAGCTGTGGCCTTCGTCATCGATTGTTGTCGGTTTACGAGGTTTTCCGTACTTATCGCTGGCCTATCTTCGTAGTTGAACCAAACAGTGACAAACTTTGCTGGCTTTACCCAGATGGCAAAGAAGATACGCAAGTTGAAGACCACATTACTATCTCCGACTACCTAACCATTTTCGGTGCGCGCGGCGAGTTCCACCACGTAGACCTTCCTCCTCTTCTTGATCAAAAACTGTATGAGCTTGGCGAACGCTGGGCGTCAAATGCGCTTGAATTGGGCCCAGGCTTGGCGACACTCAACTACCTTGCGACAACCTGCCGTAAGGAGCAGAAGCTGGATGTGGAGCTGTCTGAGAAGCAACAAGGCTACCGTGAACTCAACATGCTGCTGTCGGATCTTGTCGAAGCACAGATCGCGACTTACGAAAATGGCATTTTGACCTTCGCGAACGAAGACGCACGTCGATTCTCTAACGGCGAATGGTTGGAGACTCTGGTTCACAGCACTGTGAAGCAAATCCAAGACACTATGCCAACGATTCAAGATCGCTCTTTGAATGTTCAGGTATATCGTAAGCTGGGTGAAAGTGAAGTACGTAACGAGCTGGACGTAGCAACGGTTGTAAATAACAAGCTGCACATCATTGAGTGTAAAACGAAAGGCATGCGCGATGATGGTGACGATACGCTGTACAAACTGGAATCTTTGCGTGACCTGCTAGGCGGTCTACAAGCACGCGCTATGCTGGTGAGCTTCCGCCCTCTTCGTCACAATGACATTACTCGTGCAGAGGATCTTGGCCTTGCGCTTATCGGCCCTGAAGAGCTGAAAGATCTCAAAACGCATCTTGCGAAATGGTTTGAAGCCGCTGGCGGTTCTGACGAAATCTAGTCGCCCTCTAAAAACACGAAAGCAGCTCACTGGAGCTGCTTTTTTAATGCCTGTTTTTAGTGCCTATCCTAGCTTCAATCACTTTGCGTTTCAGAATCTAGAAAACCGCACCTTGAACAAGGCGCATAGAAAAACCCAGAGGCAAGCCTCTGGGTTTTTCTGTTTGTTTAAATGCCAACTAAAGTGAGCGCTTAAAGCATTTTACGTGCTGCTTCTACTACAACTTTAATTGAGCGAGCTTCCGTTTCTTTCAGTGTTGAATGATCTGGAATCTCTTTTTGTGTACGGTTGATGATTACACCCGCCACACAACCTGCTTTCAGGCCAGAGCTTGCACACATGGTAAGTAGCGTTGCTGATTCCATTTCGAAGTTCAGCACGCCCATGTCTTGCCACTCTTTCATAGAGCCTTGGAAACGCTTCACAACACGACCAGTGAATGTGTCGTAACGCTCTTGACCTGGGTAGAAAGTGTCACTTGAAGCAGTCACACCCATATGAACTGTTGCACCAGATTCTTCAACTGCTGCTTTCATCGCGGTTGCAACATCAAAGTCTGCAACTGCTGGGAATTCCATTGGAGCGAAGTGTAGGCTTGCACCATCTAGACGAACAGAACCCGTTGTCACGATCATATCGCCTACGTTTACGTGTGGTTGAATTGCACCAGTCGTACCTACGCGTAGGAATGTGCGAACACCAAGCTGTGCTAGCTCTTCTACAGCGATAGAGGTAGATGGACCACCGATACCTGTTGAACAAACCACAACTGGCTTACCGTCTAGTTCTGCGCGGTAAAGCGTGTATTCGCGGTGACTTGCTAGGAATACAGGGTTTTCCATTTGTTCTGCGATTTTTTGAACACGCGCTGGATCACCTGGAATGATGGCTAGAGTTGCACCATTAAGATCAGCTTCAGTAACACCTAAATGGAATACAGCTTGAGACATATGTCGCTCCTTATTGTGGCTTATTTTGTAAACAATAAGCTCATTAGTAAGTTGTTGGGTACAGGAGCACTGTAGCGAACCTTGCACCAACATAGAGTGATCACAATCACATTGATAAAATGTAATAAATCTACAATTTCAAATTAAAACGGTTTTGATCACATTATTCGGACAAACTTATCATTTCGTTGCATAACAACAAGTCCGACGGCTCAGATTGCATTCACAAAACTTATAGTGCTCACAGAAACATAAAAACCCGAGACGAGAAACGCCTCGGGTTAAATATAGAGCAACTTTGAGAATAGCGTTATTGCACTTGTTTAGATTCAAACCGCAGAAGTCGTAGCGCATTGAGTGTCACTAACGCAGTCGCCCCGCTGTCCGCCAATACCGCAACCCAAAGCCCAGTGATACCCAATAAACTGGTGACTAAGAACACGCCTTTTAAGCCAAGCGCCAACGCCACGTTTTGACGAATGTTGTTTAGCGTCGCACGTGATAATTCAATCATTGCTGGCAATTCAACCAAGCGGTTGTGCGTTAGTGCCGCATCAGCAGTTTCTAATGCGACGTCAGTACCTCCGCCCATCGCGATACCAATGCTAGACGCTTTCATCGCAGGTGCGTCGTTAATACCATCACCAACCATCGCAACCGTGTGCTCAGTAGAAAGTTGTTCCACATAACGCACTTTATCGGCAGGCAACAAGCTCGCTTTGTAATCCAAACCAATTTGATGGGCTATCGCTTCTGCACTGCGTGGGTTGTCCCCCGTCAACATCACAGAACTCACGCCCAACATTTTCAACGTGGCGATTGCCTGTTGAGCATCTTGACGAAGAGTATCTTGCCACGCGATCACGCCAATAACTTCGTAATCGTGACGAACGATCACCACGGTTTTGCCTTGTTCTTCCAGTTCAATAACACGTTGTTCAACTTTCGAAGAAACAGGGAAGTCCGCTTTTGATGGCGCAATAACTTGCACTAATTTACCGTTCACCAAACCTGTTACACCAGAGCCGACTTGAGCAGTTTTATCACTTGCCTCAGGAATCGAAATGCCTTGTTCTTCGGCCCGCTTCACTAATGAAACCGCTAAAGGATGGCTTGAGCCCACCTCAATAGAAGCCGTTAAACTCAGTAGTGTTTCTTCTGTTACATCGTAAGTCACCACGTCCGTTACTTGCGGTTTACCTTGTGTCAACGTGCCTGTTTTATCAAACGCGACCGACTCCACTTTGCCAAGCAACTCAAGCGCTGCCCCACCTTTGATCAATGCACCACGGCGTGCCGCTGCAGCCAGACCCGACGTAATAGCAGCAGGCGTTGAAATAACCAAGGCACAAGGACAAGCGATTAAGAGCAATGCCAAACCACGGTACACCCATGTTTCCCAAGGTTGAGCGAACAGTAATGGTGGCGTAACGATGACAGCAAGAGACACCAGCATCATAAGTGGCGTGTACCAGCGACTGAATTTATCGAGGAATCGTTCTAACGGCGCTTTGCGCGATTCAGCTTCTTCAATCAAATGAAGGATGCGGTCAATGGCATTTTCACCTTGGCGGGAGGTCACTTGCACCTGCACTACTTTATCGACTACCACAGCCCCCGCCATGATTTTCCCGCCTTCTTCATGCTCAACAGGAACTGATTCACCGGTCAATGCACTTTCATCAAAGCTGGCTAACGTCGTCATCAATACACCATCAGCTGGCAAACGACCGCCAGGTGCCACTTCAATGACGTCCCCAGGTTGAAGCTGAGACGCTGGTACTTCTTTGCGTACACCATCAATGATCAGCGTGGTGTTTTCTGGTACCAAATCCATTAAGGCCTGAACGCCACTTCGAGCTCGCGACGATGCGTATGCTTCTAGCTTTTCACCAATAAGGAAGAGCAATAACACCATCGCGGCTTCTGCGGTTTCACCTAAGTACAACGCACCTAATGCTGCAACACTCATCAGTGTTTCAATGGCAAATGGTGTGCCACCACGAGCCAGTTTGACAGCCTTACGGGCAATAGGATACAAACCCAGCAAACAGGTTAAAGTAAAAATCCAGCTACTAAGCTGAGGGTTGATGCTTGCGACTAGGCCCGCAAATGCCATTGCACCTGCGATCGATAAAATCTGTAGATTGTCTTGAATAAAACCGAACCAGCCTTTGCTCTCTTTCTTTTGCTTTGGTTTATCCAGCGCAGAAAGCGGGAAACCAGTTTGGCGCGCTGTTTGTTCGATGATCGAACTTAGAGAATGATCATCAAAATCGACAACTAACTTTTCTGTAGCAAAAAGGACTTTGGCATTCGTAACGCCTTGCAATGACATGATGGCTTTTTCAAGCTTTTGCGCACAAGATGGGCAATCCATATCGGACACGAGCCAACTGCTACGAATTGAGGATTCTCGCTGTTCCGCGGGGCCTTCTTCATCGGCGGTGTCCGAACTGCAACTGCCTCCACTACAGCAAGAGCTTTCAACAGTATCAACACCCGCTTGAGCAATATTTAGCGTCGGTTTAGTTGGCGCGCAGCAAGAGTCATGGGCACTGAGTGGCACCGCAGTTTTGATTTTGCCTGACTGGCAACCTTGATGTTTTGTACACATAGTTTGTTTTCCTTATTGGCTGAGACTGTTCATCTACCACTAAGGATAAACCTTGGAGCTAGCTCCAAGGTCAAGGCGAATTTTGTTAAAAGAGAAAAATAACCACTTCGCTCAACCTCAGCCTTTTTCCGAAAAAAAGAAAGACGCCGCAGCGCCTTTCGAAGTAGTCACGTCGATGTCGTCATCAAACTGGATGTTTAAAGCATTCGTTCAACGTCATCCCAATAGCGCGCAGAACATCACGGCGAGTGATGATGCCAACAAGTTTTCCTCGGTCGTCAACTACTGGGTACATTTTTGGCTTACCGACTTTCATCATATCCGCCAATTCAATGACCGACATTTCTGGCGAGACGGACAACACATCTTCATGCATACACTCTTGCACAGTATGTGTATCTTGGCAGTGGTAGCTGGCTTTCACCAACTTATCTAACAAATCTTGTTCAGATAAGAACCCCACTACTTTTTCGTTTTCATCAATGACTGGACCACCAAGCGTCACGCTCTGCATCACTTTGTTCAAAGCGGCTGTGAGTGACATGTCTTTAGTGAAAGTCACCGCTTGCAACGTCATGTAATCTTTTACTTTTAATGAATGCATTCTTATCTCCTTAGCGGCATTTTATTGCGGCCTTAAGATAAGTGTCGTCTACTTTCTTGATTTTACTAAATGGAAATTAGCAATTTTGTTCATAGGCGCAGTCTATTGATCTCTATCAAAATTCATTTATCTACTGCTCTCAAGCTAAATCTTGTTGCATATTTATCCCAGTAAGAAAAATTTATCTGCAGAAGTAAACACCAACAAAAGCCAGAGACATGACGAGGAAACGTCTCAAATGTCGCACAGAAAATGCTCACTAATCCTAATTAGCTATGCAGCACATACAAAAAAGCCAGTCAGCAAAACTGACTGGCTTTCATCAAATCAAAAAGTGATTTAATTATGCATTTTCCATTG
Source organism: Vibrio sp. GLN_1 (assembly GCF_043106015.1). Taxonomy (NCBI): domain Bacteria; kingdom Pseudomonadati; phylum Pseudomonadota; class Gammaproteobacteria; order Vibrionales; family Vibrionaceae; genus Vibrio; species Vibrio sp. GLN_1. Next base: position 616,666 of record NZ_JBICMD010000014.1, read on the forward strand.
CTGCAACGATGTCACGCGCAACCGCCTCTGCGACTTTAATACCATCGATACCAGCAGAAAGAATACCACCAGCGTAACCTGCACCTTCACCCGCAGGGTAGAAGCCTTTTAAGTTTACACTTTGGAAATCTTTACCGCGCTTAATGCAAACTGGTGAAGAGGTACGAGTCTCAACGCCAGTCAGTAGGCCATCTTCAGATGCAAAACCTTTGATCTTACGATCGAAAGCTGGAATGGCTTCACGAATCGCTTCTACCGCAAATGGAGGCAGCGCTTTCGATAAGTCTGTGAGCTTAATGCCCGGCGTGAATGATGGCTCAACATCACCAAGTTGACTTGGATCGCGACCTTTCAGGAAGTCACCGGTTTTCTGTGCTGGCGCATCGTAGTTTTCGCCGCCTAGTTTGTAAGCGTTAGATTCAAGTTCACGTTGGAAACGGATACCTGCTAGAGGATCACCCGGGTAATCCACCTCAGGAGAGATACCCACAACAATCGCACTGTTTGCGTTACGCTCTGCACGAGAGTATTGGCTCATGCCGTTCGTCACTACGCGACCTTCTTCAGATGTCGCCGCAACAACAGTGCCGCCTGGACACATACAGAAGCTGTACACGGTACGACCATTTTTACAATGGTGAACCAGTTTATAATCCGCAGCACCAAGAATTGGGTGACCCGCATTTGGACCAAAACGCGCTTCGTCGATCATCGATTGCTTGTGCTCGATACGGAAGCCAACCGAGAATGGTTTCGCCTCCATGTACACACCGCGCTCGTGCAACATTTCAAATGTATCACGCGCACTGTGACCAACAGCCAATACCACGTGACGAGATTTGATCTCTTCACCGTTTGACAATGTCACGCCAGTGATTTGACCGTCTTCCATATGAAGATCATCAACACGAGTACTAAAGCGAATTTCACCACCTAACTCAATGATGGTCGCACGCATTTTCTCGATCATCGTTACCAGCTTAAAAGTACCGATGTGCGGTTTACTTACGTATAGAATTTCTTCTGGTGCGCCAGCCTCAACAAATTCAGTGATCACTTTGCGACCGTAGAAGTTTGGATCTTTCACTTGGCTGTACAGCTTACCGTCAGAGAACGTACCCGCACCGCCCTCACCAAACTGTACGTTTGATTCTGGGTTTAGCGTGCGTTTACGCCAGAAACCGAAAGTATCTTTAGTACGTTCACGTACTTCTTTACCACGTTCAACAATGATTGGGTTGAAACCCATTTGAGCCAACACCAAACCAGCAAACAGACCACATGGACCAAAACCGATGACGATTGGGCGCTCTGTTAGGTTCTCAGGTGCTTTCGCAACAAACTTGTATTCCATGTCTGGTGTTTGGCGAACGTGAGGATCGTTTGCGAACTTCGCTAGCAACGCGGTTTCATCGCCTTCAACGATGATGTCTAGCGTGTAAATAAGATGAATATTGGTTTTCTTACGAGCATCGTAGCCGCGTCTAAAGACGTTAAAAGAGATAACTTTCTCAGCAGGAATGCCAAGTTTTTTAGTGATCGCGTCTAATAGCGCGCCTTCCTCATGATCAAGAGGAAGCTTAATTTCATTAATACGAATCATATCGATGTCTCGTTATAGTAGGTGTCTTAGCCAAAAAACCTAACGGCCCCCAGCTCACAATGGCGCGCATTTTACGAGAAATTGAATTGTCTGTCATACTAAATCAAGGTTGGACGACGGATTTAACTTGGTGAATGTTGAATTTTGCCTTGGGATGAGTATTATCCCCCTTCTTTGATTTTGACTAACTTAAGAGCTGATTATCATGGCGTTTGTCGTAACCGATAACTGTATCCAATGTAAATACACCGACTGTGTCGCGGTGTGCCCGGCTGACGCCTTCCACGAAGGTCCAAACTTCATGGTAATCAACCCAATAGAATGTATCGACTGTGGCTTGTGTGTTGACGAGTGTGCCGCAGCGGCAATCTTCCAAGAAGACGAGCTGCCTGAAGATCAAATCATCTACAAAGAGCTCAACGCCGAACTCGCAGAAATCTGGCCGGTACAAACTGAAGTGAAACCAGCGATGGATGAAGCGGAAAAATGGAATGGCGTGCCAAACAAGTTGGATATGTTAGAAAAATAACCGCATTCAAAACGAAAAAAGCGTAATGAACCTCAGCTTGAAATCGCCTAGGCCGTTACGCTTTTTTTGTATCTAAAATTCGTTGATACGATTAGCTGTGCTGACGACGCATGTTGTCCAAAATGATGCCCGTCGCCATTGCTACGTTTAAAGATTCTGCGCCACCGAAAGCAGGAATCGTGATCTTATCTGTCACGAACTTGGACGCTTCTTCTCGCACACCATGTGACTCGCTGCCCATCAACAAAATACCTTCTGCTGAAAAATCAGTTTTATGCACGCTCTCACCTTCAAGGAAAGCACCATACACTGGCAAGTTTGCTTCAGCTAAGTAACTTGGCAAATCAACCAAACTCACTTGCACACGCCCAAAACTGCCCATTGTCGCGCTGATGGTTTTTGGGTTATACGGGTCTGCACAGTCAGTGCTCGCAATAATGTGCTTAATGCCATACCAGTCAGCTACACGGATAATCGTACCTAGGTTACCAGGGTCTGAAACACCATCCAGAGCAATCATCAAGCCCTTTGCCTGTGGTTCTTTTACGTTTGGAATCTCTACCACAGCAATGGCGGCGTTGTTGCTCACAAGCGTACTTGCTTTGGTTAGATCATCAAGCGACGCTTCAACGCACTCAAAACCACTCAGCTCTTGGCGGTGACTTTCCAAAAAGTCTGCCGTAGCAAAAATTTGCTTCACAACCAATGAGCTGCTCGCCAACTCTAATACGTTCTTTTCACCTTGAACAAGAAACAAACCATGCGCTTTACGCTGTTTCTTTTGGCCCAAAGCACGAAGCAGTTTTAGTTGGTTTTTTGAAATCATGACAATATCTCAGGTGGAAAGTGAATACTTGGCGAATTAAAACAAGCGTGATTATAAAGTAAAGTGCTCAAGGCAAAAAGAGATGTTAAAAACGAAAAAGCCCCGCTATATAAGCGGGGCTTTTAAAGGGTGGGACCCCAGCCACATCCCGGCACACAAGTCACACGCTGCGGCTGCTTCCTTCCGGACCTGACCGAGTTCACGAGCTATTGTTGCGAGAGGACCAGAGCCCCATAATTCTTTTATTTGAGGGCTTGCCTCAAATGATGTTGGGGATTATTCAGTATCGGCCTTCATAATGCAAGGGCAAAAACCGCTAAATCCACTATTCTTCATTCGTTTGGACAAAACTCGATCAATTCATCCATTTAAGACTGAACAAGATAGTTGCTAGAACCAGAATAATGACGAGAAGAATGTTTGCTGACGTACATGTCTTCATCCGCCAAATGCAGCGCTTGTTCCAAGCTCATGTGCTGCTTTCGTTTCTCAGAAACACCAACTGAAATCGTGACGGTTTTCAGCTCTGCGCACAATTTATCGGTAACATCCAATCGACTCAGTTCTTGAACGGCTCGCGAAAGCTCTATTTGTGTTGGGTATCCGAGCAAAATAAATTCGTCACCACCAATACGATAGCTTCGCCCAGACCACACTCGATGTATCTTCAGCGAAAGTAATTGCAGCACTTCATCACCCGCTAAATGACCGTAGGTATCGTTGATTTGTTTGAAGTGATTAATATCTAAATAAAGAATCGCCAAATCCTTATTCACCCCTTGGCGATACTTAACTTGCAAAGAGCGACGATTCCTCAACCCAGTTAAATTATCGGTGTTGGATTGACGATACAGATAGAGAGAAACACAAATTGCCAATACAAGTACGAATAGAAATACCGCTTGGGTTTGTGTTGCCAATCGCACCTCATACTCTAACGCCGTGCGCCAATCTGGACGCAAATCGTATTGAGCCACAATTTTGTCAACGCCCAACATCGCAATCGCGCGGCTAAAATATGGCGCTAACATTGCACCGCGTTCATTCGCGACGAGACCGATAGACAACTGCGAACTGTAAAACTCCCCTATCGCGGTATCTTGCTCGATGGGCACAAGCTCGCTCAAACGAAGGAAATGGTTGAGCATTGCCGTATCCATCGGGATGTAATCCACCTCCCCTTTAAGCAATGCTTCAATAAGATCGTGCTGCGTGTTAAAACGCTCAAGCTCTTTCAACGGTAAAAGCTGAGTCATCATTTGATCGAAGAAATCGTCTTTGACTACACCGATTCTTTCAGATATCAATTGTGACACATGGGAATAGGTGTTTGGCTTGTAACCCAATCGCTTGACCATCACTGAAGCTGGTGAATAGTGCGGTCTTGGAAAATAGCTGAATTCATGCCGTTCTCTGCTCACCGTTAATGGTGCCAAAATATCAAATTCACCTTTCATAAACTGGCGATACATCGACTCCCAACTTTCGTTAGGCTCACTGATGATCACACAGTTTAAATCCAGAATTTCACAGCTTTGTAGAACGATATCGGCTGTCATCCCTTGTACGGTGCCATCAGGGTTGTACACCACATAAGGAAAGATGGATTCCATTTTGATTCGAATTGGCTCATTTAAATCGACAGGCAGTAACTTGATCGCATCTCGCAGGGCTGAACGCCTCAACTCAAATTGATACAACGCGATTTGCTCACGAAGTTGCTTTTGTACCGCTTCACCATGAATAAACGAGGCAAAGGTATCCAACTCTTCTAAGTGGTGACCTTTTTTACTAATGATAGAAACAGGTTTGATGGAGATCTGATCGTTGAGCATTTTGGCATCAAACCCTTCCAACAACATTGGTTTGAGTTGGTTAATCGCATCAACCACGCCATCCACTAAACCAGCTTGTAGCAAACGTACGGCTTCGTTATGGCCTTTATAAGGAACTTGTTTTAACTCTGGATGATACTGTTTGATCAGTTCTGAGTAGATGGTGTTTTGAGGCACACCAACACGCGAAATATCATCTAATGTCGAGTCGCTCAGCCCATATAGGTATGTGTATTCAATGTTTGTTGGTCGGGAATAGCTGAAACGCTCGGCGCGAGTATCGGTATAGGTAATGTTGGCAGCAAAGTCCGCGTCTTCATTCGCGACTGCATCTAAAATGGCATCAAAACTCGCGTAGTTGATGTACTCAACACTCACACCAAATTCAGTGGATACCGCATCAAATAAAACGCGAGTGACAACATCATCCGCTTCCGTCGCGATTTTATAGTGAGGCTGTAATGAAGGTTCGGCCTTTACATGAAGGCTTGGCAACAGGCAAGCGAAAAGCAGCAGCGTTCGAGCAAGTGTGATCATGACAAACTTATCTAAAATTAACCACTTACAGTGTGGTTATTATTATGGAAAGTAGAATAATTATGAAATGATGAACATATACTAATTCACTTATTGTTTCACAATCAATTCAACACTCTGCCGCACGGGTCACTTTTTCCTCTGAACGCCTACAACTATTTTATAACTCCGCCTGCTCGTCACTACTACGCAAGATGTAGTCCGTCATCCAAGCAGTTCCCAACAAACAGATCCAGACCACAAATACAGGATTTGGTACATCCGTATTAGGGCTCACCACCAACGCTGCAAAACCGACGGTTGGTAGTGTCCAACAAAGCAACTTACTCCAGCGAATCGAGTCTTTTAATTTGGCGAGTGTTTCCATCGAAGCCAACATCCCAGTAATGCTCAACGCCACCAGCACCGCGTAATGAAGATCGGCAATCCAGAGAGGCAATAGTAAAAGCAAAGGCCACCAGCTGTGTTTTTCTGTGCGTTTCCAATGCGTTGCAGCCCACCACATGACCACAACAGACAACGTTTGAACCACGGTCACCCAAGCTGAACCATCAAGCTTACCGCCTTGTTGCGTGACCATCAGCCCTACTTGTAAGGTAATCACAATCAAACCGGTGGTAAGGAGAACGCCAAGAGAGCTGCGATGTGAGAACACCACCATAAGTAACGGGAATAGAATCAGCACGCCAACAGACAACGCAATGGGCTGCATCGAAAGCGTCGCACCAAACACCATCATAGCGCCGAGCAACACTAAGCCAGCAAGGCCACCTTGAGGCAACAGCCATAATGCCGGGATCATGAGCGCGAGTACTGGGATTTCGCCCTCACTCAAACTCATCGCTCGGGCACACACAACGGCAAGAAAAGTTGTGATGAAAAATTGAAGTGTTGAAAAAATCATAGCGCCTCCTGGCTTCCCCACCAACTTGGTAACTCAACGGCAAATAAAACTGGGTATCTAAAGTCGTTGAGTGGGTCTAGATTCAAGCTTAGCTTATCGTTAATTTGTATTTCGTGCGCTTGGTGCACCAATTTGTCTTTAGTTAAAAGGTCTTTAAAAAGGCATCTAACTCACTAGCAACAAATGTTAACCATGCACAAGAACTGTTAGCGAAATACAAGTCGTGTGTATTACCATTCCTTAGCAAGCCACAACGGACAGTTTCAGTATGGACCAATTTTTAGTGCAAATCTTTGCTGTAATTCACCAAATTCCAAAAGGAAAAGTATCGACCTACGGCGAAATTGCCAAAATGGCAGGCTATCCGGGATACGCCAGACACGTAGGAAAAGCTCTTGGGAATTTGCCAGAAGGTAGCAAATTGCCTTGGTTTCGAGTCATCAATAGCCAAGGAAAGATATCGCTGAAAGGCAGAGACTTAGACAGGCAAAAGCAGAAATTAGAAGCTGAAGGGGTCGAAGTTTCTGAGATAGGGAAAATCGCCCTCAGAAAATACAAATGGCAGCCTTAGGCTGCCATTTTTGTTCGCTATGTTTGGTATTAACGCGTACCAACTAGACGAATATCCAACTGGTGAGTTTGTGCTTCGTCTGTGATCACACCGTTATGCGTATCACTGATGAAACGCAATTTACCATCCACTTCAATACGCGCGCGCACGCTGTAAGTGTGATTCGGTTTAATTTCGTTGCTGTCGTAACTCAGCTCAAACGAAAGAGGAACTTGCTTACCTTCTGTTTCGAACGTTTGTTTTGCTAGAAGCTTAGATGGCGCATCAGCCAAAGACACATCTTCTAGTGTTACCGTAACCACAGCATTTGGTGGTAGAGCAATACGTTCACGGTAAGCCACTGTACCTGTAATTGTCTTCATTGACGCCTCAGCAGATTCCATTTCTGTTGTTTGAGAAGTTTGGCAACCCACTAACGCAGCGCCAAAAAGTAAAGAAGTAACAAGTAGTAGTGTTTTTTTCATATATTCCTCAAGAAGAGTATTAAATCGGGATAAGTATAGGGTTGGAATATAAAACTGTCTTGTTTCCTTTCGTTTATTTGACAATAGTTTGACTAAGTTAGAATTTTTCAAACAATTGATTTCGTTTCATAATTAGGACTAGCCGGACTTTTCCTGCAAAGCAGAAACGTTGTTACCATTCCTTTTGCCTTATTCGTAGGTTTAAGGATGAGACTACTATTAAGTCACTCAACAGTTCTAAACAAAGTCACTTCACAGATCATCAGATCTTGAGGTAACGTGAAGAAAAAACACATCGGTGAGGAGACACAATGAGTAAACCATTACGAGAATTGCTCAGCCTACTACAACTCGAAAAATTAGAAGAAGGCTTGTTTCGTGGACAAAGTGAAAACCTAGGTTTACCTCAAGTCTACGGCGGCCAAGTGATTGGACAAGCCCTCTCAGCGGCTCGTTACACAGTAGAAGAAACACGCACTGTGCACTCCTTCCATAGCTATTTTCTCTACCCTGGAGACCCTGAAAAGCCGATCATTTACGATGTGGAAAATTTAAGAGATGGACGTAGCTTTAGCACCAGACGCGTTAAAGCAGTGCAAAATGGACGACCTATTTTTTATCTAACGGCTTCTTATCACGGCGATCAACCGGGGTTCGATCACCAGAAAGCCATGCCAGATATTCCGGGGCCTGAAAACTTCGCCTCAGAGAGTGAACTCGCAAGTCATATTGCGGAGTTTCTGCCAGAGCGCTTGCGTAAAACATTCTGCGGAGAAAAACCTATTGAGACTCGCCCTGTCACGGTGATCAATCCTCTAAAACCCAAAAAAGCGGAGCCAAAACAGTACCTTTGGATTCGTGCTAACGGTGAGATGCCAGATAACCAACTGATTCATCAATACTTGCTGGCTTACGCGTCAGATTGGGGATTTTTGGTCACGGCGATGCATCCACATGAAGTGTCGTTAATGACGCCGAATTTCCAAGTTGCGACGATTGACCATTCAATCTGGTTCCATCGTCCCTTCAAGATGGATGAATGGCTTTTGTACGCAATAGAAAGCCCAACGGCGAGTAATACTCGAGGCTTAGTGCGTGGCGAAATTTATAACCAGCAAGGTCATTTGGTAGCGACTGCCGTACAAGAAGGAGTCATGCGCTACACGAAGTAACCCGTGCGTATAAGACGCAAAAAGGAGTGCTCAACACTCCTTTTTAGTGGGTATCAAACGATGATTAATTCGGTTGATACTTCATGGTTACCACTGACCACTCATAAAGTGATTTCGGATAGCCATACTTGCTTTTTCCGTACACCACATTTGGCTTGGCATAAAAACCGCCGTCATCACTCGCTAAGAACTCACGTTGACCGCGACGGTAGTACACGATAGGCGCTGCCAACTCATACTCAATGTTTTCTAGTTTAGAGTCGTCAATCACTAAAAAGCGAGTCATGCGAATCGTACTACCGTTCGAACAATAACCTGCAGCGTCATAATCAATCGCATCAAATGGTTTTAGATCATTAGAAAACAGATCCGCTGTACAGCCATCAAATCGAGCAACATGTACCCAGACTGCCTTTTGTTGGGTTCGGTCATCGCTACCCACTGGTTTTAACAAGAACAGCGCGACCTTACCTTTGCCAAATTTTTGCAGCTCATCATCCGTCGGTTCACGCACCGAACGCGACCCCATGATGCCAAACTCACTTTCTTCTAAATTGGAAAACTGCGGGGCACTGAGGGTACTTACGATGACGGTTTGTTCGCTATCAAGTTGTGTGTATTTATCTGCAACACCCGATTCCGCCAAATCGACATTAACCGTGACTCTTGTTCTTGGTAACGCTTTGTGATCTCGCGATTCACTCTCAGAAATATCCAACGCAATAGAATGATATTGAGAGTAATTAGTTAGCGTCAACTCAGCTTTCGCATTGTCTAACGTGGCAAGCTCTTCGCTCACGGTATCAGCAAATGAGTAAGTGCGAGTGCCTACCGTTTTACCAAAGTCCAAACTAATCGTCTTAAATGGCGTAAATTCCACAGTTTGAAGCTTCGTCGTAAGACCTGGATGATCCGCTTTATTAATGGTGCCGTTAACCAATACTGTTTTAGTTGTATAGTTACGTGCAGTTAACGTCACTTCCACTTGGTAGTCGCCAGCATGCAGCACTTTCAAACGACCAGAATCTGAAGATAACAACTCAACCACCGGCTCAGCTTGGTTAATCAGACGGTAGCTTGCTTTGGCTTCTCCCCCACTCATCACAGGTGTGATAACCGCACCAGCAGAAAAGTTCAGAGTTGGATAAGTAATAGAAACCGGGTTGCTACCTTGTTTAATCGTTACAGCAAAGCTACTTTCACCTGGAGTAAACTTATCGTTACCTGCGTCCGACACAATAACTCTGGTGCTGCCCGCATTCAGAATGCGCATATCACCCGTTTTGCGATCTAAGGAAACCACATCGGTTGCAGAATCCGTCGCAAATCGGTAGCTTACTTCGCCAACCGTACCGAGAATCGATGGTTTTTGGACATAAGGCTGGTTGATGTTCCACGTACCTTCTACTACGCCTGACTGGATAGCAATTCGGCTTGGCGCACTCAGAATGTTGAAGCGAACTTTTTGATCTGGACCGGCCGTGTAATTTGTACTCTCTTTCCTGCGAACCGTTAACGTCGTTTGACCCGCTTTGTAGACACGAATAAGACCGTCACCAATAACATCTGCAACACTTGGAGAAGTATTGTCAACGACTTCCAAATGATCATTGCTGGCCGTTAAACCAAAATCACGCTGCAAGTTAAAATCGTAGTCTTTACTGTATACCATTTCATAATCTTGCGTCGTCATCGCTTGGCCTTGCGCTTTCGCAACTTTGATCACAACGTTGAATTGAATTGGTTGGTAAAAGTCACCGCCATCATCTTCAAACTTAAGACGATATTCGCCCGCGGTATCCACTTCTAAGTTGCCATCCTTCATTCGAAGACCTTCCGGCAACCCACCAATCAGACTGACTTTGCCTTTCTGACCAGCAAACGTCATTGGAATAGCCAGTTTAGGCTGATAAGTGAGAGACATTTCCACGTCTTTCATTACCGGATGAGATGCGCGTTCGATTTCAATGTTGAAGCGGGTTTTACTTGCTGGATAATTACGCAAGTCGTATTCGTAGGCTTCAACTTCTGCGCTACCAACACCTTTGATCAACAACGCTTCACCATCCGTAGTTTTAGCGACAACATCTTCACCATTGATGATGCGATATCCATAGTCGCCGCGAGCGTGTGCAACTTGAGGGAAAATGCGTCCACCGTCTTCATACGTCTTAGCAATATTCGCAACACTGATGGCTTGACGTTGACCCTGTTTCACATCGACCACAAACTGAGCGACTTGCTGCTTGTTTAAGAAAGCATCGCTGTATGTTGCTGTCGCCTCGACGGTTATCTGACCAACGTTGTGGATCAAAAGCAAACCCGTTTCTGGGTTTAGTAACTCGGCAACCTCGTTGTCTGGTTCGCTGCGCAAAATTTTGTAAGTGATATTTTGCGTTTCAACTTTATCCAAACGTGAAGGCGCTAAGGTTAAACCGTCTCGATACTCATCTTCGATTAAGGCAAATTTAAGTTGCTCAGCACCTATCGCATACAATGTCACGGTTGCACGAACTTGCTTAGGTAGATATAAGTCGTTACCTGAATCGGAAATCAGTACAGAAGCCTGACCCGCAGAACCAAGTGAATAAACAACGCCGTTATCATCAACTTGAATGAGGCTCTGCCCGCTTTCGACTTGATAACTCAGTTTACCTTTCTGCCCGCGCACGGTCAGAGCTTTCCCGTCAGGATCGAGTGCTACTAGGCTTAAATCACTGGCAGAAAGATCATTGTTAAAACCTCGTTCAACCGTGACCGAAAACGTCGTTTCAGAAGATTCATACACAGAACTGGTATCTGTTGCACGAATTATCGCGGTGCCTGGACGCAGGATTTGAAATACACCCGAATCATTCACCCTCACCACATTCGGCGGATTTGAATCAATGACTTGGTAAGATACTGAGCCGCGAACGTTGCTCAGTAGTGTCTGAGTGATGGTTCCCACACCCTCAAACTGCAACGAGGCATCTTCAACAATCAGCTGTGGACGACTCTGCTTCGTGATAGAAGTTGGAGAGCTTGTATTGCTCGGCTTGGAGTCACCTCCTCCACCGCAACCAGCAAGTAAAGCAGCAAGAAAAATCAAATAATAATTTCTGTTCATTTTTAGTAATAATTTGTTATATCTCAAGGGGCGAGATAATAATACGATGTTTTATTAATCGCTATCCCTATTGTTGATGACTTTATTACTTAAGTATTTACTACTATATTAAGGGTAAAAATAAATTCTGATAAATGGCGAGAAAATTACCCGAAAAAACGCGAAGCAAACGTTTAAATTAATGTAATTAATTAATTTAGAAAGAGTGAATATTCAACAAAATAAAACAGGAAAAATAATGAAGAAAAATTGCGTTAATTTTTGGCGGGCTATGCTGTATGGACATTAACAGATTAGAAAAACATAATTATCTAATACACAAATAAAAGCAAGAACGAATCTCGTTTATATTTAATAAAAGAGATTTGTATTTTAAAACTGGAATAATGTCACTCTTACATTCCATTTTAATGTCTCGTCAGTAACAACTATTATTCCAGTAACTGTAAACTTAGATTAACTTCGAATTGGCAACTCAGTGGTATATTTAATCGACTCCATTGCAAATGTTGAAGTCACGTTAGATAGCCCTTTTACACTATTCACTAAGCGCTTATAAAATTCGTCAAAGCACTTCATATCTTTCACCAGCACTTTCATCATGTAGTCATACTCGCCGGCCATACGATAAAACTCCATCACCTCAGGGAAATCACTCACTGTTGTGACAAAATGGTGATACCAATCTTCGGAGTGATCGATGGTTTTTAGCTGAACAAAAGCGATAAAAGACAAGTCGAGTTTTTCTGCGCTCAGTAACGCGACGCGCTTTTCAATGTAGCCTTCCTCTTCCAACCTTTTTAAACGCTTCCAACATGGCGTTGTTGTCAGATTGACTCGCTCTGCTAAGTCATTTAATGACAAGGTGCTGTCGGTTTGTAGCAAAGCAAGCAGTTGTTTATCGACCCGATCTAATTTCATTTCTATAAAAACCATAAAATGTAGAAAATTTTTCCACCCTAATACTTATCAAGAGCAACTATAGCAAAGTTTTTCTCTCACCTTATAGGTAAATTATCCCTATCTAATGCTTATCTATCGATTTCCAAGGAGAGACGCTATGTGTACTGACCACGACTGGATCAACAATGCAGTGCGTAAAATTGAAGCGGATTTTCAACGCTCTGCTGATACTCATTTATTTAAACTCGAACTGCCTTCTCTTGATGGTATCGATATCTACCTAAAAGATGAGAGCACTCATCCAACAGGCTCTCTCAAACACCGGTTGGCACGTTCGTTGTTTCTTTATGCGATTTGTAATGGGTGGATTGGTCCTGAAACCACAGTAATTGAAGCATCCTCAGGCAGCACTGCCGTTTCAGAAGCGTATTTTGCTCGCTTACTTGGCTTACCTTTCATTGCCGTTATGCCAAAAACCACCGCGCGTAAAAAGATTGAACAAATTGAGTTTTACGGTGGCAAAGCACACCTCGTTGAACGCTCAGATCAGATTTATGACGAGTCTCGACGTTTGGCTCAAGAGTTAAATGGCCACTACATGGATCAGTTTACTTATGCTGAACGTGCAACTGACTGGCGCGGCAACAACAACATCGCGAACTCGATCTTCAGCCAAATGCAGTTAGAAGATCACCCAATTCCGAGTTGGGTAGTGATGAGTCCAGGAACTGGTGGCACATCAGCAACCATTGGCCGCTTTATTCGTTACCAAAAATACGACACCAAACTGTGTGTAGTAGACCCTGAAAACTCAGTGTTTTACGATGCCTTCCAATCCGGCAACAATGAGTTAAAAGGCAATACTGGCAGCAAAATTGAAGGCATCGGCCGACCACGTGTTGAGCCAAGCTTTATCGCCGGTGTGGTTGATGAGATGCGAAAAATTCCTGATGCGGCAAGTATCGCGACCGCGCATTGGGTTTCTCAGCTGATTGGACGTAAAGTCGGTGCATCTACGGGGACGAACCTCTACGGTGTACTTCAACTGGCCTGCGAAATGAAACAACGCGGTGAAACAGGCTCTATCGTGACACTTCTATGTGACTCTGGTGAGCGTTACTTAGATACGTATTACGACTCAACATGGGTAAAAGAGAACATCGGTGATATTCAACCTTACCTCGCGCAACTTGAAGTCATTCAAGCGAAAGGCTGTGTTGAGCCGGCATGTTGCGGTCCAATTACCGCTTAAGATGTAAATTCGAATGTAAAAAAACAGCCCGCTTATGTGCGGGCTGTTTTTTATTGATTGGGATTACTTTTTCTGACGCGCTTCAAACGCGGCCAATTGTTCTGGCGTTGCTGCTGGTTGATGGTTTTGTTTCCACTCATCATAAGTCATGCCGTAAACACGTTCGCGAGCGTCATCAATATCTAAATCCAAACCGAGATTTTCAGCCTCTGCTTTGTACCATTTGCTAAAGCAGTTACGACAGAAGCCCGCAAGGATCATCAGGTCGATGTTTTGCACATCTTTGTTTGCATCTAAATGCGCCAATAAACGACGAAATGTCGCTGCGTCTAACTTGTCTTGTTCTTCTTGAGTCAGATTTTTATATTTGAATTCAGCCACTTTACTTTCCTTCTCTCTTATTTGATTGGCTTTCGTCACCATATCCAGTTAGTCCACTTTCATAAGTAGGAAGTATGCTTTAGCGCAACAATTCCCATTCGAAAATCACTACCTTTGAACAAAAACTGATATGATAAGCGCCATCTATCTTATTGATTAAATTAATATTAACACAAATCATTACAACGGTCTTTTACAAAGGTTATCGTCAAGTTATGAAAAACGCCATCCTATTATTGTCTGCCTTGACCATCAGTGTGCCGACTTTTGCTGCTCAAGAACAAACTCATCAATCTTATTTTTATCTAGGTACTGGTAACGTTGGTTTCGATACGCCATATTTTGGATCAGACAGAGACAATGAGTGGTCCACACCGCATATCACTGTTGGCTGGGGCTATCATGTTAATCAATACCTTGCGTTTGAAGGTGTACTTCGTTACTCCCAAAACGAGCTTAAGAACGACACGCTAAAAACAGATTTGGATTTGCACTATTACCAAGCGGGCATGTCAGCGGTATTAACCAGTGACAACCTAGGCGACACACCACTCTCTTTGTTTGGCCGCGTGACCGCTTTGGGGACTCAAGCAGAAATGTATGTTCCAAATGCCCAGAAAGTGACTGACGACTCTGGCGCTCTGTTTAACGTGGGAGCTGGAGTTCATTGGGATATGAGTAAAGATATCTGGTTACGCGCAGAGTACATCTACAATGTCGCAGATATGGGTTTTGAAGACTTTTACGACAGCTATGAAGGTCTACAAATCAGCTTAGGAAAACGCTTCTAGCGCGACGTTGAACTCAGAATTTGAAGTTAAATGTAAAGAAGCCGAGGCAAATGCCTCGGCTTCTTTTATCAATCTAAAAAGTAGCTTTGCTTATTGAGCGGAAAATTTTTCTGCGGTCTCTTTGTTTACATGACTGCTAGGTTGAACAGTATCAAGTGACGCTAAAATACCATCTTGATGACCTTTTAGCGCATTCGTAAACGTTGGAAGTGCAGTGGTGACTAACAACGCCATAATACCCGCAACCAGAACCATTTCTACCATGTAACTACCACGAACTTTTTTCAAGGGAACACCTCAATAATCATAGGTATAGCCACCTTCCTGGCTTTATACCTAGCAAGACTCGACATTCAGTCATAAACGATGAGCGAGTCCTGTGCCCCTCGAAGAAGTGGCGAAATAATAACCACAATTAATGGTTAGATCTACAAATAATCACTAGAAATATAAAAAACGCCAAACAAAAAATGGTTCGGCGTTTTTAATCAAAGCGTTACATGCTGTCGTTAAGGATGCACTGTGCGGCCTTTTGAATCGTGGCTGAGCGCTTTGTTCAGTTCTGCTTCTACATGACCTGGAGCTTGTGTTTTCGCAGAAATCAGTCGGTACATCGCAGGGATAACAAACAAGGTCACCAATGTAGCAAATCCCATCCCGAAAAAGATAACCGTACCCACAGCAATACGGCTCTCATAACCAGCACCTGTTGATACGATCAACGGGATTGCACCTGCAAGTGTGGTAAACGCAGTCATCAAAATTGGGCGTAGACGTCGCGCGGCGGCATCAATGATCGCTTTTTCAAACTCAACACCACGGTCACGTAGCTGGTTGGCAAATTCTACGATCAAAATGCCGTTTTTCGTTACCATACCGATCAACATGATCATGCCAATCTGGCTGTAAATGTTCATCCCTTGCCCCATCACGACCAAACCAAGGAAACCACCAAACACACCCATTGGTACAGTGAACATCACTACTAGCGGGTTCACGAAGCTTTCAAACTGAGCCGCCAACACGAGATACGCCACCAGCAATGCCAGTGCAAACACAACTGCGACACTCGCTTGGTTCTCTTTAAAGTCTTTCGACTCACCCGAATAACTCACAGAAATGTCACCCGGCAAGTTGTCGATAGCTTGCTGATCGAGGTAATTCAGCGCTTCACCCAATGTATAACCTTCGGAAAGATTTGCAGTAATGGTGATGGACTTCTGTTTGTTGTAGTGAGACAAACGGATAGATGCTGCCACTTCTTCTATTTTTGTGACCGTGTCTAATGTCACTAGCTCGCCGCTGTTGGTACGCAGATAAATCTGACTCAAATCGGCAGCATTATTGAAGCTATTTTCATCACCGCGAAGGTAAACATCATATTCTTCGCCACGCTCAACATAAGTCGTTTCGCTTTTACCACCGAGCATGATTTCTAATGTGTCAGAAATGTCTTTTACGCTCACACCGAGTTCAGCCGCGCGTTGTTTGTCGACCGTAACTAACAGCTCTGGCGTTTTCTCGGAGTAGTCTATCTCAGCGCCTTCCATCATGGGTGATTCTTCGGCTTTGTTCTTCAACAGTTCAGCCCAGACGAGAAGCTCATCATAATCAGAACCGCCTAATACGAACTGAACTGGCTCACTCGAACCACCTTGGAAACCAGGCATAAATGGGAACACTCGAACATCAGGGATACCCGCCAATGCACCACGTACTTTGTTGAGCGCTTCCTGAGCCGTTACATCACGTTCATTCCAATCTTCTAGAATCATGATCACAAAGCCAGTTTGGTCACCTGCCTGACCACCAAACGCTGGCGTTTGGATGCTGAATGACTTCAGATAGCCTTGCCCTAGCAATGGCATCAATCGGTCTTCGACAATATCCATATTGGCTGACATTCGGTTGTACGACGTAGCATCTGCACCGCGCACAAACGCAAAAATCACACCGCGATCTTCTTGTGGCGTCAATTGAGCTGGTACTTGATTCATTAGGAAATAACTGCCGCCCATACAAGCCAGAATCACCAAAGGCGCAGCCAAACGAGCTTTCAATGCTCCTTTCAATAATGAGCGGTAGCCATTCTCCAGCTTGCTAAACAGACGATCGACCACTTCGTTGAATCGATTTGGTTTTACATTTGCCTTTAGGATCTGGCTGCCCAACACAGGTGTAAGTGTCAGTGCAATCAAAGAGGAGAAAATTACCGACATAGCCAGCAATACAGAAAACTCTGTAAATAGCAGCCCTACCATGCCATCCATAAAGGAAATTGGCAGAAACACCATCACCAGCACCAACGTTGTCGCGATAACCGCAAAACCAACCTCTCGAGTGCCTTTGTACGCGGCAAGCAGAGGCGATTCACCACGTTCAATATGGTGGAAGATGTTTTCAACAACCACAATCGCGTCATCCACTACTAAACCAATAGACAGGATCAACGCCATCAAAGTGATCAAGTTGATAGAAAAGCCAAAGTAGTACGCGGCAATGAACGAAGAGATCAGAGAAACGGGCACCGTAACCGCTGGGATTAGAGTCGCACGGGCTTGTCCGATGAAAATATACAACACCAAGATCACCAAGCCACCTGTAATAAACAGCGTGCTGTACACCTCTTCGATTGAACGCTCGATAAATACTGTCGCGTCGTAATCAATCGCTAGACGTGTTCCTTCTGGTAAGAACTTCTGAATGTTATCGACTTCAGAACGAACCAGCTTCGCCACTTCTAGCGGGTTTGCGTCTGATTGCGGTACCACACCAAGACTGATGTTTACAACACCGTCACTTTTGAAGGTCGAGTTTTCATTTTCTGCACCAATAAAGACATCCGCCACATCTTTTAAGTAGATAGGCGTGTTGTCGCTTGCACGTTTAATGACAAGATATTGGAAGTCCTCAGGCGTGTTATAAGTACGAGCCGTACGTACCGACATCACCGTCGAGTCGTTGCGAACTTCACCACCCGGGCTTTCTAGGTTCTCACTTCGTAAAGCTGATGTAATATCCGATGCCGTGACCGCACGACCAGCCATAAGCTCTGGTTTGAGTTTCACGTACATGACTTTGTACAAACCGCCAGAGAGATCGATAGAACTCACACCCGTGATCAAACTGAAACGATCCATCAGAACACGCTCGGCATAATCCGTCAGCTGTGTGCGGTCCATTTCAGAAGAACTTAGATTGATGTAAAGGGACGCTTCACCCGAACCATTGTTCTTGTAAACAATTGGGTCATCTGCTTCATCAGGTAACGAGCGCTGAGCACGAGCAACGGCGTCACGCACATCACTCACCCCAGTATTCAGATCGTAACCTAACTCAAAGGTGATCGTGATGCGTGACATGCTGTTACGAGTGGTGGAACTGATTTCATCAATGCCACTGATCCCAGAAAGCTGATCTTCCAATACGGAGGTGATTTGGCTTTCAATAATGGTCGCCGACGCGCCTTCATAACGCGTGCTGATAGAAACGACTGGGCTCTCAATATCAGGCATTTCACGAACAGCTAATTTGGTGAATGACACAAAGCCAAACACACACAACAGCATACTCAGAACTAACGCCGCGACAGGGCGTTTAACTGAAACGTCGGAAAGTAACATTAGTTTTCTTCCTCAACCGATTCACTGTCATTGCGTGTCACATCCGTGGTGTTCGCTTTGAGTGGCGCGACAATTTCTTTCACTTCAACGCCATCACGCATGTTAACAATACCTTGAACAACGATCTTGTCACCAATCCCAACGCCAGATTCAATCACTACTTCGTTGTCGACACGCGCACCCAGCAACACTTCTTGGCGAGTCGCTTTGTTGTTTTCATCAATTACATATACAAAGCGTTTAGTGCCTGAGTATTCAAGTGCTTGAACAGGAATGATCGGCGCTTTAATAGCAGGAAATGCCAGTGAAGCGTTCATCAACATGCCCGGTTTCAATTGGTTTTCTGGGTTATCAAACTCAATGCGCACGCGCAAATTCAATGTCTCTGCACTGATTCTGGTATCAATACCAGTCACTTTCCCAGAAAAACGTTGTTCACCCCAAGCACTGGTCTTCGCGGCAACTTCCATTCCAACTGACAACATCGACAAATAACGTTCTGGAATTTGTAAATCCAACTCCATGACCGACAGATCGTCTAATGTCAGAAGCTCAGTTCCTGCGCTAACCATTTTCCCGCGGCTGAAATCGATAAATCCAACCGTTCCAGAAAAGGGCGCGGTGATATGCAGATCGGCGAGATTCGCTTTCGCAGCATCAAGTCGAGCCTGAGCAATCTCCACGCTTGCTTTTTGTGCATCAATTTCGGTTTGAGTAATTGCGTTTCGTTTAACTAAACGCTGAAATTCTTTTAACTTACGTTCTTCATCTTTTAAGTAAGCTTTTGCCTCAACCAGCGCTGCTTGCGCTTTATCATCATCCAATTGAATTAACAGTTGGTTTTGTTGCACGTTCTGATTTGCTTTTACCGCAATTTGTTTGACCTTACCTGCAACTTCTGAAGCGACAACCACAGACTCTGCCGCCTTCAATTTGCCGATAAGGGATAAAGATTGATTAATTTCGTGCGTTTCTACTTGCTCAGTCACAACCGTGACCGCAGACGGACCTCGCTTTGCTGCAAAAGCGCTAGGGGAAGCCATCAATATAGAAAGCGTTAAAACAGATAAGGATAAAGTGGCTTTCATGCTCATGATCTTGACTACTAAACGAATAAACTTATGTCATTAAACTGCTTACAGTTTATCAATAGATACGTCTTTTAACGTCAAGTAGTGTAAATTCCAGTAAAAAGTGTATTTTCGTTCTGTATAAAGGACATACAAAACGCTGACTTTCTACCATCTTTGCCCAAAAAGGCAGCATTCAACGTAAAAACGCTAGAAAAACGCTTTACAGCCGGAGCGAGTTTGCTATGATGCGCTCCGCACTTGAGAGATGCGTTGGGAAAACATTTTTCAAGTATAAAACACCCTGGAGGGGTTCCCGAGTGGCCAAAGGGAGCAGACTGTAAATCTGCCGGCTCCGCCTTCGATGGTTCGAATCCGTCCCCCTCCACCATATTCTTTCTTGTGATT
>NZ_JBICMD010000015.1:0-2176 GCF_043106015.1 Vibrio sp. GLN_1
ATTAGGTCATCTAGCCTTTCTTCCGCAGGTTTTGTTCTTGGTTTTTTAGGGGGTAATGTCATAGGGTTTGTCTCTTAATATCTTGTGCTAAAAGCAAATCTGATAGGGGTATCATAGCACTTAATATTGATATGCTAAAACTTAGCTCGCTGGTAGCTTCGCTATTTTAACTATCTTTTTGGTGCTTCTATAAAAAGATAAAATAAATACAATCAATAAAACATACATTATCGCACCAATCATCCATATCCAGCCATCCCAACTTGCCAGTGTTTGACCAAAAATAAAGCTAAATAATAATGGGCCGATCACCCCCGTCGTATTGGTTAAGCTGACTAGAACGCCTTGTAGCTTACCTTGGTTAGTTTGATTGACTTGAGCTGACATTAACCCCTGTAAGGCTGGTAGCGCAATACTGCCGCCGGCGAGTAAGATTAATGTAGGGTAAATCATCCAACCCTTTGTCAATAATGACAAAATAATGAATGCTGCTCCATCAACAACAAAGCCCACAATAATCGTCACTTTTTCATTGAATTTCTTGGCGATTGCGCCCGCTACAAATGCTTGGAACAAGGCATGCATGATGCCTAACCCCGCTAAAGATAGGCCGATCTCCATACTGCCCCATTGAAAACGATGTTCCGTAAATAACACCCATGTCGTTGCTGGAATTTGCCCTATCATTTGAGTCATAAAAAAGATAAATAACAATAGTATGACTGGCTTGATCACTTGCAGGAAAGGTCGCGAATTTTCTGCTGTTTCTGTGGTGTTTTTTTCAGTATTTTTGATTTTATTATCTTTAAATATCAACATAATAACTAAAAAAGAGAGCGCATTTAAAATGGCAGCAATAATAAAAGGAAGATGAGCTGAGAATTGCCCTGTAAAGCCGCCAATTGCAGGGCCAGAGATTAACCCGACACCAAAAGCCGCCCCTAAGCGTCCAAACCACTTAGTACGCTCTTGTGAAGCAGTATTGTCAGCAATAACAGAAGCGGCGACCGCACCTGTTGCGCCAGTAACTCCAGAAATTAATCGCCCAACGTATAGCATCCAAAGTGAGCTAGATAATGCAAGCAAAGTGTAATCCACAGCAGCGCCTGCAAGAGATAGTAGTAATATTGGTCGGCGCCCGAATTTATCAGACCATTTGCCAAGTAGAGGAGCAAAAAAAACCTGCATGATGGCATACAGTGCCAGCAGGATACCGTAATGATTTGCTAAATTTTCAGCCGACACGTATTCACGTAACAATGTAGGCAATACAGGCATGATCAAGCCGATCCCCATAGCATCTAGGGCGGTGATCGTTAAAGCGGTGATCGCAAATTTATTCATCGTTTTTTCTCTATCATTGATAGAGTTGGAATATATCCCTATCAGTGATAGAGTGTCAATAGAAAAAAAGAGAGGGCAGTATGGCGCGATTAGATAAAGAAACCATCATCACAGTGGCATTAGAGTTGCTAAATGAAGTGGGAATGGAAGGGCTGACAACGCGAAAACTAGCTCAAAAACTGGGCGTAGAGCAGCCTACACTATATTGGCATGTGAAGAACAAGCGCACATTGTTGGATGCATTATCTGTTGAAATGCTAAAGCGTAATCATCGTCATTCATTACCCGCAGTTGGGGAAACGTGGCAACAATTTTTACGTAATAATGCATTGAGCTTTCGTGATGCATTATTAAGTTACCGTGATGGCGCAAAAGTGCATTTAGGGACTCGCCCGAGTTCAGACCAATATGACACCGTAGAAATGCAGTTGCAGTTTATGGTGGACAATGGTTTTTCATTAAAATGTGGGTTATATGCAATAAGCGCGGTTGGTCATTTTACGTTAGGTTCTGTGTTAGAGCAGCAAGAACATATCGCAGCACTTAATGATAGGCAACAAATAGCAGATGATACGATGCCTCGACTATTAAAAGATGCTTTGCAAATTATGGATCAAGATGATGGCACAGAGGCTTTTTTATTTGGTTTAGAAGCATTGATTAATGGTTTCGAAAAGCAGTGATAAGGTGTCTGTGTTTTTAGGCTCGCACAATAGGGGGGATTTGTGCGAGTGGTGGATTTATTTAGAACATTGTTTTTCAATTTGGCGTTTTTGTTCTACCAATTTTTTAGCTGTTGCCATCGCGAGTTGTTCATCGGCTTGCATTTTTG
>NZ_JBICMD010000016.1:0-135810 GCF_043106015.1 Vibrio sp. GLN_1
ATTGAAAACCCAGCATTGATTTGCTGGGTTTTTTCTTTTTTCCGATTCTGGACTCGGTAGATCTTTGATTTACCGAATTAAAAAAGCGAGCTCATGGCTCGCTTTTTTTCTATCTGGTTTGCTACGTAATACTTAGCCTACATACCTAACGCGTACTTCAATACTTGTGCTTTGATCGGCCCTGAATTTTCAGCCAGCTTTAATGCTGCATTGCGTGCAAACTTCAAAGGCCCCAAATCATTGCTAAAGCCTTTATAGAAAAAATCCATACCGGTCTGCATTAGAAGATTATCCGGGCGACGAGTACGCTCATATTTTGCTAATAGAGCATCCGTTAACTCATCTTGCCCTTGTGTCACTGATAGCAATACATCAACGTCTTTAAAGCCTAAATTCACGCCCTGCCCCGCTAATGGATTGATTGTATGCGCTGAATCACCAACTAGCACACAACCTCTATGCGAATAAGATTGCGCGTGTCGACGCGTCAAAGGGAAGGAACCAAACTGCAGAACTTCGATATCTCCAAGCTCTTTAGGAAAGTGACGCACGATCTCTTCTCTTAATTGAGGTTTGGTCATCGCGCAAAGCTGTTTGATTCGTTTTGGGGAATCATACCAAACTAGAGATCCTTGCCCGACTTCTTGTCCATCTTCTGTCAATGAACACAAAGGTAGGAAAGAGCGAGGCCCACTAGGGGTGAACTGTTGCCAAGTAATGTCTTGTTGTGGCAACTCAGTCTTAACATTGATGAGCATACAATGTTGACGGTAATCCCAAGCAGTCACGCCAATACCCGCTAGCTGACGTACTTTAGAATTGGCACCATCAGCGCCAATGATCCAGTTCGCATCAAACTGTTCGCCGCTTTCTAGCTTGATACGGTTTCCATCATTGAAGTCGATGTCTTTTAATCGCTCAGGACACTTCACCGTTAAGTTGTCGAATTGAGCGAAAGCTTGCCAAAGGCCAAGTTGGATTAGGCGGTTTTCAACGATGTAGCCAAGTTGATCCAATGAAAGCTCATCAGAATGAAAACGAGTACGACACTCAGGATGCTCCCAAGTTTCCAGACGACGATAGGGACATACGCGCATTGCTTCGATCGCCGACCAAGCATCTAATGATTCAAGTAATTTCACCGATTGATGTGAAATAGCAGAAACTCGCACGTCCAGAGCTTGAGCAGCATCAAATGCTTTAGGCTCCGCTCCTTCAACTACCACTACGCTTCTACCTTGCTTGGCAAATCCAACCGCGACAGCTGCCCCGACCATGCCGCCACCGATTACGGCGATGTCATACTTGTTCATTTTTTGCTCTTCATCATGCTGATTATTTGGCGTTTTTCAATTGTACGTTCCGAGGCTATTTTTACAAAATTGTTTAACAAAAAACCTTGCTGTATATAGGGCAAAAAACTAGATTTCATCAGGGTTTGCAGAGAATTCGTCAGATCACTAGTCAGGTGCTTTTTAAAGCAGTACAATACGCCGCTTACCGCCGTGATGGCGGCTATAATTTGAGCAATAGCTCTCCAATTTAAGTACAACTGAACGAGCGAAAGTGAGATGAGTAAGAAACTGCTAATTAAAACCTGGGGCTGCCAGATGAACGAATACGATTCATCAAAAATGGCCGACCTGCTTAATGCTGCAAACGGCTATGAGCTGACGGAAGAGCCAGAGGAAGCAGACGTACTTCTACTTAACACCTGTTCGATCCGTGAAAAAGCGCAAGAAAAAGTTTTCCACCAGCTAGGCCGTTGGAAAACACTAAAAGATAAAAAACCTGGCGTAGTTATCGGTGTAGGTGGTTGTGTAGCAACACAAGAAGGTGACCACATCCGTGAGCGTGCACCATACGTTGACGTAATCTTTGGCCCTCAAACTCTGCACCGCCTACCTGAGATGATCAAACAATCTCAAACTGACGATGCACCGGTAATGGACATTTCGTTCCCAGAGATTGAAAAGTTCGACCGCCTACCTGAGCCACGTGCAGAAGGTGCGACGGCGTTTGTTTCTATCATGGAAGGCTGTTCAAAATACTGTACTTACTGCGTTGTACCATACACTCGTGGTGAAGAAGTTAGTCGTCCAATGGATGACGTGTTATTCGAGATTGCACAGCTAGCGGAACAAGGTGTACGTGAAGTTAACCTACTAGGTCAAAACGTAAACGCATACCGTGGCCCTATGCACGACGGCGAGATCTGCTCTTTTGCTGAACTGCTTCGTCTCGTTGCATCTATTGATGGTATCGACCGTATTCGTTTCACGACTAGCCACCCGCTAGAGTTTACAGACGACATCATTGCTGTTTATGAAGATACACCAGAGCTAGTAAGCTTCCTGCACTTGCCAGTACAAAGTGGTAGTGACCGTATTCTAACGATGATGAAGCGTCCTCACACAGCTATCGAGTACAAGTCAATCATCCGTAAACTACGTAAAGCGCGTCCTGATATCCAAATCAGTTCTGACTTTATTGTTGGTTTCCCTGGTGAAACAGACAAAGATTTCCAAGACACAATGAAGCTAATCAAAGACGTAGACTTTGACATGAGCTTCAGCTTTATCTTCTCACCTCGTCCAGGTACACCAGCGGCAGATTACCCTTGTGATATTCCAGAGCAAGTGAAAAAAGAGCGTCTATACGAGCTGCAACAAACCATCAATGCACAAGCAATGCGTTACTCACGCCTAATGCTTGGTACTGAGCAGCGTGTACTGGTTGAAGGCCCTTCTAAGAAAAACCTAATGGAACTGCGCGCTCGTACAGAAAACAACCGTGTAGTAAACTTTGAAGGTAGCGCAGACCTAATTGGTCAGTTCGTTGACGTGAAGATTACGGACGTATTTGCAAACTCGCTACGTGGTGAGCTAGTACGTACAGAAAAAGACATGGACCTTCGTAGTGTGATTTCTCCAACACAAATGATGGCGAAAACACGTCGCGAAGATGAGCTAGGTGTAGCTACTTTTACGCCATAAAGCTCGTATAAATCGCCATGGAGAGCCTGGTCGTCATCAGGCTCTCATTGAGTGGCATAAAATGAGAGGCAACATTGAGCAATAAAATCGTAACTCTAGAAATTAACCTAGAACCTTCAGATAACCGCCGACTTGCTAGCCTGTGCGGTCCATTCGACGACAACATCAAGCATTTAGAACGCCGTCTAGGCGTTGAAATCAACCATCGTAGTGACCATTTTACCATTGTTGGTAAGCCTCACACCTCAGCGGCTGCGCTGGACATTCTAAAAACGCTTTATGTAGATACTGCGCCTGTGCGTGGCGAGATCCCAGATATCGAACCAGAACAAATTCATCTGGCGATCAAAGAGTCAGGCGTATTAGAACAAAATACCGAATCAAGTATTGCGCACGGTAAAGAAGTGTTCGTAAAAACCAAAAAAGGCGTCATTAAACCGCGCACACCAAACCAAGCTCAATACTTGGTCAATATGGTTACGCACGACATCTCTTTTGGTATTGGTCCTGCAGGTACAGGTAAGACTTACCTTGCCGTTGCAGCAGCAGTTGATGCACTAGAACGCCAAGAAATTCGTCGCATTCTTTTGACACGTCCGGCGGTAGAAGCGGGTGAAAAACTGGGTTTCTTACCTGGTGATTTAAGCCAAAAGGTTGACCCATACCTTCGTCCACTGTACGACGCATTATTCGAGATGCTAGGCTTCGAGCGAGTTGAGAAGCTGATTGAACGCAACGTTATAGAGGTTGCTCCTCTGGCATACATGCGCGGTCGTACGCTGAACGATGCTTTCATCATTTTAGATGAAAGTCAGAACACCACCGTTGAACAGATGAAAATGTTCCTGACTCGTATTGGTTTCAATTCGCGTGCGGTTATTACTGGTGACGTCACTCAGATAGACTTACCTCGTGGGGCGAAGTCAGGTCTTCGTCATGCGATTGAAGTGCTCAGTGAAGTCGACGACATTAGCTTTAACTTCTTCCAAGCAGATGACGTTGTTCGCCACCCAGTGGTTGCTCGCATCGTCAACGCCTACGAGAAGTGGGAAGCGCAAGATCAAAAAGAACGTAAAGAGTTCGAGAAACGTCGCCGTGAAGAGCGTGATGCTAAACTGTTAGAAGCAGCGAAAGCAGAACTTAGCGCTCAAGTCGCTGCAACTAAGGAATAAAAATGGCAATTGAACTTGATCTGCAACTGGCAGTCGAAAATGAAGAAGGCCTACCTTCGCAGCAAGACTTCCAACTTTGGTTAGACAAGACCATCCCTCTTTTCCAACCTCAAGCAGAAGTGACAATTCGAATTGTCGATGAGAAAGAAAGCCACGATCTTAACCATGAGTATCGTGGTAAAGATAAGCCGACGAATGTGCTTTCTTTCCCATTTGAAGCGCCTCCTGGCATGGAGATTGACCTTTTGGGCGATCTTATTATTTGCCGCCAAGTTGTTGAAAAAGAGGCAATTGAACAGAATAAGCCTCTGTTAGCACATTGGGCGCATATGGTTGTACATGGCAGCTTGCATCTGCTAGGTTATGATCATATCGAGGATGACGAAGCTGAAGAGATGGAGTCACTCGAAACCGAAATCATGCAAGGTATGGGTTATGAAGACCCTTATATTGCTGAAAAAGAGTAACCCTTTGGGTACTCGACAGGGAAAGGCGAACCAATAAAACAGTTCTCGCGTTCGCCTCTCTACGTGAGCTATCACACGTCTGATAGCGTTACTTAATTGAGAAACAATGAACGAAGATAATTCTCCCTCTTCTAACGAAGGTAAGAAAGAAAAGGCAGAAGGTCCGAGTAGAAAGTCCTTCTTTGAACGCCTAGGTCAACTATTTCAAGGCGAACCAAAAGACCGCCAAGAGCTTGTGGATGTAATCCGCGACTCAGAAGTAAATGACCTGATTGACCACGACACTCGCGATATGCTCGAAGGTGTTATGGAAATCTCCGAAATGCGTGTGCGTGACATCATGATCCCGCGTTCGCAAATGGTCACCGTTGAGCGCACTGACGATTTAGATACTCTAATCGCACTTATTACCGATGCTCAGCACTCTCGCTACCCAGTAATCAGCGAAGATAAAGACCATGTGGAAGGTATTCTTCTTGCGAAGGACTTACTTAAATACTTAGGCTCAGGCAGTAACCCATTTGATATTGAAGAAGTAATTCGACCTGCAGTTGTGGTACCGGAAAGCAAACGTGTTGACCGCCTGCTAAAAGAGTTCCGTGAAGAACGCTATCATATGGCGATTGTTGTCGATGAATTCGGTGGTGTTTCTGGTCTTGTGACCATTGAAGATATCCTGGAAGAAATCGTCGGGGATATCGAAGATGAATTCGATGAAAGCGAAGAAACAGACATTCGTAAGCTAAGCAAGCATACGTTTGCTGTCAGAGCGCTGACAACCATCGAAGAGTTTAATGAGACATTCGGTACCAACTTCAGCGATGAAGAAGTAGATACGGTAGGTGGCATGGTCATGACTGCCTTTGGTCACTTACCTTCTCGCGGCGAATTGGTCGAAATTGAAGGCTACAACTTCAAAGTCACCGCTGCCGATAACCGTCGTGTCATTCAACTCCAAGTGACCATTCCAGACGAAGAAACGCTGGTTGAAGCCACTCAAGAGTAACGCGATACCCTACTACCGGGAATATCAGAAAAAACAATAATGATGAATTTACTCTTTCATCGCCTCAAGCGGCCCTTAGCGGCCGCTTTTGTTGGCGCCTCCACTACCCTAGCATTTGCTCCTTACCAGTTATGGCCAATTGCCATTCTTAGCCCTGCAATATTGCTAATTCTTCTTGCAAACCAAACGCCTAAGCGCGCGCTTTGGATAGGTTATGCTTGGGGATTAGGCCAATTTGCAACAGGTGTTAGCTGGGTTTATGTCAGCATTTCTGGCTTCGGCGGGATGCCGCTGATTGCGAACCTCTTCTTGATGGGTATGCTCATTGCCTACCTTGCAGTTTATTCCGGATTGTTCGCTTGGCTAAACAATAAGTTTTTCCCTCAATTTAGCCTCAGTAAAGCGCTTCTTGCTGCTCCGGCATTATGGCTAATTACCGATTGGTTACGCGGTTGGGTGATGACTGGCTTCCCTTGGTTGTGGTTGGGCTATAGTCAAATTGATGCGCCACTAGCAAGCTTTGCACCGATCGGTGGTGTAGAACTGCTCACGCTGTTTGTTCTTATTAGTGCAGGTGCATTAGCATATGCGTGGATTCACAAACAGTGGTTGATGATTATCATCCCTGTTGTTTTGATGAGCGCAGGTTTTGGGATTCGCCAATATGATTGGGTGACACCTCGCCCAGAAGACACCACCAAAGTGGCGTTGATTCAAGGTAACGTCGACCAGAACCTCAAATGGCTGCCAAGCCAACGCTGGCCAACCATCATGAAGTACGCCGACCTGACGCGTGAAAACTGGGACGCCGACATCATTGTCTGGCCAGAAGCAGCAATCCCAGCATTTGAAGTTGAAGTACCTTCCTTCTTGAGCAACATCGACAGTGCCGCGAAGATGAACAACAGCGCCATCATCACAGGCATTGTTAATCAATCGGAAGACAAGCAGTTCTATAACAGCATTCTGTCGCTAGGCGTCACACCATACGGTGATTACAGCCTTGATATGAGCGAACGCTACCACAAGCATCACCTATTACCGTTTGGTGAGTTTGTCCCGTTTGAAGATATCTTGCGCCCGCTGGCTCCATTCTTCAATTTACCAATGTCGTCGTTTAGCCGTGGGGCGTTCGTGCAACCTAATATCGTTGCTAACGGCATGCACATGGCACCAGCGCTCTGTTACGAGATCATTTTCAATGAACAAGTGCGTCAAAACGTTACTGACGAAACCGACTTCATTCTAACGCTTTCGAACGATGCATGGTTTGGACATTCGATTGGACCACTTCAGCATATGGAAATCGCTCGTATGCGTGCTCTGGAACTGGGCAAACCGCTGATCCGTTCAACAAACAACGGCTTAACAGCAGTAACCGATTATAAAGGCAAGATTGTAGAGCAAGTTCCTCAATTTGAAACAGCTGTACTACGTGCAGAGCTCACCCCAACAGATGGAACAACACCATACCGAACGTTTGGCACTTGGCCATTGTATTTTTGGGTTGCGCTGAGTTTAATGCTGGCTTGGTGGTTACCGAGAAAGAAAGACTAAAAACGTCAATTTTAAACATAAGACGAATAACGAAAAAGAGGCCACACGGCCTCTTTTTTTGCTTATCAAGCAAATACAAAAAGATTGTATAGATGGCTATGGTTTCAAGGACTGACGACTAAAGCCTTTGTGGCCACATTTGATACAAGGAATAATGATAGTTGGATGGTTGTAGGTAGTTTTATGTCCGCACTCATCACAGACAAGTGTGCCTAAGCCGATAACCTCGCCAGCTTCATACAAGCCTTGATGCTCCAAGTCATCAAAGAGCTCTACCCACTCCACTTTGGTACGGTCCGTAATCTCTAGTAAGCCTTGCCAAATGGAATCCGCTACCGTTAAGTAAAAAGGACCGCTTTTGCTGTCTTCATAGCTCTCAGAAAACTCTTTTAAGTCGGCTTTCACATACGCGGCAATTAAGGCCAACTCATCTTTGGTCAAGTCATTGGCGGCTTCCACCACTTTGCCCGACGTTTCTAAAGCTTTGTTAACTTCTTCCGGACTTTGCTTCAAGGTTTCAATCACATCCTCGAGCATTTCCTCATAACCTGTTTTACGTTTAGGCATAACTGACCTCCATTCTTTCTCCTACCTAGGCGCATTCAGTGCGCATGGGTACAGATTGGCTATTGTTGTGATCCCTAGCTTTAGGTATTCTATGACGATCTATTTAAGTCTGTTCTAACCGAACTCACAAATTCCAAGATAACCGGATATCATCGATGCAAGAACAATACAATCCACAAGACATTGAACAGAAAGTTCAAAAGCACTGGGATGACAACAAGACCTTTGTTGTAAGTGAAGACCCAAATAAAGAAAAATTCTACTGTCTATCTATGTTCCCATACCCAAGTGGTCGACTGCACATGGGTCACGTGCGCAACTACACCATCGGTGACGTAGTATCTCGCTTCCAACGCCTACAAGGCAAAAATGTAATGCAACCAATTGGTTGGGATGCGTTCGGTCTACCAGCAGAAAACGCAGCGGTGAAAAACAACACAGCACCTGCGCCATGGACTTACGAAAACATCGAATACATGAAAAACCAGCTTAAATTGCTAGGTTTTGGCTACGACTGGAATCGTGAATTCGCAACTTGTACGCCTGAGTACTACCGTTGGGAACAAGAGTTCTTCACTAAGCTTTACGAAAAAGGCCTAGTTTACAAGAAAACGTCTTCTGTTAACTGGTGTCCAAATGACCAAACCGTTCTTGCAAACGAACAGGTTGAAGACGGCTGCTGCTGGCGTTGTGACACTCCAGTAGAGCAAAAAGAGATCCCTCAGTGGTTCATCAAGATCACAGAATACGCGCAAGAGCTACTTGACGATCTAGACAAACTTGAAGGTTGGCCAGAAATGGTTAAGACCATGCAACGCAACTGGATTGGTCGCTCTGAAGGTGTGGAACTGAAATTTGAAGTAAAAGGTCAACAAGACCTAGAAGTTTACACAACGCGTCCAGACACGCTAATGGGTGTGACTTACGTTGGTATCGCAGCGGGTCACCCTCTAGCAACGCTAGCTGCAGAGAACAACCCAGAGCTTGCTGCATTCATCGAAGAATGTAAGAACACCAAAGTTGCTGAAGCTGAACTGGCGACAATGGAGAAGAAAGGTATGGCGACTGGCCTTACTGCTATTCATCCATTGAACGGTCGTGAAGTACCAGTTTACGTCGCAAACTTCGTATTGATGGACTACGGTACAGGCGCTGTAATGGCAGTACCTGCACACGACCAACGCGACTTCGAATTCGCAACTAAGTACGGTCTAGACATCATCCCAGTGATCAAACCAGCAGATGGTAGCGAGCTAGACATCTCTGAAGCGGCATACACAGAAAAAGGTGTATTGTTCGATTCAGGTGAGTTCGACGGCCTAGAATTCCAAGCGGCATTCGATGCAATTGCAGCGAAGCTAGAAGCGGAAGGTAAAGGCACTAAGACGGTTAACTTCCGTCTACGTGACTGGGGTGTATCTCGTCAACGTTACTGGGGCGCACCAATCCCAATGGTAACCACTGAAGACGGTGAAGTTCACCCAGTACCTGCTGACCAACTACCAGTGATTCTTCCAGAAGACGTGGTAATGGACGGCGTAACCAGCCCAATCAAAGCAGACAAAGAATGGGCGAAGACCACATTCAACGGCGAACCGGCTCTACGTGAGACAGATACGTTCGATACGTTCATGGAATCTTCTTGGTACTACGCACGTTACTGTTCACCACAAGCTGACGATATCCTAGATCCAGAAAAAGCAAACTACTGGCTACCAGTAGACCAGTACATCGGCGGTATCGAGCACGCTTGTATGCACCTATTGTACTCACGCTTCTTCCACAAATTGCTACGTGATGCAGGCTACGTAACGTCTGACGAGCCGTTCAAACAACTACTATGTCAAGGCATGGTACTGGCTGACGCGTTCTACTTCGAGAACGAGAAAGGCGGTAAAGAGTGGGTTGCACCAACAGATGTTGCTGTAGAGCGTGACGGTAAAGGCCGCATCATTTCTGCTAAAGACAACGAAGGCCGTGATGTAACACACTCAGGCATGATCAAAATGTCTAAGTCTAAAAACAACGGTATCGACCCTCAAGAGATGGTAGACAAGTACGGTGCTGATACAGTGCGTCTATTTATGATGTTCGCATCTCCAGCAGACATGACGCTTGAGTGGCAAGAGTCTGGCGTAGAAGGTGCAAACCGCTTCCTAAAACGTGTTTGGAAACTAGTGAAAGAACACGCAGAGAAAGGCGCAGCAGAAGCAGTGGATACAGCAGCACTTTCTGGTGAGCAAAAAGCACTTCGTCGAGACGTTCACAAAACTATCGCGAAAGTGACTGACGATATCGCTCGTCGTCAAACGTTCAACACAGCAATCGCAGCAATCATGGAACTGATGAATAAGCTAGCGAAAGCGCCTCAAGAATCTGCACAAGATCGTGCAATTCTTGATGAAGCGCTAAAAGCAGTTGTAACGATGCTTTACCCAATCACTCCGCACATCTCATACGAACTATGGGCTGCGCTAGGTGAAGCAGACATCGACAACGCAGCATGGCCAACGTTTGATGAGAAAGCGCTAGTTGAAGACGAAAAAACTATCGTTGTTCAAGTTAACGGTAAGCTACGTGCGAAGTTAACAGTAGCGGCAGACGCAACGAAAGAACAAGTTGAAGAGCTTGGTCTAAACGACGAAAACGTTACTAAGTTCACAGATGGCCTAACAATCCGTAAAGTAATTTACGTACCAGGTAAACTGCTGAACATCGTTGCAAACTAAGCGGTCACTGTAAGCAAATTACAGCTTGCAATAACGCAACGCAGAGCGAACTAATTCGCGCGCTAAGAGTCTTTAAACAGGGTAGTTCACTACCCTGTTTATTTACCTCAAACCATTCGCAGTGAGTGGTTTAAGGTAAATAACCCCTTCAATTTAGGATGAATACAATCAATGCGCTTTTTCTCTTTGATTAAACTACCAGTGGTATTGGTACTAGCGGGGCTTCTTTCTGCCTGTGGTTTTCACCTTCGTGGCGAGTATTCCGTTCCGGAAGAGCTGCACACCATGTCATTCTCTAGCTACGATGAATACAGCAAACTCACACGCTATGTACGCTCTCAGCTGCAACTCAACAAAGTTGACCTAGTTCAGCCGTCATCTTCAGTACCAAATCTGCATTTAATCAAAGCAACCATGGATGAGCGAACGCTCTCGCTTTACCAAAACAGTCGTGCGGCAGAAAAAGAATTGACTTACGTGGTGCAATATCGCGTCACAATTCCAGGGTTTGGCTCAAAAAATTTCACCACAACCGTGAACCGCAACTACTTAGACAACCCGCTAACAGCATTGGCAAAATCGGTTGAACGTGACGTAATCGAAGACGAGATGCGTCAACAAGCAGCGAAACAAATGATGCGTCAACTTGGCCGAATCCGTGCTGAGTACGAAGCGGGGCAAATTGCAGCGCCAACTGAGAAAACAAACTCTTAATCAACATGCGAATTTATGCTGACAAGCTAGCTGACCATCTAGCCAAACACTTAAAGCAGGTTTATCTGATCTTCGGAAACGAACCGCTACTGATCCAAGAAAGCCGCCAAGCGATTCAAAAAACCGCTCTACAACATGGTTTTGAAGAAAGACACCGTTTTGCTGTCGATGCAAGTTTAGATTGGAACCAAGTGTATGACTGCTTTCAAGCTCTGAGCTTATTTTCTAGTCGACAACTCATTGAGCTTGAGATCCCAGAAAGCGGTGTCACCACAGCCATCAGCAAAGAGCTACAGACTCTGTGTGACATGTTGCATGATGACATCATGCTAGTGATCATCGGAACGAAGCTGACTAAAGCGCAAGAAAATGCCAAATGGTTTAAAGCACTGAATACCAAAGGCGATTGGGTCAGCTGCTTAACGCCGGATCTTCAGCGTTTGCCTATGTTTGTGCAAACGCGCTGCCGCGCATTAGGTTTAAAGCCCGATCAGCAATCCTTACAGATGTTGGCACAGTGGCATGAAGGCAACTTATTTGCACTTTCTCAGAGTCTAGAGAAACTGGCTTTGCTCTATCCTGATGGCGAACTGACTGTTGTACGCTTAGAGGAAGCCTTAAGTCGACACAACCACTTTACGACGTTTAATTGGATTGATGCGTTACTTGCAGGTAAAGCTAATCGTGCTCAACGCATCCTGCGTCAATTAGAAGCCGAAGGCATTGAAACGGTCATTCTCATCCGAAGTGTGCAGAAAGAGTTCAATCAACTATTAAGCATGCATCAAGATCTGACTCAAATGTCGATTAGCCAAGTCTTTGAGAAGTATCGCGTTTGGCAAAATAAACGTCCGCTTTATAACGCCGCGTTAATGCGCTTATCAGCAAGCCGTATATGTGCCCTAATCTCCTTGCTTGCGCAAGCTGAGATTAAAGCCAAAACCCAGTATGACGAGTCCGTCTGGCCAACTATTCATCAATTGAGCTTAGAAACCTGCTCTCCTGATATTAAGCTGGCAATTTAAAAATCAAAGCGTGCTATAGTGCGCGACCTATTTTGCCCAACTACACGCAAAATAGATGAGATGTAAAAAGAGATAACCCGAGGAAAACCGAGTGCTTCGCGAAGAACTGAAAGACTTTTTAGCAGACAAAGCCGACGATATGAAAGCGGAAGATATTGTCATCCTAAACGTGGAAGACAAATCCAGCGTAACAGACTACATGATCATTTGTACGGGTACGTCTAAACGCCACGTTTCATCCATCGCCGATCACGTTGCATCTGAAGTAAAAAAAGCAGGCCTTGAACCTTTAGGTATGGAAGGAGAAAACGAAGGTGAATGGGTTGTCCTAGATATGGGCGACGCAATGCTGCATGTCATGCAGGAAGAACACCGCTCTCTGTACCAACTAGAAAAACTCTGGGGTTAATCTTTTGAAAATTCAACTAATTGCCGTTGGCACAAAAATGCCAAAGTGGGTTGAAGAAGGCTTCCAAGAATACCGTCGTCGTTTCCCTCATGATATGCCACTTGAGTTGGTTGAAATCTCAGCAGGAAAACGCGGCAAAAACGCTGATATTGCTCGAATTCTACAAAAAGAAGGCGAAGCGATGTTAGCAGCAGTGCCAAAAGGCAATCGTATCGTGACCCTAGATATTCCCGGTAAAAAGTGGGACACCCCACAACTGGCAGAGCAGCTAGAAGCTTGGAAACTCGATGGTCGTGACGTTTCTATTCTGATAGGTGGTCCTGAAGGTTTAGCACCTGCATGTAAAGCCGCAGCCGACCAAAGTTGGTCACTGTCAGCGCTAACGTTACCGCATCCACTTGTGCGTATCGTCATGGCAGAGAGCTTATACCGAGCGTGGAGCATTACCGCTAACCACCCTTACCATCGCGAATAATCGTTGTTTAACTTTAGAGCCAAGCGTTAATGATTCGTAGACGCCGCAGTCAAATCCGAGATTATCAAGCCGAAGCGCGCCTGTTCGCCAGCCGCGCTATCGTTGCTTTTTTCGGCATCGTTATATTGATGGGCTTGCTGGTCGCCAATATGTACAACATTCAGGTGAACCAGTTTCAAGATTATCAAACCCGTTCAAATGACAACCGCATCAAAGTGGTTCCTATTGCGCCAAACCGCGGTCTTATCTACGACCGAAATGGTGTCCTGTTAGCCGAAAACCGTCCTGTCTTTAACTTGGAGCTGACTCCAGAAAAAATCAAAGACATCGACGCTACTATCCAAGAATTGCAAACCATTCTGGAAATCACACCAGAACAGATCGAACGCTTCCATCGTGAGCGTAAGCGTACCCGTCGATTCAAATCCGTCCCATTGCTAACTCAGCTGAACGAAAAGCAGGTCGCGGTTTTTTCCGTCAACCAATACCGTTTTCCTGGTGTTGAAATCAGTGCCACACTCAAACGTTACTATCCTTACGGGGAAGTGTTAACGCACGTAATCGGCTATGTTTCTCGTATCAATGACCGCGACATGCAGCGTTTGATTCGAGAAGAAAAAGACGCCAACTACCAAGCGACTCGTGACATCGGTAAGTTGGGCATCGAAAAATACTACGAAGATCTGCTGCACGGCACTGCTGGCTACCAAGAAGTGGAAGTCAACAGCCGAGGACGCGTGATTCGCACGTTAAAGTACGTACCGCCAGTTCCGGGCAAAGACATTGTCTTAAACCTCGATATCAACTTGCAGCTTTACGTTCATCAGCTTTTGGATGGTCGACGTGGCAGCGCTATCGTGCTTGATCCTCGTGACAATGGGGTGCTAGCTATGGTGTCTAGCCCAAGTTACGACCCGAACGCTTTTGTCCACGGCATTTCTGGTAAAGCCTATCGCGATTTGTTGAACGATAAAAACCGCCCGTTGGTAAACCGCACGACGCTAGGTATTTATCCGCCAGCTTCAACAATCAAGCCATTTATGGCTGTCGCAGCGTTGCAAGAAGGCGTAATAACGCCAAATACTACTCGCAACGACCCAGGTTATTGGCGCATTCCTAACTCAGACACTCGTCCATTCCGTGACTGGTTGCGTTGGGGACATGGCCGCGTAGATGTCATTAAATCCATTGAAGAGTCTGTTGATACGTTTTACTACCAAATTGCTTATGACTTGGGGATCGACCGAATTTCAAACTGGATGATGATGTTCGGTTTTGGTGACTACACAGGCATCGATATCTACGAAGAAAGTAAGGCTAATATGCCAACTCGTGATTGGAAGATGTCTCGTCACAAAACGCCTTGGTATAAAGGTGACACCATTCCTGTTGGTATCGGCCAAGGCTATTGGACGGCGACACCAATGCAAATTGCGAAAGCAACATCGGTGTTAGTGAATAATGGTGCGGTTTCCGCTCCTCACCTCCTAAAGTCCACCATCGATAATGGTGATAACTTTGAGGAACAAGAAACCTCTGAATACGTAACCTACCCACCGATTCAAAATGTGCCAGAAAAATACTGGGATATTGCGAAAGAAGGTATGCGCCGTGTAAACCATGGTACTCGTGGTACAGCTCGTCGTTCTTTCTACAATATGAGCTACCAGACAGCCGGTAAATCAGGTACAGCGCAGGTCTTTGGCTTGGGCGAGAACGAAGAGTACAACGCAGATGAAATCGCGGAACACTTGCGTGACCACGCCCTGTTTACGGGCTTTGCTCCGTTTGACGATCCAAAAGTTATCGTTACTCTCGTGCTAGAAAACGCAGGCGGTGGCTCAAGTAACGGTGGTCCAATGGCGAGAAAAATCTTTGACCGAGTGGTACTTGGCCCAGAAGAAATCAAACCAGAAGATGACAAAACCAACGCGCAAAAAGAGGTTACACGCTAATGAAGATGGATCCCTCTACAGGTAAAAACCGCGCCTTGTTTGAGCGCTTCCATATCGACTTGCCCCTCCTACTCGGCATCTTTGCTTTAATGGGTTTTGGTCTTGTGATCATGTACAGTGCCAGCGGACAAAGTTTGGAGATGATGGATCGCCAAGCAATGCGCATGGTATTGTCTCTTGTCGTGATGGTGGTTCTGGCTCAACTTTCTCCACGAACATATGAAAGCCTGGCGCCACTAATGTTTGTTGCCGGTGTAGTTTTACTATTTGGCGTACTGTTCTTTGGAGAGGCCTCGAAAGGTGCGCAACGCTGGCTCAACCTAGGCTTTGTTCGATTCCAACCGTCCGAATTACTCAAACTTGCGGTACCGTTGATGGTTGCGCGCTATATAGGTCGCCAACCATTACCACCAACATTCCGAACGCTGATTGTTGCGCTAATCATGGTGTGCTTACCAACGATTCTTATCGCGAAACAACCAGATTTGGGAACGTCGATTCTGATTGCGGCTTCAGGTATTTTCGTTATTTTCCTAGCAGGCATCAGTTGGAAGATCATCGCAGCGGCTGCCATTGCCTTAGGTGGTTTCATACCAATTTTGTGGTTCTTCTTGATGCGCGAATACCAAAAGGTTCGCGTTCGTACTCTGTTCAATCCAGAATCTGACCCACTTGGCGCGGGTTACCACATTATCCAAAGTAAAATTGCGATTGGTTCTGGCGGTATTTCCGGTAAAGGTTGGTTGCACGGTACGCAGTCACAACTGGAATTTCTTCCTGAACGACACACTGACTTTATCTTTGCAGTAATTGCTGAGGAATGGGGTATGATTGGCTTCCTTTGCCTATTAGCCATCTATCTCTTCATTATTGGTCGAGGTTTGTACCTTGCTAGCCAAGCACAAACCGCGTTTGGACGAATGATGGCAGGCAGTATTGTACTTAGCTTCTTCGTGTATATTTTTGTAAATATCGGCATGGTGAGTGGCATCCTACCTGTTGTAGGTGTACCGTTACCACTGATCAGCTACGGTGGCACCTCGATGGTGACCCTAATGGCTGGTTTTGGCATTTTGATGTCGATTCATACGCACCGAAAAGCATTCTCTAAGGCGACCTAGACATGCAAAAACGCGCTTTATATTCCTTAGTTTTTTCTGCACTGATTTTGGCTGGTTGTTCATCCACCAGTCAAAAGACACAAGAAGGCCGTTACGAACTTGAATCCGATGTAGCACCCGATACGCCGCTTTCAGTCGAACACATCGAGGATGCGCATCCCAAATACGAACCTTACAGCCTAGGTGGTAATACCGATTACCACTTGCGCGGTAATGATTACAAGATCGTTCGCGACGCAAAAGGGTTTACTGAAAAAGGTCGTGCATCTTGGTACGGTAAAAAGTTCCAGGGGCATTTGACGTCTAACGGTGAAATCTACGACATGTACTCCATGACGGCTGCGCATAAAACGCTACCGTTACCAAGCTATGTGAAAGTGACCAACACCGACAATGGCAAAACCACAGTCGTTCGAGTAAATGACCGAGGTCCGTTTCACGATGGCCGTATCATCGACTTGAGCTACGCCGCTGCGCATAAATTGGATGTCATAAAAACAGGAACGGCGAATGTTGAAATCGAAGTTATCAGCGTAGAGAAACCTACCGATCAAAAATCGCTAGACTCTCACCCAAAGTACGTCATTCAAGTCGCATCTTCAAAAAATGAAGATCGCGCACGAACTTTAGGCGCAGAGCTTGGTCAAAAGCTGGATACCGAAACTTTCTT
Organism: Vibrio sp. GLN_1; assembly: GCF_043106015.1. Classification (NCBI taxonomy): domain Bacteria; kingdom Pseudomonadati; phylum Pseudomonadota; class Gammaproteobacteria; order Vibrionales; family Vibrionaceae; genus Vibrio; species Vibrio sp. GLN_1. Next base: position 16,864 of record NZ_JBICMD010000016.1, read on the forward strand.
AGAAAACGCGAAAGAGTCTTATCGCTTGTTATTGGGTCCATTTACTGACTATTCCCTGACGCAAGCCACACTGGATAAAGTAAAGTTGCTCGGCTATTCGTCCGCATTTATTAAAAAACACAACACTGCGAAATGACCTTGAGTCATGAATTTCTAAACGAAGCCCCTCTTACATAAGTGGGGATTCTGGTAAGATGTGTGCAGTTAAACCCAAAAATTTGAATTACCATGAATAAAAATAAGTTTGTGAAATCTATTCTCGTTTCTTCGGTTGCCCTTTCTGCAACCTTCGCTCAATCTGCTTTTGCATCACCAGTCGTTGTTCCAGATGCGCCTCAAATTGCGGCAAAAGGCTACGTACTGATGGATTACCATTCAGGTAAAGTGCTAGCAGAAAAAGAAATGAACACAAAATTGTCTCCTGCTAGTCTAACTAAAATGATGACCAGCTACGTAATCGGCCAAGAGCTAGCACGTGGTAATATCTCAGAAGATGATGACGTAACCATCAGTAAGAATGCATGGGCGAAAAACTTCCCAGATTCTTCAAAAATGTTCATTGAAGTAGGTACTACGGTAAAAGTACGTGATCTTAACCGTGGCATCATCATTCAATCAGGTAACGATGCGTGTGTGGCAATGGCTGAACACATCGCAGGTTCTGAAGATGCATTTGTTGACCTAATGAACGCGTGGGCAAATACCCTAGGCATGAAGAACTCTCATTTTGCCAACGTTCACGGCCTAGATAACTCTGAACTGTACTCAACACCTTACGACATGGCGCTACTTGGTAAAGCCCTGATTCGTGACGTGCCAGACGAGTACCGTGTTTACTCTGAAAAGAAATTCACTTACAACGGCATCACCCAATACAACCGCAACGGTCTACTTTGGGATAAGAGCATGAACGTTGATGGCATCAAAACTGGCCACACAAGCAATGCAGGTTACAGCCTAGTAAGTTCAGCAACAGAAGGCCAAATGCGTTTGGTTGCTGTAGTGATGGGCACTAAAGATGCAAATGCTCGTAAATCAGAAAGCAAAAAACTACTGAGCTACGGCTTCCGCTTCTTCGAAACAGTAGCGCCTCACAAAGCGGGTGAAACCTTCGTAGAAGAAAAAGTGTGGATGGGTAACAAAGACACCGTTGCTCTGGGTCTTGATCAAGACACTTACGTAACACTGCCACGCGGTGAAGCGAAAAACCTAAAAGCAAGCTTCGTACTTGAAAAAGAGCTAGAAGCCCCAATTAATAAAGGTGATGTAGTCGGTAAGCTATACTATCAAATCGATGGTGAAGATATTGCTGAATACCCGCTAATGGCACTAGAAACCGTAGAGCAAGGCAGCTTGTTCAGCCGTTTATGGGATTACATCGTATTGTTATTCAAGAGCTTCTTCTAAACGAGTCGCAGAATAGCAAACTTATTCGCAAAGCCGCCAATTATGGCGGCTTTTTAAGTCTGTGATCCTCACCTTGAGTTCACCCTAATTTGACTGTACTATTTCGCACCGCAACGAATACCAACTGGAGTTATCGATATGCTAACCATCAACTCTGATGCAAAATTGAAAGACCTGCTTGAGTTCCCTTGTTCTTTTACTTACAAGGTAATGGGTCATGCAAAGCCTGAGCTTCCAGAACTCGTTCTTGAAGTAATCCAGCGCCATGCTCCAGGTGACTACAGCCCAAAAGTCAAACCAAGCGCTAAAGGCAACTACCACTCAGTGTCTATCAACATCACTGCAACGTCTATCGAGCAGGTTGAAACCCTATACAAAGAATTGGGCGAAATCGACATCGTTCGTATGGTTCTATAATTTTTTGATAGATTAAATTTTTTTTGAAAGCAGCTTCGGCTGCTTTCTTTTTATTTATCAGCCAGATAACTCGATATCCTTGTGCTTTCAGTTAAAAATCTGTTACTCAGCGGTAGAGCATCTGGGTCATCCGGTTTATAATCCAAAAACTTTATATATTAGCGACAGGAATTCCCATGCAACACCAACTTGTTGTAAAACGACTTGGCCGCCAAGACTATGAGCCTGTATGGAAGGCGATGCATGAGTTCACCGACCAACGCACAGAAGAAACCCCTGATGAAGTCTGGTTGGTCGAACATAACCCAGTATTTACCCAAGGGCAGGCAGGCAAAGCCGAGCACTTAATTAACACTGGTGATATTCCTGTCGTACAAAGTGACCGTGGTGGTCAGGTAACCTATCATGGTCCTGGTCAACTCGTGGCTTACTTCTTGATCAACCTACGTCGCAAAAAATTAGGCGTACGAGATCTCGTTACAACCATCGAGAACCTCGTGATCAACACATTAAAAGCATACAATATCGACTCTGCCGCAAGACCAGACGCCCCTGGCGTTTACGTCGATGGCAAGAAAATATGCTCTCTCGGTCTACGTATTCGTAAAGGTTGCTCATTCCATGGGTTAGCCCTGAATGTAAATATGGACTTAACGCCGTTCCTACGCATCAACCCTTGTGGTTATGCAGGCATGGAAATGGTTCAAGTGAGCCAATTTAACGGCCCGAGTGACGTAGAAACCGTAGAAAAACAATTAATAGAAGAACTCGTTACTTTGCTCAATTACGAGCGAGTAGAATTCAGCACAGAAGCACCTTCTCAAGGTAATAAAGCATGAGCAAACCAATCCAGATGGAAAAAGGCGTTAAATATCGTGACGCCGATAAAATGGCATTGATTCCCGTAAAGAACATGCCTACAGAGCAGAAAGAAGTGCTACGTAAGCCTGATTGGATGAAGATCAAGCTACCAGCCGACAGCCAACGAATTCAAGACATCAAAGCTGCGATGCGTAAGAACAAACTTCACTCCGTATGTGAAGAAGCGTCTTGCCCTAACCTAGCGGAATGTTTTAACCACGGTACAGCAACCTTCATGATCCTAGGTGCAATCTGTACTCGTCGTTGTCCTTTCTGTGACGTTGCTCATGGCCGTCCATTACCACCAGAAGCAGAAGAGCCACAAAAGCTGGCAAGAACTATCGCCGACATGAAACTGAAGTACGTTGTTATTACTTCAGTAGACCGTGACGACCTACGTGATGGTGGCGCACAACACTTTGCCGATTGTAACCGTGAGATCCGCGCGTTAAATCCAGACATCAAGATCGAAACACTGGTTCCTGACTTCCGTGGTCGTATGGACGTAGCGCTTGACCTGATGAAAGACAACCCGCCTGATGTCTTCAACCATAACCTAGAAACTGCACCGCGTCTTTACCGTAAAGCTCGCCCAGGGGCGAACTACAAGTGGTCACTTGAGCTTCTTAAGAAGTTCAAAGAGCAGCATCCAGATGTACCGACCAAATCAGGTCTGATGATGGGCCTTGGTGAAACCAAAGAAGAAATCATCGAAGTGCTTAAAGATCTACGTGCACACGGTGTAACGATGCTAACTCTAGGTCAGTACCTAGCGCCAAGCCGTCACCACTTGCCTGTAGAACGTTACGTTCCACCATCAGAGTTTGACGAGCTGAAAGAAGTCGCACTAGAGCTAGGCTTCACGCACGCAGCATGTGGTCCATTTGTTCGCTCTTCATACCATGCCGATATGCAGGCACAAGGTCTTGAGATAAAATAAGCATCTTGAACTCGAAAACTGAAAAGGTTGGCTTAGTGCCAACCTTTTTTGTATCTGCCAAACAAGAGATGCCCTGCACCACTCTCTTTTATTCGATGGCACGATTAAACAATCCCAGACGCCAGAAAAACAAAAAGGCCCTCAATTGAGGACCTTTAGTATTTTCAAATTGATTTGTTTCTAGTTCAAGGAAAAGGCGCGCAGTTTACAACTGTAAATGAGCACCTTTGACACAGAAATAGAGTGAATCAGGCAGAACAATTAGGCGTAAACCGGTAGACGCTTACAGATTTCTAATACTTTCTGTTTAGTCGCTTCGATAACTTCTTCGTTGCCGATGTTATCTAGGACGTCACACATCCAGTTTGCTAGATCTTTTGCGTCTTCTTCAGTAAAACCACGACGAGTGATCGCTGGTGTACCTACACGAATACCAGACGTTACGAATGGGCTGCGTGGGTCATTTGGTACTGAGTTCTTGTTTACTGTAATGTTTGCTGCACCTAGTGCCGCGTCTGCATCTTTACCAGTGATGTCTTTGTCGATTAGATCAACAAGGAACAAGTGGTTTTCTGTGCCGTTAGATACGATTTTGTAGCCACGCTCTTGGAACTGACCAACCATTGCTTTTGCGTTTTTCACTACGCGAGCTTGGTAAGCTTTGAACTCTGGCTCCATCGCTTCTTTGAACGCTACTGCTTTACCAGCGATAACGTGCATTAGAGGGCCACCTTGACCACCAGGGAACACAGCTGAGTTCAGCTTCTTGTACATATCTTCGCCAGCATTAGACAAGATAAGACCACCGCGAGGGCCTGCTAGTGTTTTGTGCGTCGTTGTTGTTACTACGTGAGCGTGTGGAACAGGTGTTGGGTATTCGCCTGCTGCGATAAGACCAGCTACGTGTGCCATATCAACGAAAAGGTAAGCATCTACTTTGTCCGCGATTTCACGCATGCGCTTCCAATCAACGATTTGCGAGTAAGCAGAGAAACCACCGATGATCATCTTAGGCTTGTGCTCAAGCGCTAGCTGTTCCATCTCGTCGTAATTGATTTGACCCGCTTCATCGATACCGTAAGGGATAACGTTGTAATGCTTACCAGAGAAGTTTACTGGAGAACCGTGAGTCAGGTGACCACCGTGCGCTAGGCTCATACCTAGTACTGTATCGCCTGGGTTAAGAAGCGCCATGTAAACTGCGCTGTTTGCTTGAGAACCTGAGTGAGGTTGTACGTTCGCGTACTCACAACCGAATAGTTTGCATGCACGATCGATAGCAAGCTGTTCTGCTTTATCTACGTACTCACAACCGCCGTAGTAACGCTTGCCTGGGTAGCCTTCAGCGTATTTGTTCGTTAGCTGAGAACCTTGCGCTTCCATTACACGTGGGCTTGTGTAGTTTTCAGAAGCGATAAGTTCAATGTGTTCTTCCTGGCGAAGGGTTTCTTCCTGGATAGCTGCGAACAGTTCCGCATCGTAATCTGCGATGTTCATATCACGCTTAAGCATCTGTATCTCCTGACTCAGATTAGTACTGAAAGTTGCAAAAAAACTGGTTAACGACCTAACGCAAACGTTTTCGTCGCATCAATGGCGCGCATTCTACATAATTTGATCTAGGTCATAAAGAGAAATTTACAATTTTTCTCATGCAGTTTTTTCATGATGACAAGCAATATCTATCATGGTGATGTTGCAATTGTTCAACCACGATTTATTGCCTGTCAATTTTGTGCTTTACACCCTGTAAAACAGCAATTACATAGGTTTACCGCAAATTTTACCCTCTAGCTACCGAAAAGATCATCTTTTTACTACTATGCACGCCTTATTTCTCACCGATGACTGCAATTTTGATGGAAAAACACTCAAGAAAAGAAGACTGGATAGCAATTCTCACTGGTACCTTTTTGGTCGCTCAGGGCGTTTTCTTTCTCCAATCCGCGAACCTTCTAACAGGAGGCACGACTGGATTGGCATTGCTAATAAGCCAATTTACACCTTTTACCTTTGGTGTGCTGTACTTTTTGGCAAACTGTCCTTTTTACTTACTCGCATGGAAACGCTTCGGCCGTCATTTCGCAATCAATAGCGCTATTTCTGGCGCTTTGGTTTCTATCTTTGCCGATCACCTTTATTTGCTGATCTCACTCGAATCGGTTAACGAAATTTATTGCGCGGTAGCTGGTGGCCTATTGATGGGATTAGGTATGCTGATTTTGTTCCGACATCGCTCCAGCCTAGGTGGCTTTAACGTGTTGTGTTTGTTTATTCAGGACAAGTTTGGAATTTCTGTTGGCAAAAGCCAGATGGCAATCGATGCATGTATCCTGTTTGCTTCGTTCTTCTTTGTCACTCCAGAGGTGATTGGCCTTTCGATTTTGGGTGCCTTTGCACTGAATGTCGTATTGGCGATGAATCACAAACCACACCGATATTCCGTTACCTACGGTTCATAAACTTTTGATGATAATTGACGCGCGATTTATAAGATTTCGCGCTTCAATAACTATATAATATTTCGCGATTTCCAAATAACTCGGTACGGTATGCGCGACTTTCTACAACAAGCCAAACAAACTCACAGTTGTATTGCGATTGGCGAGTTGGTCTACAATCCGAAAACTCAGACTCTTCATCAAGACACTATCGCGATTGATCTCGAACCTCGTACCATTGAGTTATTAGAGCTACTGCTAACAAGCGTGGGGCATCCGATCTCTGCCGACACCATTATCGAAACCATTTGGCAGAGCAAATTCATCTCCAAGAATGTGCTCACTAACCGCATTAGCACCTTACGTGCGCTGCTACAGCAACACCTACCCGAGTACGATGCGGCTAAGCTCTTGGTCACTTATCCTCGCAAGGGTTATTTTCTTAACCCTGCCAATATCCGTTTAATACCACCAGCGAAAAACCATCGACGCGTTATCCCAACTCAGGTTGCGAGTAATAAGAACTTCAAGCTAATTTTTGCTTATAGCTTGTGTGCCATACTTGCAGTTTGTAGCGTGACGCTCGCAAGCTTGCTATGGCAACGCCAAGAGATTTCAACACAACAAACACGTCATCAGTTACTTATCCCCAAAGTCGAGTTGCTGCTCAACCGTGTCGATGCAATCGGCTCTCAGGCACGAAAATATCGCACACTGGTCAAAGCCGTCTTACTGCAACAACAAGTCGAATATCCATATACCGACATCGCTAACCAAGACGCTCCAAGTTACTTTCTGGATCCCATTGGTCATACACCGTATTTCCCTGGTGCACGAAATATGCAGACCAGTGATTACGAACTCAACATAGAGTTAAAAGACGGCGCAGAACAAGGCACCTTGAAAGCGCAGATGAACCTTATTTATCCTGCGACAGGGAAACTGGCATTTCGCAATGAATACACACTGCGCTTATCCGACCTACAATCGGACATCTTCCAAATTCACTCGGATGTCGCACAATACTTCAACTTGCCTGCACCTTCGGCAAGCACATGGCAACTGTCAGACGTTCACCAAAAAATGCTGTTTGAGAATGTCTTTTCTAACCAACCTCTCCAACAAGCTGATGAGTTTGCAGCTATCACAACCGCAAGGCATCTCGCGTTATACGAGCAAGAGCCTCAAAAGCTGGAAGCGTATTTGACGCAAGTGCAGTCGTCGTTCGATGTTTTGCCAGATGAGCTAAGCCTCTGGTTGGGCGTATTGCATTTCAAACTAGGTAACCTAGACCGAGCAAAAGTTCTGTTGACTACTCCAGATGGCGACTCACGCATTCAAAACGCGCTGATTTATACGTTTGTGTCTCACATCGCTTATAAGCAAAACAAACTTGAACAGTTCCGTCTCAACTACATGGAATCACTGGTGGCACTGCTGCGCGTTTTACCCTCCGAGACATTGTTTGAACGTCTTTCTCAATCAGAATCGAAAGAAACTTGCCTTCAACCATGGAAAACGTTGCATGTCAGTTTGACCGATCAAGAAATTATCAGCCGATGGAAAGCGCTCATCAATGAGTATTGCACCAACGTAGCTAACGAAATAAGCCCAAATAAAACAAAGACCTAAATATAAAATTAAGCTTTCGTTAAGCGCTATTAGCTTTTGTTTTTTGCCCTTTTTATCTCACCGAACTTAGCATGCTCGCATTCAAGCAACGGCCCAACATGAAGCGGCCTTATCAATCAGGAATGTAAACCATGCTAAACAAAATGACGCTTATCGCAGCAGCAACTCTGGCTCTTTACGGCTGTGGCGGAGGTTCGTCTTCTGGCAGTGCTAATCCAAACAAAGTGCCTCAAGAAAGTTTCGACATCGCGATTCAAAACTCCATTTTCGCTCCCGAGACAAACACACAACTTAGCTATTCGTTTAGCTTGGATGGCCAATCTGAAGGTGACATGAAGCTGAGCTTTCAAGCGATGGATAGCGAGCAAATATTGGCAGCATTGGCACAAATCCCAAACAGCGAAGCAATCATCCAGTTGGTTAATGACTTGGTGAACTACGGCGCTCAACAGTTCTATTACTCTGACGAACAGTTCAATAACGAAGAAGAGAGCAATACACTTTATTTTGCAGGCTCTGATGGTGCACTTCATGAAGTCACCGACGTTTATTCTATTGGCAATCAGTTTATTGCCATGCTAATGCACAGTAGCCCGATTTTCCGCCTGAACGGTAACGACGTAAAAGAGAAAAGCCCGAACATTGATATCGGTGAAGAAACCATGTCTCTGCAAACCACTCTTACAGGCAACGCAGTACACCACCTGTTAGACAGTTTTGAAGAACATGAGTGGGTACAAAACCTGCCAATGACAGCATCTTGCCAAGTGGTTTGGCAACAGCAAATCCGAGAGACTGGCGTACGTAAAACGTTCTCGATTTCGGGCAAGACAATTGAAGCGGCGTACCTGACGGAAGAGAATACTTACAACCTAAACTGCGATGATATGGACTCAATGGAATTCGCCACTTCAGCAGAACGTTGGTTTAACCCGAGCTTAGGTCTGATTGAGCAAATCGAACTACTAAAAGTACAACAAGTACAAATCAACGAAGAGAAAGTGCAGCTAACAGCGATTGAAACAAAATAAGCTCGCATCTTTTTGAGATACGGCGTCTCAATAAAAGAAGGCTTTGGGGAGCACACCAAAGCCTTCATCTCGAACATCAATCCTAGGGGTGATGACACCCGAGTTTATTCTTCTATCAATAAAATACGAGTTTCGTAAGGTCGTAACACTTGATGGTTTGACGCGACTGCGCTCGCTGAGTTTTGATAATTGGATAGCAAGTTTTTCGCTTTACTCAGTTCAAAACGTTCTGGCAGAACGCATTCCACCTCTTCAGCGTAGTAGTTATTGACACACAGCAGCGTTTGTTTGTCGTTCTGGCGAGCGTAAGCAAAAATGCGTTGATGCTCTGGCAGTAAATCTTCATAACGGCCATCGGTGATCACCGGAACCTGTTTACGTAGCTCAATCAAACGTTTGTAGAAGTAGAACACCGAGTTCAAATCTGCAACCGCTGCTTCTGCGTTGATTTCAGAGTAATTCTGCGCCACCTCAAGCCACGGTGTGCCTTCGGTAAAACCAGCGTGCTTTTGGCTATTCCACTGCATTGGCGTACGTGAGTTATCACGCGACTTCTGCGCCAAAATCGCCATCATCTCTTCGTGTGATACGCCATCGCGGTTGACCATGATGTCGTACATGTTGGTGCTTTCTACGTCGCGGTACTGGCTGATCTCAGTGTAACCTGGGTTGGTCATACCAATCTCTTCACCTTGATAAACATACGGCGTGCCTTGCATCATATGTACAGACGCCGCCAGCATTTTCGCCGACTCAACGCGGTATTGTTTATCATCACCTAAGCGGCTGACCACACGAGGTTGATCGTGGTTACACCAGAACAGTGCGCCCCACCCTTTGCCATTTAAGCCCGTTTGCCAATGGTTGAAGATCTGCTTTAACTGAATGAAATCAAACGGCGCTTTGGTCCATTTTTCACCATTCGGATAATCGACTTTCAGGTGGTGAAAATTGAACACCATCGACAGCTCTTTGCCATCTAATGAAGAGTATTGCTGGCAGTGCTCTAACATGGTCGAAGACATTTCCCCCACCGTCACGCTGCCGTACTTTTGAAACACGGCTTCGCTGATTTCTTGCAGATATTCGTGCACGCGAGGACCATCCGTATAGAAACGACGGCCATCGCCAATATCATCACTTGGGAAGTCTTGCTGTTTAGAAATCAGGTTGATGACGTCGAGACGGAAACCGTCCACGCCTTTGTCTGCCCAGAAACTGATGACTTCTTTGACTTCTTCACGCACCGCTGGGTTTTCCCAGTTCAAATCCGCCTGCTCTTTAGCAAAAAGGTGCAAGTAGTACTGCCCTGTCGCGTCATCCAATTCCCAAGCATTGCCTCCAAACTTCGATTGCCAGTTGTTAGGTTCTGCGCCCTCAACCGGATCTTTCCAGATGTAGTAGTCACGGTATGGGCTGTTTTTATCCCCTAACGCGGATTGGAACCAATGATGCTCAGTCGACGTGTGGTTCACTACAATGTCCATGATGATACGAATACCCAACTGATGCGCTTCTGCCAGCAAGGTATCGAAATCTTCCATAGTGCCGAACTGTGGATTGATCGCGTAGTAATCGGAAATGTCATAACCGTTATCAACCATAGGAGACTGATACACTGGCGTCAGCCAAATCGCATCCACACCAAGGTGTTTTAGATAATCCAGTTTAGAAATGATCCCTTTAATGTCGCCCGTGCCTTTACTGCCACTGTCACAAAAGCTTTTTGGGTAAATTTGATAGATGGTCGCGGTTTTCCACCAGCTCTCATCATGCTTGGTCATAGCCATTTCTAACACTCACTTACCAGTAATCGGAAACTTAAAATTTGAAAAGAAAAACAGGAGGAGGCAGCCAAGTCACTGCCTCAAATTGAATTACGCGTTTGCCGCTTCAAGCTCACCTTTCGCTTGTGCACGCTTATAAAGAATTAATGTTAATGCGGCAGGTACCACCATCGCGACTAGCATCGCCAGAGCAAAGATGCCCCAGAACTGCGGCTGGATAGATAAGATACCCGGCAAGCCGCCTACGCCGATACCATTCGCCATTACGCCCGCACTACCACAGATAGCAGCAGCGCATGCACTACCGATCATCGCGCTCAACATTGGGAACTTGTATTTCAAATTGATGCCGTACATCGCCGGCTCTGTTACGCCAAGGTAGGCAGAAATCGCTGCTGGCACTGAGATTTCACGCTCATCCTGCTTTTTACTGATGATAATGATGCCAACCACTGCCGATGCTTGAGCAATGTTCGATAGTGCAATCAAAGGCCAAATCGGCGTGCCACCCAATTCTTGCATCAACTGCAAGTCAACGGCGTTGGTTGTGTGGTGGATACCTGTGATCACAAGTGGCGCGTATAAGAAGCCGAAGATAGTTGAACCAATCATCGCGAAGTCACCAGTCATGGCCGCTTTTGCTGCGAATGCCACGCCATCACCCAACATGCGACCAAATGGACCAATGATCGAGTGCGCTAAAATCACCGAGGCAATGAGAGAAACAAACGGCACGACCACGAGGTATAGATAAGATGGGATGATGCGTTTTAAGTGCGTTTCGATAAACGCCAGTGCCATACCCGCTAACATCGCTGGAATCACCTGCGCCTGATAGCCCACTTTCTCAATAACAAACAATCCGAAATCCCAGACTTCTGGTGCTTGTTTACCGATCAAGTACGCGTTCATTAACTGCGGCGAAACCAACGTCACACCCAACGTGATACCCAGAATCGGTGTCCCGCCTAGCTTTTTCACGGTCGACCAACACACACCAACGGGTAAGAAGAAGAAAATCGCTTCACCAATTAACCATAGGAATGAGTGAACAGTCGCCCAAAACTGACTGATTTCCGTTAGGGTTTGACCATCAAACATTTTGATGTCGCCAATCACATTACGGAAACCAAGAATCAAACCACCAGTAATGATCGCAGGCAGCAACGGTACAAAGATTTCTGCAAGGTGGGAAATACCACGCTCAACAATATTCATGTTTTGACGAGCAGCGTTCTTGGATTCGTCTTTGCTCGCTTCACTTTTACCGCTTAGCTCGATCAGAACTTTGTAAACCTCATCAACTTCAGTGCCGATGACGACTTGGAATTGACCTGCGTTGGTAAAACAGCCTTTCACCATACGCAAGGCTTCTAACTGTTTCGTGTCCGCTTTGTCGGTATCATTTAGAACAAAACGCAAGCGAGTTAAACAGTGGCTTACACTGGCAATATTGTCCGGCCCCCCGACCAGCTCAATAAGACGCTCCACGTCTTTACGCGCAATCTTACTCATAACTTTGTCCACCCTGTATTGGATACATTCGATTCATCATTTTATTTTTATAAATGGGAACATTCCCATTTCTTAATTTTAATATTGCCACCCAAAGACAAAAAACAAAATGGGAACAGTCCCATTAATTGAGAATGATCACAGTATAATTTTAGAGCAGATCGTTTTAGAACGGGTTAACGGCAAACAGGATGTTGAGTGAAGTGAACGACTTCTTCATCACCATTTAACTGATTAATCAGCATCTTAGCGGACTTTTCACCCGCAAGGGTATAACCCGGGTCAACACTAAATACTTTAGGGAAAAGGAAAGAAAGCAACTCGTTACCACCCACGCCTGTCACGACCACATCTTCACGACCTAACTCTTGAAGACGCTTAATTACGCCCAATGCAATGGTATCGCTGGCACACACAATGGCTTGCGTATCTGCTTTTAAAACGTGATCCACCAACTGATAAGCACTTTCATGGCTAAGCTTACCGGTTTGGAAACAAGGTGTGAGTTGTTTACGTTGACACCAAGCTTTATAAGCATTTAAACGCGCCAAGCCTGTGGTTTTGTCTTCAGGATCAACACCAATGTAAGCAATGCGAGATAAAGCTTGCTGCTCAAGATGAGACAAAGCCATGTCTATCACGCCTTGGTTATCATAATTGATGGAAGAGACGTTATTGGTATCCATCGCAATCACCACAATGCGATTTCCCCACTCGGCTAAGGCTTGCTCATCGCACCCAGTAAAGCCAAACACGATCACCCCATCCACATTGCGACGCTTAAGCACGTTTAGATGCTCGTTGGTTTTGTCGCGATCAAATTGGCTTTCCATGATCACCGCGTCATAGCCAGCGGAATACAATGCATTGAGCATTGTACCAACAGCACGATTTTCGGATGGTGAGTCCAGACGGGAGATAATAACTCCAATGACTTTTTGGCTACCGCCACGCATTGATTGCGCAGATTTGGACGGTACATAGCCAGATTCACGAATGATTTGCTCTACTTTCTCTCGCGTTTGAGGTTTCACTTTTGGATCATTGGTAAGCACACGGCTTACTGTTGATTTGCCAACGCCTGCCAATTTCGCGATATCAAGAATGGTGAGTTTTTTGCTCATAAGTGATCAAACTAGAATGGATGAATGCTTAGGTGACTGAACTTTAACAGCAATAAAAGAAAAGGGAAGCAAACGCTTCCCTTAAACATGCAAATTGTGGTGTTATTTTTGTAAATACGCTGGCACATCTGCGATGCTATCGAGCACTACTGTAGCTAATGCTTCACCTTGCTCGGTGATTGGCTTACCTGTGCGAACCAGAATCTTAGTGCCAACACCTGCGGCTTCTGCTGCCATCATGTCTTCGGCTTTATCACCAATCATCACAGATTTTTCCATGTCGATTTTCAAGAAGTCGCGAGCAGAGATAAACATACCAGGTTTAGGTTTGCGGCAATCACAATCTTGCTTGTAGTCACCGATGCCATGCTCAGGATGATGTGGACAATAGTAAAAACCATCAAACTCAACGCCATTATCAACGAAGTTCCAGTCCATCCATTGTGTCAGAGACAAGAAACGGTCTTCACTGAATTTACCGCGCGCGATGCCCGATTGATTCGTTACAAGCACCAACAGGTAACCTTTATCTTTCAGCGCTTTTGTCGCTTCAAACACACCGTCAATGTACTCAAAATTATGTTCGTCATGAACGTAGCCGTGGTCAACGTTGATCACGCCGTCACGATCGATAAAAACAGCAGGTTTTGCCAAAACGTATTTCTCTATTAACTCGGTTTAATCAGATTATTACATACCTTATAAACTTCAACACTATCTAATTCGTTCTAGGCCTCGACAAAACGGTTGATTTGTTGGGCAAGAATCGGTAAATCTGAGGGTGCCCCTCCGCTCATCTTCTTGTTGTTATCTACGCCTCTTTCTTTCCAAAACAGAACATCCATACATTTAGACGTCTAGACGTAAAAATATCTATTGACTTCATTCTGGTTAACCCATAGCATCAACTGAGAATTGAGATAAAGCTCAAAATTAAGTTCTGTCAAAGGCCGTTTTTGACAGCGAAGTTCCCCTTATCTCTGGGCAGGTTGAAACATGATAGAAATAAAAAACGTCAATAAAGTGTTCTACCAAGGCAGTAAGGAAATCCTTGCCCTGAAAGACATTAACCTACACATCGCCAAGGGCACCATCTTCGGTGTTATCGGTTCATCAGGCGCTGGTAAAAGTACGCTGATCCGCTGTGTAAACATGCTAGAAGCACCAAGCTCTGGATCCATCATCGTTGATGGTGTTGATTTAACAACACTCAGCAAAAAGCAGTTGGTTGAAACGCGCCGCAACATTGGCATGATCTTCCAGCACTTCAATCTGCTTTCGTCTCGTACTGTGTTTGATAACGTGGCTCTACCACTGGAACTGGCTGGCAAAGACAAATCGCAAATCACAACAAAAGTGACTGAGTTGCTAAAGCTCGTTGGCTTAGCGGACAAGCACGAAAGCTATCCGTCCAACCTAAGTGGCGGTCAAAAACAACGTGTGGCTATTGCTCGTGCATTGGCATCCGACCCAAGCGTACTGTTGTGTGACGAAGCCACCAGCGCACTGGATCCTGCAACAACTCAATCCATCCTTGAGCTATTAAAAGAAATCAACCGCAAACTCAACATCACGATTCTACTGATCACCCACGAAATGGAAGTGGTAAAAAGCATCTGTCACGAAGTGGCGATCATCGGTGGTGGTGAATTGGTTGAGAAAGGCACGGTTGGCGATATTTTTGCGCACCCTAAAACGGAACTGGCTCACGAGTTCATTCGTTCCACATTGGATCTTTCCATTCCAGAAGATTACCAAGCGCGTTTGCAACCAAATCGCGTTGAAGGCAGCTACCCTCTTGTCCGTATGGAATTTACTGGCGCAACCGTAGATGCACCGTTGATGTCGCAGATTTCGCGTAAGTACAACATCGACGTCAGCATTCTGAGTTCCGATCTTGATTACGCCGGCGGCGTGAAGTTCGGCATGATGGTCGCAGAGCTGTTTGGTAATGAACAAGACGACAGTGCAGCAATTGAATATCTGCGCGAGCACAACGTAAAAGTAGAGGTACTTGGTTATGTCCTTTAATACGATTTTTGAATGGCTAAGTTTAAACAGCAAACTACTTTTAGGTGCTACGTGGGAAACCATCTATATGGTCGCGGTTGCTGGCGTAGTGGGTTTTGCGGTCGGCATTCCATTGGGGGTGATTCTGCATATTACTAAGAAAGGCGGCTTGCTAGAAAACACCAAACTGAACGGAATTCTTGGTGCAGTGGTTAACGTTGGGCGCTCAGTTCCTTTCCTTGTTTTGATGGTTGCGATCATTCCAGTAACTAAGATGTTAGTGGGCACTTTCATTGGTACAACTGCGGCAATCGTTCCGCTGACTATTGGTGCGATTCCGTTTGTCGCTCGTCTCATTGAAGGGGCATTGCTGGAAGTACCAACTGGCTTGGTTGAGGCTGCGCAATCCATGGGCGCAACACCAACGCAAATCATCACAAAAGTTCTCCTACCAGAAGCAATGCCGACTATTGTTAACTCAGTGACGATTACTCTAGTGACATTAGTGAGCTACTCTGCGATGGCAGGAACGGTTGGCGGCGGCGGCCTCGGTGACGTAGCCATCCGATACGGCTTCCACCGCTACGACATTACTATCATGGCAGTAACCGTTGTGATGTTGATTGTTCTAGTACAAATTATTCAGTCTATCGGTGACGCAGTGGTGCGCCGTGTAGACCACCGATAAGCATTGAAAATACATATTATAAGGAGATAAACATGAAATTTAGCCTTAAAGGTCTTTTGACTGTAGCAACCGCTGCTTCTGCTCTTGTTCTAGCGGGTTGTGGCGATAAAGAAGTGGACGTTAACAAGGTAAAAGTTGGCGTTATTGCAGGTGCTGAAGCGCAAGTTGCTGAAGTAGCGGCAAAAGTAGCGAAAGAAAAGTACAACCTAGACGTTGAACTGGTTACGTTCACGGACTACGTAACACCAAACGCTGCGCTAGATGACGGCTCTGTAGACGCGAACGCTTTCCAACACAAACCTTACCTAGATCAACAAGTTAAAGATCGCGGCTACAAACTGGCTATCGCAGGTAACTCGTTTGTTTACCCAATCGCAGGGTACTCAAAGCAAGTAAAATCTGTGGATGAAATTCAAGATGGCGCACGCATCGCGGTTCCAAACGATCCAACCAACCTAGGTCGCTCACTACTGCTTCTTGAGCAACAAGGTTTGATCACTCTACGTGATGGCGTTGGTTTACTCGCTACAGTACGTGACATCGTAGGCAATCCTAAGAACATTGAAATCATTGAGCTAGAAGCACCACAACTTCCTCGTTCTCTGGATGACGTAACGCTGTCTATCATTAACACCACTTACGCAAGCTCTATCGACCTGTCTCCAGAGCGTGACGGTGTGTTTGTTGAAGATAAAGAATCTCCATACGTAAACCTAATCGTAGCGCGTGAAGAGAACGTTAATGCTCAAAACGTACAAAACTTCGTAAAAGCTTATCAAACTGAAGAAGTTTACGAAGCAGCGAAAAAACTATTCAAAGGCGGCGTAGTGAAAGGTTGGTAATCTCGCTTTTCTAAAACAGAACTATTCGAAAACAAAAGGGCTGATGTGAAAACATCAGCCCTTTTTAGTCTTTCTCAATCTATCAAGTTAGGTCAGGTGAGAACCTATTTAATATGATCCCAAGAGATGTTCGAAACAATTCGGCACTCGTCGCACTTAAAATAGAAGATGTCATGCAATGGCTCATCAAGCAGCCATTCTCCACCACACTTCGGACACTTACGTGCTTTCTCGCTCTCCAACGACTGACCGCCCACGCGATACTGGTAATAGTAAGTTGGAATCTTGGTGATGTATTCGATACGACCACGCAAATCCCAACCGCGGCGGAACAACACACTGTCTACGTCGCAAATCTCGTGCAGCGCCGCATGCTCCGCGCGGCACCCGCCCGCCATTTGGATTTCATCGCACGCTTGCCATTCCGTCTGCCATTTGATGACCGCTTTATGATCGCCGTTGAGTGTCGGATCATTACGATACAGTGGAATTGGCAACAAAGTTTCACCACTGCGCAGTGGCGAGCACGTGTGCACATACGTCGTGTAGAGCACTTGCCAATTTGGCGCTTCGTCTTCGGCCGCTTGTTCTGAATTTAAATCACGACCAAGCATACGCATTTTCGGCGCAAGCAAAGACGCATCCGACAAACGATTCATGCACACTTTAACGAAATCTGAATGATAACGCGGATGCAAACTGTCTTGCTCCGGGCAAACCACGCGCACAAAAAATTCGCCATCGCCCATCACTATCGGGAATTCACGACCTAGCACTTGGCCGTTGTAACGCAACGCATCCATCAAACCGTTAATGGCTTTATCTACCGCACTGACGGTGGTGTTATCAAAACACTCAAATTGCAACTCAACAACGTACATGCTTACACCGCAGCCTCAATTTTGGCCAAAAACTCCACAACATTCTCTGCGAGCACTTCGCGCTTATCTGTTCCTAAACGCTCTAAAATCACATTGCCCGTTAAGTTACAAATTGAAATCACGTCCAATTCTGCATCCGTCGCTGCGATAAACACCGTCGGTTTTAGCTTTAGACGACGCTGTGTCACCAAATGACCCAAAATGTTCTCTTGTAAACGAACAAAATCGTCATCGCTCCAAACTTGAAGCAATGTCAGAGGATTCGTCTGCCACGTTGCGTCCATATCCGCACTGTATTGAGATCCATAAAACGCTTTAATGTCTTCATGCAGCGTCAACTCAATCGCATTTTCAACGTTAGTAAAATCCGCCATCTCTTCTCGCGGGAATGCTTTCCACAATACCGCGCCGTCACACTTCTCTTCGACACATGGAGAAACAAGATCAGCAAGCTCCTCATTGCGAGGCAATTCATTATGCTTATTTTGCCAAGCTTGTTGGTAGCGCAGGCTGAAGTCTTGTAGCGCCTGAGTAACGGTTTGGGTCATGAAGGTCTCCTCATTCCTTATTTGTCAGATAGCAGAATTTGCCGGATAGCAATTAATCAGCGGATTCAGTAAAATTCTCGCCATTCTAATCGAAAACGACCACAAAGTATGAGCAAATATTCTGACGCTAAAGAGCTTGCTGGCCTGACGCTGGGCAAAAAGACTGAGTACGCTAACCAGTACGATGCAAGCCTACTGCAACCTGTACCTCGCAGCCTAAACCGTGATGACCTTGAACTAGGCGACACCTTACCTTTCTTGGGACATGACATTTGGACTCTGTACGAACTGTCTTGGCTAAACAGCAAAGGCTTGCCTCAAGTGGCCGTTGGTGAAGTGTACATTCCTGCAACCAGTGCAAACTTAATTGAGTCGAAGTCATTCAAGCTCTACCTAAATAGCTACAACCAAACCCGTTTCGCGAGTTGGGAAGAAGTAGCAGAGCGTTTAACGCAAGACCTATCCGCGTGTGCGAGCGAAAAGGTATTGGTCGAAGTGAACCCTGTAGGTCACTACACCAACCAACCTATCGTGACAATGGAAGGCGAATGCATTGACGACCAAGACATTGAAATCAACAGCTACGATTTTGATGCTGATTTGCTAGCAGGTGCTGCTGGCGAAGATCAAGTGGAAGAAGTGCTGCATAGCCACCTATTGAAATCGAACTGTTTGATCACCAACCAGCCAGACTGGGGCAGCGTTGAAATTCGCTACCAAGGTGCCAAGATCGATCGTGAGAAGTTGCTGCGCTATTTGGTGTCTTTCCGTGAACACAACGAGTTCCATGAGCAATGTGTAGAACGTATTTTCACTGACCTGATGAAATACTGCCAACCAAACAAATTGACGGTATTTGCGCGTTACACTCGTCGTGGCGGCTTGGATATCAACCCTTACCGTTCGACAGAACAAGATAAGCCAGCTCATAATCATCGCATGGCTCGTCAATAATAGCGTCATAGGCAGAAATAAGTTCGGCAATCAAGAGGATTGCCGGGCGTTTTTATTGCCCAAGCATGTTACTATACCAAACGACTTCAACCGGCTATAAAAAGCAAGTTGAAGTCATTTGGGTTTATCCGCTATCTAAAACAGTTCGAGGGAACGAAAAGAATGTTTTGGGACAGTTCGCGTCTAATTAAATTAATAGGCTTTTTTTGTCTACTCTTGGCACAGCCACTTCACGCGACCATTTTATCTTCAGCTTTGCTTAACGAAGCACAACAACTGGCTGAGATAGAGCCAGCTCAAGCAAAGAAAGCAGCCAAAAACTACTTATCGCAACGCGAACTGACCGAACGTAAAGAAAGCGGTAGCCCTTCAGCGATGTCTCGAGAAGAGACCGACCGCAGCATTCGTACCCCAGCCAGCACCATCGAAGCACACAAGATCATTGCGCAAGCCGACTATACGATGGGCAATGTCCGCTCAGCGATCGATAACCTCAATGAAGCAGAAAAGCTCGCGAAAGAATACCAACTGCCTTACATGACTTTGGATGTGCAACTCATGCGCAACCAAATGATTTGGATGTACGACCACAACTATTCAGCAGCCGAAGACACCCTCAATCAAATTGAAAAACAGCTAGACGAAGCCGACTCTGTACTTCAACGTACAGACAGCGTCCGTTATCGTCTTGTGATGCAACGAGCCCTGCTAGCGGCTCATCGTGGCGATAACGTTGGCGCAGAGCGTTTGTATGCTCAAGCGAAAAGCATGCTTGAGGACAGCCGTTCCGATTTGGCCTTAATTGATTACTACACTTCTGTTGGTGAGTTTTACCTTAACAGTAAAAAATACAACCTTGCGCTTTCAGAACTGCTTTACGGTTATTGGCAGTCCATCGAAAGTGACAGCGGTACTCGCCTTGCCAAAGTAAACCGCTTGCTGGCGAGACTTTTCCAAGAACGTCGTGTGTACGACAAAGCCATTGAATATCTGTCTCAGGCTGCAGATTTCTACGACTCTTACCCAAGCTCCCCTATTTTGGCCGATGTACTTGAACAAATGGGCGACATCTATTTTTATCAAGGCAAGTTCAATCTTGCTTTGGTGCACTACTTCAACGTACTGGATCACGAAAGCACCAGTCGTAATATCAATCGCACCATTAAGATTCGGTTGAGCTTGGCTGCGACTTACCTGCAACTCTACAACTACGCACTTGCAGAGCAATATCTGGAACGTGCGACAGAGTTACTGGAATACGCGGATATCCCTCAGCTTGAAGCGAAAGCAGCCCTACTTCAGTCTGGTCTCGCTTATCATCAGAACGACAGCAAAAAAGTAATTGAAAACGCGAAGAAAGCCTTAGAGCTTGTCGAAAAAGCGCCGGAAAACAAAAACTTCATCAAACAGCAATCTTACCGTTTGTTGGGCTTGGGTTACGAACAGGCGGGCGAATATCAACTGTCACTGCAAGCGTACAAAAAATACACCAGCTTAGTGCGTTTGGAGCAAAAACAACTCAACCAAATTAGTGAAGATGCGTTCCGTCAGCAAAAAGAGTTTGCGGAACAGACCATTCACTATGTCGGTCAATCAGAGCGTCTAGAGCAGGTGGAAATGGAACACCGTAAGTTCCAGAAAATTTCCTTTGCCCTATTCATCACCGTTCTGGTTATGTTTTTGTTCATTATGCGCCGCGGCGTGATCATGCAGCGCCAAGCGGGTGAAATCGAAAAACTTCGTAACGACCTCTTTACCCATTCCCGCTCTCGCTTACGTAATCTGCGCATGCTGAACGTGAAGTTGTCTCGCTCACTGAAAAAATCGCGTGACACTTTTGAACAGTGGCAAATGGGTGAACTTATCCATGAACCGCTCAACGACCGACTACGTTTTGTGATGATCGACCTACCGTTCTTACGCAGCATGTACGTTCAAAATGGTTACAAAGCGGGCTTGGAATTAGAACGCGCATTCGGTGAATACCTAGCAGAGCGCATCGAAAAACCGGCACGTTTGTACCACTTCTCGGATGCAAACTTACTCTACATCGAACCTAACGCCGACCGCGACGCCTCTGCCGAAGTCATGTTTGAAAAATTCCAAGCGTGGGTAGACGAATTTGCGACTCAGCATAACGTCAATCGCATCATTCGTATGGGCATCAGCGACTACCCGTTCTTGCCTCGTGCTTACACCGCTATCAATGACGAAGAGCTGCTCGATTTACTGCTACTTGCGACGCACATTGCACGCGAAGTTAGCCTCAAAGATAAACAAAGTCATTGGGTATTTTTGAAAGCCATAGACAACGCGCCAGCAGCGAGCTTTGCAACCGGTAACATAAGAACCGCTTGCCAACACGCCATCAACCAAGGCCTGATCAAGATCCACTCCTCTTACAAGAATGAGGACGACATCAAGAAAATATTAAAAAATGGATAATTAACCATCGGTTAAGCGTAATAACTAATGACGCTATAAAGTTTTTTGTTATTATCAGTTAATTGTCAGTAGTACATGGACTTAACCGTAGTCGTTTCATGGGAATCTTGGAATCCGATATTCAGTCGCAGCTTCATCAGCTGAGTTGTCAACTTGACCAACTCAGGCTGACACATCGTGATACTTCGCTCAAATTTAAGCGAGAACAACAAGTTCTCAAGCGCGTTGTGGCATCTTTGTCGTCTGCTTGCCAAGGCTCAAACACCCAAGTTGCTAACTATCTGTTTGAAATTCAGCAAGAGCTGCAACATCAAAAAGACATCAGCACTCTGATCCCGCGTTTGGCGGTACTTGAAAGAATGCTCAAACAGCAGTCGAAAACGATGGATAAACAGAACGGCTACCTCGATGAACAAATCAAACACAGCGGTGAGACACTCCAACGTGTTACGGGTTTGCCAGCGCAGTTAAAACGCGAACTGCGCAACTTAATGAGCTTCTCGGAAGTACACGCAGGGAAGAAAGTCGATCAAGCTACCCGTCTACTGAGCATCTACGAACGCGCGATTAAAATCATCACTTCGAACTCGCGTTTACAACTCAGCGAATTCGAAAACAACCCAGACAAATCTCAGCTAGAATGCCTCGCCGTCGATCTGCAACATACGATTACAGAACTTGATTTTGAAGGCGAATGTGGCGAGAGACTGCTTGATATTCGTGCAAAACTGTTGCTTGGCGTGAATGCAGAATCCTTAATCGAGCTGACGTTAAGCACTCTGAAGTTAGTCGTCGAAGCGACTAAGTTTGAGCGCAAAGCGTCAAGCCAATTTCTCGATCAGTTAAACTCAGCGCTGGCGAGTAACCTCAAAACCGTCCATCAAAACGTCGATCAACACCATACTTATTTTGAGCATCGCCAAGAGCTGAATGCAGAAATGAATGGTTTGGTTGAGCTCAGCCAACAATCTCTCGACCAAGCACAGGATTTAGCAGAACTCAAACAAGAAGTCGCTCCATTGCTGGCCAAAATGGCCTCGTTAACCGAGCGCCTCAAGATGACGGAAGAGAGAGAACAGGCCCTGCAAGAGCGTTTAAGCTACAGCAAAAATCAGCTTGAAGCGGTGTTTGAAACCACACAAGATTACCGCCGCCGCTTAGACGACCAGACACAGCGAATGTTGCTTGATCCACTCACGAAGGTTTACAACCGAACAGCATTTAACGATCGTCTTGAGCTCGAATACCGTCGTTGGATTCGCTCTCAACAAAATCTACGAGTGGTACTGTTTGATGTCGATAACTTCAAAGCCGTAAACGACAGCTATGGTTATACCGCTGGTGATAAAGCGCTGAAGATCATCGCTCGTGCTATCAATAAGCGCGTGTCTGATACCGAAACCGTCGCTCGCTTTGGCGGTGAAGAGTTTATTCTGCTGATCCCAGAACAAAGTGAAGAATACACATTAGAACTGATGAAAAATATTCAGCGCGATATCTGTCAGCTGCCGTTTAAGTTCCGCGAGCAAAACATCATCATTACTCTGACAGCCGTCTCTACTTCATTTAAGGAATCAGACGCACCAGAATATGTGCTCGATCGCCTTGGGCAAATGCTCACTGACGCTAAAAAACGGGGCACAAACCAGCTAAACTGGAACTAAAAACCGTTCAAAAAACAAGCAAACAAACACTTTTATCCCCTCTCAAACGCTCATAACCTCCCATTTTCAACGAGTTATCACATTTATCCCCTTTCAGTCTGCTAAGCTATTAAAACCCAAGTCACTTCAAGATGATGTATTCATTCATGACGAATATGGCATCTTGAGGTTGCTTGGGACTCGATAACCATAAAACCAAACCCTCCAGCCATCTGAGTAAAACGACACGTACAACTAAGTAAGATGCGTTGGAACTATCCCTCAAAATAATGCAACACAAGGAGGCGTTATGATTACCCATATAAGCCCCGCAGGTAGCATGGACTTGCTATCCCAACTGGAAGTTGAACGCTTAAAGAAAACCGCTTCGAGTGATCTTTACCAGCTTTATCGTAACTGTACGTTAGCGGTATTGAACTCTGGTAGCCACACAGATAACTCCAAAGAGCTTCTCGATAAACACCAATCGTTTGATGTGAATGTAGTGCGCCGCGAGCGTGGCATTAAGCTAGAGCTGACCGACCCACCAGAGCATGCGTTTGTCGATGGAGAGATCATTAAAGGCATTCAAGAACACTTATTCTCTGTACTGCGTGACATCGTTTACGTGAACATGCACTTGGCTGACAGTCAGCGCCTCAATCTCACTAACCCAACGCATATTACCAACCTTGTGTTTGGTATTTTGCGTAACGCAGGCGCGCTCACTCCCGGTATTGAACCAAATCTCGTCGTCTGTTGGGGCGGCCATTCAATCAATGGCGTTGAATACCAATACACGCGCGAAGTGGGTAACGAGCTTGGCTTACGTGAACTTAATATCTGTACGGGTTGTGGACCAGGTGCGATGGAAGGCCCGATGAAAGGAGCGGCAATCGGTCACGCTAAACAGCGTTACACTGAGCAACGCTACCTTGGCTTGACAGAGCCTTCAATCATTGCCGCTGAGCCGCCAAACCCAATCGTCAACGAGCTGATCATCATGCCGGACATCGAAAAACGTTTAGAAGCGTTTGTTCGTATGGCGCATGGTATTGTGATCTTCCCGGGTGGTCCGGGTACTGCCGAAGAGTTGCTGTACATTCTTGGTATCATGATGCATCCAGACAATGCTGATCAGCCGATGCCGATTGTGTTAACCGGACCAAAAGAGAGCGAAGAATACTTCCGTTCTATCGACGCGTTTATTCGCGATACCTTAGGTGAAGAAGGTCAAAAACACTACCAAATCGTCATTGATGATCCTGCCGAAGTTGCACGTATCATGAAGCGCTCGATGGAAGATGTACGCCTTCATCGTAAAGAAAAAGGCGATGCTTACAGCTTCAACTGGTCATTGAAAATCGAACCGGATTTCCAACTGCCATTTGACCCAACGCATACATCAATGGAAGGGTTGAATTTGAACTTAGATCAAGAACCTCAGGTTCTGGCGGCTAACTTACGCAAAGCCTTCTCTGGTATTGTGGCAGGTAATGTCAAAGCCGAGGGCATTCGCGAAATCGAATGCAAAGGTCCATTTTCTATTCATGGCGATCCTGTACTGATGAAGAAACTCGACAAGCTACTGCAAGACTTCGTTGAACAGCATCGAATGAAATTGCCAGGCGGTTCTGATTACGAACCATGCTATCGAATTGCCCATCCATAAATTGGTGGTCGATAGTCTGGCTTGCATTCGTTACACTAGGGGCATTACGCCCCTTTTTTATTGCTAAGTCATTATGTCTATTCATCTTGTTATTATTGATGCCCTCAACTTGATTCGCCGTGTGCACTCTGCACAGCCGGATCCAACTGACATCGCAAGAACCATCACGACGACTCAGCGAACCCTTACGCGTATTCTTTCCGAAGCGAAACCAACACATATCATCGCGGTGTTTGATCACCATGAACAAGATAGAGGTTGGCGCGCTGAAATCCTTCCTGACTACAAGCAAAATCGCAAACCGATGCCAGATCCGCTGATGCAAGGTTTGGATGCCATCCAACAAGCATGGTGGGAGCAAGGCATTGATTCACTGCTATCAGAAGGTGATGAGGCGGACGATTTAGTTGCGACACTGGCGACCAAAGTGGCAAGCCACGGTGAGAAAGTAACGATCGTTTCAACCGACAAAGGCTACTGCCAGTTACTTTCACCGACGCTGCAAATTCGCGATTACTTTCAACACCGTTGGTTGGATGAACCGTTTATCGAGAAAGAGTTTGGCGTAAAGCCAAGCCAACTCGCTGATTATTGGGGGTTAACTGGCATTAGTTCAAGCCAAGTGCCGGGCGTTCCGGGCATTGGACCAAAAGCTGCCAAAGAGATCCTAACTCAATTTGAAGATATTGAAGCGGCCTACGCCAGCGATGAACTTGCACCGAAATATCGCAAGAAGCTGGATGAACACATTGAGTCTGCACGTCTATGTAAACGAGTAGCGGCGTTGAAATGCGATATCGAGCTCGGCTTTAACCTGCAAGACATTCGCTTTACCGGACCAAATAAAGCCGAGTAAGTACATCTCTTTTACGCTGTAAGTTTTGGGTTAGACAATACGTTTATAAAATCTGTTGTGTAACCCTTTACATTCACGGCAATGATATTTACCTCATCATTAACCTACAAGATACTGATTAGTTTATAAGCTAATTCACAGTCTTAGTGAGTAATTTCATTATTTTTAAATCTCTTAATAACGGAGAAAAATAATGAAAAACATCATCTTAGTATCTTTAGTCACACTCTTATCCTTCCCTACTCTTGCTGAAACTTGTGGTCAACACCTTGATAAAGGCATACCTTCAAGCAACAGCGATCAGTTCCTTTGCCGAGATGGCTATGCGGTTGGGTACAACTACAACACCAAAAATGCAGACTGGGTTGCCTACCACATTACCGCAGAAAGCGTGAACATCACCAACAAACGCAGTAACGCCTTCCAAGAAGACACTGAAATGCCGGATTACGCGCGATCTACCCTAGCGGACTACAAAGGCTCAGGATACGACAGAGGGCACCTTGCGCCGTCAGCGACAATGGATTTCACCCAAGAGTCAATGAAGCAAAGCTTTTTGATGAGCAACATGTCACCTCAACTGCCGGGGTTTAACCGAGTTGGTTGGCGCGTTCTAGAAGAACATGTTCGTGATCTCGCCAATGAGTACAATGAGCTTTATGTGGTGACCGGACCGATTTACCAAGGTAACGAAGGAACAATCGGTAATGGCGTGGTGATCCCGAGCGCATTTTACAAAGTCATTCTTGATCCAAGCTTTGATGAAGCCATTGCGTTCATTGTCCCGCATCGTGATGTTTCAAGCTCTGAGTTAGCTAACTTTATTACCACCATTGACGAAGTAGAACGTCAAACTGGATTAGACTTTTTTGCTCAAACGCCAGATAGCATCGAAGACAACATGGAATCAGTAAAATGGGAAGAGATGTGGCCAACCAACCAGTAATTGAGTGACTGTCGCGATTCCTAAACCGCAATAAAAAAGCGCCTGAAGTAGGCGCTTTTTTGATAATGTTCAACCACATAGAAACGATAACTTAGTGCGGAGAGATATTAGATAGACACTGAATGTGAATCGTGATCTCTTCACGGTCATGATACAGATGCTTCGCTTGCAGCTTGAATTTCACCTTGTTCTCAATCAAGAACATTTTTAGATTTTCAAGATCTTGCAGTACTTCATCGTAACGGCCTTTCATTGGCAATTTCAGGTTAAAGATGGCTTCTTTCGCCCAACCTTTAAGCAGCCATTGGCCCATAAGATGTGCCACGCGAGCTGGTTTCTCAACCATATCACACACAATCCAAGTCACGTTCTTGCGGTCTGGTTCAAACTTAAAGCCATCCACCATGTGGTGCTTAATTTGACCGGTTTCCATCAAGCTGTCTGCCATCATGCCATTATCAACACAATGAACGAACATAGAACGTTTCACTAATTGGTACGTCCAACCACCTGGACATGCACCTAAGTCAACGCCCCACATGCCAGGCGCCAAACGCTCATCCCACTCATCTCGCGGAATAAATACGTGGAAAGCTTCTTCCAGTTTTAGCGTTGAGCGGCTTGGTGCGTCTGCTGGGAATTTCAAGCGAGGGATACCCATAAAGAACTGCGAGTTGTTGCCTGGTAGTGAGTAACCCACATAACAATGACCCGGTGCGACAAAACAGATGTGCAGCACTGGCTTCTTCGCGTTGTCTTTATTCCACATCAAACCTTTACCACGCAACGCTTGGCGCATTGGTACGGTGAACTTGCGGCAGAACTTCAATAGCTCTTTTGCTTCGTTCGTGTCTGGTGTTTCGATACGTAGATCGCCACAACGTGGGAACGATTCAAACTCTGACAGCTCGGCAAGAATTGGGCTGATGCGGTCTTCACTTGGCAGCGCTTCAAATTCAGCCGCTACAGCAAACATCTGACGCGCAAAAATCAATGAGCTAAAGTCTAAGCCTTTAACTAGCTTCTCTGCGTCTCCATCTTGGTAACACTCGAAGACAACATAACCTGAGTTTTTCTTCACACGAGGGAAGCCATACACTTCCAACTGTGTCGCTTTGTCCTGAATTTCACCAGCACACTCTTTCTCAAAGCCAGCACGGCAATAGAGCATTAGTTGTTTCACTTGGAGACCTCTTTGATATTAAACGCAGCAAAAAAGAACAGACACCAGCCGATCATGAACATGAATCCTCCCATTGGGGTGATGGGTCCAAACCATTTAATGCCCGTCAGCGCCAGCGCGTAAAGACTGCCGCTAAAACAAAAGATGCCGATGATAAAGCAAATCGCCGCGATGAAAAAATATTTTTGTGCTTTTTGTCCCAAATTGAGCAGAAGCAAAATGGCACAAAATGCAACCGCTAAGGTGTGGATGAACTGATACAACACGCCCGTCTCAAACACGCCAAGCAAATAAGGCGCAAGCTTGGCTTTTAGGCCGTGCGCTGCGAAAGCGCCTAGTGCAACAGAAACTAGTCCCGAAAGTCCCGTAAAAGAGAGTAACCACTTACTTTTCACTGTACACCTCATTGATGAATGCTGACAGTTGCTCTACTGCAAGTGCAATATTGCCCGCTTCGGTATGTCCCGAGCTCTTGCGCGGCTTAAAGCTATGGTCGCCATCAGGTAAGAAGCTCACTTTCACTTGCTGAGAAAAGACAAACTCATCAAACTCTTCACGCTTACCAAAAGTATCTCGCTCACCTTGAAGAATCAGAGTGGGCTTGTCGATGCTTGCAAGATGATCACCTTTGAATTTTTCTGGCTTACCCGGAGGGTGAAATGGAAAGCCTAAACAGGCAATGCCCGCCACCAGCTCGTGCTCTGCGAGTAAACTCGCCATTCTGCCCCCCATCGACTTGCCACCAATGACCACGGGAGAAGAAGCAAAGTGAGCGATCACTTCGCTGTATGCTTCGAGCAACTTTGGGGCGCGATCGGGCGGACGCTTTTTGCTATCTTCCGAACGTTTCACCATGTAAGGGAAATTAAAACGCACCACACGAATGCCTTGCTCAACTAATCCTTTGGCGACAGCAGTCATGAAGTCATGCTCCATCCCCGCCCCTGCGCCGTGAGCAAAAACAAACAGCGGCCCGTTTTCAGGCCCCTCAACTATCCACTGGCTCATCCAATACTTCCTCTTGTTCTTTTCTCGCCGTTGCCAGCATCCAATCTCTAAATGTCGCGATGCGTCCCATGTCTGCCTGCTGCTCATGGCACACCACATAGAAGGCATTTTTGGAGATAAGCACCTCATCAAACGGCGCAATCAGCCGTCCCGCTTCCATTTCTGGTTTCGCTAACACGTTGTTGCCCAATGCTACGCCTTGTCCGTGTGCAGCAGCCTGCAGCACCATAGTCGAGTGACTGAAAATCGGACCGTGATTCACGTTAATGCCTTCGATGTTGTAATGACGAGCGAACTGCTTCCAATCTTTACGCGAAGTATCATGTAACAAAGTGTGTAATTTGAGGTCACTTAGAGATTCTAATGGTTTGTTACCTAAAAGTAACGAAGGTGAACAAAGTGGGATCAGAAACTCTTGGTACAGTTTATCCGCTCGCAAACCCGGCCAGTTCCCACGGCCGTAGTAGATCGCTACATCTACATCATCAGTCAGTGAACCTTCATCCATATCCACGGCTTTGATGCGTACATCAATGTCTGGCTCCTGAGCATTAAAGTCCGCCAAACGAGGCACCAACCACTGAATGGCAAAGCTCGGTGGCAAGCTGATGGTCAACGCACCTTTTTCACTACGTTCCAATACCTTATCGGTAGCTTCAGCAATCGAGGTAAAGATGTCTTTGATGTCGAGAAAGTAACTTTGCCCTTCTTCTGTTAACAGCAAAGAACGGTTACGGCGACGGAAAAGTTTTAGAGATAGAAACTCTTCTAGGGCTTTAATTTGATGACTCACTGCGGCTTGAGTCACAAATAACTCTTCTGCCGCACGCGTAAAACTGAGATGACGAGCGGCTGCTTCAAATACTCGAAGCGAATTTAAAGGAGGCAATCTGCGAGACATATGGGACCTCAAATAGGATTAGTTTTTTTAATCTGAAACATTATAAAATGTCCGTTGTCGAACAGCCAGATAAATTCTATATTTCACCCCGCAACACGAGCCTGAACGGCTTGATTTCCTTGGAAATCAATTGGCTTCGTTGTTGCGATGTTGTGTTTGCAAACTCGTATTTCGAGTTAGGTAGATTTCTACCATGATGTTTTGTCCACACTCCCTGTGACAAAACAGATACTTCCTGTATTTATTTTTGACCTGTCTGTCAAATTTGTTACACCGCCTTTTTAGGCGGTGTTTTTTTATCTAAAGAAAATCCCATCTTTCAAATCTGGCATCAACATCACTTTTTATCTGTATTTCGGATTAATTATCGTTATATCAACACAACCAATATAGCTTTGCGATAAGCCTCAACATTATGCCGAGTTACGCTTATTTATTGCGCGATCAAAAACAAAAAAGCGCAAATTACATCAGCAATTTGCGCTTTGGGTCTGCTTCAGATCACCGCCATTGACGGACATCGAAAGTGTGTTTATTTACTGAGTGACTATGGACGGTAAACTTTCACGTTGTTAAAGCCTTGCTCTTGCAAGTAAAGCGCTTGCAGACGGCTCATTACACCACGGTCACAGTACAGTAGGTAAGTTTTCGACTGGTCTAGGTCACCGAACTGCGTACCCAGCTTGTAGAACGGAATGTGTTTCACATCCACACCAGCGATTTCTAGTGGGTTATCGTCTTCCTCATCAGGGCTACGAATATCCAGTACCACTGCGTGTTCTTCTACCGCTTGTACTTGCTCGACTTCTGGTGCCGCTTGCTCAGATTCTTTTGCGATATCACGAATGTCCATTTGACGCGCTTCGTAAACCACTTTCTCTAGAATGCTGAAGTCAAACTTCGCTTCTTCTGCTTCTAGCTTCTCTTTCACCGCTTTTACTGTTGGCTTCTTAGAGATCACGCCACAGTACTCAGGCATGGTTTTCGCGAAGTCTTCTGTACCGATTTCACGAGCTAAGTTGATGATGTCTTCTTTATCCCAGTTGATAAGAGGACGCAGAATCAGCGTATCCGTAACATTATCGATGTGACGAAGGTTCGTTAGCGTTTGGCTAGATACCTGGCCAAGAGCTTCACCCGTTACCAACGCTTCAATCTTAAACTTCTCAGCAATCATGCCAGCAGCGCGCATGAACATACGCTTCAAGATGACGCCCATTTGACCGTCATCTACTTTCTCAAGAATTTCAGCAACCACAGGTTCGAAATCAACAGAGATGAAACGCACTTTCGCTGATGAGCCGTATTTGTTCCATAGGTAGTGAGAAACCTGCTTAACGCCGATTTCATGAGCTGGACCACCTAGGTTAAAGAAACAGTAGTGAACTTTAGAGCCACGTTTGATGTGTAGGTAGCTTGATACACCAGAGTCGAAACCACCTGAGATCAGGCTTAGTACGTCTTCTTGAGTACCTAAAGGGAAGCCACCTAGACCTTTGTGACGTGCCAACACTTGGTTAAGTTTGTCACCCGATACTTCAACTTTTACCGTCACATCAGGGTTGTGCAATTTAACGCGTGCGCTTTCTACTGCTTGGTTTAGACCACCACCAACGTAACGTTCAAGCTCGATAGACGTGAAGTCATGCTTACCACGACGTTTTGCACGAACCACAAACGTTTTGTTTTCAATAAGCGGACGGCTAAGTTCCAGCACCTGCTCGTAGATGTCGTGCAGGTCTTTAAACTCTGATTGCTTCACTTCTAGAACGTGATGAATGCCTGGCGTGTGAGTCAGGATTTCTAAAACTTCAGCGTGGTATTCGTTGCTCTCAGAGGTCACTTCAATGTGATCACGACGGTTAAATACTGCGACAGATTCCGTGCGGCTCTTGACGATATTACGAATGTTGCACTCTAAAATCTTTGTGAAGCGCTTACGCACAGATTCACTTTTTACAAAAATTTCTGGATGGGGCTTTACAATAAATTTCATAGTCTAATTCGCAGGTTAGTTTCGCAATCAACAATGAGTGAACTCTCATAACTATAGAATCAAATCGAAATCCGCGTGAAAGGCACGCCGTTTTCAACGATGTAATGAGCTCACTTTTAGGGCGCAAGATTATATACCCAAACAACCTTAAGATGCTAGGTGCAGCGAGAATGCCTTGGATTGCAGGCAAGGCTACGATTTTAAGAACAAGCGACTCTCGACTAAAAGTCTTTAATAAAAAAGCGAGCACTCTGCTCGCTTTTTATCTTCTGAACTATTTATAGACGCGCTTTGTTATTGAATAACGGGCACTTCTTCACTGTATAAAGGTTCACCTTGCATGATACTGATTTCAACACGACGGTTAAGTGCGCGGTTTTCATCAGAATCATTCGGCACCAAAGGCTCGGTATCCGCCATACCTCGCACACGAAGACGCTGATGCGAGAAACCTCTGACCTTTTCCATCTCTTGAGCGACCGACACCGCACGCTGCGATGACAAGTCCCAATTCGAGCGATACAGCTCAGAATCCAAACGCTGATTGTCTGTGTGACCAGAGATTCGGACAATACCTGGCACATCTTTCACTAGCTCAGCAATCTGTCGCACTAATGGTCTGAACTTCGGTTGCAGGAATGCAGAACCTTCTGGGAATGCGCCTTTCTCTCGCATTCGTATAACGATTTGCTGACCGAGGTTCTCCACTTCAATCGCACCTTGTTCGATTTCACGTTCGAGCGCCTTCTTGATGCTCTCCATCAAGGTTTCCATCTCTTGTGACATCTCTTCAGACTGCTGCTGTTGCATGTCTGACTCTGCGGACTGATTGCTTTGCGTCGAGGTTTCCGGTGATTGACCGCCCGTCAGCTTGCCTTCATCACGCTTAGTACCACCAGCTCGGTCAGACTCACCTTCGTGGAATTCTAGCGTCTGCTGAGTGATGTCCATGGTTTGTTGCATGATGACATCAATCGGTGTCGGCTCAGGACGGCCTGGTCTAAATTCTTGTGCGATGATGCTGGTGCCTTTAGGAATGTCTTTCACTTCCAGTTGGTTTTGCACACCAAATGCAAACTTCATCGAACCAGCAATCTGTTTGAACTTCAAAACATCCATTTCAGAGAATGAAAGCAGCAGTACGAAGAAGCACATCAACAGCGACATCAAGTCCGCGAATGTCCCCATCCACAACGGGAGACCGGGTGGCGGACAATCGCATTTGTTATCTTCATCATCCATCACAAATCTCCGCGATTACTCATCAATCTCAAGAGCACGTTTACCCTCGTTGAGGTAGTTCTTCAGGTAGCTGTCGATAACTCGTGGGTTTTGACCGTCTTGAATGGCAAGTACGCCGTCCATGATCAAACGGCGGTTAAGCGTTTCTTGATCTCGGCGTAAAGAAAGCTTATCGGCAATTGGGAAGAACAGCATGTTTGACAACACCGCACCGTAAAGTGTGGTTAAAAGGGCTACCGCCATTGCAGGGCCGATCGCTTTTGGGTCATCCATGTTCGAAAGCATCGCAACCAGACCAACCAACGTACCGATCATCCCCATAGCTGGTGCAACGTCACCAAACGCCCGGAAAACACCCGTGCCTTGCGTGTGTCGCTCATCCGTCAAGGCAATGTCTTTTTGCAACGCAGCGCGAACCACATCCGCATCGTGACCATCCACCAAAAGGTCAATGCCTTTCTGCATAAAGCTGTTGTTGATTTCCATCTCTTCCAAAGCTAGGAAACCGCCTTTACGCGCCGCATCGGCCATTTCAACAATCTTTGCGATGAGGTCTTCTGGCTCATCGGCTTTAAACATGAATGCCTTGCCTGCAATTTTCGCCGCACCAAAGAACTGGCCGAGCGTGAACTTCATCAATACTACAAATGCAGAGCCACCTACTACGATAAGGATCGATGTAACGTCGACGAACATGCCGATACTGCCACCTAGCACCATTGCCATGATGACGAAGGCAAAACCACCGATCAAACCTATTAGGGTTGCTAAATCCACAAAGCACTCCTCACGCTATTTAAATACTGCCGTTAGGCGGATTATTACTTGTATCGACAACTAGAACAGATTTTTTAGGAAAATCTTAGCTAATAGATCACAAATTAACGCCAACAACCCTAACTAAAATATGGGGTTTGTCTAATCAGACCCGTTTAGAGCCAATTTTGTGACAATTATGTAAGGTTAAATTTGACCAAGTAACTAGGCTAAGGTAACTTTCGTGCATCCTATTCAAGGCTTGATTAAGGCAGAAAAAAGATGGCGGTCAAGAAACCAGAAAACATGACCTTCGAAGCAACCATTGAAGAGCTTGATAGCTTGGTTGATCAATTAGAAAACGGCGATCTTGCCCTAGATGATGCCTTACGTAAATTTGAACGAGGCATTGCCTTAGCTCGTGCTGGCCAAACCAAACTGAGCGACGCAGAACAGCGCGTAAGCATTCTTCTTAGCGAAGATGACGAAGCCCCTCTTAGCGACTTCAAACCAGATTCAGAATAACCATCAGTAGTGAGCAATGTGATGCAACAGACATTGACGTCTTTCCAAGAAAGAAACAATCAGCAATTGAATTTGTGGCTAGAACAGCTTCCATATCAAGAGCAGCCATTGATTCAAGCAATGAAATACGGCCTTTTGTTAGGCGGCAAACGCGTTCGCCCATTTCTTGTTTACATCACAGGTCAAATGCTCGGCTGTAAACCTGAAGATCTAGACACTCCAGCTTCAGCCATCGAGTGTATTCATGCCTACTCGCTCATCCATGACGATCTTCCTGCTATGGATGATGATGATCTGCGCCGAGGTCAGCCGACCTGCCATATCAAATTTGATGAAGCGACCGCCATTTTAACCGGTGATGCCCTACAAACTCTTGCTTTTACCATCATTGCTGACGGTCCGTTGAGCCCAAGCGCAGAAAACCAACGTGTCAACATGATCAAAGCGTTAGCTCACTCCTCTGGTGCGAACGGCATGTGTGTCGGCCAAGCATTGGATTTGGGTGCGGAGAATCGCCAAGTTTCTCTTGCAGAAATGGAAGAGATACACCGTAAAAAAACCGGAGCTCTGATTGATTGTGCGGTAAAATTAGGTGCTCTGGCCGCTGGTGAAAAAGGTATCGAGGTTTTACCTCATTTAGAACGCTATTCAAAAGCAATTGGTTTGGCGTTTCAGGTTCAAGACGATATTCTTGATATCATTAGTGACACAGAAACATTGGGTAAACCTCAAGGTTCAGACCAAGAACTGAACAAAAGCACTTACCCATCCCTGCTGGGTTTAGAGGGAGCCATTGAGAAAGCTCACACTCTATTACAGGAAGCACTTCAAGCATTGGAAGCTATCCCATACAATACTCAGTTACTCGAAGAGTTCGCCCGATACGTCATCGAGCGCAAAAACTAACACTATAAGCGCGCATTTATATGACTCTTGATATTTCAAAGTACCCAACACTGGCGTTAGCAAATACACCGGAAGAATTGCGTCTTCTTCCAAAAGAAACATTACCAACTCTGTGTGATGAGCTGCGAACGTATCTGCTAAATTCAGTGAGCCAATCTAGCGGACACTTAGCGTCTGGCTTAGGCACCGTAGAGCTAACTGTGGCTCTGCATTATGTTTACAACACACCAGTAGATAAACTTATCTGGGATGTTGGTCATCAGGCTTACCCACATAAAATTTTGACGGGTCGTCGCGATCAAATGCCAACGATTCGCCAGAAAGACGGCTTACACCCTTTCCCTTGGCGCGAAGAGAGCGAGTACGACACGCTATCAGTTGGTCACTCTTCTACTTCCATCAGTGCAGGGCTTGGCCTAGCCATCAGCGCTCAAAAAGAAGGTAAAGGTCGTAAAGTCATCAGTGTGATTGGTGATGGTGCGATTACTGCAGGCATGGCATTCGAAGCCATGAACCACGCAGGCGATGTTCATCCTGACATGTTGGTGATTCTGAACGACAATGAAATGTCGATCTCAGAAAACGTTGGTGCTCTAAACAACCACCTAGCGAAAGTGCTTTCCGGTAGTCTTTACACCTCTATCCGTGAAGGTGGGAAAAAAGTGCTATCAGGTGTACCACCAATCAAAGAACTGGTTCGTCGCACTGAAGAACATCTAAAAGGCATGGTTGTCCCTGGCACTCTGTTTGAAGAGTTTGGCTTTAACTACATTGGTCCAATTGATGGGCACGATGTGAATGAGCTCGTTAAAACACTGAAGAACATGCGTGAGCTTAAAGGCCCTCAGTTCCTGCACATCATGACTAAGAAAGGCAAAGGTTATGAGCCAGCAGAGAAAGATCCTATTGGCTACCACGGCGTCCCTAAGTTCGATCCAAGCCATAACTGCTTACCAAAAAGCAGTGGCGGCAAACCAACTTTCTCAAAGGTTTTTGGTGACTTCTTATGTGACATGGCAGCGCAAGATCCTAAGCTAATGGCAATTACGCCAGCAATGCGTGAAGGTTCTGGCATGGTACGTTTCTCGAAAGAGTACCCAGACCAATACTTTGATGTGGCAATTGCAGAGCAACACGCTGTGACACTTGCAACGGGTATGGCAATTGCTGGCGATCATCCGATCGTTGCTATCTACTCGACCTTCTTGCAACGTGGTTACGATCAACTTATCCATGACATCGCTATCATGGACTTACCAGTAATGTTCGCTATCGACCGCGCAGGTTTGGTCGGTGCAGATGGTCAAACACACCAAGGTGCATTTGATCTTAGCTTTATGCGCTGCATTCCTAACATGGTGATCATGGCTCCAAGCGACGAAAACGAATGTCGCCAAATGCTGTACACAGGTCATAAGCACACTGGACCAAGTGCCGTACGTTATCCTCGTGGTAGTGGTATGGGTACAGAGATCGAAAAAGAGTTTACCGCTCTTGAGGTTGGTAAAGGTCGAGTGGTACGCAAAGGTGAAAAGGTGGCAATCCTGAGCTTCGGTACTTTCTTACCGAATGCACTAGAAGCAGCTGAAAACCTCAATGCAACGGTTGCTGATATGCGTTTCGTCAAACCTCTTGATGAAGCATTGATTCGCCAACTCGCTGATGAACATGACGTTCTTGTCACACTAGAAGAGAACGCAATCGCAGGTGGTGCTGGCGCAGGTGTAGTTGAGTTCATGATGAAAGAAAAAATCATCAAACCAGTACTCAACCTTGGCTTGCCTGATAAATTCATCCATCAAGGTACTCAAGAAGAACTTCACGAAGAACTCGGTTTAGACGCAAAAGGGATTGAAAAATCCATTGCGGAATACCTTGCGAAGTAAGCAATTCAATAGCAAAAAGGGATGCCAATGGCATCCCTTTTTAATTCTTGTTGTTCTTCGAGTGATAGGTGATGTACTAACTCATCCAACCCGCATACTTTGCAACGAGAAACAAAGCAATACCTGCCATAATACCCGCCACAATATCATCGAGCATAATGCCAAGCCCGCCATGGATGCGTTTGTCTAACCAACCTATTGGCCACGGTTTGACCATATCGAAAAAGCGGAAAAGAATGAAACCCGTCAACAACCATTTCCATTCCGTGATAGGAATATTCAGGGCTGGTACAATACTCATGGTGATCCAAAAGCCCGCAAACTCATCCCATACAATTGAACCGTGATCATGCACCTTCATATCATCTGACGTGACTTGGCAGATTTTGATGCCAATCACGCACAAAAGTAATACCACAACGACATAAGCCGGAAATGGCAGCTGCGCCAACAACAGAAAAAACGGAACCGCAGCAAGCGTCCCCATTGTTCCAGGAACTACTGGCGACAAACCACTGCCAAACCCCGTCGCCAACAAATGCCACGGGTTCTTTAATGAGATCAGAGAAAGAGGGTTGGTCATATCCTTAAACCTATACTGCTAGTTTAACTCGATGAGCTTATTTAAAGTGGTCGAAACCACTTAAATCCCAGTCGAGAGGTTGGTTGTTATCGTGAAGCTCAAACGTTCCATTTGGTCTAATTTGGCCAATGCACGTCACTTTGCACCCGCTATAAGACAAAGCACTCTGCAAAGAACCTCGATTTTGTTCTGATACAGTGAAACACAACTCGTATTCTTCACCGCTAGATAAAGCATACTGCTGTGCGCTGACCTTATCATCTAAAAATTGTACCAGCTCTGAAGAGATTGGTAATTGAGACACATCGATACTCACACCAACTTGTGAGCATTTTAAAATATGTTTGATATCCGAAATCAGGCCGTCTGAAATATCAATCGCCGAAGATGCTAATCCTACCAAAGCTTGCCCCGCTAACACTCTCGGAGTACTTAGGTAGTGGGCTTTTTCTAGTTCATCAGCACCAATGCGACTGCGAAGTGTTTCATCTAAGATGACATCCAGCCCTGCTTTTGCGTCACCCAAATTCCCAGTGACATACACCCAGTCCCCGACTTTCGCGCCAGAGCGAGTCAGCGCTTTGCCCTCAGGCACAAAACCTTGCACTGTCAGTGTTAAGCTTAATGGGCCTTTCGTTGTATCACCGCCGATTAACTGAATACCAAAGTAATCCGCCAGTTCGAAAAACGCATCACAGAATGGTGCGAGCCATTCTTCATCCGCTTCAGGCATGGTCAATGCAAAGCTTACCCAAGCTGGTGTTGCGCCCATGGCAGCTAAGTCGCTGATGTTGGATGCAAGCGCCTTGTGAGCAACCCAAGCAGGGTTCGCGTGAGGAAGGAAATGGGTTCCAGCAACCAAGGTATCGGTGCTGATAGCAATCTGTACATTTGCTGGCGCCTTAACGAGAGCGCAATCGTCCCCTGCGGCGAGGTGTACGTCTTTGCGCTGGTTTTGTCGGCCAACAAAATACTTATCAATCAGGTTAAATTCACCAGACATAATTCATTTATCTTTTCATGCCAATGGCATTGATATCATACAAAAAAGGTCAGCATATGCTGACCTTTTTATTGAAGAAATCGTTATTTCTTACGTACGTGTGGTGCGGCTTTATCTAGCACACCGTTCACGAATTTGTGGCTGTCTTCTGCAGCGAATACTTTAGCAAGTTCAATCGCTTCGTTGATTACCACTTTGTAAGGAACATCTTCGCGACGAGTCATCTCGTACATAGCAAGGCGAAGAAGAGCAAGTTCCATCATATCTAGATCCTGCATAGGACGAGATACGTAAGGACGAATTTTGCTATCTAGCTCAGCGTGGCTAAGTACAACACCGCTTAATAGTTCACGGAAGTAAGCAACGTCTGTTTCTGGAGCAGCAAGTGCTGGCTCAGATGCACGAAGTTCTTCTTCATCGTATTTGTCGCCAGACAAAAACTGTTCTTCAATCGTGGCAACATTCTCTTTAGTAATTTGCCATGAGTAGATCGCCTGTAGAGCGAATTGACGTGCGTTACGACGTGCGGCTGGTTTCACACTGGCCCCCATTAGGAATCAATTTCAGATAGTACATTAATCATTTCAAGTGCGCTTAGTGCAGCCTCTGCACCTTTATTACCAGCCTTGGTTCCTGCGCGTTCAATCGCTTGATCGATAGTATCAACAGTCAGCACACCGAATGCGACTGGAAGACTGTATTCCAGAGACACTTGTGCTAGGCCCTTGTTACATTCACTACAAACATAATCAAAGTGTGGTGTACCGCCACGGATTACTGTACCTAGAGATACGATCGCATCGTATTTACCAGTTTTAGCAACACGTTGAGCTACTAGAGGTAGTTCTACGGCACCTGGACAACGTACAACAGTGATGTTGTCTTCGCTTACTTGTCCGTGACGCTTTAGTGTATCGATCGCACCAGAAAGTAAGCTTTCGTTAATAAAACTGTTGAAGCGAGAAATAACGATAGCAATTTTTGCATTTGGCGCTGGGAAGCCACCCTCGATCACTTTCATAAGCTTTCCTTTAACTCTATTTATAAGTGAAATTTGTTCATCAAGTGAGAATCGCCGGATTCTAGCACAAATTTGTGAGCAATATCTAATGGAAATTGGCCGCGTGTCACGAGTTCCTAGTCCACACCAAAATAGGTGTGCATGGGACTAGGAACTTATCGTTCACTTCTTATTCGCAAACGTATTCAACCACGTTCAGGCCGAAACCACTCAATGCATGGTATTTTTTGTTGGTCGAAGACAGAAGACGCATATCGTGAACACCAAGGTCAGCGAGAATTTGCGACCCCACTCCCACGCGGCGAGACGTGCCCTGCTTTTTCGCTAAAGTCGGTGCTTCGCCTTTATCTTGCGCTTCGAACATCTTCACGCGGTGGATGAGCAACTCGGTTGATTCTTCATTGCCAAGAACAACCAGAACACCGCCTTCTTCACCGATACGCTTCATCGCTTTATCCAGTGTCCAGCTGCGCTCTGCATTGCGGTCACTGCGTAATACATCGGTGAATACGTCTTGTAGATGCACACGAACCAGCGGCGCCTCGCCAGCCAAATCACCTTTACACATCGCGTAATGCACTTGATTATCGATGGTGTCTTTGTAAGTCACCAAAGTAAACTCACCGTGTTCAGTTGGCAGTTTGCATTCTGCTACACGCTCAATGGTCGTTTCTGTGTTGTTGCGGTATTCGATAAGGTCCGCAATAGTGCCTAACTTCAAGCCGTGTTTTTCAGCAAAGATTTCAAGATCAGGACGGCGAGCCATGGTGCCGTCGTCGTTTAGAATCTCAACAATCACAGAAGCAGGCTCAAGCCCAGCAAGGCGAGCTAAATCACAACCCGCTTCGGTGTGACCAGCGCGAGTCAATACACCACCATCTTGCGCAGCAAGAGGGAAAATATGACCCGGTTGAACCAAGTCCGCCGCTTTTGCGTTTGGCGCAACCGCAGCTTGAACGGTGCGTGCGCGGTCAGCCGCTGAAATACCCGTGGTGACGCCTTCAGCAGCTTCAATAGAAACGGTAAAGTTAGTGGTGTACTGCGCGTTGTTGTCTTGCACCATTGGCGGCAAGCCGAGATTTTCACAACGCGCTTTAGTCATGGTCAGACAGATCAAGCCACGACCGTAAGTCGCCATAAAGTTGATCGCTTCCGGCGTAATATGCTCGGCAGCCATGATCAAGTCACCTTCATTCTCACGGTCTTCATCATCCATTAGGATGACCATTTTGCCTGCGCGAATATCATCAATAATTTCTTGTGGTGTACTGATTGGCATATTCTGTTTCCCGTTATTCTAAAATTTACTTTCCGACAGCAATGCGTGAAATCTTATTGCAATGGTAATGACATCAACAGTTTGAGCCTTGCACAATGCAAGTCAATTGCCCTAACGATGTTCTGTGAATCCGGTCTGTTATGGCAATTATCGCAACGTAGCTGAGCGCTTACGCAAAGCCATTTTGTTGTAAGAAGTCCATGGTGATGCGAGATTCAGGCTGCTCTTCTTGCTGACCTTGCAGCAAGCGTTCCATATAACGCGCCAACACATCCACTTCTAAATTCACTTTGCGGCCCACTTGGAACTGGTCGATGGTGGTTTCTTCACTGGTGTGAGGCACAATCGTCAGTTTGAATGCGTTTTTACGCAAATCATTCACCGTTAAGCTGATACCATCAACGGTGATAGAGCCTTTTTCTGCCACGTACTTGCTGATCTCAGCAGGCATCGCGACCCAAAACTCTATCGCACGACCAACTTGATTGCGCTCCACAATTTCACCCACGCCGTCCACGTGTCCAGATACAATGTGTCCGCCAAAACGTGTCGTCGGCAGCATGGCTTTTTCTAAGTTAACCTTTTCGCCTACTTGGTAGTTTGCAAAACCGGTTTTTTTCAAGGTCTCGAGAGACAAATCCGCGCTGTAATAATTGCTTCCAAAGTCAATCACCGTTAAGCACACACCATTAGTTGCGATGCTGTCGCCTAACTTTACGTCAGACATGTCTAACTTACCTACTTCTACCGTAACGGTAATGTCTTCGCCTTTTGGCGTAATCGCAGTTAATTTACCAACTGCTTCTACAATTCCTGTAAACATAGTGCTTCTTTTCTAAATTTCTTTACGTACAAGGGTGGCGGTAATACGGATATCTCTGCCCACCATTCGCACATCAGTAATATTTAAATCGATGACCTGCGCCATCTCCGTCAATCCCAGCGCGCCAATTAAACCACGTCCATCGCTTCCCATTAGTTTCGGAGCGAGATAGACAATCAACTCATCTACAAGGTTAGCTTTGATTAGAGAACTCGCGAGCGTCGCGCCAGCTTCCACCCATAAATGGTTGATATTATGCTGAGTCGCGACCGCTTTTAGGGTCGCAGCTAAATCAATTTTTCCGCTTTGGTCTAGTTGTGGACAAACATCGCCTTCGCTGCTGACAATAATTCGCTCACCTTCGGTACTGAACAGTTTAAGGTCATCACTCAGTTTCTGTTGACGGTCGAGTATTACCCTTGCTGGTTGGCGAACTTCCGTCAGCTCATAGTGCGCTTGAACACTCTGCGGCAAATCATCCCAACGAACGTTGAGAGAAGCGTTATCATCCATCACTGTATTGCTTGTAGACAGAATGCCACCGCTTTGCGCTCGATAACACTGCACGTCTTGGCGAGCCTGTGGGGAGGTGATCCATTGGCTCTTGCCATTACTTAGCGCACTCTGTCCATCTAAGCTTGCTGCCATTTTTAATTGGATAAATGGCATGCCTGTTTGCATGAATTTAATGAAGCCACGATTGAGCTCAATCGCATCGTTTTCTAACAATCCAACCTGAACCTCGACCCCGGCTTCACGTAGCATTTGGATGCCACGTCCAGCCACTTTTGGATTCGGATCTTCCATCGCACACACTACTCGCGCCACTTTGGCTTTTATCAACCCTTCAGCGCAAGGTGGCGTGCGTCCATAGTGGGAGCACGGTTCAAGGGTAACGTATGCCGTTGCACCTTCAGCTTTATCACCAGCCATGCGCATCGCGTGCACTTCAGCATGAGGCTCTCCAGCGCGATGATGATAACCTTCACCAACGATCACGCCATCACGAACAATTACGCAACCGACGTTCGGGTTTGGAGCCGTCGTATAAATGCCGCGTCGAGCTAACTTGAGCGCACGCGACATCATTGAAAAATCTTGAGGAGAAAATGGAGATGCAGAAGTGTGTTGAGGCATGATTTAATCAGTCTTCAAGGCGGGCAATTTCTTCGCCGAATTCACGAATATCTTCAAAGCTACGATAAACCGATGCAAAACGGATGTAAGCCACTTTGTCGAGCTCTTTAAGCTGATCCATAACCAAGTTACCAATCATTTGGCTCGGTACTTCACGCTCACCAGTTGCGCGGAGTTGCGACTTAATCATACTGATTGCAAGCTCGATAGAGTCGGCACTTACCGGACGTTTCTCTAATGCGCGCTGAATACCACCGACCATTTTATCTTCATCGAATGGTTCGCGATTGCCATTCGACTTAATGACTTTAGGCATGACCAATTCTGCCGTTTCAAACGTAGTAAAACGTTCACTACAGGCTAAACACTGGCGGCGGCGACGGACTTGATGACCATCCGCAACCAATCGGGAATCAATTACTTTTGTATCGTTCTCTGAACAAAAAGGACAATGCATATCACCTCCAAATAACGTGCCTTTGGGGCCGTCCCAAAAGCCAGACTAGTGTAGCGGAATTGATATGTGAGAGAAAACAAAAAGGGGCACTAGTGCCCCTTTT
The DNA here is from genome assembly GCF_043106015.1 of Vibrio sp. GLN_1. Classification (NCBI taxonomy): domain Bacteria; kingdom Pseudomonadati; phylum Pseudomonadota; class Gammaproteobacteria; order Vibrionales; family Vibrionaceae; genus Vibrio; species Vibrio sp. GLN_1. The sequence continues at coordinate 60,313 of NZ_JBICMD010000016.1, forward strand.
TCAATCAATATCGAGTCGAATCTGTTAACTGCGTGCTAAGTAGTTCGCTTTGCCGACCCATTTGTAGCTTGTTAATTCTTCCAAACCCATCGGGCCACGTGCATGTAGCTTTTGAGTTGAGACGGCCACTTCAGCCCCCAAGCCAAACTGAGCACCGTCAGTAAAGCGCGTTGCCGCATTCACATAAACTGCAGCCGAGCCCACCGAATTGATGAACAACTCTGAGTTAATCAAGCTGTTGGTCATGATTGCATCTGAGTGACTCGCATTGTGAACTCGCATGTGATCAATCGCATCTTTCACGTCAGCGACAACTTTTACACCTAACGTGTAGCTTAGCCATTCGGTATCAAAATCACCTTCTGCGGCATCGCGAATTTGCGTAGCTTGAGCCATTAGCGCTTTCGCTTTTGGTTCTGCTACAAACGTCACTTTGTCACTCATTCGCTCGACAATCATTGGCAAGAATTTCGCCGCCACTTTCTCGTGAACAAGCAGTGTGTCTAGCGAGTTACATGCCGAAGGACGTTGAACTTTCGAGTTTTCAACCACGTTTAGAGATTTCTCTAGGTCTGCGGATTCATCAACAAAAATGTGACTGATACCAAAACCGCCGATGATCACTGGAATTGTGCTGTTCTCTTTACACATTTTGTGCAGACCAGCTCCACCACGTGGGATGATCATATCAACGTAGTCATCCAGTTTAAGCAGTTGAGAAACCAGTTCGCGATCTGGCTTTTCAATGTACTGTACTGAAGCGGCTGGCAAGTTTGCTTTTGCAAGGGCTGATTGGATAACTTTCACAAGTTCCATGTTAGAGAAAAACGTCTCTTTACCACCGCGTAGGATGCTGGCGTTACCCGTTTTCAGGCACAGTGCGGCAATGTCGATGGTCACATTTGGACGCGCTTCATAAATCACACCCACAACACCAAGTGGTACACGGCGGCGAGAGAGAGACATGCCGTTTTCTAGCACTTTACTGTCGATTTCGCTGCCCACAGGATCGTTTAGGCTGATCACATTGCGAACATCATTTGCAATGCCCGTTAAGCGTTCTTCATTCAACAGTAGACGGTCTAACAGCGCATCGGTCAGACCAGCTTCGCGACCAAGTTCGATGTCTTTTGCGTTTGCTGCCAAAATCGCAGCTGAGTTTGCTTCTAGCTCATCTGCGATGATCGCTAGAGCTTGGTTCTTTTGAGCAGTTGACGCTGTCGCCAATTCGAAAGCTGCATCTTTAGCAGCTTTACCCATATTCGTTAAATCCACGTTGCTTCCCTCAATTTCTATTCTTGAATGACGACAAGATCATCGCGATGAATCACTTCTGAGCCGTAGTCATGACCCAAAATAGAGATGATGTCTTTACTGTGTTTGCCAGTAATTTTTGCCAAGTCTTCACTTGAGTAGGCGCTAATACCACGCGCAACCAGTTTGCCATGAGAATTTGTTACGCGAGCAACTTCACCACGGGCAAAATCACCGCTCACCTTGATGACCCCTTTTGCTAGCAAGCTGCTGCCTTTACCAACAACCGCATTCACCGCACCATCATCGATGATAATGTCACCCGATGCTGCAGGACCTGCGAGGATCCAACGCTTACGGTTTTCCAATGCTTCTGAACAAGGTAGGAAACGCGTACCTTGAGGCTCCGTGCTCAACGAGTCAAAAATTACGTTTGGCGCGCTACCTGCTGCGATAATAACTTCAATACCCGCGCGACGTGCGATGTCAGCAGCTTGAAGTTTTGTCGCCATACCACCCGTACCGAGTGTTGTACCGCTGCCGCCAGCAATTTTACGCAACGTGTCATCAATGGTTTTAACTTCTTTGATCAGCTCTGCATTCGGATCTTTTCGTGGGTCTGCAGTAAACAGACCTTTTTGGTCTGTCAGTAGCAATAACTTATCTGCACCACACAAAATACCCACTAAAGCCGATAGGTTGTCATTGTCGCCGACTTTGATTTCACTGGTGGCTACTGCATCATTTTCGTTCACGATTGGAATAATATCGTTCGCCACAAGCGCATTGATGGTGTCACGCGCATTAAGAAAACGCTCACGATCATCCAAGTCAGCACGAGTCAGTAGCATTTGACCAATCTTGATACCGTAAATACCAAACAAAGACTCCCATGTTTGAATCAAACGACTCTGACCCACAGCAGCAAGCAACTGTTTGCTCGCCATCTCGTTGGGCAGTGCGGGGTATCCAAGATGCTCACGGCCTGCTGCAATTGCACCAGACGAAACCATTACCACTGAATGGCCTTGTTTCTTAAGCTCAGCACACTGACGCGCTAGCTCAACCATGTGAGCGCGATCTAGTGCCAATGTGCCGCCTGTCAGCACACTTGTACCCAGTTTCACAACGACGGTTTGTGGTTGCGAAACAACTGCGTTTTGTTGATTCGTTGTCATGATGTCTTCTGAAGTGAAAAACAAATAAAGAGAGGATGTTTTAACAATCAAATAGGGATTTAACAAGAGAAAAGGTGCGAAAACGCACCTTTTTGTTCAGTCGAAAAAGAAAACCGCCAAATCAGGCGAAATCAAATGACTCGGTATGATATTCCACTTCGAGTTTGAAGTGTTCAGCCAAGGTATCAATGAGCTTCTGATGAAAGGTACTTTGTGTAAAGTACACTTCCTCTACCACTTTTTGCGGCAGAGCTTCAGACACCCATTTCCCTTCTTTGTTGTATTTCCCAATATGGTACTTAGCGGTAAAGCCCCCTTCGATGGATTCTAAATCCATCCACCAGCCCCAGAACTCGCGTTTCTCAGGTGACTTTTTATCGTCTACACAAACAGATAGACAATCAAAATAGTAGCGCCCTTCTTGTGATTGCGGTTCACGCAGGTAAGGCCCAATGGCCTTCAGCTTTGACATCAAGCGAAAGTGTGTTGGACCCTGAGTCGTCTCTGACATATGAATCTCCGTTTCCATATAGTTAAAGTAAACACCCAATAATGATTATTATTTTTTATTATCATGAGCTTATTTTTTGCTCAGGTATATCACTCTTAACTAAATTAGGAGATTTGTCATCTTAATAATTCATCTTCCAACCACTTTATCGCCAAATCGAGGGATTGCTCATATCCTTTTGTAATTGTCTTGGAACTGATCTTCTTCGCTTGCCCATAGTGGCTAAATAGCGCGACTAACTGGTTGTCACTGTAAGGAGAAACGGGGTCACCTTCTAAGCTCAGCGCTAAAATTGGCACCTTAGTTTTACGACTGCTCAAGAAGCCTTGAACTTTCAATGACCAAGCCATCATCTGCCCAGCCATACTGTTGATATCAACTGCGCTTTTACCCAAACGAGAAGCCAGCATATCCAGATACATCTTCGGCATTTTTTGCAGCTTTTTCGGTGAGGTAAACAGATCATGCACCGGTGCGCCTAGTGCCACACACGCTTTGATCTTTTCTTGCTCAAGAAAAGACAGACGAACCATGGCATTGCCACCAAAACGGAAACCGACCAAACCAACTTTGTGATGATCAACGTAAGGAATGGAATAAAGCTCATTCAACACGGCTTGATGAAGACAGCTTGAATCTTCCGTCAAAGGCCAATGAGAACTGTGTCCGACTGATGGCATATCGACGGTCAGCATTGCAATATCTTTAGGAGCAAAGTGATTGCGGAACAAACGCCACATGTCGGTTTGTAAACTGTCGAGTCCTGCACTCACCATCACAACTGGCAGCTGCTTATCGGTTCTTGGCAAATGCAAGTTAGCGATAATTTTGCGTTTTTGGTAAGGCACCTCAATTTGCTTGATGGTGTATTGAGTTTTCTCAGCCCCTTCAGAATAGGCTTTGTTTGCTAACACCTGAGCCTGAAGCGCCAAGTTGTCGTTTTTTAAATGAGGATAGCCCGCAATGCTGAAACACAACGATGCGGTAAACAGCTCGTCGGCAGCATCCTCACCTTTAAGATCATTGGCACGTCGTTGGTGTTCCATACCTAACTTGATCCACTCAAACGTCCAGTTACCACTGTGATACCCCATCACAGTATCTAACCAATCATCGTGAGTACGAGAATGCGTTGACGAAGCAATGCGCGACAACACTCCTTCCATTTCAATTGGAGATAAGCCTTGCCACGCCCACTGCAAGCGACGCAAATGACGATACCAAGCACGATCTTCTTGCTGTTCTCGATCATCAAGAATCTTTTTGCTGGTTGGCATGTATTGAGTGAGCGCGGAGGTTTCTTTCGCTTGCTTATGTTTTACGAACAAAGTCTCGGAAAGATTTTTACTGACGTCTTCAGACATAGGAAGAACCTTTGGCTATTAGCATTAGATGTAATGATAATAAAAAAAATGCCCCTATAAAGGGGCATTTCTCAATATTCTTCGCTAGCGATTACTTTTGCTTGCGGTTTACTGGCTCTGCGTACTGGATAGACATATCCCAAGGTTGCTCGATCCAAGTGTCTTGCGCGATGTCTACTACGTAGTCATCTAACAATTCTTTACCCGACGGTTTTGCACATACTGCAATCATTTTTGCTTTCGGGTACATTTCACGCAGTTTACGCGCTGTATCACCGCTATCTACTAGGTCTTCAACGATTAGGTAGCCTTCACCATCGCCTTCAGGTGCTTTAAGCACTGTCATATCACGTTGATGATCATGGTCGTAGCTTGAGATACAAATTGTATCAACGTAGCGAATACCCAGTTCACGAGCCAAGATTGCACCCGGTACTAGACCGCCACGGCTTACCGCCCAAATACCTTTCCATTGCTCAGCTGGCATCTGTTTCTCAGCCAGTTCACGGCAGTAAGTCTGCATCGCATCCCAAGTGATAATGAATTTTTTACTCATTGTAATAACCTAATAATTTGAAAATATGCATCCTCAAAATCTAGCGAAACGGCTTTAAAGCGGAATATTCACTATGCTCTCCAGAGGTCAGGAGACGAGGATTTCAAGCTGCGCAAACGATTATTCTACCGAAACACACCGTTAATACCAACGGTGATATCAAAATTCTCCGTCTATTACGCAGAAAAATCGAATTCAGTGAACAACGCTAAAAGCAAAAAGCCAGCACGAACAGCTTTTGCTGCTCGCGCTGGCTTTTTAAAAGTAATTACCCGGCTAGGTATTTAACGATGAAGATGGCAGACATAACCCAAACACTCATCGATACATCGCGGCCTTTGCCACTAAACAATTTGATAGCAGCATACGCAATAAAGCCTAGGGTGATACCTTCTGCAATAGAGAATGTAAGCGGCATCACAAGACAAGTTACAACGACTGGAGATGCTTCAGTTAGGTCACGCCAATCAATGCTCACCAAGCCAGAAAGCATCAAAATTGCTACATAGAACAATGCACCTGACGTTGCATACGCAGGGATCATACCCGCTAGTGGCGAGAACAATAGTGCAAGCAGGAAGAGTACACCAACAACCACTGCGGTTAGGCCAGTACGACCACCAGCAGCTACGCCCGAAACACTTTCAATGTATGAAGTCGTGTTTGACGTACCTAGCAACGCACCAACAGAAGTCGCTGTTGAGTCAGCAAGTAGTGCTTTGTTTAGACGAGGAATGTTGCCATTCTCATCCGTTAGACCGGCTTTTTGAGAAACGCCAACGAGCGTACCAGCCGTATCAAATAAGTCGACGAACAAGAAAGCGAACACAACAGAGATCATGCCGACTTCAAATAGACCCGAGAAATCCAATTGTAAGAATGTTGGTGCGATACTTGGTGGTGTTGACATGACACCGTTCCATTGCACATCACCAAATAGAAGACCAAGCGCCGTCACACCCAAAATCGCGATCATCACCGCACCTTTCACACCACGGTGAACAAGCGCGATAGTAAGGAAGAAACCAATCGCCGCCAACACTGATGGCAATGACGTGATATCGCCCATTGAAACCAATGTCGCTGGGTTATCAACCACAATACCTGCGTTTTTAAGGGCGATAAACGCCAAGAAAAGGCCAATACCTGCAGAAATGCCGGTGCGAAGCGAATGCGGGATCGAGTTAATGATCCATTCACGAATCTTAAAAATGCTCAGCAGAATAAATAAAACACCAGAAACAAACACTGCAGCCAGCGCGACTTGCCATGTGTAACCCATGCCTAACACAACGGAATATGTGAAGAATGCGTTTAGACCCATGCCCGGAGCCTGAGCAATTGGGTAGTTTGCGACTAAGCCCATAATGAAACAGCCAATCGCTGCGGCAAGACACGTTGCAACAAAGATCGCACCACGATCCATACCGGTATCAGACAAAATCGCTGGGTTTACAAAAATAATGTAAGCCATGGTAAGGAAGGTCGTAATACCTGCAATGATCTCAGTGCGCACATTTGTGCCGTTTTCACTAAGTTTAAAGAGCCTTTCGAGCATGATCGAATCCTGTAAAGGTAAAAAGTAAACGGTTGCGTAATCGATTGGCAGGAATTATAAAGTTATCAAATAGCAAATTCTAGATAGAATCATCACTCTAAAGCGATTTTTTTCGCAGGATATGAAACCCATCCGTTAGTATTTAAAATCAAGAATGAATATAGCGCTTATTAAACAATAACTAACCGCTCATGTTCACTTTGCCTTCAATGCGTGCAAATTGAGCAATGTTCTAAACTTTCAAACAGAAATGGACGTTAAAGGGCAATATTCACTCACAATTTACTGCGTAAGTGGGATTCCTTTTAGCAGCAATAAGAGAATGGAGGCTTAGTGGTGGAAATTTGGTCGGAAGTAGAAAAAAGAGATAAAAAAACGCCACTCAATTTGAGTGGCGGTGAATCATGTCAGCACTATCACTGAAAAAAAATTCCAATTTATAGGGGTGAACAAACTGTTCGAGTCACATGCGTTGACTTCACTTAGTAGCCAAAGCTTGTTGGGTATACAAAGTTACCGGTATATACAGATTTGCTATTCCAGAACATTGCACTTGGTAAACCTTTCATAAATATCACCTTCTAAATCAATTAAAACAGTCGTTGATTTCTCGGTTCCTTGGAGGCGATAAACGGACTCATCCTTTGAGCATTTCATTCTTCATCTCAGAAGCTGGTTACAAATATACCACCAAGAAATTTAATTACAAGCATTTTAGTGATAAAAGTCACAAAAAATCCATAAATTGACGTCAATCAAATTTTAACTGTAATTAAATTACACTTTTGTGAATTAAAAATTATTCTACTTTCAGTTCATATAAACATAAGCGCATTTACGACCTATACCATGTTCATAAAGTGTGACAGTGAGGAAGGAAATCCTTTTGTTCTCGACTACTAGTAGCCTTCGTCTGGTGGTATCCTTGAGCTAATTCATGCCAAATATCATTAGCATTTCCTGCTAATCACACATTATTTATACGGTATATATTTGGCAAAGCACATCAAAAGGAGTCTTCCGTGTCTGAATTCCATTCTGAAATCAGTACCTTGTCACCTGCTCCACTTTGGCAGTTTTTCGATAAGATTTGTTCCATCCCTCATCCATCTAAGCATGAAGAAGCATTAGCACAGTACATTATCAACTGGGCAACAGAGCAAAGCTTCGATGTTCGCCGAGACCCAACGGGCAACGTATTCATCAAAAAGCCAGCAACGCCTGGGATGGAAAACAAAAAGGGCGTGGTTCTTCAAGCACACATTGACATGGTGCCACAGAAGAATGAAGACACTGACCACGACTTCACAAAAGATCCAATTCAACCGTACATCGATGGTGAGTGGGTAACAGCGAAAGGCACGACGCTTGGTGCAGACAACGGTATTGGTATGGCTTCTTGTCTGGCTGTATTAGCATCTAAAGATATCAAGCATGGGCCAATTGAAGTTCTACTAACAATTGATGAAGAAGCAGGCATGACAGGTGCATTCGGGCTTGAAGCAGGTTGGTTGGAAGGTGATATTCTTCTAAACACAGACTCCGAGCAAGAAGGCGAAGTGTACATGGGCTGCGCTGGTGGTATCGATGGTGCGATGACTTTTGACATCAAACGCGACGCGATCCCTACTGGCTTTGTGACTCGTCAGCTAACCTTGAAGGGTTTAAAAGGCGGTCACTCTGGTTGTGATATCCACACTGGTCGTGGTAATGCCAACAAACTGCTTGGCCGATTCCTAGCGGGCCATGCACAAGAGTTGGATCTTCGCTTGGTTGAATTCCGTGGTGGTAGTTTGCGTAATGCTATTCCTCGCGAAGCTTTCGTAACAGTTGCTGTTCCTGCTGAAAACCAAGAGAAACTTGCAGAGCTTTTCAACTACTACACTGAGCTATTAAAAGCAGAGCTTGGCAAAGTAGAAACGGGTATTGTGACGTTCAATGAAGAGATCGTAACCGAATCACAAGCTTTCACCGCGGCGGACCAACAACGCTTTATTGCTGCTCTCAACGCATGTCCAAATGGCGTGATGCGCATGAGCGACGAAATTGAAGGTGTGGTTGAAACGTCACTGAACGTTGGCGTGATCACTACTGAAGAAAATAAAGTCACGGTTCTGTGTCTGATTCGCTCTTTAATTGATTCTGGCCGCAGCCAAGTAGAGAGCACGCTACGCTCTGTTGCTGAACTCGCAGGAGCACAAGTTGAGTTCTCAGGCGCTTACCCTGGTTGGAAACCAGACGCTGATTCAGAAATTATGGCGATTTTCCGTGATATGTACGAAGGCATTTACGGTCACAAACCAAACATCATGGTTATTCACGCAGGTCTTGAATGTGGTCTATTTAAAGAGCCATACCCGAACATGGACATGGTTTCTTTCGGCCCAACGATCAAGTTCCCTCACTCTCCTGATGAAAAAGTGAAGATTGATACCGTTCAACTGTTCTGGGATCAAATGGTAGCGCTTCTAGAAGCAATTCCTGAGAAAGCGTAATCCAAACGCGACAACAAAACAAAAAGGGTGCCAAGGCACCCTTTTTTATTGCTATTTGTCACGAGGGTATCGCGAATTATGCACGAGTTTGCGCGTACGCTGCGAGCTCATCCATAGAAGTCTTCGCAACCACTTCACCATTGATGTAGTAAGTAACAAACTCACCCTCACGTACACCCATTAACGTCGCTTTTTCGCCATTGTTGTATGTGATGTTCATCTGAACCGTATTTTCATCGATTTGGTGCATTTGACCTTGCTCGATAACGCGGTTGTTTGTAAGTGGGCCAATCGGCGCTGTTGTAAGCGACTTATCTAGCTGGTGATTTACATCAATGTAAGTGTCCATCTTAGTATCGAAGATGTGTGGTTTGCCGTTTAGCGGGTTTTTACCAGTCCAGAACTCTAGAGAGTTAAATACGATGTAGTCAGCTGCGATTGCCACACCGTAAACTGGTGCCATAAGCATGTTTAGACCACCACGAGCGTAACGGTTATCTACCGCTTTCAAGTTGAAGCCCATAACATAGCCAGTTACCGCGTTGCTGCCAACACAACCTGAAAGTGAAACTGCCACAGCAGTCAATGCGCCAATTTTAGCAATTGCCTTTTTCATCAAAACCTCTAGTTAGAAAGTATTAGGTCGAAAATTCGGCGCGGATATTAGCTTATAAAAACTAGGGATAAAAGACAGAATTTTCCGAAGAAAGCATCTTTATTATTTTTAATACGTGGATATTTATCTAAACAATAAATAACCAATTTAAGATAAGGATGACGAGATATTCAGCAAATAATAAACGTCACATTTACAACAAACTTTCCACAAAAGGTTATTATTCGCCCTCCTTGATTAAAATAATTTGTCGTATCCTTAATTAGAATGATTAGTGTGATTTTGACGCGATTGTTACATTGTTGCTAACTTATTTGACAGAGATGGTTTATGGCCAGAAGTAAAACAAGCAAAGTATTTGAGCTGCTCGGGCATAAAATACAACCAGGACAGCGTTTAGAAGTAGAATTCGAAGCTGCTCAGCTATACACGCACTCTCCACTTTCTATCCCTGTGGAAATCATTCACGGAAAACAAGAAGGTCCAGTGCTGATGGTGAACGCCGCAATCCATGGTGATGAGCTTAATGGCGTAGAGATCGTTCGTCAGATGATCAACCAGTTAAACCCATTAAAGCTAAAAGGTACGGTTATTGCGGTGCCAATCGTAAACGTATTTGGCTTTATCCATAAGTCTCGTTACTTACCCGATCGCCGCGATCTAAACCGTTGTTTCCCTGGCAGCGAAAAAGGCGCACTCGCCTCGCGTATGGCGTATGGATTCTTCAATAATATAGCGAAACGTTGTGATTACATTTTAGATTTACACACAGGTGCGATTCATCGTACTAACCTACCCCAAATACGCGCTAACCTGAGCAATCCAGAAACACTACGCATTGCTAAAGCATTTGCCACGCCAGTGATCGTTGACTCTGCATTGCGTGATGGCTCGCTACGTAGCGAAGCCGAGAAGTGTGATATCCCAGTATTGACTTACGAAGCTGGTGAAGCACTTCGCTTTGATCCGCTATCTATCAGTGCTGGTGTTTTAGGCGTTCAACGCGTTATGCAAGCGATCGGTATGTTAAGAGCCAGCCGTAAAAAACTGCCTGAACCTGTTATCGCGAAATCGACCAGCTGGGTTAGAGCGCCAGGCAACGGTATTTTGCGCACGGTGGTGAACCTAGGCGATAAAGTAGAAAAAGGTGAAACCTTAGCTTACATCAGCTCACCCCTCGGTCACGATGAAATAGAGCTAAAAGCACCTAAAAGTGGTTTAGTGATCGGTCAGCAAACGCTGCCATTGGTAAACGAAGGCGATGCCATTTTCCACCTCGCATACTTCAGCCAAAGCGACGATGAAGTAGAACAAGCGGTAGAAAGCTACATTGAAGGATTAACTGAGTTTGACGTCGAACAGGTAACGACGGGACAAATCCCACTCGACACTCAGTCATAATTGCATGCTCTATGATCTCAAAGCCCAGTACCTGTTGCCGGGCTTTTTTTGTTATGTTTACTCACCAATATTATTTATTACAAAGACTTAATCACGAAAGCTTAATGTTTGTGCTTCGTGTTTAGCTTATTTCAATTCATCTTGTTCACCGCACAATTGCACAGCGTTTTATTTATTCGTATTATGTTTTCTTTTTGCTTGCACACATCTATGAATAAAACACAACTCATTAGCTGTTTGTTGGGACTTGGACTTTCTGCAAATCTCCTCGCTCAAGAATCTGAAAACATCGCTCAATACTTACAAGAACAAAGTCAACAACATTCACTAGAAGATCATTATGCTTCATCTGTTCCAGATGAACTCAACTTGGACGCGCAACGCTCAGAACTCAAATGGCGAGAGGAAGGCAAGCCAGATCATTGTTACCACACAAAAAATAACGCCGAGGTCACAACAGACTTTGACTACGGTGAGGCCAACGATCTTTCGGATGGCTTACATCATATTGATTTACCGCCTGTGCATACACGTAATAACAAATCATCTCATCGTGTTTACGCAAACAATCCTCACTTACTGCCTGGCAACCAACAGTTTGCCGCACCTTCCGAAGGCTCTTTTGGCTTCTCGGTTTCTTCTGACTGCTTATGAAAATGAGCCAACAAAAAAGCCCTGAAGAAAACTTCAGGGCTTTTTAGCATTACCGACAGATCGAAACATCAATCGGAATATATGCCATTATTCTTCGTCAGCTTCAGCTTCGCGTGCTTTACGAGCTTCTTCTTTGCGGACTTTTGCCGCAAGTTGCTCTGCTTCACGTTCTTGACGCTGTACAGCTTTACGCTCATTACGAACAACTTGGTTTTCAATGAAGCCAGCAAGTTCTTGTTCAGCCCAAGCTTGTGCTTTTTCTTCGCTGTCAAACCCAGTTTCACGTTTTGAAACCATTGTTTTGCGAGACGTTACTTGACGAGTGATTTCTGCGCTCCAACCGTTACGTTTTTCGGTTACGCGGATAGCAAATTTTGGATTTTTAGACATCTATTTCAGTTCCTAAGGGATTAATCAGGGATTCGGTCAACTTGATAACTCCATCTAAGCTGAGCTGTTTAACACCATCCCTTGGTAAGCGCGGTATTAGAGCATAAATCATTATGATTGGCTGCAAAAATTTTATTTTCCACACTTAAACCATATTGGTTGTAGGCAATAAGTGTACAAGCCCGTTTTCGACTTCGCACTTCCACAATCCCAAAAAAGAAAAGCGCAGATCTTTCAATCTGCGCTTTGCGTTTGTAAATTATTAAGACTTAACCGATGTTCTTGCGCGCGTTTTGGAACATACGCATCCAAGCGCCATTTTCACCCCAACCTTCCGGAGCCCAAGAGTTTGCAACTGTGCGGAATACACGCTCTGGGTGAGGCATCATAATGGTTACACGGCCATCTGCGGTAGTCAGACCGGTAATCGCATTTGGCGAGCCGTTCGGGTTGTTCGGGTATCGTTGCGTTGGGTTGCCGTTATTATCAACGTAACGTAGCGCTACAGTACCTGATGCTTCAATTGCGTTTAGGTGCTCACCGTCACGTACTTCGACACGACCTTCACCGTGAGATACCGCGATAGGCATACGAGAGCCCGCCATGCCATCGAAGAACACAGAATCAGACTTCTGTACTTCAACTAAGCTAAAGCGCGCTTCAAAACGCTCAGATTCGTTGCGAACAAAACGTGGCCACAAGTCTGCCCCCGGGATCAGCTCTTTCAGGTTCGACAGCATCTGACAGCCGTTACATACTCCGAGAGAGAATGTATCTTCACGATTAAAGAACGCTTGGAACTGCTCACGCGCTTGTGCGTTAAATAGGATAGACTTCGCCCAACCTTCACCCGCACCTAGTACATCACCGTAAGAGAAACCACCACATGCTACCAGACCTTGATATTCATCCAGTACCGCTTGGCCTGTCAGAATATCGCTCATGTGGATATCAGTTGCTTCAAAACCAGCACGGTCAAACGCTGCTGCCATTTCAACATGAGAGTTAACACCTTGCTCACGCAGAATCGCCATCTTAGGTTTCGCGCCTTTCGCGATATAAGGAGCTGCGATATCTTCATTCACATCAAAGCTTAGAGATACGTTCAGACCTGGGTCTGAGTTGTCTTTCTTCGCTTCAAATTCTTGGTCTGCACATGCAGGGTTATCACGTAGCGCCTGCATTTTATGCGTAGTTTCTGCCCAGATAACACGTAGTTCGGTACGTGAACGCTTAAGCACAACATCATCACCAGAAGTGATAACAAAGTCGTCTGATGCTTCAACAGAACCAATTACATGTGAACATGACTCTAAGCCGTTTGCTGCTAGCGTAGATAGAACTGAATCCAGATCCTCGTTCTTAACCTGAACAACCGCGCCTAATTCTTCGTTAAATAGAACCGCCAGCGCATCTTCACCCAGCTCTGCGATGTTCGCTTTTACGCCACAGTGACCCGCGAACGCCATCTCAGCCAACGTTACAAATAGACCGCCGTCACCTTTATCGTGGTAAGCAAGCAGCTTGTCGTTACGTACGAGATTTTGCATTGCATCGAAGAAGCCTTTTAGTTGCTCTGCGTTGTCTACGTCTGCCGGCTTATCACCCAGCTGCTTGTATACCTGTGCCAGTGCTGTTGCACCCAGACGGTTTTTGCCGTTACCTAGGTCTACAAGAACAAGTGAAGTGTCACCTAGTCCTTCCAAGGTATCAGATGTGCGTAGCTGAGGCGTTACTGTCTTACGTACGTCTTCAACACGACCAAACGCAGTGATAACTAGCGATAGTGGCGAAGTCACTTCTTTGCTTTCGCCATTCTCTTCCCACTTAGTCTTCATTGACATTGAGTCTTTACCAACCGGGATAGTCAGACCTAGCGCCGGACATAGCTCTTCACCAACCGCTTTCACTGCTTCGTAAAGACCCGCATCTTCACCTGGGTGACCCGCTGGAGACATCCAGTTCGCTGACAGCTTAATGCGTTTGATATCGCCGATATCTGTCGCTGCGATGTTAGTCAGAGATTCACCAACCGCCAGACGAGAAGACGCGCCGAAGTCTAATAGAGCAACCGGAGTACGCTCACCCATCGACATCGCTTCACCGTGGTATGTGTCGTAACTTGCCGCCGTAACTGCACAGTTCGCCACAGGCACCTGCCAAGGACCAACCATTTGGTCACGAGCAACTAAACCAGTAACTGAGCGGTCACCGATCGTGATCAGGAATGTTTTCTCAGCAACCGTAGGAAGACGAAGTACGCGATCTACCGCTTCGTTGATTTCGATACCGTCGCGTACGATCGCTGGGCTATCTACTTTCAAAGTCGTTGCTTCACGGTGCATCTTCGGTGTTTTACCAAGCAAGATATCCATTGGCATATCAATTGGCGTGTTATCGAAGTGAGAATCTTCTAGCGTCAGATGACGCTCTTCTGTTGCCACACCAACCACTGCGTAAGGTGCACGCTCGCGCTTACAAATCGCATCGAACGCCTCCATGTTTTCTGGCGCTACCGCAAGAACATAACGCTCCTGAGATTCGTTACACCAGATTTCCAGAGGACTCATGCTCAATTCATCATTTGGTACATCACGTAGCTGGAACTTACCGCCACGCTCGCCGTCGTCACAAAGCTCAGGAAGTGCGTTAGAGATACCGCCCGCGCCCACATCGTGGATAAATGCGATTGGGTTCTCTTCACCTAGCTGCCAACAACGGTCGATCACTTCCTGACAACGACGCTCCATCTCTGGGTTTTCACGCTGTACTGAAGCAAAGTCTAGGTCTTCAGCTGACTGACCTGACGCCATTGAAGACGCCGCACCGCCACCAAGACCGATGTTCATTGCAGGACCACCAAGTACGATTAGGCTCGCACCAACAGGGATCTCTTTCTTCTGAACGTGTTCGTCACGGATGTTACCCATACCACCAGCAATCATGATTGGCTTGTGGTAACCACGAATTTCTTCACCCGCGTGAGAAGTCACTTTCTCTTCGTAGGTACGGAAGTAACCTAATAGGTTTGGACGACCAAATTCGTTGTTGAATGCTGCGCCACCCAGAGGGCCTTCAAGCATGATATCTAACGCGTTTACGATACGACCCGGCTTACCGAAGTCCGTTTCCCATGGCTGTTCAAAACCAGGAATACGCAAGTTAGAGGTTGTGAAACCAACCAGACCCGCTTTTGGCTTACCACCGATACCCGTCGCGCCTTCGTCACGGATTTCACCACCAGAACCGGTTGATGCACCCGGCCATGGAGAGATAGCCGTTGGGTGGTTGTGCGTCTCTACCTTCATTAAGATGTGTGCATCTTCATGGTGGTAAGTGTATTGACGAGTTTTAGGATCTGGGAAGAAACGACCCACTTTAGAACCAGTCATTACCGCTGCATTATCTTTGTAAGCAGACAGAACATGGTCTGGTGTCGTTTCAAATGTGTTTTTGATCATCTTAAACAGAGACTTCTCTTGGTCTACGCCATCGATAGTCCAGTCTGCATTAAAGATCTTATGACGACAGTGCTCTGAGTTCGCCTGAGCAAACATCATCAGCTCGATGTCGTTAGGGTTGCGACCTAACTTAGTGAAATTCTCCACCAAGTAATCAATTTCATCTTCTGCTAGTGCCAAACCAAGGGAAACGTTTGCTTCTTCAAGCGCAAGACGACCACCCGCTAAGATATCAACATGCGCCACAGGCTTTGGCTCTGCGACTGTAAACAGCGCTGACGCGGCTTCAAGTTCTGTGAACACCGTTTCCATCATGCGGTCGTGAATTAACGCTTTGACAGCGTCAACTTGAGCTTCTGATAGAACAACTGAAGATTCTACGTAGTAAGCCGTACCGCGCTCCAGACGCTTAACAGTGTCCAGACCACAGTTAATAGCGATATCGGTAGATTTAGAAGACCAAGGCGAGATAGTGCCTGGACGAGGCGTAACAAGAAGTAGAAGACCTTCTGGCTCATGCTCTTCAATTGTTGGGCCGTAAGTTAGTAACTTTTCAAGTTTTTCTAACTCTTGGTCATCAAGGTCTGACTTTATATCTGCAAAATGCATAAACTCGGCATAGATGCCAGTTACAGGCAGATCTTGTTCACGACAAAGTTCCAGTAGTTTATTAACACGAAACTCAGAAAGAGCTGGGGAGCCACGCAAAATTCTCATGTGCTTAGGTCTCTTATGCAATTGATTAAGGTGATATTGGAATAAATTCAGATACTTAACTTGAGCTCTATCGAACCTATGCCGATTCCACCTCGTCATTGCGAGCGCATTATATAGCAATTGTTTTTGTGATGTAACATCAAAAGCAACCGTTTGCGTCATTTTTTTTGTCAAATTTGAGTTGTAGCCGAAATGTCGATAAAACACACAATGTCGCACTCTATCTGTCCGATTCGCTTTGCCCCATCTCCACGCTTTGATATAAAGACCACTAGAAATTTTATGAGATGTACCGATCAATGCAAATACGCCACTTCAACCGACTCAAGCGCAGCGTCCTACTTTTTGCTTCTGTGCTACTACTTTCTGCCTGCCAAATTGAGTCGCAGCCGAAAAGTGAATTCGAGAAAATCCAAGAGCGCGGAGTGCTACGCGTTGGCACGCTCAACAACCAACTCTCGTACTACATTGGTCCTGATGGCCCTGCGGGTTTGGATTATGAGCTGGCGCGTAAATTTGCAGAAGAGTTGGGCGTAAAGCTAGAAATCAAACCCGCTTTCAGACAAGCCGACCTTTTCCCTGCCTTAAAGAAGGGCGACATCGATATTATTGCTACGGGGCTTAATCAAACCTCACAAGCCGTCAAACGTTTTAGGCCTGGCCCTGCTTATTATTATGTAAGCCAGCAAGTGGTCTACAAAAAGGGCCAGCTTCGTCCTCGTGATATTGAGCAGCTTATCGAGTATCAAGCATCCAAAGACAGTCAATCAGAAGAAGACGTGAATGCTGGCGCACAAACATTGAAAATTGTCGAACAGTCACAATATGTTCCGACACTGACGGCATTGAAAAAGCAGTATCCTGAATTGCAGTTTGAAATCGTGGGCGATGCTGACACTCGCGATTTACTGAAACATGTATCGACTGGAGAACTGCGTTTCACCGTCACTGATTCCGTAGAGCTGTCTCTCGCGCAACGCCTGTATCCAGATTTAGCACTTGCTTTTGAGCTCACCGAAGATCAACCAGTATCATGGTTTACTCGCCGCTCAGAGGATGAGAGCTTGTATGCGATGCTGATTGAGTTTTTCGGCAATATCAAACAATCTGGCGAGCTAGCTTCTCTTGAAGAGAAGTACATTGGCCATATTGAAGCGTTTGACTACGTGGACACGCGTGCCTTTATTCGTGCTCTTGATGATAAGTTGCCGAGATGGGCTCCGCTGTTCCAAAAATACAGCGAAGAGTTTGATTGGCGTTTAATCGCGGCTTTGGCCTACCAAGAATCTCATTGGAAACCAAAAGCAAAATCGCCTACGGGTGTTCGTGGCATGATGATGCTGACTTTACCAACTGCGAAAAGTGTTGGTGTAACCGATCGTCTAAACCCAGAGCAATCTGTTCGTGGTGGTGTGGAATACCTGCGTCGCATTGTCGCTCGCGTACCTGATACGATTAACGAACATGAAAAAATTTGGTTTGCATTGGCATCGTACAATATTGGTTATGGCCACATGATGGACGCGCGTCGATTAACCAAGGCACAAGGTGGCGATCCAAACGCATGGGCGGATGTAAAAGACCGACTGCCGCTGTTACGACAAAAGCGTTACTACAGCCAAACCCGTTATGGCTACGCTCGTGGAGACGAGGCGCGTAATTACGTTGAAAATATTCGACGCTACTACCAATCAATCATTGGGCATGTCAGTCAAAAACCTTCCATTGATGAAGATACGGATGATCTACAGGTTATCCCACCACTAAATCCAGAGTTGCTTATTTCTGGTGCGGTGGAAACCATTGCAGAAGAAGTGTCTGGAGCCTCTGATATCACCAATGAAGTCGATGAAGATTTAGACCAAGAAGAAGAAGAATAAACACGCAAAAAGACGAGTGTGAAGCTCGTCTTTTTTGTTGAGTCCAAGGTAGAACTTATCTAGAATCCGATGTTCCGAACCAGACTGGTCATCATAGTAAGTGCATACAAACGTGATTGGTCAACACCTTGCCGCAGCGTCCATACCCATTAATTGATGCCTGCGGAATAAATCGGTTCGGTTGGTTTCCCTCTCTCCTAATTTGAAGTGACTCCATCACTAGAATGTCATCCACAATGCAAAGTAGATGCGGCGTGCGCTGTATCGCGAGAGGGTGTTTGTAGTCTTGTCTGCAGGAGGTTCGGATATGAGAAGACGTAGAGTGCAGTCAAAGCGTTTGAATAAGACAGTGGCTGCGATTCGCCGTAAGCGAAAGCTGACAACGATGAAAAAGAAAGTCAGCTCACGCAATCGTGTATTCGTTCACTTAGTAAATCACTAAGAACTTAAAGCAAACATCTACACACCCGTAGATGTTTGCTGAACACAACTCACCAACTTAATCTTCTTGCTTACCTTCTGACGCTTTTTTCTCTTGTTTCTTGGCCTTAATTTCTTTGCGACGACGCTTGAAAAAGGCCTGCAACTGCTCACGGCACTCATCCTCTAACAGCCCTCTTTCGACCGTTGCGTAATGGTAAGCCGCTTGGCTCTCAAACAAGTTCAATACCGTACCAGCCGCGCCCGCTTTAAGATCTGGCGCGCCAAATACCACGCGTTTCACTCTGCTGTGCAACAGTGCTCCTGCGCACATAGGGCAAGGCTCTAGTGTGACATAGAGAGTGGTGTCTAAAAGTCGATAGTTTTCTAACACAGTCCCAGCATTACGTAGAGTCTGAATCTCCGCATGTGCTGTTGCATCATTAGAGCAGATAGAGCGGTTCCAGCCTTCTGCAATCACTTCTCCATCTTTAACTAATACCGCTCCCACAGGCACCTCTCCTTCCAATTCAGCTTGTTCAGCTAATGCAAGTGCACGGCGCATAAAAATTTCGTCTTGTGGGGTAAATTGATGCTCTGACAAAAGGACTCCAGAAAGGAAGGCAACTATGAATAGCGAAATATTACCACCAACATCGCTTTCACTACAGCAAGACATAAGTTTTGGAGATGCGCCTCTTTCGTAATGGCACCTCAAAACAAAAAAGCGCAGACCTTTCGACCTGCGCTTTTCTCTAATATTCGATCATTTACATCGTGTATGTGTAAGGTGCTTGAATACCTAGTGGGATACCTACCATCCAGTAAAGAACTAGGAAGATTGACCAACCAATCAACATAGCAATAGAGAATGGCATCATCAGTGACGCAAGTGTACCAATGCCTGTCGACTTCACGTAACGTTGACAGTAAACCACTACAAGAGGGAAGAATACCATCAGAGGCGAAATGATGTTCGATACTGAGTCACCCACACGGTAAGCCGCCTGAGATAGTTCAGGAGAAATACCTACCGCCATTAGCATTGGAACTAGGATTGGACCAATCAAAGCCCATTTCGCAGAAGCGGAACCGATAAGTAGGTTTACAGCCGCTGTTAGCAAGATCATACCAATGATGGTTGCTTCACCTGGTAGGTTCATCGCTTTTAAGCCTTCAGCACCATACAACGCTAGCATCGTACCGATGTTTGACTGAGCAAATGCAGATAGGAACTGAGCACAGAAGAACGACATGACAATGTATGCGCCCATGGTCGACATGGTGTCCGCCATCGCTTTGATGATGTCGTTACTTGTCTTAAAGGTGCCAGATACTTTGCCGTAAACGTAACCAGGGATGATAAATAGAATGAAGATCAGTGGAACAATCGACTTCATGATAGGCGCAGAAAACGCCGTAATTTCGCCTTCAGGAGAACGAAGTGCCGAGTTCTCAGGCAATAACGCGGCAACAAGAAGTGCGATACCCGCCATCATAGCCCAGCCAGCGTAGCGGAATGCTTTTGATTCCAACTCAGTGAAAGAGCCTAAGTTTGGTGCCGTTTCTGCATCTTCATCAATTGGCATCTTTGCAAGACGTGGCTCGATGATTTTCTCAGTCACGTACCAACCGATAGCAACGATGATCACTGAAGATAGACCAGTGAAGAAGATGTTTGCTAGAGGGTTAACCACGTATTCAGGATCAAGAACCTGTGCTGCCGTTTGTGTGAAACCAGCGAGCAATGGGTCAATACCTGAAGGAATGAAGTTTGCGGAGAAACCACCAGACACACCAGCAAATGCCGCTGCGATACCAGCTAGAGGGTGACGACCAGCAGCATGGAAAATGATACCACCTAGAGGAATAACCAAAACGTAGCCCGCATCAGCCGCGGTATGCGAGATGATTGCGACAAGAATAAGCATTGGTGTAAGTAGCTTCGCTGGAGTGAAGTTCAGCATCTTCTTAAGGCCAGTCGTGATAAAACCGGAAGAATCCGCAACACCTACACCCAACATTGCAACTAATACGATGCCTAGAGGTGCAAAACCAGTAAACGTAGTGACCATGTTAGCAAGGAAACTTGCTAGAGCTTCACCCGTAAGTAAGTTAGTAATGGTAAGAGCTTCGCCCGTTCGAGGGTTTGGAAGGTCGAAAGTCACATTCGACAAAAGTGCAGACGTAGCCCAAGTAATGATCAGTGCCCAGAAAAACAAAATCGCAGGATCAGGAATTTTATTACCTGCACGCTCGATAAAGTTTAGAAAGCGATCCATCCCGCTCGGCTTCGATGATGGTGCCTTATTTACAGCTTGGTTACTCATGGTAACTCCATATGAATGATGTTGGTGCCAAGGCCTATTTGAATAATTATAACGGCCTATTATCAACACAGCATTCTAGTAAATAAGGATAGGGAAAGCACAAGGTTCTATGATTTTTTCCATAATTGGAGACATATTTTGCAAAAACGCCACTCCAATTAAACATAATAAAAACAGTAGCACATCAACCGCATTAACAGTTCGAAAACCATTCATTAACCGAGACAAACCCAGTATCAAAAAGAAATTATCCGCGACTTTGTCTCAAGCTATGTATGCAATTGAACTTAGTTTTCGAATTCACTGTACTGTGAAATCATAGTTTTCAACTGAACTGATTGCGTTTGTCCCATTCTATCTTTCCAACTGGTCGTAATAGTAATGGTTTTAAGAGATCCAGACACAGTAGCCGACGGCACAACCCACTCCACTGTATACGCACCAGTAGCGGAAGATCCTGTTGCAATAGAGGCAAAGCTAGCCGTAGAGATCGTCGAAAGCGCATCCGAGGCTCCACGCGTACGGAACCATTCCAATTTATTTTCAGCAAGACGCAACGCTTCAATACTTTCTATCGCATAGTCGGATTCTCGTTCGAGATACACGTTTAGCTTTGTTAAACCTAGAGCCCCGACACCGATAAGCAAAAAAGAAATTAGAACCTCAAGAAGGTTAAAACCTTTTTGTTTAGAGATCATTCCAAGAGCCTCGCTGCCACTTTAGTTTCTCAATGTACTTGCCGCTCTTTCCACCATTGTAGGCAGGTATCAAAGATCCATTTAATTTTATAGTTCTATCTTCTGCATCTAACCCTATCCCGCCATCAAGCTTCAATGAACCATCTAGCAAAAAAGCATATTTATTAAAGTCATTATTAATATCATGCTTGTGAAAAGAAGTAGGGGTTACACCTATATCATTTTTAGAATCAAAAAGATCAATCCATATTTCTTTAACATCCAACACAGTTGGCTTTGAAAGGTATTGGTAAAGAAGTCCATCAAAATAACTCATACTTTGACTGTAGAGAACACCATCATAAATAATAAGCTGAATAGCATTATCTACAGGCTGAGTAGTAGAACCAAAAATATTTCCTGATATTGCGCAACTGCCATCGACCCAAAACCTTCGTTTTCCAGCAGCGTAAGCATTAGCTAACTTAGTATGGCATGACTTAACCCAACCTTTAGGTGTCTTACCGCTAGCAATTACAACGCCAACAGGATCCGCTTTAATCTCGTTTTTGAGTTTTGCTACGTTAACTGCGTTGAAATCCATAGTGAATAAGTCTTTGAAAACCGAAATATTTGCAACATTTTCTTTGATATCTTCATTTTTATTCGAAGTGCTAGTAGTAGCTAGGTAGGTTGGACGTTTGGTTTCTTCAAATAAATTGGATTTGTGCGAATTCTTACAAGTAAAGCTAGGAGCCCCTAAAATCCCAGTAGCATGACTACTGACTGAACTGTCCACCGTCAGAAAGTGCTCATCAGAACCACTTACACTTGCTACATAACTCACGGTTCCACCAGCAATAATGGATGTACACTCACTGTCAGACGACAAACCTTTTGCTTTAGGGACAAAGTGCATTGAGCCAGTAAGCTCTACCGACGCACTCGTTTTTAGTACTGCACCAAGGCCGTTTCCTGTCGAAATTATCACTTTACTTAAATTTGTATTTCCCTCTTTAGATGTAACCAAATATTCATAATCGCTGAGCTTTCTTATCGTAGTAGATACTGCACAGCCCAGTAGAGTAATTGTTCCCGAAGGAGGAAGTACTAACATCTTCTCCTTTATTTGTGCAAAAGCACATTCCAATCCTCCTTCAGCCTTCCAATGTTCTTGTCGAGCTTTTAGTTCATTCTGAGCCACTTTTAATTGAAAGAATACGCCCTTTGATGATGCGAGAGATGCAATCAAAGCAAACAATAATAGTATGGATGTTACTAACAACGTCGTGTATCCAGAACATCCAAATTTAGATCTCATTGCCAATTCCTTTGCTTAATTGAAAACTCTGCAACTTGATTAATTACGCCGTCTACAGTTTGTAAAGCCAAAGTAACATCCGTTACAGCGCTAATATTTGTGCCATTCGTTACGACTTTAGAATTCACTGTAAAATTCGTCACTTGAAAAATATCTTCATCAAATAGAGAACGGCAAAAATCCACACCATCAAAAGACAGTATTTGGGCTTGGGATACTACACCATTCTCACAGATTACAAGTTTGCTATCTCGCTTCTCATACTTAATATTTCTATAGTTTTTATTTAACGGAGAGTCATCTCTAAAATAAACAAACCCAATAGAAGATGCACCACTAACTGTTATTGTTTCCGAGGCTCCGGATAATTTAAGAGACATACCATGACCACCATCATAACCCGCTCTTTGAATATCCTCTTTCATGACAGCTAGAGTAATATTAAGCCCTTGTAGCAAATTTAGTTCTAAGCTTTTTTCTTTCGCTGTTTGTTGTATGCTAATAAATATCGAACCAATTATTCCTAAAACCATGAGTCCAATTAGAGAGCTAATCATGAGTTCAATCAAAGAGCTACCTATTTGGTAACGTCTGCTAGCATTTAAGGTAATCATACAATTTAGCTCCAGACATACTACAAACTTTTATTCGCCCTGGCGGATTAGAAAGTGCCACTTTTAATTTTGTACTTTGCTCACCGGTCGGGAAGAACTCGATACTTCCGCTTTGCGGTCGACCTCTCACTTCCTCAAAACTCATTTTTTTAGTCTCATAACTATGTAACACTGATAATTCTGAAAACTGTGTCCCGGAAAGGTGTAAAATAACATTCCCCGCACCACTTTCTGCATCGGTTAAGGTGATTGACCAAGCACCTTGACTCACTACATTGCCTTTATTCATAGAGAAATGGACATATAGTTTTTTATTTCGTACGACTGCTTCAGATTTACTTTGGCTCAAAAAACCGACCAACTCTGTTGCAAGTCTCTGCATTTGTACTGTTTGAGAAACACGACTAAAGCTTGGCGCTGCAAACGCTAATATAATACTCAGTACAGCAACAGTGATCATAAGTTCCAACAACGTAAACCCGCGAGGCATTTCCCAAATTCCTATGCAAACGGCTAGTCGACCGTAATTCATCTTGCACAGATGCTATCACCTGCCAAAAATAGGCGGAAAAGTGAAAAGGAAACTACTCGTGATGATTCGAATTTCTCGTTGTAACAGCTACAAAAAAAGATTGAGAGGGATGACATTGATCGAATTACTGATAGCCGTAACGATCGTCGGAATCATTGCAGCAATCGCCTACCCTTCTTATACCAATCATGTGATCAAGTCCCATAGAACGGTTGCCTTGAGCGATCTTAGTCGAATTCAACTGGAACTAGAGACATCTTATGATGGTGGGTATGACTGGAGTCATATTATTTCTGGTGGCGCCTGTACTCTATGTGATTCCGACACAGATCGATTTTCGTTCGATATTGCGAGCTCTGCAAGCACAGCCTACACCATTACAGCAACAGCAAAATCGGATCTTGGGCAGGACGACGACGAGTGCTTGAATGGCACTACAACTATCACTTTAACGTCAACGAATGTTGAATCACCAAGTGCTTGCTGGAACTAAAAAACTACAAATGCAAAAAGGCCTGCGTTTCAGCAGGCCTTTGTTTTTGAGCTTTTAATAAACTTATCTTAGCTGGTTAAATCATCAAAGAACTTCTTCACACCATTGAAGAAGCCTTCAGATTTTGGTTTGTGTTTAGTTGCAGCTTCACCGCCACAAGACTCTTCAAACTCTTTCAACAGTTCTTTTTGGCGAGAGCTTAAGTTAACTGGCGTTTCTACAACCAATTTAACGATCAAGTCACCAATACCACCGCCACGGACACCTTTCACACCTTTACCGCGCATACGGAACATACGGCCAGTTTGTGTTTCTGACGGCACTTTTAGGCTTACTCGTCCATCAAGTGTTGGAACTTCAACTTCGCCGCCGAGTGCAGCCATAGCAAAGCTTACTGGCACTTCACAATAGAGGTTATTGCCGTCACGCTCGAAAATGTGATGCTCTTTCACGTGTACTTGTACGTATAAATCACCTGATGGTGCACCCATTTCTCCCGCTTCGCCTTCGCCAGATAGACGAATGCGATCGCCGGTATCCACGCCAGCTGGGATTTTAACGTTAAGTGTTTTCGTTTTTTGCTTGCGACCTTGACCATGACACTCATTACAAGGGTCTTTAATGATCTTACCTTTACCATGACAGGTAGGACAGGTTTGCTGAACAGCGAAGAAACCTTGACGCATTTGCACTTGGCCATGGCCATGACAGGTACCACATGTTTCCGCTGATGAGCCTTTCTTCGCACCGCTACCGTCACAAGAGTCACAGTGAACCAGTGTCGGAACTTCAATCTCTTTAGTTACACCACGAACGGCTTCTTCTAGCGTTAGCTCCATGTTGTAACGTAAGTCGGCGCCACGTTGCGCGCGATGACCACCGCCACCACGGCGACCGCCACCGAAGATATCGCCAAACACATCACCAAAGATGTCGCCGAAGTCAGCACCGCCTCCACCAAAGCCGCCGCCGAAACCACCGCCACCTTGTTCAAAAGCAGCATGGCCATATTGGTCATAAGCCGCCTTTTTCTGAGAGTCGGTTAGAACTTCGTACGCTTCTTTTACTTCTTTAAACTTGTCCGCCGCAGACTCATCACCCTGGTTTCTGTCTGGGTGGAATTTCATCGCTAGGCGCTTGTACGCCTTTTTGATATCACGCTCTGAGGCATCACGGCTTACGCCTAATACTTCGTAAAAATCACGTTTTGACATGTTCTTCGTCACCAGTTAATTACTACAAACGGCATCGATTCACCGCTTGGTGTTTGTATCGTTCTAGGTAAGTGCACTTATTGCAAAATACTTAACTAGAAAGACAGCGTTTACAAACAGACGGGCGTAAGAGTCACCCCAAACGCCCGCACACCGAAGTCGTATCGACTCCAGATGGCTTTGCAGCCATCTGGTTAAGAAAGATTATTTCTTGTCGTCTTTAACTTCTTCGAACTCCGCATCTACAACGTCGTCATCTTTTGGCTGTGCGCCAGCGTCAGCACCTTGTGCTTGTTGCGCTTGAGCTTGTTGTTGAGCGATTTCCATTAGTTTTTGAGCAGCAGTCATAAGAGCTTGAACTTTCGCGTCAATTGCTTCTTTGTCTTCGCCTTTACGTGCTTCTTCTAGCTCAGAGATAGCAGTTTCAATCTTCTCTTTCTCTTCAGCTGGAAGTGCGTCACCCGCTTCTTCCATTTGCTTACGAGTACCGTGAATCATTTGGTCTGCTTGGTTACGTGCAGTTGCTAGCTCTTCGAACTTTTTGTCCGCTTCTTTGTTAGCTTCTGCTTCTTGAACCATTTTCTCGATTTCGTCGTCGCTTAGACCGCCAGAAGCTTGGATTGTGATCTTCTGCTCTTTACCAGTCTGCTTGTCTTTCGCTGATACGTGTAGAATACCATCCGCATCAAGGTCGAAAGTTACTTCGATTTGTGGCATGCCACGTGGTGCAGGCTGGATGCCCTCTAGGTTAAATTGACCTAGAGACTTGTTGTACATCGCTTGCTTACGCTCACCTTGTAGAACGTGGATAGTTACCGCGCTCTGGTTGTCTTCTGCAGTAGAGAAAACTTGGTTCGCTTTAGTTGGGATAGTTGTGTTCTTCTCAACTAGCTTAGTCATTACGCCACCCATAGTCTCGATACCTAGAGACAGTGGAGTTACGTCTAGTAGTAGAACATCTTTAACTTCACCAGCAAGTACACCACCTTGAACTGCAGCACCCATTGCTACTGCTTCGTCAGGGTTCACGTCACGACGCGCTTCTTTACCGAAGAACTCAGCAACTTTCGCTTGAACCATTGGCATACGAGTCTGACCACCAACTAGGATTACGTCAGTGATATCGTTTACTGATAGGTCAGCGTCAGCTAGAGCTACTTTTAGTGGCTCAAGAGAGCGTTGTACTAGGTCTTCAACTAGAGATTCTAGTTTCGCACGAGTCACTTTGATGTTCATGTGCTTAGGACCAGTTGCATCAGCAGTAACGTAAGGTAGGTTTACGTCTGTTTGAGAAGTAGAAGAAAGCTCAATTTTCGCTTTTTCTGCTGCTTCTTTAACACGCTGCATTGCTAGTGGATCGTTTTTAAGATCGATACCTTGCTCTTTCTTAAACTCGTCTACTAAGTAGTTGATTAGACGGTTATCAAAGTCTTCACCACCTAGGTGAGTGTCACCATTAGTTGCTAGAACTTCGAATGTTTTTTCGCCTTCAACTTCATCGATTTCGATGATTGAAATATCGAATGTACCACCACCAAGGTCGTATACAGCGATAGTGCGGTCACCGCCTTTCTTGTCTAGGCCGTAAGCTAGCGCAGCTGCTGTTGGTTCGTTGATGATACGTTTAACTTCTAGACCTGCGATACGGCCAGCATCTTTCGTTGCTTGACGCTGTGCATCGTTAAAGTAAGCAGGTACTGTGATAACTGCGCCAGTTACTTCCTCACCTAGGAAGTCTTCAGCAGTTTTCTTCATTTTCTTAAGAACTTCAGCAGAAACCTGAGGAGCTGCCATTTTTTGGCCTTTCGCTTCTACCCAAGCGTCACCGTTGTCAGCCTTAACGATTTTGTAAGGCATGATTTCGATGTCACGCTGAACTTCTTCGTCTTCAAAACGACGACCAATTAGACGCTTAATTGCAAATAGCGTGTTAGTTGGGTTAGTTACTGCTTGACGTTTCGCAGGTTGACCTACTAGCGTCTCACCGTCAGTGTAAGCAATAACCGATGCAGTAGTACGTTCACCCTCTGCGTTTTCAATTACACGTGGTTTGTCGCCGTCTAGTACAGCAACACATGAGTTAGTAGTACCTAAGTCAATACCAATGATTTTACCCATCTGGCTATCTCCGAATAAATTCTATTTTCGTTTGGTTATAACCCCAATGTGGGGGGAGGAGAATCGGGTTTCAACCCTTGCTCACAAACAAAAATAATCAATGTTTGCTTCTCTATGCCACATAGATAAGGGCGTCAAAACGCTTTTCAAGGGCAGAATTGAAAAAAAGCGTATTTTTTATGAATTAATTGATTTCTTTCAAGCTTGTTGGGAATGCATCACATTCCAGAGACAACTTCCAAAGTAAACATGATGAAAAGCGGTTATTTTTCTGTGACATAAAAAACAAGAAAGCGAGCTCATTCCGCTCGCTTTCTGTATATAGATTCAACTCTATTGTTCAAGACTAGGCATTAGCTTGTGCAGGCTGCGCCTCTACTTCTTCTTGATTGCCAATCTCACCTTCTGTTTTGGCGACAATAGTGTTCACTGCGGTATCCCCTACCACGTTAGAAGAGGTACAGAACATATCGTTGATACGGTCAACCGCTGCAATGATAGCTAAACCTTCTGGTGGAAGACCCAATTGGTGAAGAAGCACACCAACCATCACTACACCACCACCTGGTACGCCACCAGCACCAATAGAAAGAAGAAGAATCGTCAGACCGAGTGTAAACACATCAGCGGTGTTAATTGGCTGGCCAAACGCGTTAGCAACGAAGATTGTAGCAAGCGCGATGTAAATAGATACACCTGACATGTTCATCGTCGCGCCTAGCGGTACACCAAAACCCGCAACTGATTTAGAAACTTGCAGTTTCTCTGTCAGAGTACGCATGGTTACAGGGATGGTTGCATTTGAACTTGCCGTAGATAGGGAAAATAGGATTTGTTCACGAGTTGCGCGGAGAAACGCCTTTGGAGATGTTCCAGTCGTAATGCCAACAGCCATTGGATAGAAGATGAAAATCCAGAACACAAGCATAGCCACGACAAGCGCAACGTAACCTGCAACAGACATCAGTGTATTCGCATTTAAGGTTGCACCTAGTTGAATCATCAGAGCAAACACACCGTAAGGTGCTAGACTCATGACCAAACCAACCAGCTTCATCATGATCTCATTGGCCATCTTAAACGTGCGGATAGCAGGGCCTCCACGAGAGTCCAGAGCTTGAATGGCTAGACCTGTCAAAATAGCCATAAAGATAATTTGTAGCATGTCGCCGTTAGCAAAAGCTTGTACTGGATTGCTTGGTACAATGTTTACCACGAGCGAGAAAATATCTGGTGTTTCAGTTGTCGTCAGTTTGACGGTTTCAGAAACCGTACCCGCTAAGTTTGCACCAGCACCCGGTTGGAAAATTAAACCTACGGTCAACGCTGCTGCGATCGCAATGATGGTATTGAGAATGTAGAGAGTAAAAGTTTTCCCACCAAGACGACCAAAAGCACTAATGTCTTTCAAATCGACAATGCCGCACACGATTGAAACATACACAAGAGGCACAACCAAAAGCTTGATCAGCGAGACAAACATGCCGCCAACCCCTTCTGCCGTTCCAAGTAGGTAAGTATCAAAAATCGCAATACCACTAAATAAGTACTGAATAGCTGTGCCCAGCACAAGGCCGGCAAACAAGCCTATGAAAATCTTACTAGAAAGCGATTTATCCATTATAAATCTCCGATATGTTGTGTTTACTATTTACATTTTTGTAGTTATATCTGCTTATTTCTAAAGCAGTGGTCGCAAATAATACATATCAAAGTTACAAAATAAAGCGATAATTTACATTTTTGTTAACAACAAAATTCAGCAAAACAAACTATGAATACATTCATATTCAGAACAAAACTCACTTAGTCAAATGATAACAACCAGTTATCGGTTTAAGGTTGTATAACTACGCAGTTGATAGAAAGAAAATTCCCTATAAGAAAAAATATCCCAAATAGGAAAAACTTTGAAAGGGATCAAATTTTAGATATCGATGGTTCAGCGAGACGGAGGGAGCACGCCTTTGTTTAAAACAAAAATGCCCATCACAAACGTGACAGGCATTTTGTATTTACTTTGCAGTGACTTGCGTCGTTATTTAGCAACCATGACCATTGCAGGACGAATCACACGGCCGTTTAACTCATAACCCTTCTGCATAACAAACATCACGGTGTTTGATTCATGATCTGGGCTTTCTTGAATAGACATTGCTTGGTGGAATTCAGGGTTGAACGTTTCGCCTTCAGGGTTGATTTCTTTCAAACCAAACTTAGCAACCACATCAACAAACGTCTTGTGGGTCAGCTCAACACCTTCAAGGATCGGCTTAATCACTTCGTTTTCTGTATCTGCCGCTTGAATCGCACGCTCTAGGTTATCGATAACAGGAAGCAGTTCTTCAGCGAACTTGTTAAGAGCGTATTTACGCGCTTTGTCGATTTCCTGTTCAGTACGACGACGCATATTTTCAACTTCAGCTTTTGCACGAAGCACTGCATCTTGCTGATCTTTTACTTTGGTTTCGCTAGACAATAATGCCGCTTCTAGTTGAGCAATCTTAGCGTCTTTCTCGTCACCAATTTCTTCAAGTTCTGCTTCAGCTTCTTGAGCTGCAGCTTCTACTTTTTCAGCCTCTTCGATGATTTGATCAAGCTCTTCTTCTGTAACTTTGTTTTCTTCGTTGCTCATGATATCTCCAGAATTCAACGTAATGCCCTTAAAGCCATGCTCGTTTTGCGGGCTTTAACCACATAAAAATTCGCATATTTAGGTAACTTGCCATTATTATGGGGATGAAGATTCCTGATTCAAGCCTCTTTAATGCGGAAATGCTATGAAAAATCCATGTAACGTGATCGCGATTATCGGAAAACCAAGAGATCAACAAGCGATTCAGACTCATAAAGAGCTTTACGAATGGCTGACCTCAGAAGGTTACAAAGTGTTTATTGACGATCGCCTTGCAGCGATTTTGGACGAGATCCCGCAAAACCACTTCGCCAGCTTAGTTGAGTTGGGCAAAAACGCAGATCTTGCGATAGTTGTCGGTGGTGATGGCAACATGCTGGGTGCAGCGAGAATTTTATCGCGTTTTGACGTGCCTGTGATTGGCGTAAACCGTGGCAATCTAGGCTTTTTAACTGATTTAAACCCAGACGATTTCCAAGCGGCACTCAAAGCCGTACTTGCGGGAGAGTACATTGAAGAAGAGCGTTTCTTACTTGAGGCAGAAGTGCATCGTCATGGTCAAATAAAAAGTCATAACGCCGCTTTAAACGAAGCCGTACTCCATCCTGGGCAAATCGCACATATGATTGAGTTTGAGGTGTACATTGATGAAAGCTTTGCCTTCTCTTTACGCGCCGATGGGTTGATTGTCTCCACACCAACAGGCTCGACAGCATACTCACTTTCTGGTGGTGGCCCTATTCTGTCACCAAGCCTGAATGCCATTTCACTGGTGCCTATGTTCCCTCATACCTTATCTAGCCGACCGTTGGTGGTTGATGGCAAACGTAGAATCAAACTGATTGTGTCACCAGAAAATCGCGGTACACAAGAAGTAAGTTGTGATGGACAAGTGTCGCTGCCAGTTTCTCCCGGCGATGAGATCCACATTTATCAAAGCCCAAATGTGCTCAAACTCATCCATCCGAAAGACTACAGCTACTATCACGTATTAAGGAACAAACTCGGTTGGTCTAGTAAGTTATTCTAGCTTTCATGAACACGAATTTAAGCCAGTTGCTGATTGCTGCTGGCTTTTTTCTTTTTGGGGATAACACGTAAAGACTTACTAATAAGGCGACGCGATATATCCTGCCGTTAAAACGAAATTTATAAACTTTGATCCTGTGTGCAAAGTTTAACTTATTCCAGAAAAGCAAATTGAATGGAGTATGTCGGGTGATATTCTCACCATGAATAGAGTATTAACTCTATTTCATAAAATCAATAAAGGACATACTATGAAAAAAACTATCATTCTGTCTGTTCTCAGTACATTAGCACTGATTGGCTGCCAATCTGAAGATACTAAAGTGACAAACGTATCTAATGCGCGTGCGGACGACATTACACAAACCAAACGGGAACTTGCTCAACAACTGAGCAAAAACTATACGGCAATTGAGCCTATGTTGAGAAGAGATATTACTGCTCAACAAACCAATGTTCCTGTCTCCTCTTTCATTGAGCAAAACCCTACTGCAGAATTTAGCCAACAGCTCGTTGAAGCCGACGCTCAAATTCGTAGCTGGAAAGGCATTACTGAATTCTCAGATCAATTGCTAGAAGTGCGCTTAGCCAACGAAAAAATGCTAGGAGCATGGCTTAATGGCGACGTTGCGCCACTCTTTGCCTTTGAACCAAGCGGTGATGATGAAAGCTGGCAATACATCGAAGCGTTTGACGTTTACGGGCAAATTCATCAACTTGATGTGTATCAGCTTCCTGACGTTCCCGTTCTAGTTGTCGATAACAACAGCTCTGCAGAGCTCAAAGCAGGCTTACAGGCGATGCAGGCAGAAATGAAAAAGCTGGGTCAGCCAGCTCTAATTCAGCCTTATTATTCAGAGAGTCAAAAACAATCTTCACCAACGCTACAAAGCGCAGCGACAAGTGATGTCGCTCCGATTCAAACAACTCAACTGAAGAAAATTCGCTTAGCGGATGACAAAGAACCGTGGATCTCTGGCAAAGCAGAGGTTTACGCCATCGTGACAGGTGTCAATCCAAGCCGCGACGAGCCGACAATTGATCTGGTAGAGCTTCCTTACTTGGATTACGACAACCAAGATTACTACCCAAATCAAATCATCATTCACTGGTCTCGCTACCGCTGGGGCGCTGCAGATATTGTTCTGATGGAGCAAGATGACGGCACAGACTACAAACAGCTGGCTAAACTATTGGTGCAAGTCGCTGAAGAAGTTCTGAAAGCCATCCCAGATCCGCAAGTTCAGGCATACGCAGTCATCCCACAAATCACAAACAAGATCATCGATGCAATTCCAGATGGTGTGCTTACCAACGATGATGACTTTGTTGACGTTTTCTACACGTTGATGCAAGACACGTCGTATGTCGATCACCCAGGAGCAAGTGTTAATGCTGTCGTGACACTAGAGCCACTGACGATCAATCCAACTCGCCCATAACCCTTTCAATTTCAATGAGTCGTTGTCGAGACTTCGACTCATTTTTCCCACCTCATCACAAAAAATAACCTGTTAGATAAAAATATTCCCGCTCATCTTTACTGTATAAAGAAACAGTATATACTGTTCTCATATACAGTATTGTTCAGTTATACAGGTAAATAAAAATGCTGGCTCATCTAAGTGTTAATAATTTTGCGATTGTTAAGTCTTTACAACTCGAGCTTTCTAAGGGCATGACCACCATTACAGGTGAAACAGGCGCTGGTAAATCTATTGCGATTGATGCGTTAGGTCTGTGTCTAGGCGGACGTGCCGATGCAGGTATGGTGCGTCAAGGTGAAGAGAAAACCGAAGTCAGTGCCGCCTTTTTACTGGACAACAACCTACATGCAACGCGTTGGCTAGAAGATAACGATCTGCTGGATGGCACTGAATGTATCTTGCGTCGCATCATAACTAAAGAAGGCCGTTCAAGAGCCTTCATCAACGGCAGCCCAGTACCACTTTCACAATTAAAATCTCTTGGGCAGCTGTTAATCAACATCCATGGACAACACGCGCATCACCAACTGATGAAAAGCGAATACCAAATGGCGATGTTGGATCAATATGCCGGACACTTAAATCTATTAAAGAGTACACGCAGTGCGTACCAACATTGGCGTCAGGCAGACAATAACCTCAAGCAACTCAAGGAAAACAGCCAGCAGAATCAGGCGCAAAAACAGTTGCTTGAATACCAAATCAAAGAACTGAATGAGCTATCGCTAGGTGAAGAAGAATTCGCAGAACTCGAGCAAGAGCACAAACGACTGTCCAATAGCGGTGAACTCGCCGCTACCTGTCAGCAAGCCCTCGAACTTATTTACGAAGGTGAAGAAGTCAATGCGCTTGGTATTTTGCAATCGGCCAATCACTCCCTAATTCAATTAGCGGAATTAGATGAAAAATTAGCCGAGCTACCAAATATGCTGGCTGACGCGATGATCCAGCTAGAAGAAACCAAAAACGAACTTCGTAGCTACTTGGATGGCATCGATGTTGATCCAGGTCGTATGGCTTATGTCGAAGAGCGTTTTTCTAAAGTGATGTCGATGGCTCGTAAGCATCATGTTATGCCTGATGAGTTATACCAACATCACCAAGACCTTCTAGCACAAATCGAAGCATTGGATTGCTCTGATGAACGTCTGGATGAATTGGCTCAAGAAGTGGAACAGAAATACCAAAGCTTCCTGACTCAAGCGGAAAAGCTGCATAAATCACGCAGCCGTTACGCAAAAGAACTGAACAAGCTGATCACGCAAAGCATGCACGAACTGAGCATGGAAAAAGCCGTCTTCAGCATTGAAGTAAACAACGAAAACACACATCCGTCGCCACTGGGTATGGACAGTGTGTGCTTCTTGGTTTCCACTAACCCGGGTCAACCTTTACAACCAATTGCGAAAGTTGCGTCAGGTGGTGAGTTATCCCGAATCTCGCTAGCGATCCAAGTGATCACTGCTCAAAAAGTAGATACGCCAAGTTTGATCTTCGATGAGGTGGACGTGGGTATTAGTGGCCCAACAGCTGCGGTAGTAGGCAAAATGCTACGCAAGCTTGGAGAATCGACTCAAGTCATGTGTGTCACACACTTACCGCAAGTAGCCGGTTGTGGCCACCAACAAATGTTTGTCGCAAAACACACCAAAGGTGGTCAAACGGAAACACAAATGCGCGCACTAGATGAAGAACAACGTGTGGCAGAACTGGCTCGTTTACTCGGTGGTAGCCAAATCACTGATTCAACATTAGCTAACGCGAAAGAACTCCTTATCGCCGCCTAACCCTATGACACAGAGTCATCGGCAATCCAGTTGATGACTCTTTTCGTATTAATCGCTTCAGTGACTCGGCTAACGAAAACGCCATTAGGCCCCCTATCACCCCTTAATATCTGCTAATAAATGCAACTCAACTCAAAATTCGTTGTCAGATTCCCTACCATGCGACGCATAGCTTTTTACATCTGCGTCGAGCTTGTTTATTATCAGCGCAGTATTTTAAAGGTTACTAAGAAATTATTATGCAATTAAAGAAGTGGTTAGTTGCCGTACCATTAGCAATGACATTGCTGACAGGATGTTCGGTATTGGAAAAACTGGTTTATCGTATTGATATCAACCAAGGCAACTATGTAGAACAAAGTGCGGTTGATAAATTAAAGTTTGGGATGACTAAAGCACAGGTTCGCTTCGTACTTGGATCGCCAATGCTTATCGAAAATGGCTATCCTAACACTTGGTATTATATCTACCATCACACGCCAGGCCACGGTGACCCAGTACAGAAAGATCTTGTCGTAAACTTTAATGACCAAGGAACGCTGGCCGATATCAGCGGTGACTTCCCGAAAAGTGACGCGTTTTACGAACAGATCCAATAAACCAATCCTGTCATTACATCGATTGGCATCATAAAACCTTTATGCAAAAAAACCTCCCACTTGGGAGGTTTTTTATCATCTAAAATATTGCTTACTCTGCTTACTTGCGCAGAGCATTTGGCTTGCCACCAGTCACTGGATCGGCATTCCCAGCAGCTTTTGCTTGCTCTGCTCGCTTACGACGAATCTCTTTTGGATCTGCCAATAAAGGGCGATAGATTTCAATGCGGTCTTTATCACGTACGGTCGCGTCTAGTTTTACATTACGACTAAACACACCTACTTTGTTTTTCGCTAAATCAATTTCTGGATACAATTCCAAGACACCCGACTGACGAATGATCTCTTCAACCGTCGCGTGGTTATTCACAACTAAGTTAAACACGCGTTGCTCATGAGGCAATGCATACACGACCTCAACGTGAATCATGTCTGACTCAATACTCATAACACTCGTACACCTGTTTCGCGCGTTTGGTAAATGCATTAACCATATTGCTAGTTAGCTCGTTAAAAATCTTGCCGAACGCCATTTCAATCATTTTGCTCGAAAACTCAAACTCAAGCTTAAGTTCAACCTTACATGCCTGCTCATCCAACGCAGTAAAAATCCAACCACCTCGGAGCGTTTTAAACGGACCATCAACCAAGTTCATCATAATAGCTTGGCCAGGAATAAGCTCATTGGACGTAGTGAACGTTTTACTGATGCCCGCTTTCGCAACATCGACAGAAGCGACCATGCCGTTACCCGAAGACTCAATAATTCGAGAGCCCGAACAACCAGGCAAAAACTCAGGGTATTTAGCAACATCATTGACCAGATTAAACATCTGTTCTGCACTAAAAGACACCAACGCAGAACGGCTGACTTGCTTCATACATACTCCTATCGATACATGCACAGATTTAAAGCTCGCGACAATTTTACTTTTATTCCACGATTGCGCAAATAAAAGGATTTCCTATCCGATATCCAACCCGTATAATGACGCCATTATGGCAAAGAAAAAATCAAAACAAAAAGCGGGTAGTAACACTATCGCGCTGAACAAAAAAGCTCGCCACGAGTATTTCATCGAAGATGAAATCGAAGCTGGCTTGGAGCTCCAAGGTTGGGAAGTGAAAGCCCTTCGCCAAGGTAAAGCCAATATTTCTGAAAGTTACGTATTCATGCGTGACGGTGAAGCCTTTGTGAGTGGCATGACAATCACTCCTTTAAATCAGGCATCGACACACGTAGTGGCGAACCCTACTCGTGTGCGCAAACTACTTATGAGTCGTCGTGAACTTGACAACCTACTCGGTCGCATTAACCGTGAAGGTATGACACTTACGGCACTCTCTCTGTACTGGTCTCGCTCTTGGGTGAAGATAAAAATAGGTGTAGCAAAAGGTAAAAAGCTTCACGATAAACGTACAGATCTTAAAGAAAAAGACTGGGCAAGAGAAAAAGCACGCGTAATGAAGAGCGCACTGCGTTAATCTTGACCACTTAAACGCATAGTGCTGGACAGCTAAGTCTTTTCTGTTACTATGCGAATCATACCTTGGGGCTGATTTAGGATTCGACGGGAATTCAGAAGTCTGAGGTGCATGCCGAGGTGCGGTAGGCCTCGTTAACAAACCGCAAAAAAATAGTCGCAAACGACGAAAACTACGCACTAGCAGCTTAATACCCTGCTCAGAGCTCTCTCGCCCTAGCTTCCGCACGTAAGACGGGGAATAACGAGAGATCAAACCCAAACGCGCTAGCCCGGATTCTTCCGCCTGAGAGATGAACGGCGAATTATAATTCAGGATAGTCATTCATTAGCGTGTCGGTTCGCAGGTGGATGGTGAATTTAAAGATCGACTAAGCATGTAGTACCAATGATGAACGGTTTTCGGACGCGGGTTCAACTCCCGCCAGCTCCACCAAACGTTTGGAAAGGGCGGTAACTCTTTGAGTTATCGCCCTTTTTGTATTCGCCACTTCAATATTAGGCTGTTTGTACTACATTTTGGTACTAAAACATGCGCTATTTATCTATTTCAAAATCTGGCATTTGGCAGTTTCGCTATCAAATCCCATCTGAGCATCGACACTTATTTGACGGGCTTCGTGAAGTTAAACGATCGCTAAAAACATCATGCAAAGATAAAGCTACGCTTTTAGCATTAGAACTAGAGATACAGGTTCGTCGCACCATCATATCCCCGACTGCAACCACAGCACCAAAGCAAGTCAGACCCATTCATAACGAAAAAAAGCACCCACCAGCAAAACAGAAAAAGCTTAAGGTGTTATGCCCAGAAAAGATGCTAGAGCGCTTTTGTCTCTATAAGGCTCAGCATATTTCTCCTAAGGCCGTTGGAATGCTGAAAGCTAAGTGCAAAACCGTTCTTGATTTAGTTGGAAAATCCCATCTCCCTTTAATTCGCAGACGCGATGCAGAAGACGCAGTGCAGCTATTGCGACATTACCCCGTAAACATGAAGAAACACCCCCAGTTCAAAGGCCTAACAGCCAAGGAGGCGGTTAAACTCAATAATAGCCTTAATATGCCTACACTCAGTGAAGAGTCGGTAAAAGATTATTGTCAGAAAACGTCAGGATTCTTTGAGTGGTGCCATTTGAACGAATTTACTGATATCAACCCATTCAAAGCAATTCGCTTCCGAAAGCAACGTAAAGATAGTGAAGCCAAAAACGCATATGCAAAAACAGACTTACAGGAAATTTTTAGTACAGAAATTCATGCGAAGGGAGACTTCAGACATCCCTACTACTACTGGCTCCCTCTCTTAGCTTATTTTACAGGTGCTCGGCAGAATGAACTGTGCCAACTCTACAAAGCGGACATTTATCAACAGAGTGGTATTTGGGTGATCCGAATTGATGACCGATATGAGGGACAGAAACTAAAAAATGTAACGAGTCGTCGCGTTATCCCAATTCACCGACAATTAATAGAACTTGGATTCATTAAATACCTACACTCAATCAAACATGAGCGTGTGTTTCCTGAACTGAAAAATTCACGAGATGGTTTTGGTAGCACCGCCTCTAAGTGGTATGGACGCTTTAAAACCAAACTTGGTTTTGGCAAAGGACATGACTTTCATTCTTTCCGTCATACGGTAGCGACACAACTTAAACAAAAGCAAGTTTCCCATATTGTGGCTGGTGCGATACTAGGTCACACCTTGAATAACATTACCTACGACCGATACGGGAAGGATCTAAACATTGAGCAAGTGATGACTGTCGTAAACCTGATTGATCCTCTCCCTTTAGATAAGGTGAAAAACTATTCAACTGAGTGACCCTAGCGACCCCTTAAACAGTTATGTGGCTTTAATTTTGGGCGTGATTTCACGCCCCAAAAAAACAAACTCATTCGCTCATTCTTTCAGCAATCAGCTCAAAAAAACCAAATAAACAATTTAAAAACAACAATTTAAAAAACAAGTTGCAGTTAAATATGCATACATGTATGTGATTAATAGGTTGCTAGCTTTTTTTCTTTACGGCCGTGAAAGACCTTCTTAGATTAATTGGAAAGCAATTGATAACTAGGAACTATTATGAATTTATCCTCATCTGTGGCACAAGGTTTGCGCTCCAATTCCTGCGAGAATACAAATTTCGAAGCTATCCTCAACCTTAAAATTCCAGTGCAACGAAGCCATAAGACACTAGAACCACTAACAGGTGTAGAACTACTAGATGCTTACACAGATTCACGTATCAAACTCGGGAAATCTAAGCTAAAAAACATCCAGCAAGATCATGAGCTTCTTACGAGAGTATTGCACCTCATCGGCTTTGATGACTTAAATGAGCTTGATCGTTCTGGCGCTGAAAACGTCCGAGACGCCTTGAGCCACTATCCCACGAACGCAAAGAAACACTCTGAGTTTATGGGACTAACAGGGTACGACGTAATCTTCAAAAATGCTGCATTGCCGACTCCTAAACCATGCCTCTCCCTTACAACCATTAAAGGGATAATCGAAAAGTTCTCTACTTTTCTTAACTGGAGCAAAGATCATGGATACGTTAAGGACAATGTGTTCTATCGACTTCCAAAAAAGAGTGAAAAAGGTGGCAAGAGACGCCTATGTTTCTCCGACCACCACCTTGCTGCCATTTTCAACATGACAGACTACAAATCTCATCGCTACCTTCATTCTTATTACTACTGGGTACCACTATTGTTACGTTACACAGGGGCAAGGCTAAATGAAATCTGCCAACTAATCTTTGATGATGTAACTCAAGTTGATGGTGTTTACTGTCTTAAGATTAGGGAGAGCTTCCAAGGGCAGAGTGTCAAAAATAGTTCATCTATCAGGCTGATCCCTATTCATAATGAATTGATTGCAAAAGGTTTCTTATCATTCGTAGATTCAAAAAACGAGGGTCGTCTCTTCCCAGAACTGCCTCTTGTTGATGGCTACTACTCGACTAACGCTTCGAAGTGGTTTAGTCGCCGTAGGGATTCATTGGGTTTAGGTAAAGGGTTAGATGCACACTCTTTCCGACACACGTTCATCAATGAGTTGAAACAGTTAGGAATTTCCAAAGAGATTATAGAGTGCATTGTTGGCCATAAACATAATTCTGAGTCGTTTGATACGTACAGTGAGCAATACCATCCTAGAATTCTTGCTCCTGTTGTTAATATGATAGATACGAGCCATACCGCATATATTCGCCCATATAATTTAGCGTGATATCTATTTAAACAGCACCACCACAACTAAAAAATATTTTATTAACCCATATATTTTGGGTGAACGGCTTCGCTCACCCAAAATTTACTGAAAGTTTATTTAATGAAAAAAAACACATTGGAAACACTCATTGAACTCGCTATCAATGAGGACTTAGATAATATTAAACAGAACGCTGCTGAGAGCGTTTTTATCTTTGACCGTTTAGTTCTCAAAGGACAGTCAAGTACTCTTTTTGCACCACCGAATGCTGGCAAAACCTTATTAATCATCAGCCAACTAAAACAAGCTCATGCAGCAG
This sequence comes from Vibrio sp. GLN_1, assembly GCF_043106015.1. NCBI lineage: Bacteria > Pseudomonadati > Pseudomonadota > Gammaproteobacteria > Vibrionales > Vibrionaceae > Vibrio > Vibrio sp. GLN_1. The sequence continues at coordinate 100,627 of NZ_JBICMD010000016.1, forward strand.
GTCTTACTAACGATCTATCGGTCTTTTATATAAATGCTGATGACACTCAAAATGGAGTTATTGAAAAAACTGAAATTTTGGAAAGTATTGGGGTTCACGTGCTTGTTCCCGGATATAACGGCTTCGAATCACATTCTCTGTTAGCCATCTTAGACGGATTATCTGATGATGATGCAGCAAAGGATGTTGTGATCATTGTGGATACTCTTAAGAAGTTCGCTGACACAATGGACAAAAAACATATGCGTAGATTTGGTATCACTGTCAGAGATTTTGTTATGAGGGGGGGAACCTTTATCGGTTTAGGTCATACCAACAAAAATCGAGATGGCGACAACAAACTTGTCTATTCTGGGACATCAGATCTTGTCGAAGACGTAGATTGTATCTACATGATGGACATTAAATATGACAATACTGACGAAAATGGAACCCAAACAAAACACATTCAACTGATAAACCAAAAACTCCGTGGTAATAATGCCCTTGAGCTGACATTCGCATACCAAAAAGCAGAAAGTTTGAAGTATGTTGATATGATAAATTCTGTTCGCAATATCGATAAAAATACGCATACAAAGGCAAAATCTTTACAAGATGAAGTGTTTAAATATAATGATTATCTTGATAAGTACCCTGATGCCGTTTCATTAATAAAGTCTGTTTTAGATGGCAATAAGATGGATAAAACGGAATTAAGAGATTTTCTTTTAAAAAACACAAAATATGGCCGTGACAAGTGCGCTGAAATAATTGACCGTGTATCCGGTAAACTCATCAACTTTGAGGTTAGCGGAAAAACAGGACGAAAGAAAATATATTACCTTATCAACAACGCTTAACTGGTATCAGTTGATTCCGTTTTTTACGTTTATTTAATTAACTGAAAGAACGGAATATCCTAAAGCATGAGCCAGCCATAAACTGGCTCATCCAATTCACTCAAAAAACTTTAAGCTGATTCAACCAGCCCCTTCACCACAAAAACCACTTCCTTACCCTTTATACCCACTCAACATATCGAAGATAACCCGCGCAAATTGTTTGGTTTTGTTCGGGTCAGACAACAACTGCATCATTTGTTCTTGGTGCGCCTCGTTGCTATTCAAAATCGCATCATCAATCGCACGTGGGAAGTCGCCCAGCATGGCTTGCTCACGCGTGTTATTGGCGATTTGACTCATAACTGTTTCGTTCTCTGTGAGCTTGTCACGCACCGTAAAGGCATAATTGATCATGTCTTTGTCGGTTAGGTTGTCGGTAACAAACACCTCGTTCAATCGCTCAATTATGTGAGAGAGGAACTCTTCTTTCTTATCCTTTGGCTTGGCTGTACCCACGTCGTTGCTTGGGTGCAACTTGTACTCAGGGGAGTTCTCTTGAAGCTGAATGTCCTGTTGACGGATCTTCGACAGACGATAGTGGCTCATCACCACATTACCAAGATCAAGCTCATCCTCTTCAATCACCTTTTCGCGCAACATTGGACGCAGGTGGCGTGCATACAGGCTCAGTTTCTCTAGCTCTTTATCGTCGTAATCGACAATCTGCGACATAAACTCATAAAAGCGTACAAAGCTGCCTAAGTCTTTTTTGAAGATCTCTAGGCGGTCTTTCTCCTGCTTACACTCTTTGAAGGAGTTTTCCGCATTGGCGATTAACACCGCATCGCCTGTTTTCTTGGTGCGTTCAAACACGTTTTTAGCGTGAATATATGCTTCTACCGAAGAAGTATAACGCTTGCGCCAACGGTCTATCGCTGGCTTGCAGATATTACTGATAGCCGCATTAGATTTGTTCTTAGTAAAGAAGGCATCAACGAATTGATCTACCTCCGACCATAAGAAAATACCACTCGCACGCAGCTTCTCTGATAGGTCGAAAATCTTGTCAGGGTCAGTGACATCCTCAAGCTCTGCCACTTGATAATAAGGCTGGAAAGCATCCAAAATATCTTGCGGATCGTTGTAGAAGTCGAGCACAAATGTACCACATTCGGCTTTGCCCGGATAAGTTCGGTTAAGTCGTGAAAGCGTCTGTACACATTCAACACCTGCGAGCTTTTTATCCACGTACATAGCGCAGAGTTTCGGTTGGTCAAATCCAGTCTGGTATTTATTAGCAACCAGCATCACCTGATAGTCATCACTATCAAAAGCAACTCGCATCTCACGTTTGTTGAGTTCAGGGTTCATATTGTGCTCAGTGAACTTCTGAGCCATAAACGCAGTACTGTCTGGGTCGGCGGCGTTAAACTCCACTTCGCCAGAGAACGCGACCATCGCACGAATGCCAGCGTAACCATGCTCAGAAACGTACTTATCAAAAGCTAGCTTGTAGCGCACCGCTTCTTTACGTGAGCTGGTGACGACCATTGCTTTGGCTTGACCACCCAATAAGCCCATCACGTTCTTTTTGAAATGCTCAACAATCACTTTCACTTTCTGCGAGATGTTGTGATCGTGCAGGCGTACCCAGTTATTGAGTTTCACCTTGGCTTTGCCTGCATCTACTTCTTTATCTTCCGCTTCCAGCTTTTGCTTGAGCTGATAGATCACTTTGTAGTTGGTGTAGTTCCTCAAAACATCAAGAATAAAGCCTTCTTCAATCGCCTGACGCATGGAATAGATGTGGTAAGCCACTGGCAAATTGCGTTTAGACGCGGGTTGCTCTGGATCGGGTCTGCGACCAAACAACTCCAGTGTTTTGGGCTTTGGTGTGGCAGTAAAGGCGTAGTAACTAAGGTTGGCACTGCCTCGACGCGCTGCAACTGTAGCATCAAGAATATCCTCTGAAGAAAGCTCCGTGTCATCGTCGGCTTCATCCGTCATCAACACTTCTTTGAGTTGGCGAGCGGTTGCGCCTGTTTGTGATGAGTGCGCTTCATCGGCAATAATGGCGTAACGACGCTCTTTAAGTGAGGTTGAGTTCTCAATCGCCTTTAACACATGCGGGAACGTTTGAATGGTCACGATGATGATAGGCTGAGAGGTTTCCAGTGCCGTTGCTAACTTCTCGGATTTAGAGCCATCGCCTTCTTTGCGGTTGATACGCCCTACCACACCATCAGCATGTTCAAACTGATAGATGGTGTCTTGAAGCTGATCATCCAGAACGGTGCGGTCAGTGACGACAATCACCGAATCAAACTGCTTGTTACCCCTTTCATCATGCAAAGTCGAGAGTTGGTGCGCCGTCCACGCAATAGAGTTGGACTTACCCGAGCCTGCACTGTGCTGGATCAGGTATTTATTGCCTGTGCCCTCGACAATCGCAGCATCAACCAATTTCGTCACTACATCCCACTGGTGGTAGCGCGGGAAGATCAGGGTTTCTTTCTTTGTTTTGCGCCCTTCCCAATCTTCTTTTTCTTCAATTTGGAGATGGATAAAGCGCCCGATGATGTTAAGCAGGTTATCTGGGGTTAATACCTCATTCCATAGGTAGTCGGTCGCGTAGCGGTTTTCATCTTCGGGAATGTCATTGCCCTTGCCACCATCATGCGTGCCTTTGTTAAATGGCAGGAAGAATGTCTCTTCACCCGCGAGCTTGGTTGCCATGTAGACTTCATACTGGCTTACCGCAAAATGCACTAAGGCACCGCGCTTAAAGCTCAAAAGTGGCTCCGGCTTTTTAGTGGCAGGGTCTTTCGGTAAACGAGTGAGTTTGTACTGCGCAATGGCATTTTCTACCGCTTGTTTGAACTCAGATTTCAGCTCAAGGGTAGAGACGGGCAAGCCGTTAACGAACAGCACCAAGTCAATCCGCCACTTCTTAGCTTGCTTGCCTGTCGCTTCGAATTCCGCTTGCGTTGCATGCGGGCTGTAAACCAGCTCTGGCACGATACGGCAGATATTTTGCTCATAACGAGCTAGAGTTTCAGGGTTAAGGTTATGCTCTGGCTTAAACTGACACAATTCAAAGCGGGCATTGCGGATTTTCAGACCATGACGTAACACCCCCAACGTGCCAAAGGTGCGTGATGCACGATCAGTGGCATTCTCATCGGCTTTTTTAAGCTGTGTTACCAAGGCATCAAGGAAGTGACGCTCTGAGTCAGTCGGGAAAACTTTGCAGAACTTCTTCCACTCTTTCGGCTGTGTCTGTTTGATAAAGGTCAGCACATCCACTTCATACAATGCCGATTCGCGGTTATAGCCATCGCCAGTTCCTTGCACCCAGCCATTGGCAACCATCTGGCTGATGATGTCGTCCTGAAATACCCGTTCTTGTGTAGTGTCTTTCATAACCTTGTTCTTCTAATTCTTTTTAACCAACCAAAGCGAAAAGCCACTCCCTTTAGAGAATGGCAATAAACTTAAGCTGTTTGTTCTAAAGCCTGATTTTGAGATATTGGCGCTTGCCAGTTGCGAACATCTATCTTGCCTGTAACTCCGGCAGATATAAGTGCTGTTCGGCGTTCTTGCATTAATGAAATAGCATTTTTCGCTTTCGATGCCAAAGCATCAAACTTGTCACACATTGATTTGATGTATGACACAATCGTGTCTGTCTCTTCTGGCGATGCCGGAACAGGAACAAAAATATTCTTAACAATATCTGTATTTAAGTTCGGTTGCCCTGAGCCTTGCTTAATTCTTTCCCTTAAGTCGTGTGTCAACGTACTCAAATAAAAATAAGCAAACTCTGAATTTAAAGTCAGGTTCTCAAAACCTACCACCCCATCGTTTGCGTTTGCATTTATCGATAGTATTTTGGGTACACCCAATGTTGCTCCGCTGTTTGATAGCAATAGTGTTCCTGATGTAAACACTCTACATTGCTCACTTCCTTTCTTGGTTAAGAATGTCTCAGTTTCAGAAAGGTATATTTCATCATCCTTAGTGATTTCAGCAACGGTCACCCAAGGGGAATAGTCTCCATCAAAAAGAGTAGGGTCTCCCGCTGGTCTTGGTGAACCTCCGCGCACAACTTGCGAAATGTAACCAAACTTCGTCACATTCCAATGCTCAGGCACTTCCCCTAACCACTCCACACCTGAATCTTTCATTGGTACTTGAGGGTTCAAGCCTTTGGTCACCGCATGGCTAATCACTGCTTGGCGCTTTTCTTTTAGCAGTTTGATCAGTTGCTGCTGCTTTTCGATCAAAGCGTCAATCTTGGCGGTTTCGTGATCGAGGAAGTTGGCGATAGTTTCTCTTTCTGACTCTGGTGGCAACGGTACTTCAAAGCTATTCAGATTTGCAGTCGTTAGCTGATTTATCGTTGCTGTCAAAAATGTACCTGATTGGTACTCGAATAAAGCCGAGTTAAACACTTTCGACAAATAGTCATTGTATGGACTTCTGAACACAGACATAAACGCGCCAAACGTCATTCCCTCTGCTCGTTCATCAATTTGAGCATTTTTCCCGATCAATGCTCGACTTCCGTTTCTAGCACATATAAGAATGTCGCCTTTACGTGTTTTCAAATGCTCTGGAATAGGCTTGTTTACAAATACATTGTCATCAAAAGCTAACGCTTTATTTTGAACATTCGATGACCTTAGTACCAACGTACCCTCATCTTCACTATCGACCACATCATCTGGTGAATAGGTTAGACCAATTATTGCCTCACCAAGATATTTCAGACGTTTGATTTGCCAGTGGTTTGGTATTTCCTGAAGCCACTCTAAATGCGTCTCTTTGTAATCTGGATAACCCTGATACTTGCCCATTACGAATGCACCTCTTGCAGTAGCTTCATAATGTCGGCACTGACCGCATCCAAATCGGCATCAATCGCTTCCAGTGCGCGTGGAGGTTGGTAAACATAAAAATGGCGGTTGAATGGGATTTCGTAACCCACCACACCAATTTCATTGTCTTTGTCATCACGCTTATCTGCGTTGATCCAAGCATCGGCAATGTGTGGCTGCACTTCACGCTTGAAGTAGCTTTCAATTAGGGTTGATGTGTTTACGCTTGGGTCAAGCGGCACGTTCTCGTTATCGCGTAGGTCGCCATCTTGTTGGAACTCAACAACCTTACCTTTATAGTCGAACGCCCCGTATAGCGGTTGTGCGTCTTCTTTCAGCACTTTTTTGATCACAGGCTCTGCGTCTTGGTTCTTCCAAGTGATCGCATCGATAAACTGTTTTTTCTGCTTGGCGTCGAACTTAATGCCCGTAGCCTTAAAAGCGCCTTTCAGAGTTAGTTCAAACTGGTTGAAGTCGTCGGATTGCTGCTCTTTTCCACCAAGACTGTCACCAACGGCAATTTGCAGGGCTTTCGCCGCATCCATCAAAGCTTTTTGATTCAGCCACAACTTACTATCCAGTACATCCTTGATTTGCTTTTCTTTCAACTCAGGGAAGTCTGCTTTGATCAGAACTCGAACTTCTTTTTCCACGTCAGTTAGTGAGCCGTAGGTGTCTTCCGTCCACTCTGAGCCAAACTGTTCAAAGACTGCCTGCATTACGGCATTAAATGGCTTGGGAGCAAAGCGCAGTGATTCCACCGCTTCATCGGTGATTTGTGCTGACAGACGCAGTGGACGCTCAATGGTTAGGCGACGATAGCCAAACTCATGCGTATCAAAGATTTTGCTGGCGAAGTGTTTTTGATTGTCCGTCACACCATCTTTGGTCAAGGTGTCGATTTCTTCAAAGTCACCAAAGTTTTTCGTGATGGTGCGAATTTCTTCATCAGTTAAATAGTGACGCTTAGAGCCTAATGACTTACGCATTTTCGTACTCAAGTTAGCACCATTAATCAATTGCACTTTGCCCTTACGTGCTGGGTCTTTTTTGTTACTCAGAACCCAAACATACGTCGCAATACCTGTGTTGTAGAACATGTCTGTTGGTAGCGCGACAATAGCTTCAAGCAGGTCAGCTTCTAAGATGTAGCGACGAATTTCACTTTCACCACTACCTGCACCACCAGTGAACAGTGGCGAGCCGTTAAGGATAATGCCAATACGACCGCCATCAATCACTTGGTTGTCGACATTCTTCTTATCACGCATCTTGCTGATAAGGTGCATTAGGAACAGTAACGAACCATCAGAGACTCGCGGCAAGCCTGCGCCAAAGCGCCCATCAAAGCCTTTTTGCTGATGCTCGTTTTTGATTTCACCTTCAATCTTTTTCCAATCCACACCAAACGGCGGGTTAGACAGCATGTAGTCAAACTGATCTGCTGGCAGTTGGTCATTAGACAAGGTGTTACCCAGTTTGATACGGCTAACATCTTGCCCTTTGATCAGCATATCTGCCTTACAGATAGCGTAGGACTCTGGGTTTAGCTCCTGACCAAACGCACGCATTACCGCTTTCGGGTTAAGCTCGTGCACGTATTCCATGCCAGAAGAAAGGAAGCCGCCTGTACCCGCTGTTGGGTCATAGATGGTACGGATGATGCCATCTTTGGTTAGGGCTTCATCGTCTTCCATAAACACCAATGAGGTGGTCAGGCGCACGATGTCACGCGGGGTAAAATGCTCACCAGCGGTTTCATTCGAGCTTTCCGCAAAGCGACGGATCAACTCTTCGAACACCAAGCCCATATCGTGGTTAGAAATACTGTTTGGGCTAAGATCGGTGGTGGCAAACTTCTTCACCACTTTGTAAAGCAGGTTGGCATCTTCCAGTAAACCAACAAATTCATCGAACTTGAAGTGCTCAAAGATTTCACGCGCATCTTTGGAGAATGACTGCACGTACTTCTCAAGGTTCGCCTTGATGTTGCTTTGCCCCATCTTGCCAAGGTTCATTGGCGAGGTGTTGAAGAATGACAAGCCATCAGGTTGTACTGGTGATTGCGTTGCACGCAGCAAGAACTTTTCCTGTGCCTCTTCTGGCAAGTTCATCGCTTTAATGCGTTCATGTTCAGCAACCACAGCATCTTTGCTTGGCTCAAGCACACACTCAAGACGACGAAGCAGGGTAAACGGCAAGATAACACGGCCGTATTGAGATTGTTTGAAGTCACCGCGAAGCAGGTCAGCGACCGACCAGATAAAGGCAGCGGTTTGGGAGAAATTGTTGTTAGTCATTGTAAATAGCACAATTGAGAAAATTGCGCTGATTATACCCTACGGCTCATATGGTGACAGCGACATCTAACAAAAAAGCGCCCTTTCGGACGCTTGAATCAAATAACCAAATATAAATTGCTACTGAATCCAATCAGCTTTTATACGGAGGTGTTGCATCTAATATTTGTTTAGCGAGCAATTCCAGTATATCAGTGACTTTGGTCTCTCTCGCTTTCAATAGTACCTTTACGTTTTCGATCGTAGCTGCCAAGTTCTCACCTGTAGCAACATCCTCTAATCTATAAGCATCGTTAGCATGTTCTGTCACTTTTTTAACCCATGCTCGTCTGTATAGGTTTTTCACTGAATCACCCTTGGTAACAAAACCAGCGTTCATAGCTCCTTCAAGAACCAAATCTTCAAGGTTAGTGGTTTCAAGGTCTTCTAAATCATGCAGAAGTTTAATTAAATCCGAAGCAGTAATTTCTTTTTCCATAGCGTTTATTTAAAAGAGTAATAACTATTTTTTCTTTATTCAAACGATGGCATTTTTTGAAAAAGGGGTAGTCAAGAAGGGTCTCCATTCTTGCCAGAGAACAACATAAGAACGAAGTGGGTTGTTCTATCTGGAAACCACCATCCAGCATAACCAGTTGATTTTAAGTTGTTTGAATCTAAAAAAATAATTTTCTATGTTTATAAAAAACATATCTCATGATTAAAAACTGGACTGTAACAACACAACCCGTTCGACTTGCATCAGATGGTGTAATGATGCGAGAGCGTTACCTACTAAACGCCGAACACGCCAACCACAAATACACCGAAGACCTCGTATCACTCTTCGGATGTGGCGCTACCTCCAAGCGCATTGCTCTTACAGGAGAACAATTCAGGCTTAATCAGCAGCTAAATAACCGCCGTGGAGGCCGCCCACTATCGACCTACGCCATGGAATATTGCCTTACGTTGCCAAGGGGCTACAGACCTAGCTATGAACAGTGGCAATCCATTGTCAAAGATTGTGCATTGGCTCTTGCTAAATTATGTCAACTTAACAAATCTGAATTTTCGCAATACCGACAACAAATTCGAGCTGTCTTGCACCAGCAGGAACAGAAAGGAAAAAAAGGTAGTGGCGACCATGTGCATTTGATGATTGGTAAGATTGTCGGCAATCGAGTCCTCACGGAACTACAACGGAAAAAAGCAACAAAAGTCATTAAGCAAGCATTCAACAGCGCAGTACTGCAACATGTCGGCATAGATTACCGGAGCTATGAGCCAATTGAAAAAGAGAAAGGACGCAGACTATCAACTTGGCAATACCAATATAAAAAAGCCACTGAAGCCCTTGAAATTGAAAAACTCATCAAGCAGATGCAAACGCAGTTTGATAAGTGGTTAAACGCTAAAGAAGAGCTAAATGAGCGACAAATTCAACGTCAACAAAACAGACTATTAAAAAGCTATGAGCAATTAAAGCAACACTCACTAAGTGCGTCGCAGTTGGAAAGGATTAACGCCGTCAAAAGTCAGATTAAGTGATCAGCGCATCATAGATATCAGTTCAGCTCCCAAACAGGGAGCTGAACTGGCGTCCTTAGCTTAGGATAATAGGCTTCCATCTTGATACTGGCTTCATATGGTACTAAGATGAGGTACTTAAGGGTTATTCTCAAAAATCACAAACACCCTAACCTATTGAAGTAACTGTTTTTTAAGGCAGTTGAAGGTGAGTCCCGCCAGCTCCACCAAACGTTTGGAAAAGGCCACCTTCGGGTGGCCTTTTTTTTGTATCAACAATCATATTGCCTTCTTTTCTCAGGCACTCATGCTACCTGATAACTTATCACAAGCATTACTGCGTAACTTTACAACCTATGCTAATTTAAAAACTCGTTGAGTATTAAGTCGCAGACTATACGCTCATAAGTACAACATCAACCACACATGAGAATTCAAAAGTACTCACTAAAAGATAGAAAGTGTGTACTTACTATATGCTTTTCAATTTAAAGTTCTCTAAGCTTTTGGGATATCAGGTACTTCATCCGGTTACAGAGTACATGCTGGTTTTGTAAATCTCTTCAATACAATAAAGCCACAACTTGCAGCATGCATCGCTGGTTATTCGAAAAAGAACATAAAAGCACCAAAGGTAATACACTGCGTAGGTCATAGTTTAAGTGGTGCTCTTGCTTCATTAGCAACAGATTGAGTGAGTAAAATAGTCTCTTCAATTTTCTCCTTACTAAGAATTTCAGGTCTGGTTCATATAACACAACAAAAAATGCGAAGCTATTTAAGCTTCGCATTTTTATTATGGCTTAGAATTATTAGAATCTATATTCCACACCTAAAGATGCTTGTTTAAAGTCTGTATTTTTATTCGCACCATCAAATACATTTTCTGCATTCAATTCCACATCGTACCAAGTGTATTCTGCGTTAACTAAAAAGTTATCCGTTACTTTAAAACCTACACCAGCACCAGCAAATACCCCTTCGTCATCTTTGTTCCCATGGAATCCAGCAACGTTATAATCTGTCGAATACCACATTTGGCCACCTTTCGCGTACACATCCACTCTATCGGTGATTGGAGCCGTCACTTTCAATGCTGCGGTATAACCATCCGTCTCTGCATTAGCCAAGTTGTTACCATAGCTACCAAAATCAATGTAGCCACCTTCCAACGCTAAGTAACGGTTAAAGCGATAACCCACCAATGCTTGCATTGCATCGCTGTCGTCATCGAAATCATCTTGTCCATCAACTTTTAAATAACCGTAGTTCGCACCTACATAAACGCCATGATCTTTGGAGTCCGCTGCGTAAGATAAAGTACTAAACGTTGCTAGAGAAAATAGACCAACCAGAGTAACAACATTGCTTTTCATTTCGTTCTCCTAAATTAACTGATTATCGAAAGTTCCAATCATAAATAGCAAAAGCAATGCCAATATTAAATTAATGAAAAACTATTTTATTTAATAAGATTCTGACAATTAGCTAAAAGCACTCGTACAAAAAACAAAATACCGGCTATTTATTTACCTTACACAAACAATATAAATTTAGGATAAATATAACTAATGAAAAAGCTTCTCGCTAATTTGTAGTTTTTTCAAAATAAAAATACACAGCGTGAATATTCTTGAGTTGTTAAATAGTCATTGAAATATCGCGTTGCGTGTTTATTAGAAAGGAAGCCAATCACACATCCGTCGTGCCTTGCTTTGCTTAAAAGCACAAATCCTCTACTCTGTGCCTAAGCAAATTCAATGGAATTGAAAGAATGATAAAAGGCAGTGAGTACCCTTCCATTCGTGCGTTGAGGACTTTTGTTGCTGTGGCTAACTATCTCAGCTTTTCTAAAGCCGCCGATGACCTATGCGTAACACAAGGAGCGGTCAGTAAACAGATGGCATCTTTAGAGCAACTCGTTGGGCTTCCTCTCATTCATCGAGGGTTAAACGGCGTGGAGCTAACAGAGGAAGGAAAGCGCTATTTGCCCCAAATAACAGAAGCTCTGGAGCTCATTCAGCATGCAACCGCCAGCCTAATTCAGACCAATACTGATCAAGAACTGTTGGTTGTCGATGTCACACCCTCGTTTGCCAGTCTTTGGCTGGTGCCAAATATCGATGATTTCCACCAGCGCCATCCAAATATTCGCGTGAAAATTCGTACCGGAGATGGCGCAGTTAAAAACATTCATGGCGAAAGTGATCTGCATGTGCGGTGTTTGCCTCTTTCTACTCATTATGAATATAGCCAGCTCTTATGTGAGGAAACCTTGTTGCTGATTGGCAACACCAACCTACCAAAACTGTCAGACAACCAAGCTATCAGCCATTACCCATTTATTCCGCAAACGACTCGCCCGCAGCTGTGGGAGCAATTCAAACAGGAGAACGATTTAGAGTGCCCAATCACCTATCACTCCGTCGGGTTTGAGCATTTTTATTTGGCGTGTGAAGCCGTGAGAATGGAGAAGGGCTTGGCTTTGCTGCCCGATTTTATGGCGCAATTTTCTATTTTGCGTGGTGACATCCAACATATTGAGAATCTAAAGCTTCACAGCGGCTATGGCTATTATGTGATGGTCCCAAACTTCCGGTTAACGTCAAGAAAAGTGGCACTTTTTCATGACTGGTTAAAAGACAAACTTACCCATCATACATAAAGCTACCGATATGAAACCAGTATAAATATGAAGATTGTGCAGAGCCTATCACCTACCGCGCCTCAAATGTAAGTATGGTTAAATTTGTGGCATTCTCATCCATACTATTTGAAAAGGATAAATGGATAGTAGGATATGGACAGCAACACGCCAAGACTCTCTTTACGTACCATTGAGCCGACCGATTACCCAGAGCTCGCGGAATTAATGGACCTCGTTTTTCCTGATGTGGGCGGCTCATGGCCGCGCCTGACCATCATGGATCTCATTCATCAGTTTCCCGATGGACAAATCTGTATTGAGGATAACGGCAAAATTGTCGGCGCTGCGCTGACGATCAAAGTGGACTACAACCGATTTTCACTTCCTCACCTGTACACTGACATCATCACCGAAAATAACGTCATTCAGAACCAAGTGACAGGCGATGCCATGTATGGCCTAGATGTGTTTGTTCACCCTGATTACCGTGGGCTTCGCTTGGGCCGACGTCTTTACGACGCGCGCAAAGAGTTGTGCCGCAGCAAAAACTTTAAAGCAATACTAGCCGGTGGCCGCATTCCGAATTACCACCAATACGCGAACGAACTAAGCGTTGCAGAGTACATCGACAAAGTAAAACGCCGTGAATTGCACGACCCGATCCTCTCCTTCCAGCTTGCGAATGACTTTGATGTTAAACGCATCATGCGTGGCTATTTGCCAGAAGATAACGCCTCAAAAGGCTACGCCACGTTGCTAGAGTGGGATAATTTTTTCTACGAGGAAGACATTCAATCCGTTCACGACATTGAGAAAACCTTGATTCGTATTGGCGTGGTGCAATGGCAAATGCGCGCGATGAACGATTTGGAAGACTTGCTCGATCAAGCCGAGTTTTTTATCTCCTCTCTGGCCAACTACAAAGCCGACTTCGCTTTGTTTCCCGAGTTCTTCAACGCTCCGTTGATGGGATTGCAAAACGATCAAAACTCGGTTGAAGCTATTCGCTTTCTTGCTAGCTTTACAGAAGAGATCAAAAACCGTTTCTCGCAAATGGCGGTCACTTACAACATCAATATCATTGCTGGCAGTATGCCGCTCATCGAAGATGGCAAGCTCTACAACGTTGCTTACTTACTGCAACGCGATGGTGAAATTAACGCTCAGTACAAAATCCACATCACGCCACACGAACAAAAAGACTGGGTAATTGATGGCGGTGATAATGTACAAGTGTTCGAAACCGATGCTGGTAAGGTCGGCATTCTGATTTGTTACGACAGCGAGTTCCCTGAGTTAGGTCGTATGCTCGCCGAACAAGGTGCGCAAATTATTTTTGTGCCATTCTGGACCGATACCAAAAACGGCTATCAACGTGTGCGGATCTGTTCTCAATCTCGCGCGATCGAAAACGAGTGTTATGTGGCGATTGGCGGCAGTGTCGGCAACTTACCGCGCGTGGACAACGTGGACATTCAATATGCTCAATCAGCGGTGTTCTCACCTTCAGACATTTATTTCCCCCACGACGCCACATTGACGGAAGCCAGTGCAAATACGGAAATGATCATCTTTGCCGATGTTGACTTAACCAAGCTGAAACAGCTCAACACCGAAGGCTCGGTAACGAACTTGCGCCATCGACGCCTCGATTTGTACGGTGCGTTCACAGCACCAAAAGAGTAGCCTGAGACCCAAGCCATGGTAATGACCGCTCGCCGTCGCGAACCAAACGGCGAGCGGAATCCAGCGCAACAGCGCATCAGGTAAACACAATTATCAGAGGTGTGTCAGTTTTTCTCGGGAATGAGAAACAAGAATTGACCAGAGAAAACAACAGGAGTATCACTCCCATTTCCTTCCGATTTTATTAGAGGAAAGCATTTGGAACACATTAACGCTTTACTCATCTCCATGAAGCCTCTGCTGGAGCAGTACGGCTACCTTGCGCTTATTGTTAGCATCTTTTTTGAAGGTATTGGCATTCCCATGCCCGGGCAATCTCTGATGATCGCAGCGTCAATTCTGGCCTCAGAACAAGTCATGAATCTGACTATGGTTATGGTTATATCTTGGCTCAGCTGCTTTTTAGGCAATACTTGTGGCTACTTGCTTGGCTACTACTTTGAAGGATGGCTAGATAAAAAAGGTTACATCTCTGGCCCTAAAATGCAGAAACTCCAAATCACCATTCAAAAATATGGCCCTGCTTGTTTGGTGGTCAGCCGATTTATTGAGGGGATGAAGCAATTTATGCCTCTGGCATGTGGGATAGCAAAAATGCCACGCAGAGAGTTTTTACTCGGCAACGCACTCGCTGCCACCATTTGGGTTTTGGTGTTCAGTTTACTTACGCATTTTGCATTTGAGCACCTCAGCGCACTCAGCCATTTATATAGCCACTACAAATACGCAATCTGGGCGAGCGCCGCGGTTGTGTTCGCATTGATGCTCCTAGGCTTACTCAAGCGAAAAAAAGCAAAATCGTCGCTATAAATGCACTTTCAATAAAGGCTCATGGTATCAGTAAGATAGATGCCATGAGCTTTTTTCTTTCATCCAAATACAAAAATTACGCAGCCATTTAGACGTCTAGACGTTGACAATAAAAGTCGGTGAGATTAGTCTGCTCACTTCTCTTATTATTATCTTTGTCGTTTACATGTCCGGTTCCCAACAAACTACTAAAACAGTTGCACCGTCTGCGGTCGCACTGATCCCATTGATCGTATTCCTTGCGCTATTTATTGGCGTAGGCACGTACTTATCTTTGCAAGGCGTTGAATTTGCCTTCTACCAGCTGCCAGCACCAATTGCGGTATTACCAGCCATCATCATTGCGTTTCTTCTCAGCAAAGAGAAACTTAACCGCTCTATCGAACATTTTATGCGTGGTGTTGGTCATCAAGACATCATCGCAATGTGCATGATCTACTTGTTAGCAGGTGCGTTTGCTGCCGTTGCAAAGGCTTCTGGCGGTGTCGATGCTACCGTAAACTTAGGTCTATCTGCCATTCCGACCAGCATGATTCTGCCTGGTATTTTCATGATCTCAGCCTTCATTGCGACAGCGATGGGCACTTCGATGGGCACCATCGCTGCCGTTGCACCTGTGGCTTTGGGCATTGCTCAATCTGCAGGTATGAGCTTGCCATTAACCGCTGGTGTTGTGCTCAGCGGCGCGATGTTTGGTGATAACCTTTCTATCATCTCTGACACCACCATCGCGGCAACGCGCTCTCAGGGCTGTGAAATGAAGGACAAGTTCAAAGAGAACATCCGCATTGCACTGCCCGCAGCACTGGTTGCTATGGGTATTTTTGCGTTCAACAGCACTGCGACTCAAGTGCCAGAGACAGGCCCAATTGAATGGTTAAAAGTGCTACCGTACGTCACCATTTTGATTTTGGCGGTTTCAGGGCTTAACGTATTTGTTGTGCTGACTATCGGTATTTTACTGGCGGGTTGCGTAAGCTTGGTTTCGATTGACGACTACGGTCTAACGAACCTAGCGCAAGACGTGTACAGCGGTTTTGGCAACATGCAGGAAATCTTCCTACTATCGATGCTGATTGGTGGTCTGAGTGAGTTGATGCGTCGTCAAGGCGGTCTTGCTTTCCTAACCAACTTAGTGAGCAGCATGATCCATGCGTTTGGCTCTAGCCATTCAAAACACGCGAACAGCCGCGCAAGTGAGCTAGGTATCGCGGGCTTGGTTTCTATGGTGAATGGTTGCACGGCAAATAATACGGTCGCTATCATCGTATCAGGTAGCGTAGCGCGTCAGTTGGCGGAAGAGAACAATGTCTCTCCTCGTCGCTCAGCAAGCTTGTTGGATATTTTCTCGTGCGTGGTACAAGGCATTTTGCCTTACGGCGCGCAAGTATTGTTGCTAGGCTCAGTATTTAACCTTTCTCCATTAGAAGTGGTTGCCAACTCTTACTACTGTTTCGCGCTGGCAATTGCAGCCATTGTGGCGGTGTTTATCAAACACCCAGCACGCCAACCCGCAGTACAAACCGAAAACTAACGACAAATACCGAAAAGGCTCCGATGGAGCCTTTTTGCTTTCCGTTCTTCTTTATTTTCCTTGCTTCAAACAGATTCACTTTAAAACTGAACGCAAACTTTGCGCACTGCGTAAAGGAATCGCGAAGCAATGCGCCACATCGCGTAGAGCTTCCACCTGAGCCGCGTTACTGATTGCTAATTCGCCTGCCACATCGAAGTGGTTATTCTCAAACCCAACTCTCACATCGAATCCAAGTAATATCGCACTCGCTAAACAGTCTTGCTCTCGCGCGCCAAAAGCACAAATGGCACATCGAATTTCTTCCTCGACAAAACGCACAAAATTCAAACCTCGTAAATCCCATGGCGAAGACTGTTGAGCTTGGTGATAACGCCCTAACACCACTAATGCATGCTGATGCGTTTTAGGTAACACGCCCGCATCGCGTAGTTGGAAATAACGTTCAATGTCGGTTGTATCGTAGAGAATAATTTGGCTCACGATGCTGTTCTCTGCCAACCAATGGAAAAAGGCATGCCCTTCTTTCTCACTTGCGCGATCGGGGATTAACTCCCTCAATGCGAAAGAAGCAGCTTCAGGTTTCACAGCTTTGACTAACGCCCGCTGTTGTGGCGGAGAATATAAACCCACTGCCTCTGTGGTGAGCTGAACCATCATGGTTTCTCCCACCGCTTCTTTCACGGCATGGTAAATTTCCATGTTGTCGTCGATGTCTAATGAATGACGTTCGTTGGCATCTCTAGCATGCAAATGGATCATGGCAGCCCCTGCCGTTTGACAAGCGATAGCCTCTGCAACCAGTTCGTCTTTTGTCATGGGTAAGTTGGCGTGATCGTGCTTAGTTTTTCTAGCACCGTTTGGGGCCACGATAATGGCGATAGGTTCTCGCAAATATTGGTTTGCTACTTCCATGTCTCCGCCACCTCTTTTAACGTCAGTGAGAGTTTACCGACTAGTTCATCAATATGATGAGACTGAATAATGAATGGCGGTGCGAGCAAAATATGGTGCCCATTAACGCCATCAATCGTCCCGCCCATTGGATAGCACATTAAGCCATTTTCCATTGCTCGCTGTTTGATGCGTTTGTCTGCCAATGTGGCTTTACTCAGAGGCGACTTGCTTTCTTTATCCGCCACCAGCTCAATGCCAACAAACAAGCCTTTACCACGAATGTCGCCAATGTACGGTAAATGGGCCAATGCAGAAGTAAGCTCATTACGCAGCAAAACACTTTGCCGATTCACCGCCGTTAATAAGTCATCTTGGAAGATGGTTTCAATTGTTGCCACGGCGGCAGCGCACGCCATAGGGTGCGCCATAAAGGTATGACCGTGTTGGAAAAAACCGTTTCCATCGGCAATAGCTTGATAGACTCGATCATTAGCAACCACCGCGCCAATAGGTTGATAACCCGCACCAAGCCCTTTAGCCATACAAACCAGATCGGGCTCTGCCTCTTCTTGCTCAAACGCAAAAAAACTGCCACTTCGCCCAACGCCACACATGACTTCATCCAAGATCAATAACACATCGTATTGGTCGCATATTTCGCGAATACGTTTGAAGTAACCTTGAGTTGCAGGCACAGCTCCAGCGGTGGCTCCCACAATAGGCTCGGCGACAAAAGCCATTACATTCTCAGCCCCCAACTCAAGAATTTTTGCCTCTAGTTCATTCGCCGCTCGCAATGAGTAATCCAATTCCGACTCATGACTCTGCTGATAACGATAAGCATAGCAAGGGGCAATGTGATGACTCGGATGCAAGATAGGTTTGAACGGTTCACGTCGCCATTCATTACCACCGACCGCCAGAGCTCCCAACGTATTGCCGTGATAACTTTGCTGACGCGCGATGAATTGCTTTTTCTCTGGCTTACCTGATTCTACAAAATACTGCCGCGCCATTTTTAGTGCCGACTCCACCGCCTCTGATCCGCCACTGACTAAATACACATGGTTGAACTGCTCAGGCATATGCTGACAAATCAATTCCGCTAGTCGCTCACTGCTGTCACTAGTAAAAAATCCAGTATGAGCAAACGGCACTCTCTCGAGCTGTTCCAACATGGCTTTTTTAACGGCTTGATGACTATGGCCAAGGTTTGATACCGCAGCGCCACCACAAGCATCGAGATACTGTTTTCCTTGTTTATCGAATAGATAAACACCTTCACCTTTATCGATGATTGGCAGCGTGGCATGGCAATGACGGTGAAATACGTAAGACATTTGAGTCCCTTCCAATGTATAAGATTTGCACATATCATCAGGAACAAACCCAAACGCGACAAGGGAATAAATTTCACCCACCATGAGCTTTTGGAATACCACAACCCAAAAACAATAAAGCCTTTGATATTTAAACAGTAAAACAAATAAAGGCCAGCTTTTTTAAAGGCTGGCCTATGGGTAACCAAAAGCTAAAAAAAGAATCGTTTTACGCGTTTAGTGCCTGTTCTAAATCGGCTAGGATATCGTCAATATGCTCAATACCCACAGATAAACGAATCATCTCTGGTGACACACCAGCTTGTTTTTGTTCTGCTTCGCTCAACTGACGATGAGTCGTCGATGCTGGATGACAAGCCAATGATTTTGCATCGCCAATGTTCACCAAACGCTTAAAGATTTTCAGAGCGTCATAAAAGCGCACTCCGGCTTCATAACCGTCTTTTAAGCCAAACGACAAAATCGCAGAAGGCTTACCTTTCATGTATTTTTCGGCGAGGTTGAAGTGTGCTGAACTTGGCAAGCCGGCGTAACTCACCCAACTGACTTTGTCATGCTGTTCCAAGAATTCAGCCACTTTGAGTGCATTATCGGTATGGCGTTCCATACGCAGCGGTAACGTTTCTAGCCCTTGCATAAGCATAAATGCATTCATCGGTGATAATGCCGAACCGGCATTACGCAATGGTACGGTACGCGCGCGCCCGATAAATGCCGCCTCACCAAACGCTTCGGTATACACCACGCCGTGGTAAGAAGGTTCTGGTTGGTTGAAAACAGGAAAACGGTCTTTGTGCTGCGCCCAAGGGAATTTACCGGAATCCACAATCACGCCACCCAATGTGGTGCCATGCCCACCAACGTATTTAGTGAGAGAGTGAACTACGATATCCGCACCGAACTCGATGGGTTTGCACAGCACTGGCGTCGCGACAGTGTTATCCACAATCACAGGCACGCCTTGTGCGTGAGCAAGCTCCGCCACACGTTCTAAATCAATGATATTACCCGCAGGGTTACCAATGCTCTCGCAGTACACCGCTTTGGTATTTTCATCAATTAACTCGGCCAAACTTTCTGGCTTGTCATCTTTGGCAAACTTCACTTGAATACCTTGATTTGGCAGCATGTGCGCAAACAAGGTGTAAGTACCGCCATAAAGTTGCGGCGTAGAAACGATGTTATCGCCTGCTTGCGCTAAGGTCAGAATCGCATAGTTAATCGCTGCACTCCCCGCACTCACGACCAATCCAGCAATGCCGCCTTCTAACGCCGCCATGCGTTTTTCCAGAACATCATTAGTCGGATTCATGATGCGAGTGTAGATATTACCCGGCACTTCCAAGTTAAACAGATCAGCGCCGTGCTGCGCGTTATCAAACTCGTACGCGACCGTTTGATAAATCGGCGTCGCGACAGATTTAGTGGTAGGGTCAGTTTCGTAACCAAAATGGATGGATAGCGTTTCGTCTTTCATGTTCTTCCTTGAGCGTCATCGAGATAAATCGTGGACTTATCATGCCGACTTTTTAACCACAGAACCTCGTTATGGGTCACATTGCCCAAGCCCAGAAACGTTTATGAAATGGGAAAAGGTAACATTTTTGATATTCATCGATAGGTATAACTTGCGCTTGATTGAAAGTCTTTAATCTTGTTGATAATCCTCCTTCAATATGAACTAAAGTGAATGTGACCTATTGAGTTCTCAAACTCATTGAGATGGGAGCAATAGGCAAAAAACTTACTCTGTATGGAGATGACCGATGAACAAAAACTGGATCCCCATTGCCCTATCTGGGCTTGCTTTAACGGGGTGTTTTTCTGAAGAAGCGAAAGAAGTAGAAGCCGTCGCCGAGCCACTCAAAGTAACCGCCGCAGACAAAATTTATTATGGTGGCGACATCCTAACTATGTCTGGCGATAAGCCAGAGTACGCCGAAGCCGTCGCGACATTAGGCGAGAAAATCATTTATGTCGGCAGCAAAGATGGAGCGATGGAACACAAGTTCGGTAAAACACAGTTGGTCGACTTAAAAGGCAAAACTATGTTGCCTGGCTTTGTTGATCCGCACAGTCATGTGTATGGTGTTGGTCTGCAAGCCATGGTCGCAAACGTGCTGCCATCTCCTGATGGCGAAGCCGATACCGTTGCGAAAATCATCGAAACTCTGAAAAATGCCGAGAACAATAATACGCAACGCCTATTCATTGAGAAAACCGGATGGATTTTAGGTTTTGGTTACGACGACGCCCAACTGGATTACTACCCTACCAAAGCGGATCTCGATAAAGTCAGCACAGATAAGCCTGTATTGATCATCCATACTTCGGGGCATTTGAGTGTCGCAAACAGTAAAGCCTTAGAGCTAGCAGGCATCACATCAGAATCGGAAGATCCAAAAGGTGGCATTATCCGCCGAATGGAAAACAGCCAAGAACCAAATGGTGTCCTAGAAGAAAACGCGCACTTTGCAATGCTGTTCAACCTCAATAAGTTGATTGATTCTGAACTTCAAGATCGCATGTTAGAAGCCTCACAAGGTATGTACGCGAAATATGGCTATACCACAGCTCAAGAAGGACGAGCAACATCAGAAGGTTATGAAGCGATGAAACGCGCGTCGAAAAACGACAAGCTGATGATCGACTTGGTTGCGTACGCCGATATGGTATCGAGCAGTGATTTTATGGACTCGGAATACAACACGCCAGAGTACACAAACCATTTCCGCATCGGTGGCGTAAAGCTGAACTTTGATGGCTCTCCACAAGGTAAAACGGCATGGCTAAGTCAGCCTTACTTCCACCCGCCACATGGACAAGATAAAGACTACGCTGGCTACCCAACCTTTGAAGATCAACAAGCTTACGATTACGTAGAAACGGCCTTTAAAAATGAATGGCAAGTGCTGACGCATGCCAATGGTGACGCAGCGATCGAGCAATTTATTAATGCAGTGACCAAAGCAAATGAAAAGCTAGGAAAACAAGACCGCCGACCTGTACTCATTCACGGCCAAACCATGCGCCAAGACCAAGTGGATCGCTTAGCGGCGCAAGGCATCTTCCCTTCTCTATTCCCAATGCATACTTTTTATTGGGGTGACTGGCATGTAGACTCGGTGCTCGGCCATCCTCGTGCCGATTTCATTTCACCAACTCAAGCGGTGAGAAAGGCAGGGTTAAAGTTCAGTACTCACCATGACGCACCTGTGGCGCTGCCAAGTTCATTCCGAGTATTGGATGCGACCGTCAATCGCACCACCAGAACTGATAAAGTACTGGGTGCAGATCAGCGCGTTGACACGTACACCGCGCTGCAAGCCATGACCATTTGGCCAGCTTACCAACACTTTGAGGAGTCGTATAAAGGTTCTATCGAAGTAGGTAAGAATGCGGATTTAATCATCCTCGATAACAACCCGATGAAGATTGAACCTAAGGCGCTAAAAGACCTAAACGTGGAAGAAACCATCAGCAGAGGTCAATCGGTTTATCAACGACAGTAATCCAAAATAAAACACCGCCGTTATCGAGGCGGTGTTTTCTATCTGACTCACCAAGCACTATCTATTTGCTCGCCACTAGCTTCGCTAACCAAGTAGGAAACTTTTCGTATTTAAGAATAAACCACACCTAAGCAAAGGTGGATTAATCAAAATCAGAAGGTCGTTTTGAGGGCAGCTTTAACAGCCTGATTCAACTTACTTAGCACCAATTCAAACACCCAACGAATAAAGGAATAAGTAAATTTGATCGCGATATTTGCACCTTTCCCCGCAAATACCAACATGTGGCCAAGTAAACCTTTTACGCGTTCAGAAAATTCGCTAGAGAGTTCTGAAATTTTGACGATTGAACGAGCAATCGCGTCATATATAGTAGCAATAGCAGAACCTACATTTTGCAGGGCAAAGACTGACGCCGCAGCCCCACCATCCACTAACAACGTAAGGAGCGCTGCCGAGATTTTATCTGCCCAATCAGCAGAAG
Source organism: Vibrio sp. GLN_1 (assembly GCF_043106015.1). Classification (NCBI taxonomy): domain Bacteria; kingdom Pseudomonadati; phylum Pseudomonadota; class Gammaproteobacteria; order Vibrionales; family Vibrionaceae; genus Vibrio; species Vibrio sp. GLN_1. The sequence continues at coordinate 123,050 of NZ_JBICMD010000016.1, forward strand.
GTGTGGCTTGAAGTCGATTCTCATAGTTTAAAACTACGCGTTTAAAAGTGGAGCTTGCCTTTTGAAAGCCAAGGCTATCCCAGGTTGCAGTCTGTGTATAAGAACTGTACTCCGCCATAAAATGTGCGCTAGGAAAAAGACCTTGAGCACGATTCAATATGTACTCCGAACCATCATAAGGCACATGATAAAAAGGCCATACTGGCGCTTTTGTTACGGGGTCCGCACCATTGACACAACGGAAGTGCGTCGATATTCGAGATGATGAGTTGATCGAAAAAGATTTCATTCCGACTCTTGGTGAGCCAAAAGTATATAAGTTAACTCTGCCTTTAAACTCTGGAGAAGCAGAAATCCAATTAGCAACCAGAGTCGCTAATGCACCACCTAAACTGTGTCCAACACAATGTATAGTACCGTTAGCGGTTACCGGATTATCACGAAGAAAACGAGTTAGACCTTTTCTCATAGAATAGAACGTAGTTTGGAATCCCGAATGGACGGTCTCTCCGGTATCTGTTCCTTTCCCACTACACGTCAAGTCAGTAATCCCATCAGCTAATCCAGCTGTACCTCTAAAAGCTAAGACAAGGTCATTTTTATAACGCTCACTTTTTCCCTTTCCTAGCAGAGCAAACCCGGTTTCAGGACGAAAGAAAAAACCACCACTTGTACCTGTAATCATGTCCTTGAAAGAGAAGTCATTGCGAAGAGCAAGGGGAACTTCTAAATCCTCTAAATTCTGCTTTATGGAGTAAGCAGCTAACGCCAAATAACTGGCCTGTTTTGGAGAAATTTCACTCATAACTAATCAACTATATCCTTTTTTGCAATGTAAGTATCAGAGTCTTCGTCGTACAAATAAGTGGTGACTTTGTCGTTGCTCCAATCACAAATCGAGTAAACAGATATAGGTAAACCTTTTTCGGGAGCGATCTCCACTTCATGAATACGCTCGATATTGGTTAACTCACAATTAATATCCGAGAGCATTGAAAGCAATGGTTTTCTTCCATCTGGTGGCACCCAAACACCCCAAACTTTCTTTTGATCACCCTGCCAATTGAGATAAATTTTTTGATGTACGTTCAAACTCCCGCCAAATATGTCTCCGGGAGCTCGCGACCGAACAGTAACTCCAGGAAAGAAAAACTCACCTAGTTCATTGGTTTGGGCTTCATCTTTTAGCGTTTTTCCTTTTTTATATCCTTCATAAAAAAGTTCTCGATGAACCGTTAGCCCAACTTGTGGTTTACCATCAAGCTTAATAACACCACGTACTTCTGGTGACATTTCCACATCGTATTTTTTAAACGGCCAAAACATTGCACTTGCTCCTACCGAAAATAGAGCTAGGACCAATACAAGCGAGTTTTTTTTAGCCATAGCCTTTCTCTATCCATTAGTTATTTTCTAGGATGATATGGAAAAAGATGAGTGAGAGAGAGAAGTTAATAAAGTGAAGATAATTTGTGGGAAGTGGCTCAAGATAATATGTAATTAAGACATTTATTTTTATTATTTCTTAAACACTTAAATCATCGTCGTGACTCAATCTGCTTCAAAAGCCACTCTCTAAATCGCTCAGTTGACTGGCTTCTTGTATTCATGATCAAGTAATACCCAGCATTGGCAGGAATGGGGGCGAATGGAGAAACCAAACGTTTCGTCGTCAATTCATCCTCAATCAACGCCATGCGTGCCATCGCGATCCCGACTCCAGCTTCCGCCGCAGACATCGCCATGTCTGTTCGATTGAAAAAGTGACCGACATCGGTTTTAAAATCGAATCCCATTGCCGAAGCCCAATACAACCACTCATAGTCACGTGTCGCTTTTTCCCACGGCATCGCGTCGTGCAACAACGTAGCCGCTTGCCATTGATTCGCAGACATAGACGATGTTTGATCACCAAAAGGAGTTTTTAGCCACCGATGATCCTCAAGGTATTTAGGGCTCATCACTGGCAGCAATTTTTCATCGAGAATCAACTCGGCATCATGGTCTCGATAAGGGTGAAGGCCGTAGTCAATGGCGACGTCATAGTCTTTCAAATCGCTGTTGACTAGCGCTCCTTCCGCAAAGATCTGCACTTGTATTTCTGGGTTCTCTAGTTGAAAGCTTTCGAGTTTAGGCACTAGCCACTTAAAGGCGAATGAGGGAGTGAGCTTCAAGCGAACCTCATTGATATGCTTTTCTACTCTCAGATCATCAAGCAACTTGCCTAACTCAGAGAAATGCAACTGCGTGGCTTGTTGCAGTTGTATTCCCTTTTCGGTGAGGCGGATCCCTCGAGAGTGGCGTTCAAAAAGAGTAAAACCTAACGACTCTTCTAAGTGGATTATTTGTTGGCTTACAGCCCCTGTCGTAAGGTGTAGATGCTTAGCAGCGCCCGTAAAACTGGCATGTGACGCCACTTGGTTAAACAACCATAAACCACTTATCACGTTACTTCTCATCACTAAGCCTATAGTTTTTCTAAACGCTGTATGTAATTTATATCGATTGTTAATAAAAGGTAAAGAAAAGAAACTAACCGCTACTGATAAATGTGTGGAGTACCTCAATGGAAGTCATCGTATTAGGCAGCGGTGTTATCGGTTTAACCTCTGCTTGGTATTTATCTCAAGCAGGCTATCAAGTCACGGTCATCGATCGCCAACCAAGCAGCGCGATGGAAACAAGCTTTGCCAATGCAGGACAAATTTCTTATGGCTACTCATCCCCATGGGCAGCTCCGGGTATCCCGCTCAAGGCGATCAAATGGCTGATGGAAGAACACGCTCCACTAAAAATAAAGCCGTCGCTAAGCACAGACATGATCAGTTGGGCAAGCAAGATGGTTGCGAACTGCACCTTGCCTCGCTATCAAATCAACAAAGCTCGCATGCTGTCTATCGCCAACCACAGCCGAACTTGCTTGGAACAATTACGTAATGAGCACGCGATTGAATACCAAGGACGCCAGTTTGGTACCTTGCAAGTGTTTCGCACAACTCAACAGTTAACCGCAATCGAAAAAGACCTCAAGCTGCTTGAGCAAAGTGGTACTCGATTTGAGTTGATGGACGTTGAACAGTGCCTTCGACAAGAACCCGGTTTAGCGCTGGTCAAAGATAAAATCGTAGGCGGGTTGTATTTGCCTGATGATGAAACAGGTGACTGCTTTCAGTTTTGCCAACAGCTGACAGAACTTGCGAAAGCGCATGGTGTCACGTTTAAATTCAATACCGAAGTGAGTAATTGGGTTACTGTAGGCAAAAAGATCATAGGTGTCCAAACGAACCATGGTTTGTTTAAGGCAGACCAATTTGTCGTTGCTTCTGGTAGCTTTTCCACAGCGCTTTTAAAGCAGCTCGATATTGATATCCCAGTGTATCCGGTTAAAGGATATTCACTGACGCTACCGATAGAAAATGAAGAATACGCACCGCGCTCTACCGTCATGGATGAGACTTACAAAGTCGCTATGACTCGATTTGATGACCGCATACGAGTGGCTGGCACCGCTGAGCTTGCAGGTTTCGACCCATCCTTGCCACAAAAGCGCAAAAACACGATTGAGATGGTGGTTCGCGATTTGTTCCCTCGCGGCGGTGATTTCAGCCAAGCAGAATTCTGGACAGGATTTCGCCCAATGACGCCAGATGGCACACCAATCATAGGTGCAACGCCATACGACAACCTCTTTACTAATACTGGGCATGGGACGTTAGGGTGGACAATGGCATGTGGTTCAGGGCACTTATTGGCCAATATCATGACAGGTGAAAAAGCCAAAATCATGGAGAACTCAGAGCTCAACTTACTTCGTTACGCGTAAATAATCGCACAAAAATCAAACAGACCTTTATTCCACATACTGCATAGTAGTTAGCATTTTTAACTCATCGAATATGCAGCACATTAAAATGACAACGTGCTGCATATTTAATCAAATCAATAAATTCCCCATCTAATTGCGCACAATAATCAACTAGAACCAAATTTTAACAACACCAAGCCATTCTGTGCCCACCATCACGCTATAAACGATTTATAGACAAAAAAGTTAACAATTGCATTACAAAAAGGGTAATGTGTTGTTTGAAAAATAACCACAAACACAACTAACAGGGAAAATACTCATGCAGTCATTAGTTGATTTTCTGAATGGAATTATCTGGAGCCCAGTACTGATCTACCTGTGTCTTGGGGCGGGTTTGTTCTATTCGATCATGACACGCTTTGTGCAGATTCGTCATTTCTTTGAGATGTGGCGCTTGCTACTTTCGGGCAAAAGTTCAACCAAAGGGATCTCATCATTTCAGGCGCTTGCCGTTTCGCTATCTGGCCGTGTAGGTACAGGTAACATTGCCGGTGTTGCTGCGGCTATCGGGTTTGGTGGCCCTGGCGCCGTATTCTGGATGTGGGTTGTTGCCTTCTTTGGCGCAGCAACAGCATATGCAGAATCCACTCTCGCTCAAATCTACAAAGAAGAAGATGAAGGTGAATTCCGTGGCGGTCCTGCTTACTACATCGAAAAAGCAATGGGGCAAAAATGGTACGCATGGATCTTTGCTATCTCGACCATCTTTGCGTGTGGTGTGCTACTTCCTGGCGTTCAATCCAACAGTATTGGTAACGCGGTAGAAGCAGCATTTGGCTCTGGTGACATGATCGAAACCGCTATTGGTACCTTCAGTTTTGCTAAAATTTTCACTGGTACGGTTGTCTGTGTCATTCTTGCCTTCATCATCTTTGGTGGCGTAAAGCGTATTGCGAACTTCACTCAGATCGTTGTGCCATTCATGGCATTGGCGTACATCATCACCGCTTTCGTTATCATTCTTCTAAACATCGGTGAAATCCCACGCATTATCGGCATGATCCTAGGAGACGCGTTCACTCCTATGGCTGGTGTTGGTGCTGCCATTGGTTGGGGTGTTAAACGTGGTGTTTACTCAAATGAAGCAGGCCAAGGTACCGGCCCTCACGCAGCAGCAGCAGCAAGCGTTGATCATCCTGCACAGCAAGGTCTGGTTCAATCATTCTCAATCTACATCGATACACTACTAGTATGTTCGGCAACTGCGTTTATGATTCTTATCACAGGGGCGTACAACGTACACGGTGCGGTTGAAGGTGCATTCCTTGTGCAAAACCTACCAGCCGATATTGGGGCCAATGGTCCAGTATTCACGCAAATGGCGATTGAAAGTGCTCTGCCTGGAGTTGGTAAACCGTTCATCGCTGTTGCACTGTTCTTCTTCGCATTCACCACGATCTTGGCTTACTACTACATCGCAGAAACAAACATTGCCTACATTCGCCGTACCTTTAAAGTGAACGGTCTGATGTTTATCTTAAAACTGGTGCTTATCTCAGCCGTGTTTTACGGTACAGTAAAAACCGCAAACTTAGCATGGGCGATGGGTGATGTTGGCGTAGGTTTGATGGCTTGGCTGAACATCGTGGGTATCTTGATCATCTTCTTTATGTCGAAGCCTGCTCTGAAAGCGCTGACCGACTACGAAGAACAACAGAAGCAAGGTGTCACAGAGTTTACGTTCAACCCAGTTGCGCTAGGTATCAAAGGGGCAGATTACTGGGAAGAGAAATACAAACGTAAAACGGGTCAAGCGCCAACGACTGAAACTACCGCAACAGACACGGTAGAACAGCCTTCGACCTAAGTTTCTTTCCTTAAAAATAAGAAAAAGCAGTGGTCCGTTCTTCGGACACAACAAAGGGGTTAACCAGCGGTTAACCCCTTTTTATATCAGTCAGATTTGAAATCTTACTTGGTCGGATACACTTGCTTCCAATCGTTTTTCATATCAGCGATTAACCAACCTTTCGCTTTCGCTTCATCCAATCCTTTATCTAGCTTACCAATGCTAGAGGTGCGGTCATATTTCCACTCACGTTGGTCATCCGTGTGATGAACGTACATTGCTAAACGAGGACCAGTACCTGACGTCGTCCATTGCAGCATTTGTAGGTCACCATCTGAGTTGCCAAACGAAGCTATTGGGCGCTTACCAATGTGCTGATAAATTTGCTGCGGTTTTTCCGCTTTGTCGTTATTCACTTCAATGCCCGGTACGCGCTTAACTTGGTAACTACCATCAACATTAACGAACTCTGTAGATAGACGAGTACCAATGATACGCTCGGATGGGATGTTGTAGACATCCGTCGCCCAAGCTCGCATAAAGGCATTGCCACCACCAGACACAATGAAGTTTTTAAAGCCATTGCTATCAAGATAATCCAACAGTTCTAACATTGGTTGATACACCATGTCGGTGTATGGGCGGCCCGTTACGGGGTGCTTAGCCGTACTTATCCAAGCCTGTACAATAGAAGTGAACTCATCGCTGCTCATTCCTGAATGCGTTTTTTGCACCATAGTTAGAACATCTTCTAAGCTCAGCTTATCTATCTGCCCGCTTAACACCAGTGAGTATGGTTTAGTCGTCTTCCAATCAGGGTGGCTAGCCGCTTGCTCTTTAATTTGGTCGAGCATAAACAAGATTTGGAAGTACATCGGCTTTTCTGACCATAACGTTCCGTCGTTATCAAAAGTGGCAATACGATCTTGAGGAGCAACAAAATTGGGAGAGTTACCGTCAGTAACATCACTGACAAATTGGATAATTGCTTGTTTGGTTTGACCGTCGTTCCACGAAGGCAATGGGTCACTATTTTGCGCCAAAATCGGAAATGAAATCACCGCGACAGCGAGCGTAAAAACATTCAAGAGGTAATTTTTCATCAGTTGTAAACTCTTTATATAGGGATGTTTAATAATGGAGCATTCTCGAAGAAAAAATTCGCTCTTGGTCACAACAATGTTTTATTCGGAATATTCCTACTTGAAAGCCAAAAAGATTCATAAAATTCAATGAAATAAAAAAGCGGACCTATTGGCCCGCTTTTTCAATGAGTTCGATTTAACGCTTAAGCTGCGACTGCTTCAACTTTACGAGCGATTTTTGCTTTACCTACAGGTAGAACTTCACGACCAAATTCGTTGTTTAGCACTTGCGCCATTGCGAAGTAAATTGCGCTTGCGCCACAGAAGATACCTTCGAAGCCAGCGATAGCACCGATAACTTCGCTACCAGTGAAATCACGAGCAGCAAGTAAGAAGAACAGGATAGTTAGAGAACCAAATACCACCTGCTTCGCTGTTGGGTAACATAGAGAACCAATGAACATGAAACCAGTGAAGATACCCCAAAGTGCTAGGTACCAACCCATAAAGCTTGCTGGGCTTGCAGGAAGACCCATGTGAGGCATTACGATTAAACCAACCAATGTTAGCCAAAATAGACCGTAAGAAGTAAACGCAGTTGTGCCGAACGTGTCGCCGCGTTTAAAGCACATGATGCCAACGATTACTTGGCTAAGGCCACCGTAAAAGATGCCCATCGCTAGAATCATAGAGTCAAGTGGGAAAAATCCTGCGTTATGAATGTTCAGCAGAATAGTGGTCATACCGAAACCCATCAGACCTAGCGGTGCTGGGTTAGCCAGTTTTGTCGACATGTACAAATACCTTTTTTCAAAAATGTTGATAAAAAATGCGCGCGAATTTTAATGGACACCCAATAAAAAGAGAAAAGCCGTTATTGAAAACTTAGATTCCACAAATAAGCAACAGCACAAATAAAAAAAGACCCTGCTAAAAAGCAGAGCCTTTATAAAGAGTTAAATTATTTATTGGCAGGAAATCTCATCCCAGAACCAGTTGCTCTGCGTTGGGCTTTCCCACACTCCAGGGCCGTTTTTTGCGACAAAGCATTTGTTTTGGTACGTCACTTTATCACCGTTGGCCACTTGAGTTACGCCTGGTTCCCACTGAATGAAGTTACCTGTTACTGGTGGTACTGGCTCAGTGACCGGAGGCTCTGGTTCTGTGACTGGCGGTTCTGGTTCAGTCACAGGTGGTTCAGGTTCAGTTGTTGGCGGCTCCGTAGGAGTGCCTGAAACCAACTTCCAAGGGTCTCCTTTCGTTGGCTCATTACCTTGTGACCACCATTTCGCTTCGTAAACAGCACCTTGGTAAGAAACTTGATCACCAGTGTTGTAGACTTTGCCTGAATCCCAAGCTGCCACGCCACCGACAGGTGGATCGACCGGATCTACAGGGTCTAACTTGTCAACCACACGAACTTCAGGCCAACCCGCATGAGATTGGTAGAAGTTAGTTACACACTTCTCGTAATCACCCGCAACTAGCGCAGAGTAAGCCGTTTGGAAACCAACCAACTCACATTCAAACGAATGGCCTCCAGGGCGATCTGAGTAGTATTTCCAGTTACCATCCCAGTTCGTGTAAAGCACGTCAGTTGCGCCATTTAGGTTTAGGCTGCCGTAAGGCGTTTGCTGCCAACAAGTGTTCTTCTCGTCAGCTTCAATTGGAATTTGGTAGTGTGCCGCCAAACCTTCCCAGTAACGGATACGGTTAACAGGCTGACCTTTATCCTTGTTTTGCTCACCACACTCAATACCACCATTGATCACGTTGATAGTGGTACCGAAGCCGTAACCAATGCCTGCATCAAGTTCACGTTGTGAAGGAACCCAAGTACGGTCAATTACATGTAGCATTGCTGGTTTAGGTGCTTGTGGGGTTAGGAAGAACCAGATGGCCGATGCCAAGTTCAGCCACGAATCCGCAACCAAACCTGGATTTTTCAGCAATACAGATGCATCACCATCAAACATCACTTCAGAGAACGCGCCATAGTTAAAGTGGTAAGAAAGCTGTTTAGCACCACGTCCAAAGTAACCTTGTCCCGGTTCACATGGCCAACGTTTGTTTTGCCAGTCATTCTGACCACAACCTGTCGTGTAACCTTCTTGACCTTCTGACCAGCCCATTTCACGTACGTGAACCAAAGCTTGCTGCCACTCTTCCAATCCAAGAGGATTATCCGATACGTTATCAATCGAAATATGACCACCGGTTTCCTGCGCAAAGTGAGCAAAGGCTGTCACGATCGATTTTTTACAAATCGCATCCGAATCACGGCCATCAGTGTACTCACCACAAAATGCTGGGAATTTACCAATCGCACGTAGGAAACGCGTGTAAGTGTATTCTGGTGCTGCCATTTGAGTCAGGAAGTCCCACTCACTTTCAGGGAACACACGCTCTACACGCTTCACGTTTTCTGGGTTGGTTGCCGCTCCAGGAACAATCGCTTCAACGACTGAGTTAGGACGCGTTTCTAGTGCTTGTGACCAAATGGCATACATAGGGTCAGAGGTTTTGCTTTGCTCCATAGCTTGAACGTCACCACGAGCAATGACATAACCATTCGGATTTTGCGGATCAGGCTGGATATTCATACTTGCATTCGCTTGTGCCGCTAGGACACAACTCAATGCAATAGGAAGATGTTTGAGTGCAAACATGTCTAGTCTCCGGGTTTAACAATATAATATACAAGGAATAACTAGACATATAGTGGATCATATATAAAAAACGCCGAGCGAAGTGAGTTCATTCTGCGAGACAAAATGAATAAATAAGTCCTTGCACACATTTTGTCACAAGAAAAATGTTACCTTGACTCAAAAGAAAAGCGGAGGCTGACTACGCCTCCGTTTGATGATATTTCTATCTCTATTACTCTGCTGAAACAGACTCAAGTTGCTCGGTTAGCTTCTGTTTTGATAGCACATAGTAAATAGCGAACTGAGCGACAATCGCCGCAAGTACAATCACTGGTGAGGCGGCAACGCCTGCCAAAAGAAAGCACCCAAGTGCAATCACGCCATTCAACACCGCGTAAGGCAACTGTGTACGGAAGTGCTCATACTGTTCACACCCTGCTCCTGTTGACGACAGAATCGTGGTTTCAGAGATTGGAGAACAGTGATCACCAAATAAACCGCCAGATAACACGGCACCAATGCAAACTAGCAAAGGAGCATCAATCGCAACGGCCGTTGGGATCACTAATGGCATCATGATGGCGAACGTGCCCCAAGATGATCCCGTAGCAAACGAGATAATACCGGCAAGCAAAAAAGCAACGGCTGGCAATAGCCAATACGGGAAACCGGCTTGAGCTTGTTCAGCAATATATGCAGCTGCACCTAATTCTTTCCCAACAGAGCTAAGCGCCCAAGCCAATACCAAGATAACCGCGACAGACATCATGTTTGACATGCCTTTGAGGTACACTTGGATACCATCGGAAAGCTTTCTGACGCCATAAAACGCCATCAGCGCAATTAGAGTGAAGGCAGCGAAGAAGTACGCCGAAGAGAGTGCAGCCCTAAACGTTGAGCCTGCCACTTTTTGAAATGGAAAACCGTGTGGCACCAGGATGGTACATAGAACCACCAGCATAACGAGCAAAGGTGCCCACACAAAACTGGATTTTGCATTTTTATGCGTAAACACATTCATCGACTCCTGCACTTTCCCAAAGTCGGAACCCTGTTCTGCTAACTGCTCAGCCTTCGCCATCGGTCCAAAATCTAACTTGAAGAAAGAGACAATCGGCACAATCGCGATCGCAAGAAAGGCATAAAACTGATACGGGATCGCGCCAATGAAAGCATCCCAGTCACTCATACTGACATTCAGGGCAGTAAACTCTTTTTGAATCAATCCCATGATGTAAACGCCCCACCCGATAAAAGGAATCAAGATTGCGACGGGAGAGGAAGTAGAATCGATAATGAAAGCTAATTTTTGGCGTGATACTTTTAACTTATCAAATAAAGGGCGAAAAACAGGGCCAACAATCAGTGGTGTACCAAGGTCTGAGAAGAAAATAACGACACCACCGAACCATGCTGATAGTTGAGCTTGGCATTTACTCGCCACCCATTGGGTAACCTTTTTAGCAAAGGCGACACCGCCGCCGGACTTTTCCATTAAAGCTACGAAACCACCAATAAACACTAATAACAAAATCACACCAGCGTTGTAGCTATCCGTAAGTTGCGGCAGTAGATAGCTTTTCATCAACGCACTAAACGAGTCTAGTGGTCCTTTTTCAACAAAGGTGCCTTCAAGCATGGCGACGCCACTGACCACCCCGGCGAACAAACCAACGACGACATTTCTCGTAGTCAGCGCGAGGAAAAGAGTAATAAGGATGGGAATGAGAGAGGTAACGTCAGCCTGTTCCATAGCAATACCATCTTCAATATTTAAACAATAAAAATGAATATATATTTAATTTGGACGTGTGTATATATTTCTCACGAAAAAGTTGAGCCACCTCTTCACAAATTTGAAGTACAAAAAAACCAGCCCGGAGGCTGGTTCTTGTAAACTCAACAATCTAGAGGAAAATTATTCCCACTCTATTGTAAACAAGACATTTTTATCTTTTATATTCAATGGCTTATTTTCCTGCTAATTGGTAATACCATGAAAAATACCATGCTCAGAAAAGGCTTAACAATATTTTGAAAAATTGCCTACTGAGCGCTGCCGCACAGCTCCATAGGCCGCTTTCCTGGCTTTGCTTCCAGATGTATGCTATTCTGCTCCTGCAGCTAATGGATCACCGCAAACAGGTTACTCGCCTGGGGATTCCCTTTCGACCCGAGCATCCGTATGAGACTCATGCTCGATTATTATTATTATAGAAGCCCCCATGAATAAATCGCTCATCATTTTCGGCATCGTCAACATAACCTCGGACAGTTTCTCCGATGGAGGCCGGTATCTGGCGCCAGACGCAGCCATTGCGCAGGCGCGTAAGCTGATGGCCGAGGGGGCAGATGTGATCGACCTCGGTCCGGCATCCAGCAATCCCGACGCCGCGCCTGTTTCGTCCGACACAGAAATCGCGCGTATCGCGCCGGTGCTGGACGCGCTCAAGGCAGATGGCATTCCCGTCTCGCTCGACAGTTATCAACCCGCGACGCAAGCCTATGCCTTGTCGCGTGGTGTGGCCTATCTCAATGATATTCGCGGTTTTCCAGACGCTGCGTTCTATCCGCAATTGGCGAAATCATCTGCCAAACTCGTCGTTATGCATTCGGTGCAAGACGGGCAGGCAGATCGGCGCGAGGCACCCGCTGGCGACATCATGGATCACATTGCGGCGTTCTTTGACGCGCGCATCGCGGCGCTGACGGGTGCCGGTATCAAACGCAACCGCCTTGTCCTTGATCCCGGCATGGGGTTTTTTCTGGGGGCTGCTCCCGAAACCTCGCTCTCGGTGCTGGCGCGGTTCGATGAATTGCGGCTGCGCTTCGATTTGCCGGTGCTTCTGTCTGTTTCGCGCAAATCCTTTCTGCGCGCGCTCACAGGCCGTGGTCCGGGGGATGTCGGGGCCGCGACACTCGCTGCAGAGCTTGCCGCCGCCGCAGGTGGAGCTGACTTCATCCGCACACACGAGCCGCGCCCCTTGCGCGACGGGCTGGCGGTATTGGCGGCGCTGAAAGAAACCGCAAGAATTCGTTAACTGCACATTCGGGATATTTCTCTATATTCGCGGTTCAGCAGGCATGTCCCCTTTGAGGGCGACCCGACGACAGGATAATCGACCTTATGGTGCGCAAATATTTCGGCACAGACGGTATTCGTGGCAAAGCCAACGAAGGCGCGATGACGGCGGAAACCGCCTTGCGCGTCGGCATGGCGGCTGGCCGTGTCTTTCGTCGCGGTGACCACCGCCATCGTGTCGTGATCGGCAAGGATACGCGCCTGTCGGGCTATATGCTTGAACCCGCGCTCACAGCCGGTTTCACCTCGATGGGCATGGACGTATTCCTTTTTGGCCCGCTGCCGA
>NZ_JBICMD010000017.1:0-528677 GCF_043106015.1 Vibrio sp. GLN_1
CACTTTGAAGTTCTCTTCAAAGTGGACGGCCATTTTAGCTAGATAACTTATCGTGTCAAACACTTTTTTAAGTTATTTATCTGCGAGTTAATTCTTAACTCACTGACCTTGTTGACTAGGCTTCGCTTAACTTGCTTTCCCTTGGCAACGGAGGCGCATTATAGGGAGTTCATTGAGGAACACAAGCCTATTTTTCAAAAAAACTCTCCTTTTTAGTTTATTCGTATAGAAAACATCCAAAACGGACTAAAAGCGCATAGAAAAGGGGCCCGAAAGCCCCTTAAATGTGATTTTAATCTCACTTTTTGTGTCAGTGCAATTACTGATGAGCGAGAATTTGGTCATTAGTAACGATTAGCTGCACTTTCTTGTCTGGAACTATTTCACCAGCAAGAATGGATTTAGCTAATGGGTTCTCGACATTCTGTTGAATTGCACGTTTTAAAGGACGTGCACCGTATACTGGGTCGAAACCGACTTGGGCGATCAAGTCGAGTGCTTTATCAGAAACCTCTAATTGATACCCTTTTTCTTCTAGTCGTTTTGCCAAGCGTTCTAATTGAATAGAAGCAATGGACTTAATGTGCTCTTGACCAAGTGGGTGGAATACCACTATTTCGTCAACACGGTTCAAGAACTCTGGGCGGAAGTGTTTGCTAACCACATCCATCACTTCACTCTTGATACCTTGATAGTCCAATGTGGCGAAGTTCTCTTGGATTCGAGAGGAACCCAAGTTTGATGTCATGATCACGACGGTGTTACGAAAATCAACCGTACGACCTTGTCCATCAGTGAGTCGGCCATCATCGAGCACCTGCAGAAGAATATTGAACACATCTGGATGTGCTTTTTCTACTTCATCCAACAAGATCACTGAGTATGGTTTACGACGAACCGCTTCAGTTAGATAACCACCCTCTTCGTAACCAACGTAACCTGGAGGCGCACCCACTAATCTTGCCACTGAGTGTTTCTCCATGAACTCCGACATGTCGATACGTACCATTGCATCTTCGCTGTCGAACATGAAGCTCGCAAGTGTCTTACATAATTCCGTTTTACCGACACCAGTTGGGCCTAAGAATAAGAAGGAACCAATTGGTCGGTTTGGATCAGAAAGCCCAGCTCGGCTACGACGAATCGCGTTCGATACCACCGCAACTGCTTCGCTTTGCCCTACAACACGATTGTGAAGTACATCTTCCATGCGAAGTAGTTTCTCTTTCTCCGCTTCTAACATCTTAGATACTGGAATGCCGGTTTGTTTAGAAAGCACTTCTGCGATTTCGTTATCTGTTACTTTGTTACGAAGCAGCGTCATTTCTTGCATTTCAGCCTGAGTCGCCAAGTCTAGTTGCTTCTCTAATTCCGGAATACGACCGTATTGAAGCTCAGACATTCGGTTAAGATCGCCAGCACGACGCGCAAACTCCATGTCCATGCGAGCTTGCTCTAGTTCAGATTTAATATGCTGAGTACCAGAAAGTGCGGCTTTTTCTGTATTCCAAACCTCTTCTAACTCTGCGTATTCGCGTTCTTTCTCATTCAACTCATCATTCAATGCTTGCAAACGCTTTTCACTCGCTTCATCGTGCTCGTTACTTAGTGCTTGTTGCTCAATTTTTAGTTGGATGATTTTACGCTCAAGCTTATCCAATGATTCTGGTTTTGAATCGATTTGTAGACGAATGCTTGAAGCCGCTTCATCGATCAAGTCAATGGCTTTATCTGGCAACTGACGGTCCGAAATATAACGGTGCGACAAACTTGCCGCTGCAACAATCGCTGGGTCAGTAATTTCTACATGGTGATGAAGTTCATAACGCTCTTTCAGACCACGAAGAATAGCTACCGTATCTTCTACTGTCGGCTCATCCACCAGCACTTTTTGGAAACGACGTTCTAATGCAGCATCCTTTTCGATGTATTGACGGTACTCATCCAATGTTGTTGCACCAACACAGTGAAGTTCGCCGCGAGCCAATGCTGGTTTGAGCATGTTGCCCGCATCCATTGAGCCTTCACCTTTACCAGCGCCGACCATAGTGTGTAGTTCATCAATGAAGAGGATGACGTTGCCTTCTTCTTTAGCAAGTTCATTCAATACTGATTTTAAACGCTCTTCAAATTCACCACGGTATTTCGCGCCAGCAACAAGTGCGCCCATATCCAGTGATAGCACACGGCGACCGCGTAGACCTTCTGGCACTTCGTTATTAACGATTCGCTGCGCCAAGCCTTCCACAATTGCGGTTTTACCCACACCAGGCTCACCGATGATCACTGGGTTGTTTTTGGTGCGACGTTGCAATACTTGAATCGTGCGACGAATTTCATCATCTCGACCAATAACAGGATCCAATTTGCCCTGCTCAGCTCGCTCAGTTAAATCGATGGTGAATTTTTCAAGAGCCTGACGTAGCTCTTCAGCATTTGGATCATTGACCTTTTGACCACCTCTGATCTTTTCAATCGCTTGACTCACTTTTTGCTCGGTCAGCCCAACTTCTTTAAGTAGTTGCCCTAAAGGACCACGATCTTCTAATGCCGCAAGCAAGAAGACTTCGGACGAGATGTAGGAGTCTTGACGCTTTTGAGCCACTTTGTCACACAGATTGAACAAAGTCCCCATCGAGCTAGAAAGCTGCACATCACCACCGATGCCACTCACCTTTGGTAATCGATCAAGCATTTCGCCCAGCTTTGAGCGGAGATGAGTTACATCCACGTCCAGCATTGTCAGCAATGGACGAATTGGACTGCCATTTTGATCAAGCAAAGCCACCATTAAGTGAACTGGCTCGATGTACTGATGATCGCGCCCTAACGCTAGTGATTGAGCATCAGAGATAGCGATTTGAAACTTACTGGTAAATCTATCAAGACGCATATCGACCTTCCTAACCTCGATTAAAGAGAATTCTTTTGACAGTAGAAAGATGGATACTCAGTGGGGGAATTTCAAGGGAGTGAATAAATAAAGATAGCTTTGCAAAAATAGAACTATGCATCTCAGCTCTTTTGAGCTTTATGGGGCTTACTCTTCAATCCAGATAAACGTAGCTTGTCTCCCTGTCACACCATCTCGGCGGTAAGAATAAAAGGACTCTTTATCTTGGTAAGTACACAAACCGGAATCGAAAACTTGCGAGACGCCAGCCCTATTGAGACGCTGCGTCGCTAATTGCGACATGTTGGCAAGCCATTTACCTTCTACATTACGAGGGGTAAATGCGCGCTGAGCTTTTGAGTCAAAATCGACAAACGCTTGTAGAACATCTTCACCCACTTCAAACGCCTGTGGACCAATAGCAGGCCCTAACCATGCCATCACATCATCCGAAAATAATGCGAGAGCATTTTCAACGATACCATTCGCCAAACCACGCCAACCAGCATGAACAGCTGCTACTTGAGTACCTTGAGTATTCGTCAGCAGTACAGGCAAACAATCAGCGGTCATTGCTGAACACACGACATTACTCGCCGATGTGAAGACGCCATCAGCATCAAGCACTATTGGCGTAGGAGCATTCGCATGGGCAACGACAGTAGAATGAGTTTGGTTTAACCAAATTGGCGCACTTGGCATATTCGCTTGCTGTGCCAACCAATGACGATTCTTCGCTACGATAGAAGCATCATCCCCAACGTGCGCACCGAGATTTAACCCTTGATAAGAGCCTGTCGAAAAGCCACCAACTCGCGTAGAAGCAAAGGCTTTGACATTTTTAGGTGCAGACCAGTTAGGAATGATTGCCTTCATTTTAAAACTCGTCTGGTAAACCGTATTCTTCAGTGTCTTTACGAAGAGCTTCAGTCATTGCCACCATATCGTCTGGCACTGGAGCATGGAATTCCAGTTCTTCACCAGTGATAGGGTGTTCAAAACGAAGCATTACGGCGTGTAGCGCCTGACGATCGAAACCACGAATCATGTCCGTCAGTTCTTGCGATGCACCAGTAGGAATACGTGCACGACCACCATAAGCAGTATCACCTAACAGAGGATGCTGTAGGTAAGACATATGAACACGGATTTGGTGAGTACGACCCGTTTCCAAACGCAGACGGATACGCGTATGCTCACGGAAGTGCTCTGCTACACGGTAGTGCGTTACCGCAGGCTTACCCAAAGGAGCTACAGCCATGAGTGTGCGTTTAGTCGAGTGGCGACCAATTGGTTGATCCACTTTACCACCCGCTGTCATACGACCGATTGCAATCGCTTCGTACTCACGCGTGATGTTGCGTTTTTGCAGGGCACGAACCAAACGCGTTTGCGCAGGAACGGTTTTCGCCACAACCATCAGACCAGTGGTGTCTTTATCGAGACGATGTACGATGCCCGCTCGCGGTACTTCTGCGATGTCTGGGTAATGATGTAGCAATGCATTCAGCACGGTACCATCTGGTGTACCAGCACCAGGGTGAACGACGAAGTCACGAGGCTTATTGATTACGATGATGTCATCATCTTCGTAGACGATATCTAGTGGGATATCTTGCGCTTCCCAGCGTTCTTCATCTTCCAGCTCGGCTTGCAAAGTAATTTCCTCGCCACCCATAACTTTGGTGCGAGGTTTAGTGACAACTTCACCATTCACTTGAACTTTCCCGTCCAGCAACCATTCTTTCAGGCGCGAACGAGAGAAGTCAGCGAACAATTCGGCGATAGCTTGGTCTAAACGTTGACCTAACTGGCTATCTTTTACGGTATTTGTTAATACAATCTGCTGAGCCATATCGAACTTTTTTAAAAACTGTGAGACTAATGCTCACGACTGTGGAAAAATAGACTATTACGTCATTGTATCTGTTACTGGAAAGAAAGTAACGGCAGCTTAAGAAATATTTAGATTCAAGGAACAGACTCCTGATATGAAACGTCAGACTTTAACAGGCCTTTTAGCGGTATCTCTTCTGTTTGGATGTGCAAGCAAAGAAGAAATCGTTCCTGATGTGCCACCTTCGGAACTGTATGCAGACGCACAAGTCTCACTTCAAAGTGGCAACTGGCTTTCTGCGATTGAGAAACTGGAAGCGTTAGACTCACGTTACCCATTTGGTGCCTACTCTGAACAGGTGCAACTTGACCTTATTTACGCATACTACAAAAACGACGACCTAGCGTTAGGCTTAGCAACCATCTCTCGCTTTATGCGCCTAAACCCTACCCATGAAAAAATGGACTGGGTGCTTTACATGCGTGGCCTGAGCCACATGGCTCAAGATCGTAACTTTATGCACGACCTGTTTAGCATCGATCGTAGCGACCGCGACCCAGAGCCCGTGAAAAAAGCATTTGATGACTTTAAGAAGCTGCTTCAACGTTATCCAAACAGCCCATATGCGGAAGATGCACAAAAACGCATGGTGGCCTTGAAAAACCGCTTAGCGAATTACGATTTAGCTACCGCTGATTTTTACCTTCGCCGTGAAGCCTGGATCGCAGCCATTAACCGTAGCCAAGAGCTTCAAAAATCATTCCCTGATACAGAAGCTGCTCGCAAATCGTTAGAAATTCAGCTGGAAGCCTACAAGCAGCTGCAACTAGAAGATGCCGTTGCAAGAACAGAAGCGCTCATTAAGCTAAATCCTGTCAAATAAACGCCTACCGCCACAGCTCAAACTGTGGCGGTTTTGTTTTCTACCACCAATTCCTTCTCTTTGAACAATCTTGATGATTTTTTGAGCACAACTTATGCTTAGAGTTCTACTCCACCATTAAACTGGACGTGAACGTGACCATATCTAAGTTTTGGGCAATGCTGTTCTTTCTGTTGTCGGCGTCCGTTTACGCTTTGGAAATCTCACCATTAAAACAGCCTCCGTACACGGGTGACTTAGATGTCATCAAGGAGAAAAACGTATTGCGCGTTTTAGTTTCTGCCGATTTAGGCTTCTACTATATCGAAGGAGGAACACCAAAAGGGATTGGCGCAGAGCTGCTGGCTCACTTTGAAAAAGATTTACGCAAAATCAAACCCAAACTGAACGTACAAATCATCCCTCTAGCGCGAGACCAATTACTCCCTTCTCTCGAAAACGGCTCTGGTGATTTAGTGGTGGCAAACTTGACGATCACCGATGCCCGAAAACAAAAAGTCGACTTCAGTACCCCAATCTTATCCGGCATTGAAGAATGGGTGATCACCAACAAAAGTACTCCAACCATCACCAAACTTGAGCAGTTGAGCGGTAAGGAGATTTGGGTACGTGCCAGTTCCAGCTACTTTGAAAGCATTCAAGCCGTCAACAAAACACTGAACAAGAAAGGCTTACCGCCGATTATCGTGCACTTCATCGAAGAGACTCTGCAAGACTACGAACTCGTCGGCATGCTCAACAATGGCTATATCAAAGCCATTGTTTTAGATAGCCACAAAGCCAAACTTTGGCTCAATGCGATGGATGACATCAAAGCGCATAAGAAAGTCCCTCTTCGCAAAAACGGCAACATCGCTTGGGTAATGCGACAAAACAGTCCTCAACTCAAAGCAGTGGTGAACAAATTCATCCAAAAATCTCGCTCAGGCACACTCCTTGGAAACGTCATATATAGCAAATACATCGACAATACCAATTGGCTCAATAAGGCACTTAACCCTAAGAAAATTGCCCAGCTAGAAAAACTGTCGGCGCTGTTTTCACGCTACGGGGAGAAATATGACTTGGATTATTTGCTGATTGCGGCGGTTGCGTATAAAGAGTCCGGATTTAATAACAACTTAGTCGGCACAAGAGGCGCTGTGGGCATAATGCAAGTCTTACCGAGCACAGCGCGCGATCCAAACATCAACATCAAAAATGTTCGACAACTCGAAAACAACATCCACGCAGGAGCGAAATACTTAGCGTTTTTACGTCGGCAGTACTTTGGCGATAAGGCCATTACTGCTGAGAACAAAATTTACTTTACCTTGGCGGCTTACAATGCAGGCCCAGGTAATGTCGAGAAAATGCGCAAGCGAGCCGCACAGCAAGGCTACGACCCCAACGTTTGGTTTAATAATGTCGAAGTGGTCATGCGAAAAAGCCTCAGATCAACGGTCAGTTATGTGACCAGCGTGAACCGTTACTACGTCATCTATAAGCAACTAGAGAGCTTAGACCTCGCCAAAACACTAGAAAATGTGCTGCTGATTCCTGATGACCCAGTCTTTATGACACCAATAAGGAAAATCACTCAAACGCCAGATACAAAAATGCCGCTTGTTAATTAAGCGGCATTTTTATTATTCAGTGTACTTTGAAATTGCAGAGTGATTAATGTCACATTTTCATTCTAGTTAAAATTTAACCACTCTAAAAAACAGGCTGAACAACGTCCCTAAAAACGAAGGAGTTTTCAGCTGAGTACTCTATCCAATCTAATGATTTGCTAACCGATAACAAGCAATTTTGCGATAAATCTCAACAGATCTTGAGTGAGATCACATTCATTTTTCATCATCAAAAACACAACTTAAAAGGTGATCTAAATCACATTCTTTTATCCTTAAAGCGGTAATCTGAACTCAACCCATGAGGGATGCAACAGAGGAAAAACACTTATGACAATGAATATCACTGGCAAAAACATCGAAATCACCTCTGCAATCCGTGCTCATATTGAGAGCAAGTTTAAAAAACTGGAGAAATGGCAAGTCGACATTATTGGATGCCAAGCAACTTTCAGTGAGGAACCGAATAAACAGAAGAAATTCGAAGCGGTAATTAAAGTTCCTAAAGGCCAACTTGTCGCCTCAGCAACTCACGAAGATCTTTACGCAGCTATCAATGAAGTGGAGCAAAAACTAGAACGACAACTGAATAAGCTGACCCACAAACCTGAAGCTCGTCGTGCCAATAAGCCTGAGCTAGTGGAAGAAGAAGAGTAAACCGACCAGATTGAGGAAGTAGCGCCGAAAGGCGCTATTTTTTTGCTTGACGCTCCCCGCCTGCTTGCTTATTGTGTTTAAACACTCATAAATTAAGCACTATTTATGCACTTAACCTCACTGTTTATTTTTGACTTCTTTTTCCTTCCATAGTTGGAGGGGCTAACTCGTTTGTGAAAGAAAAGTCAAAAACAAACAGAAAGCCTCCCCACTCGGGAGGCTTTTTTTATAAGGAAAGAATTGATGACTGACCAACCTATTTCCCTTGAAGAAATTCGTTTACGCTTGAATGAGCTCGATGACCAGCTCCTTAGCTTGCTGTCTGAACGCCGTAAACTCAGCATTGAAGTAGCCAAAAGCAAAGTACAAACCTCAAAACCAGTTCGTGATGCCGTTCGAGAGCAACAACTGTTGGTTAAGCTGATTTCCAACGGCCGAGACAAATACGAACTCGATGCTCAGTACATCACCAAACTTTTCCACACCATCATTGAAGATTCGGTCTTACTTCAACAAGGTTATCTGCAAAACCTTGTTAACCCTCAACAAAGCCGCAAGCCACTTGCACGCGTCGCTTTCTTGGGAGCCAAAGGTTCTTACTCGCACTTGGCAAGCCGCGAATATTTCAGTCGTAAAAATACCGAGCTTATCGAGCTAAATTGTGAGCATTTCAAAGAAGTGACTCGAACGGTGGAATCAGGCCATGCTGATTACGGTGTGCTGCCCATCGAAAACACCAGCTCGGGCTCGATCAATGAAGTATATGACCTACTACAACACACCACGCTGTATATTGTTGGTGAGCTGACTCAACCTATCGAGCACTGCTTAGTTGCAACAAAAGACATTCGCCTCGAAGACATCAAAACACTGTACTCGCATCCGCAACCGCACCAACAGTGCAGCGAATTCTTAAGCCGTATGAAAGGCGTGAAACTTGAGTCTTGCGCAAGCACAGCAGACGCGATGCAAAAAGTCCAAGAGATGAATCGTGATGATGTGGCCGCAATTGGTAATGCTTCAAGTGGTAAGTTGTACGGCCTGCAAGCGATCCAAGGCAATATCGCGAACCAAACCGAAAACCACACGCGCTTTATTGTCGTCGCGCGTAAACCAGTTGAAGTCTCAACGCAAATTCCAGCCAAAACGACGTTGATTATGTCGACCTCCCAGGAAGCGGGCTCATTGGTTGAAACTCTACTGGTACTGCAACGCTACGGCATCAATATGACCAAGTTAGAATCGCGTCCAATCATGGGTAACCCGTGGGAAGAGATGTTCTACGTTGATCTAGAAGCGCACCTAGGCTCAACCGAAATGCAGCAAGCATTGCAAGAGCTAACAAAAATCACTAAACACTTGAAAGTACTGGGTTGTTATCCAAGCGAAAACATCAAACCAACGCAAGTAAAATTGAGCTAATAGACATCGATGAGTAAAAAGATCATAGCAACCCCAAAAGTCGTTATCGCCTCTCTAAACCCTGCAAAAATAAATGCGGTAAAGAGTGCATTTCAAAGCGCATTCCCTCAACAAGTTTTTGAGTTTGTCGGCATCAGCGTTCCGAGTGAAGTCGCCGATCAGCCGATGACTAACGAAGAGACCCATCGCGGAGCACTCAATCGAGTTAAAAATGCTAAATTGGAAATGCCAACCGCAGACTTTTATGTTGGCTTAGAAGCTGGAATTGAAGGCAATGTGACGTTTGCGTGGATGGTGATTGAATCAGATACCCATCGTGGAGAATCTCGCTCAGCCAGTTTGATGCTACCGCCAGAAGTATTAGCTCAACTTGCAGATGCTAATGAACTTGGTGATGTGATGGACAAAGTGTTTGGCACCGAAAACATCAAACAGAAGGGCGGCGCAATCAGCTTGCTGACCCAAAACCAATTAACTCGTAGCTCGGTGTATTATCAAGCATTAATTCTGGCGCTGATTCCATTTACGAATCCAGACCACTTCCCTGCCAATCTTTAATTCGAATTACCAGATACGAAAAAGGGCGGATATTTCCGCCCTTTTCTGTTACTTCGCGACTTGAGCCACTTGCTCTAATAAGAGTTTCAGCTTGTCTTTTTCCACTTCGGATTTCGACTTCAACTCATTTGAGCCACGAGTGATCGTGGCAATGCCAACACCAAGCATCTGACTGATCTGACGTTGAGATAATTCCCCTTTGAGAAGCTCATTAAGAATGTTAACGCGTGCAGTTAATGATTCCCTCTCATCAGGTGTCATCAGCATGGTTAACAGCATCTCATGTTGCTGACTATCCACGCTGGATCGGATTAGCTCGACAATCTGTTGCCAGTCTCTGTACTCGGGTTCGTGTGACATCAAGTTACCTCACTCAATACTTGGTATTGATCTCGTGTTGATTCAAGAACGCGCCGTCGATACCCAAAAGATCACGATAGTAGGTTTCAAACATTAGAATGTTTTGCACATACCCACGAGTTTCGTTAAATGGAATCGCCTCAATAAAGGCGTATGCGTCCACTTTGCCTTGGGTTCGCTCTCGCCACGTTTTTACTCGGTTAGGGCCAGCATTATAAGCGGCGAGCGCAAAAATACGATTATTATCGTAATCCTCTAGCAAACCTTGCAGATAATGACTACCGATCTCGATGTTTTTGCCGACGTTGTATAAATCATCACTACCTTGATAAGTCAGCTTGTATTTACGTGCCGTGTACTTCGCAGTCGCTGGCATGATTTGCATGATACCGCGAGCCCCTACCGGAGAACGCGCCTCTGAATCCAATGCACTTTCTTGTCTGGCTAACGACATCATCGTAATCGGGTCGATGTCATGCTTCTTCGCATAAAAGTTGAACCACCAGCGGTGCGCAATGGGGAATCGCAGTTCAATGTTGTCCCACATTTGCGCTTGGATACTGGCTGTGACCGTTAGGTGATGCCAATTCTTGGATGAGGCATACGCCGCCAACATCGCCTTTTCATCTTTACCTACTCTACTCAGCAAATGCGCCCACTCACTTTTCGCTGCCGCAATTTTATCTGTCGCAATCAACTCTTCTATACGAGTGAGAGAGTTTTGATACGGGTGAATAACCTTAGTATCGAGCTTAATACGATGAGATGGATATTTGATTGACTGACCAATCGCATTCGCCGCAGCCACGCTGTAGAAATTGCGCTGACCAACTAAGGTCGCCAATCGCTGTTTGCCTGCAATATCATCACCCAGCGCAATCTCACTTCGACCTAACCAATATTGCCAGCGAAGCGAGGCTTGCTCATCTTTGTTGAGTACAGCAATCCATTGTTGAACACCTTTCCAATCTGCATTTTGAATTGCTAGACGGATACGATTTTCGATCAAAGCGACATTTTTACTGGTTTTCGTCTTATCATCTCGCCATTTGGCTAGTGAATCGGATTCAGTACGAATCAGACGAATCGCAATGTAGTCCGCAAGTGCTTGGGCTTTTTCTGCTGAGAACTTTTGTCCTTTCACGACTTGCGCATACACTTTTTGAGCTTGATTGACATCCATGCGAGCTAGCTTTTCTAACGCATATTCACTCTGAGCACGATAAAAGTCATTGGCTGGCTTTTTCTTAGCAAACTCAGCCACCGTCGCAGGTTTATCAAACAGCGCTTTCATTTCTTGCGCTTGTTGTTTCGCTTTTGCAGAGCTTGGCAGCTTTTGCAAATAAGCCATCAAACTACCGTTACGAGCATCAAACGCCAACAACATGCGTTGCAGAACCAAATCGTCTGTACGTCCACCCGCTTTATCCCAAGCATTAAATAACGGGTCACACTCACTCGCGATGCTAGAACCGCTTAGCCACATGTCTTCTGCGCCTTTAAAGGCTGCAACTTGTTTGCCTTGCTTTAACTGAGCAACGTAAAAAATACACTGATAACGCTCACCACTTGGAATGATTTTTTGAAACTCAGTGATGGTTTTCCAATCTTTCTGTTTGTACAAGTTATCGAGATAAGGCGCACGAATGCGACGTGAGAAAGGGAACGCCTCATGCTCATTAATGAAAGCATCCACTTGTTGTGGTGATTTCATGGATAGCTGCCTGATGAACGTTCGGTAATCCACATAAGGAGTCAGTGGATAATCAGCAATTTTTGGACGAATAGATAAGTATCCGTCAATGTCATTCTTATCTAATAAATCTTGAGCTTGTTCATATACTTCGCGCTGCTTTTCTAAGCTGAGCGACGCGTTTGCCGTCATGCTCACTGCACATAACGCAGCGGCATAACATACGTTTTTAGCCAATTCAGATACGTTGAATCTCATTTGTGTCATTTTCCCCAGACATTTACTGCCCCAAAGCCTAGTTTTCTTAAAGTTCAGTGTTTTGAAGGCGCTTTGAATCCATGCTTTCATTCGTTTGGAATGCGGCTATCACTGTAAAACAACTTGGTGTATTAAAATTTGTACTCGTGAAACTTTTAAGACAATAGAGGCATGATGTTCCCAATAAGCAATGCAGACGCTCCTAAAATCAAAGCGAATAACAAAAGTGTATACCCTAACCGTGTAAGTTTCCGGTCAGCTGAAAATAAGAAATCTCATCCATAGGGAAATTCTTGCAATCCGGTAACAAAACAAAGGGAGTTGGTATAAAATAGTGGGTTTGAATGACAGTTAATTTAGGAACGATCGGCAATGGCTGAATACGTATATACCATGTCGCGGGTGAGCAAAATTGTGCCACCTAAGCGTCAAATTCTTAAAGACATCTCTCTGAGCTTCTTCCCTGGTGCGAAAATCGGTGTTTTAGGTCTGAACGGTGCAGGTAAATCTACCCTGCTACGTATCATGGCTGGTATCGACACGGATATCGACGGTGAAGCACGTCCACAACCGGGCCTAAACGTTGGCTACCTACCGCAAGAACCAGTACTCGATGAATCGAAAACCGTTCGTGAAGTCGTTGAAGAAGCAGTTGCTGACGTTGCTGACGCACTGAAACGTCTTGATGCTGTGTACGCTGCATACGCAGAACCAGATGCAGACTTTGATGCCCTAGCGAAAGAGCAAGGTGAACTAGAAGCTTTGATCCAAGCAAAAGACGGCCACAACCTAGAAAACACGCTAGAGCGTGCGGCAGATGCACTTCGTCTACCTGAATGGGACCAAAAAATCGCTCACCTATCTGGTGGTGAACGTCGCCGTGTAGCAATTTGTCGTCTGCTTCTATCGAAACCAGACATGCTACTACTCGACGAACCAACCAACCACTTGGATGCAGAGTCGGTTGCATGGCTAGAACGCTTCCTAGTGGATTACTCTGGCACTGTTGTGGCGATCACCCACGACCGTTACTTCCTAGACAACGCAGCAGGTTGGATTCTTGAACTTGACCGTGGTGAAGGTATTCCATGGGAAGGTAACTACACCTCTTGGCTAGAGCAGAAAGATGCACGTCTACAACAAGAAGCATCACAAGAAAGCGCTCGCCAAAAGACCATCGAGAAAGAACTTGAATGGGTACGTAAAAACCCTAAAGGTCGCCAAGCAAAATCTAAAGCACGTATGGCGCGCTTTGAAGAGCTACAAAACACTGAGCACCAAAAACGTAACGAAACCAACGAGCTGTTCATCCCACCAGGTGAGCGTCTAGGTGACAAAGTGATTGAAGTGAAGAACCTGACTAAGTCGTTTGACGGTCGCGTTCTGATTGATGACCTATCGTTCAACATGCCTAAAGGTGCGATCGTGGGTATCATCGGTGCCAACGGCGCGGGTAAATCAACGCTATTCAAGATGCTAAGCGGCACTGAACAACCTGACTCAGGTACCATTGAGATGGGTGACACAGTAAAACTCGCATCTGTTGAGCAGTTCCGTGATTCAATGAACGATAAGAACACGGTATTCCAAGAGATTTCTGAAGGCGCTGACATCATCAAGATCAACAACTTTGAAATCCCTGCGCGTGCGTACTGTTCACGTTTCAACTTCAAAGGCTCAGACCAACAGAAAGTGATTGGCGAGCTATCTGGTGGTGAGCGTAACCGTGTACACCTAGCAAAACTGCTTAAAGCGGGCGGTAACGTACTACTACTCGACGAACCAACCAACGACCTTGACGTTGAAACGCTACGTGCTTTAGAAGAAGCACTACTAGAGTTCCCGGGCTGTGCAATGGTTATCTCGCACGACCGTTGGTTCCTAGACCGTATTGCAACGCACATCATCGACTACCGTGACGAAGGCCAAGTTAACTTCTACGAAGGTAACTACACTGAGTACATGGATTGGTTGAAGAAAACGTTGGGCCCTGAAGCTGCAGAGCCGCACCGCATCAAATACAAACGTATTGCGAAATAATGATTACGACAGACTGACACCGAAACTTACGCTTTCTGGAAAGTCTGTTGGTAATTTATACAAAGGCCGCTATCATAGCGGCCTTTGTCGTATACCCCAGCCAGTTAAAAGCGCCTTTCTGGGCCATTTTGATTGGCGTTATTAAGGTATTTGATGATTTGAGAGTCATTGGGTCAGTGAAAAACATGACCGTGTACTTACGTAACTCTGTAGCGTTCTCGACAGTTTTTAAACAACATTCGAACACTTTTTGTTCTTCTTGATATACTATTCAATCTGTTTAAATGCCTTAGAGAGCGCAATATGACGGAGAAAAGACGCTTTTCACGCATCATCTACCAAGCTCCAGCTCAGTTAGAACAACGTGATTTGAGACTTAACGCTACGATTCAAGATCTTTCCTTACATGGTTTGCTCTTACAAGCCGAAGGCTTAGATACATTGAATCCTGCACTTTTGGTTGATGTCGGTTTCTCGTTCCACCAGTCTGAACAAGAGATTACGTTAACGGCACAGATCGTAGACGTCACTCAAGACCAAATACGGCTCAAGATCACCAACATCGGCATTGAAAGCATTAGCCAATTAAAACGATTTATCGAATTGAATGTAGGCAATAACGAACTTCTGAATCGAGAGTTAGACCATCTTTCCGATTTAGGGGAAAAATAAATCAACGCCTATTTAAGTAACAATAATTATGTCTAAAAAAATCATCATGCAGATCCCCACTAAAAACGGTGATCAGCAATTTTATTTGGGCCGCGGTTCGGTCCTAACCATATTAACTTCGATCATCACCTTACCTGCCGTTGTCGGTGGGGCTTGGTATTTGAACCAGCAACAGATTCATAATCAGACAACGCTGGCGCAAACCATTACCAAACTAGAAAGCGAGAAAGCGGAAATCACAGCGCTCTATGAAGAGCAATTGGATACCAACCACTCACTCTCTCAAGCTTTGACGGACAAGAACAACCAGATTCAGCTGCTCGGAAAGCGCGTATTTGATGTGGAATCGGTACTCGGCCTTGCTGATGAAGAGCTGTCTATCGATGAGAACAACCTCGCCTTAGAAGAGCGAATTGATGCGGCAGCTATAGATTCTGCGGTTCGTGCGACCATGTTCCGTTTGATTCCGAATGACAGCCCAGTGACGTATCAACGAATCTCTTCTTCTTACGGCAGTCGGATCAATCCTATCTCAGGCAGAAGACACGTGCATACTGGTATCGATTTGACCTGTAAGCGCGGTGAAGAAATCCTCGCGCCTGCAGACGGTGTGGTTGAAACCGTACGTCCAGGAAACAAAGGTTATGGTAACTACCTCACCCTTCGTCACTCTTTTGGTTTCTCTAGCTCTTTCGCTCACTTGAACAAGTTCAATGTCAAAAGCGGCCAGTTTGTTAGTAAAGGTGATGTCATTGCGCAATGTGGTAACTCAGGAAATTCAACCGGCCCACATTTGCACTATGAAGTGAGATTTCTAGGTCGCACACTTAACCCTCAATCACTAATGGAGTGGACGCCAGAAAACTTCAACTACGTGTTTGAGAAAGAGAAGATGGTGAAATGGGGTCCATTAGTTCAGTTGATTGATAATGTAGTGCGTCTACAAATCAACTTAACTAACTCACCCTACCGCGACACAACGATTAATACTGTTTCTAGTGAAGACAACAACGAAACGATTATTAACTGATGTCATTCGCTTGAAATAGAAAGAGCAGCCTAGAGCTGCTCTTTTCTTTTAAGAAGATAACATTATCCACGATGGATATTGTCATTCGCCTGTTTCAGTAAGTTTTGGCTCTCGTTCATAAATTGCTGAGAGTATTGGCCAAACCAATCACTCACCTGCTCAAAACTTTCTACAAATTTGGCCTTGTCTTTGCTGTCTAAAATCGCAAGCGCTTCCCCAAAGCGTTGATGGAAACGCTTGATCATATCGATGTTCTCTTGCGATGCGAGAATGATGTCACCGTAGAGATTTGGATCCTGACCAAACAGACGCCCCACCATTGCCAATTCAAGACGGTAGATTGGCGAGCTCAGTTTCAACAGTTGCTCAATATTCGGGTTCTCTTTGCTAAGGTGCATTCCGTAAGCAAATGACGTGAAGTGGCGCAGCGCTTGAATTAACGTCATGCCATGATCGTGTTCTTGCGCATCAATCTGACACAAGCTCGCGCCCCAAATACCAAACTGTTGTAACAACCATTGGTATTGCTCGTTACCACGCCCATCACAGTACACAATCACCTGCTTGGCAAGGCTAGGAACATCAGGGCCGAACATTGGATGTAAACCAACCACAGGTCCAGTGTGCACATTCAACATCGCTTGCAGCGGCTTTGACTTGATAGACGTCAGGTCACACAGAATGCAGTCTTGTGGCAAGTTGCCCAGTTTTTCAATCACCCCTTCCGTTAGGTGAATCGGTACGGTGACAACCACTAAGCCTGCGTCTTTGAGAATCTCATCTGCACGATCCCAATCTTTGCTACCCAAAACTTTCACTTGGTAACCTGATAGCTTGAACATGCGGCCAAACAGACCGCCTAACTGGCCATTACCACCAATAATGACCACTGAGCGTAATTCTGGGTTCAAACACTTAAAACCGGAATCTTTCTCACTGGCATAGGACTCACGCATGGTACGACGAAGAATGTCTTCGATAAGCTGAGGTGGGACACCCATTTTCTCAGCTTCTGCTCGGCGAGACGCCAGCATCGCCGCTTCACGATCAGGGGCATAAATAGGCAAACCGTGTTCGCTTTTTACTTCCCCAACTTTTTCTACCAGCGCTAAACGCTGAGCCAAAAGCTCAAGCATTTGTTTGTCGACTGCATCAATCTGATCGCGCAATGCGTTAAGTTCAACTGCCATTGATGTTCCTTAAATAAGTTCCGTTTTAGCCTTTAAGGCGGTTTTCTAAGAAAGGCACCAGCTCTTCGTGTGCATGACGTAATAGTGCCTCAGTTGACTCCCAATTAATACAAGCGTCAGTGATAGATACGCCGTATTTCATCTCATCCAACGCCAGATCAGAAGATTGATTACCTTCATTGATGTGGCTCTCGATCATCAAACCGATGATCGACTTGTTCCCTTCACGGATTTGGTGAATCACATCTTCTGCGACCAATGGCTGACGACGGTAATCTTTGCGTGAGTTTGCATGGCTGCAATCCACCATCAATGACGCTTCAAGACCTGATTTCGCCATCTCCTGTTCACATTCCGTAACGGATACTGAGTCGTAGTTCGTCTGTTTACCACCACGTAGGATCACGTGGCCATTCGGGTTACCTTGGGTTGTGAGCAACGCAACTTGACCTTCACGGTTAATACCCATAAAGCGGTGGCTAGAAGAGGCTGCCTGCATCGCATTGATTGCGGTTGCCAAACTGCCATCTGTGCCGTTCTTAAAGCCAATCGGCATCGAAAGACCACTAGCCATCTCACGGTGTGTTTGTGATTCTGTTGTGCGTGCGCCGATCGCTGCCCAACTAAAAGTATCGGCTAAGTATTGTGGGCTAATTGGGTCAAGTGCTTCGGTTGCAAGTGGGATTTCCATTTCCGCCAGTTCCACCAGCAGTTCACGTCCTACATGCAGACCGTGTTCAATGTCGAAGCTGCCGTCTAGGTGTGGGTCATTGATCAGGCCTTTCCAGCCGACCGTGGTGCGCGGCTTCTCAAAGTAAACACGCATTACAATATACAGTTGGTCGCTTAGTTGTTCAGAAAGAGCTTTTAGACGCTTCGCGTAATCCTTTGCTGCTTCAATGTCATGGATAGAGCATGGTCCACATACGACAAGTAGGCGATGGTCTTTTTTGTGAATGATGTTGGCGATGGTTTGGCGAGATTCTTGAATAAAACGGCGTGCCTTTTCACTAAGAGGAAGCTTCACTTTTAGCTCATCTGGCGTAATAAGAACCTGTTCATCGCTGATGTTAATATTGCTCAATTCACTTTTTTGCATAATTTAAACCTGTATATTTTTTTTTACACCCAACCAAATCCTTGGCGAGACAACTAAGCTTTAACGACAAGATAACAGGCTAAAAAAGAAAAACAAGCGTACACAATAAAAAACATTTAATGTAAACATAAATTTACACTCAAAGAAAAAGCCAAAGTCTAATGAGCTTTGGCTTCTAATTGGTGTTTTTAACAGTTTACGAGAGGTTTAGCTGGTCAAGCGTTTCATCGCTTCACTCGCCGCTTTCCACTCATGAGACAATTTGAGATCGCTTAAAGAAAACGACTGCTTTTTGAGTAACGCATCCGCTAGTGGCACGGTTGAAACAGGCAAGTTATCCAACACTTCAACTTGTGCTTCACGCTTATTACACATCAATAGCATATCGCAACCGGCTTTCATGGCTTGAGCTCCACGCTCGGCGGGGCTTCCCATGATCGCTGCGCCTTCCATCGTCAAATCATCAGAGAAAATTAAGCCTTTAAAACCAAGCTGTTGACGTAAAACGTGTTTCAACCAGTATTCAGAACCACTTGCGGGCTGAGAATCGTAGTTCGGGAAAATCACGTGAGCAGGCATCATGGCATCTAAAATACCGGCATCAATTTGCGCTTTGAAGATAGCCATGTCTTGTTCAAAAATGTCGCTGCGCTCGTCGTATGGCGTTTCTAAGTGTGAGTCAGCAATCACACCACCATGACCCGGGAAGTGTTTTCCGGTCGTCGCCATTCCTACGCTCTTCATACCCTGCATATAAGCGGTGCTATAACGAAGGATGGTATCGGCATCTTCACCAAATGCACGGTTACCGATCGCTTTACATTGATGACCTTTGTCGAGCACGGGTGCAAAGCTTAAATCGATGTCGTGAGCAATCAACTCGGCTGCCATTAGCCAACCGCCCATACGTGCTAGCTCTTCGCCATTTTGATGTTTGGCGTATTCGTCGGCGGCAGGGATTAACGAGAAACCTTCACGAAAGCGTTGTACTCGCCCGCCCTCTTGATCCACACCAATCAGGAATGGGCGTTTCACAGCTTTGCGGATAGATTGAGTAAGTGCTTGAAGCTGTTCACTATCATGATAGTTACGAGTAAATAGGATCAAGCCACCAACCGTAGGATGTTCCAGAATTTCTTTGTCTTCTGCGGTCAGTTCATAACCCGCAACGTCAACCCATAACGGTCCCATTTTTTCTCCTCAAAATCGGCTGAATATCTCGTATTCGATGAGGTTATTCGCTTCAGATTTGCTTTACAATAAGTGAATGAAGAATTGACGAGATCGGCTATGAAATTTAACGAACTGTACATTGGTGTGATGTCTGGAACCAGTATGGACGGCGTTGATACCGCTCTGGTTGAGATTACAGATAATCACGTTCGCTTAATTGCGCACGACGACTATCCAATGCCTGCGGCGATGAAAGAAATGCTGTTATCGGTTTGTACCGGTCAAGCGACAAACTTAAAAGCCATCGGTGAACTTGACCACCAGCTCGGCCACCTATTTGCAGATGCCGTGTTGCAGCTACTCAATAAGTCTGGTTACGTCGCAGAACAAATTCGTGCGATTGGTAATCACGGTCAAACGGTATTCCACCAACCTACCGGAGACTTGCCATTTACCACTCAATTGGGCGATGCCAACATTATCGCGGTCAAAACAGGCATTAATACGGTAGCGGATTTTCGTCGTAAAGACATGGCGCTGGGTGGACAAGGTGCTCCACTGGTTCCCGCTTTTCACAAAAGCATCTTTGCCATGCAAGATTCCACAACGGTAGTGCTAAACATCGGCGGCATTGCCAACATTTCGGTTTTGCATCCGCAGCAACCCGTGCACGGCTACGATACAGGGCCGGGCAATATGTTGATGGACGCATGGTGTGAGCGACATACTGGTCACGGTTTCGACAAAGACGCGCAACTTGCCCAGCGAGGCAACGTCAACGAAGCATTGCTGGCTCATTTACTTAAAGAGCCTTATCTCGCAGTGTCTGCCCCGAAGAGTACCGGACGTGAACTGTTCAACATGGATTGGCTACATCACCAGTTAGCCAATTACGATGTATCCGTCGAAGACGTCCAACGCACCTTGTGCGAATACACCGCGATCACTATTGCGCATGACGTAACAAAGTTCACGTATGGCGAGACTCCTCAGCTGTTGGTTTGCGGCGGCGGTGCACGCAACCCACTGTTGATGCAACGTTTAGCTGAACTTCTCCCCCAATGGCATGTGGCAACCACTACCGATAAAGGCGTTGATGGCGACTACATGGAAGCAATGGCGTTTGCTTGGCTTGCGCAGCGCCATATTCATGGCCTCCCTAGCAATTTACCGGAAGTCACAGGGGCAAGTCGCCTCGCTTCACTTGGTGTGCTCTATTCAAAAAATTAAGGGCAATAGACCCCAAACAAAAAAGGCTTAATTTATTATGACGAACGATGCACTTATCGCAGCTTTATCCCATCTGGTATCTGAAGGGCGAAATCCAGATACCATGGACATCGACTTGCTGCCTTCTCTCGATATTGTTCAACGCATCAACCAACAGGACAAACTCGTTCCGCTTGCCGTTGAAAAAGTGTTGCCTGAGATTGCTCAAGCGGTCGATAAGATCACCGACGCCTTTAAAGTGGGTGGACGCTTAATTTATATGGGTGCGGGAACGAGCGGCCGTTTAGGTGTACTGGATGCCTCGGAATGCCCACCAACGTTTGGCGTATCGGACAAAATGGTGATCGGCCTTATCGCTGGTGGTCCAGAAGCGATACTAAAAGCCAAAGAAGGTGCAGAGGATTCACCTCAACTTGGTGAGCAAGATTTAAAGGATATCGACTTCAGCAGCAATGATGTACTGGTAGGAATAGCAGCCAGTGGCCGTACACCTTATGTGATTGGCGGTTTGGAATACGCGAATACGATTGGTGCAACTACCGTTGCGTTGTCGTGCAATCCGGATTCTCCTATCGCAGATATTGCTGATATCGCAATAAGTCCCGTTGTTGGCCCAGAAGCCTTGACGGGGTCCACTCGCTTAAAATCAGGCACCGCGCAAAAGTTGGTGCTCAACATGCTCACTACAGCAAGTATGATCCGTTTAGGTAAGAGCTACCAAAACTTGATGGTGGACGTGAAAGCGACCAACAACAAATTGGTCGCGCGTGCTGCTCGCATTGTTATGCAGGCAACGGAGTGCACTAAAGAAGAGGCAACCAAGGTACTTAAGCAGACCAATTATGAGGTGAAACTGGCGATCTTAATGATCTTGACCGATCTTGATATCGAGTCCGCACGTCAGCACCTTCATCATCAAGACGGCTTCTTGCGTAAAGCGGTAGAAAGCCATAAATCAAACTGACCGAATGTAAGAAGGTTGGATAGTAAAAAGGTGGCTCATGGGCCACCTTATCTTTTTGCCGGTGCTGACACATCAAGCATCAATCCTCGTCATACAACCACTCATCAAATTCGCGATTTAACTCGTTATTCACCTTACGCTTGAGCTGGTCTGGATCAGTGGCATTTTTAACGCGTTCCACTTTATTCGTGTACTGGCTTGTCGCCTCGTTTACTTCCCGTTTCATTTTGTTTTGCACGTAAGTCCCGTTGGTGAGATCTTCAATATCCCGCTTGGTATTATTGAGCGTATTCGTAATCTGATGCTTGTTATGGTCGTATTTGCGTTTCGCTTTGATCGTATCTTTCAGCATATTGCTGGCACTTGCGGTTAGCGGCAGTAATACTAACGCAACTAAAAAGTACTTTTTCATATTTCAATATCACTTATTACTCAATCTCAATGAGCCAAGTAGACCAAAGCGATCCGATAGAATTGTCAGAAGTTCAACAAGCCAAACTATCGTCTTGATTATGAAACACAGTGAGTCTTGGCGTTAATTACTGTATTTATTAATTACTGTATTCGTTCCAGCCTCGTTGCCATTCCATACGGAATTTTTGAGCTTGCTCAGTGCCCTCACAGACACCCTCATAATATTGGCCAGATAGACCCATTTGATAAGCAAAGTCTGGATTGCAATATTCAGCGACACCTTCCAAATAGCCACGGTCATAATCACCAGGGTTAGCAGTGCCCAACGTTTTCAGCTCTTTTACACTACGAGAAGTGTGCCCTGCGATGCCATCTTGATAACCAATCTGATACCAATCACCCGATTTGGCGAGATCTTCCGTGGTTGCAGCACACCCAGCCAATAATACCAGCGCCAACCCCAACGTCGCTTTTTTCATAACTCTTCCTTAACTGATTGTTTTCAAAACAAGCTTATCACTAATTCTCAGAATCTGCCGCTCAACACTCAGATTTCGCCGCTCACGCAACCGCAAAACCACATAATGATGAAACGCGCCACTCACGAGCATCACAAACCACTCAATCGGTATATCGACCACTCGCTACTGTATTCGACCACTCATCTACTAAGCGAATGCATTTAACACAAGTGCCGCATAACATGCACCCTGAGATTAAAAAATTACCCTACCCAACCAAGGACAATTGCTATGATGTGGTTTCTAACTTGTGTCGCTGCCCTCATCGGCGGATACTTCATCTACGGCGCTTTCGTTGAGAAAATTTTCGGCATCAATGAGAAACGCCAAACCCCTGCACACACCAAAACGGATGGTGTTGACTTTGTTCCAATGTCAACAAAGAAGGTTTACCTAGTTCAGCTACTTAACATCGCTGGTGTAGGTCCTATCTTTGGCCCAATCATGGGTGCACTTTACGGCCCAGCCGCAATGCTTTGGATTGTTGTAGGTTGTATCTTTGCAGGTGCCGTACACGATTACTTCTCAGGTATGCTTTCAGTGCGTAACGGCGGTGCATCAGTGCCAACGATTACTGGTCGCTACCTAGGTAATGGCGCAAAACACTTTATGAATATCTTTGCCATTGTCCTGTTGCTTCTTGTTGGTGTGGTATTCGTATCAGCGCCAGCGGGCATGATCACAAACCTAATCAATGATCAAACCAGCCTAAACGTAAGCATGACAACAATGGTTGTGGTTATTTTTGCTTACTACATCATCGCGACAATCGTTCCAGTAGATAAGATCATCGGTCGTTTCTACCCTCTATTTGGCGCACTACTTATCTTCATGTCGGTTGGTCTAATGACTGCGGTTGCTCTATCTAGCGAGCACACAGTGATGGGTGATTTCCAAGTAACAGACATGTTCTCTAACCTAAACCCAAATGATATGCCTTTATGGCCTGCACTGTTCATCACCATCGCTTGTGGTGCAATCTCTGGCTTCCACGCAACTCAGTCGCCACTAATGGCGCGTTGTATGGAAAACGAGAAAAACGGTCGCTTCGTATTCTACGGTGCAATGATTGGTGAAGGTGTTATCGCTCTAATCTGGTGTGCTATCGCCCTATCATTCTTCGGCTCTCTAGAAGCGCTTTCTGAAGCAGTGAAAAACGGTGGTCCTGGTAACGTGGTATACAGCGCGTCATTTGGTCTACTAGGTGTATTCGGCGGTATCATTGCTTTCCTAGGTGTGGTTATCCTACCAATCACATCAGGTGACACAGCATTCCGTTCAAGCCGTCTAATCCTTGCTGAATACTTCAACATGGAACAGAAAACACTACGTAACCGTCTACTAATGGCTGTGCCGCTATTCGTTATCGGTGGTGTGTTGACTCAAGTAGACTTTGGCATCATCTGGCGTTACTTCGGCTTCGCAAACCAAACAACCGCAGTAATGATGTTGTGGACTGCGTCAGCTTACCTACTGCGTCACAACAAACTGCACTGGATTACAACTATCCCTGCAATGTTCATGACTACAGTGTGTGTAACTTTCATTCTGAACAACAGCTCACTAGGTTTCGGCCTACCAATGCAAGTGTCGACTATCGCGGGTGTCATCTTCTCCCTAGTCGTTACAGGTTACGTTATCAAAACCTCTAAAGGTAAAGGCGAATCTGAACTGGCGGATGAAGAAAAACCACAAGCAGTAACAGAAACTGCGTAAGCCAACCTCATATTGACTGGTTAAGACAAGGAGCCTGCCGTTTGCAGGCTCTTTTTGTTTTATACCTAAATGACTTTAAAGGCCGATAAAACCTTGAGGTTGTTTAGGTATACAATAACAACATTAATTTCAGGTTAGGTTCGCTATGGAACTAGTTATCTCTCTCTTGCAGCAAATGTGTGTTTACTTAGTCCTGGCTTACATGCTGAGTAAAACACCCATCATCTTACCGCTACTGAGTATTTCGTCTCGCCTTAGCCATCGTTTGATTTGCTACGTGCTCTTTTCTGGTTTTTGTATCCTCGGGACGTACTTTGGCCTGCACATCAATGATGCGATCGCCAACACGCGTGCCATCGGCGCTGTCATGGGCGGGTTGTTCGGCGGGCCAGTAGTCGGTTTTGCTGTCGGCTTAACTGGCGGGATTCATCGTTATTCACTTGGTGGCTTTACCGACCTAGCCTGTGCTATTTCAACCACTGCTGAAGGCGTGATTGGTGGCTTGTTACATGTCTACCTTATCAAACGCAACAAGGGCGCATTGCTGTTCAACCCAAGCATGGTGTTCAGCGTGACATTTGTTGCCGAAGTTGTGCAGATGATTTTGTTGTTGGCGGTAGCCAAACCCTTCGACCAAGCCTACGAACTGGTGTCAGCGATTGCCGCTCCGATGATCATTGCCAACTCGTTCGGTGCCGCACTTTTCATGAGCATCCTACAAGATAGAAAAACCATTTTTGAAAAGTACTCCGCTACCTTTTCACGCCGCGCGCTTACCATCGCCGATCGATCCGTAGGCATTTTGAGCAACGGTTTTAACACCGAGAATGCAGAAAAAATCGCTCGTATCATTTACGAAGAAACCAAGGTTGGCGCAGTTGCAATTACTGACCAAGAGAAGATTTTGGCGTTTGTCGGCATTGGCGATGACCACCATAGACCGAATACGCCTATTTCATCGCAAAGCACATTAGATTCGATGGAGAAAAACGACATCATCTACCTTGATGGTACAGAGCGTCCGTATCAGTGTTCTTTGGCGAAAGATTGCAAACTCGGTTCGGCGTTGATCATTCCATTGCGTGCGGGTAAAGCGGTCATCGGAACAATCAAACTTTATGAACCTAAGCGTAAGCTGTTCTCAACCGCCAACATGTCAATGGCGGAAGGGATAGCTCAGTTGCTCTCCAGCCAAATTTTGTATGGCGATTATCAACAACAACAAGCGCTGTTAGCGCAGGCAGAAATCAAACTGCTGCACGCGCAGGTAAACCCTCACTTTTTGTTTAACGCGCTCAATACCATCAGTGCAATTACACGCCGCGACCCAGATAAAGCCCGTGAGCTTATCCAAAACTTGTCGCATTTCTTCCGCAGTAACTTAAAACAGAACATTAATACGGTGACGCTGAAAGAAGAGCTTGCACACGTCAATTCTTACCTCAGTATCGAAAAAGCACGCTTCACGGATCGCTTGGAAGTAGAAATAGATATCGACCCGGAATTGCTCGATATCAAGCTGCCAAGTTTTACACTTCAACCCTTGGTGGAAAATGCCATCAAACACGGCATCTCCAATATGCTTGAAGGTGGAAAAGTTAAAATTTACAGCGAAGTACACCCTCAAGGACACCTGATTACGGTCGAGGACAACGCAGGCAGTTTCCAGCCACCAAAAGACAACCACTCAGGTTTAGGCTTGGAAATTGTAGACAAACGTCTCACTAATCAATTTGGGCGTGACTCAGCGCTAAAAATTGCGTGTGTGACGCATCAATTTACTAAAATGAGCTTTATCATTCCCCCGAAATCATAAACCCAATCAGCAGCAATAAAGGTAATGTTGGATGTTAACCGCACTCGTCATTGATGATGAACAGTTTGCTCGAGAAGAGCTGGCAGAGCTCTTGGATGAAACAGGTCAAGTGGAGGTGGTCGGTGATGCGTCCAATGCCATCTTGGGCCTCAAAAAAATCAACGAGCTCAAACCTGATGTGGTGTTCTTAGATATCCAAATGCCTCAAGTAACCGGGATCGAGCTGCTTGGCATGCTCGATCCTGAAACCATGCCGTATGTGGTTTTTGTTACCGCTTATGACCAATACGCAATCCAAGCTTTTGAAGACAACGCGTTTGATTATCTCCTCAAACCTGTCGACCCATGCCGCTTGAACAAAACCGTTAAGCGCCTAAACAAGGTGATCAGTCAATCAGCGTTAACTCAACAACTGTCTGCGATTACACCCGATACTTTGGATCAAATTCCTTGTATTGGACACAATCGGATTGTGATCATGGCAACCGAGACGGTGGAATGTGCTTATAGCGATATTAGCGGTGTGCATGTACGTTCCACCAGCCAAACAGCAAGCACTCAGCTCACGTTAAAAACACTGGAAGAAAAAACGCCCTTAGTGCGTTGTCATCGCCAATATTTAGTGAGCATTAAAGCCATCAGTGAAATCAAGCTGCTGGAAAATGGTCTAGCCGAAATCATCACCAAAACAGGCTTTGAGATCCCAGTAAGCCGTCGTTACCTCAAAGTACTCAAAGAGATGCTAGGTATCAGCCACTAAGTGCCGAATATGAGCGAAACATGCGATCAAAAAAGGCGACCTTGAGGTCGCCTTTTGAATATTCGATAAATGGATATCAGTCCACTTGCTTGATTTGCAGCTCTTTTGGTACTTCGAAGAACATGTTTTCTTCTCGACCTAAGACTTCATCGACTGAGCGTGCACCCACTAGCTCTTTGATACGCTCAAGAATCTGATTCACCAACTCTTCTGGCGCAGAAGCACCCGCTGTCACACCTACTTTTGTCTTGCCTTCAAACCACTCTGGCTTGATATCTTCAGGACAATCCGTCAAGTAACCAGGCGTGCCAAG
Source organism: Vibrio sp. GLN_1 (assembly GCF_043106015.1). Taxonomy (NCBI): domain Bacteria; kingdom Pseudomonadati; phylum Pseudomonadota; class Gammaproteobacteria; order Vibrionales; family Vibrionaceae; genus Vibrio; species Vibrio sp. GLN_1. The sequence continues at coordinate 27,116 of NZ_JBICMD010000017.1, forward strand.
TTTCTCAGCCAACTCTTTAAGACGAGTAGAGTTTGAAGAATTCTTAGAACCCACAACCACCATTACATCCACATCACCAGCCAGCTCTCGCACGGCATCTTGGCGGTTTTGTGTTGCGTAACAAATATCGTCTTTACGTGGGCCTTGGATGTCAGGAAATACGCGGCGTAGCTCTTCAATCACATCAGCGGTTTCATCGACAGACAATGTGGTTTGGCTTACATAGTGCAGATCCGATGGATCTTTCACGATCGCTTTTAGTTTTTCAACGTCCGTAGGAGTTTCCACTAAGTACATGCCGCCAGTTTCGCTTGAGTACTGACCCATCGTACCTTCGACTTCTGGGTGACCAGCGTGACCAATCAGAACCACTTCCATATTGCGGCGGCTTGCACGCGCAACTTCCATATGAACTTTCGTTACCAATGGGCACGTTGCATCAAATACCGTCAGATCACGCTGTTTTGCTTCTTGGCGAACCGCTTGCGATACACCATGAGCAGAGAAAATCACGATGTTGTTGTCAGGCACTTCATGTAGCTCTTCAACGAAGATAGCGCCACGCTGTTTTAGCCCCTCAACCACAAAACGGTTATGTACCACTTCATGGCGAACATAAATCGGTGGCTGATATAGCTCTAGCGCACGCTCTACGATGCTAATCGCACGGTCAACACCAGCACAAAAACCGCGTGGGTTAGCTAATAGGATTTTCATTTCATTGCTCATGGAAATTATCTTTTATTGGGGTGGCTATTCTACTGACAAAATTTCGACTTCGAAAGTCACGTCTTGTCCCGCTAGAGGGTGATTAAAGTCTACCGTTACCGAATCGCCAGCAATCTCAGTAATGATGCCCGGAATTTCCATACCATCAGGGCCACTGAAAGCCATGATAGTACCGACTTCAACTTCCGCTTCACCAACAAATTTGGTGCGATCCATATGATGAATATGGTCTGGGTTAGGCATACCAAAAGCATCTTGCGCTTTGAGTTCAATCGCTTTTTTCTCACCAGATTGGAGACCCACCAAGCACTGCTCGAAGTTCTCACTCAGGCTGCCGTCACCCATCACAAACTTCGCTGGTTTGCCCATATTATGAGTGCTGTCTGCCACCGAACCATCTTTCATTTTGATCGTAAAATGCAGGGTTACTATCGAATCATTCGTTATTGTTGTCACGTTACTGCTTCCTTGTTCTTGGGTCATTACGTCTATCCGCTTTGTCTTTTTATACACTGATGTGCGGATTTGCGTTCCAACATAATAAAAAGCGTCGTACGAATCAACGGACGACGCTTAGGGTTATTCGACTTTTCCAATATACATGGCCACGATTTAGGCTTTTGCTGTGTCTTTCTTGCGAAAGCCGTCTAGGATAATCATCGCCGCACCAAGACAAATCGCCATATCAGCAAGGTTAAATGCCGGCCAGTGATAATTGCCCCAGTAGAAGTCTAAGTAATCGACCACAAAACCATGGATCACGCGGTCAAATACGTTGCCAACGGCACCACCAATAATCATGGCGTAAGCAATGTTGTTCCACTTTTCTTTTGCAGGAAGCTTACTCATCCAATAAGTCAAAAGACCTGTGACTACAAACGCGATACCGGTAAACAACCAACGTTGCCAACCCGCTTGATCGCTCAAAAAGCTGAAAGCTGCGCCATAGTTGTGAACATAGAGAAGATTGAAGAAAGGCAAAATTTCAATTCGGTTTGCCCAGCCATATCCCATGTTGTTCATGACAACGTATTTAATGCCTATATCGGCCAAAAAAATCACAATCGCTAGCCACAGCCAACGTACACCTGATTGCTTTAACGTCAGTGCTTTTTCACTCATTACTTTACCTACAAACAGCCCCAGTAAATACTGGGGCTGTTAATTTTAAAAAAAGTTCAGTCGTTCTAGGCAATTACGCGAATTTACGTACTTCACCTTCGCCATCAACGTTAGATACACAGCGACCACAAATCTTCTCGTGACCCGCAATTGTGCCTACGTCTGGCGTGTGGTGCCAACAACGATCACACTTCTCAGCTTCTGTCGCTTTCACTTCAACAAACAGACCTTCGATGTCTGTTGCTTGTGCCGCGTCAGATTTCTCGCTTAAAGGCTTAACTGCTGCTGCAGACGTCAGTAGCACAAAGCGTAACTCGTCTTCTAGCTTGTTGATTTTCGCCGCTAGTGCGTCATCAGCAAATAGAGTTAGCTCAGCTTGTAGTGCACCACCGATGGTTTTCTCTGCACGCGCCGCTTCAAGAAGTTTGTTCACCGCCCCACGAACTTTCTGAATTTCAGTCCAGAATTCGTTGTTTAGCTCTTCACCTTCCGCTAGACCAAATAGACCATCGAACCACTCACCTGTAAACACGAATTTTTCGCGCTCGCCTGGCATCTCGTTCCAGATCTCATCTGCGGTGAATGACATGATTGGCGCCATCCAACGAACTAGTGCTTCTACGATGTAGTAAAGTGCAGTCTGACAGCTACGTTGAGCGTGGCCGCCCTGCTTCGCTGTGTACTGACGGTCTTTGATTACGTCTAGGTAGAATGAGCCCATCTCGATAGAACAGAACTGCATTAGACGCTGAGTTACGGCGTGGATGTTGTATTCATCGTACGCTTTGATGATCTCTTCTTGCGCAGCAAGTGCACGACCAACTGCCCAACGGTCTAGCGCCACCATTTCTTCAGCAGGAACGATGTCTGTTGCTGGGTTGAAGCCATTTAGGTTCGCTAGGAAGAAACGCGCTGTGTTACGGATACGACGATACGCATCTGCAGAACGTTTTAGGATTTCATCAGAAACCGCAACTTCACCAGTGTAGTCTGTAGAAGCAACCCATAGACGCAAAATGTCTGCACCGAGTTTGTTCGTTACGTCTTTTGGCGCAACCACGTTACCGATAGATTTAGACATCTTACGGCCGTGACCATCAACCACGAAACCGTGCGTCAGAACTTGTTTGTATGGCGCTACACCTTTCATCGCAATTGATGAAATTAGAGAAGACTGGAACCAACCACGGTGTTGGTCAGAACCTTCAAGGTATAGGTCTGCACTGTTACCGTTGTACTCTTCACGAGCATCAACAACTGAGAAGTGCGTAACACCTGAATCGAACCATACGTCTAGCGTATCGAGTACTTTTTCGTACTGCTCTGCTTCGTCGCCTAGTAGTTCAGCTGCGTCAACATCCCACCATGCTTGGATGCCTTTTTCTTCAACAAGCTTCGCTACTTTTTCAATTAGCTCTAACGTGTTTGGATGAAGTTCTGCTGTTTCTTTATGAACAAACAGAGCGATTGGCACACCCCAAGTACGTTGACGAGAGATACACCACTCAGGACGACCTTCGATCATACCTTCGATACGGCTTTGACCCCACTCAGGCATCCACTGAACACCTTTGATTGACTCTAGTGCTTTTGCACGTAGGCCAGCTTGGTCCATTGATACGAACCATTGAGGTGTTGCGCGGAAGATGATTGGAGTCTTATGACGCCAACAGTGAGGGTAGCTATGCTCGTAAGCGTGATGATGTAGTAGCGCGCCTTTTTCTTTTAGCGTTTCTACTACAGCGTCATTCGCTTTGAATACGTGCTGGCCAGCAAAAAGCTCAGTGTCTGGTAGGTAAACACCGTTTGAACCCACTGGGTTTGCAACTTCTAGGTTGTACTTTTGACCAACCGCAAAGTCTTCCTGACCATGGCCAGGTGCCGTGTGAACCACACCAGTACCTGAGTCAGTCGTCACGTGATCACCAAGGATCGCCGGAACTGTGAAATCGTAGAATGGGTGTTGGAACTGAGAAAGCTCTAAATCCGCACCTTTCGCAAAACCAAGGTTATGGAAGTGCTCGATACCCGCGCGATCCATCACATCTTTTGCTAATTCAGCAGCAACGATAATACGCTCAGGGTTGTCACCCTCAACTTGGATTAGCACGTACTCAAGATCATCACGTAGACATACTGCGCGGTTTGCCGGCAGAGTCCAAGGAGTGGTTGTCCAGATAACGATTGAAACGTCACCCTTACCTTCGTGGCCTTCAGTCAATTCAAATTTAGATAGCAGCGCAGCTTCGTCCGCTGTTTTAAAACGTACGTCGATAGATGGCGATACTTTATCTTTGTATTCTACTTCTGCTTCTGCAAGTGCAGAACCACAATCCGTACACCAGTGAACAGGTTTGAAACCTTTTAATAGGTGGCCATTACTTGCGATTTTACCAAGCGCACGAATAATGTTCGCTTCAGTTGCGAAATCCATAGTGCGGTATGGCTTATCCCACTCACCCATGATGCCAAGACGCTTGAAGCTCTCTTTCTGACCTTCAACCTGACCTGCTGCGTATTCGCGACATTTTTCGCGGAATTCCGCTGCCGTTACTTTTTGGCCTGGTTTGCCTACTTTCTTTTCTACCATCAATTCGATTGGCAAACCGTGGCAGTCCCAGCCTGGGATGTAAGGTGCGTCAAAACCTGAAAGTGTTTTGGATTTAATAATAATGTCTTTAAGAATCTTGTTTAGTGCGTGACCAATGTGAATGTCACCATTTGCGTAAGGAGGGCCATCGTGCAATACGAATGACTTTTTGCCTTTTTTAGCTTTACGGATTTCACCGTAAAGATCTTCTTTGTACCAACGCTCAAGCATTTCTGGCTCACGATTAGCCAGGTTGCCGCGCATTGGAAACCCTGTTTCAGGTAAGTTCAGGGTATCTTTATACTCACTCATCGATTCTTAATTCCGTTATATTGGGCGAAAATTAGACATTATGTCGAACGGTGGAATAAACCGTTCAACTCTTAAGCTGACGCAGCCACACCCTTGCTGCTTCAGCATCCAATTCGATTTGTTGTTTAAGTGCTTCAAACGACTCAAACTTTTGCTCATCTCGAAGTTTGTGCAAAAGTTCCACTTCTAGTTGCTTGCCATATAAATTGGCATGAAAGTCAAATAAGTGTACTTCTAACTGTTGGCGAACGCCATTTACTGTAGGTCGTTGGCCAATATTAGCCACGCCACCGACTGGCTTATCACCCAAGCCTAGCGCTTGAACAACATAGACTCCGGAAACCGGAGAAACACAACGTTTCAGTGGAATATTGGCCGTCGGGAATCCAATGGTTCTTCCTAACTTTCTTCCGTGTGAAACGCGACCGCTGATGCTGTAATCTCTTCCCAGCATCTCTTGTGCGGCATGCAAATCGTCACGAGCTAAGGCTTCGCGAATCGCGGTGCTACTCACTCGTAACTGTTGTAAACAAAAGCTTTGGGTACTGACGACTTCAAAGCCGTATTTTTCCCCTGCTTCCTGCAACATAGCAAAGTTACCTAAACGGCCTTTGCCAAAGCAGAAATCATCACCAACGACAAGAAACTTAACACCCAAACGCTCGACCAACAAGTCGCGGATAAACTCTTCCGCTGTCAGGCTGGCAAAATGGCGATTAAAGTTGACGCAAAGCAAACGGTCGATGTCGAGCTTGCTTAATTGAACGAACTTGTCGCGCAGTCGCGTCAACCTTGCGGGCGCTTTGTCTTTGGCAAACAGCTCCATTGGCTGAGGTTCAAAGGTCATCACAACCGACGGTAACGAAAGTTTCTCCGCTTGCTCAGACACTTGCTGCAATACTTGTTGATGGCCTTTGTGTACGCCATCGAAATTGCCGATCGTCAACACACAACCATAATGGTGTGGTGCGATATTATGAATGCCTCTAATCAGTTCCATTGGATACTGCGTTCTGCCTCTGTTTTTACTTTGCACTGTGTGAAACTGACGGATTATATACTAATCAACCTCAATCTGTCCCAGCTTTTAGGTCTTTTAAACGTACGCCTGTCAAAAATAGAACCGCTAGGTAAACTGCGGCGCCTAGACCAATTAACATTCCTAACATGCCGCTACGGTGAGCAAAGCTCCACTCTAGCCAAACCGACATGTCTTCCAATTGCCATAAGATCGCAGCGACCATCGCAGCGCCAGCAACAACCAAACGTACAATAAAGAAGACGGTACGCTTAGTGATTTGATAGACACCTGCAATGTGCAGACCTCGGTACAACAGCGCCATGTTGACGAACGCTGACAATGCCGTAGCAATAGCCAAGCCGACGTAACCGTAGAAATAGGCAAAAATTGCGTTGAACACCATGTTAGTCACCATCGCGATGATGCCGTATTTCACTGGCGTTTTTGTGTCTTGACGTGAGTAATAGCCTGGCGCTAACACTTTAATTAACATGAAATTCAATAGGCCAGATGCGTAAGCGAGCAACGACAGAGACGCTTGGTGCACATCTTGTGGAGAGAACTCACCGCGCATAAATAGCACCATCAACATCGGCTTCGCCAACGCCATCAAACCCAACATCGCCGGAATCCCGAGCAGCGTTACCATGCGAACGCCCCAATCCATGGTATGTGCAAAACCTTCGCTCTGCGAGTCCACATGTTTACGAGACAGCGCAGGCAAAATCACCGTCGCAATCGCAATACCAAACAGTCCCAGCGGGAACTCCAACAAACGATCGGAATAATACAACCAGCTGATTGAGCCAGTTTGTAGAAAGCTGGCAATAAAAGTATCAAATAGCAGGTTGATTTGACTGACAGAGACGCCAAACAAAGCGGGAATCATCAACGTGCGGATTTTTACCACCCCAGGATCGCGCCACCCCCACTTAGGCTTAACCATCACGCCCGCTTTAATAAGGAAAGGTATTTGGAATAAGAACTGAACCAAACCACCTAAAAACACACCGATAGCCAGACCGATTTCCGGTTGAGACATCTGTGGCGAGATAAACCAAGCCGCCAGAATGATCATGACATTCAAAAAGACCGGAGTGAATGAGGAGACGGCAAACTTGCCGAGTGTGTTAAGAATAGCTCCGGAAAGCGCAACAAAGGTGATGAACCATAAATAAGGGAAGGTAATTTTGAGCATCAGACTGGCTAGCTCAAATTTCTCTGCTGCCGGCCCACCATGCATCCAATCTAAAAACCAGCCAAAACCAAACAGCGCGGTTACCACACCAGAGCCCAGCACGCCCAGTACGGTAACAATAGAGACAATAACCCCTAACGTACCGGCAGCACGAGCAATCAACTCGCGTGTTTTGTCCATATCACCTTGAGCGTGATTCTCCGTTAAAACAGGGACAAACGCTTGAGAAAAAGCCCCTTCAGCAAACAAACGTCGTAAGAAATTCGGAATTTTGTTGGCGAAGAAAAAGACGTCAGCGCTTGCTCCTGCCCCCATTAAATTTGCCACTACAACATCGCGAACTAAACCCAGAACGCGGGAAATTAATGTCATAGCACTGACGATCATGCCTGACTTGAGTAGTCGTTTACTCACTGTAACCTCGGAATATCACTATAAGACAGCCAACCCTATACTGTTAAGCTCGTGGAGGCTCTAAATAGACGTCAAAAATATATCCGTTTATTGTTAGTTCTAAGCGGATAATTATTAGCATTGGTATAAAAATGCTGTTAGAATCCCCGCCATCTTAACCGCGATAACCTTTCATACCAAAATTTGTTTTGGTTTAGATGGGTTTTTGCACAAATCATTTGACATTTAGGCGCAAATGAGGGATATTCCTCGCCCTTAAATTGTCACAGAACTAAGTTTTTGGGAGTTAGACCCTTGGCAAATAGTAAATCTGCTAAGAAGCGCGCTATCCAAGCTGAGAAACGTCGTCAGCACAATGCTAGCCGTCGCTCAATGATGCGTACTTACATGAAGAAAACTGTTGCTGCTATCGAAGCAGGCGACAAAGAAGCTGCAACTGCTGCATTCGCTGTAGTTACACCTATCCTAGACCGCATGGCAACTAAAGGCCTTATTCACAAGAATAAAGCAGCTCGCCATAAGTCTCGTTTCGCTGCACAAATCAAAGCTCTTTAATAGACACTTGATTTTACAGTGAAGAAAAAACCGGCTTTATGTCGGTTTTTTTATATCTAAAATTCGTCAAATCACGAATCCAAGATAAGAAAAAAGCTGGCACCGCCAGCTTTTGTTATTTAGAACGACTCAAATCTGCCAGTTACCTACCGTTGCCTAAACAACACAGATAACACTAACGCATTTCAGTCTGTGCGATCAGTTTGCGCAATAAAGACCGTGAAGGGTTTGAATCAATGTCTTCACCTCATCACTTTTTAACGTGTAATACACCGTTTGCGCTTCTTTTCTCGTCGCGACTAATTCGTCACGACGAAGCCAAGCTAAATGTTGCGATAACGCCGACTGGCTTAATTCCAGTTTGGTACACAGCTCCCCAACGGACAACTCTTGGTTATGCAGCATACAAAGAATTTGTAGGCGTCTTTCGTTTGCCATCGCTTTGAGCAACACGACGGCTTTTGCGGAGTTTTTCTCCATTTCTTGTAGATTCATGTGTTGGACCTCTAGCTACAACTTACTTATTCCAACCCTGGCCAGCTTGTTGTGTTGCACTGATTTAATATCTCTAAGGACATCAAGATTCTTCTCCAGAGTCTTCTTTATTAGAACCTCTAAATTTGGCTTTAAAGCGATACATCAATTTTACCCACCAGCAGTGTTCACTGGGGCTTTATCGACGAGAAATAATTTTGCTCACTAAACCAAGTATCTTGAATTACTTAGGTATCATTTAGATTTATATTTTTATCGATAGTAATCTATTTATTTGAGCAACGATACGGGTTTACTCAAACATTTGACTGAAATCAGCATCACATACGTTTTTTACCGCAGGATGCTGAATCATTCGCTCGGCGAAAATAACGTAATACTCTTCTTTCAAATCCTCAACATGACCGATCAACTGTAAGCTGCGGTCATCTTCGATTTCTGACATGTAAACCGTCGGCGCCAAAAAGATTACATCATCACGGTATCTCGCAAAGGCTTTCATCAACGCGACGTCATCAAACTCTCCCAAGACATCAGGTTGTAATCCTTGGCGATCAAACCATTGAATGACTTTTCGCCCCATCGCCGTTCGACTTGCTGGGATCAACAGCTTTTTCTTTTCCAAAATTTCAGGGAACTTGACGTCTGGAATGTCAGAAGATGCAAAGAAACTCATGCTACTCTCGCCAAGCTTCTTACTATAAAGGCCTGGGCTTTGCGTCGAGTCCACCGGGCAATCAGAAAGAATCATATCCAACTTGTGCTGCGATAGCCGTTCTAATAACAGTTCGTGCGTCGACTCGTAACAACGTAAATGGATACTGTTGTCTTCAGGCACGGTTGTCATCAGCACTTTACTAACTAGCCGTTTTGACAGCGCATCAGCTACACCAACTTCAAACAAAATATTGGAGTGCTGACTGTAGTTCACAATATCAAGCATCTCATAGCTTAAACCAAACATACGATCCGCATATTTGAAGACCAATTGTCCGAGTTCTGTTGGTTCGACAGTACGGCCGTTTCGCTTGGTTAGCTTACCTTTCATCCGCTCTTCAAGCGCTTTGATTTGCCCGGTCACCGTTTGAGGAGTGAGAAAAAGCGCATCCGCGGCCTTGGTAACAGAGCCTTGCTTGCACACCATCCAGAAGTAATAAAGATGGTTGTAATTTAGATGTGACATCGGCCAATTCCAGAAAAGAAGGTGATGCTTTTTATACCAAATGTGACAGAGACAGACAAGATACTCGGCAAAACCATCACTTTAACCAACTAAAATTAAGTTTTACCGAAAATACAATCTCAGTATTGTCATAAAACTTGAAGTAAAACGCACTTTTTATCGAATTCTCTTCAAAAAAACCTCAGTTTATAAAACCAATAAAGCCTATATTTTTCAATAAATTAAAACAGGACAATCCGCTACTTTTTTTGAACTATTAAAAAGCACAATAAAAAGTGCTCACAGAAATCAATCTGTAATATTACTGAAATATTTGTTCTCTAACATCGCCCGAAGTTTCAACTTAAGACCGAAAAACGAACTTAAAGGTCAACGGAGAAAATTATGATGAACCAAGCTACTTCAACAGCAGCGCCTATCTCGAGCACGACTCGTTGGTTACGCTGGGCTAACTTGGCATTCATGCTGTATCTGCTTCTTCTAGCAGTATCTATGGTTGGTAGCGGTTTCAAATGGGCAACTGGCGACCAAGCAAAAGTATTGTTTGAGTTTGCATCTCACCCTATCGCTGGTCTTATGATCGGCCTAGTAGCAACAGCCCTAATCCAATCCTCAAGTACTGTAACTTCTATTATTGTGGGCTTAGTTGCAGGTGGTCTACCTGTAGAGACAGCGATTCCAATGGTAATGGGTGCCAATATTGGTACCACAGTGACCAATACTTTGGTTTCACTAGGTCACGTACGTTGTAAGGAAGAATTCAAGCGCGCATTTGCTAGTGCGACGATCCACGACTTCTTTAACCTTCTTGCTGTTCTGATCTTCCTTCCTTTGGAAATGATGTTCGGCATTCTAGAGAAAATTTCTCACTGGTTGGTTTCGCCACTATTGAACACTGGCGACATGAGCATGAAGGGTTTTGACTTCATCAAGCCAATCACTAAGCCTGTTGTTTCTGCTATCAAAGAACCGCTATCAACATTTGGTGACACCATGGGGGGCGTGGCTCTAATTGCTTTAGGTATCGCTACAATCTTCGTTGCTATCACAGTAATGGGTAAGCTAATGAAGAGCCTAATGGTTGGCCGTGCTCGCGATATTCTGAAGAATGCAATTGGTCGTGGTCCTATCCACGGTATCGTATCAGGCTCGATCGTGACGGTGTTGGTACAATCTTCATCAACAACAACAAGCTTGATGGTTCCACTTGTAGGTACTGGTGTTCTTAAAGTTCGTGACATTTACCCATTCACTCTAGGTGCGAACATCGGTACATGTATCACTGCGCTACTTGCAGCTACCGCAGTATCTGGTGAGTTTGCTGTGTTTGCTCTTCAGATTGCGCTAGTACACTTAACCTTTAATATTTTGGCGACACTGTTTATCTTTGGTATTCCGTTCTTACGTGAAATCCCAGTAAAAGGCGCTGAAATGATTTCAGAGCTTGCTATCAAAAACAAAGCCGTTGTGGGTGGCTACCTGATGTCTGTATTCATCATTCTGCCAGGCGCAATCCTTGCTCTGACAACCTGATAATACCAACCATCGCTTATTGTTTAAGGCTCCACGTTGTGGGGCCTTTTTTGTATCTGTAACCATGATGCAAAAATGAGAGCTGATGTAACTCCGATTGAGACTGAGAAATATTTGTTGTTCAAACCAAACACTCAATGATAATTTGGCTCCACCTCTTTCAATACAATCACCGTTAGTCAAAAGTACAGAGACGGTCATATACACAATGGATAACGGCTCTTGCCTCCCATAGTTGTCTTCGATGACTGACAGGTACTCTGCGCGTTGTTGAAAAAGGTCTTACCTTCACATGGAGTTGAACGACATGGCTCAGTTTAATGAACCAATTTCTAGCCAGCTATTAGCAATAGATGAAAACCTCACTCAGTTAGTCACTGATATTGATATTCTTAGCAGCGTAAACCCGCTTAATTACGCCCAAGAGCGAGAAAGGTTCATCAGTAATAAGTACTCGCAAGAACCTAACTTTCAGTACCAGAAAGCGCCTCTTGACACTCATCAGTCAAAACGCCGTTTGTACGAATTGCCTTTGGAACACATCGAAGATGCTCAGTTACAAAAGCTTTATGAGGATGTCATTCAGTCTTACGCCGACAAACTTGATCAAGTCAACACCATAGGTACGCAAGAGTTCCTATACAACTCTCTGCGCTATTACGGTGAACCAAGTGCGAAAGACATTGCTAACGCACATTTCATTTTGCATCTGCCGACAGAAGAAGAAAGCAAACCAGAGCATGATAGCCGCTCCATTGCTCATTTCATGCAAAGCTTCGCCGATAAAAATGGGTATGAATGTGAAATTCAAATCTTAGATGGCATGCTAGCTAACGCTTTGGTTTCAGGCTCACGAGTGAAGATTAACAGCGCTGCGCACATCACAACTGACGAACTTGAAGCGCTCGCACACCACGAGATGGGCGTGCATTTGCTAACTACGCTTAATGGCCGTCAACAACCACTTAAAGTGCTTAGTTTAGGTTGCCCTGCCAATACCAATACGCAGGAAGGGTTGGCAATTTTGTGTGAGTACCTCTCTGGACACTTCAGTATCAAACGTTTAAGAACCTTAGCTCTTCGCGTGCTTGCTGTAGAATCTATGATTAAAGAACGCGATTTCCGCCACACCTTTATGTTGCTGAAGGAGCAGTACAAAGCGTCTGACGTTCAAGCCTTTACCATTACTTCGCGCGTATACCGCGGTGGTGGCTTAACTAAAGATTATTTGTACCTGAGAGGATTTAGAGAAGTGCTCAACGCGTACGATAAGCTAGGGGATGATTTTTCACTGCTGCTATGTGGTAAAACGGAATTGAAGTATTTCGATCTGATCCGTTCTCTCGTTAATAAAGGGATTTTCACACAACCGAAGTTCATTAGCCCTGCACTATCGACTCCGAAGCAAACTAACCCGATTCATCGCTATATCGTCAGCGCATTGAAGTAACGAAACTCAAACACATCGCAAAAGCAAAAAAGCTCCATTCGGAGCTTTTTGTAGTATCAAGAACCAGCGTGATTACACTGAGAATGGATAACGAATTGGATCGTGGTGTTCGTACCCTTCTACCCAAAAGTCATCCAGTGTCACCCAAGTTTCCAAATCTTCTAGAGATTTAATCTCCGGATTGATATGGAATGTTGGTGCTTGTAACGGTTCACGCTTCAACTGAACATCACGCATCAACTCAAGCTGATCTTCATAAATGTGCGCGTTAACGATTTTATGGAAGGCCTGACCTGGCTTCTTACCCGTAATTTGCGCCATGATCGCTAAGAACACATAAACTTGAACCATGTTGAAGTTCAATCCAAGCGGCACATCGCACGAACGCTGTGTACTGTTGAGATACAAAGTGTCATCCAGTAGCGAGAAATGATGACTGTACATACAAGGTCGCAAGCACCCCATATGGAACTCACCAGGGTTGTAGAAGTTCAAGATTTCACCACGGTCATCAACACCGCGAGTCAAATCATCCACAATCTTGCGTAGCTGGTCGATATGACCACCATCAGGCTTTGCCCATGCACGACCTTGAACGCCGTATACACGGCCCATATCGTCTTCACCCTTACGGTATGGGTTATTCAACCAAGCGTCGTTTAGGTTGGCGTTCGCATCCCACGTTTTGGTGCCTAATTTACGGAAATCTTCAGCATTATCATAACCACGAATGTAGCCAAGTAGCTCAGCCACTGCTGCTTTCCAAAAACTTTTACGCGTCGTTACCAATGGGAATTGATTGTTCGCAACATCGTAGGTTAAATCCGCGTTGATTACCGTCAGGCAACGCTTACCTGTACGTTCATTTTCAACCCAAACACCTTGTTCAACGATGCGTTGACACAAATCTAAATACTGTTTCACACCAATACCTTACTTCGTTTTAACTTGATCTTTGTCTTGGTAAAGACCACGTTTGTAAGCCCAAACCATCATCAGAATACCCAACACGATCATTGGCGTTGATAGAATTTGTCCCATCGAAATATAACCACCAAATAGACCAAGCTGAGCATCCGGTTCGCGAACGAACTCGACTAAGAAGCGGAATGTACCATATCCAGCTAAAAATAGCCCTGATACCGAACCCAATGGGCGAGGCTTTTTGATGAACCAGTTCAAGATGAAAAACAGCACTACGCCTTCTAACAGCATTTCATACAGTTGCGATGGGTGACGTGGTAAAGGCCCGCCATTTGGGAAAACGATAGCCCAAGGAACGTCTGTTACACGCCCCCAAAGCTCGCTGTTCATGAAGTTACCCATACGGCCCATACCCAAGCCAAATGGCACAAGAGGCGCAACAAAGTCAGCAACGCCGAAGAAGGTACGACCGTTCTTGTGTGCATACCAGAACATTGCCGTAATCACACCCAACAAACCACCGTGGAACGACATACCGCCAGTCCAAACTTTGAAGAGATACAAAGGATCATCTAAAAACAGTTCAAAGTTATAGAAGATAACGTAACCGACGCGACCACCGATGACGACCCCTAAGAAGCCCGCGAAAAGTAGATCAGAGACTTGCTCTCGAGTCCAGCCGCTGCCTGGTTTGTCAGCACGACGGTTCGCCAACCACAATGCAAACATGAAACCGACGAGGTACATCAAACCGTACCAACGAATTGAAACAGGACCAATAGAGACTAAAACCGGATCAATATTGGGAAATTGAAGGTATCCCTGAGACATAAATCATTCTCTTCTTATTTACAAATAAAACCAATATACCCAAGTCACCTCAAATGCTCGGTTCAGCGTGAATAACTTGGGAATAAACTTACAGCAGCATTGTTGCTGCAACAAACATTAAGAATATTGCGAATATTTTCTTTAATACCGCAGTAGGAAGATTGGTCGCGAGCTTCGCCCCCACTTTCGTGGTCAACATCGAAGTCATCGCAATCGCAAGTAACGCAGGAAGGTAAACATAACCAATACTGTACGCAGGTAAGCCTTCAACCTTATAGCCGTGCAAAATAAAGCCGATCATGCCAGAGATGGCGATAATGCAGCCACAAACTGACGATGAGCCGACCGCTTTGCGCATTTCTACGCCATGCTTGTTGAGAAAAGGCACCGATAAAGAACCACCACCGATACCAGCTAAGCTCGAAACCACACCAATTCCCGTTCCGTACATCATAGTGACCGGACTACTCGGCATTGGCTTCTCACTTTTTACTTTAATAGATCGGAACATCTGCACAGCTAGACACAGAACAATGACACCAAATACTTTCGGCAAGTAATGAGTTGGGATCCATTCGGCAATGTTGGCACCAACAAAGCCGCCAATCACCACTCCGGGCATTAGCCACTTCACAACAAACATATCTACGTTGCCAAGTTTAAGATGGTTGAGAGCAGAAGAACCTGATGTGACGATGATACTTGCCAGAGATGTCGCAAGCGCCATGTGCATGCTCATTTCTGGAGAAATGCCCGCCCAAGGCAGCAAAAATAACAACGCAGGTACGACGATTAATCCGCCCCCAATGCCGAGTAGCCCCGCCATCACACCAACAAAAGCGCCCAGCGCCAGCAATAACAAAAATAAAGAGACGGTCACGATTACCTACTTTTTCCCTGCACGAACGAAGCCTGCAAAACCTTGTTGGATAAAGAAATCATGCATCATTTGATGAATCTCCTCTCCGTACGATTTTGTCATCGCCTGTTCCGCTAGTTTTTCTAGTTCCTGTTGTTGGCTATGACGAATCAAATACTTCACCTTAGCCACGTTAGATGTGTTCATACTTAAGCTGGTGTATCCCAACCCAAGTAATAAGAGCGCACCAAATGGATCACCGGCTAATTCACCGCAGATGCACACTGGCACATGATATTTATCGCACACGTCATGAATCTGTTTGAGTGCTAACAGCACTGCCGGATGCATGGATTCATAGACATCAGCGACGCGGGAATTGTTCCGATCCACCGCCAGTAAATACTGAGTTAAGTCGTTAGTACCAACAGAGACAAAATCCACTCGATGCGCGATGGCAGGAAGCAGATATACCATCGATGGTACTTCGATCATCACCCCGACCTTTGGAGCCTGAATACGCTCATCAAGCAAGACAACTTCGCTGTAGGCTTGGTTGATCAGCGTCATCGCATCATCCAGCTCTTTAATACCAGATACCATGGGTAACAAGATACTTAAATTACCACTTTCAGCACTGGCTCTTAGCATCGCACGCAATTGAATCAAAAAGATATCAGGATGATCTAACGTAAAGCGAATCCCGCGCCAACCTAAAAACGGATTGTCCTCTTCGATTGGCAGGTATGGCAATGGTTTATCACCACCGATGTCTAGAGTACGCATCACCACGCGTTGGTTCGAGTAGCTGTTTAATATTGCTCGATATTGATGATACTGCTCATCTTCCGATGGAAAGTGATGTTGAAGTAAAAATGCAATTTCAGTTCGATATAAACCGACACCATCGACGCCCGTATTAATGGCAATGTTGCTATCGGCACTGAGACCCGCATTCAGCATCACTTCAATGTACTGGTTATCTAACGTTACGGCAGGTAACGCGAGGTCTTTATTGACCATCGCGAAGAGCTCTGACTCTTCACTAACTAAACTGCGATACTCACGTAACAGCTGGCGGTTGGGCTCAAGAAAAATCTCGCCCGTATAACCATCAACGATGCCTAATTTGCCGTTAACCACATCCGTATTGATGTTAGCGCCCATAATGGCCGGCACACCCAATGCGCGCGAAAGAATTGCAGCGTGTGAGTTTGCGCCCCCTTCAAGCGAAACGACCGCTAATAAATGTTCTTTCGGCACCGATGCTAACAAAGTCGCAGTAAGCTCATTGGCCACTAAGATGATAGGACGATCGATGGCCGCATTCTCTTGCTCACTGTTGTGCAGAAAATACAGCAACCTTTGCCCCAACTCTCGGATATCTTGTGCTCGTTCACGCAAATAGACATCTGACATACGAGCAAAGCGGTTTGAATAAGTTTCGACTACCTGACGCAGCGCCCAATCCGCTCGATCGCCTTTTTCAATCTGTTTCTTAAGATCGCCGCGCAACATTGGATCATTGAGCAAGTGGGTAAACAAATCGAATATCGCTAACGCATCTTTATTGATTTCGCTGTCGAACTTTTTCCGCATCCGGCGGAAATCATTCAGCGCACGCTCAATCGCTACCAGCAGCAGCTCTTGCTCTCGCTCTTTATCCAGCGTGGAAGACGGGAATACGTCCGACAAACTCGGCTGCGTGTTGTCAAACCAAAACTCTCCGATGGCGACACCCGTTGATGCAGGCAAGCCTTTAAGAACCGTCGGTTTTGAGGCTAATTGCCAATGACCTAAACTTTGCGCGTGAGCGATGATAACGGCTAACTGCGCAGATAAGGTCACTAAGAAAGATTCTTCCATCTCACTAAACAATCGTGGCGTCTTTTGCTGAATGACTAATACACCTAATACTTGTTTGCGATGGATGATTGGAGTGGCGAGGAAAGAGTGATAAACCTGTTCACCAAGCTGCGGGAAAAATTTAAATTCAGGGTGTTTTGAAGCTTCTGCGAGGTTAAGAGGTTCTGCGCTGCGTTTAACGAGACCAACTAAACCTTCATTGAAATTAATGTGGATGCTATCGCCTTCAAAAATAAGGCCTTGAGTTGCCATCAACTCAAGGCGCTGCATTTCTTCATTGGCGAGATAGATAGTACAACACTCAGTGCGAAGGGCGGCACAAGTCTCTTTTACCAATATATCTAGTGCCAGATGCACATCATCGACTCTGGAGACTTTCTCAACTATTTCCCTTAGCTGGCTGAGCATGACTATCCTCTACGTTGTTGCTTTTTTCTTTTCCCTTTCGCTTTTCTCTCTCGAAAAGGCATGGCTAAAGATGCAAACTCTTTCATCGCTCGACGATAAACATCACGCTTGAAAGAAACAACTTGCCTAACTGGATACCAATAGCTCACCCAGCGCCAACCATCAAATTCAGGGGATTTCCCGCGCTGCATATTGATGCGCGATTCATCGCATTCCAATCGCAGCAGAAACCATTTCTGTTTTTGGCCGATACAAACAGGCTTGGAGTCCCAACGCACCAATCGCTTTGGTAGTTTATATCTTAACCAATGACGACTTGTTGCAATGATCTTAACGTCTTTTTTCGTTAATCCGACTTCTTCATACAACTCCCTGAACATCGCCTGTTCAGGTGTTTCACCTTCGTCAATCCCACCTTGTGGAAATTGCCATGAGTGTTGCCCGTATCGTTTAGCCCAGAAGACCTGACCATGGTTATTACATATCACAATACCAACATTCAGTCGGTAACCATCGCCATCTATCACTGGCTAACCTCTATGAATAATTTTTTATTACCGTGATTTTTCCACATATCCCCATTACTAGCAAACTTACTGATGTGATATGAGCAAGATTTATTACCTTTTCACCGTCATTGGATATCTTTTAATCAAATTAAAGTTTATCAACACAAGAGTGAGACATTGCCCACATTTATTCACCTTTTCTGTGAATAACTTTGTGAAGAATTCCATATCAACTCCGATTTTCAATCAAAAGCATTATTCTCTTACTCATCAATAAAAATAACGACCAATCATAACTCAATGATAAATATAAACTTAAAAACAAACCTGGTGATAAAACGATCTTGTCAATTCTGATGATCTTTTCACCAAACTCAGATCGGTTAAAGATCAACCGATCGGTTATTTATCCACACATTCATTCTCTAACTTCATGACATCTACATAAAATCAAGCCTAAAAACGTTTCAAAACCCCTGTTTATTCATCCAGCCCATCAGTGGATCCACTTATATGCACCTATATCTGTGGATAAGTTATGAATTGATCATTCTTAATCCATCTCGATGAAATCTTGGACAGTAGATTTTGTTGAAATTTGTTAGACTAGGATTTTTCCATTGTCATGCAGTTATTATGAAACCAGAACCACAATCAGAAGCGGAGTTAATGGAACGCGCTCACGATATTGCCGGACTCAGTTTTGCGGAATTAGCGGACGAAGCAGGGATGACCGTTCCAGAAAACCTCAAACGCGATAAAGGCTGGGTGGGACAATTGCTGGAATGGCATTTGGGCGCTCCTGCGGGTAGCAAACCTCAACAAGACTTTTCCAAACTTGGTATCGAGTTAAAGAGCATTCCAATTGGCTACAACGGACGACCGTTAGAAACTACATTTGTATGCGTTGCACCCTTAACTGGTGTTCAAGGACTGACATGGGAAACCAGCCATGTGCGCAATAAGCTCTCGCGTGTATTGTGGGTTCCGGTAGAAGGTGAACGAGAAATCCCCCTTGCCGAGCGTCGTGTAGGGACACCTCTTATTTGGTCGCCAGATAAAGAAGAGGAGCAGATCTTACGAAATGACTGGGAAGAACTGATGGAAATGATCGTCTTTGGCAAATTTGATCAAATTTCAGCCAGACATGGCGAAGCGCTTCACTTACGCCCAAAGGCCGCTAATGCCAAAGCACTAACTGAAGCCTATAGCTCCAACGGGAAACCAATGAAGACGCTACCACGAGGCTTTTACCTGCGAACACAATTCACCGAACAGATCTTACTGAAGCACTATATCAATGTGCAATCTGAGTAACTCATCTGTTCACTCTAATGGGTAACCAACGATAATTCGATATCGCAGTAAGAGGCGGTACCCTCACTACCGCACTCATCGTAAGCGTTGTGTAACCGCAAATAAGCTTTGTCGATACCTAACCTGAGCAGCTCTTCTTTCACCAAATCTAAGGAACCAAAATGAAGCGGTTCCTCTCCATCTTTAATCGGCTCTAGCTGGTGCTTATATTCCACAGCTAGCAAATAGTCAGAGACATCGGAACACCCAATGACAAATACTTTGGGTAACGTATAGGTGTCTTTATGTTGACCATGTAGCCACATGTCCAGTTGATGCTTCTGCATAGTGCACCTCCTTCACAAGATCTTTTTAGTGTAGTTGGGGGATGAATACCTTTCGAGCCACACTTGCGCTTATACGTAAATGATTTGCGATAGCGACCAAAAATCCCATATATTGATGGATAACCTATTCAGTTGGCTATTTTTCAAGGAAGTGAAATGCAATACACCAAACTACCGCACTCATCACTCGAGATCAGTAAAATCTGCCTCGGCACTATGACTTTTGGTGAGCAAAATACCGAACAGGAAGCTTTTGAGCAGCTCGACTTTGCTGTCGATCATGGGGTGAACTTCATTGATACCGCAGAGATGTACCCTGTTCCGCCAAAAGCAGAAACACAAGGCCTAACAGAACAATACATCGGCAACTGGCTGACAAAATCCGGCAAGCGAGAAAAAGTCGTTCTAGCGACAAAAGTGGCAGGGCCGCGCAATGTGCCTCACATCCGTGAAAACATGAGTTTAAATCGTCGCAATATCCATGATGCCATCGACTCTAGCCTTCAACGACTCCAAACCGATTACGTAGATTTGTACCAACTTCACTGGCCACAGCGTCAAACTAACTGCTTTGGCCAACTCAACTACCCTTACCCAGACAAGCAAGAAGAAGTGACGTTAATTGAAACCCTAGAAGCATTAACTGAACTGGTTAAGATGGGTAAAGTGCGTTACATCGGCGTATCTAACGAAACACCTTGGGGGGTGATGTCTTTGCTTCGTTTAGCGGAGAAGCATGATTTACCGCGTATCGTTTCAATTCAAAATCCATACAATCTACTCAACCGCAGCTTCGAAGTGGGTTTGTCTGAAATCAGCCATTATGAAGGTGTCCAACTGTTAGCGTATTCACCTCTGGCGTTTGGTTGTTTGAGTGGTAAATACTTACATGGCGCAAAACCAGAAGGTGCACGCTGTACTAAGTGGGAGCGTTTCGCTCGTTACTTCACGCCTCAAGGCGTCAAAGCGACAGAAGCATACGTGAACTTGGCGCGTGAGCATGGCCTAGATCCTGCGCAAATGGCATTGGCGTTCGTCAATCAACGTCCATTTGTCGCTTCCAACATCATCGGTGCGACCAACCTTGATCAACTTAAAGCCAACATTGACAGCATCGATATCAAGCTTAGTGATGAGCTGTTAACAGACATTCAAGCGATCGGTACTACCTACTCTAACCCATGTCCATAAAAGCAAACAGGCTGACCAAATAGGTCAGCCTGTTAATAGCACTTAGAACAAATCTATTTCGATATGCGTTTACAGCGTGTTGAGCTTTTAGGGTTAACTAAAGCGTCATGTTGGAAGCTCAACACGCTATAGATTACGTCGGTATTCGCGCAGTTAGCACTCGACGAAGATGACGAACTCGACGTTCAACTTTAACCGCTTCAGGCACGCTGGTTTGCGTAACTCGCCCTTCACGATCTAAACCAATATCCCTTAATAAATGAACATTGGTCCATGGAACATCATGAGAACTGCGGCGCACGGTACGTTGCCATTCTCTCTCTTCACGTTTTAAATCCGCTTTAATAAGCAAAGTAGCCAATGTTAAGTAAATTGAGTGACGCATAATTTTTCTCCAATTAAACGATAAATTATCGACTGGGAAAAATAGTACGCAGAGACACAGAGAGATCTGTTGAGACTAAGCCGCTACTTTTCCGCAGCCTAGTAAACATAAATTAGGTTACGGATTAATTTTTATCTTGTGAGCCAGTGGTATCGTTAATATCCGATTTAAAAGCTATCGGAGATTTAGACATACGATCAGCGCAAGCAGTGGTGTTAACAACGTAATGTTTCATCTTGCGCCTCCTAGCTAAAAAAATAATCCGTGTGTGAAGTGATATAACTCAACGAGTTATGGCTAAATTGTAAGCGTTGATGAGTATATATCAAACAATTTCTATGCTTTCGATAAAAAACAAATCAATACCCTGAAGATAAGTTGCATATGTTTTTTCATATAACATATTCATCTAGGGAATATATAAAACTTCGAGTTTTATAAATCAGAACGTATACAACGAAAAAGAGCGACCAGCAAGGTCGCTCTTTCAATTCGATTCACTCATTGAATTACATCGCCTGATCGGAAATCAAGTTGTGCTTGTTAAGTAGTCGATACATGGTTGCACGCGACACACCAAGTTCTTTCGCCGCATTGGAAACTTGACCAGAGTGCGACTCCAACACAACCAATAACGCATCACGCTCACTCTTTTCTCGAATTGATTTCAAACTGCGTTTTGAATCATTACGTTGCGGCAAATCGAGATGATGTTCTTCAATCATCACGCTGTCAGACATCAACACCGCACGCTTAACTTGGTTCATCAACTCGCGAACATTACCAGGCCAGAAGTAACGAGTCAGAGCTTTCAAAGCGTCCTCAGAGAAACTTTTTGCTTGAGAGTTGTACTCTTTAGAGAACTCTTGCAGATAGAAGCGAGCTAGTAGTGCAATGTCACTCGCGCGCTCTTTCAAGCTTGGTACGTTGATACGAAGTACATTGATGTAATGGTACAACTCTTCGTTGAAGTCGCCATCAATCAAAGCTTTTTCTACGTCTGACGAGTTAGCAGCAAGAATACGCACATTCACATTCTTCACACCTTCGCGCGTTTCAATCGTGCCCTCTTGTAAGAACCTTAACAGGTTCATTTGCTGGTCCTTCGAAATGGTCAGAATGTCATTAAACAACACAGTACCGCCATCTGCTTGTTCCAACAGACTTGGGCCCATTTCAGCATCCGCAGCAATACCAAAGACTTCCGCTTGGAAACGTTGCTCATTCAAAGCGCGGCAGTTAATCGACATAAAGGGCTTATGAGAACGGGAAGATACTTTATGAATTGCACGAGCAACCGCTTCTTTACCAGTACCGCTCTCGCCAGAGATCAGAATACTCACGTCCGTAGGACCAATTCGCTTAACTTGATCGCGTAAGCGCTTCATCGGGATAGATTCGCCAATCAGCCCCATATCGAGGCTATTGCCAAAGCTTGGCCAAACTTTTTTCTCTAGCTTGAGCATACCAAGTTGGTGGCCGATGGTGCTCAACAGTTGGGCATCTGGGATTGGGGCAGTAAAAAAGTCGATACAGAAGTTAACGATGAATTGGCAGATGGTGTCTGTGCCGAGCTGAGACTCACGAATAAACGCCAACCAACGCACGTGCTTATGAGAACTCACTAAGTTTGCCAGACCATTCAAGCTAAACTCGTCATGGCTCAGGTCAACGATACCGATACAAGGCCCAATATCTTCCAATAACGTGTTAGCTTTGCGTAAGTCGCCTACTTGGTGACACTTCCAGCCAACTTGTTCCAGTACTGATAACCAAGGCTCATAAGTACCGCCAACTACCACAAGCGATCCCGGGATGGAATCCATCTTAAACTGCCCAGCCATTCTCTAACCCTTATTCTTTTGTTGATAGAAATTTCGCGCCACAAACCCATCTTTGCGAACGGGTAACATTATCGAGACTACGACGCTCGAAGTCTGTCTCAATATTAAGACTATGCAATAGATTGAGATTTGGCGAATACTTATTTGCATATGCCATCAAAATCAAAATGCAACCTATTGAATTTTAGGAAATTAAAGATACAAAAAAACCACCCGAAGGTGGTTTTTTTGTCATTGTTCAGCAAAGAATTACGCTTGTGGGCGCATTGCAGGGAACAAGATCACGTCACGGATAGTGTGCGTGTTAGTTAGCAGCATAACTAGGCGGTCGATACCGATACCTTGACCTGCTGTTGGTGGTAGACCGTGCTCTAGTGCAGTGATGTAGTCTGCATCGTAGAACATCGCTTCGTCATCACCAGATTCTTTTGCTTCAACCTGTGCTTTAAAGCGCGCGTCTTGGTCTTCTGCATCGTTAAGCTCTGAGAAGCCGTTTGCTACTTCACGGCCACCGATGAAGAACTCAAAGCGGTCTGTGAAGAATGGGTTGTCATCGCTACGACGTGCCAGTGGAGAAATATCCGCTGGGTAGCCAGTGATGAACGTAGGCTGCATTAGTTTAGGTTCTGCAGTTTCACCGAAGATCTCTTCAAGAAGCTGACCACAAGTCCAGAAAGGTTCTACTTCAACGTGAACAGATTTCGCGATAGAAACCATTAGTTCGCGGTTTTGTAGATCTTCTTCCGTTAGCGCTTGGATTTGAGCGTGGTCTGGGTTGTAGTGTTTGATTGCTTCAAACATGCTCATGCGAGCGTACTTACCGCCAAACTCAACAGTATCTTCACCGTAAGGCATTGATGTTGAACCTAGAACTTCTAGTGCTACAGAGCTTAGTAGTTCTTCAGTGAAGTCCATTAGATCTTTGTAATCCGCGTACGCCATGTAGAATTCCATCATTGTGAATTCTGGGTTGTGACGTGGAGAAAGACCTTCGTTACGGAAGTTACGGTTGATTTCGAATACGCGATCAAAGCCACCAACAACTAGACGCTTCAGGTATAGCTCAGGCGCAATACGCAGGTACATTGGCATGTCTAGCGCGTTGTGATGCGTAATGAATGGGCGAGCACTTGCACCACCAGGGATCACGTGCATCATTGGCGTTTCAACTTCCATGAACTGTTTAGAGATCATGAAGTTACGAATTGCAGACATAACTTTAGAACGTACAACGAATGCATTACGAGAATCTTCGTTAACGATTAGGTCTACGTAACGCTGACGGTAACGCATTTCTTGGTCAGTTAGACCGTGAAACTTCTCAGGAAGTGGACGAAGTGCTTTTGTTAACAACTCGTACTCTTCCATATTCACGTATAGGTCGCCTTTACCAGATTTGTGTAGCGCACCTTTAACACCGATGATGTCACCGATATCAAGACCTTGGTATTTCTCTTTCAGTTCTTTTTGAACTTCTTTGTCTGCGTAAGCTTGGATACGGCCAGATGTTTCTTGAATTACTAGGAATGGACCACGTTTTGCCATAATACGACCAGCGATCGCTACTACGTGGTTAAGCTCTTCTAGCTCTTCCTTAGTCTTTTCACCGAACTCTTTTTGAAGGTCGCCCGCTAGTGCGTCACGACGGAAGTCGTTTGGGTGGCCGTTTGCTTTGCAGCTCTTTCGGATTTCGTCCAGTTTAGCGCGGCGCTCAGCAATCAGCTTGTTTTCTTCTTGTACAGTTTCGTTTTGAACAGCATCAGTCATTTTCGATGTATCCTGTTTTTGTCGGTGAAAAGCTTTATAGGCCTGATTTCAGGCTAGCTTCAATAAATTTGTCCAGATCGCCATCAAGAACCGCTTGAGTGTTACGGTTTTCAACGCCCGTACGGAGGTCTTTAATGCGTGAATCATCCAATACGTAAGAACGGATCTGGCTACCCCAGCCAATGTCAGACTTAGCGTCTTCATTAGCTTGTTTTTCCGCGTTTTGCTTTTGCAATTCAAGCTCAAATAGCTTCGCTCGAAGCTGTTTCATTGCCTGATCTTTGTTCTTATGTTGAGAACGGTCGTTTTGACACTGCACCACAGTATTCGTTGGTACGTGCGTAATACGTACCGCAGATTCAGTGGTGTTGACGTGCTGACCACCCGCACCTGACGCACGGTAAACGTCGATACGCAGATCAGCAGGGTTAATGTCGATAGCAATGTTTTCATCAATCTCTGGGTAGATGAACGCAGACGCAAAAGACGTATGACGACGGCCGCCTGAATCAAATGGCGATTTGCGCACTAAACGGTGAACACCAGTTTCTGTACGTAGCCAACCGTAAGCGTAATCACCTGAGATACGAACCGTTGCAGATTTAAGACCCGCAACCTCACCTTCAGATACTTCGATCACTTCCGCCTTGAAACCTTTTGCTTCTGCCCAGCGTAAGTACATGCGTAGCATCATGTTGGTCCAGTCTTGCGCCTCAGTACCACCTGAACCTGCTTGCAAGTCAATGTAGCAATCAGAGCTATCGTGGTCACCAGAGAACATGCGGCGGAATTCTAGCTGCGCAAGCTTCTCTTCCAACTCTGCAAGTTCTGGTTCGATTTCATCAAACGTTTCTTGGTCTTGTTCTTCAACAGCCAGTTCAAGAAGACCATCAACATCTTCTACACCTTGCTCTAGTTGATCAATAGTTTCAACTACGGCTTCAAGTGATGCACGTTCTTTACCTAGTGCTTGTGCACGTTCAGGCTCGTTCCATACATCTGGCTGTTCAAGTTCTGCGTTGACTTCTTCTAGACGCTCTTTCTTCGCGTCATAGTCAAAGATACCCCCTCAGGACATTCGTGCGCTCAGACACGTCCTGAAGACGGTTTTTAATGGGATTGATTTCAAACATGTTTGCTCAACATTTTAGAATAGAATTTAACCGAGAAATTCTACTGAAAAATGTGACGGAGATACAGGAAAATTTCGGCTGAGAAATCAGATTACGATTAGAGAGAGCACGGTCATAAAATTTTACACCCGCTTAAGGGCAACCGTACTCTATATTTAAGAAAAGCTTAGGTATTACTTGGCTTCGATGTGATCAATCATCAGTTGCAATGATTGGTTACCACGAAATTCATTCACATCCAGCTTGTAAGCCAAACGTACAGTTTTGACCGATGCGTCAGGCCAACGGCGTAAATCGACGTTAAATGCAATTCCATCAATCATCACATTGGTCGGATGCCCTTTGTATAAAGGCTCCAACATCAGTTTAAGATGTTTTTCTCCCACCAATTTTTGGTGCAACACCTTAAACTCACCATCAAAGATTGGCTCAGGAAAAGCTTGTCCGAATGGCCCACCAGCGCGCAACTGCTCCGCAATGTGCATAGAAAACTCTTCCGGTTTTAACTCGCCATCAGTAAGAATCACGCCTTTTAGAGCCGCTTCGTCGAGCTCTTTTTTCACCACTTCATCGAATAAACGACTGAAACGCTCAAAATCTTGCTCTTTGATGGTTAAGCCTGCCGCCATCGCGTGACCGCCAAACTTGATGATCAAACCTGGATTTTGCGTATCGATGAAGTCCAACGCATCACGCATGTGTAATCCAGGAATCGAACGACAGGAACCCTTGATCGTCCCTTCACCACCGTCAGCAAAGGCAATGACTGGACGATGGAATTTCTCTTTGATACGCGAAGCGAGAATACCAATCACACCTTGGTGCCAATCGCGCTGGAACAGCGATAAGCCGTATGGCAGCTCGCTGTTTTCGCCAAACTGCAAACGTTCACAAAACGCCATCGCTTCTTGCTTCATGCCTTCTTCAATCTCTTTACGAGTCTGATTGAGCCCATCAAGCTCACTGGCCATGCGACGTGCGGCGTGGATGTTGTTACACATCAGCAGCTCAACACCAAAAGACATGTCGTCTAAACGGCCAGCGGCATTAATACGCGGCCCCAATGCAAAGCCGAAGTCCGATGCCACCAAACGTCGCGCATCGCGTTTCGCCACTTCAATCAGTGCCTGAATACCTGGGCGCGCTTTCCCCGCACGAATACGCTGCAAACCTTGATGCACCAGAATTCGGTTGTTCTCATCAAGCGGCACAACATCAGCGACAGTGCCCAGTGCGACAAGGTCGATCAGCTCCATCAGTTTCGGCTCTTGCATGCCTTGCTGAGCAAACCAGTTGTGTTTGCGCATGTGGACGCACAACGCCATCATCAGATAGAACGCCACACCAACGCCAGCCAACGCTTTAGAAGGAAACGCACAACTGTCGAGGTTTGGGTTCACCATCGCATCCACTTCTGGCAGAACTTGTCCTGGCAAATGGTGGTCTGTCACCAATACGGTAATGCCATTTTCTTTGGCGTAGCGCACACCTTCAATCGACGATACGCCATTGTCGACCGTCATGATCATTTCTGCGCCAAGTTCCAATGCTTGATCGACCACCTCTGGGCTCAAACCGTAGCCATCTTCAAAGCGGTTCGGCACCAAGTAATCGACGTTATTGCTGCCAAGCATACGCAATGCCAATACAGAAAGAGCAGAACTCGTTGCGCCATCTGCGTCAAAGTCACCCACCACGATGATGCGTTTTTGCTCTTGAATCGCTTGGAACAATAACTCAACCGCCTGCTCAATGCCGCCAAGCTTTTGGTACGAATGCAATCCACGAGCAGAGGTTTCTAGCTGCGCGATGTCAGTAATACCGCGATTGATGTAAATGCGTTTTAAGATCGGAGGAATGGAATCTGGGAGAAGGGAAAGATCCGGTTCGGGACGTCGTTGAATTTCTATCATGCTTGAAAAGAGCCGACTATTGCGTCGGCTCTGCTCCTTAAAGGATTACAGTTGCTCTAAACGTTTCAGTAGTTCAGCTGGCGGTAAGTAACCACCAACCATCTCACCGTTTGGAAGGAAGATTGCAGGTGTACCTGAAATACCTAACTGACGACCAACGTTGTAGTGCGCTTGGATGGTCTCTTTACATTGTTCAAGATCTTTCGCTGGATTGTCGAAAGTGCGGCTCACTTTCGCGTTATGCATCGCCGCTTTTGGATCTTCTGCACACCAAATCGTTGCCATTTGCTCAGCAACAGGCCCTGTCGCACCTTGGCGAGGGTATGCCATGTAACGAACAGTAATACCTAGATCATTGTAGCCCTGCATTTGGTTATGCAGACGAACACAGTAGCCACAAGTGATGTCAGTAAATACCGTCACCACGTACTTTTCGTTGTCCGCTTTGTATTCGATCATGCTGTCTGCAAACTTGGCAATTTTCTCAGCATTCAAAGGCGCTTGGCGTTCTGCAAGTACGTCTTTGTAACCGCCGTTGTCATCAATCGCGTATAGTGTACCTGCAATAAAGTGATCGCCATTGTTTGACGCAAACAATATGCCGCCGTTGGTTTGAATTTCTAGCAGGCCCGCCACGTCTGAAGGTTGAATATCAATAATAGACAGACCTAGTTTCGAGAACTTTGCTTTTAGCGCCGCTTCATCAAAGTGTTGTTGCGCAGTTGGCGCAGCCTGTTGTGCAGGAGTTTCGGTTTTTGCCTGACTTTCTTCCGCACCACACGCGGTAATAAAGAATGGTAAAGTCAGCAGAGTTAGTCGGCGTAATACGCTCATTAAAGTCACCTTTAAATAAATTCTTTTCATCCAATCAAAGAGGATGAAGCAAGCCATCATTATGCTCTTGGGTGGTGTTGACTGTGGATCTGCTTCAATCGTTCAGTCGCCACGTGAGTATAAATTTGCGTGGTCGATAAGTCACTATGCCCTAGCAGCATCTGTACGACCCTGAGATCTGCGCCATAGTTCAATAAATGCGTTGCAAACGCGTGGCGTAAAACGTGCGGCGAAAGCTGGTCGGTATCGATACCAGCAATGACAGCATAGTATTTGATACGATGCCAAAACGTCTGACGAGTCATTTGGCGTGCTCGTTTACTTGGGAATACCACATCAGAAGACGTATCTCCCAATAATGCAGGGCGACCTTGCTGGATGAATGTTTCAATCCAATCGATCGCATTCTCCCCCATCGGCACCAAACGTTCCTTGCCACCTTTACCCGTCACACGCACGACGCCCTGACGTAAACTGATGTTTTCCATCGTCAGGCTGACGAGTTCTGTCACACGCAACCCAGTCGCGTACAACAACTCAAGCATGGCTTTATCGCGCAGTTCTACCGGATCATTCGGATCTGGCGCGTCCAAAAGTGCGTCCACTTGCTCTTCGCTGATGTCTTTCGGTAAGCGTTGTGGCAATTTCGGGCTGACCAACAAGGCACTTGGGTCATCGGCACGCACTTTTTCGCGGTGAAGATACTGAAACAAACGGCGAATAGCTGACAGCATACGAGCACGTGACGTCTGCTTGTAATCCAAATCCACCAGATACGTTTGGTATTCTTGAAGTCCAGACAAACTGATGAAATCGAGGCGGTAACGATGATGCTCCATCCAAGTGAGAAGCTTCATTAAGTCATTTCGGTACGAAGCCAGCGTATTCTCTGACAGACCGCGCTCCATCCACATTGCATCTAAGAACTGCTCAACAAGCGCAAAATCTTGTTGATTGACAGGCTGTTGTGCCGTCATTCACGCTTCCTTTTATTGTTCATCTATACCCAGTGAGAGTAAGACAGCGCCAGTGTGAATGCTATAAAAAATTGGCTCAGGTGGGGAATCTCACGATATTCGCTGCATTCCTAGGCAGTTTAAGGTTAAAATCCTCTGCAACAGCAACACAAAAAACGACGAATATAATGAAAATCGGACTCTTTTACGGCTCAACAACCTGCTACACCGAGATGGCAGCAGAGAAAATTCGCAACATTATTGGTGCAGACCTTGTCGATATTCACAATGTGAAAGAGACGCCGCTATCGCTGATGGCTGAGTATGATTTATTGCTTCTAGGCATCTCGACTTGGGACTTTGGTGAGATCCAAGAAGATTGGAGCGCCATTTGGCAAGACATCGCGTCTACGCCGTTGAAAGGCAAAGTTGTGGCGCTATTTGGTCTTGGCGACCAAGAAGGCTACGGTGAATGGTACCTTGATGCCATGGGCCTACTGCACGACGAGTTAAAAGCAACCGGCGCCCAGTTTATCGGTTATTGGCCAAACGAAGGCTATGAGTTTGAAGCCTCTAAAGCGCTAACGGAAGATGGCAGCCAATTTGTTGGCCTAGCACTAGATGAAGACTCTCAATACGATTTGAGTGACGAGCGAATTGAAAAGTGGTGTGAACAAGTACTTGTGGAGTTCCACGATACGCTTTAAGCACCGACGCTTACATTGATGCGAACCAGATACAAAAAAGCCCGATGAATCACTTCATCGGGCTTTTTCATTATTCAATTTCTAGCGTCTTTACACCGCTTCTTCTCGTAGTTCTGGTTGAACAGATTTAGAGATGAAGAACATGCAGATGATAGCTGACAGAGTAGGAAGAACCCAACCCATGCCCACTTCAAACAGCGGTAGTACGTTGAACGCAGATACATCCAAACCAGCAACTTTCGCTGCATCAACAAGTGCGAATAATAGTGATACTAGCAGTACCGCACGGTATGCAAAGCGAGGATTTGGCAGCTTGCTACGAACAAAGGTAAGAGCAACCAAAGCAATCGCCACTGGGTAAAGGGCAAACAGTACAGGTACAGAGAGCGAAATCAATTGCGCTAGACCAACGTTAGCAACTAGCGCACATACGGCACCGTTGATCAGAACCCACTGCTTGTATGACAGTGATGTCTTCGAGCTGAAGAAATCAGAACATGCTGAAATCAGACCGATAGCCGTTGTCAGACACGCTAGCAATACAATCACAGAAAGAACGATTTGACCGTAAGGGCCAAACAATGCTTGAACGTACTGGCTTAGAATCAGACCACCGTTGTCTGCGCCCGCAGCAACTGTTGCACTGGTAGCGCCTAGGTAGAATAGCGAAATGTAAACAAATGCTAGACCAGCCGCAGCGATACAACCTGCAAAAATCAGGTACTTAGTCGTCGCAGAACGCTCCGTAATACCTTTGCCGCGCAGTGCATCCACCATCAACATACCAAACATCAGCGATGCGAAAGTATCCATGGTGTTGTAGCCTTCAAGGAAGCCTTTGGTTAGTGGCTGAGTTAGGTACTCACCGCGTGCACCAATCATATCGCCTTGAGGATCTAGGAATACTGCAACAGCAAGAATGATCAAACCGACAAACAGCGCTGGAGTCAGCACTTTACCGATCAAGTCGATAAGACGGCCTTGGAACCAAGAGAACAGCATTGCAACCGCAAAAAAGATCACAGAAAACGCGGTAAGGTGCGCTTGAGAAGCTTCAACAAAGAATGGCTTCACGGCCATCTCGTAAGCCACTAGACCTGTACGAGGCGCTGCAAACGCAGGACCAATAATGATGAAGATAAGTGCTGCCATCAATACTGCTGCTTTTTTCGGAAGATCTTGAGTCAAGTGATCCCATGATCCACCTGCTACAGCAATAGCAACGATAGTAATAAGAGGTAGACCTACCGCTGTTAGCAAGAAACCGAACATCGCTGGCAATAGGTTTTCACCCGCGAGCTGACCCGCTAGAGGTGGAAAGATGATGTTGCCTGCACCTAAAAAGAACGCAAATAGCATAAAGCCTACTGCGACAATATCTGTTAGTTTTAACGTCTGCTTCACAGATAACCCTTTTCTTTATTTAATGAATGTTGTGTATGCATCGACCACTTTTTTGTATACCCAAAAGTTAATGAGTATCTGTGGTTCAATCTATAAAATTTTCGCCGCATAATGACGAAAGACTCATCATTTGGCAACCTTTAAGAAAAAAACACCATATTAATTTAGTTTTTAAACTTAAAAGCAGTGTATCTAACTAGATCAAAAGAACCGTACAGTTCTTTATCTCGATCAATTAACCATACAATTTAATAACCAACAAAACAACAATCTATACAAATAAGAAACAATAGAGAATTTCACTTAAATATTGAGCAGATAAAAAACAATCATGAAGAGCGGAAAATTTCAAACTAAAGGCTTCAAGTTTAAGCAGTTTTGTATCGAAGGAGGCGAAAGTGGCATGCCGGTGAGTACCGACGGCGTGATGCTTGGCGCGTGGATGGAAAGTCCGAGCCCTGCCCATATCTTGGATATCGGGACAGGAACAGGGTTACTCGCTTTGATGTGTGCTCAACGCTTTCCTGACGCAAAAATTACCGCCGTTGACATCGAAACCACAGCGGTTGAAGCTGCAAGCCACAATTTTTCGCACTCGCCGTGGCACGACCGACTCTCAGTTCAGCATACCGATGTTTTGATTTTTTCGCCGCCGCAACGCTTTCAACGCATTGTTTGCAACCCACCCTATTTCAACACTGGTGAGCAAGCTAAACAAAGCCAGCGAGCAACCGCTAGGCATACCGACTCCCTACGCCATGATGCGTTGCTTAAGTGTTGTTATCAGTTGCTAGATACAGAAGGAAAAGCCAGCTTTGTGCTGCCAATCACCGAAGGGGAGCTATTTATTGAACTAGCATTAACCCAGGGTTGGGCTCTATCTCGACTGTGCCGCGTGCAACCATCGGAAAAGAAACCCGTGCACCGTTTGCTGTTTGAACTGGCAAAGCAACCTTGCGATACTCAAGAGTCACATTTGATCATTCACTCATCAGACGGTTACAGCGATGATTTTGTCCGCTTAACCCACGAGTTTTATCTTAAGATGTGAAATAACATGTGATCCTTATCACCAATCACTTTATAATGTGCGACCTTTTTATATTCTATGCTGCTTTGGCGAACCATTAACCAAGCTTTGCTTGTGGAGAACTCATTGTGATCAGAACCTTTGCTGAACTTGATCTAGACCAAAACCTACTTGAAGCCATTGAAGAGATGGGCTACGAACGCCCAACTAAAATTCAGGCAGAAGCGATTCCACAAGCGTTGGATGGTCGTGACATTCTAGCGTCAGCGCCAACGGGTACTGGTAAAACGGCAGCCTTCATTCTGCCAGCATTGCAATACTTGCAAGATTTCCCTCGTCGTAAACCTGGGCCTGCGCGTATTTTGATCCTTACGCCAACTCGCGAACTGGCGATGCAGGTTGCCGACCAAGCTCGTGCTTTGGCAAAGAACACTAAGCTGAACATCTTCACGATCACAGGCGGCGTTCAATACCAAGAACACGCAGACATCCTAGCAACTACGCAAGACATCGTAGTTGCAACACCAGGCCGTCTACGTGAGTACATTGATGCAGAACGTTTTGATTGTCGTGCTATCGAATGGCTGGTTCTCGATGAAGCAGACCGCATGCTGGACATGGGCTTTGCTCCAACGGTTGACCGTCTGTCGAATGAATGTCGCTGGCGTAAGCAAACCCTTCTGTTCTCAGCAACACTAGAAGGTAAAGGCGTAGAAGGCTTCACAGCTGACCTACTGAACGAGCCAGCAGAGATCGACGCAAAATCGCCACTGCGTGAGCGTAAGAAGATTGCTCAATGGTATCACCGTGCTGATAGCGCAGAACACAAACTGGCTCTGCTGAAACATATCATCACAGAGCAAGCTGAGCGCACTATCGTGTTCTTAAAAACTCGTGAACGCTTGGCAGAGCTACGTGCACAACTTGAGAGCGCACAAATCCCGTGTTCGTGGATTCAAGGTGAAATGCCTCAAGATCGTCGTAATAATGCCATTGCACGTTTCCGTGACGGCACTGTGAACGTGCTACTAGCAACTGACGTTGCGGCGCGTGGTATCGACCTTCCTGATGTTTCTCACGTTATCAACTACGACATGCCGCGCACGGCTGACGTATACCTTCACCGTATCGGCCGTACAGCTCGTGCAGGTAAGAAAGGTAACGCAATCTCAATCGTAGAAGCGCACGACCAGCCAATGATGGATCGCGTAGCACGTTACGTGAAAGAAGACATCAAAGAGCGTTTCATTAAAGAGATGCGCCCTAAGCACAAGAAACCTGTGTTTAAGAAGAAAAAGAAAAAAGAAGACAAGAAGAAAACAGCGAAAAAGAAAACCGCTAAGAAGAAGTAATCTTGTTGAGGCTTAAAAAGCCCAAATAGAAATAACAAAGGGTTGGCAGTGCCAACCCTTTTTCGTTTGTGTAGCTTTCAATTAATAACGCGTATTGCGCTTCAATCAGTTTTGCTCTTCACGTTTAAATACCAAGTCTGTTGGTGTCGACTCTTCCTCAACGAAGTAGTAGCCAGCGGTATCAAACTTCGTTAAATCCGCCACACTCTCAATGCGATTTTCGATGATGTAACGCGCCATCATGCCACGCGCTTTCTTCGCATAAAAACTGATCACCTTGTATTGGCCATTCTTACAGTCTTTGAAAATTGGCGTAATCACTTGTGCATCCAAGTTCTTTGGCTTCACCGCTTTAAAATACTCATTCGACGCAAGATTGATCAAAACATTGTCACCTTGCTCAGCAATCGCTTCATTGAGCTTGTCGGTAATCACATTGCCCCAGAACTGGTACAGGTTGCTACCTTTCTCGTTCGCCAGTTTTGTCCCCATCTCCAGACGGTATGGTTGCATTAAGTCGAGCGGTTTGAGCAGACCGTACAGACCAGATAGCATGCGTAAGTGTTTTTGCGCGTATTCGAAGTCCGCATCTGATAGTGTTTCAGCTTCCAAGCCCGTGTACACATCACCTTTAAACGCAAAAATGGCCTGACGCGAGTTTTCCGTTGTGAACGTTTCGCTCCACTCTTGGAATCGCCCGACGTTCAGATCGGCTATCTTGTCACTCACTTTCATTAAAGAGGCAACATCAGCAGGCGTCAGTTTGCGGCAAACGTCGATCAATTCTTTTGAATATTCAATTAACTCTGGTTGAGTAAATTTTTCTGTCGCGAGCGGAGACTCGTAATCGAGGGTCTTCGCTGGAGAAACTACGATAAGCATGACTTTCACTTCCCTAATTTTGTTTTTTATTAGGGTACAAAAAAAGCCATGCATTGTCTGCATGGCTTTACGAATCGTCTTAATAGCTTTTAACGATAGGAGAACACTTAGTCTTTCTTAGTGTTGTCCCAAATACCGTCTTCTAGCTGAGACTTAAGCTCAGGGAAATCGTTCGCATCGAACGTTGGTACTTTACCTTCACCTAGCTGGCGGTTGTAGTCTTTCGCCAGTTTGATCACGATGCCCGATAGCAACAGAATCGCTACCAAGTTCACTATCGCCATCAAACCCATTGATACGTCAGCCAATGACCAAACCACAGGAAGAGACGCTAGCGCACCAAACATTACCATGCCAAGAACTACAACGCGGAAGATGCTTAGACCAGCTTTATGGTTGTGTTCCAAGAAGATCAGGTTCGTTTCTGCGTAAGAGTAGTTCGCGATGATTGAAGTAAACGCGAAGAAGAAGATTGCAACTGCAACAAAGATGCCGCCCCAATCACCAACTTGCGAGCTCAATGCACGTTGAGTTAGCTCAATACCAGTAACTTCCGTTGCTTGACCTACATACTCGCCCGACATCAGGATAATCGCTACTGTTGCAGAACAGATAACAATCGTATCCATGAACACGCCTAGCATCTGAACGTAACCTTGAGATGCTGGGTGCGGTGGGTAAGGCGTTGCCGACGCTGCTGCGTTAGGCGCAGAACCCATACCCGCTTCGTTCGAGAATAGACCACGTTTGATACCGTTGATCATTG
This sequence comes from Vibrio sp. GLN_1, assembly GCF_043106015.1. NCBI lineage: Bacteria > Pseudomonadati > Pseudomonadota > Gammaproteobacteria > Vibrionales > Vibrionaceae > Vibrio > Vibrio sp. GLN_1. Next base: position 62,922 of record NZ_JBICMD010000017.1, read on the forward strand.
CTTGTGCAATCGCATAACCAAGACCACCCGCTGCAGCTTCTTGCAGACCGAATGCGCTCTTGAAGATCAGCATCAATACATCTGGTAGTTTCTCTAGGTTTGAGAATACAACGAACAATGCAAGTACTAGGTATAGCAGTGCCATGATAGGAACGATCAGCTCAGCTACTTTCGCGATACGCTTGATACCACCGAAGATAACTACAGCTGAAAGTGCAACAACAGCAATACCAACGTATAGGTCATTCCAACCAAATGCGTTGCTCATTGCGTTTGCAATTGAGTTCGCTTGTACGGCGTTGAATACCAAACCAAAAGCGATGATTAGGAAAACAGAGAACAACACGCCCATCCAACGCATGCCCAAGCCTTTTTCCATGTAGTAAGCAGGACCACCACGGTAGTTGCCATCATCATCTTTGGTTTTGTATAGCTGCGCCAGAGTACTCTCTGCAAACGACGTTGCCATACCAAGCATTGCGATCAGCCACATCCAGAAGATCGCGCCAGGGCCACCCGCAGTCAATGCAACTGCAACACCCGCCATGTTACCAGTACCTACACGTGCAGCAAGACTAGTACAAAGCGCTTGGAAAGAAGAAATACCAGCTTTGTCTGCTTTACGGCTGTTCTTAAGAACAGAGAACATGTGGCCGAAGTGGCGGAATTGGATGAATCCCAATCGAACGGTGAAGTAGATTCCTACACCTACAAGAAGATAAACCAGAATCGAACCCCAAAGGAGATCGTTCATCAAATTGATTAAGTCTGTCATGTGTACCTCAAAGTGAGTTGCGCCAGTCTGTGCGTCCGAGCCATCCACCAGATTGCCTGCTAAGTGTCAAAGTGTGCTTAGCTTTTTGAATAATGTTTATGCGCAATCTAGAATCGTAAACGTCGCTTCATGCATCCATTTTACGTACCAGCGTATTTTTTGACGGGCGGATAATGCAACCTAGGAACGCAAAAATCAATATGCAACTATCACAATAACATTGTTATTTTTCACTATAAAGTCACCAAAAAATAACATAAAAAGAGGACTTAACACCCCAAACGCGCAACATTTCAATTACCAACATCCAACATAAATAATTACACCGACATTAATAGAACAGCACTCCATAAAAAACGAACCAGGCTAGTATTCACAAGGTGTTACATAAAATTATCTTCGCCGCCAGAGAGGTAATCGAACACTATTTCATCAAACACATTTTATGCAACTTCAACCTTTGCTTAGTACTCTAATTGAACGCATCAAATTAACATTGAAAATCTCTTCATTTAATCGTTTTCCCTTTCTCGTTTGTACACTTTTTATTCAATTATTCACGAAGCAAAATGTGATTTTGAGAGAACTTTTGCACGAAACTGTCATGTTACCGACACAAATGCGAAATATATCATGGTTATTCTCACACCTATTGTGGTACTTAAAAAACTCCACAAGGACTGGTTACAACAGTTTAGATAAAGAAGGGTAAAGGTGGCTTATGGAAGGCTTTCAACTAGATGAGATTTTCAATCTGGATACTACCTCAACAACAAGATCTCGCGCTAAACCAGTAAAAAGAAAGTGGCGTGAAATAGAAGAGATGAACGACAGACGTAACTTACTTAAAGAACTACGTGAACTTGATGTTTGCAACGACTACAGCTTAGACGACATCAAACTCTAATTTGAACAAAAGGCACCCTAACGGTGCCTTTTGTTTTTGTATAGAGCGGGGTTACATGTCCTGATTCTCTACGTCTAAATGTTTACGTGGACGGAATTCTTACTCAATGAGAATTAGCCGTTCTTTTTATCGAGAATTGGTTATGTTGAATTTCCATTCAATTCTCAAAGAATAAGAATTACCACAAATAAACCCGAGCAAGATTTATAGATACTCGGGCTTTGAGTGAGTTAAACAAACTCCATATCGCTTTGACGAACGCGCTCGGCAAGCTGTTTGTAGCGATCCGCAATCGTGTCACCAAATACAGGGTCGTCTTCGCTCTCGGTCCACAGACTTTCAACGTGTTGCCAGTCTTCAGTAGTAAAAAGCTCTTCAATTAATGGCAGGATTTTTCTCTCTTCGAGCTCAAGGTGACGCTTTTGCGACTCAATGAAATCTTCTAGCTGAGCAATAAAGATGTCTTGAGGAACAACCGCATCTTGCAAAATCATCTCAATGAGCATCGAAAACTCTTTGGTCTTCTCGGCGAGCTCTTGGTGCTCTTTCTCCAAGTTTTCCATGGTTTGTTGCTTACCGTAATGCTTGAGGAAATGATGGTAGAGAATGTCTTCTTTCGGATGATGAATTTTTTCCGAATGGTTTGAGAGGTAATCAACAATCTCGCTTACTAGCGAGTAATTAATGGCGTTTTCTTCTTTTATTTCGTTGAGTTTATGGCGCAATATAGCCAGCAGGCGAACCATGTAGCCGTGTTCGCGTCGAATTCTTTCGATCATCATAGCGTCTCTCCTTAACACCTACTTTCAATAAGTGTACATGAGAAATTCGCTACCAGCTTCGAGCATGCTCAAAAAAACAGCGATCATAGCACTATGATCGCTGTCTCTTCTTTTATACCGTTAACGGTAAATGCCAGTTGATTGGCTCTTTTCCTTGCGAAGCAAGTAATTGGTTTGCTTGGGAGAAATGCTTACAACCCAAGAATCCTCGATGAGCAGACAATGGCGATGGATGCGGCGCGGCTAATACATGGTGCTTCGAGCGGTCGATGAAACGCCCTTTCTTCTGAGCGTTAGAACCCCATAAAAGGAACACGACCCCATGCTGATGCTGGTTTATCGCTTCAATCACTCGGTCTGTGAATGTTTCCCACCCTGTTTTAGAGTGTGAGTGCGCTTTGCCTTGCTCAACCGTCAAAACCGTATTGAGCAACAATACGCCTTGCTCTGCCCAGCTTTGCAAGAATCCGTGCTGAGGGATCTGAAATCCTTCGATATCTTGAGCCAATTCTTTATACATGTTCACGAGCGACGGTGGCGTTTTGATTCCAGGAAGCACTGAGAAGCACAAACCATGCGCCTGATTTGGACCGTGGTATGGGTCTTGTCCTAAGATCACCACTTTCACATCGTTAAACTCCGTGAAACGAAATGCGTTAAAAACATCTTTTGCTGGCGGATAAATCGCTTTGCCTGCTGCTCGTTCTGCTTCAACAAAATTCAACGTGTCTACAAAGTAGCTCTGCTTTTTCTCTTCGCCGATCACATCGTGCCAAGTGGGTGACTGATTCATGGAAAGTTCCTGTCCTAAATTTTGCTTCTATTCTAACGAGCGAAACCCAAACAAACAAAAACTTACCACGAACTTGAGAACAGTAATAAAAGGCTAATGCTTCTGCGGCGTTCTAAAATGACCTTGCCCAGTAATATGGCGATTAGGCATCGGCAGACGCAATACGCGGCGACTGTAAGCATAGGGAGCAAAAGAGAGTGGTCGAGACATAGTGGCATCCTTCTTTCTTAATTCAAATTGACTTAAGCGACTAAGAAAGAAAGGTGCCAACTTTGCGATTACATTATTGGTTGTTAATAGCGGCTAAATGAAACTGACGCAGTGCGTTGATCTCTTGCTGCCAGATGTCCGGATCAATTGTTTCTAAAATCAGAGGGATACCATCAAAACGAGAGTCTTTCGCAATGTACTCGAAACAATCCCACCCGATCTCTCCTTTACCTAAAGAATGGTGACGATCCACTTTGCTAGCAAACTCTACTTTTGAATCATTTAGATGCATTGCTCGCAAATAGTGCATACCCACAATACGGTCAAATTCAGCAAAAGTGCGTTCGCAATCTTCTTTTGTACGCAAGTCATAACCAGCCGTAAAGGTATGGCAGGTATCAATACAAACACCGACACGATCTTTATCTTCCACTTGCTCGATGATTTCAGCTAAGTGCTCAAACTTCCAGCCAAGATTTGTGCCCTGCCCCGCAGTATTCTCAATCACCGCTACCACATCAGGTACAGTTTTGTGCGCTAAGTTGATTGACTCAGCAATCGTTGCCAAGCATTCCTGTTCAGAGACTTTCTTTAGGTGACTACCCGGGTGGAAGTTAAGCAAAGTCAGTCCCAACTGATTACAACGCTCCATTTCATCGATGAATGCAGCGCGTGACTTATCCAACTTGTCCACTTCTGGAGCACCTAAGTTAATCAGGTATGAGTCGTGCGGGAGAATATGTTCTGTGCTGAAACCCAGCATTTTACAGTTCGCTTTAAATGCACTGATGGTTTTTGCTTCTAAAGGCTTCGCCACCCACTGGCGTTGGTTTTTTGTAAATAGTGCGAATGCATTCGCGCCAATTTCGCGAGCTCTCAACGGCGCTTGATCGACCCCACCAGCAGCAGAGACATGTGCACCAATGAGTTTATTACCAAACTTGTTTTTCATGTTTGTCATTTAATCACTTTAGACTTTCAGTATCGCTACCCAAATACAGATAGTTGCGTTAATCAGTTTAAATTTTAAGCTCAACTTGTAGTAAATTTACAACAAATTGAGTTATTAAATATTTTTTATATTATCAAATAAATTGTAATTAGTATGTTTTCAAAGGTTTTATTGATTTAACTCAACAAAATCACCTTAATAAAAATAATGTTTTTGGTTGTTTTTTGACTTAAATCAATATTAAAATAGTGGATATTAGCTATATAATACTCAGCTCAACAAAAATTCGAAAATTAACACCAATAATCACCACGTAAGTGGTCTAGGAGATAGTGATGATCCAAGGTATCCAAATTACTAAAGCAGCAAACGACGAACTACTAAACTCAATCTGGCTACTAGATAGCGAGAAGAATGAAGCACGTTGTGTTGCTGCAGCAACTGGTTACGAAGCAGACCAAGTTATCGCAATCAGCGACCTAGGTGAATACGAAAGCCGCGAAGTAGCTATCGAAACTGCACCTCGCATCGAAGGTGGTCAACACCTAAACGTGAACGTTCTTAAACGTGAAACGCTAGAAGATGCAGTTGCTCACCCAGAAAAATACCCACAGCTAACAATCCGTGTTTCTGGTTACGCAGTACGCTTCAACTCGCTAACGCCAGAACAACAACGTGATGTTATCGCTCGTACATTTACTGAGACTCTATAATAGAGTACGCTCAAGTAAGTTTTAAAAACGGCGCTCAATGAGCGCCGTTTTTTATATTCGATTTCTGCCCGAGACCAGCCCTATAAAAACAAAAAGGCGGAGACAATGCCCCACCTTTTATCGCATATTCAGTTTTGGTTACTGAACGCGGCGTAATACTGTTTTTAGTGCATCAAAATCCGCATCAAGATCTTCAGACAACAACTCCATCGCAGCATGTTTAGCTAGTGGTGCAGGCAGTTCGATATCCGTCTGAAGAATATCATCTACAACCTCTTTGAACTTCGCTGGGTGCGCAGTACACAAGAACAGACCCGTTTCACCTTCTTGCAGTTGCTCTTCCAATACGCGGTAAGCAATCGCACCGTGTGGCTCACATAGGTAGCCTAATGCGTACAAGTCTTTTACTGATTGTGCGCTTTGTTCATCAGAAACTGCGCCTTTACCTAGTGTCTCAAGGCCCCACTCTTTCACACGGCACAGCTCTTCGATACGTGGCCAGTTGTTCGGTTGGCTCACGTCCATAGCATTTGAAGTGGTTGCAACCGTTGGTTTTGGCTCCCATTTACCCGTTTCGAGGTAACGAGGCACCGTGTCATTCGCATTGGTAGCAGCAATAAAACGTTTGATAGGTAAACCTAGCGCTTTTGCTAATAGACCTGCTGTTAGGTTACCAAAGTTACCGCTTGGTACTGATACCACGAGGTTTTCACGCTCTTGCTTACTCATTTGCGCCGCAGCTTCAAAGTAATAACAGATTTGTGCCATCAAGCGGCTGATGTTGATTGAGTTTGCAGAGTTCAGACCGATCTCTTCACGCAGTGCAGCATCATCAAAGGCTTGCTTAACAAGAGCCTGACAAGCATCGAAGTCGCCATCGATCGCTACGGTGTGAATGTTCTTACCAAGCGTACAGAATAACTTCTCTTGCAGTGGGCTGATCTTACCTTTCGGGTAAAGAATCACAACATTAATGTCTTCCATTCCGTAGAAAGCATGCGCAACAGCTGCGCCAGTATCGCCTGACGTTGCGGTCAAAATGGTGATCTTGCCGCCATTAGAAACTGCCGCAAGGGATTGCGCCATGAAGCGGCCACCGAAATCTTTAAATGCTAACGTCGGGCCATGGAAAAGTTCTAGCGCGTAAACGCCTTCTTTTACTTGGTTGATTGGTGCTGGGAATTGGAACGCAGCGTCAACCATTGCGTTAACTTGCTCTTCCGCCAGTTCATCACCAATCAGTGCTGATAGGATCTTAGTGCTACGAGAGACAAAATCTTCTGCTAACAACGCATCAACGTCTTCAAATTTTGGTAATTCCGATGGAAAAAATAGGCCTTGATTACGACCTAATCCTTGGCGAACGGCTTGGCCAAAGGAAACTTGTTCATCATTTTCTTTTATATTGTAAAGCTTCATAGCTCACTTCCTGTTACTTTCGAACCCTGCTTATCTAAACGACAAACGTGGACGAATCCTTCTTCGTTTTGTACGTAATTTTGTTCTAGCCAGCGAGCAACTCGCTCAGCGACATCTTTCTGTTTGCAAATACTGAACAGTGTCGGACCACTGCCAGAAATACCAGTTGCTAACGCGCCTGCTGATGCTGCGTACTGACGCGCATTCGCAAAGCCCGGAAGCAGTTTCTCACGATACGGTTCTGCGATCACGTCTTTGATCATTTTTGCAGCGAGTTCAGGCTGACCAGAGTGACATGCATGAATAAAGCCCGCAAGGTGACGGCCATGGGCAATGATATCTTGTCGACGATATTGAGATGGTAGGATTTCACGCGCTTCAGCCGTCGACACTTTAATGCCCGGATACGCCATCACCCAATACCACTCGTCAAAGCAAGGGACTTCTTGGCTGATGATGCCTAGCTCTTCAAGCATCAACTGGACACCACCAAGGTAACATGGAGCAACATTGTCGTAGTGAATACCACCCGAAATTTTACCTTCCATTTCACCCATTAAAGCCAGTAATTCCGTTTCATTCAAAGGCTGGTCGTGGAATCGGTTTAGCGCGTCCAACGCTGCCACAATAGAACAAGCACTTGAGCCCAAACCAGAACCAATAGGCATGTTTTTCTCTAGCGTCATTTCAAGTGGTTTTAGCTCAATGCCTTTTTTGTCCAGTTCACGAGCAAACACCACCCAACAATCGTAAACGATGTTCTCTTTTGGATCGGTTGGTAACTTCGAAACAAAGTGCCCAGCAGTGTTTAGACTGAACGGCTCAGTCCCTGCTTTTACTTGAACTCGGTCACCCAACAAAGTGCCGTCAACTGGGGACACTGCCGCCCCCAGCACGTCAAAACCTACGCTAACATTACCAATTGAAGCTGGGGCATAAACCACCACGCCCATATCACTTGCACTCATTCTTGTTATACCCCTAGTTTCCAACCTAAAGTACGCATTACATCCGAGAATACGCCTGCTGCCGTCACTTCTGTACCGGCACCGTAACCACGCAGCACTAAAGGAATTGGCTGGTAGTAGCGACTATAAAACGCCAACGCGTTTTCACCGTCTTTAATTTTGAACATTGGATCATTTTCATCGACAGCGGCCATGCTCACTGTGCACTTGCCATCATTAATTTCACCAACATAACGTAGCACTTTGCCTTCTTCTGCCGCTTTCGCAGATAACTCTTTGAAGTACGCGTCCGCTTCTGGCAAACGAGCCATAAATTCATCAACACTGCCTGAATCATCAAAGCCTGGTGGTAGCGCTTGGTCAACGACCACATCTTCAAGCTCTAATGACATACCTGCTTCGCGAGCTAGGATGAGCAGCTTACGCGCAACGTCCATACCAGAAAGGTCATCACGAGGATCTGGCTCAGTGAAGCCATTTTCTTTCGCAATATTCGTCGCCTCGCTCAGGCTCATACCCTCGTCAAGTTTACCGAAGATGTAAGACAGTGAACCTGACAAAATGCCACTAAATCGTTCAAGCTCATCGCCTGCTGCAATCAGGTTTTGTAAGTTTTCGATAACCGGTAGGCCTGCCCCTACGGTTGTTTCGTACATCAACTTGCGACGCGAGCTACGAGCGACATCGCGAAGCTGATGGTAGTACGCCATGCTTGCTGTGTTTGCTTTTTTGTTTGGCGTGACCACGTGGAAACCTGCTGCTAGAAAGTCTGCATATTGATTTGCAATGTCTTCACTAGACGTACAATCCACAAGTACAGGGTTGATGATGTGATTGCGCTGAACTAACGCGATTAAACGAGCTAGACTGAATTCTTCTGTTGCCGCAGACATGCGGTCGCGCCAGTGTTCTAGTGGTAAGCCTTCACTATCGAGTAGCAAGCCTTTGCTATTTGCTAAACCACACACTCGAATCACGATACCTTTTTCTGCCAGTTTGGATTGCTGACGTTGGATCTGATCCACCAGCTCACCGCCAACACCGCCAACACCAACAACAAACACATCGAGGAAGTATTTGGAGTTAAATAGGTTTTCGTGACACGCTTTGATCGCCTCAGAAATTTTGTCTTCCGGAATTACCGCAGAGATAGCACGCTCTGAAGAACCCTGCGCAATCGCGACGATATTAACGTTCACTTCCGCAAGAGAAGAGAAGAAACGTGAAGCAACACCACGGGATGTACGCATGCCGTCACCAACCAAGGTAACGATAGAAACATCATCGATAAAATCAACCGGTTCCAATAGACCGTCTTTTAGTTCAAGCTCAAACGCATCCGCCAGAACTTGTTGAGCTTTCAGCTTATCATCAGCCTCGATACAGAAGCTGATGCTGTACTCAGACGATGATTGAGTAATTAATACAATAGAGACACCAGCAGAAGACATCGCACCAAATACTCGGCTCGCCATGCCTACCATCCCCTTCATACCTGGGCCTGATACGTTAACCATGGTTAGGTCGTTAAGCGTTGTAATACCTTTGATCGCAAGATTATCTTCTCCAGTATCTTGGCCGATAAGCGTACCCGCGCCTTGAGGGTTAAAGCTGTTTTTGATCAGACATGGAATGTGGAATTGCGCGATAGGAGCAATGGTCTTCGGATGCAGAACGGATGCACCGAAGTAAGAAAGCTCCATTGCTTCTTGATAGCTGAGTGACTTAAGCAGTCGTGCATCTTCAACCAATCGAGGATCGCAGTTGTAAACGCCATCCACGTCCGTCCAGATTTCACAACAATCAGCACGTAAACAAGCCGCTAATACTGCCGCTGAATAGTCAGAACCGTTACGACCCAGCGTCACCAATTCGCCTTTTTCATTACCCGCAGTAAAGCCCGGCATGATGTTCACATGATCTTTAGGAAGAGGATTTTGACGGAAGTTCTGTGTCGATACATCAACATCCACCATGGCTTCTAGGTGATCGCCTTTCGCATACAGATATTCAACAGGATCAATGAGGTTCGCTTTTTGCCCTTTGGCTTCCAGTACCGCCTTCATCAATTGAATCGAAACTCGCTCACCTTTACTGATGATGCGAGCATTGACGTTGTTTGGACACATACCAAGTAAGTTGATGCCGTGCACAAACTGACGCAGTTGAGAAAGAGAGGTTTTAACTTGGTTATCGAACGCCGCACCTTCTAGGTTAGGCAATACCGCTTGGATATCAGCAAAAAGCGTTTTAAACGACTCTTCCAACTCATTGATTTGCAGCTCAGCTTCACCATTGCGAAGTGCACCTTCAATGACTGCTACTAACTTATTCGTCGTTTTACCCGGCGCTGAAAGTACAACGGCCACTTCTTCTTGTTGAGCGTTATTGGCAATGATATCTGCCGCTCTCAAAAAGCGATCTGCATCCGCTAGTGATGAACCGCCAAACTTCAATACTCGCATCCCTTCCTCCGATGTATTTTCTTAATTTTTGTCTAAATTCTGTCTAAAAACGCATAAAAAAAGGCCTGTATCTTGTTGGATACAGGCCTTTTTTGTGAATTTCTTTCGCTCAGCAGCCTGCCCCAACATTTGTCGTGTCGGTAATAATAATGGTCGTGGTCATTACTACTAGGCTGTTAGATGGCATAAATAAATATTCAACGTTAATCGTGTTTGCTTATATCTACGTTTACCGAGTTTCCTATTCAGAGTCAACAAAAAATTGTTTATTTTCCAGTCTTCCAGAGGTTTATTCTGCGTAATGTCATTGATATATAAGTGTAATTACTTACGCTTGATTTTAAGAAAAACATCCTTGTTTTCTAACTTCAGGAGTTAATGCCATTAAACGAACGGTGATTAGGAGCTATAGGTAAGCGGATCTTTCTCATAAAGCGCAAGATCAAACATTTGGACGGTGTTGTTTCTAGTTAACAACAACTTAACTGTGATCAATGTTCCTAGGATCGAATTATTTAGAAAATAGATGTGTTGGCTTTCATATTCTATGCTTTAATAGTGAGAAGCTTTTAGCAGATACTAATAAAAAAGTTAGACACAAGGAGTGGTGGACATGAAAAAATGGCTTTTTCTGTTACTGTTTTTAGTGTCTGGCGTTTCTTTTGCTAACGATCTCCCTCCCCTTCCAGGGAAAACAAGCACGTCTCCTCACAAACTGTTTATCTCAAGTGAAAGTTACCAAACCGACAGCTTTGATGTATGGAATATTGATGGTGGCTACGCCTATGAACTTTTTGATTCTGTTGACCTTTATGTAGGTGCGCGAGTCAATAACTCTCCGACTCAAAACCAAAGCGGCTTTCTCAGCGGGATCAGCTACCACTTCAATGATCGTGTCACCGTAAAAAGCACCGTAAGATCTTACAAATCAGAGAATAGCAACGGCATTCAAACCGAAGACAGTAGCCTCGCTGCTGAACTTTCTAGCCGCGTGAAAATTACCGATAAGTTAGACATTCACGCGACGTTGGATTACCAAGATTGGCAACAAGGCTTTGAGGTAGGTTTAGGTTTCCGATTCTAAAAATCGAGTGCTTCTTTTGAAATCAACACCCCATTCCAATCGGCATAAACATGATGTTTTGGTTGAACAATTTGGTTCAGCATCGTTAACGTCACGTTGACTTCACCCACACCACGCTTTTCCGTTTTAAACGGGCATGTACCCAGCGCTTGCACTCCTATGTCCATTTGCGACATTTGTGCCACATCACGCACTGCTCCGTACACGATGATACCTTCCCAACCATTTTCGATACCGAGTATCGCCAGCTGATCACCAAGCAGCGCTTTTTGGCAGGAACCGTGTCCATCAACAATCAAGACTTTGCCAGTGCCATCCTGTTCTAGAACTTCACGTACTTTAGAATTATCGTGATAGCAACGCACTGTGACAATTTCGCCATGAAAGGCGGTACGTTGACCAAAGTTCTGTAGTGGTAAATTTAGCAACGTCACTTGGTCTTCAAATTGGTCACAAATATCTGGTGTTATGTCTCTCATATTTCCTCCGTGAATTTGCTCGCTCGGGCATAACCCCAACGAGAGATATCCTGTTATACGAGCCTGTCGTTAATTTTTCCTAGCCAATGTTTTTTGCTCGGTACCGCGCACGCAACTAAGTAAAGATCACCATCTATCACATAGTAAATGGCATTTTGTTGAAACGCTTTTGCCAATCGCACAGCCTCTTCTAATGATATATCCGCCGCAAAACTCTCTTCACACCATTCAAAGCTGCGATCACCTACGTTAACGAGCACGTAATTCGCGTGTTTAAGTTGTTTTGCTAACTCTTGATTACTTATGCAGTTCTCTTTCTTTGACCGCAAATTACTGTAGGGGTTCCAAGCAGTTATCACCGCATAACTTGACGTATGCCATTCAGCCTCAAAATGAAAAAAAGATTCTGAATAAGCATTCCATAACGATACATCTATGTTCGTATTACTTTTTTCTATCATAACTCTTAAACGATTAATAACAGTTACATTTCATCAATTGATGTAAATCAACAAACTGAATGGAATTAACATTTGAGCATTGTTAGCATGCTGTTAACAATATAAAATCCGCTCCATATCTTAGGGTGTTTACGTTTCATGCCCTGCAAAGCAAGGAACTGAAAGGTAAACAAGCCCTATAGAATAAACGTCGCCATTGGATACTGGTGAGTTGGCAAAATTCCAAGGAAGGCGGATAGCTGAAAGAAGTGTTTTTTTGATCAACTTGATTTATTATCAAAATCACATTACCTGTATGTTATATTTTTGCCTAGAATTTATTCTATTAGCACAATTTTGTCACAAATTTAGGTACCGCCAATGCAAACCCCGCAGATTCTTATCGTAGAAGATGAGCAAGTAACTCGTAACACTCTTAAGAGTATTTTTGAAGCAGAGGGATACGCTGTTTTTGAAGCCAGTGACGGTGAAGAGATGCACCAAGTGTTGTCTGACAACTCTATCAACTTGGTCATTATGGACATTAATCTTCCAGGCAAGAATGGTCTACTGTTAGCACGTGAACTACGTGAGCAAGCGAACATCGCTCTGATGTTCCTAACAGGCCGCGACAATGAAGTAGACAAGATCCTAGGTCTTGAAATTGGTGCTGATGACTACATCACAAAACCATTCAATCCACGTGAATTGACTATTCGTGCGCGCAACCTGCTAAGCCGCTCAATGAGCACTAACGCAGTTCAAGAAGAAAAGCGCTCAGTAGAAAAATACGAATTCAACGGTTGGGTGCTAGATATTAACAGCCGCTCACTAGTGAGCCCTGCTGGCGATAGCTACAAGCTGCCTCGTTCTGAATTCCGTGCACTTCTGCACTTCTGTGAGAACCCAGGTAAGATCCAAACACGTGCTGATCTTCTTAAGAAGATGACTGGCCGTGAGCTTAAACCACATGACCGTACTGTCGACGTAACGATTCGCCGTATTCGTAAACACTTCGAATCAGTATCTGGTACGCCAGAAATCATCGCGACTATCCACGGTGAAGGCTACCGCTTCTGTGGTGACTTAGAAGACTAATTCAGTCTGCTAGAAATACGAAGGGCTTGCTCATTGGAGCAAGCCCTTTTTCTATGCGGGAAAGAAACTAATAAACCTTGTTTATCTTCACGTGCTTTTCAACAAGCCAACGTTGTTTACCCGCATCATCAAGCAGCAACGCCAAATCGACGGATTTATCTGTATCGGCTTCAACTTGCCAAGTAAACGTCACTTCCCACTGATTTTCGCTGTGAGTGCGAGTTTCCAAGTCCCCACCATCAATCATCCACTCGGTAGTACCCTGCTTTATAATCAAAGCCTCAGCAGTCAAATTCGCAGGCAGCTGTTTGTCGCCTTCCAGATACAAAGCACCTTGAATACTCAACTCTTGAACGTCTTGCACAGGCTCTTCCTCAATCGCAGGCATTAAGTTCACCCAAAGATTGCTCTTTAGTTCAACATTCACCTGATTCATCGTAATTTGGCTGCCTTGTTGCCAGTTCACTTGAGAAACAGAACTACAACCTACGAGCGATGCAATAAGTAAGGCTACGGGTGCAAGTTTCTTCATGTTATTTCCTTTGATCTAACCAACTTTTGAGTACCTGAATATCGTTTTGGTATTCATTCTTTATCTCTTCGACCCAGTCAGAAATATTTTCCCACCATGCCGGCATATCCGGGGATTGCGCTTTTTGAGCAACGCTTTGGATACGTTTAAGACCAATAGATCCTGCCGCACCTTTGATTTTATGCGCTTCAGAAACAATGCCATCCTGATCTTTTGCGGTCATGTTTGAGTCTAATACCTCAATGTAATCTGGCATCATGTCTTCAAACATCTTGATGCTGTCGTACACGGGTTTAACGCCGACAATATCCACATAAGACTCTAGCATATCCAGATCCAGTAGATGTGTCTCAATCACAGGAGAAGGCGCCGCTTCTTCCTTGACTTCAGGCTTAACAATCACCGCGGGTTTATCGACTCGATCAACAAAGAACTTATCTATCACTGACTGAATAGCATGCACAGCTAATGGTTTACTGATTGCGTCATCCATTCCATTTTCTAAGTACTCTCGACGATCTTTCATCACGTTCGCCGTTAACGCCACCAACGGAGGTAAGTGGTCATAATGCTCACGGTAGTACTTCGCCACATCAAACCCTGTCATGTCTGGCAGTTGAATGTCCAACAGCGCAAGGTCGTATTGATCCGGCACAAAGTTGACTAACGCCTCTTCCCCAGTCATCGCGACCGTCACGGAATGCCCCAAACTTTCTAGCAGCGACTTAGCCACCGTCACGTTAAGTTCAATGTCTTCAACCATAAAGATGTTGAGATGCACATTGTCGCGCTTCGCATCGATTACCGGCTCTTCGAGTTCAACAATAGGAACGTGAATCGACACAGTAAAAGTACTACCAAAGCCTTCTTCACTTGTGACCGTAATGTCCCCATCCATCATATTGATCAGCTGTTTCGAAACCGCTAACCCAATGCCTGTACCTACCGCATGCAAGTTGTCTTTGCCCGACTTAACTTGATAATACATAGCAAAAATCTTATCCAGTTCAGCTTCAGGAATACCGATGCCGGTGTCTTCGACTTCCATAATAATGGTCGCGAAGTCTTCTTCAACATCAGCGCTGACTGTCATCACAACGCCACCTTCTTTGGTGAACTTCATCGCGTTGCTCACTAGGTTCCAAATCACCTGACGTAAACGGGTCGCATCCACCTCGATCGCTTTTGGTAAGTCACTCAAACGTTCTAAGTCGAAACGCAGTCCTTTTTGTTCCGCCATGAGCGCCGAAATACTCTCTATCTCGGCGACAAAGTCTTCAAAGTTCAATGGCGCAGGTAACAGTTCAAGCTTGCGACGGTCGAATTTGTCCATATCGATGATGTCATTGAAGATATTCCCCAACGTAATCGCACTCACGTTGATCGTCTGCATGTGCTTACGCTGCTCTTCCGTCAGCTGGCTATCAAGCAACATTCGACTCAAGCCAACAATGCCGTTTAACGGTGTGCGAAGTTCATGGCTAATTGTGGAGATAAACGTCGTTTTATCTCGGCTGGCTTTTTCTAGAGATTCTTCGTGACGCTTACGCTCAGTAATGTCTCGCCCAAAACCAACCAACCCCAAGTGGCGACCGTCTTTGCTATAGAATGGTACTTTGCGCAATTCAAAATAGTGTTTTCGCCCATCAGGGTATTCCAACCATTGCTCGTAAGTGATCGCTTGGTTGTCGCTAAAGACTTTTTGGTCGGTATCTACGATTGGTTGCGCAATTTCTTTACTGTAGACATCCCACGGGCTCAAGCCGACAAGTTGATGCTCTTTCTTGCCCGTTAACTCTTCCATCGCTCGGTTACAACCAGAGAAGACGCCATCGGCATTACGGTAATAAATCAAATCAGGTGACGCATCGATGAATGAACGTAACAAGGCGGTACGCTCTGCTAACTCTAATTGCGTTCGCTCACGCTGGAAAACCTCATTTTCTAAATCCTGCATCGCCTCTTCACGCGCTTCTTCCGCTTTAATCCGCTCTTCAATCTCTAGATTGAGCTTTTCGATGTTCTGCTGTAGTTGGAAGTTCAGTTCTTGGTCGCGTGAACGCATGTCTTTCAATTTAGAAACCAGCTTCGTCAATCGTTGACGAGACTCTTCTAACTGATCAACCACCACAGATAGGAAGTAAACGGCCCAGGGCGTGATTAGCAAACCAAAGAAAACGGAACGTACGATGTCGATATCATCGACGCGCCCTTTGAGAGCCAAAGTGATACCAACTTGTACGACGACAGCAAGTGCCACCAGCGCTAGGGCTAACAAAATTGAAAAACGGACAATCCCTAGTTTCACCAGTAAGTCTACATAGTACTGGGCGAGATTTTTCATGGGCTTCATTCACTACTCCATGGCACAAGCAAGCTATCAACCCGACATATTGAAAACGGGCAGATGTACAAGGCCTAACGCAATTTAGGTCTGTTTGATTTTGAGGCATTCACCTTGATGAACTGGCGAGAATCATAGGATCACAGACGAGAACACAAGGTATAAGCAGTTTAACGTGTTTAATACGGTGATTTAAACCGCTTGCTATCAACTTAGAGCAAGCGGTCACAAAGCGCTAGAAGGAACTAGGGTGGATACAGGTGCGATTACGGCCATCGGCTTTGGCCTGGTATAGCGCACTGTCGGCCATAGCGATGCCCATTTCAGGCTCATCACCATGCTGAGGAACGTAAGAAACAAAGCCGATACTCACACTAAGGTGTTCTGAAGCTTCCGAACTACCGTGCTCCATATCAAGCTGTCTAATCTGTTGATGAATGCGTTGAGCGACTTGCTCTGCGCCTTCTGTTGTCGTGTTTGGCAAGATAAAACCAAATTCTTCACCACCGTATCGAGCCACGCAGTCTGAAGAACGGTTGACCACTTGCTTGAAGACCGCCGCGACACGAATCAACGCCTCGTCGCCTTGTTGGTGCCCGTAACAGTCGTTGTAATCTTTAAAGAAGTCGATGTCGCACAACATGATAGTCAAAGGCAATTTTTCACGAATATGGTGATACCAAAGTACATGAAGACGTTCATCAAATCGGCGTCTATTCGCCACTTGCGTCAAGCTGTCCATAAAACTCAATTTCTCAAGTTCAAGGTTCGCTTGTTCGAGTTTTTGCTCGGCGAGATAACGCTCTGAAATATCACGCGCCATGATAAGAACGCCATTCGTACCCGATGCCTTGTCTTTAAACGGCGATTTCACCACATCAAACCACGTAATATGGCCATCACTACTCACGACCTTATCGATATACCTTACCGGTTCCGCTTGTCGTAGAGCGTGTAGGTCGCTCGTTTCCAACCGCGTGTACATTTCAACGGGAATGACATCTTGAAGACGTTTACCAATCAAATCAGAAACTTCCGATATACCTAAAGCGTTTACAAATGGCTTATTGCACGCTTGGTACACCATGTTCTCATTAAAGATACCGATAGAGTCAGGGCTTGCATCTAAGATTGTTTGAAGAATGGTGTCACGTTGAGCCAAGGCGACTTCAGTGTCTTTACGACGTTCCATTTCATCACGTAAGTTTTGCTGAATCTTATGCCACTCCGTCACATCGTGACTAATAGACAACGTTCCGAGTAGCTCACCACTTGGCGATACTAATGAGCTTAAATTCACTTCAAGCAAGCAGCTGCGACCTTGCGTGTCCGTCGTCCATTTGCGTTCACTTTTACGGGTAGCGACTCGGCTCGCCGTTGCAGTGATGGCTTCTTCTCGTCGCCCCTCCCAAAACTGGTCAAAGGCACGATTCGTCGTCAATAAGTTACCTTGGCAATCTTGCAAGCAGATCAACTCGGACAGCGAATCTAGCGCTGAGCGAGCCATCTCTAACTGCGCCAACTCTTGCTGCTGCTCTTGTAAAGTGACTTGATAAGGTTGCGCGTACATGATCCAAACACGATGACCACGTAGCAAACTCTTTCGGCCGGACAATTCAACCTTAATAGATTCGTTTTCAGATAAACGCCAATCAAAGACTTGGTGACGGAAATAGCGACTGGAAAAACTATCTAGCAACGAAGAAAGTTTGTGAAGCTCAAACAAAGCTGGGTACAAAAAGCCTGTACCCAGTGAGCGAATGCCAAGCAACTGCATCGCTGCTTGATTCGAAAGTAGGATTTGTCCATGGCTGGCATCTAGCACCAGCACTGGATAAGGCGAATCAGTAATAAGCTGCTTAAGTGCGTTTTGGAAACGAAAGTAGATAAGTGCTATCGCAATCGCACTGACTATCGATAGCAGGACAATATATCCATAACTCTCCTGCCCATTCCAAAGCCAATTAAGTAACTGATCCATTTTTCCACCTATAAAGCAAACTGCTAAAAATATATCAGTTATTTATTGAGCAATCTGCTTTTAATTCCGGCTTCGTGTAGATAAAAGGTTTTCCTATTAAGCAGCCTTGAGCGCCATCTTTATTTAATGCGCGACCAATTTCAGTCATGGCTAACCAACGGTTTTCACACCAAAGCGGGGACAACAACGTTGGACGACGAGCTGCGGAAGAGACACGATGAAACACAACATCAGCGGGCGTCATACGAATCATTTCACTGGCAATCGCAACATATTCTTCCAATTCAGGAGCTTCTAATCTGCCAGCTCTCCAAGCTTTCGCCATCGTACTGCCTTCCACAATATGCAGGCCATGTAACTTGATGCCATCAGTGCCCACGGCCAGCACTTTTTGCAGCGTTTCAATATTATCGTCGCGGGTTTCTTTCGGTAATCCAACAATCAAATGAGTACAAACTTTGATCCCTAAGGATCGAGCTCGCTGAGTGATCTCCGCATAACATTCAAAATCATGTCCGCGGTTGATGCGTTTGAGCGTATCGTTATTTGCAGTTTGAAGACCTAGCTCGAGCCAAATTTCATAACCTTGGTTTATATAATCTGACAGCAAATCCAATACCGAGTCAGGCACACAGTCTGGGCGAGTTCCCACACACAAACCCACAATATCAGCAGCTTTGAGCGCTTCTTCATACATATTTTTCAGTACTTGTACTTCTGCATAAGTACTGGTGTAAGCCTGAAAATACGCCAGATATTTCTTCGCTCGATGGATTTCCCCAGCACGATCTTTCAACTGTTCATGAATACTTTTGATTTGTACTTCTTCGTCAGCAAACGAAGCCACATTACAAAATGTACAACCACCTCGGCCAATCGTGCCGTCGCGGTTTGGGCAACTAAAGCCACCATGTAAAGTCAGCTTATGGACTTTTTCGCCGTAACGACGCTGAAGATCTTGGCCTAGAGTATTGACCAACTCATGTAACTGCATAGATTCTCACCAATAGTAAACCGTAATAAATCTCACTACGATTTATGTAACTAAATTACATCCCTGCAAGAAAAAACAAACAATATTACTCAATTCAAACAACGCCCAATCGGTGTGAAATCAATAAACTTGCATAAATACAGACAAAAAAGCGTCATGTTGCGTAAATGTTAAACTAAAAATGCATATTTAAACGAAAAAATTGGGTCACAGAGGCGACTTTTCATTGCAATCCGAAGTAACAAAATTGTAGGATACTTACACAACCCCGCATTTTTTGTGACTTTTATTACAGCACGCACAGCGGGAATTGTCGGTGTTATCCCACTCCCACCTATATAAATCACTAAATAGTGAGAATAAATAAAGGGATATCACCAAGGATTGTTTTTCTCGCAATACTTTTCCTGCGAGATACGGAAAGGAATCAAGACCAGTCAACCTCGACTGGTGGCGATAATAAATATAAAGGACAAGACGCATCATGTGTCACAAGGCAACTTCGGTCTGCCTCGTACCTTTGCGTCGCATTGAACTGGAAGGATGTATCTATGGTAGATAGAGAGCAAAATTCACAGGGTCTATACACTCCGGAATTGGAGCATGACGCTTGTGGTATCGGTTTTGTTGCTCACCTTAAAAACCGTAAATCTCATGAAGTTGTGACTCAAGCATTGGATATGCTGGCTCGCATGGAACACCGTGGCGGTCAAGGTTGTGACCCATGCAGCGGTGACGGTGCGGGTATTTTGTTGCAAAAACCTCATGAATTCCTATTAGAAGAGGCCGTTAAACTAGGCATTAAACTGCCTTCGTTTGAAAAGTATGGCGTTGGTGTCGTTCTTTTCCCGAAAGACGAATACAAACGCGAACAATGCCGTGACATTTTAGAGCGTAATGCCAAACGCTTAGATCTCGAAGTCATCGGCTACCGCGTATTACCAACCGACAACTCCATGATTGGTGCCGACCCTCTAAGCACAGAGCCTCAATTTGAGCACGTGTTTATCTCCGGCGGCCCTGGCATCACACCTGAAGAGCTAGAACGCAAACTTTACGTACTTCGTAATTACACCGTACGCGTTTGCCTAGAAAGCGTTTCGAACATTGGTGACGACTTCTACATTAACTCAATGTCTTACAAGACATTGGTGTACAAAGGTCAGTTAACGACAGAGCAAGTGCCTCAGTACTTCCTTGATCTGCAAAACCCGACCATGGTGACCGCTCTGGCACTGGTACACTCTCGTTTCTCTACCAATACCTTCCCGAAATGGCGTCTTGCACAGCCTTTCCGTTACATCGCTCACAACGGTGAAATCAACACAGTTCGCGGTAACTTGAACTGGATGAAAGCCCGTGAAGCGATCCTAGAATCAGACCTGTTTACTCAGGCTGAAATCGACATGCTTCTTCCTATCTGTCAGGAAGGCAGTTCAGATTCATCAAACTTTGATATGGCACTTGAGCTCCTAGTTCTTTCTGGTCGTAGCCTGCCACATGCCTTAATGATGATGATCCCTGAAGCATGGCAAGAAAATAAAAACATGGATCTTAAGCGCCGCGCGTTTTACCAGTACCACGCGAACATTATGGAACCGTGGGATGGCCCGGCATCTGTCTGTTTTACCGATGGTGTTCAAGTAGGTGCTACGCTCGACCGCAACGGTCTACGTCCTTCTCGCTACACAGTGACCAAAGATAACTTCTTAGTCATGGCATCAGAATCTGGCGTAGTGGATATTGCACCAGAGAACGTAGAGTTCCGTGGTCGTCTGCAACCAGGTCGTATCTTCGTTGCGGATCTAGAGCAAGGTCGCATCATTTCTGATGAAGAAGTGAAAGACACCATCGCAACAGCACAACCTTACGAGAAGTGGGTTGAAGAAAACCTACTGAGCTTGAAGAAGCTGCCTGATGCGAGCAACCAGTTCAGCCAACCTAAGCCAGAACATCTTCTACACCGTCAACAAGCGTTTGGCGTAAGTACTGAAGAAGTGAACGAAATCATCGTTCCAATGGCAAATGAAGGTAAAGAACCGCTATCTGCAATGGGTGCTGACTGGCCGCTGGCCGTGCTGTCACACCAGTCGCAACATCTTTCAAACTACTTCAAGCAGTTGTTTGCGCAGGTAACCAACCCACCGATCGACCCGATCCGTGAGCGTATGGTAATGTCGTTGAATACTTACTTGGGTAAAGACCAAAACCTTCTGACAGAAACGCCACTTCACTGTCAGAAAGTGGAATTGGAATCGCCAGTTCTGGCTAACTCTGAGCTTGAGAAACTGCGTGCAATCGACAATGAGCACCTGCAAGCCAAAACTCTGGATATCGTATTCCAAGCCAGTGAAGACCAAGGCAAGCTTGAGCGCGCACTAAAACGTATCTGCCAATACGCCGAAGATGCGGTTATCGATGGTTACTCAATCATCCTTCTAACTGACCGTGCAGTGAACTCAAACCACGCGGCGATCCCAGCAATGCTGGCAGTTGGTGCAGTACATCACCATTTGATCCGTAAAGGTCTACGAGCGAAGTGTGACATCGTGGTTGAAACCGGTGACGCGCGTGAAACGCACCACTTTGCAACGCTACTTGGTTACGGTGCGAATGCGGTTAACCCTTACCTAGTGATTGAAACCATCATTGAACTTCAACGTACTAAGAAGTTGGATCCAGAAGCGAACCCTCGCGATCTGTTCAACAACTACCGTAAAGCGATCAATGGCGGTCTTCTGAAGATCTTCTCGAAGATGGGTATCTCAACCCTGCAGTCGTACCATGGTGCGCAAATCTTCGAAGCATTGGGTATCCACAAGTCAGTGGTAGACAAATACTTCACTGGTACGGTTTCTCGCATCCAAGGTTTGACTCTGGATGACATCGCGAAAGAAGTGTTGATTCGCCACCGCATCGGCTACCCACAACGCGAAATCCCAATTCAAATGCTGGATGTGGGCGGTGTTTACCAGTGGAAACAACGTGGTGAGAAACACCTATTCAACCCAGAAACTATCTCTCTACTCCAGCAATCAACTCGCAACAAAGATTACGAGCAGTTCAAGCAGTATGCGAGTGCCGTCGATAAACAAGGTGACAACGCGGTAACGCTACGTAGCCAACTGGAATTCATCAAGAACCCTGCGGGCTCTATCTCTATCGATGAAGTAGAACCAATCGAAAGCATCGTGAAACGCTTCGCGACAGGTGCAATGTCATTCGGTTCTATTTCTTACGAAGCTCACTCCACACTGGCTGTTGCGATGAACCGTCTTGGCGCGAAATCGAACTCTGGTGAAGGTGGTGAAGACCCAATGCGCTTTGAGCGCAAAGAAAATGGTGATTGGGAACGCTCTGCAATCAAACAGGTGGCTTCTGGCCGTTTCGGCGTAACCTCTTACTACCTAACTAACGCTGAAGAGCTGCAAATCAAAATGGCTCAAGGCGCGAAGCCGGGTGAAGGTGGTCAGCTACCAGGTGATAAAGTGGATGACTGGATCGGTGCCACTCGTCACTCGACTCCAGGCGTCGGTCTGATCTCACCACCGCCACACCACGATATCTACTCAATCGAAGATTTGGCTCAGCTGATCTACGATTTGAAAAACGCCAACCGCGCTGGTCGTGTAAACGTGAAACTGGTATCGGAAGCGGGCGTAGGTACGATCGCTTCTGGTGTTGCGAAAGCAAAAGCGGACGTAGTGCTTATCGCAGGTTTCGATGGCGGTACGGGTGCGTCACCAATGTCTTCAATCCGTCATACTGGTCTTCCTTGGGAACTGGGCTTGGCAGAAACCCACCAAACGCTACTGAAGAACGGCCTACGTAACCGTATCGTTGTTCAAGCAGATGGTCAGATGAAGACACCTCGTGACCTTGCAGTCGCAACACTACTAGGTGCAGAAGAATGGGGCGTAGCAACCGCCGCATTGGTGGTTGAAGGCTGTATCATGATGCGTAAGTGTCATAAGAACACCTGTCCTGTTGGTATCGCGACTCAGAACAAAACACTTCGCGAGCGCTTTGATGGTCGCGTAGAAGACGTCGTAACCTTCTTCCAATACATGGCCCAAGGTCTGCGAGAAATCATGGCTGAACTTGGCTTCCGCACTATCGATGAGATGGTAGGGCAAGGCCAAAAACTGAAAGTTCGCCAAGACGTTTCTCATTGGAAATACAAGAACCTGGATCTATCTCCTGTACTTCATGTTGAACAGCCTCGCGAAGCTGATGGCGTATTTAACCAAGCGCAGCAGAACCACAACCTTGAAGCAGTACTAGACCGTAAGCTGATTCAAGCCGCAATTCCAGCTCTAGAAAAAGGTGAAGCAGTAAGTGCTGACTTCCCTATCGTTAACACAGACCGCTCTGTCGGAACCATGCTGTCTAACGAAATTTCGAAAGTGTACAAAGACCAAGGTCTACCTCAACCAATGAATGTCAAATTCAAAGGTTCTGCAGGTCAATCTTTCGGCGCATTCCTCGCTAAGGGCGTGAAGTTCGAAGTGGAAGGTGATGCAAACGACTACTGGGGTAAAGGCTTATCTGGCGGTACTTTAGTGCTCTACCCTGACGCGAAATCCAGTATTGTCGCTGAAGACAACATCGTAGTTGGTAACGTATGTTTCTACGGTGCAACTTCGGGTGAGTCTTTCATTCGCGGTATGGCAGGTGAGCGTTTCTGTGTTCGTAACTCAGGCGCGAAAGTGGTTGTAGAAGGTGTCGGTGACCACGGTTGTGAATACATGACGGGCGGTGCAGCCATCATCCTTGGTTCAACAGGTCGTAACTTTGCTGCAGGTATGAGTGGCGGCGTGGCTTACGTATGGGATAAATCGGGTGACTTTGAGTCGAAACTAAACCCAGAGCTGGTTGACCTAGACCCAATCGAGCAAGAAGACAAAGATCTATTACTCGACATGCTAACCAAGCATGTTCAATTCACAGGAAGTGAAGTCGCTCAGTCTTTCCTAGATAACTTTGAAGCAAGCCTAGCCTCTATGGTTAAGGTGATGCCGCGTGACTACAAAGCGGTTCTTCAAAAGCGTAAAGCTGAGGAGGCTCAGTCTCAAGGAAATGAAACTCAAGCGGAGGCAGTGTAATGGGTAAGCCTACTGGATTTTTAGAGCATGGTCGTGAACTACCACAGAAGATCGACCCAGCTGAACGTATCAAGAACAACAAAGAGTTCGTTCTGAACGAGGAGTTTGGTAGCAAAATCAATACTCAGGCTTCTCGTTGTATGGATTGTGGTGTGCCGTTTTGTCATAACGGCTGCCCTATCGGCAACATCATCCCAGAATTTAACGATGCGGTTTATCGTGATAGCTGGGAAGAAGCATGGAACATTCTAAGTTCAACCAACAACTTCCCGGAGTTTACTGGTCGAGTTTGTCCCGCTCCTTGTGAAAGTGCATGTGTGCTTGGCATTAACCAAGACCCAATCACTATCTGTAATATCGAGAAAACCATCGTGGAAACGGCGTATCGTGAAGGATACGCCAAACCAAAAACTCCGCGTTCTCGCACTGGTAAAACCGTCGCTATTATTGGTTCTGGCCCTGCGGGTCTTGCGGCTGCCGAGCAGCTAAACAGCGCAGGCCATACCGTGACCGTATTCGAGCGTGACGAGAAAGTGGGTGGTCTGCTGCGTTTCGGTATTCCAGATTTCAAACTGAGCATGGAAGTCATTGATCGTAAGATCAATCTAATGGCAGAAGCTGGCGTTGAGTTTAGAGTAAATCAACACGTTGGTGTCGATGTAAACGCGCAACAACTACGTCAAGAGTACGATGTGGTACTGCTGACTGGTGGCTCAACCGTTCCTCGCGATCTTCCTGTTCCGGGACGCGATCTAAAAGGCGTGTACTTTGCAATGCAGTTCCTAGGACAAAACAATCGCCGAGCAAACAACATGGATCTAAAAGGTGAAGAAATTCACGCAGCAGGAAAACATGTTGTCGTAATCGGTGGTGGTGATACCGGTTCAGACTGTGTGGGTACATCAAACCGTCACGGCGCAGCAAGCATAACTCAAGTTGAAATCATGCCGATTCCACCAGAGAAGCGCCCAGCCAATATGCCTTGGCCTCAATACCCAATGATCCTACGCACTTCGACTTCTCATGAAGAAGGTGTCGATCGTCACTGGAACATCTTGACCAAAGAGTTCATCGGTAACGACAAAGGTGAAGTTACAGGTCTTCGTCTTGCAGATATCGTTTGGGAAGATGCGAAATCAGGCGAGCGCCCAAGCTTTAAAGAAGTAGAAGGCAGCGAGCGCGTGATCCCATGTGACATGGCTTTCCTAGCGATGGGCTTCCTGCACCCAGAACCAACTGGCGTGCTTGCTCAACTGGATATCGCACTCGATGATCGCGGCAACGTTGCAACGCAAGGTTTCGCGACGAATCAAGAAGGCGTATTCGCCGCAGGTGATATGCGTACAGGCCAATCTTTGGTGGTTCGTTGTATCAACGAAGGTCGCGAATGTGCTCGTGCTATTGATGAATACCTGATGGGTGGCACTAACCTTGAAGCAAAAGCAAATTCGCTAATGCTTTCAGCATAAAGGGGGCATTCACGCTTCCTTCTTTCAAAGTCATCACTTAGCCATCAGCGATATCGATGGCTAAAGACCAAGAAAGAAAACAATTCCTTCCAATCTTTATCTTTTGACCAGCATTTTATGCTGGTCTTTTTTATTCCTCCCAGCATCAAATGTTACTTTTTTGTAACAATCAATTTTCTATCTCATTGAAATTATTACACTATTTTAGGCAATTAAACGGTAAATCGCATATTCACATGATTATCCACTAATAACTTGACCTTTTTTACAATAAGCTATAGCTTGTGAAGTTGATGAAAATAAAACACACAAATTTTGTTAAATATTTTTCTAAATTAACTGAATAAATACACACAAAAATATAAAAGTGACGCATAGTTAGTCATCACTATCAACGTAAGCAGTGTTGATGTATCTGTCGGGATGACAGATAAGCAAAGGGAGAATTGCAATGGCTCTTTATGATCCAAGTCTTGAGAAAGACAACTGTGGATTTGGCTTGATCGCACATATGGAAGGCGAGCAAAGCCATAAGCTGGTTCGTACAGCAATTTCTGCACTTGACCGAATGACCCACCGTGGTGGTATTGCCGCCGATGGTAAAACAGGTGATGGTTGTGGTCTTCTTTTACAAAAGCCCGATTCCTATTTACGCCTTATCGCCGAAGAGAATGGTTTCAACCTAGGCAAACAATATGCCGTAGGGATGCTTTTCTTCAGCCAAGATCCGGTTAAAGCTCAATTATCTAAAGACATCGTCAATAAAGAACTCGCTCAAGAAACCTTAACGGTTGCGGGTTGGCGCGAAGTTCCAACAAATTCTGCAGTACTCGGCCCGATTGCGGCCAACTCACTGCCCAATATTCAGCAAGTCTTTATCTCAGCTCCAGCGGGCTGGCGTGAGCGCGACATTGAACGCCGTCTCTATATTGCCCGTCGCCGTATTGAAAAACAGATCACCGAAGATCCTGATTTCTACATCTGTAGCTTATCGACGCAGGTGCTGGTGTACAAAGGTTTGTGCATGCCTGCGGATTTGCCTCGCTTCTACCTTGATCTTGCTGATCTACGCATGGAATCAGCTATCTGTCTGTTCCACCAGCGTTTTTCAACTAACACTCAACCTCGCTGGCCACTGGCGCAGCCGTTCCGTTATCTTGCTCACAACGGTGAGATCAATACCATTGAAGGCAACCGCCAATGGGCCCGAGCGCGTGCTTATAAGTTCTCTTCCCCATTGCTGCCCGATTTACAAACCGCAGCTCCGTTTGTAAATGAGACTGGTTCGGATTCTTCAAGTCTGGATAACATGTTGGATCTTTTCTTGGCCGGCGGCATGGATATCTTCCGAGCCATGCGAATGCTTGTTCCACCAGCATGGCAAAATCACCCAGATATGGATCCCGATCTACGAGCCTTCTACGATTTCAACTCCAAACACATGGAGCCTTGGGATGGCCCAGCAGGGATCGTACTTTCCGATGGCCGCTACGCAGCATGTAACCTCGACCGAAACGGTCTGCGCCCAGCTCGCTACGTGATCACAAAAGACAAGTTGATCACGCTGGCTTCTGAAATCGGTATTTGGGATTACGCACCAGACGAAGTTGCGAAAAAAGGTCGTGTTGGCCCTGGTGAGTTGTTAGTTGTCGATACTCGTAAAGGTAAACTGTGGCAATCAAGCGAGATCGATAACGATCTCAAATCTCGTCACCCTTACCGCGAATGGATGGAAAACAACGTTCGCAAACTAACGCCATTCTCTCAGTTACCTGAAGATCAAGTGGGTGAGCGAAGCTTCGATGAAGATTTGCTTAAGACCTATCAAAAGCAGTTCGCCATGACCAATGAAGAAGTGGATCAGGTGCTGCGTGTACTTGGCGATATGGGTCAAGAAGCCGTAGGCTCTATGGGCGATGACACGCCGATGGCAGTACTGTCTTCGAAAGAGCGTTTGGTTACCGATTACTTCCGCCAGAAGTTTGCTCAGGTCACCAACCCGCCTATCGATCCACTACGTGAAAAGCATGTTATGTCGTTAGCTACCAGTATAGGTCAGGAGATGAACGTCTTCTGTGAAACCGACGGCCACGCGCATCGAGTGACATTTGATTCTCCAGTGCTACTTTACTCTGACATGCAGCAGTTGCTTGAGCTGGGTGACGATCACTACCGCAATACCATTCTCGACATAAACTACGATCCACAAGAGAAAGATCTCAAACAAGCGATTGATGACTTATGTGATCAAGCTGAACAAGTGGTGCGAGAAGGTACCGTCTTAGTGGTTCTTTCCGACCGCGCATTAGTTAAAGGCAAGTTGCCAATTCCAGCCGCCATGGCTGTCGGCGCCGTGCAAACTCGCTTAGTTACAGCCAACCTTCGTTGTGATGCCAACATCGTCGCGGAAACCGCAACCGCACGTGACCCTCATCAATTTGCCGTATTGCTAGGCTTTGGCGCTACGGCGGTTTATCCGTATCTAGCTTATGAAGCGCTAGGCAAGTTGATTGACGATGGTGCCCTAGATAAAGACTACCGCGATGTTATGCAGAACTATCAGTATGGCATCAACAAAGGCTTGTACAAAATCATGTCGAAGATGGGTATTTCGACCATCGCCTCTTACCGTTGCTCACAATTGTTCGAAGCTGTTGGGTTGAGCCGGGAAGTGGTCGACTTGTGCTTTAAAGGCGTAACCACTCGCATCGAAGGCGCAAACTTTGATGATTTCCAACAAGATTTAACCAACTTGTCCCGCAAGGCGTGGGCAAAACGTAAATCGATTGAACATGGTGGATTACTCAAATACGTACATGGCGGTGAGTACCATGCCTACAACCCTGATGTGGTTGGCACACTGCAAAAAGCGGTGAAATCTGGTGAAAGTAACGATTATCAAAGTTTTGCCAAACAAGTAAACGAGCGCCCTGTCGCGATGTTGCGTGACCTAATGGCACTGAAAAAAACTGACTCGCCATTGCCACTTGAACGAATCGAACCTAAAACAGAATTATTCAAACGTTTTGATTCTGCCGCCATGTCTATCGGAGCGTTGAGCCCAGAGGCACACGAAGCACTTGCAACGGCGATGAACCGTCTTGGTGGTTACTCTAACTCTGGCGAAGGTGGTGAAGATCCTCGTCGTTTTGGCACCGAGCGTAACTCGCGAATCAAGCAGATCGCATCAGGCCGTTTTGGGGTTACGCCTCATTACCTAACCAATGCAGACGTACTGCAAATCAAGGTTGCGCAAGGAGCTAAACCTGGTGAAGGTGGTCAGCTACCAGGGCACAAAGTCACGGCAGAAATCGCCAAGCTGCGTTACTCGGTGCAAGGGGTGACGTTAATCTCCCCTCCTCCACATCACGATATTTATTCGATCGAGGATTTAGCCCAGTTGATCTTCGACCTAAAACAAGTCAACCCGAATGCCCTGGTTTCGGTGAAACTCGTCTCCGAGCCTGGTGTTGGCACCATAGCCACAGGGGTCGCAAAAGCTTACGCCGACCTCATCACTATCTCAGGTTACGATGGCGGTACGGCCGCAAGTCCACTGACTTCGGTGAAATACGCAGGTAGTCCTTGGGAACTTGGCCTCGCAGAAACCCAACAAGCACTGGTTGCAAATGGCCTTCGCCATAAGATTCGTCTTCAAGTAGATGGCGGGTTAAAAACAGGGCTAGATGTTGTTAAGGCCGCGATTCTTGGTGCGGAAAGCTTCGGATTTGGTACCGCACCAATGGTTGCTATGGGTTGTAAATTCTTACGTATTTGCCACTTGAACAACTGTGCAACGGGTGTGGCAACTCAAGATGAAACCCTTCGTAAAGAGTACTTTAAAGGCTTACCTGAAATGGTAATGAACTATTTTACTGGCCTTGCCGATGAAGTACGTGAGTTACTCGCAGCACTCGGCGTAGAGAAACTGACAGACTTAATTGGTCGTACTGATTTACTTGAAGCCGTCGAGGGATTCACTGCGAAGCAAACCAAGTTGGATCTATCAAACATCTTAGAAGCTCCTATTTCAGCCGAAGGTCATCCACTATTTTGGACGGAGCCAAACAAACCGTTTGATAAAGCCGAACTCAACCAAAAAATCGTTGATGATGCCTTGAATGCTGTCGAAAACAGCCAATCAGCAAGTTTCTTCTACAACGTCATCAACACCGACCGTTCTGTTGGCGCGCGTTTATCTGGTGAGATAGCAAAACGCTATGGCAACCAAGGTTTGGCAGCTTCGCCAATCAAAATCTATCTTGATGGTACGGCTGGCCAGTCGTTTGGTGTTTGGAATGCGGGCAGCGTAGAGCTTTACCTCACTGGTGATGCGAACGACTACGTAGGCAAAGGCATGGCAGGCGGTAAAATCGCGATTAAACCTCACCTAGGCACTGCATTTAAATGTAACGAAGCCACCATTATCGGTAACACATGTTTGTACGGCGCGACAGGAGGCAAACTGTTTGCTGCGGGTAAAGCGGGAGAGCGTTTTGGTGTTCGTAACTCTGGCACCATCGCTGTCATAGAAGGCGCGGGGGATAACGCTTGTGAATACATGACTGGCGGCATTGTGGCTATTCTTGGCGCCACAGGAGTGAACTTCGGCGCTGGTATGACGGGCGGTTTTGCTTACGTGTTGGATGAAAATCAAGACTTCCAAGGTCGTGTAAACAACGAATCAGTGGAAGCCATTTCACTGTCGGATCTATACATCCACCAAGAGCACTTGCGCGGCCTAATTGCGGAGCATCTCGAAGAGACTGGCTCTAGCCATGCAGAACATATTTTGGCGAACTTTGACGAATGGATTCCGAAGTTCTACTTGGTGAAACCTCAAGCGGCTGACTTAAACACGCTACTTGGTCACCAAAGCCGCAGCGCTGCTGAACTGCGCGTTCAAGCCCAATAAATCATGGAGGATGTTTGAATCATGAGTCAGAACGTTTACCAATTTATCGATGTTCAACGCGTAGATCCGGCGAAAAAACCAATTAAGATTCGTAAGATTGAGTTTGTTGAAATTTACGAGCCGTTCACGAAACAACAAGCAACAGCGCAGGCCGATCGCTGTTTGGATTGCGGTAACCCATATTGTGAATGGAAGTGCCCCGTCCATAACTACATTCCCCAGTGGCTAAAACTGGCGAATGAAGGCCGAATTTTAGAAGCCGTGGAACTTTCACACCAAACCAACAGCTTGCCTGAAGTGTGTGGCCGTGTGTGTCCGCAAGACCGTTTGTGTGAGGGTTCGTGCACACTAAATGATGATTTTGGTGCAGTCACGATAGGTAACATTGAAAAGTACATCACCGACAAAGCCTTTGAAATGGGCTGGAAGCCTGACATGTCCAAAGTGGAGTGGACGGATAAAAAGGTGGCAATCATCGGCGCCGGCCCTGCTGGTCTGGCAGCAGCAGACATCTTAGTTCGCAACGGTGTAAAACCGATGGTGTTTGACCGTTACCCAGAGATTGGTGGCCTACTTACCTTTGGTATTCCTTCTTTCAAATTGGAAAAAGGAGTCATGGAAAATCGTCGTCGGGTATTTACCGAAATGGGCGTTGAGTTCCGCATGAATGTGGAAGTCGGCCAGGATGTGCAGATGCAAGAACTGCTTGATGAATACGATGCGGTTTTCTTAGGTGTGGGCACATACAAATACATGCGCGCGGGTTTGGAAAATGAAGACGCGCCGGGCGTTTATGACGCCCTACCATTTTTGATTTCCAATACCTATAAGGTTATGGAGCTAGAACATAACCAACCGTTTATCGATATGGCTGGCAAAAAAGTCGTAGTGCTTGGTGGTGGTGATACCGCGATGGACTGCGTGCGAACTTCGATCCGTCAAGGCGCATCTAACGTGATTTGTGCCTACCGTCGTGATGAAGAAAACATGCCAGGCTCCCGTCGAGAAGTGAAAAATGCCAAAGAAGAGGGCGTGAAGTTCATGTTTAACCTTCAGCCTTTAGGTATTGAGGTTGATGCGTATGGCAAAGTTTCAGGCGTGAAAGTGGTCAAAACTGCTTTAGGCGAGCCTGATGACGCAGGTCGCCGTCGCCCAGAACCTGTAGAAGGAAGTGAACACGTACTGCCTGCCGATGCTGTCATCATGGCATTTGGTTTCCAACCTCATCAAATGAACTGGCTTACTCCGTTCAATGTTGAACTTGATCAATGGGGACGAATCAAAGCACCCAACAACCAAGAGTTTCAATATCAAACCAGCAATGAAAAGATCTTTGCTGGGGGAGACGCAGTTCGCGGTTCTGATTTAGTGGTAACCGCCATTGATGAAGGACGAAAAGCAGCAGAAGGCATTCTTGATTACTTAAACGTATAACGTCGTACCAACACTCAAAAAGGATCCAAAGATTGGATCCTTTTTTCTTTTATTACATATAATTAAATTCCTCTGTTAAGGAATAGAACTCATGAAAAAAGCCGCTCTGATGCTCATCACTTTTCTCGGCTTAACCGCATGCAGCCAAGGAGTCACTTCGATGCCAGATAGAACTCAAACCCCATGTGGAAACAAACCTAACTGCGTTTCAACACAAGACCAACGAGAAGAACACCACCTCGAACCTTTTACTCTCACCGAATCCGCCACATTGGATGCAATTGAGCAAGCAGCACTGCAACTATCGGGGGCTAAAACAGCAGAGAAAGATGGCAATTATCTGCGCATTGAATGCACATCTAAAATCATGCGCTTCGTGGATGATCTCGAATTAAAGATCGACGGGAATACTCTGATCGTGCGTTCAGAATCACGCGTAGGGTATTCCGACTTTGGCGTCAATCGGAAACGGGCCGAGCAATTACGAACCGAACTTTCTAAAGCAGAACTCATCAAATAGAAAACTGCTGACAGGGAGTGCTATACTCTCGCCGATTAAATATTTTACCTAAAGAGAGTGCTATGAAAGTTGGTATCATCGGGGCGATGGAACAAGAAGTGACCATCCTGAAAGAAGCTATGACAAACTGCCAAACCGTAAACAAAGCAGGTTGTACGTTTTTCTCTGGTCAAATTAACGATGTAGATGTAGTGCTACTACAATCTGGTATCGGTAAAGTTGCTGCGGCAGTTGGTACAACAATTCTTCTTGATGAATACCAACCAGATGTGATTATCAACACAGGTTCTGCTGGTGGTTTCGATTCAAGCCTAAATCTAGGTGACGTAGTGATTTCTACAGAAGTGCGCCACCACGACGCAGACGTGACCGCTTTTGGCTATGAAATTGGTCAAATGGCAGGTCAGCCAGCAGCATTCAAAGCGGATGAAAAACTGATGGATCTAGCAGAAAAAGCACTCGAGCAAATGGCAAATACACATGCTGTTCGCGGTTTGATCTGTACGGGCGATGCGTTTGTTTGCACGGCTGAGCGCCAAGCGTTCATTCGTGAAAACTTCCCATCCGTTATTGCGGTTGAAATGGAAGCATCAGCTATTGCTCAGACTTGCCACCAATTCAACACACCATTTGTTGTTGTACGTGCTATCTCTGACGTTGCTGATAAAGAATCGCCAATGAGCTTTGAAGAATTCCTGCCTCTAGCAGCAAAAAGCTCTTCAGAAATGGTCTTCAAGATGCTGGAACTGGTTAAGTAATCCAAGTCATTCATGGAAGAAATTTTTCAGCAATTCTATGCTAACGGTGCGCTCCTCGTGATGTGGGGCGCATTACTGTTTCACCTGATCCTCCCTATTCCTCATTCCGCTCACCCTGCGACTTTATGGCGCAAGGTAGCCGAACAATTAGCAGAGAAAGTAAATAACCACCATAGCTACTCACAAAGCATTCTCTCAGGAAGCCTCGCTCTTATTTTGATGACATTGCCGTGTTTGGTGCTCTTAATCGCTCTAAAGCCTTTAGTTTGGCAAGAGCCTCTGTACGAACTTGCCTTGTTACTATTAGCGTTAGATTGGCGAAGTTGCGAAACCCTCACCAAACAACTTGCCCTCGCCTTGTCGCGTGAGGATAAAACGCGCTGTCGCGAGCTACTCAAGCCTTTTGTGAATCGTGATACCGAAACGTTGTCGCTTGTCGGTATAGGTAAAGCCGGAGCTGAAACCATCATTATGGGCTTTGGTCGCAATGTAGTGTGTGTACTGTTTTGGTATGCCATCGCAGGTGGGATTGGGGCGCTCATGTACCGTTTAACCATGGAGCTAGCACGAGCTTGGTCTCCTAGCCGTCGTCAGTATGCGCCATTTGGGAAACCAGCCATTCAAATCGTTGCCGTTTTAGAATTCATTCCATTAAGATTATTTTCCCTACTGTTGCTTGCTGGTCACAATATGTCCGCAGTGCTTAATGGACTCAAACAACAAGCGAAATCTTGGCCATTGCCAGGACCAGCTTGGTTACTGTGTACTATCGGCAATAAGTTCCAGCTTTCGTTAGGAGGCCCTGCTCTATACCAAGGCGTCAGAGCAGAACGCACCAAGATTGGTGGACGCATTGTGCCTTCTGCTATTCATCTTGCACAAATCCAAATTTTGCTGGTTTGGCGCATCTTTGCTTGGATTGTGATTCAAAGCTTTATTCTAGCACTGATTTATCAAGGATTATGATGAACAAAATTTGCCTATCCCTCCCCCTTTTCTTCTCCTCTCTTACGATGGCGAACGAACCCGTTGAACGAGTGATCAGTTTAGCGCCTCACGCCACAGAGATAGCTTATGCTGCTGGCTTAGGTGACAAACTGATCGCTGTGAGTGAGATGAGTGATTATCCGAAGGAAGCTGGTGAACTGGAGAAAGTATCCAATTACCAAGGCATAAAGTTGGAACGCATTATTGCCCTTCAGCCCGATCTCGTCATTGCTTGGCCTGCGGGTAACCCCGCCAAAGAGCTCGAAAAGTTAAAACAATTTGGCGTACCTATCTACTACTCAACCACGGGTACTTTAGAAGACATCGCAAATAATATTGAGCAGCTGAGTCAATACAGTGATGATCCATCAAAGGGTCAAAAAGCAGCGCGGGACTTTAGAGAGGGGCTAACTGCTCTCAAAGCGAAATACAACACCACAGAGAAAGTCCGCTATTTTTATCAACTCAGCGAAAAGCCGATCATTACTGTGGCAGGTAAAAACTGGCCGAGCGAAGTGTTTAACTTCTGTGGTGGTGAAAATGTATTTGCCAATACAGCAGCACCCTATCCTCAAGTCAGTATCGAGCAAGTGATAACACGTCAACCTGAAGTACTCTTCACCTCTCGTCATGCTATGAGTGATGATGGAATGTGGGCTCAATGGAAAAATGAACTGCCAGCTCTGCGCAACAATCATGTTTGGTCACTCAATTCTGATTGGATAAATCGCCCAACACCACGCACACTCAATGCTATCATTGAAGTGTGTGAACACTTTGAAAGCGTTAGACGAAAACGCTAACGTTTTCGTTGGAAATACCGTACAATTTCCGCCCATTTTTGTTCTCACACTTTTTATAGGTACCAAGTAACATGGATTCCATGCTGCTTTATATGATCGATTTATTCGGTACAGCAATCTTCGCTGTGTCTGGTGTTTTACTCGCTGGCCGATTAAAAATGGATCCCTTCGGTGTTATCGTCCTAGGCAGCGTGACTGCCATTGGCGGTGGCACTATTCGTGATATGGCACTTGGTGCGACCCCCGTCTTTTGGATTACCGATACCACTTATCTTTGGGTTATCTTCATCACCTGCTTGTTAACTATGATCTTGGTTCGCAGACCAAAACGGTTAGCTTGGTGGGTTTTACCCGTGTGTGACGCCATCGGTCTGGCCGTATTTGTGGGAATTGGGGTAGAAAAAGCGCTCGCCTACAACGCCTCAGGCATGGTTGCCGTGATCATGGGTGTAATAACCGGTTGCGGTGGCGGCATAATCCGAGATGTCTTAGCCCGAGAGGTACCTATGGTGCTAAGAAGCGAAGTCTACGCCACAGCCTGTATCATTGGTGGCATCTTCCACACGATGGCTGTGAGTATGGGTTACGATCATTCCACAGCCCTGCTCGCAGGTGTTATCTCAACACTGGTGATTCGCCTTGGTGCGATTCGTTGGCACTTATCTTTACCTACTTTCGCCATCAACCGCTAAGCAATTCAAGTGCAGATTTCAATCTAAAGAGCCGACTTTATCTCGGCTCTTCGCATTTTAATTAACACGATTCGCTTATCCCTCAGCAATTCGTTAAATTATCCGTCTCATTCCTAATTTTCATTAATTGCTATGTTATTAGAAGGCATTGAAACGTTACTTGTACTAAGTAAAGAAAAAACCATGAGCCGCACTGGTAGTCAGCTGTACATCAGCCAATCTGCGGTGAGTAAACGTATCGCCAATTTAGAAAAAAAGTTAGGAAAGAAACTGATCGAGCCAAACGGCAGACACATTAAACTAACCTCGGATGCTCTGGCCCTTATCAATACGATAGAGCCCACGTTCAATGAGTTACGAGGACAGATTTACGATCAGCAAGAGCTCGAAGATACGTCATTAATAAAAATGGATTGCTCAGAAACTCTCGTCGCAGGTTATCTGAGTATGATTATGGAAGAGCAACTGGCACGCGATCCTTATCTCAGAATCTCGACCAATCACACTCCGAGAATCGTTGAAAACGTAAAATCGGGGCGAGCGACCCTAGGATTCTGCGCTGGTTACTTACCTTCTCATCACGGTTTGATGAGCATTCATCTCGCCGATGAGCCTTTCTCTATAATAAGTAAGCACCCGCTAACTCAATTACCAAAAGCGATTTTAACTAACGATTTGAATAACCCAGCCAATACATACCAGCAAGCCATTTTGTCCAAGTACGAGATCCAACCTTTGATGGAGATGGACTCTTACACGGCGGCAGCACAATTAGCTTTAAAAGGAATGGCACCAGCACTGATACCTAAATCCATCATCAAAACACTCAACATCGCATCAAATTTCTGTTTTGAATTCGAAGAACTAGAGCCTCTAATTCGCCCAATACACATCTGTCTTCGCCACAACACATACCGCAATCAGCGAATTAAAACAGTGTTAGAAGCCATTGCTGATGTTGTTGCCAAAGAAGTTTTGTTGCCATCAGCATAGACATGGTAATCACTAGAGGTCGAATCCACTTTTGACCTTTGGTAACCACCACTTTTGCGCCAAGTTGAGCGCCAATAAAGCCACCGACCGCCATCGTCAAACCAATTTCCCATACAGGTAACCCTGCTAGAACGAAAAACAACAATGCAGCGATGTTTGAAGTGAAATTCAAAATCTTAGTTCGTGCTGTTGCATCCACGAGGGAGAAGTGGCCAATAGCAACAAAGCACACAGTAAAAATCGAGCCCGTACCGGGGCCAAAGAAACCATCGTAGAAACCAACTCCACCACCGATACACAATGCAAACATCGCTTCGGCAAGTTTTGGTTCGCCATCGATTTTTCGAGTGCTTGGGGCGAGTAAGAAATAAAGAGAAATCGCAATTAGAAGAACAGGAATCAAACTGGTGAGTACGCTAGCATCAATAAACTGTACAGCCTCGGCACCGATTGCAGCACCAATAAAAGTACAGAGTATCGCGAAACGCATTTCCTTTAGGCTGACAATACCGTTACGCACGAAATACCAGCTAGCAGAGAAGCTGCCAAACGAACTTTGTAACTTGTTGGTTGCTAGAGCTTGAGTAGGGCTCAATCCCGCAGCCAAAAGCGCAGGGAGCGTAAGGAGCCCTCCCCCACCAGCCATTGCATCAATAAAACCAGCCACAGATGCAACCAAAAACAACGCGGTTAATACTTCTAAAGTAAGTTCCACTTACACTTCCTTGTTCAAAAATACGAAAAGAGCTAAACGGTAGCACTTAACACCTCAAACTAAAAAGGAAAGTCGAGATATGAACCTATTCCATATTTTCATTGATTTAAGTAAGTATTGAGAAGCTCTAACCTAAAGATCTACAGATAAAAGCTAACTTATATTGAAAAAAGATAATTTATAACGTTTATAGTGGCTTATTTTAAAAATGCAACACTGCATAATTATGTCTATACAGAAACATTTCCAATTTGGATAAATTTCCAAGGGTATTGTTAAAGTACGACTATTATACTCTATTACTACATTTATAATAACATCATTAAATCCGCCGCCGTATTTTCTACAATACCCAAAATAGACATAGACGCACCTAACAATAAATCGTCAAATTGGTCATTCCATTCAGTTACCATATAAGCACTGATAAATTATTTCTTTGCGCTAGTGCAATTTTCATAAAAACCAGACTTAAGAATGCAACCCAAAAAACAACATATTAACAATATAAAAACAATAATTAGAGTTAAGTCGCAAATATTTTCTTATTAATAAGAAATCGAAAGGCAAACTATAGAAAAAATAGATTTAAAGTTACATTTATATAAAATAAAATAAAAACAAACTAGGTATAACTGACATGTCAACCACATATCCAATAGCAGGTCAAAAATTTCCAAAAGATAATAAAACTACAGCGCCTTATCCAGTAAAAAAACCTAGCCAAGGCAATAAAAAGACATTCTTATTTTCAGTGGAATCTTTTGATATTTTAATAAATAACTCAATCAGAGATAAACTAACACTTACTCGCTGGGAGCGAATTAAAGGTCTATTTGAAAACACAGCTAATTACTATGTAACTGGAAGTGATTTTGCTTTTGTAGCTCAACTTTGTCAGAAAGTTACAGGGAAAAACAGTGTATTTTACATAAAAAGCTATGCTGGGGTTCCACATATTGTTGTATCAGGGTCCTCCGCATTACAACTACGACTAACCAATATAGGTAGTAGCCTCCCTAACCCAACTGTCATAAAATTTGCAGTTGGTTCAGAAAGCGTGATGAAATCTATAAAAAGCGGAGGCATAATTACAGTAGTACTTGTAACCGCTTATCATGTCGCCAATTATTTCTTAGGAGATAAGCAAACTCTCTCTAAACTTTATGGGAGTGTTGCTAGCGATATTATAAAAATCGGATTGTCTTCCGCAATAGCTGCGGGGTCGACAAAGCTAGCAACACTTTACCTAGGAAGTGCTGTATTTTTATCAGCAGGACCGATATTGGGAATAATTGTAGTTGGTGTATTAGTGGGGCAAAGCCTAAATTATATAGACCAAGAGTTCTCATTAACAAATAAACTTACT
This sequence comes from Vibrio sp. GLN_1, assembly GCF_043106015.1. NCBI lineage: Bacteria > Pseudomonadati > Pseudomonadota > Gammaproteobacteria > Vibrionales > Vibrionaceae > Vibrio > Vibrio sp. GLN_1. The sequence goes on from NZ_JBICMD010000017.1 coordinate 101,618, forward strand.
AATGCAATCGATACTCATATGGACAATATAGCTAAAAATGAATACGAAAAGCTATCTCTAAAAATACATAGCTCTGTAGCTTTAGGTCGTTTAAATGGAAGTAACCTCTAATGAAAGAAATGACGAAAAAAGACAGATACACTGCATTTTTTTTAGGCGTATTTTTTTTGTTATTATCAGTAACTTTATTCTATATTGGTATTAGCAAAAGTTATAACTTCGCCCATTTCATAATGGAATCTAGGCCTGAAGTCATATTTAATCAAATTTACATTTTATCTTTTTTTGGAAGTGGTGTTTTCCTCATTTTCTCTTTCATGGGCATATTCTCATTTATAGTTGGCAGAGCAGCAAAAGCTAAAGAAAGAAATTTCATTAATCGACTTTTAATAATTACATCTTTACTAACTATTATTAGTCCATATCCGTCTTTGTTATTAATAGACGTATTTGCTAAAAATCACGGGTTTCAATTTGACAAGTCAGAGTCCAGCTATAACTTACTGCTTGAAACTAGAATCTACAAACTCCATAAAGAATAACCCTAGTTATATTCATACGCTGTATAAACACTACCAATACTAACAAAAACACCCATAATTAAATAAAAAAGCCCGCTCAAATGAGCGGGCAATGAGGTTGTCATATAGGCCCTATTTACCGGGCTTATTGATTTTTATCTATTACGCTTCCAGACTCGCTTTTACTTTCGCGTGTAGCTCTTGAACAGAGGTTACTGACGCTTTTGCATCAGCAGTGTGAGACATACACGTTGCAAACGCAGCGTTTAGCGTTGTTGTGTAGTTCACTTTCTCTGCTAGAGCACCGCGGCGTAGAACTTTCGAATCTTCAATAGCTTGACGACCTGCAGCCGTGTTCACAATATAGGTGTATTCGTTGTTCTTGATGCGGTCAAGAATGTGTGGACGACCTTCATGTACTTTGTTTACCAGGCGAGGGTTAATACCCGCTTCACCAAGGATTACAGCAGTACCGTGAGTCGCATCCAATTGGTAACCCAATTTTACTAGCTTAGACGCAAGGTCAACAACACGCTGCTTATCACCTTCACGAACAGAAAGTAGCGCACGACCACCTTCAGGGTACACACTGCCACAGCCAAGCTCTGCTTTTGCGTAAGCTTCTGCAAACGTTGCGCCAACACCCATCACTTCACCTGTTGAGCGCATTTCAGGACCTAATAGAGGGTCAACGCCAGGGAACTTATTGAAAGGTAGAACGACTTCTTTGACTGAGTAATAAGGAGGAATAATCTCTTTGGTGAAACCTTGTGATTCCAGAGACTGACCTGCCATTACACGTGCCGCGATTTTCGCTAGTGGTGCACCCGTCGCTTTCGATACGAATGGAACGGTACGTGCAGCACGCGGGTTCACTTCGATTAGGTATACTTCGTTGTCTTTTACAGCAAACTGCGTGTTCATCAGACCACGTACACCAAGTTCGAAAGCCAGCTTCTCAACTTGCTCACGCATCTTGTCTTGGATTTCTTGGCTTAGTGTGTAAGCAGGAAGCGAACATGCAGAGTCACCAGAGTGAACGCCCGCTTGCTCAATGTGCTCCATGATGCCGCCGATAACCACGCGCTCACCGTCACAGATAGCGTCGATATCCACTTCTGTTGCATCATCTAGGAATCGGTCTAGTAGAACTGGAGATTCATTCGATACGCTTACTGCTTCGTTGAAGTAACGACGCAAGTCTTGTTCATCGTAGACGATTTCCATCGCACGACCACCCAAAACGTAAGATGGACGAACAACGAGTGGGAAGCCGATTTCACGAGATTTCTCAACCGCTTGCTCCATCGCCGTTACTGTTGCGTTTTGTGGTTGTAGAAGACCTAAACGCTCAACTGCAGCCTGGAAACGCTCACGGTCTTCTGCGCGGTCAATCGCATCTGGGCTTGTACCGATGATTGGCACACCTGCAGCTTCTAGTGCGCGAGCCAGTTTAAGTGGCGTTTGACCACCGTATTGAACAATCACACCTTTTGGCTTTTCAACGCGGGCGATAGACAACACATCTTCAAGAGTTACTGGTTCGAAGTAAAGACGGTCAGATGTATCGTAGTCTGTCGATACTGTTTCTGGGTTACAGTTCACCATAATGGTTTCGTAGCCATCTTCACGAAGCGCTAGTGATGCATGTACACAACAGTAGTCGAATTCGATACCTTGACCGATACGGTTTGGACCACCGCCCAGTACCATGATCTTGTCTTTATCTGTTGGGTTTGCTTCACACTCTTCATCGTAAGATGAGTACATGTAAGCCGTATCAGAAGAGAACTCTGCCGCACACGTATCCACACGCTTGTAGACAGGGTGGATGTCAAACTGGTCACGTAGACGACGGATTTCGCTTTCAGCCACACCTAACAGTTTAGATAGGCGCGCATCAGAGAAACCTTTACGTTTCATCTGGCGTAGAACTTCTTCTGTTAGACCAGCAAAGCCACCGGCTTTCACTTGCTCTTCTAGTTTAACTAGCTCTTCAATTTGAACTAGGAACCAGCGATCAATGTTCGTCAGGTTAAACACGCCATCCACTGACATGCCCGCACGGAATGCATCTGCGATATACCAGATACGCTCTGCGCCAGCTTCTTTTAGTTCGTGACGAATCTTAGTTAATGCGTCAGGTGCATCTAGGTCAACCATCTCATCAAAACCAGTCGCGCCAACTTCTAGGCCACGTAATGCTTTGTGAAGAGATTCTTGTTGGTTACGACCAATCGCCATTACCTCACCAACTGACTTCATCTGAGTCGTCAGGCGATCGTTAGCGCCAGCAAATTTCTCGAAGTTAAAACGAGGAATCTTGGTCACTACGTAGTCGATAGTAGGTTCGAATGATGCCGGAGTTGCACCACCTGTAATGTCGTTTTGCAGCTCGTCTAGAGTAAAGCCAACAGCCAGTTTCGCCGCAATCTTAGCGATTGGGAAACCTGTTGCTTTTGATGCCAGAGCAGAAGAGCGAGATACACGTGGGTTCATCTCGATGATAACCATACGGCCATCTTTCGGGTTGATACCAAACTGTACGTTTGAACCACCTGTCTCAACACCGATTTCACGCAGAACCGCTAGCGATGCATTACGCATTAGCTGGTATTCTTTGTCAGTCAGAGTTTGCGCTGGAGCAACCGTGATTGAGTCACCGGTGTGGATGCCCATTGGGTCGAAGTTTTCGATTGAACATACGATGATACAGTTGTCCGCTTTGTCGCGAACTACTTCCATTTCGTACTCTTTCCAACCGATTAGCGATTCATCGATAAGAAGTTCGTTAGTCGGAGAAAGATCCAGACCACGACGACAGATTTCTTCAAACTCTTCTTTGTTGTACGCGATACCGCCCCCCGTACCACCCATGGTGAACGATGGACGGATGATACAAGGGAAGCCAACCATGTCTAAAACTTTGTAAGCTTCTTCCATCGTCTTCGCGGTATCAGCACGAGGACACTCAAGGCCGATAGACTTCATTGCTTTATCGAAGCGAGAACGGTCTTCTGCTTTATCAATCGCATCAGCGGTAGCGCCAATCATCTCTACGCCGAATTCAGCAAGAACGCCGTGCTTCTCTAGATCTAGCGCACAGTTAAGCGCCGTCTGACCACCCATTGTTGGCAATACTGCATCTGGGCGTTCTTTCTCAATGATCTTGCGAACAACTTCCCACTGAATCGGCTCGATGTATGTTGCATCTGCCATTTCAGGGTCTGTCATGATGGTTGCTGGGTTAGAGTTAACTAGAATAACTCGGTAGCCTTCTTCACGAAGAGCTTTACACGCTTGTGCGCCAGAGTAGTCAAACTCACATGCCTGACCGATAACAATCGGACCAGCACCAAGAATTAGAATACTTTGAATGTCAGTACGTTTTGGCATTATCTACTACTCCGAATTAAGCGCTGTGTTTTTTGATGAGTTCGATAAAGTGGTCAAATAGCGGTGCCGCGTCGTGTGGACCTGGGCTTGCTTCTGGGTGACCTTGGAAACTAAATGCTGGCTTGTCTGTGCGGTGAATACCTTGTAGAGAACCGTCAAATAGTGATACGTGAGTCGCACGTAAGTTTTCCGGTAATGTTGCTTCATCTGCCGCAAAGCCGTGGTTTTGCGAAGTGATCATCACAACGTTACGCTCTAAATCTTTTACTGGGTGGTTCGCACCGTGGTGACCAAACTTCATTTTCACCGTTTGCGCACCCGACGCAAGCGCCAGAATTTGGTGACCTAGACAGATACCAAAAATTGGTAGGCCTTTTTCTAGGAACACTTTGGTCGCTTCAATCGCGTAAGTACAAGGCTCTGGGTCACCAGGACCGTTCGATAGGAACACGCCATCTGGATTCAGAGCCAGAACTTCTTCAGCAGAAGTTTCTGCAGGAACAACCGTTAGGCGGCAGCCGCGGTCAACCAACATTCGTAAGATGTTGCGTTTTGCGCCGAAGTCGTAAGCAACAACGTGGTATGGCAACTCGCTGTCGTCTTTCGCTTCTGGAAGTCCACTCTCAAGCGTCCACGAACCTTGTTTCCATTGATACGCTTCTTTTGTTGTAACCTCTTTCGCAAGATCCATACCTTTCAAACCAGGAAATTCTTTTGCTTTCGCTAGCGCCAAAGCTTCGTCTAGATTGTTACCAGCTACGATACAACCGTTTTGAGCACCTTTTTCACGCAGGATACGAGTTAACTTACGCGTGTCGATGTCTGCGATGCCGACGATGTTTTGCGACTTAAGATAATCAGAAAGGGATTGTTCATTACGGAAGTTAGAAGCGATAAGAGGGAGATCGCGAATCACAAGGCCTTGTGCATGAATGGAAGAGGATTCTTCGTCTTCGGAATTGGTTCCGGTATTGCCAATGTGAGGGTAAGTAAGAGTAACGATTTGCTGAGAATAGGAAGGATCAGTGAGGATTTCTTGATACCCCGTCATCGAGGTATTGAAAACGACTTCACCGACGGAAACGCCATCTGCCCCAATGGACACTCCGCGGAACACTGTCCCATCTTCTAGGACTAACAGTGCTAATTTACTCAAGACAACCTCCAGAATAAAAATGCAAAAAAAATAAATCAAACTGCAATCATGCCTTCCTTTACCTATAAAATCTACATAAATAGGTATTTCAGACAAATTGGCGGTATTCTAAAGATGGACTGCAAACCTGTCAACATACAATGAAAAATAAATTATCTTTTTCTAAAGAGTAATAACATTTACTAGCAATAAGCCCCAAAAACACAAGTTTCCACCACCTGCAAACTTTGAAGATGGTTCTTTTTTTAGATTTTACAAATTTGAACTTTTTATAGATCACAAATTTTTATGAGATTTTCACGCAAACGTTAATCACAACAAAACAACATCAACTTTTAAGCAGTTAAGACAAATAAGACAACCAAGTCAGCAAAAATACACACAAACAAGTTCAAAACTGACGCTCTACAATACTCATTTTATTTACATAACTTTCTTCAAATACAAAAAAGCCGGCTTACGCCGGCGAATAATTATGTATTTAAAGCTCATTCAAACCAAGCACATCGGTCATGGTATAAAAGCCCGCTGGCTTGGAATGTAGCCACACTGCAGCCTTCACGGCACCATTAGCAAAAGTCATGCGGTCCGTCGCTTTGTGCGTTATTTCGACTCGCTCACCAATATCAGCAAACATTGCTGTGTGCTCGCCGACAATGTCACCTGCACGAATGGTTGCAAAACCGATTTCATCTTTAGTACGCTCACCAGTAATGCCTTCACGCGCATACACCGCAACATCACTTAACTTGTTGCCCATAGCGCCAGCAATCGCCTCACCCATACCAATCGCAGTACCTGACGGAGCATCAACTTTATGGCGGTGATGAGCTTCGACAATCTCGACATCGCAGTAATCACCCATTACTTTTGCAGCTTTCTCAAGCAACTTAAATACTAGGTTCACACCAACAGAGTAGTTAGGAGCCATCACAACAGGTACGTGCTTCGCAACTGCATCAATCAGTGCTCGCTCTTCTTCACTAAAGCCAGTGGTACCAATTACAATAGACTTCCCATGCTGTTTACATAACTCTAAGTTCGCTAACGTACTTACTGGAGCGGTAAAGTCGATAACAACATCAAAATTGTCGACCTCTTTCTCTAGGTCATCGGTCAGGAAAACATCGAACTTTCCTTCACCACAAAGTTCACCGATATCAACACCGACGAGCGAAGATTCTGGACGTTCTGAACCTGCCGTTACAGATGCATCTGGGTTTATGTGCGAGGCTTTGACTAGGTTGCGACCCATACGGCCAGCAGCTCCTGCGATTGCAATACGAACCATTGCGCTTTCTCTCCTTCTCTGGATAACGAGGCTTCTCGTTCTCTTTCGTTTCGCTGAATCTTTTTAAACTAACAACATACTGTGTTAACCACAAGCACGTTCATTGGGCTTAAGCAAACTCTTTTACGACACGTTGTAAGATAGGCACGTTAGCTTCAGGGAAGGTGTAATCCCCTAATTCACCAACTGCGACCCAGCGCCCTTCTTGGCCTTCTCGACCATAAGGTTCGTTCTCGAACTGAGAGACGGTAATAAAATCAAATTTTAGCGACTTATCTGGGTAATCGTATTCAAGGTGTTCAAACGGTGCTTGTTCAATCACTCGAATCCCCACTTCCTCTTCAAGCTCACGAACCATCGCTTGTTCAACTGTTTCTCCTAGCTCGACTTTACCGCCCGGAAACTCCCAAAAACCACCTTTGTGTTTATCATCAGGACGTTTAGTAATAAAGATTTGCGACTTATCTTGATTGAAAATGATCGCTGCAACAATGTGAATTCTTTTCATGGATATTTACCTAGGATCTATCGATACAAAAAGAGCCGCCTAAGCGACTCTTTCTTATTAAGTTATCAAGTTAGATTAATTGATCTGACCGTGACACTGCTTGTATTTCTTGCCACTACCACATGGACAAGGTTCGTTTCGACCTACTTTACGCTCATCACGAACAACAGGTTGATTTGAGCCCTCAGACTCTTCACCATCAGCCAACTGATTTTCCGCAGCTGCATGCTGAGCCTGCGCACGACGAGCAGCTTCTTCTGCTTGTGCACGACGTTGCTCTTCCATACGCTCAACTTCTTCTTGCTGTTGAACGCGGACACGAGACAGAACAGTAATAACGTCAGTCTTCAGCGCTTCAAGTAAACCTTCAAACAATTCAAACGATTCACGTTTGTACTCTTGTTTCGGGTTCTTTTGTGCGTAGCCACGTAGGTGGATACCTTGACGCAGATGATCCATCGCCGCCAGATGCTCTTTCCAAAGCGTATCGAGTGTTTGAAGCATCACTGATTTTTCGAAGTTACGAAGCACTTGTGCACCCACAACTTCTTCTTTCGCTTTGTATACTTCAACGGCTAGGCTGATGATCTTCTCGCGCAGCGCTTCTTCGTACAGTTTGTCGTCTTCCTCAAGCCATTGCTTGATTGGCGCGTCTAGATCGAAATCTGCTTTCAAACGTTCTTGAAGACCTTCCACATCCCACATGTCTTCTAGAGATTGTGGTGGAATGTATTCGTCGATGATCGCTGTGAGCACATCTTCACGGTTTTGTTCAATCATGTCGCTGATATCGTCAACGTTCATGAGCTCATCACGCAGTTCGTAAACCACTTTACGTTGATCGTTCGCCACGTCATCGTATTCAAGAAGCTGTTTACGGATGTCGAAGTTGCGACCTTCCACTTTGCGTTGTGCTTTTTCAATAGAACGAGACAACATCTTAGATTCGATTGCTTCGCCTTCTTCCATACCGCTTTGAATCAAGCTTGCCATACGATCTGAAGTGAAGATACGCAGTAGTGAGTCTTCCATCGATAGGTAGAAACGAGATGAACCCGCATCACCTTGACGACCAGAACGGCCACGTAACTGGTTATCGATACGACGAGATTCATGACGCTCAGTACCGATGATGTGCAGACCACCAGCATCTAAAACTTGATCGTGAACTTTTTTCCACTCAGCTTTGATTGCGTCGATTTGCTCTTTCGTTGGATCTTGTAGTGATTCAACTTTTGCTTGCCAGCTACCACCTAGCACGATATCTGTACCACGACCCGCCATGTTTGTTGCGATAGTTACCGCACCAGGCATACCTGCTTCAGCAACGATTTCCGCTTCTTTCTCATGGAACTTAGCGTTCAAAACGTTGTGTTTGATCTTCGCTTTCTTCAAGGCGTTGGAGAGTAGTTCTGATTTTTCAATCGATACTGTACCAACCAATGTTGGCTGACCTTTCGCAACGCGCTCTTTGATATCTTCAATGATTGCAGCAAACTTCTCAGCTTCGGTACGGTACACCACATCCGGCATATCGTTACGAATCATTGGTTTGTTGGTTGGGATAACAACAGTTTCCAAGCCATAAATAGATTGGAACTCAAACGCTTCAGTATCCGCTGTACCAGTCATACCAGACAGTTTCTCGTATAGACGGAAGTAATTCTGGAATGTGATAGAGGCTAGCGTTTGGTTTTCGTTTTGGATCTTAACGCCTTCTTTCGCTTCGACAGCTTGGTGAAGACCTTCTGACCAACGACGACCTGGCATTGTACGACCAGTGTGTTCATCAACGATCACAACTTCGCCGTCATCGTTAACGATGTAATCCACATTACGCTCAAACAGCACATGTGCTCGTAGAGCAGCATTTACGTGGTGAAGCAAGCTGATGTTCGCAGGTGAGTACAATGTATCACCTTCTTCCATCAAACCATTTTTAACCAATAGCTCTTCTACGTATTCTTGACCCGTTTCAGTCAAGTGAACTTGTTTTGATTTTTCATCAACAGTGTAGTGACCATCGCCACGGTACTCTTCAGAGTCTTCTTTATCTTGCTTCTGTAGGTGTGGGATAAGCAGGTTGATTCGAGTGTAAAGTTCTGAACTGTCTTCTGCCGGACCAGAGATGATCAAAGGAGTACGAGCTTCATCGATAAGGATTGAGTCCACCTCATCGACCACAGCAAAGAAACGTTCGCGCTGAACACGGTCTTCATTGCGGAAAGCCATGTTGTCGCGCAAGTAATCGAAACCAAACTCGTTGTTTGTTCCGTATAGAATATCAGCTTGGTACGCTTCTTTTTTCGCTTGAGGAGGCATGTTCGGCACGTTAACACCCACCGTCATACCTAGGAATTCAAATAGCGGACGGTTTGTCTCCGCATCACGTTTAGCGAGGTAGTCGTTGACCGTAACAACGTGTACGCCTTTACCAGGAAGTGCATTTAGGTAAGCAGGAAGAGTTGCCGTTAGAGTTTTACCTTCACCCGTGCGCATCTCTGCGATTTGGCCTGCATTTAGAACCATACCGCCGATGAGCTGCACGTCGAAGTGACGCATACCGTATACACGTTTAGACGCTTCACGAACAGTAGCAAAAGCTTCTGGAAGTAGCTTATCAAGAGTTTCGCCTTGCTCTAGGCGCTCACGGAACTCAACAGTTTTCGCTTTAAGCTCTTCATCTGAAAGTGCTTCAAATGTTGGTTCGTAGTTATTGATCTCTTTTACAATTTTTCTAAGGCGGCGCAGTGTTCGGTCGTTGCGACTGCCAATTACTTTTGTCAGTAGCTTAGTTATCATTTTTCGTGAATCTCTCTTTAATCAGACCGTTCCCGATCTACTCGTAATGCCTTCAGTCTCTGCCAGTTTGGAACTAAGAATACTGAGATAAATCATTTATCAAAGATATTGAGTTCAAACATTCATATTTCAAGGCTAAGTTTCGAAACAATGTGGCTTAGTGTAAGGATTTTTCATCGATACAACCATAAATAGACGTATTTGTTTGAAGCACTCTGAAATTTTTAGGTAAAGTGGTGATGGATTAGCCAATATTATTAGCAGCTACACGACGAAACTTGGCAAAAACAGGACTTTACCACGTTCAATCCATCTCCATTGTAAAACTGAGGCTAAAGACGTTAATGTAAACTATACCTAGTGAGAAAGCTGCTCTAGAATAGTCATATCTCAACAAAATTAGATTTTACCTATGCGTGATCATCGACCAACCTCGACAGAGGATGTAATTGCTGAGTCTCAATTTAAGCAAATTCAAGAACATGCCGGAGAAATCTTGCAGCTTAACCAAGCTCTACAAACAATTTTACCAAAAGGGACGGCAGATCATTGCCGAGTTGCAAATATTCGCAATGGCCATCTTCTGATAGACGTATCTAGCGCGGCCATCAAAATGAAGATCGACTACGATCGTCTAATGATCTTAAACAAACTGCGCACACAAGGTTATGCAAAATTGATAAGTGTCGACGTTCGGATCAACCCTTCACTTTATCGTAATCGATACGAGAAAGACGATAGGCCCAAACGCCCGCCGCTCACTGAGTCAGCAGCTCAATCACTGATGACCATCGCTGATATGGCCCCACCAAAAATCCAAGAGCGACTAAAAAGGCTCGCAGATATGGCAGAAAAATCTGGCCAATAACCATCAACCATCAACCATCAACCATCAACCATCAACCATCATCAAGTGATGGTAAAATTTAGATAGAAAAAAACCAGGTCGAAACCTGGTTTTTAATATTCTTTGACTAACTTATGCTAGCACCATGTTTGGCTCTGCAAAAGCGACTGGAGAACCGACTTCTTCTTCGAAAGTTGTCCATTCCCACGCTTCTTGATCCGCCAATACTGCGCGTAGAAGTTGGTTGTTTAAACCGTGACCTGATTTATAAGCACGGAATTCACCAATAATTGGATGACCACACATGTAAAGATCGCCAATTGCATCTAACACCTTGTGAGTAACAAACTCATTCTCAAAGCGCAGACCTTCTTCGTTCAGAATTCGGTAATCGTCCAATACGATAGCATTGTCGAAGCTACCACCCAAAACTAGGTTTTGAGATTGTAGGTACTCGATATCACGCATAAAGCCAAACGTACGTGCACGAGAAATTTCGCGAACGAAACCTTGAGATGAGAAATCAAACAGCAGACGCTGCTCGTCTGATTCAATCGCAGGGTGGTTAAAGTCAATTTCGAAGTCCATACGGAAGCCGTTAAATGGGACAAATTCTGCCCACTTATCGCCATCTTCAAAACGAACTGGCTTTTTAATGCGGATAAAACGCTTAGGAACGTTTTGCATTTCGATACCAGCTTGCTGAAGCAGGTAAACGAACGGGCTTGCGCTACCATCCATAATTGGGATTTCAGGTGCGTCAACTTCAACAACAATGTTGTCGATGCCCATACCTGCAAGTGCAGCGTTCAAGTGTTCAACCGTTGAAATACGCACACCTTCGTCGTTCACTAATGCAGTACAAAGCATAGTGTCACGAACAGAAGCTGGATCAGCTGGAAAATCCACAGGTGGATTTACATCTGTACGACGGTAAATAATACCTGTGTTTGCAGCAGCCGGGCGCAGAGTAAGCGTGACTTTACGACCAGAGTGGAGACCCACACCAGTAGTTTTCACTATTTCTTTCAGAGTACGTTGTCTGATCATCTGCTTGCCTCTCTAAAATATGCTACAAAACACGGTCGTCTGTAACGTCGACCGTGAATGCTACCATAATTTTGAGCCATGTCAAATTTATGGGTTAAAGATTAATCAGCCTGACGACGTAAAAATGCCGGGATATCTAAGTAACCGCTTTCTTTCTCTTGCTTTGGTGCTGCTGAGCTTTGGCCCGCGGCAGGAGAAGAAGAAACTGTGTTTGTCGGCTGAGGAGTTACCTGTGGCTTCTCTTGCACTTGATTCTGCAAAGTTTGTGCCGGCTTTTCTTCAGCTTGCGCTGCCGCAACTTGTTGTGGCTGAGCTTGAGGAGCCGAAGCTACTTTCGCTTTACCACCAGCGACTAGCGTGATATCTGGCTTTCTTTCATTGCCAATACCTGTCGCAACTACTGTCACACGGATTTCATCTGTCATATCTGGGTCTAGAGAAGTACCGATAACCACGGTTGCATTGTCAGATGCAAATGCCTTCACTGTGTTACCCACTGTCTCAAACTCATCAAGACGCATGTCCAGACCAGCAGTGATGTTAACAAGAACACCGCGAGCACCAGCAAGATCGATATCTTCTAGAAGTGGGCTAGAAATTGCCATCTCAGCCGCTTCTTCAGCTCGGTCTTCACCTTTCGCAATACCACTACCCATCATCGCGTGACCCATTTCAGACATCACTGTACGTACGTCTGCAAAGTCGACGTTGATCATACCAGGGCGAGTGATTAGCTCGGCGATACCTTGAACTGCATTCTTAAGAACGTCATTCGCACTCGCAAATGCTTCAAGCAACGTTACGCCACGACCAAGAACTTTAAGTAGCTTCTCGTTTGGAATCGTAATTAACGAGTCAACGTGCTTAGATAACTCATCGATGCCTTGCTCAGCAAACGCTAAACGCTTTTTGCCTTCAAAGCTGAACGGTTTTGTTACAACCGCTACCGTCAGAATACCTAGCTCTTTCGCCACTTCAGCAATAACAGGTGCTGCACCAGTACCTGTACCACCGCCCATACCAGCTGCGATAAACACCATATCGGCACCAGTTAGGGAATCTTTAATTCTATCTCTGTCTTCGAGAGCTGCCTCACGGCCAACTTGTGGATTCGCACCTGCACCCAGACCTTTAGTGATATCACCACCAATCTGAATGACATTGCCAACGCTTGTCTTACGAAGTGCTTGCGCATCAGTGTTGACGCTGATGAATTCCACACCTTCGATGGATTCACGCACCATGTGTTCAACGGCGTTACCACCGCCGCCACCAACTCCAACGACCTTGATTACTGCATCGTCAGACATTTCCATCATCGGTTCAAACATGTGTTGTCTCCGTTTATCCTGCAACTCAGGTTAAAACTCTTTTTGTATCCAATTACGCAATTTATCGAAAAAGCCAGTAACAGATGAGCGTTTAGGTTCATTGTAATCGCTATCGTCGCTAGACTGCATGTCTCTTGCGTAATGAAGTAATCCAACTGCCGTAGAATGGTACGGCTCTTTTACATAGTCAGTTAGCCCGCTGACTTCGAGCGGTTTGCCGACCCTTACTTGATTGCGGAATACGCGCTCCGCACATTCTACTACTCCGTCAATTTGCGCAGCACCGCCGGTTAGAACTACACCCGCAGCAAGATGGTGCTTAATGCCCTCTTCGCGCAGTTTCGCTTGTACAGAGTCGATAGTTTGGTTAACTAATCCCATAAGCTCAGAGTATCGTGGCTCAATCACTTCAGATAGAGTCTGACGCTGCAGACTACGTGAAGGACGTCCTCCTACGCTTGGGACATTAACCGTGTCATCCTTACTGACCAGTTCACTCAAAGCACAGCCATATTTGACTTTTATTTCTTCAGCATCGCTCACTGGCGTACCAAAAGCAAAAGCAATATCGCTCGTTACAGCATTTCCTGCGTACGAAAATACTTCTGTGTGACGTAACGCACCACCAGTCCAGATAGCCACATCCATCGTACCGGCGCCAATATCTACCACACAAACTCCGAGCTCTCTTTCATCCTCGGTGATTACCGCATTACTTGCAGCAAGCCCTGAAAACACAAGTTGCTCTACTTTAAGGCCGCAGCGCTCTACTGCCTTAATAATATTGCGTGCCATGTCATTATGACACGAGATAAGATGGACACTGACTTCCATTCTTACCCCTGATAAACCAAGAGGGTTTTTGATCCCTTCTTGATAGTCGATGGTGAACTCTTGAGGAATCACGTGAAGGATTCGCTGTTCATCACCGATTTTAATTGATTTCGCGGTATGGATCGCTCTGTCCATATCTTCTTGAGAAACTTCCTCGTCTGATATGGTGCCCATGCCTTTTTCAATTCGGCTTGCGATATGCTTACCAGACAACGAGATGAAGACTCGGCTGATTTGGCACTCGGCCATTAGCTCAGCTTGATCAATTGCACGTTGTACTGATTTTACAACCGACTCCAAGTCATTCACGCCACCTTTATCCATGCCGCGCGAAGGGCTACTACCCGCACCAATAATATTAATTTGGCCATCAGGTAGAATCTCACCCACTAGAGCTGATACGGTTGCAGTGCCTATATCAAGACCAACAATAATGTTGTCATCTGCGGCCTTAGTCATCTGTACTCTCTTCTAACTCTTCTTCAGGAAACCAACCGACTGCGGCTCCTGTATCGTACCTGAGATCGATATAACTGATTCGTTGCGTGTCACTGCCAAGCTTGTTATAGAGCGAAAAAAAGCGCTCTATACGCTCAAGAAGAGACTCTTTACCAAGCTCTAATCGAATACCGTTATCTAGGATGATTTGCCAAGCTCGTCGCTCGTTTAACACCAGAGACGATATCGCTAAACCCAATTGTTGAAACTTAGGACTCAGTTCGCGGTAAGTTTGTAACACTTCCGGGCCAGTGTCTTTGGGTCCATACAACTTAACTTTCTCGTCCTTTAACAAAGCAACATCACCATCGAAAACCAAACCGTTTTTATCTAACAGTTCGTTGCCATTCCAAATGGCTTCGGGTTGATGCTCTGTTAAGAAAACTTTTACTGTATCGGGCCACTGCTTGCGAATCGCTGCATGAGCAACCCACGGCAATGCTTCAACACTTTGCTGTAATACATCAATATCCTGAGACATGAATGTACCGATGTGATCTATTCGACTAAATGCAGCCTGAACATCGTCAGCTTTGACGTACTCCAATTTACCTTGAAGCACTATTTTGGAGAGAGGTAACCTTTGGTCATCCCACATCCAACTGATCGCCGAGTACAAAACAGAACTAATTAAGGTCACAACCACAACGAAAAATAGCGCACCCAAGATTTTATCTTGGCGACCACGGTTATTGTCCGTGTTTAGTCGCTCTTCATTAAGTGCAATATTCAACAACGTCTTCGTTTCCTGACTTTTGTCGTGTACTTTTCACCGTATAATATCGTATCGGCAAAAGTATTGACTTTAACCTTGGGATTATACTGAGCTCTTGTAAACTATCAAACACTGATAACAATAAATCACAACGATCTTGACGCAAAATCGAGATCTGAGTCTTATCTGTCCTTTGCGTCATCACTCTGACTTATCCAAGCATCTTGTTTATATTTAACTCAAGATTAGCCAGCTGTTTGGCAACTTTACCAACATCACCAGCACCTTGCGTTAAAATTAGGTCGCCGTCTTGTATAACGTTAGCCAAAACTGATGGTAATTGCTCGATTTCTGGAACAAAAATCGGATCTACTTTACCTCGGCTGCGAATCGTACGGCACAAAGAGCGTCCATCCGCGCCGGCAATCGGTTTTTCACCCGCGGCATACACGTCAAGCATGATCAATACATCAACCTGCTCAAGCACGTTTGCAAAATCATCGTAAAGGTCACGAGTGCGACTGTAACGATGTGGTTGGAAAATCATAACCAATCGCTTATCTTGCCAACCACTGCGTGCAGCCTTAATGGTGACGTCAACTTCCGTTGGGTGATGACCGTAATCATCGACTAACATCGCATGACCGTTACCTGTATCAAACTCACCAAGGTGATCAAAACGACGGCCAGTACCTTGAGTGCCTGCCATCGCTTTTAGAATCGCGTCATCTTCAATGTCGTCTTCCGTTGCGACCGCTATTGCTGCTGATGCGTTCAACGCATTGTGACGGCCTGGAATGTTTAGCGTGATATCGAGGTTAGCTCGGCCTTTACGTACTACTGTAAATTTACCTTGCTGACCTTCTTGATGATAATTTTCGATACGTACGTCCGCATCGTCAGAAAAGCCGTAGGTGATCACTTGACGGCTAATACGCGGAATCAATTCACGAATCACTGGATCATCGATACAGACAATGGCTTGGCCATAAAACGGCAGGTTGTGAAGAAAATCAATGAAGGTTTGTTTCAACGTTTCGAAGTCACCACCGTAGGTATCCATGTGGTCAGCTTCAATGTTGGTAACGATGCTCACCATAGGCTGCAGGTGCAAGAAAGAGGCGTCGCTCTCATCCGCTTCTGCAATCAGAATACGGCTAGAGCCCAAGCGCGCATTTGTGCCCGCGCTCTTTACTAGACCGCCGTTTACAAACGTAGGATCAAGGCCTGCTTCGGAATAGATTTGTGTGACTAGTGCTGTGGTGGTGGTTTTACCATGTGTACCCGCAACAGCGATACCATGACGGAATCGCATCAGTTCAGCCAGCATTTCTGCTCGGCGAACAATAGGAATACGCAATTCACGAGCCGCCATGACTTCAGGGTTTTCTTCGTTAATCGCGGTGGAAACGACTACCACACTAGCCTTTTCGACATTACTTGCTTGGTGACCAATAAATACGGTTGCCCCTTTCGACACTAAGCGCTCGGTTACTGGGTTTTCAGACAAGTCTGAACCCGTGATTTCATAACCTTCGTTTAGAAGAACTTCAGCAATGCCGCTCATGCCCGCACCACCGATACCGATGAAGTGGATGCATTTCACGCGACGCATTTCTGGTACCATCGCGCGAATCTGAGCTAAGTCTTGTGTATGTTGGATAGTCATTAATTCGATTCTCAATAATTCGTTAACGCTTTTCGGTCAAAGCGACAATGGCTTGTGCGACAACTTTGTCAGCATCTAATTTTGCGGCACTGCGTGCCTTTTGAGCCATTGAAAGTAAAGCTTGGCGATCCAATTGTTGGATCTGTTGAGTCAAAGACTCCACGGTTAAATCAGGTTGTTCAATCATCTTCGCAGCACCGCATTCCACTAAGTGGTCGGCATTCAGTGCCTGTTGACGGTCTTTATGCATAAACGGAACAAAAATAGCGCCGACACCAGCAGCAGACACTTCGGATACCGTCAGTGCGCCTGAACGGCACACCAGTAAATCAGCCCATGCATAGGCTTCGGCCACATCATCGATAAATTCAGTTACTTCAGCATTGTTCACCTTGTGCTCCTGATAAGCCGCCTGTACTTCTTGAGCTGCGCCCTTACCTGCCTGATGACGAATGCAGTACGTTTCACCAAGATTTGCCATTACCGCGGGAAGAGTCTGATTAAGAATACGCGCACCCTGGCTTCCGCCCATCACCAAGATTCGAATAGGATCCTGGCGATCTTGCATACGTACTGACGGCTCTTCAAGTTGAGTCACATCTTCACGTACTGGGTTACCGACAACCGCCGCAGAAGGAAATGCGCCGGGAAACGCTTGAAAGACTTTCTTAGCGATCTTTGATAGCCATTGATTTGTTAAACCTGCAACCGCGTTTTGTTCGTGTAGAACAACCGGGATACCGCTTAACCAAGCCGCGATACCACCCGGACCACTCACATAGCCGCCCATACCTAAAACGGCATCCGGCTGCCAGCGCTTCATGTGCGCTCGCGCTTGCATGATGGCATTAATAATTTGAAAAGGGGCAGCTAAAAGACGTTTAACGCCTTGGCCTCGCAGACCTTTTACTTTGATAAAGTCGATCTCAATACCATGCTTTGGCACCAAATCGGCTTCCATTCGATCCGCCGTGCCTAACCAACGGATCTCCCAACCCTGTTCTTGAAGCTGCTTTGCCACCGCCAAACCTGGGAATACGTGACCGCCGGTACCACCGGCCATCACCATCAAACGTTTATTCTGTTTCATTCGTCTGTTGTTCTGATTGTTGTTGCGCGCGTTTCAAGCGGCATTCGTGATCGATACGCAGCAATATGGACACTGCAACGGACATAATAATCAGACTGGAACCACCATAACTGATTAGTGGAAGCGTCAAACCTTTGGTTGGAACAATACCAGCAGCTGCGCCCACATTGACCATGGTTTGAAACGCAAACCAAATACCAATACCAAACGCTAAGTAACCACCAAACATCTCGCCTTCTTCAAAAGCACGTTTGCCGATATACACAGCTTTAAGTACCAAGCTAAAAATCAACATCAGCACTAAAACAACACCGACGAAACCAAGCTCTTCAGCCAATACCGCAAATACAAAGTCGGTGTGCGCTTCTGGTAGGTATTCCAGTTTTTGAATTGAGTTCCCTAACCCTTGACCAAACCATTCTCCGCGACCAAACGCCATCAAAGATTGAGTCAACTGATAGCCGCTACCGAACGGATCTTCCCATGGGTCAAGAAACGAAGTAACACGGCGCATACGGTACGGTTCTACCAAGATCAAACCGACGACAGCGCCAATGCCTGCAATCATCAGGGCCAGGAACTGGGTTAGCTTCGCGCCCGCGATAAATAACATGCCAAACAGAGTAACCAGCATTACAACGACGGTACCCAAATCCGGCTGACCAAGTAACAAGACGGCGAAGAAAGCAAACACCATGATTGGCTTCATAAAGCCGCCAAAGAAGGTCTGGCGCACTTCATCTTGCTTACGAACTAAATAACCGGACATGAAGATGAACAGCGATAGCTTCGCAACTTCGGCAGGCTGTAAGTTGAACAGACCAAGCGGAATCCAACGAGAGGCGCCGTTTACTGACTTACCTGCAAGAAGTACAACAATCAGCAAGCCGAATGAGACCCAAAGCAAGTAATGACTTTTCTTAAACCATTGCTCTAAAGGTACTTGAAGTATCACCGCAGAGGTCCCGATCGCCAACACTAAGAAGGTGGCATGACGGAACATGAAGTGGAACGGCTGATCGGTCAATCGTGAGCTGATTGGGAAAGACGCAGAGGTCACCATAATCAAACCAGTCAACATCAAACCCAACGCAATCCACACCAACTGGCGATCAAACAGCGCTTCTGGCGCTGGATGCTTAAGCCAATTACCAATGTTGTGTTTAACGTTACTTAAACCCACGAAACGAGTAACCTTTAGTTATGCATATTTCTGAGCAAGAACAGCAAATGCATCGCCTCTTGCCATAAAATTGTCGAATTGATCAAAGCTAGCACATGCGGGAGACAGCATCACCATATCACCAGATTTTAACTGCGAAGATATTTGTTGAATCACATCTTCCATGGTGTTGAAACGGATTGCTGACTCATGTAGTGGCATAAAATCATCGCCATCTAGGCCAAAACAGCACAGCTGTAGGTTAAGCGTTGCAAAGATCGGTTTTAATGGCGTGAAGTCCGCGCCTTTACCGACACCACCAACGAGCAGATAAAGTTTACCGGTCGACTCTAATCCTGATAGCGCAGCCATAGTGCTTGCGATATTAGTTGCTTTAGAGTCATTCACCCATTTTACGCCACGATTATCCGCAACCACCTGGCATCGGTGTGTCAGTCCAGTGTAATTTTTAAGTGCATTCAAAGCGTTGTGGTAATCAACACCTGCAGCTTTGAGCAGAGCCAACACGACGAGAGCGTTCGCTAAGTTATGTTTGCCGACAAGTTTCAATTCATCGCTGGCGATAACGCGCTGACCATGATCAAGTAACCATGTGCGAGAACCATCGACTTCAAGGCCGTAAGCTTGCTCATCGCTGCCAAACGTGACCACAGGCATCTCAACCTCTGGGTACGTCTCTTGGTCATCACGGTTAACCACGGCTAACTCTGCATGATCAAAAATACGCAACTTAGCAGCGCGATAATCTGCCATACCTTCGTAGCGATCCATATGATCTTCGGAAAGGTTAAGAAATGCCGCCGCTTTGAGTTTCAAACTCGACGTCGTTTCCAACTGAAAACTTGAAAGTTCCAGTACATACAAATCTGCATCTTGCTCAAGCAGCTCCAGTGCAGGCACGCCAATGTTACCGCCGACACCCACCGTCAATCCTGCCGCTTTTGCCATCACACCAGTTAAATCTGTCACCGTGCTCTTGCCGTTTGAACCAGTGATGGCCACCACTGGTTTATTCACAGCCCAAGCAAACAACTCGATGTCCCCCACGACAGGCGTGCCTTTCGCTAGCACCGTTTGTATCTCTGGTGTCGCCAACGCTATACCAGGGTTGGTCACCACCAAGTCAGCTTCTGCAAGCCACTGGGTATTCCAACCACCACGGTGTAGTTCAACCTGTTCAGGCAGACGCTCGGCGCCTGGCGGATTGTCACGCGTATCAATAACTTTAACCGTCAATTGCGGCTGAGTTTTTCGGAGGTGTTTAACGACAGAGAGCCCGGTAATACCGAGCCCTACGACGACAACGTTATGTATGTTTTGCCAACGTTCCATATGTGATCACACTGTATTGCTTGTTCTTGGAAAGTGCGTTTAACGCACTTTCAATGTCGCAAGACCAATCAGAACAAGAACCATAGAAATTATCCAGAATCGCACGATTACACGAGGTTCTGGCCAACCTTTTAATTCGTAGTGGTGATGAATTGGTGCCATGCGGAAAATGCGTTGACCGCGCAGCTTGTATGAACCGACTTGGAGGATTACAGACAGTGTTTCCATTACAAACACACCGCCCATGATAACCAGCACTAATTCTTGACGAACCAAAACAGCAATAGTGCCTAGTGCACCACCTAGCGCAAGAGAGCCTACGTCACCCATAAATACTTGTGCTGGATAGGTGTTGAACCATAAGAACCCAAGACCCGCGCCCACAATCGCCGTACATACCACAACAAGCTCAGAGGCGTGTGGTAGATATGGGATGTGCAGATATTCAGAAAAGTTAACGTTACCAGTAGCCCAAGCGATAACGGCAAAGCCTGCAGCAACCAGTACCGTCGGCATGATAGCCAAACCATCTAAGCCATCAGTGAGGTTTACCGCATTACTGGTGCCAACAATCACGAAGTAAGTCAGAATGATGTACATCAGACCAAGCTGTGGCATCACGTCTTTAAAGAATGGCACGACAAGCTGCGTCGCTGCTGTGTCTTTACCATAAGCGTATAGAGCAAATGCCACAACAAATGCGATCAAAGACTGCCAGAAATACTTCCAACGCGCGATCAAACCATCGGTGTTTTTACGCACCACTTTACGATAATCATCGACAAAGCCAACGGCGCCATAACCTAGCAATACCGTCAGTACCGCCCAAACATAAGGGTTGGATAAATCAGTCCACAATAGAATCGTGATCGAAATAGCCGCCAAAATCATGATACCGCCCATAGTAGGAGTACCACGCTTGCTAAAGTGAGACTCAGGGCCTTCGTTACGCACGACCTGACCAATTTGAAGCATTTGCAAACGCTTGATCATGATAGGTCCCATCCAAAGAGAAAGACCTAGGGCAGTAAGTACACTGAGAATTGCTCGAAAAGACAGGTATTCAAACAATCGGAAAAAAGACAGGTATGGCTGTAGCAGCTCGGCAAGCCAAATAATCATTAAAAATACTCCTTCAAAGCAGCAGCGACTTCAAACATACGTGCACCGTTCGCGCCTTTAACCAAAATAGTGTGTTGGTCAGAAACGGTTTGGTCTAGATGCTGCTTGATGTAGTCAATCATCTCTTGATGTGTCTCAAAGTGAATGCCATGGCAAAGCTCGCTAATGATCTTTGCGTCTGCACCATATGTGAGAACATGTTCAAATTTTTGTGGGGCAGCATGTTCCCCGACTTGACGGTGAAGTGCAAGACTTTCCTCACCCAATTCCGCCATATTGCCTAAAATCAACCAGCGCTGACCGCGAAACGCCCCAAGCAAATCAACCGCCGCTTTCATCGCAGGTACGCTTGCATTGTAGCTGTCATCGATCAACTTGATCATCGAGCTGAGTTGCTCCACATCCACTCGGCCTTTTACTTTGTTAAGGTTTAAAAGACCAAACTGAATCTCTTCAACGGTTGCCCCCATGTGTAGCGCAATGATTGAGGCCGCAATGGCATTTGCAACGTTATGTTGACCAATAATACCAAGTGACAGTTCAATTTCTCGCGAATCTGATGAAATATGCAAAGTAAAGCTCGCTTTACCTTCCTCATTCATTGTCACGTTCGATGCGTAAAAGTCCGCTTGCGAATTATTATGCGAGAAAGTGATCACTTTTTTATCTGCAAGAACCGATTGCCACAGCGCGTCACCGTTACTATCGAGATTGACGATGGCAATGCCACCAGCCTGTAACCCTTGATAGATTTCACCTTTGGCTTGCTTTACACCCTCAATAGAACCAAAGCCTTCCAAATGCGCCGCCGCAACATTGTTTACCAGCGCGATATCCGGTTTCACAAGCTGGGTAGTGTAAGCAATTTCACCAATATGGTTTGCGCCTAGCTCAATCACCGCGTAATCGTCATCTTGCTGAGAACGCAGCAAGGTCAGCGGAACACCAATATCATTATTGAAGTTACCTGCCGTGAACAACACGTTGCCTTTTTGCTGAAGAATGCTGGCAACCATCTCTTTCACAGTAGTCTTTCCACAACTGCCAGTTATCGCAACGGTAGGCGTTTGGCAAGAATGGTGCACCCAAGAAGCTAACTCGCCCAGTGCGATTTTGGTATCCGATACCACGACTTGCGGCGCATTCACATCAAGACGCTTTTCAACCAATAAGGCACCAGCCCCCGCTTCAAATGCTTGCTGACAAAAATTATGGGCATCGAATCGTTCACCGACAAGCGCAACAAACAGCGCACCATTGGCGATCGTTCGCGTGTCAGTGGACACTGCGTCGATAGTCAGATCGTTACCGAATAACGCTCCGCCAGTGATTTCTGCAATTTGAGATAAAGTAACCTTGATCATGAGGACAATCCTAAAAGCTGCATTGCGGATTCGCGGTCGGAATAATGAATCGTTTCGCCGTTACGAATTTGGTAGTCTTCGTGGCCCTTACCTGCCAGCAAGATAATGTCTTGAGGCGCAGCGTTTTCTAACGCGTAAGAAAGCGCTTTAAAGCGATCATGCTGGACAATCGCTTCTGCTGGTTTGGATAGGCCAGCAAGCATATCTTTGACGATGAATACAGGGTCTTCACTGCGCGGGTTATCATCGGTCAAGACGACTTTGTCACCCAAACGCTCAGCGATTTCTGCCATCATCGGACGCTTACCCGCATCGCGATCGCCACCACAACCGAAAATAGCCCAAAGCTGTCCGTCACAATGCACGCGCAGTGCTTGTAATGCTTTTTCAAGCGCATCAGGCGTGTGAGCGTAATCGACCACAACTTTGGCGCGATTTTCAGCTTGGAATAGCTCCATTCGGCCTAACACCGGCTGCAATTGAGCAGCCGTCACTAGCAAATCGTTCTTATCAAAACCAAGGCTCAATAAGGTCGCAAATGCCAGCATTAAGTTGGCTGCGTTGAATTCACCAATCAACGGCGCATGCAGCGTACCTTCGCCAAACTGACCATCAAAACGAATCGTAATACCGGATTCAGCATAAGCCACTTGGCTCGCCCATAGCGCGTGTTTAAACTCAGTTGTAGGAGCAAGAGAAACGGCAATCGCATTCGTCAGTTGTTTCGCCCACGCAGCGCCAACTTCGTCATCAACATTGATGATTGCTTGATCACATTGATGCTGGGTAAACAGCGTTAGTTTGGCGTTGGCGTACTCTTCCATCGTACCGTGATAATCAAGATGGTCTCGGCTCAAGTTGGTAAATACGCCAGCAGCAAAGGAAAGGGATTTAACGCGGCCTTGGATCAAGCCATGAGAAGACACTTCTAACGCCGTATATTGCGCTTGTTGTTCGGCCAAAGAAGCCAGCGTATGCTGGATTTCCACTGCGTTTCCTGTGGTGTTCGCCGCTTCTTTTAAATCATCTAAGAAACCATTACCTGTGGTGCCCATCACTGCTGCTTTTGAGCCAACTAATCCAATCCACTGCGCGATAAGCTGGGTGATGGTAGTTTTACCGTTTGTACCTGTCACACCAATCAACTTCATATCAGGATAGGTGTACAACTGGCCGGCAATTTCAGATAAACATTTATCAAGCGCATCGAGATAAACCACCGGAATATCATCGATGATGTCGATTGTACCATGCGCTTTCACATCACAAGCCTGGGCAATCACCGCATTGGCACCTTTTTCAATCGCAGAGGCAATGAACTTACGTCCATCTACGACATGGCCGACAATAGCGACAAAGGTTGTACCTGGTTGAACTTTGCGACTATCAAGTTCTAGTTCTGAAACGAGAACGGACGCCAAACTAGGGCAATCCACCCAAGGGGAAAGCAGCGCGTCCATACTGATGGCTTTAGTCATAATTGTTCTCCGAGCTTTGGCTCAGGTTTTCTTAAAGTGCTTTGCAGCAGGCTACATCGCCTACTGCTGGAATTTGTTTTCATCAGGTGCGACGTTCAGGATTTGCAGTGCACCTTTCATAATTTCAGAAAAGACAGGGGACGCGACCGAACCACCGTAGTAATCATCACCTTGCGGCTCATTCACAATTACCACCAACGCAATTCGTGGGTCGCTCACAGGTGCTAGACCTGCGGTATAAGTGATGTATTCATCACTATAGCCACCCGCCGATGCTTTTCGAGACGTACCCGTTTTAGCACCAACTCGATACCCCGGAACGGCTGCACGACGAGCCGAACCGCCTTTTTGAGTTACGGTCTCAAGCATATCAAGCACAAGACGCGCATTTTCCTTGCTTACTACCTGACGTGACATATCACGGTCATTACTCTCGATAATATGAATCGGCTCGTACTTGCCAAGGTTCCCTAACGTTGCATACGCATGTGCAAGCTGAATCGGCGTGATAGACAGACCATAACCAAACGCAATGGTTGCACGTTCAATGGGAGACCAACGCGTTCGAGTTGGGAAGATACCAGTCACTTCGCCAACTAAGTTCAAACCAGAAAGTTCCCCAAAACCCACCGAACTGTACAAGCCAAGCAGCGCCTCAACAGGCATTTGCATCGCAAGTTTGGTCACACCGATGTTACTTGATTTTTTCAGAATCATAGACAGGCTAGCTTTGCCTACCCACGAAACGTCCCTGACTCGGCTACCGCCCAATCGAAGCACGCCATTACCGGTATCAACGATAGTATCTTTATCCGCCACTCCATTTTCTAAGGCGGCTAAAATAACGAAAGGCTTAATGGTCGAGCCTGGCTCCATTGAGTCCGTGATCACACGGTTACGCATCTTATAACTTTGCCAATCCGTGCGGTTATTTGGGTTGTATGACGGAGCATTAACCATCGCCAAAACGGCACCCGTTTTTACATCCAGCATCACCACGGAGCCAGAGGTTGCACGGTGATCGGCAACCGCCTGTTTGATGGCGCGGTAAGCGATAGCCTGCAAACGCTGATCAATGGTCAGCTGCAACGACTTGCCTTCTTGTTTGTCTTGCCAAGCGATGTTTTCAACGACACGGCCATAGCGGTCTTTACGAATGGTCTTTTTACCTTCTTCACCGGTTAACCATTCATCATAGCTGCGCTCAACCCCCTCTAGGCCATGACCGTCAATGCCTGTCACACCGACAAGGTGCGCACTGACTTCGCCAGCCGGGTAATAACGACGAGACTCCGACTTAAGACCAATACCAGGTAGCTTCAGTTCACGAATGTAGTTTGCCATTGCTGGGCTCACCTGACGCTGCAGGTAAATAAAGCGACGCTTTTCGTTGCGCTTGATTTTGTCAATCAGGCCTTGGCGATCCACACCTAACACGTCTGCTAAGGCATACCAGTTTTGTTTCTGACTTAGCGCATTTTCTTTAAAAATGGTGGCTGGATCGGCCCAAACCGCTTCAACAGGCACACTCACCGCTAAAGGTTCACCATTGCGATCAGAAATAATGCCTCGTGCAGACGGGATAGACTTAACACGAATCGAACGTAGATCGCCCTGCTTAATGAGATTATCCGGCTCGATGATTTGAATGTAGGCCACACGAGCGACAAGAAGCGCAAAGGCGCAGAAAACAAAAAACAGCAATAAGTGGAAGCGCCAGCGAATCAAAAATGATGACTCTACTTCTACTTTCACTGCTTTCGGTGCGGTTTTGGTGTCGTTTACTGCGGCTTTGGGTTTCGCAGAAGACTTACGCTTATTTCCTTGTTTAGCGTTGGTTTTCTTTCTTATCATTTTAGCGTGATAACCACTTCTTTATCGCCGTCAGGTCGTTTCATTTCAAGAGCCTTTTTCGCAAGATCTTGCACTCGACTGTGTTCTGCTAAGGCGGTTTCTTCCAACATCAGGTTGCGCCATTCGCTATCTAATCGCTCGCGCTCAACCAGAGTGTGATCTTTTTCAGTGATCGCTTGACGCGCATGGTGGGTAGCAAATACCACTCCCATTGCTGATGCCATGATCAATAGCAACAATAGTAATGACCAGCGACCAACGGTAATTAAATCCGTGGCGATCAACTTAGCAAGGTTAGGAGTGGGTTTCGTCATAATAATTAAAGCTTTTCAGCAATTCTTAGCACAGAACTGCGCGAACGAGGGTTCATGTCAATTTCTTGTTTGCTCGGTTTTATCGCTTTGCCAACAGTTTTCATGTTTGCGCTGCCAAGCTCTTTGATTTGCGCTTCCGTCAAAGGAATCCCATGTGGAACCTCAGGACCTTTACTTTCTTTGCGGATAAAGCGTTTTACCATGCGGTCTTCCAACGAATGGAAACTGATGACAGATAAACGACCTTCAGGAGCTAAAATACGAGCCGCGCCTTTCAGTGCAGTATCAATTTCTTCTAGCTCACTGTTGATGTAAATACGGAACGCTTGGAAAGCACGCGTCGCTGGGTGCTTTTTCTCTTTAAAACTTTTTGGTGCTGCTTCAGAGATCAGTTTTGCCAACTGACCAGTACGAACCATTGGCTCGTTCTCTTCGTTTTCACGGTATTCCACAATCGCACGAGCAATACGACGAGCGTGTTTGTCTTCACCGAATTCACGAATCACCCAAGTGATGTCATCCAGATCCGCTTCCATCAACCATTGAGAAACCGGGATGCCTGAAGTTGGGTCCATGCGCATATCTAGCGGGCCATCTTTCATAAAGCTGAAACCACGCTCTGCGTCATCCAGCTGAGGCGAAGACACACCAAGATCCAATAACACACCGTCTACTTTACCAACTAGGTCATACTCTTCTGCGTATTGAGCCATGCCAGAAAACGGGCCATGAATAATGGTAAAACGAGGGTCGTCAATTTTGCCTGCTTCCGCAATCGCTTGAGGGTCACGGTCAATACTGTACAGTCGGCCATTTGGGCCAAGTTTGGATAAAATTGTACGGCTGTGACCGCCTCGGCCAAATGTTCCATCAATGTAGATACCATCTGGTTTGATAGCCAAGCCATCAATGGATTCATTTAATAACACGGAAATATGTTGGAAGGTTTCGGTCATAGCTTTCTCGTTGAATGATCTTGAAGCGATTCTTTAGTGTACTGATTTCCTACATCATCGCCACCACAAGTCTAAAGTTAGACGTGATTTACGCCAAGTTTATTGGTAATGACATAGTTTGCGTCAATTAAATGCAAAAAACCCATCGCTACCGAAGTAGAGATGGGTCTCGAATAGGTGGAGCCGACACATAAGCCGGGTTCTGTTCCGCTTGCGCGGCGGTAGCCATTCGTCTAGGCCAGCAATCACTCACTGGCTCGAGCAACCTACCCGCCTCCTTACGCGAGCAACGCAATGTGGAGGCCTATTTGGTCTTGCTTCAGGTGGAGTTTACCCTGCTACGAACTATTACTAGTCGTCCGGTGCGCTCTTACCGCACCCTTTCACCCTTACCTGTTCCCTTGCGGGTCATCGGCGGTCTTCTCTCTGCTGCACTTGTCGTAGGCTTGCGCCCCCCAGGCGTTACCTGGCACCTTGCTCTATGAAGCCCGGACTTTCCTCCCCTTTGTCAGTCTCCCGAAGGACGTCAACGTCAGTTTCCCGAAGGACCTCAACGTCAGTCTCCCGAAGGACATCAACAAAGCAGCGACTACCCAGTCAGCTCCGAGGGCGGATTGTATAGAGTTCTCACTTCAGAGTCTAGTTAGATCACAGATATGATGAAATGAATGCACCGAGTGATGAGTTTTTAGTCAAAACGCAAAAGGTAAACAATAAAAAAGGGTCGATGCTTTCACATCAACCCTTTGCAATATGCAATCTAAACAGCCCTTAATCTAAGTTTTCTAAACCCCATTTGTATAGAGCGTTCTTCTTCAGATTGTGGATTTCTGCCACCAACGCTGCCGCTTTCTTCAAAGGCAGTTCTTTCGTCAGAATACCCAAAGTACGCAAAG
Source organism: Vibrio sp. GLN_1 (assembly GCF_043106015.1). NCBI lineage: Bacteria > Pseudomonadati > Pseudomonadota > Gammaproteobacteria > Vibrionales > Vibrionaceae > Vibrio > Vibrio sp. GLN_1. Next base: position 129,825 of record NZ_JBICMD010000017.1, read on the forward strand.
CCTCATCGGGCAATGCCTCATCCGATGTTTCACGATGACCATGAATCAAAAGCACCATTTCACCACGTTGCTGGTTATCGTCACTTTTCATCCACTCAATGAGTTCACCCAAAGGCATGCCTTGGATGGTTTCAAATGTTTTAGTGAGTTCTCTTGCTAGAACGACTTCTCGCTCAGAGCCAAGAACGTCTAACATATCTTGTAACGAGTCTAAAATTCGGTGTGGTGACTCGTAAAAAATGCATGTGCGCTCTACCGATGAAATCTCTAAGAATTTATCTTTACGGCCTTTACTTTTTGGCGGTAGAAAGCCTTCAAAACTAAAGCGATCTGACGGCAATCCCGACGCGCTTAACGCAGTGATAACTGCACACGCACCAGGAAGAGGCACAACTCTTACGCCCGCTTGACGACATTTTGTCACCAGATGGTATCCTGGATCGCTGATTAGTGGTGTACCTGCGTCAGACACTAAGGCAATAGACTGACCTGACAATAGCTTTTCGACCAAAACCTGTGCTTTTTGTTGCTCATTGTGATCATGCAACGCAAAAGTTTTGGTTTGGATATTGAAGTGAGACAGTAATTTACCCGTATGTCGGGTATCCTCTGCTGCGATGATGTCCACGTTCGACAGAACTTCGATAGCACGTTGTGTGATATCCGCTAAATTTCCGATTGGAGTCGGTACGATGTAGAGAGTTGGCCCCTCATTCGGCAACTTATTTTTATCTGTCATTTGTTTACCATCACTTCAACGATTAATATAGAGACAATTTTGTACAAAATTATAGAGAACTCACGGCAATGATTAACCATAAGAGACTCAGTGTACCACGCATACTCACTCCTGTTGCACTAGCAATTACGCTCGCCGCCTGTTCTTCAGGCCCGAGACAGCCTGATGGCGTAGATGTCACACTTGAGCCTACCCAGTCGGTACAGAACTACATGATTCAAGCTGATAGCACGGAAGGCAGCTTACAAAACGACTGGTTGATCATGGCAATCAAAGCCGCAATCCAAGCGAACCAATTGGATCAAGCAGACCTTCTGATAAAACGTCTGGCTCGCCAACAATTGACAGAAGTTCAACAGGCGGAGTGGCAACTGGCGCGTGCGACCATACAGCAAAAGCAAGGCGATTACTCTCAGTTGTTGCAACTTCTCAACTTTAAGCCTTGGTGGAAACTACCAAATGAGCAGTGGAAAGATTACTACTCTCTACGTGCCGACGCTTACCAAAGCCTAAATCAGCCGTTTGAAGCCAACCGCCAACTGGTAGCGTTTAGTCAATACGCGTCATCAGCAGAGCAACGCGAAATCTCAAGCCGAATTTGGATGAACTTTGGCAGTTACTCTGAATATGAACTGACTTCACTACAAACTGAACCCAGCGAAGACGTGTTAGATGGATGGTTGCAATTAGCAGTTTACGCAAAAACGCTCTCCGGCAATCTGTCTCAGTTAAAAAATACCCTTGAGCGTTGGTTGAACGAGAACCCGTCACACCCAGCGGCAATCTATACGCCAGAAGAAATTCAAAACATTCTGTCACTTGATATCGTAAAACCAAATAACACAGCATTGTTGTTACCATTAACAGGTAAGTTTGCGCCTCAGGCACAATTGATCCGCGATGGTTTTGTGTTCGCGATGATGAATGATAGAAACCGAGATCCAAGCGCAACGCTTACCGTCATTGATACGAATGCGTACAGCGCTGATGAAGTGAAACAACGTCTTATCAACGAAAACATCGATTTTGTTGTCGGCCCGCTGCAAAAAGAAAATGTCGAACTATTGCAAACCACAATGGATGGTTCAGCAAACAGTCCAGCCATTCCTGCACTGGCACTGAATATTCCTGAAGATGTTCAGCCAGGTACCGACATTTGCTACCTAGCGTTGTCACCAGAGCAAGAAGTGGCTCAAGCTGCAAAATACTTGTTTAGCGAAGGCTATAGCTTCCCGCTGATCCTAGCGCCAAAAGGCAGCTACGGTGAGCGTGTTGTGCAAGCTTTCAATGAAGAATGGAGCAAGTACAGCTCAAACAAAGTCGCAACAAGCTACTTTGGTGATAAGCGCCAGCTACAAAAAGACATTAACGACGTCTTTGGATTACAAGAGAGCAGACAGCGTATCGCACAGATGCAATCGCTCATGCGCATTAAGTTGGAAACACAGCCACGCAGTCGTCGTGATGTGGACGCAGTTTACATTGTCGCTCGTAGCTCTGAACTAACACTTATCAAACCATTCATTGAGGTCGCAATTAACCCAGATGCGAAGCCACCAAAATTGTTCTCGAACTCTCGTAGCAACAGCGGTGGTGCGACGTACGAAGACTTAACAGGCATTATCTACAGTGACATTCCGCTGTTAGTAAACCCAGACCCAATCGTGACCGCTGAAATGAATGAGCTATGGGCAGATCAATCCAACATGGAAAAACGCTTAAAAGCTCTAGGGATGGATGCCTACAAACTGATCGGTGAATTGCCACAAATGAAAGTGGTACCAGGTTACTCAGTAAGCGGCCAAACTGGTACGTTAAGCATTGACAACAACTGTGTTGTACAACGCGAATTGAGCTGGGCTGAGCGTGGGGCTCTTTAGTAAGCGTCAAATAGGTAATCAGTACGAGACCCTGGCGAAGCAGTATCTGCAGCGTCAGGGTTTGCGTTTTTTAGATCAAAATTATCTGACAAAGTTCGGCGAAATTGATTTAATCTTCCAACAAGGTGAAACTATCGTCTTTGTTGAAGTCAAATATCGTAAGAACGATCATTTTGGCTCAGCGGCTGAAATGGTCACAAACGCTAAAATGCGCAAACTGATCAAAACAGCACAAGTTTGGCTCAGCCAACAACGCACAATGAACACCATAGATTATCGGTTCGATGTCATCGCCATTCATGACAGTGGTCGCGACATCAACTGGATACAAAATGCAATATCTGAAGGATAAGCGATGCTAGACAGCATTAAAGATAGCTTTACAGAAAGTATTCAAATTCAAATCGCAGCCGCAGAAGCTCTGCCTGATGCGATCACGCACGCCGCTCAAGCCATGGTTTCGAGCTTGCTGAATGGCAACAAAATTCTTTGCTGCGGCAACGGTGGCAGCGCCTCAAATGCACAACAGTTTGTTTCTTGTCTTTTAAATCGCTTTGAGACCGAGCGCCCTAGCCTTCCCGCTATGGCGCTGACTGCGGACAACACCACACTAACGGCAGTTGCAAACGACTACCACTATCAAGAGATTTTCTCTAAGCAAGTTCGTGCATTTGGCCAACCAGGCGATATTCTTCTGGCGCTTTCTACCAGTGGCAACAGCAAAAACATCATCAAAGCGATGGAAGCCGCCGTAACTCGCGACATGACCATTATCGCCCTAACAGGTAAAGATGGTGGTGAGATGGCAGGATTACTGGGCGAAAACGATGTAGAAATTCGTATTCCATCCCATCGCACGGCTCGCATTCACGAAGTGCATATGGTCACTCTTCACTGCTTATGCGATTTGATTGACCAAGTACTTTTCCCTGCTCACGAAGAATAACAGATTTGAGAATCAGCATTATGATACGTAGCCTTATCATTTTATGTACCATCTTAAGCTTGAGCGGATGTGCGGGACTGTTCATTGCTGGAGCTGCCACCACGGCAAATATTGTGACAGATACTCGCACCACGAAGCAGATCTGGCAAGACAACAATATTGAATTTGAAGTCGCAGCGATCGGTAATAAAGAACCATTTAAAGGGCATGTACGAGTTGTTGCGAGCTCGTACAATGGTACGGTTGTTTTAATGGGCCAAGCTCCAACTCAAGATTTGATTAATCAAATTGAGCAACGAGCTAGAGCCATTGATGGCGTCAAAACCATTCATAACCAAATTAAGGCTAAAGAGCCATTGAGCGTGACGCAAATCAGCAACGACAGCTGGATCACAACCAAGGTAAAATCGGCTCTATTAACCGACTCGGACCTCAATGGCGTGAAAGTCAAAGTCATTACAGAGGATGGTGACGTATTTTTGTTTGGTTATGTAACCGCTCAGCAAGGTGAACGCGCGACGGAGATTTCGCGCAATATCTCTGGCGTAAAACAGGTGATCAAAGGGTTCCAATACGGAGACGCAGAACCAGTTAAAGTCGATTTACCTAGCGACGGTGTGACAACACAGACACAGACACAGACACAAGATGATAGTGATCCAGATGTCGAGACGTTTACCATTAGTGACTAAACGATATTGAAAAACTTGAAACCGAAGTATAAAAAAAGCAGCGTTAACGCTGCTTTTTATTTACTTAATCACTCTTAAGCTTGGTCGACCTTTAGGACGAGGAGCTTCTTCCTCTTGGGATTCTGCACCAATCTCCTCAGAAGTTTCTTCCGTCACCGCCTTAAAAGATGGTGACAAATCTTCTTCTTCAATCGTTTCTTCTTCGATGTGCGTGTACGCTTCTTCTGGTTCAAACATTGTTCCAGCACCGTTTTCACGAGCATAAATCGCTTGAACCGCATACACTGGCACGATCACTGAGTGTGGTCGGCCACTAAAACGAGCATGGAAGGTAATCGCATCATTACCCAACTCTAAGTTACCAACGGCACGAGGAGCAATATTCAAGATAATCTGACCATCTTGAACAAACTCAACAGGCACACGCACACCCGGCATAGTTGCATCAACAACCAAGTGGGGAGTTAAGTCATTGTCTACTAGCCAATCGTAAAATGCGCGAAGCATATACGGACGGCGAGCAGTCATTTTTGCAATATCCATAACGTCTCTAAATCGCTTAGCGAACTAGACGCATTTCACGTTCAGCTTCAGTTAAAGAAGCAAGGAATGAATCACGCTCAAATACGCGGTTCATGTATACCTTGATTTCTTTTGAGCCTGGGCCAACTAGGTCAATACCAAGTTGAGGTAGACGCCACAATAGTGGAGCTAGGTAACAATCGATTAGGCTGAATTCTTCACTCATGAAGTATTCGTATTCAGCAAAAATTGGCGCTAGAGTCAGTAGATCGTTACGAAGTTTCGTACGCGCTTTTTCTGACTCTTCTGCATTACCTTTAACAATTTTTTCAGCTAGTGAGTACCAGTTACGTTCAATACGGTACATCATCAAACGGCTGTTACCACGAGCAACTGGGTAAACCGGCATTAGAGGTGGATGAGGGAAACGCTCGTCCAAGTACTCCATGATGATTTTTGAATCGTAAAGAGCTAGCTCACGGTCAACAAGAGTTGGCACTGATTTATATGGGTTTAGCTCAACAAGCTCAGCAGGAAGATTAGCTTCATCAACAAGCTCAACTTCAACACTTACGCCTTTTTCAGCTAGTACGATGCGAACCTGATGGCTATACAAATCTGATGCACTTGAGAAAAGAGTCATCACAGAACGTTTATTGGCAGCTACAGCCATGGAGCCCTCCAGTACACTTACAAATAAAAATAATGGAGGCTAAGCCTCCATTATCCATCAATTAAAATTGGGAATTAGCACGGTATGATAGCACAATTAATGCACATCACGCCAATACTCTTTCTTAAGCATCACGACAACAATCGTTAGTAGAACTAGGAAGCCCATTACCCACCAACCCAAAGCATGACGCTCAAGTTGAACTGGGTCGCCGGCGTAAACCAAGAAGTTCACCAAGTCACCAACCGCTTTGTCATATTCGCCTTCGCTTAATTCGCCAGTACCGTTTGTCTCAGTACCAACAACCACTTTGACTTCTTCACCATCAACCATCTTAGTGCCGTACACTGGCGTTGGAATACCTTGCAGTTCTTCAAGAACGTGCGGCATACCAACACTTGGGAATACGATGTTGTTCACGCCAAATGGACGAGATGGATCAACATAGAAAGAGCGTAAGTATGTGTACAACCAATCCGCGCCACGCACTCGGGCTACCAAAGTTAGATCCGGTGGTGGAGCACCAAACCAGTTTGCCGCCTGCTTCGGTGGCATAGCATTAACCATGAGGTCACCGATTTTCGCTTCAGGGTTGAAAATCAGATTTTCCTTCATTAGGTCAGCTGGAATATCTAAGTCTGTTGCTACACGCTCATAACGCTGGTATTGCGTAGAGTGACAAGCAAAACAGTAGTTCATGAACAACTTCGCGCCATTTTGTAGCGAAGCTTTATCCGTTAGGTCCACGTTTGCTTTATCAAGCGGAACGTTGGCCCCTGCTGCCATCGCAAGAGATGGCAACATAGCAAATAGAATTACAATCCACTTCTTCATTTGAATGTCACCCTCTCTGGTAATGGTTTGGTTGCTTCATTTTTGCTGTAGAAGAACAGCAGTACAAAGAACATGAAGTAACACAAGCTAAAGATCTGAGATAGTAGTGTGTACGTCGGTGTTGCAGGCAACGCACCTAAAATGCCCAGAGCGATAAAGGCGATAGTGAACTGAACAATATTCAATAGGTGGATTTTGCTACGGTAACGGTACGAACGTACTTTACAGCGATCCAACCAAGGTAGAACAAACAGTACAGCGATAGACGCACCCATTAGGATTACACCCAATAGCTTGTCTGGAACCGCACGCAGGATTGCGTAAAACGGAGTGAAGTACCATACCGGAGCGATGTGTTCAGGCGTCTTCAATGGGTTTGCAGCTTCAAAGTTAGGCGGCTCAAGGAAGTATCCACCCATTTCTGGGTTAAAGAACAACACATAACAGAAGAAGAACAAGAAGCCAGCGACACCAACCAAATCCTTAACCGTGCCATATGGATGGAAAGGAATAGAGTCAATAATATCGTATTTCTTCGTGTAGTAATCGTGGAACTTGAACTGCGTTTTGTAATCATCGCCCATTGAACCTTTTGGTAACTTCGTTTCGATACCGTCAGGGTTGTTAGAGCCCACTTCGTGCAGTGCCAACACGTGAAGCACGATAAGTAGAAGTAGTACGATAGGCAGAGCGATTACGTGTAGTGCGAAGAAACGGTTCAACGTTGCACCTGAGATGATGTAGTCACCACGAATCCAAAGCGTTAAGTCATCACCGATAACAGGGATTGCACCAAACAGAGAAATGATTACCTGAGCGCCCCAGTATGACATCTGACCCCATGGTAGTAGGTAACCCATGAATGCTTCAGCCATTAGAACTAGGAAGATCAACATACCGAAGATCCACAGTAGTTCACGAGGCTTTTGGTACGAACCGTAGATCAGACCACGGAACATGTGCAGGTATACAACAACGAAAAACGCTGATGCGCCAGTTGAGTGCATGTAACGCAGAAGCCAACCGTACTCAACGTCACGCATGATGTATTCGATAGATGCAAACGCACCTTCACCAGAAGGAACGTAGTTCATCGTTAGCCAAATACCCGTTAGGATTTGGTTAACAAGAACCAGCATCGCCAGAGAACCAAAAAGATACCAAAAGTTGAAGTTCTTCGGCATTGGGTATTCAGATAAATGCTTTTTATAAGCATTCATTGCTGGAATACGCTTTTCTACCCAATCTAATAGTGCTTGCATTATGCATCCCCCTCATCAACACCCACAATGAGCTTGGTGTCGCTCAAATACATGTGTTTAGGAACGACAAGGTTCAATGGAGCAGGTACCCCTTGGAATACTCGGCCTGCCATATCGAACTTAGAACCATGACAAGGGCAGAAGAAGCCAGACCTTACGCCCTGCACCTGCTCTGAGAAAGAGTCTGGTAGGTAGGTAGGTGAACAACCAAGGTGAGTACAGAAACCAACGGCAACAAAGTACTCTTCTTTAATCGAGCGAAACTCATTCTGAGCGTACTCTGGCTGCTGTTCCATTTCAGATTGTGGATCACGAAGCTTATCACTGATCGTTTTTAGGTTATCCAGAACGCTTTGAGTACGGCGAACAATCCATACAGGTTTCCCCTGCCACTCAACACGTACCAGCTGACCTGGTTCAATTTTACTTATATCCACTTCCACCGGTGCACCCGCCGCTTTGGCTTTAGCACTCGGATTCCATGATTTAATAAAAGGCACGGCGACGGCGACTGCCCCTAACCCACCAACAACTGCCGTTGTAGCGGTTAGAAAACGCCTGCGACCGTTATTTAAAGGCGCGTTGCTCATCCAAACATTCTCCCATTTGCTCCCTTTGGATCGTTATTATTCCGCTTATAAGAGCATGGCTAACAAATAATGAATTTAGTTCTAATTATTGGGGAGAAATGATAAAGAAAACCCTACTTTTTGACAAGATAAAGCTACCTTTTTGTAACATTTGTGAGGCAAATCGCTCGCGTCGTCACAAAAGCGGCAGAATTATAAAAAATTGATGTGATTTGTAACAAGAAAGCGAAATGAAGAACAACAAAATTAAGCCTCACATGCCTTTTATTTTGGTTGTTTTCAGAGAATTACACCGAATAAGTTTTCAATAAGTGACAAAAATCACTAACACGTAAATTTAAACTTTTGTAGCACAGGTAAAGCGTAAATATCGCGATAAAACCTTCGTAAAATGTTGCGTGGATATTAAAGGGGAGTGTTCTGAGGGAACCAGAAAGAACGGATGTTTTATCTGACAATAAAAAACAAAAAGCTCGGCATATAGCCGAGCTTTTGGTGCACAGTCCCAGAATAATTCTGGAAAGCATAATTTCCGGTAAAAGGAAATTAACGCTTAGAGAACTGTGGACGACGACGTGCTTTACGTAGACCAACTTTCTTACGTTCAACGCAACGAGCGTCACGAGTAACGTAACCAGCTGCACGTAGAGCAGGACGTAGAGACTCATCGTATTCCATAAGCGCGCGAGTGATACCGTGACGGATAGCACCAGCTTGACCAGAAATACCGCCGCCTTTAACTGTAACGTAAAGGTCTAGCTTCTCAGTTAGTTCAACTAGCTCTAGAGGTTGTTTAACAACCATACGAGAAGTTGGACGACCGAAGTATTCATCAAGGCTACGCTTGTTTACTACAATGTTGCCGCTGCCTGGTTTAATAAAAACACGTGCAGCTGAGCTTTTGCGACGGCCAGTGCCGTAGTATTGATTCTCTGCCATTTTCGAAATCCCCAATTAGATGTCTAGTACTTGTGGTTGTTGAGCAACATGGTTGTGCTCAGCGCCTGCGTAAACTTTAAGCTTACGGTACATAGCACGGCCTAGAGGACCACGTGGAAGCATGCCTTTAACTGCTAGCTCAAGAACCATCTCAGGTTTACGATCGATCAGCTTTTCAAAAGTGATAGATTTTAGACCACCTGGGAACTCAGAGTGACGGTAGTACACTTTGTCTTTAGCTTTGTTACCAGTTACAGCAACTTTCTCAGCGTTGATAACGATGATGTAGTCACCAGCGTCAACGTGAGGAGTGTATTCAGCTTTATGTTTGCCACGTAGGCGAGATGCAATTTCACTTGCTAGACGGCCAAGAGTTTTACCTTCAGCGTCTACAACGTACCAGTCGCGTTTTACAGTTTCTGGTTTAGCAACGAAAGTTTTCATGCTAATAATAACCCGTTAATTAAAATTTAAACTTTAAAGGAACACCCGTTTGGTGCTCCCACACTGTCTAAGAGCCCAGTCATCACCCCTTCGAGTCGTTGGTACTCTCGACCATCTATTTCGAAATAACTTCGATAATCCGGTCTGCAGTAACGGTGGGTCGCAGGATTATAGAGAAGAGCGAAGAAAAAATCACCTTTTTTTGCGCCAAATCACTAATTTTTTCTTCACTTTTTAAAGAGGCAATCAAATTTACGCCAAATGCTCGCGAGCAAGATACTCATGACTCTGCATCTCGGTTAAACGTGATACACAACGCTTGAACTCAAATTCCAGTTGTCCTTCGCTATATAAGGCATCCATCTCGACTTCCGCTGAAATAATCAGTTTTACGTTACGCTCATAAAACTCGTCGACTAAAGCAATAAAACGCCTCGCAGCATCATCAATTTTACGATTCATCTGACGAACATCGGCCAGTAAAACCGTGTGATAAATACGTGAGAGTTCAATGTAATCGTTTTGACTTCGAGCGGTTTGGCACAACTGCTCAAAAGAAGCATGTAACACCCCATCACTGGCTTCAATCACGTTAATCTGTCGATGATTAATGTCGATTTTGTGGGCAACGCTTTTACGCTCAGCCGTAAGCTGCTGATAATAGGTATTTAAATTAATAGAAGCCTGCTCATCCAATGGATAATGGTAGATTTCGGCTTGTTCCAACGTCCTCAGACGATAATCGACACCACTATCCACATTTAGGACATGGCAACGCGCTAAAATCATATCAATAGCAGGAAGAAAACGTGCTCGCTGTAAGCCATTACGATACAAATTTTGTGGTTCGATGTTTGACGTCGCCACCAGCACCATCTGACGCTTAAACATTTCTTGCAACAATGTGGCAAGAATCATGGCATCAGTTATGTCAGAGACAAAGAACTCGTCAAAACAAACAATATCCGCTTCTTGTTTAAATAAGTCGGCAACTTTGGAGAGAGGATTTTCTACCTCCCCCAAGCGCTTTAACTCGTCATGTACCCGATACATAAAGCGGTGAAAGTGCACGCGCATTTTTCTGTCAGTAGGTAAGGCATCAAAAAAGGCATCCATTAAATAGGTTTTACCTCGGCCTACCCCGCCCCAAAAGTACAAACCTTTTGGGGGTTGAGGCATCTCGACCTTTTTGCCCATGAGCTTCTGCCATTTAGAAAGTTGAGGGATCGGCGCAGACTGAAACTCAACAATATCATGGTAGAGTTTGTCTAAAGCGACAACGGCTTGATGCTGGGCTTCATCGCGCTGGAATCCATGTTCTGCTATATCTTTTTGATATCGTTTTAGTGGTGTCATCAGATTAAGTCGTGTTAGAGGTACAGAGAAAATGGTCACCTCGGGGTCAACTTTGAGAATAGAGAGAAGTAGTTATCAGTCCCCGAAGACATACTGCTATTTTTCTTTATCGGCTGTGAAAGCCATAGTAACATGGACAAGCACCGCGTGTAACTAAGTAGTAAAAGACTTGTTAAAACAACTATAAGGAGCAGTTATGCCTTGGATTTATGCCATTGTGGGTTTGCTGGTCGGTACAATCGTAGGCGTAGTCATTAGTAGACTAACCACCCCTGAATACAAGAAACAAAAGTCTGTGCAAAAAGAACTTGAAGCGGCTAAGTTTGAACTAGAGCAACAACGTCAAGAGCTCGTAGATCATTTTGCACAAACCGCAGAAATGTTGGATACCTTGGGTAAGGATTACACTAAACTCTACCAACATATGGCGAAGACCTCTTCAGAACTTCTGCCTAACTTGCCAGAACAAGATAACCCGTTTGATAAGAAAACGGCGATGTCTTCAGAGCAAATCAAAGAAGACCAACCAGAGGTCAACGAACAACCAAAAGACTACGCCAACGGCGCGACCGGTCTTTTGAAAGATCAAGAAAAAGAGATCATCAACGCTCCCGACGTGGTGACGGCTAAAGCCTCTTAACCAGCTCTTTTCCTTTCTTTTGGGTCGATATAAATCGTAATTTGTATCGACCCTTTTTGAACTTTTCTGCAGCAATCCCTCTCTAACTTGCATGTGAACTGCCGTCACCCTTTGAATATCCAAACTAGACCTTATATTAAAAATATCAATCAAGATAAGTTGATGTTCATAAACCTATGCAGGCAATTCGTTTCAGTCTATTGCGGCCTTTGAATAATGGCATGCGCTATCGGTTGGGCTAAACGTACCCTGTCATGGATGACCAAACGCTTATTCTTATTGGTGTAAAGTGCGGATATTTCTTTTTGGCAGACATGTTTCAAGAGGAGTTACTGGATGAAAAAGCCATTGCTTGCGCTAACCGTTCTATCTTTAAGTTTGAGTTCCATTATCACGCCGATAACGGCCACGGCAGCACTGCCTCTAAGTGTTGATGGCCAGCAATTACCAAGCCTAGCCCCGATGCTAGAAAAAGTGACCCCAGCAGTCGTGAGCATTGCGGTTGAGGGTAAACAAGTTCAAACCAGTCGTATTCCGGAACAATTTCAGTTCTTCTTCGGCCCTGACTTCCCGATGGAGCAAACTCGAGAGCGTCCATTCCGCGGATTGGGCTCTGGCGTCATTATTGATGCCCAAAAAGGACACATCGTCACTAACTATCATGTGATCAAAGGCGCGGATGAAATTCGAGTGCGCCTCTATGACGGCCGCGAGTACGATGCTGAACTCGTTGGTGGTGATGAGATGGCAGACGTCGCATTGCTTAAATTAGAAAAAGCGAAAAATCTAACTCAGATTAAGATTGCCGACTCTGACAAGTTACGCGTCGGCGACTTTACTGTTGCTATCGGCAACCCATTTGGTCTCGGCCAAACCGTCACCTCGGGTATCGTTTCTGCACTGGGTCGTAGTGGTTTAAACGTGGAGAACTTCGAAAACTTCATCCAAACCGATGCCGCAATCAATAGCGGTAACTCTGGCGGTGCATTGGTGAACCTTAACGGTGAGCTGATCGGTATTAACACCGCCATTTTGGGACCAAATGGAGGCAACGTCGGGATTGGTTTTGCCATCCCATCGAACATGATGAGAAACCTCACTGAGCAGATTTTAGAATTTGGTGAAGTAAAACGTGGCATGTTGGGCGTTCAAGGTGGTGAAGTGACCTCTGAGCTGGCAGAAGCACTGGGTTACGAGTCAAGTAAAGGGGCATTCATCAGCCAAGTCGTGCCTGATAGCGCAGCGGACAAAGCGGGTCTAAAAGCCGGTGATGTGGTTGTATCAGTTAACGGTAAGTCAATCGACACTTTCTCTGAGTTGCGCGCCAAAGTCGCCACATTAGGAGCAGGTAAGAAGATCACGCTAGGCGTTATTCGTGATGGTAAGAGCAAATCGTTTGACGTGACTCTTGGCGAGTCCACCAACATGAAAGCCAAAGCGGAAACGTTGCATGAAGGCCTAAAAGGAGCAGAGTTAAGTAACACTACACCAAGTGATGCAATCCAAGGGGTAAAAGTCTCCAGTGTTGCAGAGAATTCACCTGCCGCGCAATACCAGCTAAAACAAGGTGACATCATTATTGGCGTCAATCGTCAACGAGTGAAAAACCTTGCGGAGCTTCGCTCTATTGTTGATAAACACAAAGGTGTGCTTGCACTAAATATCCAACGCGGGGAACGCACTATCTACTTGGTGATTCGATAGTCTCTAGCCTCTAAAATCAGGGCAAAACCAGACGATTGATCCATCACTCTTGGTGATGAAACTCGAAGAGTTAATCTTACTATCAATCTGATTATTAAAAGGGCAGTGCGATCACGCACTGTCCTTTTGTTATTTTTCAATGTAATGCTATTCTTCACCTTTCTATGCCATTTTGGCGCTGATGCATGGAGAGGATATGCTTAGCTTTTTATTACGTTCTGTCTTTTTAGGCTTAGCAACCGCTGCCGTTGTACTGCTCGCAGTTCCATCATTGCGCAATAACGTTATTCCTGTCGCGCTCGACCAACAACCGAAAAATATCGCATCTCTTGAGTTGTCGTTTAACCAAGCCGTAAGAAGAGCGGCGCCAGCGGTTGTGAACATCTACAGCCGAAAATACGTTGAAAACGATCGCAGTAAACTCTCAACACAAGGGCTGGGTTCTGGGGTTATCGTCAGCGAAAAAGGTTATATCATTACCAACTATCACGTGGTAGCTCAAGCAGACCAAGTCGTTGTTGCATTGCAAGATGGTCGAGCTGCTGCCGCTCAACTTGTTGGCACCGACAAACGCACGGACATTGCCGTTTTACGAGTTGAAGGTTCTAACCTACCTGTCATCCCATTGAATTCTGAATACAAACCTCAGGTTGGTGATGTCGTTTTAGCGATTGGTAACCCATACAACTTAGGGCAAACCACGACCTTCGGCATTATTTCCGCGACAGGTCGCTCTTCTATTAGCGATGGTCGTCAAGCCTTCATCCAAACTGATGCTGCAATCAATGAAGGTAACTCGGGCGGCGCATTGGTGAATACTCAAGGTGAATTGGTGGGCATCAACACCGCATCTTTCCAGCAGGCAACCGATCTTGAAACCTACGGTATCTCATTTGCAATCCCAGCCCCACTCGCCAGCAAAATTATGCAGAAAATCATCGCTGATGGTCGTGTGATTCGCGGCTACATCGGTATTGATGGGCAAGACATCAATGCAGTGACGGCCCGTTTACTAGGAAACGAGCACATTGGCGGTATCGTTGTTTTAGGTATCGACCCAAATGGTCCAGCAAGTGCCGCAGGCTTTGAAAAGCAAGACATCATTATCAGTATTGATGGCAATAAAGTTCAGGGCCGTCAAAGCGTGATGGATATCGTCACGGATTTACGCCCAGGCACTTCTGTCGACGTTGGTATCATTCGTAAAGGCAAGGAAATGACTCTAAAAGTCACCATCGCCGAAGACAAACAAGAAGCATAAAAAAAATCCCAGCCAATGGCTGGGATTTTTGTTTCTATTCGTTTTATTCGCTTTCGCTCGATTCTTCAGTGCTGCTCGACTCACCAAGCTCAACGTCAATTCGCGTCACTCTCTGTAAGCCTCTTGGCAGCAGACTACCTCTGCGACCACGCTCACCACGGAAGTTCTCAAGATCAGCAGGTTTCAAACCTAGCTTGCGCTTACCAGCGTACAAGGTTAAAGAAGCACCTTGCGGCAACGCGATTAAGTGGGACAACACTTCTTCACGCTCTTTCGCTTTAGCTGCTGGGATATTGATGATTTTGTTACCTTTACCTTTCGCTAATTGCGGCAAGTCTTTAATTGGGAACAACAACATACGCCCTTGGTTGGTAATCGCGAGAATCTCATCTGAATCCAGATCGCCGACTTCTTTTGGCGTCATCACTTCAGAATTTGCAGGCAACGTAACCAACGCTTTACCGCTACGGTTCTTCGATAGCAAATCAGCGCCTTTACACACAAAGCCGTAACCAGCATCGGAGCCCACCAGCCATAGCTGATCTTCTTCGCTCATGATCACCTGACGAATACTGCTACCCGCCGTGATATTCAAGCGACCAGTAATCGGCTCACCTTGACTACGTGCTGATGGCAACGAGTGCGACTCAAGCGAGTAACTTCGACCATCACTGCCAAGGAAGACCGCCGGCTGACTGCTCTTACCGCGCGCATGCGCCAAGTATTTATCGCCAGACTTGTAGTTCAAACTTTCCGCATCGACATCGTGTCCTTTCGCATGACGAACCCAACCTTTTTCAGACAGAACAACGGTAATTGGTTCACTTGGAACTAGGTCACGCTCAGTCAGTGCTTTTGCTTCAGCACGTTCAACTAAAGGAGAACGACGGTCATCGCCGTATTTCTCTGCGTCGGCTTTAATTTCTTTCTTAAGCAGTGTGTTCAGACGACGCTCAGAACCAAGCAGCTGCTCTAGCTTCTCACGCTCTTTCTCGAGTTCGTCTTGTTCACCACGGATCTTCATCTCTTCTAGCTTCGCTAGATGACGAAGTTTGGTATCCAGAATCGCATCGGCTTGAATATCGGTAATACCAAAGCGTTCCATCAACACCGCTTTTGGATCGTCTTCGGTACGAATGATCTCAATCACTTCATCTAGGTTGAGGTAAGCAACTAACAAACCTTCTAAGATGTGTAGACGAGCCATCACCTTGTCTAAACGGTATTGTAAACGACGACGCACGGTACTGCGGCGGAACTCAATCCACTCAGATAGGATCTGTACGAGACCTTTCACTTGAGGACGGTTATCCAAGCCAATCATGTTCAAGTTAACACGGTAGCTACGCTCTAGATCAGTAGATGCAAACAAGTGGTTCATCAGCAAATCGCAATCAACGCGATTCGAACGTGGCACGATTACGATGCGAGTTGGGTTCTCATGATCCGATTCGTCACGAAGATCTTCTACCATTGGTAGCTTCTTCGCACGCATTTGGTTTGCGATCTGCTCAAGCAGCTTCGAGCCAGACACTTGATGTGGAATCGACGTGATGACGATGTCTGACCCTTCTTTATGCCATACTGCACGCATCTTGATGCTGCCACGGCCGTTGCGATAGATCTTTTCAATTTCCGCTTGAGGCGAAATAATCTCCGCTTCTGTCGGATAATCTGGACCTTTCACAAACTGCATAACTTCAGGCAATTCTGCTTTCGGATTGTCGATCAGATGGATAGTTGCGTCAGCCACTTCACGAACGTTGTGAGGTGGGATATCTGTCGCCATACCAACCGCGATACCAGTTACGCCATTCAACAAGATATGAGGTAGACGTGCTGGCAACATTTGAGGCTCTTTCATCGTGCCATCAAAGTTTGGTTGCCATTCCACAGTGCCCTGACCTAACTCACCCAGCAATACTTCTGCAAACTTCGACAGTTTCGCTTCGGTATAACGCATTGCCGCGAAAGATTTCGGGTCATCCGGAGCACCCCAGTTTCCCTGACCATCAACCAGTGGGTAACGGTAAGAGAATGGTTGCGCCATTAATACCATCGCTTCGTAACATGCAGAGTCACCGTGCGGGTGGTATTTACCTAACACGTCACCAACGGTACGTGCAGACTTTTTGTATTTTGCTGATGCCGAAAGACCAAGCTCCGACATCGCGTAAATGATGCGTCGTTGAACCGGTTTTAAACCATCGCCAATGTATGGCAATGCACGGTCCATGATTACGTACATCGAGTAGTTCAGATAAGCGTCTTCAGTGAACTTGCGCATTGGCAACTGTTCAACGCCATCGTAGGTAATTTCTGTAGACATCCGTTAAACCTCTGCCAAATCGCCGTTGTTTTGTAGCCAAGAACGACGGTCATCTGCGCGTTTTTTACCTAGCAGCATGTCCATCATTTCCATAGTGGCTTCAGAGTCGTCGATCGTAAGTTGAACCAAACGACGCGTGTTCGGATCCATTGTGGTCTCGCGTAGCTGAATTGGGTTCATCTCACCCAGACCTTTGAATCGTTGTACGTTGATTTTGGCTTTCTTCTTCGACAAACGTTCTAGAATGCCATCTTTTTCATCGTCATCGAGGGCGTAGAAGACTTCTTTACCACAGTCGATTCGATACAGAGGCGGCATTGCTACATAGATATGACCCGCTTCAACGAGCGCGCGGAAGTGACGAGTAAACAAAGCACACAATAGCGTTGCGATGTGAAGACCGTCCGAGTCCGCATCGGCAAGGATACAAATTTTACCGTAGCGTAGGCTGTCAAGGTTGTCGCTGTCTGGGTCGATACCCAACGCAACCGAGATGTCATGCACTTCTTGAGACGCCAGAACTTGATCGGCAGAGACTTCCCATGTGTTTAGGATCTTACCACGCAGTGGCATTACCGCTTGGAATTCACGATCTCGGGCTTGCTTCGCGCTGCCACCCGCCGAGTCACCCTCCACGAAGAAGATTTCGGTGCGATTTAAGTCTTGTACGGAACAGTCTGTTAGCTTACCTGGCAAGGCAGGACCCGATGCTACTTTTTTACGTACGACTTTCTTGCTTGCGCGCATACGACGGTGCGCGTTAGCAATACACACTTCCGCTAGTTGCTCTGCAAGTTGAGGCTTTTCGTTTAGCCACAGACTGAATGCATCTTTTACCACACCAGAGACAAACGCAGCAGTTTGACGAGAAGAAAGACGCTCTTTAGTCTGACCAGCAAACTGTGGATCTTGGATCTTAACCGACAACACGTACGAACAACGGTCGAAAACATCATCGCCCGTTAGCTTCACACCACGTGGTAGCAAGTTGCGGAATTCACAGAACTCACGCATCGCATCCAACAAACCTTGGCGAAGACCATTTACGTGTGTACCACCCTGAGCTGTTGGGATAAGGTTCACGTAACTTTCGGTGATCATCTCGCCGCCTTCTGGCTGCCAGATTACTGCCCAGTTTGCTGCTTCTGTGTCTGCAGAGAACTCCCCTGTAAACGGTTCTTCTGGTAGTACTGGGTAACCTTTTACGCCTTCGGCTAGATAGTCTTTCAAACCATCTTCGTAGTACCACTGGTAGTCTTTGTTGTTTACTTTATCGGTAAACGTAATTTCTAGACCTGGGCAAAGTACCGCTTTCGCTCGTAGGTTGTTCACCAAACGAGTTACAGAGAAGTTAGCTGAATCGAAATACTTCGCATCCGGCCAAAAGTGCACGCTAGTACCGCGATTGCGGCGACCACATGTGCCCGTTACAGTAAGGTCTGATACTTTGTCACCGTGCTCAAAAGCAATTTCGTACACTTGACCATCACGACGTACCGTCACTTCAACTCGCTTAGACAGCGCGTTTACTACTGAGATACCTACACCGTGCAAACCACCTGAAAACTGGTAGTTTTTGTTGGAGAATTTACCACCCGCATGGAGCTTACATAAGATCAGCTCAACACCAGATACTTTCTCTTCAGGGTGGATATCAACAGGCATGCCTCGACCATCATCGATCACTTCTAGTGATTGGTCAGCATGTAGGATGACTTGTACTTTTGAGGCATGTCCGGCTAGCGCTTCATCGACACTGTTATCGATAACTTCTTGGCCCAAGTGGTTTGGGCGCGCTGTATCCGTATACATCCCTGGTCGGCGACGTACTGGCTCAAGGCCATTCAGTACTTCAATGGCACCAGCATTATATTGTTCAGTCATAATACGGAATTGTTCTCAAAGTTTACTTGTTACCCAAGTCTTACCTATCGGCAAGCACATACTCAGGAAACGAAAAAGCTACCCTGTCAGCATCGTTAAGTGTTTATAAATCTGATGCATAACAACGTAGCCAGGGTCGATGACCCTTAAGATCTTTAGGCAAAACATAGTCGGAAAGCATACCGCCTATGTCAAGAAACAGTTGGATATATCAATAAAAACTATGAGCCTATTCCAATCGTCTCATTAGTATTACAGTTCAAGGAATTCGATAATCTTAGCAGGATAACGCTCAAAGCCTACAAAACTGTGATCACCGCCTTGTTCTACCGTTTGCTTAGCTTTTGCAAACTTATCTACCGCTTGGCGATAGTCTAAAACCTCGTCTTCGGTTTGCTGTAACAACCAGAAAGAGTTAGGCGACGCGATGCTTTGTACATCAAGAGCTTTTAACTCGTCAATATGACAAGCTTCAAGTGTATAGGTTTCATGCGTGTATGGGTTGGTTTGCTCCCCCAAATAATCAACAAGCAACTCATAAGGTTTAACTGCAGGGTTCACGACAACCGCTTTAAAACCGTACTTCGCGTTTAACCACGTCGACATGTAACCACCAAGCGAGCTACCCACTAAGCCAATGTTGTAATCGTCTTTGTATTGCTCAACAATATCCAACAACAATTGAGCGGCTTGTTCAGGAAAGCAAGGCAATTGTGGGACGATGACTTTGATGTCCGGACGATGCTGCGCGCAATATTCTCTCATTAAATTGGCTTTCATTGAGAGCGGTGAGCTGTTGAAACCGTGGATGTACAATAGAAGTGAAGGTTTACTCATAGAAGTCTCGCATGAAAAAGCGAGCCCGAACTTAGAGCTCGGGCATCATTAATATCCGTTGGAAGAGAAATCTGGCTGGAATTGGCCTTCTGGTAAACGGTCGACATGGGTTGTGATGTCGCCGTTGGTGTGCAGTTCTAGCTCACGCCAACCTGGGGATGTGGTATCAAGCGCGAAATCATCGGAATTCGGCTTAAACTGGACACACGTTGATGGTGTTGCCATCACTCGAATACCTTTGTGTATTACGTTCATGTCTTGATGAACATGCCCACACAAAATGCCTTTTACATTGTCGAATCGATCCACAACTTGCCAAAACGCTTCTGCGTCTTTCAACGTATGCTGATCAAGCCAAGCGCTCCCCACCAGCAAAGGATGGTGATGCAATAAAACCAGTGTATGACGCTCAGGAAATTCCGTTAATTTCTCTTCCAAAAGAGTCAACTGCTGATCGCTTAAACGCCCATGAGGCACGCCTACTACTTGAGAATCAAGCAAAATCAATTGCCACTTTTCACCCAGCAACACATGTTCTGCCGCTTGAATTTGTGGTGAAGGTAACACACTGCCCATATTGGGTTTGTAATCGTGATTTCCCGGCAGCCAATAACAATCCTTTTGCAGCGGCGCAATGCCATCAGCAAATCGTTGATAAGACTCGGCGCTATGATCCTGTGAAATATCGCCAGTCGCTAAAATGTAATCAAACCCCACTTTGCGGCGCAAAACTTCGTTAACCACAGCAGAAAAGCTGTCGGCTGTTTTTACGCTCAGCAAACTTCCCTCGTCTGCAGCGAACAGATGAGTATCCGTGATTTGTAAAAGTTTGATGCTGTCATTCGATGATTGCAAAATGAAAACCTGATTCGTTCACTCTATAGTTTCTTGTTATTTTCCTTGAATGACGTGACGATCAATTGAAGGCAAGCGGCGTTCTACTAATGCCACTTCGTAAACAAAACGTCAGCCATTCACCAAGGAACGTATTAAGTTGATGCTTTTCATCTCTCTGCATCAACTGGTCATTGGGATAATCATATTTAGCTTTAATGCGTGAGAACTCTCCGCTTGAGCATACTTCAGCCACTCTCGCATCGTGATAAAGCCTGACAGACATCGTCGGCAAAGGAAACACTGGCGTTTCATCACTCTGACATATCTCAACAACTGTGGTGTATTTTGTGATTTCATTCACGGTCAGTTGGTAAACCATGTTCGCCGCTTGATAGCAACGTACATCCCCAACCTCAGCAGAGACAGGTAGTAAGGCATTTAACTTAGCGTAATTGGTCTCATAGGTTCTCATCAGACCCGCTAAATCAACATGATATCGCTGTTTTTCAGCCACCTGCGCCATTACTTACTCTCCACTATTTGGGGGTATCCCCATTGTGACCTCAACTCTTGATGGTTTAATTGCAACCATTGCAACGCAATAATAGAAGCACCATTCTCAAATATTCCGTCTTTCACCCATTGGTACGCTTGTTCACGACTTAGCACATGAACTCGAATGTCTTCATCTTCATAGTCTAAACCATGAATGCCGTGCGCTTTAGAAGCATCAACTTCACCAACAAACACATCCAGTTTTTCAGAGCATCCACCGGAAGAAGGATAATAAGACGTGACTGATGCCACTCGCCCTACGGTAATGCCTGCTTCCTCTTCGGCTTCACGGCGAATCACCTCTTCTGCGGATTCATCGCGATCGATCATACCGGCGACAATTTCTAGCTGCCAAGGGTGTTCATGTTCCAATGCGCCAATGCGGATCTGCTCAATGATAACCACTTGATCCGTTTTAGGATCGTAGGGCAGCATTGCTGCGGCATGGCCACGCTCGAACATTTCTCGTTCAATCACGTCGCTCCAACCACCAGCGAATAGCTTATGCTTAAAACGGTACTTCACCATTTTAAAGAAGCCTTCAAACACAGATTCTTTCGAGATGATTTCTACGTCTCGTAAAGTAAACTCATCTTGTCGTTTGTCACACTGTTGCATTCAACACCTCTCTGAGTGAATCTTGTAGTTTACTCATTGTTAATCACTTGCTCAAAGGACTTGGCTCAACTTTTTGTACAATAGTTATAATTTATTTTAAGTCTGAGTCAAAAATTTATTGCACAGATGGATAATTACGTGTAAAAAAGTGCAAACTTTAGAGTAAATATCGTTCAAATTGAGTTAAACTACTGAGAATTAACCAATCTATTGACCGCGGGAATAGAAAATGAAAAAATTGCTTCCACTATTTATCAGTGCAGCGCTAGGTGGCATAAGTTCTTCTGCATGGGCAGATTCTTTAGCTGAAATCTACGACTTAGCAAAGCAAAATGATCCACAATTGCTCAGTGTAGCAGCACAGCGTGACCGAGCTTTTGAAGCAATCACCTCTAGCCGTAGTGCTCTATTACCACAAATCAACCTAACAGCGGGTTACAACCTGACTCGTGGCGATACAGAATACGATTCAAATCTTATTAGTGACGTGTCAAACGACTCAAATGCCCTAACTGCTGGCGTTAACTTCTCGCAAGAACTTTACAACCGCGCATCTTGGATCACATTAGATACTGCTGAAAAAAGCGCTCGCCAAGCAGATGCTACTTACGCAGCAGCACAACAAGGTTTGATCCTTCGCGTATCTCAAGCGTACTTCGAAGTATTGCGCGCTCAAGACAATCTAGTCTTCGTTCGTGCAGAGAAAGCAGCCGTTGGTCGCCAACTAGAGCAAACAAAACAACGCTTCGAAGTTGGTTTGTCGGCAATCACTGACGTTCACGATGCTCAAGCTCAGTACGATGCAGTACTAGCGGATGAAGTGTTGGCAGAAAATGACCTGATCAACAGCTACGAATCGCTACGTGAAATCACAGGTCAAGAACACAAAAACTTAAACGTTCTTGATACTAACCGTTTCTCTGCAACACGTACGAACAGCCCTGCTGAAACGTTGATCGATGAAGCGAAAACGAAGAACCTTAGCCTATTGTCAGCTCGTATTTCACAAGACATCGCGCGCGACAACATCTCGCTAGCTAGCTCTGGTCACCTACCAACACTGTCTCTAGACGGTGGTTACAACTACGGTGATACTTCAAACAGTGCTCGTGATAACACGACGGATAACTTCAATATTGGCGTTAACCTAGCAGTGCCACTTTACACTGGTGGCAACGTGACATCACAAACCAAACAAGCTGAGTTTGCGTACGTTGCAGCAAGCGAAGATCTTGAAGCTCAGTACCGTAGCGTAGTGAAAGATGTTCGTGCACAAAACAACAACATCAACGCTTCTATTGGTGCGTTAAAAGCGTATGAGCAATCGGTAGTTTCAGCGAGATCTGCGCTAGAAGCGACAGAAGCTGGTTTTGATGTAGGTACTCGTACTATCGTTGATGTTCTAGACGCAACTCGTCGCCTATACGATGCGAACAAAAACCTTTCAGACGCTCGTTACAACTACATCCTGAGTGTTCTTCAGCTTCGCCAAGCGGTTGGTACACTAAGCGAACAAGACATCTTGGATGTGGATGCAGGTTTGAAACCAGCGAAATAACGTTCAGTTATACAATGAAATTAAAACGCCAGTTGATTCTTCAACTGGCGTTTTTTGTTGTCTATCATTCGATGCAAATTATCTAACATTGTGCGCCTAGCGATTATCTCGCAAATGCATTGCTATACCAGAACGTAACGTAACGTAGAACAACAAGCATAGAAAAACAAAAAGGCCGCTTTGCAGCGACCTTCCAGATAGTGTTCTTCAAAGCAGTAAGGCTTAGCCTTTGCCGCCTTTAATTGCATTGATGATTTCGCTGGTTGAGCAACCATCTTCAAAGTTCAAAACACGAACTTCACCACCTGCCGCAATCACTTCTTTACCACCGGCAATCTCTTCTGGTTTGTAGTCACCGCCTTTAACTAACATGCTTGGCAGCACTTCAGAGATCAGACGCTGTGGCGTATCTTCACTAAACGGTACAACCCAGTCAACTGCACCTAAACCTGCCAATACTGCCATACGGCGATCGGTTGGGTTTACTGGACGACCCGGACCTTTCAAACGCTTTACAGACTCATCGGTATTTACTGCGACAATTAGGCGATCACCTAGCTCAGCAGCATGATTAAGGTAAGACACATGACCAGCGTGAAGAATATCAAAACAGCCATTGGTCATGACGACTTTCTCGCCACGAGCACGTGCTTTTTTCACCGCTTCGATCAGTGCTTTTTCTGAGATGACACCAAAGTCGGTATCTTGACTGCCATGAACCGCTTCTGCCAATTCAATTTCAGACAGCGTCGACGTACCCAGTTTACCCACGACAACGCCAGCAGCTGCGTTAGCAAGTGCACACGCTTCTTCGAAGGATTTA
Source organism: Vibrio sp. GLN_1 (assembly GCF_043106015.1). Lineage (NCBI taxonomy): Bacteria > Pseudomonadati > Pseudomonadota > Gammaproteobacteria > Vibrionales > Vibrionaceae > Vibrio > Vibrio sp. GLN_1. The sequence goes on from NZ_JBICMD010000017.1 coordinate 153,748, forward strand.
CCTGCCGCAACCGACGCGGCAAGTACAGAAATCACCGTGTCGCCAGCACCTGTTACGTCGTAGACTTCTTTCGCTTGCGTTGGTAGATGGAATGGCTCTTGGCCACGACGAATCAACGTCATACCGTGCTCACTACGTGTTACCAATAGCGCTTCAAAATCAAACTCTTCAACAAGTGCCAGAGCTTTCTCTACCAGCTCTTGATCCGATTTCACTTTACCGACCACATCTTCAAACTCTTTCATGTTTGGTGTCAGTAGAGTTGCACCGCGGTAACGTTCAAAGTCCGCACCTTTTGGATCGATGAAAACAGGAATATTCGCTGCTCGAGCTTTCTGAATGTACGCTTGAACGTGCTCTAGAGAGCCTTTTGCGTAGTCAGACATGATCACCGCTTTCACGTTTGGTAGCGCTGCATCCATACGAGACAGAACCGGGGTCGCGTCGGTGTTCTCAAACTTATCTTCGAAGTCAAGACGGATAAGTTGCTGGCCACGGCTCATAACGCGTAATTTAGTAATGGTTGGATAATCAGGCAACGCAACAAAATCACACTTCACGTTCAATGCGCTGAGTGTTTCCGTTAGCACTTTTGCTGGCTCATCTTCACCAGTCAGACCAACAATGTGAGCATGACCACCTAGTGACGCGATGTTCATCGCAACGTTCGCAGCACCACCCGGACGCTCTTCATTGTTTTCTACTTTTACAACAGGAACTGGCGCTTCTGGCGAGATACGTCCAGTTGGGCCATACCAGTAACGGTCTAGCATGACATCACCGATGATGAGCACACCAGCGCTGTTGTAATCAGGTAGAATTGGTTTCATTATTGGTCTCCAAAAATTAAATCGTGGTGAGTTTAGCACAGCCTTTTTCTAGGCTGAACCTTGAGCACTACTTCTACTTAGGCGAACCACTGGTTCCATGCTTGCTTCACCCATTCTCTTTCTGCAACAAACTTATCTTCAACCACATCTGCATCCAAATTAAGTAGGTTTCTGTGATGTATTTCGTTACGCATCGTCGTGTACGCGCGTATCAGTTGCATCGCTTGGTCTTCTTCCATGACACCTTGAGCAATTAGCGTTTCATATATTCGGACATTGTCACACCAACGCGTAAGCTTAGGTTTCTCGTGACTATAGTTAAGCACCAAATATTGAGCCAGAAATTCGATATCGGTAATACCACCGACGTCTTGCTTGATCATGAAGCGACCAGATTTCTTACCGCCTAAATGATCGCGCATTTTTTCGCGCATCTCGACGACTTCTTTTTTCAACGTTTGCTCATCACGCGGTTTACACAACACATCATGACGGGTGTTATGGAAAGCAATCGCCAATGGTTCATCACCATAAATCATGCGAGCGCGCACTAAAGCTTGATGCTCCCAAGTCCACGCATCTTGATGTTGATAATCATCAAACGCATCGGTTGGACTCACCAACAGGCCGGACGCCCCAGAAGGACGTAAGCGAGTATCCACTTCGTATAGAATGCCTGATGCGGTGCGGGTTGAGAAAATATGGATGATGCGCTGTGCTAAACGAAGGTAGAACTGACGACCGTCAATTTCCTTCTTACCATCGGTGTATACATTAACTGGGCAGTCGTGCATAAAGACGATATCTAAGTCTGAGTTATAGCCCAACTCCCATCCACCGACTTTACCATAACCGATCACGGCAAAGCCTTTGCCTTCACGATCTTTCACGTGTGTTGGCTCGCCGTATTTTTCAGACACTTGAAGCCACGCTTGGCTGACCACCGCTTCAACAATGGCTTCTGCTAGATAAGTTAAGTGATCACTTACTTTCATGACTGGCAGCACGCCAGCGATATCCGCCGCCGCGATACGCAAAATACAAATTTGCTTAAACTGACGCAGCGCTTCCATTTGCTGCTCCATATCATCTTCGGGAATACGGGCAAGGAAATCGCGCAATTCAGTGCGATAGCTATCGAGTGGAATTGGGTTGTACAGTTGTTGAGGATCTATCAACTCATCCAGAAGGATTGGATAACGAGACAACTGTTCGGAAATCATTGGACTTGCGGTACACAAGCGCACTAACTGCACCAATGCGGCAGGGTGTTCATCCAACAATTCCAAGTACGTCGTGCGCGTGCAAATATTGTGTAGTAAATGCAACACTCGCGGTAAACCAAATTGAGCATCTGGGTGGGCAAACACCGCATCAAACACTTTTGGCATCAAGCGGTTTAAGACCTCTCGCCCACGGGGGCCGAGCGTTTTCTTGGCCAAGTCGGCTTTAAAGTTGATGATAGCTTTAGAGAATATGGCGGGCTCTTCAACTTGAATGTCCTGCTCTAAAATCAGCTCTAGCACATCTTGTTTATTGGCCATATCCCATAATTCATGGAAATGACGAGCAATCGTGCTGCCCTCATCTTCTTCGTCGTCACCAATCAAGGTTTCAAATACTTGATGCACTTTGTTCATGTGCTGCTGAGTTTGTTCGATGAGCAGCTCCCACGACTCTAGCTGCATCGCAGTTGCCAGTTTTAAACGCTCAATGTCGCAATCGGGCAGCGTTTGAGTCTGCTTGTCTGCCATTGCTTGCAGTAGATTTTCTAGCTGGCGTAAATATTTATATGCCGCTTCCAGATTGCTGACTTCTTGCGGGGTTAACAGTGCAAGTTCCTCAATACCATTTAAGGTTTCGAGCAAGCCACGATTGCGCAAAGATGGCTCTCGCCCGCCACGAATCAGTTGGAAAACTTGCGCGATAAACTCAATTTCTCGAATACCACCAGCGCCCAGCTTGATGTTTTTGGTTAAACCGCGACGTCGCACTTCACTGCTGATCATTGATTTCATGCGGCGCAATGACTGAATCGCACTAAAGTCGATATAACGACGGAACACAAACGGACGCAACATTTTGCGTAGCTCTTGATATTGCGGATACATTTCGCATCCCATCACGCGCGCTTTGATCATCGCGTAACGTTCCCAGTCCCGTCCTTGCTCTTGGTAGTAATCTTCCAACGCGGCATAGCTCATTACCAACGGGCCGCTTTCTCCAAACGGACGCAACCGCATGTCGACGCGATAACAAAAACCATCAAACGTCTGTTGATCGAGTGCTTTGATGATCCGCTGACCAAGACGAGTAAAGAACTGCGCGTTAGCAATACTGCGGCGGGCACCTTGGGTTTCGCCGTTTTCAGGGTAAGTAAAAATCAGGTCGATATCGGAAGAGAAATTCAGTTCACCGCCGCCTAGCTTACCCATCCCAATGATCAACATCGGTTGAGCTTCACCCTCTGCATTTGTTGGCGTTCCCCATTCTGCGCAGCAAATTTTGTATTGCCATTGGTATGTCTCAAAGATCATCGCCTCTGCCAATTGGGACAAATGACGTAATGACTCTTCAAGTGTCCAAGCATGTAAGAAGTCTTTCCACGCGATGTAGACCATTTCTCGATTTCGGAACTGACGCAGAACGCGATGACCAGACATTTCATCTGGGCATTCTGCCAATAAAGCGGCCAGACGGGTGCGATAAGCTTGGTGTCGGCTAAGCTCACTTAACATCGTTGGTAACTGCTGCGCGAGAGCCTCGTCACGGTGAATGGTTTCCGTAATAAATTGGCTCAACGCCGAGACGTAATGAAACTGCTCTACGACCTCATTTGGCCATGATTGAAGGTAACCCGCTTCTTGGGCATTTTGAACGGCAGATTCGGCGACAGAGACCAGTGACGAAGGCAGCTGCATGTTTCTTCCTTGTGTGAAAAGCACGGTGATTCATTCTTTATACCAGACTTAAAGCAAATAAAAACGCCCACAAAAGGTTTGTGGGCGTTTTATCAAATCCAATTCGCTTTATACGCTAAATGACTTAATCTTCTTATCTAGCTCTTCGGCGTTACTTTGCATCATTTCAGAGGTTTCCAGTAACTCTGTGACCACCACGACCGATGCTTCAACCAGCTCACGAACGTTCGTCAAGTTCTGGCTCATTTCTTCCGCTACACTGCTTTGTTGTCCTGAAGCGGTGGCTATTTGGAAGTTCATGTCGTTGATTTGTGTTACTTGAGCAACGATGCCATCAAGCTCACTACCCGCGTTAGAAACCAGTTCCACGCCTTCAGCAGCTTCGACAACACTTTTCTCCATCAAATCAACCGCAGAAGTCGCGCTGGCCTGTAGCTGAGTGATCATTTCTTGAATTTCCACCGTCGCTTGTTGCGTGCGCTGCGCAAGGTTACGAACTTCGTCCGCCACCACAGCAAAACCACGCCCTGCTTCACCAGCACGCGCCGCTTCAATCGCCGCATTCAAAGCAAGCAAGTTGGTTTGCTCAGAAATGCCTTGAATCGTACCCACTACGCTACCAATCGACTCAACACGCTCTTCAACTTGGTTTACGGCTTGTGCAGAAGAAGCAATATCTGAAGATAGTTCGCTCATCTTCGCCACTGTACTTTGCAAGAACTGTTGACCCGTTACGGCTTGCGTGGAAGCCTGTTCCGTCAAAGAAGAAGCCGTTTGAGCATGATCGGCCACCGTTTGTACGGTCGATGACATCTCACTCATGGCCGTCGCCAGTTGGTCAATCTCGTTGAATTCTTCTTGCGCCGACTCTTTAGTTTCTGACATGCTCAGCGTCATCACTTCCGTCAGTGTCGCTAGCTCGTCGGATGCGTTGATTTGCATTTGAATCACATCATGCAGTTGGCGACGCGTTTTCTCTAGCTCTCGTGCCACATCTCCGTATTCATCTTTACAGTCCATACCAAACGGTACCGACAAGTTTTTGCTCGCCATTAATTTGATGGCTTCATTGAGATACTGAGTTTGGCGCAGCATTACGCGTGCGGCGGCCAATAGTAAAGCCACAAAAACGACGATAAGTAGCGCGGTCTGCCACACTACTTGAGTCAAATACGCTTCGTAATGTTGTTGAGCAACTTGCGCATTTTGAGTGGCTGCTAAAAGTGAATCGTAAAATGTGTTTGCGTCCCAAAGTTGTTTTGCCACGATCAGAACGGTACTGAATACCATCAACATGACCATTTTCGGTACAAGTCGAATGTCGGATATGACCCTTTCCCATGGCTTGAATGCCAGCTTTTCCATTGTCAGTTCTCCACTGAGTCTTATATAGTTTTTACATCTCTTATAGTTATGTTTGCGCTTGGGTTCTATCACGCGATTTATTTCGAGCTTCGTATGAAAAATAATGATATCAAAGACAGCACTCGACCGATGGGCCTGTTGTCACTAATCTTGTCCTTTATGGCGTTATTTGTGATCTCTGGCCTGTTGTTTTTTCCAATTGATAACGAAACCCGTCAAGTTCTTATCGGTCTGGATTTTATAATCTGTAGTATTTTTCTATTGCAGCTCACCATTGATTTGATCCGCTCCACAGATCGACGTTCATTTATTAAGCTGCATTGGATAGATTTTGTGGCCAGCATCCCAATGATCGAGCCATTACGCTTTGCTCGCATCTTTCATATTTTGCGCGTGGTGTTGGTGCTGCGCTCTTCAAAGTTCATTCTGCATCAGCTCAAAGAAAACCGCCGAGAAACCACCGTCGCGTCCATATTGCTGTTGATGGTGATCCTCATAACGCTCGGTTCCACCGCCATGCTGTTTATCGAAGCCAAAAACCCAGCTGCGAACATCCGTACTGGAGCTGATGCTTTGTGGTGGGTCTTTGTGACCATCTCCACTGTGGGCTACGGCGATCATTATCCAGTGACCTCTGGAGGAAAGTTTTTAGCCGTCATCATCATCGTTTGTGGAGTGGGGATCTTCGGTATGATCTCTGGTGTGATTACGTCGATTTTAACCGCTCCGACTAAACAGCAAGATCACCGTTCTAAGAACAAAGAGCGGATGTTAGAACAGCTATTAGAACAGCAAGAACAAATCCTTGAGCGACTAACTCTTATCGAAGAGGAAATGCAGCAACGCAAAATTCAGACAAAAAAATAGGACCTATCGGTCCTATTTCTCTTTAAATTAATGAAGATAACGCAGCTTTACACTCGCTTATCTTATTTTTCACGCCAGTACGGCTGAGTCTCTACGCTGATTGCTCTTGTTTGATCCATTGCATGAAGAATCGAACGCTCTTGGCGGTGCAGCCAACGCTCTAGCTGTTCTTTCTCTTCATTTTCCAGCATATCGACCAAAGGCAATAGATGGTTCAGCATCAACAGATCATCAATGCCATGCACTAAGTCAGCCCAAGGAAGGCGGAAGCTATTACGCTCGTCGAAGTTGTACAAGCTCGCAAAACCAATTCCAGTGTAAAGGTTACGCAGCAGACGGTAACGCTGATCCACATACTCTTGCGCAGACAAATCACGCTCTGCAGGGAAAGCTTCCATCAGCTCTGCCCAAGTGCGATCCAATTGCGTCACAGAAAACGGCATGATGTTGCTTGCCATCTTCTCGCGCGCTTTCTCATCCAAGAATGGCTGCCAGCCACGCGCTAAGATCCAGCGGCTAAGATCCAGCAGTAATCCTGTGTAACGCGCCGAACTCAACAATGTCAGCATCTCTTCACGACTTGGCAACTCTTCCAACTGTTGAGTCAACTCAGAGACAAGGAACTTACGCGCGTCAAGTTTGCGCAATACGTTACCTTTATCATCAAGCAACTCTTCAAGGTGAGCATGTTCATCAAGCCAAACGAGCTCTTCTTCTAACCACTTCAATTCTTGACGTAAGATAGCGCTCGCACGACGAGGCACTACGCCACCAAAAATGGTCAATGTTTGGCGAATAAAACGAATGGCGTTACTGATTTCACGCAGCGCTTCCACACTGTCGCGCTCTGAGTAAATTTGTTCGTGGTAATGCCAATGCGATAAAGCATGTTCAAGTGAATTGATTAAGCAGTATTCAACGGTGTCTGTTTTGTTACTGTCCACTAAAGAAAGCGGCTTCACTTCGTCGCCAGTGTAACCAGTCGCTAAACGGTAGCCTTTTGCGGCTTTGCTCAAGTTACCCAGACGCATCCCACCTTGTTCGCAGAAACTGCGCGCCAAAGTAAATAATGCATCGGTCTGGCCAGATTTGAGTTCAAGTTCGACTTCACAAATCGGTTCTTGTCTCTCTTCTCCGTCTTCCCCTTGCGCGACAACCATGCCTTGGTCAAACGCGACCTCTACTTGGCTGCCATCTGGCATACCAATCAGCCACTGCTCACGCGTGAAGTTGGTCGAAAAAAGCGGAACTAACTCGGATTGTAGAGTCGCGACATCTTTGCCTGACGGCCAGATATCGGAAGGATGAAGCGAAAGATCCGGTTCATTATTTGTGTGCTCAGCATTGTATTCTGGTCTTTGATGTAAGCCTGCGACAACGCGTCCTGCGGTTTTTACGGTTTGGACGAAAACGTCATCAAAACGGCGAATTCTTAAACCAATGTCGTGCTGTCTTAGCCAATTGTCGGCTGTATCAAAATAGGTGTTACCCAAGTCACGACAACTATGCTGAAGTACTTTTGTTTCAGAAATTTTTGCTCGTAAAGTTTCTGAAAATTCAGGAGAAACAAAAAACTTCAGTTCTATCTCGGTTTCCATAGCTATACCTTTCAAAGCAGATAGAAACAGGATATTGCCTAATTTCTCGCACGGCAAGAAAGAAATATCACCCGAATGATGATCTAAAACAGTTTTAATGAGCCATTTAATGCGTTAACATGCGCGCCTTTATAGCCATCGTTCAACATTTCGCCAAGAACTAAGAAATGGTGTATGTTTTTTTAAGGTTATAGTTATTAGGTTGAATGACCATGCCAGTAAATACAATTATGGGGTTATTTGCAAAGTCCCCAATTAAGCCTTTGCAACGCCACGTTGTGTGTGTCAACGAATGTTGTTCACACCTGGTGAAGTTCTTTGAAGTTTCTTCAAAGGGTGACTGGGAAAAAGCATCTGAGATCCGTGCACAAATTTCTCATCTAGAGAAAGAAGCGGACGTGCTAAAACGTGAAATCCGTCTAAAACTGCCTCGCGGTTTGTTTATGCCAGTCGATCGTACTGACATGCTTGAGCTTCTGACTCAACAGGACAAACTTGCTAACCTGGCAAAAGACATTGCTGGCCGTGTATATGGTCGACAACTTGTCATTCCTGAGGCTCTCCAACCAAACTTCCTCGCTTACGTTCAACGTTGTCTTGATGCTGCTAACCAAGCGCAAAAAGTAATCAATGAACTTGATGAACTGCTAGAAACCGGCTTCAAAGGCCGCGAAGTGACGCTCGTCGCTGAAATGATTCATCAGTTGGACGTTATTGAAGATGATACCGATGCCATGCAGATTGAACTGCGCCAACAACTGATGGCGATTGAATCTGAAATGAACCCTATCGATGTCATGTTCTTGTACAAGATTCTTGAATGGGTAGGTGGTATTGCCGACCAAGCGCAGCGCGTAGGTGCTCGTTTGGAAGTGATGCTATCTCGATCTTAAAACATAAGTTAACGACATAACGAAGAGCATAATGAACACGTGTCAGATGGACGATGACTATTTTCACCGTCTTATGGTTTGGCGCGCGTAAAATTTTGCTCCGCTTGTTATAAAACAACTAGGTATTACGATGGATATCCTTGCGAACTACGGCACTGTCCTGATTATTGTTGCAGCGATTTTTGGTTTCATGATGGCGATTGGTATTGGCGCGAACGACGTTGCTAATGCGATGGGTACATCAGTAGGTTCAAAAGCGCTAACCGTAAAACAAGCTATCATCATTGCGATGATCTTCGAATTTGCGGGTGCATACCTTGCAGGCGGTGAAGTAACCGACACTATCCGTAAAGGTGTTATCGAAACATCTCTCTTTGCTAGCCAACCAGACATTCTTGTCTTCGGTATGATGTCAGCACTTCTTGCTGCTGGTACATGGCTGCTGCTTGCTTCTTACATGGGCTGGCCTGTATCAACGACTCACTCTATCATCGGTGCAATCATCGGTTTTGCATGTGTGTCTGTAGGTACTGAAGCGGTTGACTGGAGCAGCGTTCAAGGGATTGTCGGTAGCTGGATCATTACTCCGGTTATCTCAGGCTTCTTTGCTTACGTCATTTTCGTCAGCGCACAGCGTCTGATTTTTGATACTGAGAATCCACTATTCAACGCAAAACGTTTCGTTCCTGTTTACATGTTCATCACGACAATGGTGATTGCACTTGTAACCATCAAAAAAGGTCTGAAGCACGTTGGTCTTCACCTGACTAACGGCGAAGCGTGGATGTGGGCAGTAGCGGTATCTGCACTTGTTATGGCTGGCGGCTACTTCTACATTCAGAAAAAATTCGCTAACCGTGAAGAAGACCGCAGCTTTGCTGGCGTAGAAGGTATCTTCAGCGTTCTAATGGTAATCACAGCTTGTGCGATGGCATTTGCTCACGGCTCAAACGACGTAGCAAACGCGATTGGCCCTCTTTCTGCAGTAGTATCGACTGTTGAACATATGGGTGAGGTTACAGCGAAAAGCACTATCGCATGGTGGATTCTTCCATTGGGCGGTATCGGTATTGTTGTCGGTCTTGCAACAATGGGCCACAAAGTAATGGCAACCGTTGGTACAGGCATCACTGAACTAACACCAAGCCGTGGTTTTGCTGCTCAGCTTGCAACTGCATGTACGGTTGTATTGGCATCAGGTACAGGTCTGCCAATCTCTACCACTCAAACACTGGTTGGTGCGGTTCTAGGTGTAGGTTTTGCACGTGGTATCGCTGCGCTAAACCTAGGTGTAGTACGTAACATCGTGGCTTCATGGATTGTTACGCTACCAGCAGGTGCACTATTGGCTGTCGTATTCTTCTACGGCATTCAAGCGATGTTCTCTTAATACATCCGTCAATAGAATGTAAGCGCTTTGTCATTATTGACTCAAACGCACAGAAAGGGAGGCTTTGCCTCCCTTCTTTGTTGCACCGAACTTTGAAACTGCATACTATTCGTCTATTTCCGGCTCCAATCATTCGGTGCCAACGCTGTATCCAAGAAAATCGTTAAGGGATTTACTGTGAAAAAACTAATCATCACGGTTTTGTTTACTTTGCTAGCAGCACCAGCGGCACTAGCAGCAAACCGTTATATTTCTGATGACCTATTCACTTTCATGCACTCAGGTCCAAACAACACTTACCGTATCATTGGCAGCATTAACGCTGGCTCTAAAGTTCAGCTTTTACAAGCCAACAAAGATACAGGCTACACGCAAGTTCGTGATGACCGCGGCCGCACTGGTTGGGTACAAAGCAAGTTTGTGACAAATCAAGAAAGCATGGCAATTCGCCTTCCTCGTATTGAGAAAGAGCTGTCAGAAGTGAAAGAACAGCTAGCAAATGCTCGTCAAACTTCTGATACCGAGAAAGCGGGTCTAGTAACATCACTAGAAACTCGTAACCAACAAATTACAGATCTAGAGAAAAAATACTCTGAGATCAGCGACCAGCTCACTTCTGTTGAAACAGAAAACCGTGAACTTCGCGCCAAGCTGGATACGCAAAAAGATGACATGCTGCTTAAGTACTTCACTTACGGTGGCGGTGTAGCCGGCCTTGGTCTTTTATTTGGTTTGATTCTTCCTCATATCATTCCACGCAGAAAGAAATCACCTGCAGGTTGGGCATAACTGCCCCGCAAACTACCGGTTTGCACATAGCGGATACGAAAAAGGCCACATTCATGTGGCCTTTTGCTTATCTAATGGTTTCACGCGAGAGTACTAACCATCCCATTCGTAAAGCGCAGGGATTAGGATTTGCTCACCTTGGAATTCGACAATGACAGCCTGCGGCTGAATCTCTTTCAGCGTGACTTGTCCATCCACCACATCCCCTTGGTGATACTCCACGTTATTGATTTTCACCCAACGACGATTGGCATCACTGGCATACATGTGCGTTTGCAAATTAAGGGCCGGAAGACGTCCTTGCCACTGCTGCGCATTGCGCTCCAAGTCATTCACCTGTGACGGCGCAGAAGTCGGCGCATCGTTTTGAGACAGCGCATTTTCCACTTTTTTGGCGAGATCTGGAGACAAGGAAGACAAGTCTAGATCATCCAATGACAAACCTAAGTCGTCACGACGATGCGTAGATGCTGTGCTCGTGACGGGAGTAGCCGTTGTCGGATCTGGAGCCTCACCCTCGTTGGCATACTCGGAGGGTTGCAAGAATGTCCCAATGTCGCGAGATAACTCGGCACTCGGCCATTCTCGTGGCAGTTGAGCAAGATCCGTTGATTCTGGATAATCTAAAACTTCAAATGGTTGTACGACTTCCGCCACCACTACCTCTGGCGTAACCGCTTGAGTCTCTGGCGTAAGCAAATCTAAATGCCACGCAACCGCAATCGCTGACACGCTAATAGGCACAAGAAAGAGTCCAACATGTTTGATGACTGACATTACGCCTCCTCCTTGTTAATGCTTGCTAGTGTTGGCGCATTAGGTTGCACACTTTGTTGTAAGCGTTCTAACGTGCGATGACCCGCAATGCCATCCACACCGATGCCTTGCCAACGTTGGAACAGTTCCACTCGCTCTTTTAACGCACCGTCAAAAATGGACGTTTCCAGTGGTGATTCACTCACCGCTTTGGCAAGCAATTGGTCAAGCACTTCTATCGCCGGCCCTTCCATATCTAAACGCAACGTCTCTTTAAGCGGCGCTTGCCACAATTCAATGATGTTGCCCTGCCACATAGGTTTCAGCCACGAAACAGGCAAACGTAGACGCTGTTTGCCATTGAGCACTTCTACTTGATCGTTGCCAACCGCATACAAAATCACGTAACCAACATCGCCTTGATAATTCAGCTCTAAAATAACCGGTCGATTTTGCTGCATCAGCAAGGGCCACGTTGCCATTTTTCTTTCACAACGCATGGTGGATTGAGGCTCAGACAAGCAAAGATTATCGCGCACTGATGCTCGATATCCCCAAAGGCGGTAAAGATCATTCACGGCAAGATTGGATTGTTTCTGCGCCAACAGCATATCGCGCTGTGCATCAGTTAGCTGCTCAGTTGCCATAAGAGGAGCAGGAGTAGACGAAGACGCAGCAACGGGTACTTCCGACATCGGAGCCTTTGGCTTCATTGGCATGTAATTTATTGCAGCCCAGCCGACACCAACCGCTGCCATTACACCAATAGCAGCCGATCCCCACGCTGGCCATGTAAATGATTGACGAGGTTTATCTTGCTGGTAAATGTCTGCCTGAAACTGCATGACTTCTTCGCAGGCTTGTTGCACCGTCTGTTTATCGACAACGACACTGCCCTGGTGATAACTCATATTCAATGCTTTATCACAAATCAGGTTGATGAGACGCGGAATGCCATGGCTATACTTCGCAATCAACTTACTGGAACTGCGATGAAACAGTTGCTGATCGCCACCAGCCGTGTGCAAACGAAACGCGATGTAATCCGCAGTCTCTTTCTCATCAAGAGGTAACAGATGATAACGGCCAGTGATACGCTGTGCGAGCTGACGCAACTGCGTAGTCTGTAACAAGCGTTGTAACTCTGGCTGCCCTACCAACAGCACTTTAAGCAGCTTTCTGGTATCGGTTTCTAAGTTCGTTAACAAGCGCAGTTGCTCAAGTACATCGGCAGCAAGATGCTGAGCCTCATCAATGACGAGCAACGTCTGCCAACCCACCTTGTGGTTACGCAGCAAATAATGATGTATGACTTGGTTTAGCTGTTTTAACGTCGCATCCTGCGGATAAGAGATTTTAAATTCATCGCAAATCGCTTCTAGCAGATCTCGGCTCGAAAAAGTCGGATTGAGAATCAGCCCCGCTTTGGTGCTTTCATCTAAATTCGCGAGCATGGCTTTGGCCACTGTCGTTTTGCCTGTTCCTACCTCACCGGTCAGCATGGCAAAACCACCGCCGTCGCCCAATCCAGCATTGAGGTGCGTGATCGCTTCTTTATGACGTTGGCTTAAATACAAATAACGTGAGTTTGGAACAATCGAAAACGGCTGTTCAACAAACCCAAAAAAGTCCTTATACATTAGGATCTCCAGCTAAAAACCCATCCCAAAAGAATCAAATATGATGTAAACATAGTTGCATCTGTTCTTGGGAGTAAAGAAAAGTACCATTGCTTGCTACAATGTCCAACGTCATATCCATAAATTCAGAGGTAATTCGTGCAAGTTTATTTAGTAGGTGGCGCAGTTCGAGATCAATTGCTCGGCATTGACAGTTATGACAACGATTGGGTGGTAGTCGGTGCCACACCAGAAATAATGCTTGCTCAAGGATACACTGCCGTCGGAAAAGACTTTCCTGTTTTTCTTCATCCTAAAAATAAAGAAGAACACGCACTTGCACGAACCGAAAGAAAATCAGGCTCAGGTTACACGGGCTTTGACTGTTTCTTCGATCCAAGCGTAACGCTAGAAGAGGATTTGATTCGCCGTGATTTAACCATTAACGCCATGGCGATGGATGATAGCGGCCAGCTGTACGATCCTTATGGCGGCCAAGCCGATTTGAATAATCGCATATTGCGTCATGTATCGGATGCTTTTGTGGAAGATCCCCTTAGAGTACTTCGGGTCGCACGTTTTGCTGCAAAACTTGCCTCGCTGGGATTTACGGTAGCAAAAGAAACCATGCAACTCATGCGCGACATCGCAGACTCTGGTGAACTCAATACGCTAACCCCAGAACGCGTGTGGCAAGAGTGGCATAAATCGCTTTCAACGCCTCGTCCCGATGTGTTTTTATCAGTGTTGCGAGATTGCGGCGCGTTAGCCGTCGTGCTACCAGAAATCGATGCGTTGTTTGGGGTGCCTCAACCTGAAAAATGGCATCCAGAGATCGATACGGGTATCCATACGTTGATGGTAGCAGAGCAAGCCGCAAAGCTGAGCACGTCCCTCCCTGTTAGATTTGCCGCACAGGTGCATGACTTAGGGAAAGGTGTGACACCAAAGAGCGAATGGCCAAGCCATAAAATGCATTGTCATACCGGTTTAAAGATAATTAAAAAACTGTGCGAACGTGTACGTGTACCGAATGAATTTAAAGAGTTAGCGCTCATGGTCTGCGAGCAACACTCCAACATTCATCGCGCCGCTAAGTTAAAGCCGCAAACCATCATCAAAATCCTGAACAAGTTTGATGTATGGCGCAAGTCGGAGCGCCTAAAAGACATTCTAATTTGCTGCCAAGCGGATCATGCAGGCCGCAAAGGTTTAGAAGATCTACCGTATCCACAAGCGGATATTTTCATGCTGGCCTATCAAGCAGCGGCATCAGTAGATGTGCAAGCCATCATTCAGGATGGCTTCAAAGGTCCAGCTATTCGTGATGAACAAGAAAAACGACGTATTGAAGCGGTCAAAGTCGCTTTAAATAAGTAACGCCAAAACAAAAACGCCCGCTCAATTGAGCGGGCGTTTTTATTTTCAAGGATTAAGCACTAAGCAAGAATGCAAATAGGCCCACACCTAGAATCAGACGGTAAATCACGAATGGCGTCATGCCCATGCGTGAAATCATCTTCAAGAAGAAGTGAATACAGATGTAAGCGCTAATAAATGAAGTCAGAATACCAGTCAGCAAAAAGCCAACGTGCACAGGCTCACCGCTGGTAACCAGCTTCATGCCCAAGTAGCTACCAGCTAATGTGATGATAGGAATCGACATCAAAAATGAAAAACGCGCTGCCGCTTCACGAGTGAAGCCAAAATATAGAGCGGCAGTAATCGTTGCGCCAGAACGTGAAGTGCCAGGGATCATCGCAAGTGCTTGAGCTATACCAATAAACACCGCTTTCTTCCAGCCAGTTTGGTACTCATCGGCAACAAGCTTGGCATTCTTATCCACCCACCAAAGCAACAAACCGAACACGATGGTGGTTGTCGCAATCACATAGGCACTGCGCAGGTAGACTTCGATAACGTCTTTCATCAGCAAACCGAACACACACGCCGGAATCGTCGCGATCACGATCATCCATGCCAGTTTTGCTTCTTTACTGCGGTCACCTTTGAAGATCGAAGCAAACAATGCTTGGAATAAAGTGATCACTTCGTGGCGGAAATAAATTACAACCGCCATCAATGTGCCGACGTGTACTGCCACATCAAACGCTAGACCTTGGTCGGCCCAGCCGAAAATAGCAGAGGGTAGGATCAAGTGCGCAGAGCTGGAAATGGGCAAAAACTCTGTCAGACCCTGAATCAGAGCCAAAATAAAGGCTTCAAAATAACTCATGTAAACAACTCAAATTTAAAGTGAAAAAGAAACTGGTTTGAGTGAATCAACTGGCTGCATAGCATGCCAAATGTCGGCTACAGTGCGTCCATCGCCGGGGATCACTAAATGAGGTTCGAGATCATACAAGGGCTTTGTGACAAAAGGATATTTGTAGATATCACTGCGAGGTAGCTCCGGTTTTTGTGTCGAGATGCACTCACCGAAGAGCACTATATCGAGATCCAGTGTTCGATCCTGATACTTTTGCGCATTTTCCTCACGCCCCCACTTATATTCAATCTCACGTAAGTGGTGACTCAACTCTTCGAGTGACAACTTTGTGCGCATCGCAATCACAAAGTTGTAGAAGTTTTGGCTACTAAAGCCGATAGGTTCACATTCGTATATCGGTGAGACGAGGAGATCTTCGCCGAGCCTCTGCAACTCGAGATAGGCAACCTTAGCGTGTTGCTCTCTGTCTATGTTTGTCCCCACACCGATATAAGTGGTGATCATGCTTGGCCTCGTTCAATCACAACCCCAACAGATCGTGCCTGAGGAACGGCGCCCGGTTTCGCTAAACGAATCTTCACCCAAGGAACGCTGAAGCGTTGCATGATAAGTTCTGCAACTTCTTCCGCCACGCGCTCTACCAACAAGAAGCGACCATTTTCAATATGATTTAATACTGCTTCACTCACCTGTGAGTAATCTAAGGCATCTTGAACATCATCACTTTTACCCGCAGGCTTGTTGTCGTGCGCCATTTCAATATCCAGAACCAACTTTTGTTTAATTTGTTGTTCCCAGTCATACACGCCAATCGTGGTGATTACTTCTAACTGTTCAATAAATACTTTATCCAGAGCCATCTTATGTCCTTCTTTACAGAGGTCGGATACCCGTCAGGGGTAATTTGATCGTAATATTCTATACCTAAGTAACCTTTGGCTAGGTCATCGAAATGTTACTTAGGTATAAACTGCGCTGCATCTTTATATACAAGAACTCACATAATGCAAGCTCTATCGCAGAGAGTATTTCAGCTCACCGCTGAATCAGGCTATGATACCAACTACGCGGGAACTGAGCATTAATTTCCAATCCATCAAGGACTTCTATGGACGCACTGGCACTAATAATGACAATGGCCGCCTACTTACTGGGTTCTGTTTCCAGTGCGGTGTTGATTTGTCGCCTGTTAAAACTGCCAGACCCTCGTAACGTTGGCTCAAACAATCCAGGCGCGACCAATGTATTGCGCATTGGCGGAAAAGGCGCGGCCGTATCGGTGTTGTTGTGCGATATGCTCAAAGGGACGATTCCAGTTTGGGGGGGGTACTTTCTTGGTATCGATCCTATCATTCTTGGCGTTATTGCTATCGCGGCGTGTCTTGGTCACATGTACCCAATTTTCTTCCACTTTAAAGGGGGTAAAGGCGTCGCTACCGCGCTTGGTGCCATTGCTCCAATTGGCTTAGACCTCACAGGCCTAGTTATGCTGACTTGGCTCTCGGTTGCAGTCCTGTTTCGCTACTCTTCCCTTGCCGCACTCGTCACGGTGTTAGTCACACCGTTTTATACTTGGATGTTCAAACCGCAATACACCCTGCCCGTTGCCATGTTGTGTTGTCTAATCGTGTTTAAACATCATCAAAACATTCGTCGTTTACTTTCGGGTGAAGAGCCTAAAATTGGTGAAAAGAAACTGACAGAAAAAAACTCGGCATAACGCCGAGTTTTTAAATGCATTTTAAGCGTGAACTTTGTTTAGGAAGCTCAACAACATCTGATTCACAAACTCGGGCTGTTCAAGCGAGCTGATATGACCCGCTTCAGGAATCTCCACCAACTCACTGCCCGTAATGCAGTCATGCATTAGGTAAGATTCAAATACCGGACGCGGCTTATCTTCTCGACCAACTGCGATCAATGTTGGCAGTGCGAATTTTTCTGCATCTTCAATTACATCACGTCGCCCAAACACCATGCGACCGATACGAGCAACTTCTACAGCTCGCTCACCTGTTAGCGATTCAAGGCTTTGTTTAAATGAAGCGACCAATTCTGGGTGAACTTGATCCGCGTTATTCGCAAAGAACAGTGGTGCAACGGCTTCGATAATAGGCTCAGGAACACCTTGAACTTGGCTGATGGTATCTAGCATCGCAAAGTATTTTTTATGCGTCACTTCTGGTTCCCAACCAATAAAGGTATCCATCAACACCAATGACTTCACTCGTTGTGGGGCTTGAGCGGTCAGTTCCGCGCCCCACATGCCGCCAACAGATAAGCCAACAATGGAAAATTCGTCGATTTCCAAATGATCCATTAGCGCCAGCATGTGTTGGGCATAATCAACTAAAGACGTGGTCGAAGCAGGAGCGGCGTCCGATTCACCATGCGCCCATAAGTCAGGCACAATACAACGATAGGACTGGCTCAAAACTTCAATTTGAGGCGCCCACATTTGGCAATCCCACAAATAGCTATGTCCAAACAGCAGCACAGGCCCTTCGCCTTTGTCTAGGTAAGCAAGTTGCTGACCTTCAATTTCAAACTTCTTCATTGTTATATCCATTTATTATTCTTCCGCGCCATCCTATCACTGAACACAAAGAAAACTGCTCACATCAGTCTGGAAATCTCGCGCCTTTTTCTTGGGAAAATAAACCACAAAAACAAAGGCCTCTATAAATAGAGGCCAGTCAATATATAAGGTTTGATTACGCGATTGGCGTTAGCTGGTCAATTGGCCAGCGCGGACGCGCTTCTACCGACATATCTGCAACTTCACCGTTCTTCAAACGTTGCATACCTGCATACGCAATCATTGCACCGTTGTCAGTACAGAACTCGGTACGTGGGTAATACACTTCACCACCGATTTTCTTCGCAAGCTTCTCAAGCTCTGCACGCAAGCGGCGGTTCGCACTTACACCACCAGCAATAACGATACGCTTCATACCGGTTTGCTCTAATGCTCGCTTACATTTAATTGCCAACGTTGCACACACGGCTTCTTCAAAAGCGTACGCAATATCAGCACGAGTCTGCTCGTCATCGCCATTCGCTGCAATCGTGTTTGCCGTGAAGGTTTTCAAACCAGAGAAACTCATATCCAAACCCGGCACATTGGTCATTGGTCGTGGGAACTTAAAGCGACCCGGAGTACCTTTCTCTGCTAGCTTAGATAACAGAGGACCGCCTGGGTAATCTAGCCCCATCAGCTTAGCCGTCTTATCAAATGCTTCACCAGCTGCATCATCAATGGATTCGCCTAGAATCTTGTATTCACCAATGCCTTTTACTTCCACCATCATCGAGTGACCGCCAGAAACCAACACTGCCACAAATGGGAATGGTGGTGGGTTGTCTTCTAGCATTGGCGCAAGTAAATGACCTTCCATGTGATGAACAGGAACAGCAGGCACACCCCATGCATAAGCAATGCTGCGACCGATGGTTGCACCCACTAGCAAAGCACCAACCAAACCAGGACCGGCCGTGTAAGCCACGCCGTCGATGTCTTGGGATGTTAAGTTTGCTTCTTTTAGTGCCTCTTTAATAAGAGGAATGGTTTTCTTTACATGGTCACGTGAAGCCAACTCTGGCACCACGCCGCCGTAATCCGCGTGAAGTTTTACTTGGCTGTAAAGCTTGTGCGCCAACAGGCCTTTTTCATCGTCGTAAATCGCGATTCCTGTCTCGTCACAAGAGGTTTCGATACCAATAATGCGCATGGTTTTCTCAGTATGCTTTCTGTATAGAGGAAATTTGGGCGTCATATTACCTCGCCTTGGTGCTTCAAACAAATTTTGTACAGACAATAAACGACAAAAGGCTTTACAAAGCCGTTGTGATCGGATTAAAATTCCGCACCATTTTTGATCAAGCTGGTAAGTGACCAAACAATTATGATTTGGTCTGTTGAATGCCAGCGTTAACGAATAACCCCTGAGGTGAAAGGCATATGCCAGTAGTTAAAGTACGTGAAAACGAACCGTTCGACGTTGCTCTACGTCGTTTCAAGCGCTCTTGCGAAAAAGCAGGTATCCTTTCTGAAGTGCGTCGTCGTGAGCACTACGAAAAACCAACTACAGTTCGCAAACGCGCTAAAGCAGCAGCTCAAAAGCGTCACGCTAAGAAGCTAGCTCGCGAAAACGCTCGTCGCGTTCGCCTGTACTAATAACTGAGCTCCCAAAAGGAATTTAGTTATGGCTCTCATTGATCAACTCAAAGAAGAGCAAAAATTAGCGATGAAAGCCAAGGACAAATTGCGCCTTGGTACTATTCGTTTAGCCTTAGCAGCAATCAAGCAACGTGAAGTTGACGAGCAGATCACTCTGAACGATGACGACATTCTTGCTGTGTTGACTAAAATGGTTAAGCAACGTCGCGACTCTGTTACGCAGTACGAAGCAGCGGGTCGTCAAGATCTTGCTGATGTGGAACAAGCAGAAATTACAGTTCTTGAGGAATTTATGCCTCAACCACTGACAGAAGAAGAAGTTGCTGCTCTTATCGAGAAAGCAATTGCAGAATCTGGTGCAGCTGGCATGCAAGACATGGGCAAAGTAATGGGCGTTCTGAAACCACAAATTCAAGGGCGTGCAGATATGGGTAAAGTAAGCGGTTTAGTTCGCGCTAAATTGGCTTAATACCCCACCCAATTGCAGCAAGCCGTGCTATCCTTTGGAACGCACGGCTTGTTTGTATCTGGCAGAATGGAATAAAACAAAGTCTCGCACATGCTTTTCTCTATAACCCATTCACACCAATCATGATTTTTCTTTTTTGTTAGGTTTTATGGCTGGACACATCCCTCGCAGTTTTATTGATGACCTTCTAGCTCGGCTTGATATTGTCGATATTATCGACGCACGCGTGAAACTTAAGAAAAAAGGCAAAAACTACGGCGCTTGTTGCCCATTCCACAACGAGAAAACACCGTCATTCAGTGTGAGCCAAGAGAAGCAGTTCTATCACTGTTTTGGCTGTGGTGCACATGGCAACGCCATCGACTTTATGATGGAGTTTGAACGCCTAGAGTTCGTTGAAGCGATTGAAGAACTTGCCTCTTATCTAGGTTTGGACGTTCCTCGTGAACAACGTAGTGGTGGCGGTGGGCAGTTCAATTCTGGACCGCAAGCAAGCAGCAGTGAAAAACGTAGCCTATACGATTTAATGGGTAGCATTGCCCAGTTTTACCGTAACCAACTCAAGCAACCTTCGAGCAAGGTCGCGATTGAATACCTAAAAGACCGTGGTCTATCTGGTGAAATCGTTCAGAAATTTGGCATTGGTTATGTGGCTGACGAATGGGATTTAGTCCGTAAAAACTTCGGCCAGAATAAAGACAATCAAGACATGCTTGTCTCTGGTGGCATGCTGATTGAAAACGACAAAGGCAACCGTTATGACCGCTTTCGTGGTCGTATTATGTTTCCAATTCGTGACCGTCGTGGTCGAGTAATTGGCTTTGGTGGTCGAGTACTTGGTGAAGGTACACCAAAATATCTCAACTCACCGGAAACGCCAATATTCCATAAAGGCAAAGAGCTTTATGGCCTGTACGAAGTGTTACAAGCGCATCGTGAACCAGCACAAATTTTGGTGGTTGAAGGCTATATGGACGTTGTCGCTCTGGCTCAATACGGCGTAGATTATTCCGTCGCTTCGCTAGGCACTTCGACAACGGGCGATCATATTCAAATGTTGTTCCGCCAAACCAATACCGTTGTGTGTTGTTACGATGGCGACCGAGCAGGTAAAGAAGCGGCATGGCGAGCGTTAGAAAACGCACTTCAATTCCTCAAAACCGGGAACACATTGAAGTTCTTATTCTTACCTGATGGGGAAGACCCAGACAGCTACGTTCGTAAATACGGCAAAGCCGCGTTCGAGCAACAAATAGAACAAGCGACACCACTATCGAGCTACCTTTTTGACAACTTGATTGAGTTACACCAAATTAATTTGGGTAACAACGAAGGTAAGTCTGCGTTGAGAGCATACGCTAGCGCCTTGATTGACAAGATTCCTGACCCATACTTTCAGGAGTTGCTCGAAAAACTATTGGATGAGCGCACGGGGTTTGATAACCGCCTACGTCAGCCTCGTAAAAAGATAAGTGAAACTCGACCTCAACCGCACAAAGAAATCAAACGAACTCCTATGCGTGAGGTTATTGCTCTACTTATTCAAAATCCGAGCTATGCTCAAATGGTACCGGACCTTTCCTCAGTGAGAGACTTATCCATACCAGGCCTAAGTTTATTTGCAGATGTACTTGATAAATGCCAGGCGCATCCCCATATCAACACAGGCCAATTATTAGAGCACTGGCGCAACAGCCAGAATGAGGCACTTCTGTCTCGTCTTGCGAGCTGGGATATTCCGCTCGACGAAGACAACCAAGAAGAAATATTTTTAGACTCACTGGATAAAATTATTGCCCAGTGCGTAGAAAAGCAAATTGAAAACCTGCAGGCCAAAGCAAGAAGTGTCGGTTTATCAGCCGAAGAGAAAAGGGAGCTGCTAGCACTTATGCTAGATTTAAAAGCGTAACCCTGTTTAATTAGTCAGCAACAATTTAATTTGTTATAGTAAGTGGTTTGCATTTCGCATACTGATTCCTTCACCAGATTACGAAGTTGGATACCGTCTATGGATCAAAATCCGCAGTCACAGCTAAAGTTACTTGTTATTAAAGGCAAGGAGCAAGGCTATCTGACCTACGCCGAAGTAAATGACCACCTACCTGCTGAAATCGTAGATTCAGAACAGGTAGAAGACATCATTCAGATGATCAACGACATGGGTATCAAGGTAGTAGAAACTGCTCCTGATGCTGATGATCTAGCACTGAACGATGACACAAACATTACCGATGAAGATGCAGCTGAAGCTGCAGCAGCAGCACTTTCTAGCGTAGAAAGTGAAATTGGTCGTACAACAGACCCAGTTCGCATGTACATGCGTGAAATGGGTACTGTAGAGCTGCTGACTCGCGAAGGCGAAATCGACATCGCAAAACGCATTGAAGAAGGTATTAACCAAGTTCAATCGTCTGTTGCTGAATACCCTGGCACTATTCCTTACATCCTAGAGCAATTTGATAAGGTTCAGGCAGAAGAACTTCGTCTGACTGATTTAATCTCTGGCTTTGTAGATCCTGACGCTGACGATACAGCAGCGCCAACCGCGACTCACATCGGTTCTGAACTGTCTGAAACTCAATTAGAAGAGGAAGACGAAGAAGACCTAGAAGATGATGAAGAAAGCGATGACGATTCAGATGATTCGGAAGAAGATGTAGGTATTGACCCAGAGCTAGCGCTTGAGAAATTCAACCAGCTACGCAGCACATACCAAAATCTTCAGCTAGCGATCAATGAGTACGGCTACGACAGCCCGAAAGCAACCGTTGCTAACGAAATGATGCTAGACGTATTCAAAGAATTCCGTCTAACACCAAAACAGTTCGACCACCTAGTGAACGAACTTCGCACAGCAATGGATCGCGTTCGTACTCAAGAACGTTTGATCATGAAGTCTGTGGTTGAATACGGCAAAATGCCGAAGAAATCGTTTATTGCCCTATTCACTGGTAACGAATCAAGTGATGCATGGCTAGACGAGATCCTAGCATCTGACAAGCCATACGCTGAGAAAATCAAACGTAACGAAGAAGAGATCCGTCGTTCAATCGCTAAGTTAAAAATGATTGAAGAAGAGACATCTCTAAACGTACAAAACATTAAAGACATCAGCCGTCGCATGTCTATCGGTGAAGCGAAAGCACGCCGTGCGAAGAAAGAGATGGTTGAAGCGAACTTACGTCTTGTAATTTCTATCGCGAAGAAATACACCAACCGTGGCCTACAATTCTTGGATCTAATCCAAGAAGGTAACATCGGTCTGATGAAAGCGGTAGATAAGTTTGAATACCGTCGTGGTTACAAGTTCTCGACTTACGCAACGTGGTGGATCCGTCAGGCAATCACTCGTTCAATCGCGGACCAAGCACGTACGATTCGTATCCCGGTACATATGATCGAAACGATCAACAAGCTAAACCGTATCTCTCGTCAAATGCTACAAGAGATGGGTCGTGAGCCGCTACCGGAAGAACTGGCAGAGCGTATGCAAATGCCAGAAGACAAGATCCGTAAAGTACTGAAGATCGCTAAAGAGCCAATCTCAATGGAGACACCAATCGGTGACGACGAAGATTCGCATCTAGGTGATTTCATCGAAGATACAACGCTAGAACTACCGCTAGACTCTGCAACAGCAACAAGCCTGAAAATGGCTACAAAAGATGTACTTGCAGGCCTAACGCCACGTGAAGCGAAAGTACTTCGTATGCGCTTTGGTATCGACATGAACACTGACCACACTCTAGAAGAAGTTGGTAAACAGTTCGACGTTACTCGTGAACGTATTCGTCAGATCGAAGCAAAAGCTCTACGTAAACTTCGTCACCCTAGCCGCTCAGAAACTCTGCGCAGCTTCCTCGACGAATAATAAAGCGTTGGACAAAAAAGGTGACCTTAGGTCACCTTTTTTATTATCACTGGTTCTAAGTGGATAAAAACTAAGCGCAATTGCCCTAGTTGCTATCTAGACACCTTGCAATGCTTCCCCTATAATCGTTGACCTATTAAGGCCCCTTAGCTCAGTGGTTAGAGCAGTCGACTCATAATCGATTGGTCCCCAGTTCAAGTCTGGGAGGGGCCACCACTCTCTCTTCTATTTATGTCTACCGACGTCTATCTACCCCAGTAAAATCAATACGTAGCAAACAATCTTTGTCTATAGCTGTCTATGCTCATCTTGTAACATCCACGTTTTAATGTACCATCGAATGTACCAACGGATAAATATCGACTATTTTGGTGGTACATCATGGCAAAAAGAGTAGTCCCTTTAACTAACACCCAAGTTAAACAAGCTAAAGAATCCGACAAAGAATACACTCTCTCTGATGGTGATGGCCTTCAATTGCGTGTTAAAACGAATGGCACAAAGTTATGGATTCTGAAATACACTCATCCAATAACCAAAAAAAGAAACAACATAAGCTTTGGTAGTTTTCCTGATGTCTCTCTTGCCGAGGCAAGGAAAAGACGTTCTGAAGCAAAAACTCTTTTAGCTCTCAATATCGATCCAAAACAGCATAAAGATGAACAGCTTTTAAAAGAAAGAGCAGAGCTTGAAAATACCTTTGGTAAATTTTCTGATAGATGGTTGGCACTCAAGAGAGAGAGCGTAAAACCAGAAACAGCAGATAAAGCTTATCGTGCTCTTGAGAAACATATCCTACCTAAACTTGGGAATGTCCCCATCCAAGACATCAAACCCAGAACGGTACTCAGTATTCTTGAGCCAGTAAAAGCACAAGGAGCTTTAGAAACAGTTAAAAGACTATGCCGTATAATCAACGAGGTGATGCGTCTTGCTGTAGCGTCAGGTGACATTGAAGCAAACTACCTAGCAGACATCACCAAGCTCTTTCCGGCCCCTAAACGCCAGCATATGGTAACTATCGAACCAGAAAGGCTACCAGAGTTGATGCAAGCTATAGCTGGTGCAAACATTACACTATCTACTCGTTGCTTACTTGAGTGGCAGCTACACACGATGACAAGGCCAATTGAAAGCGCTACAGCACGTTGGCAGGACATTGATTTTGAAAATAAAGTGTGGGTTGTTCCTGAAGAAAGAATGAAGATGAAGCGTCCCCACACAATCCCTCTTACAGATCAAACTTTGGCACTTTTAGAAATAATGAAGCCAATCAGTGGTCATAGAGAATTCATTTTCCCAAGTAACAAAGATCCGAAAAGCCATGTAAATAGTCAGAGTGCTAATATGGCGCTGAAAAGAATGGGGTTTGAAGGACAATTGGTTTCTCATGGGCTAAGAGCATTAGCAAGTACCACTCTTAACGAGCAAGGATTCAATCCTGACGTTATTGAAGCCGCATTAGCTCATGTTGATAAGAATGAAGTTAGGAAAGCTTATAATCGAGCAGAGTATCTTGAGCAACGCAGAAAGCTCATGTGCTGGTGGAGCGATCATATCACCGCTTCTGCTGAGGGAAATGTATCACTCGCGAGAAGAAAAGGGCTTAAACTGGCAGGGTAATTCAGTTCTATTGACCTGCTCCCCATATGGAAGTGTGTTGCTTGAGCGTATTAATTGAGAGATTCAGAATAGATAACACTATCATTGAACAGGTTAGGTCAATCACGCTCTAGTTAAAGATTAAAAAATCCACAAAGGAGGACAAATCCTCCTTTGTTGTAATCTGGCAATTAATGAACCTAATCATTAACAAATAAGTCGTGAACGTCGTATAGTTTCTCAACTAAAGACCATGAAATGAAACTAATAGAGTGTTGTTCTAACGATCAGAAGGGCTACCAATAAAGTATCCTCCAATACTAAAATAAATAAGGCACCACACAGCGACAAGCAAAGTGATCCTTATCCAGTATGGTACGAACTGATACCATTTAGCGCTAAAGCGATTACAAAAAGTTTCCTCTAAAGATTCCATCAGATCCATTGCTACCTCAATACCCTCCTCCATAACAGCATTTGATTCGTTGGGATTAAGTTTGGTGCGCAATGACACCAAAGTATCGGCAACAATAAACTCTTTGTGAGTCCGTTTTAGCAAGTATGCTTTCTTCGTTTCAAGGCTACTCGTCAGAGCTGCAACCTTTCCTTCATACTGGTATTTTTTACTAGAAGTTTTATCAACTTCATGCATAAACTCTTGAGTTAACGTAATTAACTCTTCAAGCTTTTTTATACAACCATCTATTGAGGATCTACTTTCATTTCTCAGAGCGATACGATCCGCATTGTACAAAACGATACCCCAACCTAAGACAGTGAGAAACGGCGCAAGGTACCCTTTAATCAATTCCATGACCACTTTTACTCCTCTTGAGCAGCTTTCTCTATTTCTTCCCAGCATGTACCTGCAAAGCTAGGTAGCTTGTCATGAACTATTGTCAGTTTATTTCTCAGCTCCTCGAGACTAAAACGCTCATCTCTAATTAGCCCGCCGAATGCCTCTGAAACGAACGAAGGGCCATAGCGGTTGTAACCCGTCAAATCGACAGTAACATGACTATGATCTCTTAAGGCGGGTGCAAGCAGCTCTTCTCTAAAAGCTTCACCACTACCATCTCCTTCCCTACGATATCGCCATTTTGGCCTTGGGTGGAATTGTTCAACTACTACAATTGTCTTCATTTTACTGATTCTTTAATTTAATGTTCCACTGAACAAGAGTTCCTGAAATACTACGGCTAAAGTCCTTTAGCTCTACACTATGGTCTTCACGGTAGTATACCCCTCGATTGCTAAACACCCAAAGAGCCCCATCTGGGTTTTCATCTACTAATGCTTGAATACTTTTACTACCTAGGCCATGTTTATCTTTTTTTGTAGATGTCTCGCCAAGCATCATGGACAACTCAATAGAATCTGAATCTGCTTCAGAAAGTAATCTTTTAACTAAGGCTGGTGACTTATCCACTATACTTCGAATCCAACCTTGCTCTTTAATCGTGTTTGGTATGCCAACACCTCGATCGCAAATCGCCAAATATAGATTGTCATCTATGACACTGCATATAATCCACCAAGGCTTATCACTTGCGTCTTCATAAGCATGGAGCTTGACATTACTTACAGTTTCCATAACTGCAGCTGCCCAAATATTCTCCTCTTCGGGCGTCATATCATTTTCAAAGATACGATGCTGAACATAATCAATTACAGCTTCAAACTCTTCACCTCTCGCAGTACCTTTTATAACGGGTAGTGGCCCTGTTTGCTCATCGACTACTGATGGTTCTTTATTCAGAGTAATTCCTTTTAAGCCAGATCTTTCGATAGCAAACTTAAATTTACCTTTTAAATTTTGGAATCTTACTAACTTAGATTTGTCATTACTTTTTAGAGAATCAATAGTGGCGTATAGTAATAGCAACGCAGCAGCAGATACCGATTCAGCGTGACTACAATCTAAAGCCACCCTTCTTTCCAAAGCGAATTTCTCAACAAGGCCCAAGAACTCCAGTGTAGACTCTCGAGTTTCCTCATTATACAAATCTAAATGAGATGGTACTGATATCTGCTCCCAACCTAAAACTCTATGAACTTTGATCTCGTCACTTCTCGGATTGTATTTTTTATCCTTGCGGCTTTCATTATGTTGAGTTCTTCGTCTCCACGTCCTGTATTCAGATTCTCTGCTAACTTGTCTCATCTCAAATCACGTACTAGCACCAACACTAAAGCATCATATCATGTCGACTGATTAGTGCACATAACGCCACCGACAACATAAAAATAGTGTGCTGATGTTGCTAAAAATTATAAATTTCAAACCTTCTCTAGATGGTTTTACTCGTACCAAGCTCAAGGGCGGGTTGGTCTATTGCGTTTTCAATAATAAAAAAAGAGGATGCATAGTCGCATCCTCTTCTTACTGTAGCTTATCTACTAAGGCTAATTCAGAACATGTAATCCTAAACGTTCCTAATGTTCACTCTTAATAGACCGGAGATAAGTGGCTGTAGACACTGTTTTTTCAAACTCCACCACTTCTTGAGTCACATAAGTCATATGGTGCACGGTATCAATCGCAACCCAACTAGTGGGGTTACCAACAAAAACTTTCCCTTTTACCGTTCCATAATTTGCACATTTTTCGATCATCATATCTCCCCAGCTGAATTCTGAACCACAGAAATAACCAGAACCAACTAGAGATTTACATAGCCCATGCATTTGTGCGCCTTTCTCACCTTGTCTTCTAGAATAACCTCGAACGACAAAGTAACTATCCTCTATGGTGTATCTGATTTTCCCATTGGCATCAGGTGCAATAGTCTCATCTCCAACATTTGGATTGGCTATACCATAGTCACCGAACACAAACTTCATACTTGGGTTAAATGATCGTACTGACTTCCATACTTTGAATTCTTTTCTTACAACGATACCTGTAGAATTTTTCTTAGGCACCATTCCGTTAATATCAGAAGTAATTGAACAACCAGCGATAGATACAAAGCTAAACTGATAGTCTTCAAGAAGTGATAATGCAGTATCTACCTGCTCTTGAATATCAACTATTGTATCTTTTGAAACATCTCCAAAGTCTAGAATCACAGAGCACTTACGGGTATCTAGCCCCATAGACGAGACGATATCTTCGATAGTGTCTAAAAACGGCTCTTCCTCAACCATATCTTCAAAGGCATATGAATCCAATCGAAGAATAAAACGATCCTTTGACTGAGCAAGAAGCTGTAATACTGTAGAGTATTCTGCATCTTCCCACCGGTCATATCCGATAACAGGTAAAACTTCACATCCTTCGTTAGAAAGGCAACTAGTGAAGACTGACAGTACGTGCTCGCCATTCTCAATTGTGGAATCTGGTGCCCATGAATGGATATCGATACCAATAGTAGGCACTGAAATAGATGAACTTAAGCCTACAGCACACTTGTTTATAAACTGCTCTCTAGGATTACTAACCCCTAAGTACGTTGTTTCTAACATTTTGCTTGTTAGAGTCGGAAGTTCAAATACAGGTAGCGTGTGTAGTTGAACTCTGCGAGGCAAGTTCTTATATGCATCAAACTCGCCTTTTTTCGCTTTTAAAATAGGGACGTACTTAGGAGTCATAACTCGCCTCACTTACCAATATTTAGAAGGGAAGTGCTTTCTAACCTCCCCGTAACCGACCAATTCAGAGAACTGATTATATTTGCCAGATTCTCGTCTTAACCTTCCAGCGATGATGGCTGGATGAATGTTCAATTCTCTAGACAAAGCATCGATAGTTGCACTACTCGGATTTAGGTATGCTTTACTCCGCTTCCAAACAACTCTCGGAATGAAAGTATCTCTGGCATATCTATTCGCCTCAGCTTCGAGCTTATCTTTACTCTCGGTATGATTTTCTAAATCATCTACAAATGTTTTATCTAGGTCGACATGCTTCCAGATATGTACAACTTCGTGAAGCAAGGTAAACCAAAAGTTATCTAGCCTATCTTGTCGTAGTGACAGAGCAATTATAGGTCTGCCATCAGCATCTTTTAGTGCTGCACCATCCACAGAAGTACCTTTTAAAGCCGGCTCAATAACAACACAAATACCATTCTTCTCTAGATATTCTACCGCGAGTAATGGACCATATTCAGACCAACTTAAATGCGCTAAATCCTTTAAAAATTCTTTTCCTAAAACGCTAGCATCGAATGGATACTCTAGGTTTCGAGTTCGAGCTTTCTGTATAACTCTAGCTACCCAAGCATAAAGCTTATATTGGCTCAAAGGTGAATAAGCATCACCTGACAGAGTTCTTTTGAAGGATGCGCTCGCGGTCGATCCCCCAAGGCTACTGATAAAGTCTTTTACCTGTTCTTCAACATTCTTCTTTACCTTAGCACCTGTATCCTCAATCCAGCCTCTTGACAGCATTTCTTTAATCGGAAATTTTGACCAATTAAATTCAGCTTTAGACGGATTTTCCGTAACAGCTCTATCATCAGTATCTAGTCCCAACAATGTTTGAGGAGCTATACCCAAGCCTACAGATAACGCTTTGATCATCGGAACCGTTAAAGGCCGTTTACCTGATAGCACCTCTGATACTCTGCTTTTTGTTCCAAAATACGGTGCTAAATCAATTTGCTTTAGCCCTTTCTCAGCCATTCTAAATTTAATAGCATCAATAGGATCTACTGGCTCGATTGCATAGTTGGAAGACTCATAGCTTTCAATCAAAACTGTTAGCAATTCCAATCTCTCAGCGTCATCGGAACCAGGTGTTAATTTTTGTACAATTAGTGACTCAACTTCAGACATATACTCTTGATATTGGTCCTGAGTTCTAATCACTCTTGGTTGAGACTTACTCATTTGCTTATCACTTCATGAATCACAGCAATACCTCCGTTAAAACAGAAAGTGACTTTGATGCTTATATGGTCATAACCAAAAATAGGAAACATATAAGAAAAACCTTCTACATGCTCAACTCTTGGAAACGCATCGATCAATTCCATATCACTTCTCCAACTAGCATGGTTCATCTCTGCCACCCAAGCTGAAATCCAGATATCAATTTCGTTACTGATACCTTTAATGGCGTTGAGCCTTTCTATACCTATCAAACGCATCAAGGTTCTCCATTTGGGAACATTATTGCACTAGCAAAAATAAAAATCAACGGAGTTCCACATATGGGAACAACAAACAAAAAACTATATCCATAAATAGAATGGGGGGTAAGAGAGCAAAATTCAACCAACATCATGTTTTTATTGACATTGAACTACTTAAATTTTTCACATACACACTAGGTATTAACGCTGTCACCCTCAATCCAAAAATCTTCAGGCATATGTCATCAATGTGAATACCCATCATTGATTCCTACAGGAGCCTGAAATGAATCCCAAAACTCCCGATTACCAAAAGCAGCAACGCTATCAGGAAAATGAAATCCTAGAGCATGCCGCTGAGATACTGGCAACACGCTACGTGCGTGGTGATGCCCTAACCAATCCTGATGCCACCAAAGAGTATGTGCGCTGCAAGCTAGGCTGCTATGAGCGTGAAGTGTTTGCCTTATTGCTGCTGGATAACCAAAACCGTCTGATTGAGTTTAAAGAGCTGTTTCAAGGAACAGTCGATGCAGCCAGCGTCTACCCGCGAGAAGTGGTGAAAGCGGTGCTGGAAGTCAATGCCGCAGCGGTGATATTTGCGCATAACCATCCATCCGGTGACTCAACACCGTCTCAAGCCGATAGACGCATAACCGAAAGACTCAAAGACGCTTTAGCGCTGGTGGATGTTCGCGTTCTCGACCATATCGTGACAGGCGATACCTGCACCTCGTTTGCAGAAAGGGGGTGGTTATGATTGAACAACATTATAGTGAGCTTTCTATTGATGACTCTTTACATGTGTCATTGGAAGCACTTCTGAATAGATACAACATTTCGGACAATGCGGAACGCCTCGTACTGAACTGCCGTCAGATGAGTTACTACCGACATCGACAAGGTTTGCATCCTATTGAAGTGCAGCTTAAACGTGAGTCAGCTTCAAGCCCTTGGCTGGTGGTGTTCTTTGCCAGCTTCTCTTATCCCGATGATAACAGCACAACCGTTGAGCCTGAGTTGTACTTTCACCTTCCTAATCGCTGGTGCTATCAACCCGATGTAGGGAGCACGGATTTATCTCACCCAGAGGTACAAGAACTGCTCTCGGTATGGATGAAAGCCTTTGCTCGTCACCTATCTCGAAACGTCTTTGATGATGTGCAACTAACGATGGTCGGCACGCTCAACTAAAACCTAATCTCTCATTTCTTATTTGAATCCTGAAACAAGGAGGACTCACTATGTCCAAATTAACCTTCACAGCATCATCACTACCTGTGTCCAAGAAACTGCATAAGCTGCTAAGTGAGCAACTCACCGCTCATTTGCTGAGTAATGAAGCACTGACCACCAGCCGTTATCTGGTATTTAACTTTCGCGATAAAAGTTACAGCGCGGAAGAAGGCGGCTTCCATCCGGTTGAGATGGCGATTTGCCAAACCTCAACAGGAGAATGGAGCATTGAGTACATCACCGACTTTGCTTACATGGGGAACTACTATCCAGAGCTAGAACGCAACTTGGATTTTGATTTTCGGGTT
The DNA here is from genome assembly GCF_043106015.1 of Vibrio sp. GLN_1. NCBI lineage: Bacteria > Pseudomonadati > Pseudomonadota > Gammaproteobacteria > Vibrionales > Vibrionaceae > Vibrio > Vibrio sp. GLN_1. The sequence continues at coordinate 185,753 of NZ_JBICMD010000017.1, forward strand.
GGGCAGTTCTTTGTGGCCTATCGTGGCTGGCTACCAATGCAAGGTAGCCGTGATGCTAAAGAGCTGTATCGGCTATGGGAGAATAACTTTCTTGCCTATGTCGATACGGACGCTTACAACGAGATAGCCGTCACCCCGCAATAACTCATGACTTCCCTTCTTCTACAAACCATCAAACTTGTCACTGCCCTCATTACGTTGTTCTCACTTTCTCCGTTCTTCGGTGCCATTGGAGCCCTATCCACTTTAGGGTTTCTAGTGGTGCTGTTAATTGGGTTATTGGTAGCGATTGCCGAGCTCAGTGATAAGCATAAGCCTCGTTAATGTTAATCGGCTCACGCTTTGGTGATGCCGATTGATGCTGTTTTCACCGTTGGACATTATGTGTCTGACCCACCTCTATTCTCCCGACATTAAATGTCCGACTCCGGTGTGGAGCTTTGATGTATTGAGAGCGTAGTCATGAGCAATAAAACCAGCATTGAAGGGTTATCCGCTTTGCTGCACACGCTGATGCTTATTCCTCAACATCGATGGATCACCGTTAGGGAGTTGCAGCAGCAGTTAGCCCTACTCGATATCCACCGCACCACTCGCAGCATTAAACGCTACCTCGATGACATCATTGTGGAGGTGTTTAACGTGGAGTGTGATTCGATGAGCATGCCCCATGTATATCGGAAAACCTCAGAGCAATTACTGAAGCTCAACAAGCAGGAAATGCTCTATTGGCAACTGACCAACAAGTACTTACTACCGCTAGTTCCTGATGCACTGAATTATGGGCAACGGTCCTCCTCGGAGAGAGACAAACCCTTGCCACACAAGGGTTCAGCACATTCAAAGGAGCAAGCATGGTTAGCCAAAGTACATGTGGCATTGCCCACTATTCGCGAGTGGAGTGACGAGCAACGGCAAGTGTTGAATGCGGTACACACGGCGTTACTGCACAACCGTATGCTCAAGATATCTAGCCAAGTATTGCAGCAAGAGAAGGCGCTCATTGAGCCACTGGGACTCTCGGTTCAGTGTGACGCGCTCTTGCTGCTCTTTCAATTATCCGGTCAACACACGATACGCACCCTCGCCTTGCCTTTGATTGATGAGGCCAGTGTATCGACGTTTTCTTTTACCTATCCGACTGATTTCAATCTTGAGCGGTTCATGCGTGAACACGATGGAATCAGTACACCCTGAATTTCCCTCACCGATAAGGAGAGCACCGTTATGATATTAACCAACACCCTACTCCGATACGCCGCTATGACCATCCTGTTTATCGGGCTCACCGCTTGTGGCGACCAAGAAGAGACTCAAGCAGCAACAGCAGATATTGAAGTGTCGATATCGACTAACTCGCATTGGGGAACATTGGTTTTTGACCTGCAAGCTATCGCCGACAACACCGTAATAAGCAATGTGGTGATTAACCGAGGCAACTGCCGATTACCCGCAGGTACAGCCTCCGAGCTATCAAGAAACGTTTCGTTAAAGTTCGGCCAAACCTATACCGGATACAGCAACAACTGCACCGTGGACAACGTGAAAGAAATCGAAGTCACCTCCAGCGCTGGCACCTTTGTCTACACCTTCTAACTTCCAATTCCCAAATAACACACTCAACCAACTCGTAAGGATAAACTATGAACAAATCATCTCTACTCATTGCTACAGCGCTAGTTTTCTCTGCCTCTTCCGCCTTTGCTGGTGGAACACTTGGCGGTAACCCATCCGCAGATTCGGGTGCAGTTAACGTCAGTGTAGGCAAATGCACTCAATACAAAATGGATGTGAAAGCAGCGCAACAGAAAGGTAAGGACATATCGACCATCACCGTTCCTGAAGGCTGTGAGGCCATCAAAGAAAAGTAATACCTACCACCAGCGACGGTAAAAAATGACAATGGGGAGCAATCACGCTCCCCATTTTTTTCTTCTGTGCATTCTGCCCATCCAAAATAAAACAAAATAGCAGATTGCAGTAGCCAAAATCTCAGACCGGCTTCTACTGAATCTTAAAATCAACTCCCAATCTCGCTAAGGAAGTCATAAACGCGCTTCAACTTTATCTTCAACAGATATACCAATTAGTTTTTTAAGTATGCTTAACAACGGTTCGATCTTGCATTCATCAAGGCCAATAAAGCCTAACTGAGGTTTTGAGTCTTCTACCAAACGATTAATACTACCTACATGGGGATTTCTGAACATTGATACGTAAGCTGACGATTCACCCGAATACAACAACGTGACTGAATCAGGTACAGTTAACTGCGGGTGACCATTCACGACATTGTACATCCGTGTTTCTAATCCATATTTCCTCGCACATTCAGGCATGTGTCGTTCTTCTACCGTTTTGCGATTGGAATACTTTGCATCCAGAATATGGCATTCGGTACTATTTTCGCTTATGACGCGTAACTGGTAGTCGGGGCGCCATGTTTTAGTCCTAACAACATGCTTCATGTCATAAAGTCGACCAACAACTGGATTTTCTAAATCATCAATACGACCGGTTTGCAGATCATAAAGCAACTTAATCACAACACCGCTGAAATGCTTAAATACATAAACATTGCAGGGTTCATTTATTGGGCGATCAATCTCTACCCCGCTAATATCCACATAGCGTGATTCATCCAAGTTGAACCCCATCTCAACTAGCGATTTGTGAATGTTAATCAGACTCACAAATTCATATAGCTTACTGATGTTGCGAATTCCATAAAGTTCACTAGTACCACGCCATGAGGGCTCACCAATCCTGTAAAACTCATCCATAAACCGATACAGCGTAATATAGTGAGATTTACTCAAAACCTGTTGTGTGGGTATTGGCATTAAATTTCGAGTGGTATCTAACACGCATTTGAAATCTCGCTGCATTCGATTCAGAGCCAATCGGGCCGCATTATAGGCCACTTCTATTTTTTCTTGCTGAAATGTTATGAAGATCCCCGAATCCCTCAATACTTGATCCAGAGAGATATAGTCGATCCCATTAACCGAAATGGTCCCCTGATTTATTTGATTTTTGGCCAGCTCAGATTTAAGTTGCGTTACGAACTGATGAAACGTCTTCAGAAAGAACAAAATCACCTGATTTTCGAACACATTAAGGTTCTGGATAATCTTGTTTTGCACCATCTGTTGAATGGCGTAGTGCTGCCCTCGGATTAGTACATCACCCGATTGCGGATCTGAACGCGTTAAACTGTCTGGATGCGTCGAAAGATAGGAAATCGTCCGATCATCCACTGGCATCGACTTTGAAAATGGTCTGATTTCCGACTTGGCGCTTTTTTTCACGCAAGGATCATGGTGAAACCTACCCCATTCGTTATTCAAATACTCAACAACGCGTAATCCCGCGATCAACTTCTCTGAGAGATTGTTCGTTGAACGATTAGCATCACTACCACCTTTGGTGACGGTGAAACAAACAGAGCTAATATCCTCGTTGTTGAGGATAAAACGAAGATATCCAAGCGCACGCTCATAGCTGAGCTTACTGGCAAAGACGTTGATCGGGCGAGATACGGCAATGATCTCCTTGTCAGAGTCGAAACCATCTACTATTTCAGCATGCGTAAACCCAACAAAGTTTTTGAATGGCTGACTTGGGGTGCTTTCGTACACATGGAGCCCGTCTTGCATGAAATGATTTGTGAGCAATAAAGAATAGTCGCCCAGTAGCATCATAGGCTTCATTGGCTCATCGACCACCAGACGATAAGACACAGTTTCGTATTCGTTGACCGTGATATAGGCTTCATCCCGATCTAACAAATCCACCACATTAGGGCCACTATGTAGAGAAAATTCAAGCACATTCATGATTCTTCCCATCTCTGTCCTAGTAATGAAAGAAGTTATATGTTTCCAAGTTCTGCTCACCGCGTAATAAAATATCTTCCAGCTTAGCTGAGGACAATTCGAAATCTTTGTCCTGAAGCCATTCACTCAGCAATGCCAAACGCTGTTTAATTCCGGAACCTGCACCTTGAATTGATGGCAACACGTAATACAGCATGCCGTAGTCAATAGCCTTCTCTAACGCCGGACTCTCGCTTAGCTTTTCGGTAACCATTAATACCGAAGTCAGGGTGTAAACATAATCTTTCAGGTTTGAGATCTTACGACGACTCAAGATAATTGGAGAACCTAACCTAGGATCTGTTTTTTTCAGTATACTGAGAGCTTCTTCCAATAGTTGTGGCAAACCATCACTGGTTATAGCGAGTTGAGTACGCAAGAATGCATTTCGACCGAACATTCCCGAAAATGCTTCATATGATAGTTTTTTGTAACTGTCGACCTCATCGATGTAGTCCACAGTATCGTTGATGAAACTATCGAATGGAATCACTGGGGCACGGTCAATTAATCGAGGTGAAAGTGCTTCTGTGGTTAAATCATGGTTAATCGTTGCAATGATCCTTAGTGAATCAGGAATAACGATTTCCTCTTTCGACAACCGTAACATTTTGTCAGCTTCATCATCACTAATATTGATAAGGAACGCCCCATAGTGCTCGATGGCAGATAAGTTCGCCTCATCAAGCAGCATTAAACTTAGCGGAGCGGTTTCTGGCTGATCTTTACTTACCCCTTTAAGGAATTGATATACACCAGAGGAAGATGGCGAAAATGAATTTGAGAGGCTGTTGAAGAAACCAATAAACTCACGCTCAGATACCCAACTACGACCCACAGGCACTTCAAGGAAACGCTCATCCATTTTCAGCATTCCTTTAAGCAAACGAACAAATGATGTTTTTCCAAGACCTGGTGCACCAGTGAAGATACTGATCAATGATTGAGCATTAGCCACCAGCACTGAAGAAATAAACTCATTTGAATAGGATCGGTCGTACTTTGACATTTGACCAGCAATATAATTGACAAACTTAGAAATTTCGGATTGCGCGACACTCATTTCCCTAAATTTCAGCGATTGCAATTCTGGCATGCTGAACGGCAAAAATTTGTCATCAGTTGCGATCGGCGCTTGAATAATTGTCGAAACAAAAGGTACCAACTGACGCAGCTGCGTTTGCAACTCTGATTCATTAGTACGTAATGTTTGCTCGACCTTCTGAATGGATTGTTTTAACTCATTTTCACGGTTAAGTAGATACGATTGCTGAGTTTCGAGCACTTTGATCGCTTCAGCAATTGTTCCATACTGTTCTAATTGCTTATGCTCTAATCTCAGTCGCGCCAACTCAGCTTCACTTTCTTGGACCTGAGAGTCTAACTCCTGACGTCTCTCTTGTATTCTTTGCTCTAAATCTACATTGCTTTCCGCTTTTTCTAGCAACGCTTCATACTCGTTTTGCTTGTTCACGAGCAACTGTTCTTGTTCCGCAACTTTGGCTTTAGTTTCGGTTAAACGCAACTCTACGTCCTTAAGTTTGCGATCTATGGCTGAGTGCTTCTCGGCAGCAACTTTATCCCAGTTAGCCACATAGCTTTCTTTAGTGGCTTCAACATAGTTTTCAATGAGCTTTTTACCGCGGTCGTCATTACTAACAATATCAATGATCGCTTTCTGCCAATCAGAGTCATCGGCAGCAGCGTCGCAAATCTTGTAGATTGCCTCCTTGCCTTCTGGTGTCAGTGGGTAGTTTTTGTTTTGGAGCTCAAGACGTACTGCTGCCACCACCTGACCGGTAATTTTGCGTCGGTCTTTCAACCTATTGAACAACGCCATAAAGTCGTTACGCATCATATACTGATGAACAGTGTGGGACGCTTGTTTAAGAACAGATACATCTAGTAGATATTGCGAACCATGAACGGTGATTAAGTGTGGTTCTATGTCATTAAAATTAATTTTCGAGATATATGTAGACTTGGTATTTAATGGATCAATTCCTGTACTTAATTGCAAATTCCCTTCATATGGCCCAGCAAAGCTCATGTTTTTGTCCATGTTTTTCCGACATTCATTGGAAGGTTCAAACTTGAATGGACCATAGGCAAAGCCTTCATCGACAATGTAAAAACTACGCGTTGAAGGTAAAAAAGGAAGAATGATATCGTTGCAATCAAGCGGAGATGGCAATTTCATATGTAGCATGCCAAAAACGACTGTAGAAAACTCTCTAATATTGTTCTTAAACGTGACGTATCGAGTTACATCACTTTTTTCTTCATACTGATTGTTTGGTATAACGTCAGCAGCTATTAGTGTTCGGTGGTGTCTTACTTTTACGTCCTGAAACCCATCAATTACAAATACTTTTTCAATATCATCAAAGAACTGGTTACTGTTGATTTTAGTTATTGTTCCATCATCTTCTTCAAACAAAACATCTATAAATCCTTTACTAATTTTGGTTGTTTCATCTTCGCCATACATAGGCTTCGGTTCATCTAGAAAGCCGATGATACGTCTAAAGTTGTTGTCGCTATTCATCTAAACACTATTCCCTGTTAGTTAATTATGGAAAACTTATATATCTTGTATTGAAGGGACTATGTAATTGTCATTTATTCAGTCCTTCTTAGAAGTGATTGGACCATCGAGGATGAGCTATAACTCTCTAACATTACAGGAATTCGGTCAATTATTCACACTCGGAAAAGCTTGTCTCTGACGGTTCGATCAAACTTTGAAGGCAACACGCTAACAGTTGGGCTAATCTATGCCCCGCATCGTATCCATCTTCAGATATATGTTATCTAGAAAAACTCAAATAACAGGCAATAGCGGCTTGTTGGACTATGCCTACAAGCCGCCTTACATACATCAATCTATACCACTTCTAGCAGCATCAACTGCTAACGAATCCGCTATCTCATTACCTCTAACACCAGAATGAGCTTTGACTTTAAGTACCTCGACATACTTTCTAGAACGCAGTTCATCGATTTGTTTCCAGAGTTGCCGATGCTTAACCGGCTTCTTATTCGCTTTACGCCACCCTCGATCTTTCCAGTCATCAAGCCAAATGTTGAAACCTTTAACACAGTAATCATTATCTGAATAGATAACATCACCATCTTCGGCATACTCCAGCCCTTCGATAAATGCCAGTAACTCCAGCTCCGCACAATCCGTCTCTCGGTCAATGGTAATGCTCTCTTCATGGACTATCTCATTGTCTTCATCCATGACCACCAGCCCGATACCACCTCGTGTACATCCGTGTTGGTTGTTTGGTGCTGCGCCGTCTACGTAAATTGAATAACTCATTTTTTATCTCTCTCTAATTGTAAAAAGGGCGCATGACTTTGCTTAGCCAGCGCCCTGTTGATGATGTGATTTGATGTTTGTGTTACTGAAAGGATTCTTGGTTGTCTCGCATACTAAGACGCGATTCCATCCATTCCTCGATTTCACTTTCGACCCAAGCTACCGCTCGTCCACCGAGTGGCACACTTTTAGGAAAGTCGGTTTCATCTGCCATGAACTTGTAGATAGTTGAACGGCCTAACCCTGTTAGTGACATCACGTCTTTAAGTCGTAGAAATCTCATGGGAATTGTCTCCTCTTGTATATACCCATGGATAAGCCGCCACTGTAAAAAAGTGCAGTCGGCCTAATCTAATCTAATCTAGGCTAGAGCCAAAGCAGTAACGCTCTTCTTTCCACGCTTCAGCAAAGCTACTCAGACGGTGGAAGACACAACGCTTTATATTAGTATCTTTGCTCTTACAGCGTGTTCCTAGTCCATCGTTCCCTCGGTCGTTAAACAAGATCATTGATCGCTCTTTGCCTTTGTAGTGCTTTTCTATCGCTTCCTTCCAAGCTGTTTTTAGATGATCCACAAGCTGATTACCTTTATCCCAACAAATGGCAGGACCGAAGTACTGACTATCATCAAGAAACAGCATTACTCGGTAGTTATGTGAAGGAGTTTTATCAGCTCGCTTACGCCATACATAAGGCAACGAATCTGCATCGATTTTCTCTTTCAGAATGTCAAAGTAATCATTGAGGATGCTGAGATCGGTGTCTTGATGATCTTTAGGCAGGTATAAATCCAAACGCATCGCAAGAGTACGTTGATACTGAGTCAGAGCCTGATCAAAGACCTTATCCATCGTGGTAAGCGCTGATTCATAAAGTCCCTTATTGCTGTAAAACAATGGATAATCTTTAAATGTTCTAGCACGAGTAATGGTTGGAAGGTGGGTTGTGTTCGACATGAGTAATACCTCTCAGTGTGTGAATGACATAGGCATTACTCGCTCTGTATTTTTTAAGGTGAGTCGTGACTGCAACCAAAGCTCTTGTTGGGGTGAGCGTTCCGGTTTGCAGTGGGCTTCGCTAGACGACTGATTCGATAAAAAAACTCGTTTAACTGTAACGGGAACACTTCAGCGTCAGACAACAGCTCAAAACCTTCATTCGTAGGAGAGTAGGCTAATCCAGAGCATGGTTGGCTGTAATAAGCTTCAACCACCCTATCCCATGTCTTCCTCACTTTTTTGTAGAGAAAACGTCCCCAACCCTCTCGTCCAGTACCGAAGCTTTGAAAGAGAACCCTATCAAAGAGCAAGATAAGATGATGATGCTGGCTGGTGGATTCACTGGCCTTCGCCCAGATATAGCGAATGACCGTTTGCTGGTATTGATAAGTTCTGTCGGTGTATTTGTCTCTACAGAGCTCATTAGTCTCCGATTCTAAAATACGAAAGAAATGGGCAAACACCGCTAGGTAATCTTCCCCGAAGTCACTCGGTAGGTTTAGGTTGATGTGAACAGCAAAGATTCTTGGGTATTGGTTTAGTGCTTCAGTCAGCACTCGGTCTATCTCCTCTAGGTATTCGAGAACGAGACCATCCTTGTGGTAGTAGAGTGGCTTTCCATTAAAGGTTCGGTCATGAGTGATGGTGTGGACTCTTTGATGAGCTACGTTGAGTTGATGAATCATGATTAGTTCCTGTGGTTTGTTGTGATTCCCACAGGAACTGAGACTGTCGTTACTTTTTAAGCTACTTATGGCTATGGCCGAAATTTCGTCTACCACTACCAAAGTGCTTAGTGTTCTCTTTTGCTAGATAGCTAATGTGCTTGAAGAACTCATCAAACGCATCATCAAAGTCATCAGTGTTACAATTCAAGCGGTGGATAACCACACTGTCGCTATTCTTTCTCTTTGAAAAATGAACCAGTCCATTGGCTTCCTCGTAGTCGACACCAGCCACCCTCGCCCATGCCTCTACGATAAAAGAGCCTAAGTTCTCCTGTTGTGTTTGAGTTTTACCCAACCAGTTAAATCTATCTTTGTTGAACATGAGTACTAGGTGATAGTGGTCGTTTATCGAGCTAGAGCGCTCCCTCACCCAAGCAATCCGCACTTTGCAGGGATGCACTCTAGCACTCCCTTCTCTTTTCTTTCGTTTTCCGGAGTGATCAATCTGCGACTGTAACGAGCGTAGAAAGTCGGTCATGACATTACCGCTCTTTTCATTGTTCCTTAGCTTAGGAAACCTCAAATCCACTCGAATAGCCATCAGCCGAGGATACTCGCCCAATGCGAGATCAATCGTATCGTGCATTTTCTCTAAGTAGTCGATGTAGAGTGGACCGTGCTCGGTCTGGATAGGCCTACCCAGAAACGTTTTCTTGTTGGTTAGTCTGAGGTTTTTGTTTTTTCTAGAACGTTCATTCATTCCTATCTACTCCGGTGTTTAGGTTCATAGATAGGTCTGTGTCGTTAATTTTTAATTGCGTACTGTGAGTCACTATGGTGACTCAGTTGATGAGCTTATGCCGATGTAATGGGTGTATTGATAGGGTAGAGATGACTGTAATAATACTAACCAGACAGACAATGCAAAAACTGCTACGTATACATTTCCTGTCCATCTAAAGGGGCAAGTGCTAGTTAACCATCAACACCTAGGCACGGAACTGTGGAAAATCGATGTCCTCTCCCCCACTCTCGAATCCAAGTAAGTTACAAGTTAAATGACAATCTATTGAGCTAGTTAATGAAGAGATAGCTCGATAATGCCCACGATTTCAACAGCAATCCATCACGCTAAAACAACCCAACTCATCCTCATTTACTCACATAAGACAAGATTATTAAAAAATATTTTTTACCTATAAATCAATCAAGTTGGAAGAATAAAATTATAATAGTATATCTAGCAAAATCGAAAAAACGTGGAAACTTACTCAATGCTCAACAATGAAGCCTCCCAAAACAACTTAAAAGAAACCGCAGTTTCTCAACATCCGTTGCACAACTTCATTAATCCATTTGATCGTCAAAATGAATTTTTAGTGCTTACTGATAGCCAAAAAACAGATGGTAGATTTACGCGTAGACAACATACTCCCTCATCACTTATCCAACTCAACTCATGGGCTGATTTCCAACCAATGACAAAGCCCTTTGAACCAAACTCTGAGATCTATGTTCTACCCTCTCACCCCCTCAGTGAGTCAACAAGACAGACTCATTTTATGGGAGCATCACTAGTTGAGTACGACAACATTTACCAATACATAGAGCAAAAAGCTCAAGAGTTGGGGTTTCGCCAGCAGCGCACCCAGAACCTAATTATTGTGACTATGTTGTTAGCAAAGAACTTTGATTTAATGATTGGTGGAGTCCCTATAGGCGGAAAATGGATAGCGGATAAACTCGGTACAAACACCTATAAAGTAAGTGATCGGCTGAAGGATTTAGAAGATATGAACCTGATTCGGCGATGCTCAAGACTCTCGAAAAAAGACAAAACAAAATTAACTGGCTTCATTGAATTGACTCCGTTTTTTTTGCTCAACTTCACATCATTCTTTAGTAACAAGGATCATATCAACTACGAGCAATACTTAGCCTCAAAAGCCGCCACACAGAAAGGGGAAACCAGCTATCAAATCTACGGTGAGAAAGGGCACTTTGAATACAAAGATATAATCTATACCCTTAAAGTTAGGTTACTCGAATTAACTAGAAATCCTACGGTCTGTGATCAAGTAAAGGTAGCAGCATACAAAGCGTTACTGTAGCGCTAACAATTAACAGGATGCTTTTACCTGAATTGTCACAAAAAAGGTGCACAGCAATAGAAAAGCATGTAATTAAAGTGATAAATAATGACAAGCTGTGATTAGCGTACAAAGTGCAACAAAAGCTCTAGGGCTCTTTAAACACTGAAATATTAAACATAATTAATATTTCAAATTGTTCTAAGTGTAATTTATGGATTGTTGTACCTAAAACGCAATGTACCACTAAATGTACCAACAACAAAAACAAGAACAAAATAATATTATAATTTACAATAAGTTAATGTTAAAAATTGAGTCTGGGAGGGCCACCAAATTTCGAAAGGCGTAGCAGGTTAATACCTACTACGCCTTTTTTGTATCTAATGGTTTTAAGTGTTGCTATGGGTACACCGTTGGCACCTGAGCTCATCTTCTTATCCCCCTTGTAAACTCTTTTGCTTCAACCCTTTCAACTCTCTTAACCATCTGCTCGATAAAATTCGTGCTCTATAGCCCTTGTGACCTTCAAATGATCCCTCAATGTTTTAGTCGTTGATCGTTTATATATTCCTAATAGGATAGCCGTATGGACGTCTAAATATAAAATGGAGTTACGATGACAAATTTAGGTCACATCAAAAAGTTGTCTTGGGTTCTCGCTGCTGCGCTCAGCTTAAGTGCCTGCGGAGAAAAAGATAATTCAGTAATCAAAGTCGGAGCTACGGTTGGGCCACATGCACAAGTAGTTGAAGCGGTAGCGAAAGAAGCGGCAAAGCAAGGGCTAAATGTTGAAGTCATCGAGTTCTCTGATTACGTGACACCTAACGCCGCGCTGAGTGACGGTAGCATCGATATTAACAGCTACCAACACCAACCTTTTTTGGATAACTTCAACAGCAGTCATAACTCTCAGCTCGTTTCAATTGGCCAATCTATCTTGATGCGCATGGGGATTTATTCCAATAAATACCGTTCGTTAGAAGAGTTACCAAACCGCGCCAGAATTGCCATTCCAAACGACCCAACTAATGGAGGCCGAGGGCTGTTACTACTCGCTGATGCGGGCTTGATTGAGCTTAAACCAGGTGTTGGCCATAAAGCCGCGTTAACCGATATTAAGAGTAATCAAAAAGAACTGGAGTTCGTTGAGGTAGATGCGGCGCAGCTGCCAAGAACGCTGGATGACGTTGATGCCGCAGCTATTACGATGAATTACGTGATGTCTTCAGGCTTAGACCCTAAGAAGCAAAGTATTTTCCTAGAGTCCAAAGACGCACCTCTCGCTGTTATGGTTATTGCGACTCGTGAAGCCGACAAAAACAACGAGGCTTACAAGACGTTCGTTTCTATTTACCAATCCCAAGAAATTCGCGACTTCCTTGATAGCACTTTCAAAGGAACGATTGAACCAGCCTTTTAAGTAAGAATTAATCCTTGAGCAAGCTATCTTGCTTGCTTAGAGAGGCAAACGACAGAGGCTCATGAAACAAAGCATGAGCCTCTATCGTATCAAATGGTATCAATCGTACTTGGAGTTAGATTATCGACTTTCTGCTTCTAACTTTAGCGCGATATAGTTTTGTGCGGCGGTAACCAAATCAGAACGATTAATGATCTTCCATAGGAAAAATGGCGGGATTAAGAATGCAATGAAGTAAAACGACTCATGAAAAAAGATCTGAGCAATTGCATCTTGATGTTCCCACAACGCCGTAAGCGCGAAAAGATCGAGCATCACACCAAGTACACCAAAAACAACTGAAACCACGATCGCTAATCCTAGTAGCTCTCGAATAAAAAATTTGTATGCCATCATACTAATTCCTTCTAGCAATAATCGACCTTACGTTACGCCCCTCATCACCTATCTATTTTGATTATTATCAACTTCATTTCACTACGAATAAGAACTTAGTTTTATAAAAAAGCGCTTGTAGAAATGGGAAAAGTGGTTACCAAGCGACCACGTTGTTTAGCTAAGTAGAGCCGAAGTTAATGGAGTTACTGCTTCGCTGCTGCACTTGAGCAATAGATTTAAAAATAGCCTTTTAGGAATCCATATCACACTATGAATTTCCCTTTTTTACATTGACCCCGTCATTACCAAGCAATGACATTTCGTCTCGACTCTGAAACTAATCTTCGATGTTTATCGGCAGTGTAAACACAAGAGGTCAATATGAAAAAATACACTTATCCTCTACTTGCTATCTCAGGCGGTCTACTACTGACTGGCTGCGGTGGCGACAACTCTTCATCAAATACAGAATCCGCTACGTTTTCTCTTGGTGTCTCAGATGCACCTGTGGATGACGCCAACAAAGTGGTCTTAGCATTTAAAGACGTGGTTTTAATTCCCTTTGACCCAGAAACGGGCGAGCAAACTGGCGATCACATTCAGCTAGACGCAAGCGAGAACGGCGCTCTACATCAAGTTGATTTGATGGAATATCAAGGAAAAAATGCCAAAACCATCATTAGCGAACAACAAATTGCTCCGGGTGATTACGCCATGTGCGTTTACGCGAAAGATGGCCGACAGTTGAATGATACGTCTCTATCGTATGTCGAAAAAACTGATGGCTCAGTAAAAGGTCTTGTTGTTCCAAGTCGTGGTAGCTGCTTTGGCTTTAAGCCCGATACCAGCGATCAGGGTCGCTTGAAGTTTTCCCAAAAAGGTCAGTATGTAAAAGTTCATACTGGGCACAATAGCTACGTTGTAGAGTTTGATTTGCGTAAAGGTCTGGCGGATCCAGTCGGCCAAGATCATATGAACATGAACTCGAATGCCGTAAGTTTGGTGAACGCATCAGATTCAGGCCATATCGCTGGCACAGTAAGTAACGTGCAATACCAAGCTTGCGAAGCAGACAGTGCGGCATGGAACGCGATTCATGATGTGCCTGCCGTTCACTCTGTTTACCTGTATGCGGGTTCCATGGATCGCTCAACCATGGGCGATATGGGCGCGACAGCTCCACTCAACGCGCCAGTTGCGGTAGCTAATGTGAATGAATCGCAAGACGAAGAAGGCAATACAACCTACAGCTACGAGTTTGGTTACACTGGCCCGGGTACTTACAGCATTGGCTACACATGTACTGCGTATATTGATACGCCAGACGCTCATGAAACGTCAGAAGACGGTTTCTTGATTTACCAGCACTACACGCCAGTTGATGTTGTCGAGACAGAGCTGACAACTCAGGACATTAATCCCATTCTTTAAGCCACCATATTAAAAAAGCCGCTCGTACTGAGCGGCTTTTTACTTAGTCAGAAAGGTAATATTGAACCGTCGATACCACTCGGACTTTTTTAATGTAAGGCGTATTGCTATCGCGGTCATAAATGGAGAACTGACCTTGCGTCGCTCGCTTGATCTTTCCTAATGAGCTTTGTGAGTCTTTCGCAAACTTTTGTGCCACCTCGCGGGCGTTTTTGGTCGCCTCTTCGATCATGTCTGGTTTGATGTCATTAAGTTTCGTGAAACTGTATTCGATTCGGTTTGCATAAGGATCTTGATTAAGAATCACGCCTTGTTTCCCAAGTTCACCAATCTCATTAATCGCCGCACGAACCACATTGATATTTTGGCTGTAAACCGTGACCGTTCGGGATGCTAAATAACGATACTCAATGTCTTGCTCACCACCATATTGCTGCGCTTTACGGTCTATCACTGAAGGCGAAGACAGCGAGATGTTTTTGTCAGTTAAGCCTTTTGCGGTTAAAAAATCGAGAATCAAACGCGTTTGTTGGTCTATGTCATCAAACATCGCGCCCATATCATTGCTGGCTACCGTAAATTGGATTGGCCAAATGACGGTATCTGCCGGGTACTCTCGCTCAGACAATCCCTTCACCGTTACCACTCGCTCATAGGCTTTGTATTTGACTGCTGTTTGCTGAATAAAAAAGCCCAATACTCCTAAACCAATTATCAGACACAGCCCGAGCCATATTGACGCTTTATTGGAAATCTTCTCCATTCATCCTCCTAATTTCGCCAAAAGTAACAATTCGTAGTATCGATAACATAGCTCAACTATGGCCAGAAAATGGCGACCTAAAGCTAAATTTTTGTCATATCGTTCGAAATGGTGAATAGAATTAATCAAAATTGAACAGTGTTTTATTGTGAATTTTAAGATTATGTTGAAAACAACATGGTTGGTGGTTCTAGGCGGATTATTTGTCTCAACGGCCTGTTTGAGTGCTGACGACTTAGCTATGGATGACAACTCAACACAAGCACCCCAAGTGGATGCGTGTAATGAACAGCAATACGAAGGGAAAAGCTTTGATGGTCGAATTCTGCTAGATAATGAGCCGACCAAACAGGTCTTGAGCTCACTAGAAAGTCTCGGTGAAACGCTCAACTCTCTGAGTATCCTGATGTTTGCTGGCGACAAAACGTAACGCTAAAGCTGTCCTATCCCCTTCGCCTTTGGTCAACAAAGCTTCACCAGTTTGTCACCAAAGGCTCATGGATTTGCCTCTGAACTGTCATCTGTAATTTCTACTATCCGATCAGCCACTTGTACGCTGAGGTAAATATGGATAGTTCGACCCCTTTTCGTCTCCCTCGTAAAACGCCGTTTGGCATTGGTGAAAACGTTGCAGAATGGGCTACGGGTTTAAGTCAGCTCGATAAATTCTACGCCCAACGCCCAGCGAATGCGGATACCAAAACTTTCTTGCGATTCACACTGGATATCTTGGGTATCGACTATCGCATTGCCCATGGTTCGCTCGGCTCAGTGCCAAAGCAAGGCGCAACCGTCATTGTGGCGAATCACCCTCTCGGCTGTGTTGAAGGCGTGATTCTCGCCGAACTACTGTTGATGGTACGAGACGATATCCAAATTTTAGCGAATCAGTACCTAAAAACCGTGCCAGAGCTCGACCAACTTTTTATTGGTGTCGACGTATTCGAGGGCAAAGATGCGGTCAAGTCAAACATGAAGGCACTTAGAGCAGCCAACAAACACCTTGCGAATGGCGGCTTGTTATTGGTTTTCCCTGCGGGTGAAGTGTCACAGTTGGTGGATGCCAAACAACAGCGTTTAGAAGACAAAGAATGGAGCCGCAGTGTCAGTGCGTTAATTCGTAAGAACAAAGCCGCCACTGTTCCCATCTTCATTAGTGGGCAGAACTCAAAACGCTTCTACATGGCAGGTAAAATCCACCCTCTTTTACGCACCTTGATGTTAGGAAGAGAGCTGCTCAACAAGAGCGCAAAAACTATTGAGTTGTCCTTTGGGCAAGCAATCAAATTTAAAGAACTCAATAACCTCAACGATGATCAGATCGTCAATTATCTGAGGCTCAACACCTACCTGCTTAACCGCGATGTAAGTGCCACTCAGCAAACGGTCTCAGACAATGATCTCTTACCTATTGCGGCAGGGTTACCCATAGGCCAATTGCTTGAAGAGCTGCACAGCTTACCGGCAGAAACCCAATTGCTTCAAAATGGCGAGTTCGACGTGTACTGCGCCAGCGCACAGCAGATCCCATCTCTCCTGCATGAAATTGGCCGCTTGCGAGAACATAATTTCCGTCAAGTTGGCGAAGGGACCGGACAAGCGATAGACATCGATCATTTCGATCATGATTACCTGCACCTGTTTGTGTGGGATCGTGAGAACCAATGCATGGTAGGTGCTTACCGTCTTGGATTAGTTGATCAATTATTGGCGAAATATGGCGTAGAAGGATTGTATTCGCGCACCTTGTTCAACTATGACCAACGCTTTCTCGATCAAATGGGCAAGTCGATTGAAATGGGTCGTTCTGTGATTGCCGAGCAATATCAAAAAAGCATGAGTGCCCTACTCTTACTTTGGAAAGGCATAGCGACTTTTGTTCATCAACATCCTGAATACACGCACTTATTTGGCCCAGTGAGCATCAGCAACGATTACAGTCATACCGCGCGTCAATTATTGGCACAATCGATGACCCTACACCACTACGACAACGACTGCGCCGAATACGTCACTCCGTCAAACCCGCTGCCAGAAACCAACTTAAACTGGAATACCAGCATGCTAACCGCATTGGGAGATTTACAATTGCTATCTCGCGTGATCGCTCGAATTGATGAAGGCAAAGGCGTCCCGGTATTACTGCGCCAATATTTGAGTTTGAATGGTAAGTTGGTGTGTTTTAACGTCGATCCTGCGTTTAACAACGCACTGGATGGATTGATTATGGTGGATTTACGCGATGTACCTGAGAAAACGCTTGCACGTTATATGGGCAGTGAAAACGCGCGCGAGTATTTAGCTATGAACAATTAACCGTCGTCTACAAACGTAGGAGGTATCGCGCTGCTCAAATCGCTCTAAACAAAACGTGTGCAGCGTGATACGTTATTTGCTCATAAAACATTAAAAACAAAGTGTTTAGTTAAACTCATCGCAAAAAGGCCACTCATCTCCAGCTTTAATCCACAAAACGCCAACATCGCGCAAACGTTCACGTTATAAACTTTCACAAAACCTCAAAATGGTTATAGATCACATTTCAAATCAAACCGAACGCCAAACAAAATGTGACATTGATCGTTTCAGGCATTTAATTTGAATTGAAAAAGAAATTAAAGGTGATCTCAATCACAATGAATTTTGATTTTATATTTGTCAGAAGATCGAATTGATCACTAATATTTTTGTTGACAGATTTGAAAGTCATTTTTTGTTATTAAGTTACATATCAATTAATTGATCATCATCACTTAAAAAATGCTTTTCATCCGAAGAAATGCGGGGGTTGATCACGAAAAACCCGTCGTCAGTTCCAATTGGAAAATGTGTGGTAAATTGATTGGGTACTAAGCAATCAAACAAGCGGTTTTGGCGAACCGTTTACGACAACATATTCATCAGAACATCGAACGGGGAATTGTTATGATATCACCAGATGCCAAGATCAAGATACAAAATTTTGGTCGTTTTCTGTCAAACATGGTAATGCCTAACATCGGCGCGTTTATCGCGTGGGGCTTTATCACTGCTCTATTTATCCCAACCGGATGGCTACCAAATGAGACGTTAGCTTCCATGGTTGGGCCTATGATCACTTACTTGCTGCCACTACTTATCGGTTACACCGGTGGTAAGTTAGTGGGCGGCGATCGCGGCGCGGTCGTTGGTGCAATCACAACCATGGGCGTGATCGTCGGTACCGACATCCCAATGTTTATGGGCGCAATGATGGTTGGCCCAATGGGTGGCTGGGCAATCAAAAAATTCGATAACTACATCGACGGTAAAGTAAAAAGCGGCTTCGAGATGTTGGTCAACAACTTCTCTGCGGGCATCATCGGTATGCTGTGCGCCATTCTGGCTTTCTTCCTTATCGGCCCATTTGTCAAAGTGCTTTCAGGCGCATTGGCAGCTGGCGTAAACTTCCTTGTTTCAGCGCACCTTCTGCCACTGACTTCTATTTTTGTTGAGCCAGCGAAGATCCTGTTCCTAAATAACGCGATCAACCACGGCATCTTCTCTCCACTGGGTATTCAGCAAGCGTCTGAGACTGGTCAATCGATCTTCTTCTTGATCGAAGCGAACCCTGGTCCGGGCTTGGGTATCCTGCTGGCTTACATGGTGTTTGGCAAAGGTACGGCTCGCCAAACGGCTGGCGGTGCATCCATCATCCATTTCTTCGGTGGCATTCACGAGATTTACTTCCCGTATATTCTAATGAACCCACGTCTGATCCTTGCGGCTATTGCAGGCGGTATGACTGGCGTGTTCGTTCTAACCATGTTTAACGCGGGCATCGTTTCTCCAGCATCACCAGGTTCAATCTTTGCAATCTTGTTGATGACTCAAAAAGGCTCAATTGTTGGCGTTCTTGCCTCTATCGCGGCAGCAACAGGCGTGTCATTCGCGGTTGCGTCGCTACTGATGAAAACGCAAACCTCGACAGAAGAAGATGGCGATGAAGCGGCACTAGAAAAAGCCACATCGCAAATGAAAGACATGAAATCTGCATCGAAAAACGGCGCAGTGGTAAACAACGAAAGCAAAGGTGATGTAGACCTAGCGACAGTACAAAGCATCATTGTCGCTTGTGATGCGGGCATGGGCTCAAGCGCCATGGGTGCGAGCATGCTACGTAAGAAAGTTCAGGACGCAGGTCTGAACGTCCACGTAACCAACCTTGCTATCAACAGCTTACCAGAGAGTGCAGATATCGTGATTACACACAAAGACTTGACGGATCGTGCACGTAAGCATGCTCCAAACGCACACCACATTTCATTGACTAATTTCCTAGACAGCGAAATGTACAACCAGCTAGTCACCAAGTTACTGGCAGCACAAAAACAGTCGGCGGCGAACGACGATCAAATGGTCAAAGTATCGGTACTTGCTGCCAACGACGACAGCTTTGAGCCACAACAGCCATCGGTTTTCCAAATCCAGCGTGAAAACATTCACCTAGGTTTGAAAGCAGCCAACAAAGAAGAAGCCATCCGATTTGCAGGCAACAAATTGGTTGAACTTGGCTACGCAGAACCAGAATACGTAGACGCGATGTTTGAACGTGAAGCGTTGGTTCCAACTTACCTTGGCGAGTCTATCGCGGTTCCTCATGGCACCGTAGAAGCGAAAGACCGCGTGAAGAAAACTGGCATTGTAATCTGCCAATACCCATCGGGTATCCAATTTACTGAAGATGACGACGATGTCGCGAAACTGGTTATCGGCATTGCCGCTAAGAACGATGAGCACATCCAGGTGATCACCACCATTACGAACGCGCTCGATGAGCCGGAAGCAATTGAGAAGCTAACCAGCACCAACGATGTAGAAGAAATTCTTAACATCCTTGGCGGTCAACAAGCGGCTTAATTACTCCTTTAATTTGCTCCTGAGGCAAACGAGGTCAGCTGTCACCCCCTATGCGGTTGGCCTCACCCTAGTTTCGTAAGTCAACATTTTCAGATATTGGTAGGTAAGAATTATGAAAAACGCAGTTCATTTTGGTGCAGGTAACATCGGTCGTGGTTTCATCGGAAAACTCTTAGCAGACGCAGAAGTCGAGGTCACTTTCGCTGACGTTGATGTACCGCTAGTAGACCAGCTCAGCCACAAACAAGAATACAAAGTAAAAGTCGTGGGCACCGAGTGTCAAATCGACACCGTTACCCACGTCACAGCGGTAAACTCAGCCAGTGAAGACGTGATTGATCGCATCGTCAAAACCGATTTAGTCACCACAGCAGTGGGTCCAAACGTATTAGACATCATCGCGAAAACCATCGCGAAAGGGATCGCCAAACGTTTTGAAGCTGGCAATGACGCGCCACTTAACATCATCGCCTGTGAAAATATGGTGCGTGGCACAACGCACTTAAAAGGTGAAGTGTACAAACACTTAGATAAATCATTGCATGCAAAAGCAGACGAGTTGGTTGGCTTTGTTGATTCCGCTGTCGATCGCATCGTGCCACCAGCAGAAGCCGCCAACGATGACCCATTGGAAGTGACGGTTGAAAGCTTCAGCGAATGGATTGTCGATGAGCAACAGTTCAAGGGCGACATCCCAAACATTGCTGGCATGGAAAAAACCAACAACCTAATGGCCTTTGTCGAACGTAAGCTGTTCACCCTAAACACAGGTCACTGTATTACCGCTTATTTAGGCTGTTTGAAAGGCCATCGCACCATTCGCGAAGCGATTGAAGACCCAAACATTCATGCCGAAGTAAAACAAGCAATGCAGGAAAGTGGCGAAGTGTTGATTCGTCGTTACGGCTTCGACCGCGACATGCACAATGCCTACATCGAAAAGATTTTAGGTCGCTTCGCCAACCCATATTTAGTGGATGAAGTGGATCGCGTTGGACGACAACCAATTCGTAAATTGGGTGTAAATGATAGATTAGTGAAGCCATTACTCGGTACAATCGAGTATGGCACTGAAAATCAAACACTTTTGAAAGGGATCGCGGCGGCGTTGAAATACACCAACGACACCGATCCGCAAGCGGTTGAGCTACAGACCTCATTAAAAGAGGTTGGCGTGACAAAAACGCTAGCAAAATACACCGGTCTGGCTGAAGACAGTGTTGAAGTGGCTCAAATCGAGTCGCTTTACAACCAGCTTTAATTGACTCAGGGGGAGCTCTGCTCCCCTTAATATAATAATGAAACAACTGATCAGTATATGGCAGATAACATCAACGAAACCGAGATTATTGAACGACTCAACAGCGCACCATCGGTACGAGGCTTCTTTATTGCGACCGTCGACGTATTTAACGAATCCATCGACGGACTCATCCAAAGAATCTTCCGTAAAGATAACTTTGCTGTGCAATCGGTCGTCGGCCCATTACTGCAAGATTCAGGACCGCTTGGCGACTTATCGGTTCGTTTGAAGTTATTGTTTGGTCTAGGTGTATTGCCCGACGACATCTACCACGATATCGAAGACATCATTAAGCTGAAAAACCAACTGAACAGCGATGCATCGGACTACGAGTTCACTGACCCGAATATCCTAGAACCGATCAAAAAACTGCATCTGGTGAAGAAAATGGGCATGGTGCAATTGGAAGTCAACGAACCCGATGACGACATCGATCTTGAGTTTTACCAACTCCAGCTTCAGCGCCAACAACAAATCATTAAGTCCGGCCTGTCACTCGCGATTGTCGAAATTTGCAATGAACTGGGCAAGGACAGCCCGTTCTAATATCTGCCCCTTGTTATACCTAAGCTCCCTAACACTCATGCTGATCTAGGTGGCTTTGTTATAACCGCTTGCTACCACCGATAGCAAAAGACTGGCCCTTCTCTGCCACAGGAGCGTGTGATGCTCAAAGCAATTCTCTTTGATATGGACGGCTTAATTTTCGATACCGAGTCCATCTACAGACAAAGCTGGCAATTCGCAGGAGCCGAGCAAGGCTTACAAATCACCGACGATACCTACCAACAGTTCATTGGCGTTCAAGACTCAGAGTGCGAAAGAATTCTCGCCGAGCACTTTCAAAACGCTATCGATATGACGCGCTACAGAGCGGTACGGGATGCGCATTTTCATCAACTAAGAGAACAAGGCATCGGACTAAAAACGGGATTTGATGGACTATTTTCTGCGATCAAACTGCGGGGCCTAACCACAGCACTGGTCACCTCTTCTCATCGACCTGACGTGCTATATAACTTTGCCCCTTTCAATTATCTCGACCAGTTTGATTTGATTATCACTGCAGAAGATGTGCAACATGGCAAACCCCATCCAGAATGCTACCAAATGGCGTATCGAAAACTCGGGCTAAAATCACAGCAATGCTTAGTGTTGGAAGATTCCAATAATGGCATTAAAGCCGCACTTGCTGCTGGCTGCCATGCAGTAATGATTCCAGACTTATTGCCACCGCAGACAGAGTTAATGTCTGATATCACTGTACTCGACAACCTAGCTCAGGTTATTCCTCTTTTGGACTCGTACGAGCCGAAGGCAACCTGATGTGAAATTCGGTGCGCTGGTTTTCTGATTGAACTTGGATATCACCTTCATACGCTTGCACGATAGATTGGGTAATCGACAAACCTAGCCCTGCTCCTACACTGCCTACATGTTGGCGAGACTTATCTGCGCGATAAAAACGGTCGAAAAGGTACGGTAAGTTTTGCTCTGCAATGGTGTCACCTTGGTTGCTGACCGATATCGTCACCTGTTCATCAACCGCTTGAACGTCAATCACAATGGTTGAATCAGCATACGCATGACGAATCGCGTTGGAGAGCAAATTGCCCACCGCACGCTCAAACATGTTTTTGTCCATATAGAGCTGACCGTCGCCTGAACTCACGATTCGCACCTCGGCATCTTCGGCCAATATTTCAAAATACGCGACCAAGCGGTCAATTTCCTCCTGCACCGCAAACACTTCGTCATGGCGATGAATGAGCTTGTTTTCGGCCTTGGCAATGTAGAGCAAATCGTTGATGGTTTTCGTGATGCGGTTGAGTTCTTCCAACGTTGAGGCAATCGCATCCTGATACTCTTCAGACGTTCGACACGCACCTAAAATGACCTGATTTTGCGTGGTAATGTTGGTGAGTGGCGTTTTTAACTCATGTGCTATATCAGAAGAAAACTCGCTCAAGCGGCGAAAACCAGTTTGCAACCTATCGAGCATCGCGTTGTGTTTGTTGGCTAACTCACGCAGTTCTATTGGCAACGAATCGGGGTCGAGACGAATGCCCATTTGCTCTGGTGATATCTGTTGAATGTGCTGATTCAATCCCACAATCGGCTTCAACCCACGTTTTACCATCCAACCGCTCAACGCGGAAGAAATCACAAACGCCAAACCGAGCGCCCAAAACAAAATCCAGTCGAGCTTATCCAAAAACAAAATATGGTGATTGATACTCATGCCGAGCACCACCTGATACTCCCCAGCTTGAAACGCAAA
Organism: Vibrio sp. GLN_1; assembly: GCF_043106015.1. Classification (NCBI taxonomy): domain Bacteria; kingdom Pseudomonadati; phylum Pseudomonadota; class Gammaproteobacteria; order Vibrionales; family Vibrionaceae; genus Vibrio; species Vibrio sp. GLN_1. The sequence goes on from NZ_JBICMD010000017.1 coordinate 209,172, forward strand.
CGCGCGAATATTCAGCGAGTCCTCACTCCATTCGATGGCACGCTCGTGATTTAAAACCTGAGGCGAGCTAATGCTGTAGGCTCGGTTCTGAGGAATCGTCAGGCTCGAGTTCTGATACACGTTCTGCTTGCCTTCAAACACCCACATATAGAGCGTACTGTTATTCGCTTGCTTGAACACATCCTCTGGCGAGCGTATTAATTCTTTCTCAATGGCATTGAACTTACTGGAAATATAGCTGAAATCTTGCGAATAAAAGTGGCGTTCAATGGCGTACTGTAGGATGAAAGCCAAAGAAAAATAGGTCACAAACGTCATGCTAACAAACATCAGCACGAGCTTGTTTTTCATGGAAAAAGGCAGCGAGAACTTAGGCATCACGACTCTCTTCGAGTTTATAGCCCATCCCTCTAACAGTGTGAATCAGTGGTTTATCGAACGGTTTGTCCACTTTGCTACGCAGACGTTTGACCGCCACATCAATCACATTGGTATCGCTGTCAAAGTTCATATCCCACACTAACGACGCAATGGTGGTACGTGAAAGCACTTGGCCAGTTTTGCGCATCAACAACTCAAGCAGGGCATATTCTTTGGCGGTAAGCGACATCGACTGCCCCGCGCGCGTGGCAACGCGTTTGATCATATCAAGTTCTAAATCTGCCACACGTAATGTTTGCGGCGATGCGACCACTTGCGCGGCAATATGATGACGAAATACGTTTTGAACACGCGCCAGTAGCTCTGCAAACGCGTAAGGTTTTACCACATAGTCATTGGCACCCAGCTCAAAACCGCGCACGCGATCTTCCACTTGATCCTTCGCTGTCAGCATGATCACTGGAGTGTGAATCCCACTACTGCGCAATGTGTTAAGCACCTGCCAACCATCGAGTTTAGGCAACATAATGTCGAGGAGGATTAAGTCATATTCTTCACTGGTAGCGTGATAAAGCCCATCGACCCCATCATGCACTAAATCCACCACATACCCAGATTCAATCAAACCTTTTTGCAGATATTCTCCGGCTTTGTGCTCATCTTCGACGATCAATATTTTCAACTTTACTTACCTGGTGTGTTAGCGGGAGGATGAGAACCCAGTATAAAGCTCGAAAAAGAGCATGATGTGAACCACACCATACTCTTCCTCATTGGCAAACCATTATCGATTGTTATCGCGTTCGGCATAATGCACTTTGACATTCACTTTGCCCAAATATTCCAACTGACCATCTTCATTCATGCGTTCTTGCACGGTCACGAAGCCTCCATCTTTTAAATGCGTACTGCGAGACTTCACATTAAATGTCAGGATATTGAGCTCTTTATTCAGTTCACGAGCCGACATGGTTTTAAGTGAATTGAGTTCAGACAGTGCCTGTTGATAAGCCTCATCTGACGTTGCCATCGGCGTAACTGAGATGGTTTTCATCTCTTCGCGGCTCACGTAGTTGCCACCAGCGAAAAGTGGTTGAGCGAATGCAGATGCGCTAGTCATTGCCATTACCGTTACAAAAAGAGCAGTTTTGATTGCGTTCATGTTGTTAACCTTTGAGTGCTTGTTTTCAATGAGGTCATTATTGAACACCGCCTCTGACACCACCCTTTCAACAACATGACATTTTTGTCATGAAAGCAACTTACTGGCGAAGGCGCTTGAGCGCTCCATCACGCTTAGCACAAGACAAAAAAAGCGGCACATACTCTCGCATGTGCCGCTTGGAATTTTTGCTGTTAAGCGTTATTACTCAACCGTTACCGCTTTCGCTAGGTTACGTGGTTGGTCTACGTCCGTACCTTTGATCAGTGCTACGTAGTAAGACAGCAACTGCATTGGGATGGTGTAGTAGATCGCCGCCGTGATTTCACTAACGTGAGGCATCGTGATGATCTTCATTGTTTCATCGCCTTCGAAGCCTGCGTCTGCATCTGCGAATACGTATAGAAGGCCGCCACGTGCACGCACTTCTTCAACGTTTGATTTTAGCTTCTCAAGTAGGTCGTTGCTTGGTGCAACCACCACAACAGGCATGTCTGCATCAATCAGCGCAAGAGGACCGTGTTTCAGTTCACCCGCCGCGTACGCTTCTGCGTGGATGTAAGAGATCTCTTTCAGTTTTAGAGACGCTTCCATCGCGATTGGATAGAACTCGCCACGGCCTAGGAACAAAGTGTGGTGCTTGTCTGCAAAATCCGTTGCTAGTGCTTCAATTTCTTTCTCGAAAGAAAGTGCCGCGTTGATTTGCTTAGGAAGTGCGTGTAGCGCTTCGACAATCTCTTTTTCTTTCTCTTTGCTGATGCGACCTTGCTCTTTACCCAGGGCTGTTACCAGCATAAGTAGTGCAGAAAGCTGAGTCGTGAACGCTTTGGTTGAAGCCACGCCGATTTCGACGCCAGCGCGAGTCATGAATGCAAAATCAGATTCACGAACCAAAGAAGAACCCGCTACGTTACAGATGGTCATCGCCGCCATGTAACCTTTTTCTTTCGCAAGACGAAGTGCTGCTAACGTATCTGCTGTTTCACCAGACTGAGACAACGTAATAAGAAGGCTGTTTGGACGAGTCACAAACTTACGGTAACGGAACTCAGACGCGATTTCGACGTCACAGCTCACGCCAGCAATGTCTTCAAACCAGTAACGCGCTGTCATACCTGCGTTGTAAGACGTACCACACGCGACGATTTGTACGTGTTCTACTTTGCTTAGAATGTCTGCCGCATGCACACCGATCGCATCAGTTACAACAGAGTCTGCCGTGATGCGTCCTTCCATTGTGTTGATCAACGCTTTAGGTTGCTCGTAGATTTCTTTTTGCATGAAGTGACGGTATTGGCCTTTATCACCTGCATCGTGCTCTGCGTTTGATTCGGTAATTTCACGCTCAACACGTTCGCCAGTCACATCGAAAACCGTTACGTCACGGCGAGTAATTTCTGCTACGTCACCTTCTTCTAGGTACATGAAGCGACGTGTTACGTTAAGAAGTGCAAGTTGGTCAGAAGCAAGGAAGTTCTCACCGACACCAAAACCGATCACGATTGGGCTGCCAGAACGTGCTACGACGATGCGAGATGGATCTTTACGATCCATCGCCACTGTGCCGTATGCGCCTTCAAGTTGTTTCGCGGTTTTTTGTACCGCTTCTAGTAGAGATTCAGCTGTACGCAGTTCCCACTCAACCATGTGTGCGATAACTTCTGTATCCGTTTGCGATTCGAATACGTAACCACGAGATTGAAGCAGCTCGCGCAGCTCTTCGTGGTTTTCAATAATACCGTTGTGAACCACCGTGATGTCGCCAGACATGTGTGGGTGAGCGTTGATTTCAGAAGGTTCACCGTGCGTCGCCCAACGAGTGTGAGCGATACCAGTACCGCCAACCACTTTCGCTTCATCAACCGCGTCCGCCAACTCTTGTACTTTACCTAGGCGACGAATGCGCGTTAGGTTCGCTTCAGCGTCAACAATTGCCACGCCCGCAGAGTCGTAACCGCGGTATTCCAAGCGGCGTAAGCCTTCAACTAAAATTTCTGCAACATCTCGTTGTGCTACTGCACCTACGATTCCACACATGTGTTTATCTCCGTTTGTAGTTTTGTTCTTCCCTAGCCATGTTTCAGATAGAGGCAGCAAGCAAAGGCCTGTATTCAGAGGGAAGCGAAATATGAAACTGGTTACATTATTAGATTAGGCGCAAATGACTTTCACGCCATGTTGTTCAATCTGTACTTTGTGCTCTGGTTGGATATCCGCATCGGTGACCAGCACATCAATTTGATGCCAAGCGAGCTCTAAGTTAGGGATCTTACGACCGATTTTTTCGGACTCGATCATAACGATGACTTCACGAGAGACTTCTGCCATCACCTTACTTAAGCCAACCAACTCATTAAATGTTGTGGTTCCGCGCTCCAAATCGATGCCATCCGCACCAATAAACAGCTGGTCAAAGTCGTAAGCTCGTAATACAGATTCGGCTACTTTGCCTTGAAAGGATTCAGAGTGCGTATCCCAAGTTCCGCCTGTCATTAGCAGAGTGGGTTCACTCTCTAGCTCGTTAAGGGCATTGGCGACGTGCAATGAGTTGGTCATGACCACCAAGCCACGTTTGTCGTTCAGTTGCTGAATCAGCGCAGCGGTCGTGCTACCGCTGTCTATCACGATTCGATTATGGTCGCGAATCAATGATGCCGCAGCTTTCGCCAAACTTAACTTTCGAGTCGAAACATTAGAGCTTAGTTCTTCATGAATAACTTCCGTAGGGATGGCAATCGCACCACCGTATCGGCGTAAAAGTTGTCCATTTTTTTCTAGAGAAGCTAAGTCCTTTCTAATCGTGACTTCTGAGGTTTCGAACTTTTGAGCCAGTTCATCAACACTGACTTCTCCTAGCTCATTTACCATATTGGAAATCGCGTGTCTTCTCAGTTGAGTGTTTCGTTTCGACATTTACGTTTTGAATTTAAGTTTCGATGTGAAACTTATTATAGTCAAACCGAAACTTTTAAGTCCATTTATTTCGATCCAAAAAATTAATATTTCTCGATAAAACCTTGTCCTAAGACAATTCTTAAACAGTGATATTGGATTCATTCGGTGGTAGAATTCGCCACCGAAAAGAAAAAAAATTACAGAACTGACGGCTATTTTTTTGCAACTTTCTGCATATAAAGTGGGATTAGTCACAAAAAGGTAACCAAAATCGCCGATCTTTTAGTCATAAAATGACTAAACTTGGTGAAAGACTTTCAGAATCTGAAGTTCAATAATACGGCGGAAAATCGGTGGGTGGCAGGCACTAAATGTCATCAAAAGCGCCTAACTTCAGAGTAAATAACCGACTTTCAAATTGTAACTATACTTACCGGAGAGTATCTTCCATGAAAAAGACCAAAATCGTTTGTACGATTGGCCCTAAAACTGAATCTGTAGAGAAGCTAACTGAACTAGTAAACGCAGGCATGAACGTAATGCGTCTTAACTTCTCTCACGGTGACTACGAAGAACACGGCACTCGTATCGCGAACTTCCGCAAAGTAATGGAAGCTACTGGCAAACAACTAGCAATCCTTCTAGATACTAAAGGTCCAGAAATTCGCACTATCAAACTAGAAGGCGGTAACGACGTTGATCTAGTAGCTGGTCAAGAATTCACTTTCACAACTGACACTTCAGTTGTAGGTAACAAAGACAAAGTTGCAGTAACTTACGCTGGCTTCGCAGCTGACCTAAACGTTGGTAACACTATCCTAGTAGACGACGGTCTAATCGAAATGGAAGTTATCGCAACAACTGACACTGAAGTTAAATGTAAAGTTCTTAACAACGGTGCTCTAGGCGAAAACAAAGGTGTTAACCTTCCTGGCGTTTCTGTAAACCTACCTGCTCTATCTGAAAAAGATAAGAACGACCTTAAATTCGGTTGTGAGCAAGGCGTTGATTTCGTAGCTGCATCTTTCATCCGTAAAGCTTCTGACGTTCAAGAAATCCGTGAAGTACTTGCTGCAAACGGCGGCGAGAACATCCACATCATCTCTAAGATCGAAAACCAAGAAGGTGTTGATAACTTCGATGAGATCCTAGAACTTTCTGACGGCATCATGGTTGCTCGTGGCGACCTAGGTGTTGAAATCCCAGCTGAAGAAGTAATCTTCGCTCAGAAAATGATGATCGAGAAGTGTAACCGTGCACGTAAGATGGTTATCACTGCAACTCAAATGCTTGATTCTATGATCAACAACCCACGTCCTACTCGTGCGGAAGCAGGCGACGTTGCAAACGCAGTAATGGACGGCACAGACGCAGTAATGCTTTCTGGCGAAACAGCAAAAGGTAAATACCCTGTTGAAGCGGTAACTATCATGGCTCAAATCGCTAAACGTACTGACTCTGTACTTAAAGCTGAACTAGGCTCTCGTCTAGACAGCCCACGTCTACGCATCACTGAAGCAGTATGTAAAGGCGCAGTAGACACAGCTGAAAAACTGGCTGCTCCATTGATCGTTGTTGCAACTGAAGGCGGTAAGTCTGCACGTTCAGTACGTAAGTACTTCCCAACTGCAAACATCCTAGCGCTAACAACTAACAAGAAAACTGCAGCACAATTAGTTCTAACTAAGGGTGTTACTCCAGTTGTTGTTGACGCTATCGAAAGCACTGACGCATTCTACGTAGCAGGTAAAGAACTTGCTCTAGAATCTGGTCTAGGTAACAAAGGCGATATCGTAGTAATGGTTTCTGGTGCTCTAGTCGCTTCAGGTACTACGAACACAGCTTCTGTACACGTACTATAAGACTGAATTTTTAACATTTCAGTTTATTGAGAAAGAGGGCTTATGCCCTCTTTTTTTATATGGCTTTCTTGCTCTAATAATACGCTACCTGTATCATTCACCTCACGCAGAACTGCGTACTGTTTAATTTTGTCGTCACGATAAAAAATTCTATGAGGTGTATGTGTCCAGTCCCACTCTTACCGACAAAGTATCAAAAATGATCTGTCAGGATATCCTGACTGGTGAGCTAAAACCTGGTCAAAAACTTGTGGTTGCAGAGCTAAAAGAGAAATACAACGTAGGTGCCTCCCCTATTCGCGAAGCATTGGTTCAGCTATCGTGGAGCAAATACGTCAAACTCGCGCCGCAAAAAGGCTGTTGGGTTGCGCCAGTGTGTAAGCATGAGTTGAATGACTTGTATGAAAGCCTACGGATGACGGCTTCATTTCTATTGAAAAAGGCGATCATGACAGGCGATGAAAACTGGGAACTGGACGTCCTAACTTCATACCACAAACTATCTCGAGTGAATCTCGGCCAAGGTTTTTGCTGGAGAGAATGGGAAGAACGCCACTATCACTTTCTTGAGGCGTTGCTTGAGGGGGCGAACTCGCACAATTTGTTTACCTTCTTCCGAGATATTTTAAACCAGATCAAGCGTTACCATTACTTTGCTATGCAAGTGCTAGGAACGAACAATCAAGGTCACTGCAATATCGATGAACAAGAGATGATCATGAAGTTATCGCTGTCTAAAAATAGTGACGATGCGGTGCAGTTTCTGGATCGTTATTTGTTGAAGTCGTTGCAATGTGTCGAAACCGCCATCGACAACCCGCTATAAACGTCACGCCAAATCAACTCGCTTATTAACGAAAAAATCGGGTATATCCCGATTTTTTCTTTTTGGTATAAACGGTTTTCTCGCTCATGTGAACTAAGCAATATCATCAATGCTATGACATAAAGAAACACAGTTTCTGCCAGCGCTTTTGGATTCATACAGCGCGATATCTGCGCACTTATAACTTCGAGTTCGATCGGCAGTGAGGTCACTATAACCTGCACTGACAGTAACGGTCATATTGCTTCGCAGCTGAACCGCGACTCGCAAACGATTGAGCACCACTTCGGCCTCTTTAACTGTGGTATGAGGCATGATCACCGCAAACTCCTCACCACCAACACGAGAAACAAAATCCGTAGTGCGCACTTCACGTAGTAACGTTTCTGCGACGCTACAAATGACTTTATCCCCTTCATCGTGACCGCGTTCATCGTTAATGCGCTTAAAGTGGTCAATATCAAACAAAGCCAAACACGTCGTCGGTGTATCAGGATAACGTTCTACAATATTCGCGTAGTGGGTTAATTGTTCTTCAAACTTTCTGCGGTTCCACAGTCCAGTCAAACCGTCTTTCTCACTTAAGTTGCGCAGCTGCTCTTCCAACGCTTTACGTTCAGAAATATCCACCAGCGAAGTGATGTAATAGCTGATTTTACCGGACTTTGTTAAGTTCGCTTGGATACGCATGATCGCCGTAAACACATGATTCAATTGGGTACGGCAGCGTACTTCGCCTTCCCAAACATTCTCGCGCCCTAACTTATTCCAAATGTTTAGCGTCTCTTCGAGGTCTTCAGGAAGCAAAATCAGGCTATGGGCATTTGAGCCTTTCACTTGTTCGGTAGAATAACCCATCATGTTTTCAAACTCTTGGTTGACCATGATGATGCGAAGCGACGCGTCAGAAATCATGACGGCGGTCATACCATCGAGTGCGGCACGGGCTAACTTCGATTCCACACTATGACGACGGTAATGCAGCGCCAACGCGGTAATTGGCAAAGTGAAAACCAGCACAAGACTTAATACAAACAAGGATTCTTGAATAAGGTCATTGATGTCGCGCGTCGCTCTTTTTGACAACTGCTCATTCGAGAGGTCGATGATGAGATGCAAAGGCTCGTTGGAGACAAACTTAATCGAGCTAAACGCAATCAAATGTTCACCGTTATAAGAGTACCCCGCTTGCTCAGATACCACTCGCGGCCATATATCTGGATACATGTTCGAGAAATTAAACTGAGAACGCTCAGGAATAATATCGCCATACAAGCGCGACTCGTCAGGACTCGCGATATAAAAGCCGTTGTGCTTAACCAACTCGATGTGGAAATCTCGCACTGGTGAATAGTTGAGAAGGGATGACAGATACTCGATATCGACATTCAACACTAAGTAACCCTGTCGAACGTCATTCACTGAAATTGGCATCAAAATGCGTAGTGACGGACTTAGCGGATAAACCAACTCACCTTTGCCCCTTTCAAGTTCAATCCCCCAAGCTGAGATTTGCTCGTTCTCCAAACTCTGCGCGTATTTAAAATACTCTCGCGCAGATTTATCTCGAAGGATCAATGATGGGCCAGCGATGCCGGTTTTGAAATCGTATTTAATGCGAACTTTTTCGGTGCCAGAGGTGTCGAGAAAACGGATCTGCTTATACAGTTTTTGGTTGCGAGCAACCGAGCTCCACATGTTCTCTAAGATGGTCAGATTGGCTTTACTGGGTTCACGTAAGTAATCGTAAAGGCTTTGACTGTGACCAAGTAGGTCGCTGATGGTTTCTATCTGATCTTGAATATTGTTGTATTCGCGCCCGGTGTAAGCCAGTTGGTGTAAGGCTTCTTTGGCGGTGTTTTCAACATTATTCGCTAAGAGGGCTTGGTATTTCTGGTAGTAGTAGGTGGCGGTGAGGGCACTAAAGAATAGTGCTGTCGCCAATAATGTGCCGACCAGCTTTTTTACTTTCACGCGTCCTACAGCCTATGATGCCTACTAAAACGACAATTATATCATTATTTGGCAGCATCTAAACAAAAAGCCACTGTAATACAGTGGCTTTTCGGTTAGATATGAGGCTTGTTAAGGCTTTAACGCTCGTTCTCCACGGGCAATACCTACTACCCCGCTACGTGCTACTTCGACCACTTCGGTGACTTCGGAGATGGCTTGGATGAACGCGTCGAGCTTTTCACTGGTGCCAGCAAGCTGCACGGTGTACTGAGAAGCGGTGACATCCACAATCTGTCCACGGAAAATATCTGCCGTACGTTTCACTTCCGCTCGCGCAAAACCACTGGCTTTCACTTTCACCATCATCAGTTCACGTTCAATGTGTTCAAACTCAGTGACTTCTTGTACTTTCAGTACATCAATCAACTTGTGTAGCTGTTTCTGGATTTGCTCCAGCTGCATTTCATCCGATGTGGTTGTGATGTTCAAACGCGATAACGTTTCGTCATCCGTCGGCGATACGGTCAATGATTCAATGTTGTAACCACGTTGAGAGAACAAGCCGACAACACGAGACAACGCACCCGGTTGGTTTTCCAATAGCAACGAAATAATGTGTCTCATATTAAGTTCTCTCCGTTTTGCTTAGCCACATCTTGTCCATACCTTCGCCTTTAATTTGCATCGGGTATACGTGCTCGGTTTCGTCTACGTTGATATCAACAAACACCAAACGATCTTTCATATCCAACGCTTTTTGTAGCCCTTCTTCGAGCTGATCTGGCGTTTCGATACGAATGCCGACGTGACCATAAGCTTCTGCAATCGCAGCAAAATCCGGAACAGAACTCATGTAAGAGTTAGAGTGGCGACCTTGATAAATTATGTCTTGCCACTGTTTTACCATACCGAGGAATCGGTTATTCAGATTGATGATCTTCACAGGAATATCGTACTGCATGGCCGTCGATAGCTCCTGAATGTTCATCTGGATACTGCCATCACCCGTCACCACCACCACTTCTTCTTCAGGCATCGCGAACTTAACGCCCATACCAGCAGGAAGACCGAAGCCCATTGTGCCCAAGCCACCCGAATTGATCCAACGGCGAGGTTTGTTGAATGGGTAGTACAACGCCGCAAACATTTGGTGCTGGCCTACATCAGACGCCACATACGCATCACCATTGGTTAGCTTGTGCAGTGTTTCAATGACTTGCTGTGGCTTAATTCGATCCGACGACGTTTCGTAAGACAAGCACTGACGATCGCGCCACACTTGAATATCATCCCACCACTTAGTGATCGCCGCTTCATCGTTGCCACAATCTTGCTCTGCCAGTAGACCAAGCATAGTAGTCAGTACTTTTTCAGCAGAGCCTACGATTGGAAGATCCACTTTGACGTTTTTGGAGATCGACGACGGATCAATATCAATGTGCATCACTTTCGCATTTGGACAGTACTTCTCAAGGTTATTGGTGGTGCGGTCATCAAAACGCACCCCAATACCGAAGATTAGATCCGCTTCGTGCATCGCCATATTGGCTTCGTAAGTACCGTGCATCCCCAACATACCAAGCGAGTTTTTGTGAGTACCCGGAAATGCACCTAGGCCCATTAAGGTACTGACAACTGGCAGGTTAAGTTTGTCTGCCAGTTCTAAAATATGTTCGTGAGCACCAGAAATGACTGCGCCACCACCGACATAAAGCACCGGTTTTTTCGCTTCAATCAAAGACTTCAGCGCTTTCTTGATTTGGCCTTTATGACCCGAAGTGGTTGGCTTGTATGAACGCATCGAAATGCTTTCTGGATATTGGTAAGGCAGTTTGATTTGCGGATTCATTACGTCTTTAGGCAAATCAATCACAACTGGCCCAGGACGACCAGTTGTTGAAATGTAGAAGGCTTTTTTGATCGTTTCAGGGATATCTTCCGCCTTTTTCACCAAAAAGCTGTGTTTTACTACCGGACGAGAGACGCCCACGATGTCACATTCTTGGAAAGCGTCGTTACCAATCAGGCTGTTTGGCACGTTCCCTGAAATCACGATCATCGGGATGGAGTCCATGTACGCCGTTGCAATACCGGTAATGGTATTGGTTGCGCCAGGCCCTGAACATACCAGTACCACACCCGGCTTACCTGTTGCGCGAGCATAGCCATCAGCCATGTGCGTCGCAGCCTGTTCGTGTCTTACTAGTACGTGTTTAATTTGGTCGGTTTTTGCGTGCAGTGCATCATAGATATCCAAAACGGAACCACCCGGATAACCGAAGATCTGCTCTACGTTTTCCTCTATCAGAGATTGCACCACCATCTCTGCACCTGACAACATTGCTGTCATAATTGCTCTCCTTACCCAGAATTCCACACCGTAAGGTCAACGGTTTGGTCTGGTTTTACATAGTCTAGGTCTTATTCGTAGCCTAATCGAAATACTTCCACGTTTTCGGCTATGTCTTGCGTTCGTCATAACATCCCGCAAGGTTCATCAACAAATGTAACGGTTTATTAGCAACGGGTCTAATGAGAGATATGTCTAGTTTTTAAACAAGACACTAGAAAGCAGAACGATAACAGGAATAGAAGCCAACTAAGCGCAAATATGCAGCACGATCAAAAAACATAACGACAAAAAAAAGAACATAATTTCACAGAGATTTACCCAAACATCAGAAATTCACCCGTTATCTGCATCATCAAGCCGAACTGCTGCACATACAAAAATCCCCAACGATACCAAAAGGTACGGCTGGGGATCTTTTCATCAATCTGAAATCTAAGTCAGTGCTTGTTACTTTTTATCTGACTTTTCGTTGTACATTTCTTCGATTTCGTCTTGGTATTTATCGTTAATCACTTTACGACGCAGTTTTTGCGTTGGCGTTAACTCTCCATCGTCCATCGAGAAAGCTCTTGGTAGCAGTTTGAACTTCTTAACTTGCTCAAATTTCGCCAGTTCTTTTTGCAGTTCATTCACTCGCTTCTCAAGCATTTCGACCACTTGGTGGTGTTTGATAAGCTCAACTCGGTCGTGGTATGCGATGTTCAGTTCTTTCGCATATTCTTCAAGAGAGTCAAAACACGGCACAATCAGCGCAGAAACAAACTTGCGTGTATCGGCAATCACCGCAATCTGCTCAATGAAGTGGTCTTTACCAATCGCACCTTCGATCATTTGCGGTGCAATGTATTTACCACCAGAGGTTTTCATCAGTTCTTTAATGCGATCGGTGATGAACAGGTTGCCATTTTCATCAATATGGCCAGCATCACCGGTCTTTAAGAAACCGTGCTCATCAAACGTCTTTTCGGTCTCTTCTGGCATTTTGTAGTAACCGCGCATCACCATCGGGCCACGAACCAGAATCTCGTTGTTTTCGCCAATCTTCACTTGCGCGCCAGGCATCGACATACCGATAGAATCCGGATCAAAGCACTTGTCATCCCAGCACGAAATCGTCGCGGTGGTTTCTGTCATGCCGTAGCCCAACTTCACGTTGATGCCAATAGCATGGAAGAAGCGACCAATGGTTTCATCCAACTTCGCGCCACCACATGGCATAAAGTTGATACGACCACCGAGTAACGCACGCAACTTACTTAGCACCAACTTGTCAGCTAATGCGTGTGCTTTGCGCAGCATCATCGAAGGTTTGCGTTTTTCTTGATGGCAAAGTGCCATTTTCGCGCCCATGTTCACCGCCCAAGTAAACATGATCTTGCGATGAATCGGTGCTCGAGACACTTTCTCGTGAATCGCTGAGAAAATCTTTTCGTAGAAACGAGGAACCGCACACATCACGGTTGGACGCACTTCACTTAATGCATCGCGCACCTGCATGGTGTCTTGCAAGTAACAGTTCGTCGCACCTTTGTATAATACGTAGAATGTCCAAGCGCGTTCAAATACGTGTGAAAGCGGAAGGAAACACAAAGAAACATCATCTTGAGATAAGCTCAAGCGTTGGTCGTGACCTTCTAGCTGCGCTGCGATGTTGCCATAATCCAACATCACGCCCTTAGGTTGACCCGTTGTACCTGAGGTGTAGATCAGCGTAAGCAAATCATCAACTTTCGCTTGTTCCAAACGCTCATCAAGTTCAGCTTGATGGCTTGTATCGCCTTTTGCGACAAAGTCTTTCCAAGAGATAGCAAAGTCATGATCGCCAAGCTCAATATCATCCGACATCGCAACAATCAGCTCTAACTGCTCACATTGTTCAAAAATGCTCACAGCAGCATCAAACTGAGGCTGTTCGCCAACAAACAGAACTTTTACGTCTGCGTTGTCGATGATGTATGCCGACTGAGCAGCAGTATTGGTTGGGTAGATAGGCACCGTCACGCCACGCAGTTGCAGTGCGGCGAAATCAGCAATCGTCCATTGCGGCATGTTGTTTGAGAAAATGCCGATCTTATCTTGGACTCCTAAACCCTGAGCCAAAAGTGCAAGCGATAAAGTATCAACTTGCTGACCAAACTGCTCCCAAGTAATACCTTGCCATGCTCCTGCTACTTTATGTTTCAGTGCAACGCGGGTACCACCGTTCGCAATTTGTTCACGAATACGTTTAACGATATGAAAATCTAACTTGGCCATTCTTTTACTTACCTTTTGGCTTACAGGCGTAAGCTATTTGAGCGAACAAGTGTACTCACGCAATGCTAAAACGCAACTGACCAGTATCAAACTTATCACTAATAAGAGACAACTATCACTAATGAACCCAAGGCCCAATTGAAGTTGATGGAGGTTTAGGCAAAATAACTTGCTGTTTCGCTTATTAATTAACCTAAATAAAAAGCCCCGAAAGACAAACGTCTCTCGGGGCCAAACAATTGTAAAAATTGATGATTACAAATCCAGTCTGACCAGTTCATCAGACCAAATAATAAACTTATTTTGATGCAACCACTTCACCACACGTCACCATTAGCTGGTCACGTAGCCAAATGTGGCCTTTGTCTTTTTCACTTGATTCATGCCAGCTAAGGAAGCCGCTGATTTCTTTGTTCGCAAATGGGAAATCTAGAATCTGCAGTTGGTCACTGTTCACCGCATTTTCCGCCATCCAGCGTGGTGCGATAGTCACTAACTCAGATTGGCTAACAACGTAAAGCAAGTTGCTTAGGCTTGAACCTTCGTACGCAGCTTGGCAGTCAAGCTCGCGGTACGCCTGCTCAGAGAAGCTACGTTGACCGTGAACTTTAGACAGTTTCGCGTGCTTTTCGTTAATTAGCTGCTCGGCGCTTACGCCACCTTGAATACGTGGGTGCGTTTTCGAAGCGATAACCACCAATTCATCTTTGAAAATTTCTGTGCTTGAGAAACCTTGCTCATCAAAACGAGCGTAATCGATCACGAAGTCGATTTCTTGGTAACGCATGCGCTCAGAAAGAAGACGGTCAAATTCCGCGTCTAGATGTAGCTGAACGTTTGGCGCTTGTTGATTAATCTTCGCCATGATTTTTGGAGCAAAGCGCATGTCACATGGGCTGCAAATCGCCAGCTTGAATAGACGAGTTGACGACTCTGGTTGGAATACCGAGCTTGGCAATTCGTTACGGATCAGTTGCAATGCTTGGCGGATAGGGCCAAACAGTTGACGCGCACGTTGAGTTGGTTGAATACCACGGCCCTGACGCATGAACAGTTCATCGTTAAACATCACTTTTAAGCGTGCCACGGCATTACTTACTGCCGGTTGAGACATGCCTAAGTTGTGTGCTGCACGAGTGATATTTTGCTCTTGCATCACAGCATCAAATACAGTCAGTAGGTTCAAATCTACACCACGCAAAGTGCTTTCCATACGGTAGCTAGCAATTGCGCTCATCGCATCTTTCTTCTCTAACATTGAGTGCGCCTCTTTTGTAATCGTCAAATTGTTTCAATGAATTCATAACGAATAGAATCCCATCTCGCACAAAAGACGGCGGCTGGATTCGAATCATTTTTACGAATAGAAACCTAATTTTTATTATATTTATCGTCCGGATACTTCCGGCTCGAAGCGTACTATCAACTAATCGATTGGGGTTTAGCAACTAGATTGATATTTAATCACTAAATTTTAGCCGCTTAGGTATTTAATCCTTTAAAATCAATCAATTGAGAAAAATATAAAAAACTATAAAACAACTAAAACCACACTCTTTGAGTATGTATTTAGCAAATTGATAAGACTAAGAACAAACATCGAAACATATTTACCCCACCTATCAATAACCAGCAGACCAAAAAACACAGCCTATGTCTTTGGCGTAAATTTGCGCGTATCAGTCAAATAATCTGCAATTAAACAATGAATAGAAATGAACGAGAGGGAATAAAAATGCAGCCCTTCGAAATCGAAAAGCTGCATCAAGTACCATGTAGGAATGTTGGAAGGGACGTAATAATAGGTAGTTAATAGTTATTATGTATTTGCCACAAACAATCCGAGCAAACAAACTTAGATATTGGATACATAGCTCGGAAAATCCACCTGCTCCCACAACTGTTTGGAGAGTTCTTCTTGCGAATCCCACGCCCCTTGTAAAACCCAATTCACGATGGCTTGTGCAACGTCGGGGTATTTAACACTCTCAGCTTGCTGCTCTTTGAGCCACTGACGTACGGTAGAAATGTCTAAACTGTCCATTGCAGTGGCTAACCCAAGATCTTCAAGCGTGGCTACGTTGCTCTGCTGTTCAAATTGTCCTGCCAGTGGTTTCATTAGCAGTTTTTTGCCAAGAGAAAGTGCTTCTGAAGGCAGTTCAAAACCGCCGTTGGCGATGACCCCACAGCAACAATGTAGATGGTGCTGAAAGTTGGTATGGCACAGCGGACGCAATTCTATGTTCTCCACTTTCTCTACTTCTATCACGTCGGGGTGATAACAAATAAACGTCTGCTGATTAAAGTGGAACAACAAGTCGCAGATGTCCTCAATCGACTCAAACGGTAAATACACCAACACGAAATCATCGTTATCCGCTTGGTTATCCAAAGTGTGGACGATGGGCGGTAGCAACGGCTGGTCAAAGTGATACCAGTGCAATCCAAGCTGATGTTGAGATGGTGCAAAATACTCAAGTACTGATTTATCCAGCCAGCTAGCCCCCTTCAGAGGCACTGGATAGCGAAACGCATTTTGGTGACTGATACCGATACACGGCTTATTTTGTTGACGAGCTGCCCAAGCCGTGACGGGTTCAAAGTCGTTGATGATTAAATCATAAGGCGCCAGATTAAGTTGGTTCACTTCTTTGAAAAAATGAATCAAATTGTTGTTCAAGGCCGTTTTGGCGTAATTGACCGAGCCTTTTTCCGTCACAAACGTAAAACCGCGACGAGTCTGATAATCGCCAAACGCTTCCATTGAAAAGTATTTCTCCGGTGCTCGTCCAGAAAAAAGAAAGTCGACCTGCACATCGTGCGATTCAAATGCCTTGCTCATTGCACGTGCACGTGCGATATGGCCATTTCCCGTACCTTGAACACCGTATAGAATTTTCATCCATTAGCCTCCTACGATCGCAATAGCCAGAGCACCACACGCACTTCCCAACAGCGCCCCGATGATGACGTCAGTAAAGAAATGAACACCGAGCAAAATACGCGCCGTACCAATTAAGCTCGCCCAAGAGAATGCGACATAACCGAGTTCTGGGTAGTAATGGTTGATAAGTGTTGCCATGACAAACGCAGCAGCAGTATGTCCAGACGGTAAACTGTAGCGATCAGAAGGGGTGATAAAAGCAGGTAACAAAGCGCTCAGTTCTTCGGGGCGACGGCGTTTAAAGCTGTTTTTTAGCGTCCAGTAAATGGGTAGCTCGACGGTAAATGCCAGCAATCCGGCTAACATAAACCAAGAGCCGTGTTCTTTATCTAAATACCAAGCTAACAGCCCTAAGACGACGTAGAGATGCCCATCTCCACTGTGCGAAACGCCTTTACTGATGTTGGCAACTTGTTGGTTAAAACGATGCTGAAGACATACGCTAGAGAATGCTAAATCAAACTTAGCGATGGTTGCTATTGGCTGTGTGATTGTCTCAATGGTTCGCATGTGACCTTCCCTTACTTTGACAACGCCTTTGTGTGCAAAGTAGGAGGTTTAGGTGACAGCTACATGACGGGAAGTTGGACAATTAGTGACAAAAGTAGAATGGACGGAATAGCGCACATTGATGTCCCCAACCATACCGTTAAACACATCAATAAAAGCAATAAGAATTACGAAGGGTTAGCTGGTGAGGCAGACGGCGTATCGATATACCAAACTTTGCGTTTTTTGCGGCATGCGCGTAATGACCCCGTGGTCACATCACCGTCTTTAGTTAACTCATAGCTCAGCGCTCGACACGTGTAGCTGCCCAGCAGCTCGTGTCGGGCACTCGATACAGAATGAGTCGCTTGCTGAGCATCGAGCAACGGATTCGGTTGAGTCGACAAAATATCGCGATTCACGACGTTGCTGCGTACGTAATCTTGATGCACGTAGCCCTTAATAACGCCTTTTTGTTCAACCAGAATCCAAGGTTCTCCTTCTACTCTCGCCAACGCATTGAACACTTCGCCTTTTTCAAGTTGCCCCAGCTTTGTACTCTCTACACTCGGTTTGGAGCGCAAATTTAACCCCGTTTTTGAACGATAGGAGACATCCATGAACTCCAGCTTGTTAGAGGTATCCACTCCTTCTTCTACTGGTCTGACTATCTCAGCTTGTTGCCACTCATTAGGTTGCACGCGGATCTTCCACCACGAATAGGTGTCAGGATCTTTGCCTTTGAATTTATCTCGGCTATCCGACTCAAGCGCCACCAGCATCTGATTTAAGAAAGATTCCCGCCCTTCACTGCTTAAGTACATGTCCATTTGATCGCTGATGACCATAATACTTTGCGCATGATCGTTCACGATCACCGGAGAAGCCACCTCAGCATTCGTGTTTGATTGAAACAGCTGACAACCAGATAAGCTGATCAATGTTAATGCGAGTGCCGAACGTCCAAGTTGTTTTGCTGTGACCATGAATCCTTTACCTTCTGTTTCTCTTCACCTAATGCAACTGCACTACTATAAATGGTCAGCGCGTATTTTCGCCAAGCAATTAAGACCTTTGTGTGATAAGTCGCAATCCCTATACCGGAATTTTGATAACACAAAGCTTTAGGCTGTGATCTTTGTCGCCCGCTCAGGTTCTAGCACGTTTCCTTCACTTTTAACTGATTGCACTTTGAATTGATTGAATGTGTCGATGTATCAGCTGCCTATTATTAAACCACTCATCCGATATGAATAAAAAATCGACTTTAGGGTTGACGCGCTCCAAGGAGTGCGGTACTAATTTGTTAACTTAAATTTGTGGAAAGCTTAACAACTATGTCAGCTCATTTTTCTATCCTGCTTAGCCTCCTCCTGATCGTGACCAGTTCGCGCGGGTAGGCTGTGGAAGAAAAATAACCACACCAATTTCTTAGAAACCCGCATGAAAATGCGGGTTTTTTTATATCTAAATACTGGAAGTAAACGATTAACTTGCACGAAAGTGCAGAAATCAGGAAGGAAGCAAACATGAACGATCAGGTCATTATATTCGACACCACCTTGCGTGATGGCGAGCAAGCGTTGTCAGCAAGCTTGACGGTTAAAGAAAAACTGCAGATTGCCTATGCGCTTGAAAGGCTGGGCGTTGATGTTATCGAAGCTGGTTTTCCTATCTCTTCCCCTGGCGATTTCGAGTCCGTACAAACTATTGCAAAACACATCAAAAATAGCCGAGTTTGTGCCCTTTCGCGTGCCGTTGCGAAAGACATCGATGCCGCAGCTGAAGCGCTAAAAGTTGCTGACCAATTCCGTATCCACACTTTTCTAGCCACTTCCACGATTCACGTTCAAGACAAGCTACGCCGCAGTTACGATGACGTACTTGAAATGGCGGTCAACGCCGTTAAACACGCGCGTAACTATACCGATGATGTCGAATTTTCTTGTGAAGACGCAGGCCGTACGCCAATCGACAATCTATGTCGCATGGTTGAAGCCGCAATTGATGCTGGCGCAAGTACCATCAACATTCCCGATACCGTTGGCTACACAGTGCCAAGCGAGTTCGGTGGCATCATCCAAACGCTTTTCAACCGCGTGCCGAACATCGACAAGGCCATCATTTCAGTGCACTGTCATGATGACTTGGGCATGTCGGTCGCAAACTCAATTGCAGCAGTACAAGCCGGTGCTCGCCAAATTGAAGGCACCATCAATGGTATC
This sequence comes from Vibrio sp. GLN_1, assembly GCF_043106015.1. Classification (NCBI taxonomy): domain Bacteria; kingdom Pseudomonadati; phylum Pseudomonadota; class Gammaproteobacteria; order Vibrionales; family Vibrionaceae; genus Vibrio; species Vibrio sp. GLN_1. Next base: position 228,521 of record NZ_JBICMD010000017.1, read on the forward strand.
GGCGAGCGTGCGGGTAACTGCTCACTAGAAGAGATCGCGATGATCATCAAGACGCGTCAAGAGCTGCTGGGCGTAAGCACGGGGATCAAGCACGAAGAAATCCATCGTACTAGCAAGTTGGTGAGTCAACTGTGCAACATGCCGATCCAAAGCAACAAAGCGATCGTGGGTGCCAATGCATTCAGCCATTCTTCAGGTATCCACCAAGACGGCATGTTAAAGAACAAGAACACTTACGAGATCATGACACCTGAGTCGATTGGTCTTAAGAACCAAGCACTTAACCTAACCAGTCGTAGCGGCCGAGCGGCGGTGAAGAGCCACATGGATTCCATGGGTTATAAAGAAGATGAGTACAACCTAGACGCACTGTACGCCGATTTCTTGAAACTGGCCGACCGTAAAGGCCAAGTGTTTGATTACGATTTGGAAGCACTAATGCACTTCTCCAACTTGCGTGAAGAAGATGATTTCTACAAGTTGAATTACCTAAGCGTGCAATCGGGCAGCGTGATGGCAACCACCAGCATCAAGATGCAATGTGGTGATGCGGAAATGTGTGAAGCGGCGGTCGGCAATGGTCCGGTTGATGCGCTATACCAATGTATCTACCGCGTGACAGGTTACGAGATCGTACTAGATAAATTCGATCTAACCGCAAAAGGTGAAGGTGAGGATGGTCTAGGTCAAGCAGACATCATTGCCAACTACAAAGGTAGAAAATACCACGGTACGGGCGTTTCAACCGATATCGTAGAAGCTTCTGGTCAAGCACTATTGCATGTTATCAACAGCATCCATCGCGCAGACACCATTGCCGAGATGAAGCAGAACAAGATTGCTACGGTATAGTCATGCTGAGCTTTATCGCTCAGAGACACACAACACGATTTCAAATAATTAAGCTCAAAAATTAGAAGATTAAAGGAATAACATGACAGACAAATCATACAAAATTGCCGTACTTCCTGGTGACGGCATCGGCCCAGAAGTGATGGCTCAAGCGCATAAAGTTCTGGATGCGATCGAGCAAAAACATGGCATCTCATTTGAGCGCGAAGAACATGATGTTGGTGGTATTGCTATCGATAATCATGGTTGCCCACTTCCAGAAAGTACGGTAACAGCGTGTGAAGAGTCTGACGCGGTTCTATTTGGTTCGGTTGGTGGCCCTAAGTGGGAACATTTGCCACCAAACGACCAGCCAGAGCGCGGTGCATTGCTGCCACTACGTAAGCACTTCCAACTGTTTTGTAACCTTCGTCCAGCGCAAATCCACGCTGGTCTAGAAGCTTTCTCACCGCTACGTGCAGACATCTCAGGTCGCGGCTTTGATATCGTGGTCGTACGCGAATTAACTGGTGGCATCTACTTCGGCCAACCGAAAGGCCGTGAGGGTGAAGGCGCTAACGAAAAAGCGTTTGATACCGAGGTGTACCACCGCTACGAAATCGAACGTATTGCAAAAATCGCGTTTGAATCGGCTCGTCTACGTCGTAAGAAAGTGTGCTCAATTGACAAAGCAAACGTTCTGCAGAGTTCTATCTTATGGCGTGAAGTTGTGGAAGAGATTGCCAAAGACTACCCAGATGTCGAGTTGTCTCACATGTACATCGACAACGCGACCATGCAGTTAATCAAAGACCCAGCCCAGTTTGACGTCATGTTATGTTCAAACATCTTTGGCGACATCATCTCTGATGAGTGTGCAATGATCACGGGCTCTATGGGCATGTTGCCTTCAGCAAGTCTTAACGAAAGCAAGTTCGGCCTATACGAGCCTGCCGGTGGCAGCGCACCAGATATCGCAGGCAAAAACATTGCTAACCCAGTTGCGCAGATCCTTTCTGCAGCACTGATGCTGCGTTACAGCCTTGGCGAAGAAGCTGCGGCGCAAGATATCGAATCCGCAGTATCTAAAGCACTTTCGGCAGGCGAGCTTACCGCAGACCTAGCAAGCGACAAGCCTGCACTGACGACATCAGAAATGGGTGACAAGATCGCTGAGTACATTTTGAACTCATAAACAGACTGACATTATAAATATAACTGTCGTTTGCCATCACCGCATCGGATCATCCCGTTGCGGTGACAAGGACGACGAGGAAAGGAAGCAATGGGCAAAACACTATACGAAAAAGTCTACGACGCACACGTTGCAGTCGCGGCAGAAGGGGAAACCCCTATTCTTTATATTGATCGTCACTTGGTACACGAAGTGACCTCTCCACAAGCCTTTGATGGCTTGCGTGAAAAAGGTCGTAAAGTTCGTCAGGTTAGCAAAACGTTCGCCACGATGGATCACAACGTATCGACCACAACCAAAGACATCAACGCCTCTGGCGAGATGGCGCGTATCCAAATGGAAACGCTATCGAAAAACTGCGAAGAGTTCGGTGTTACCCTTTACGACCTAAACCACAAATATCAGGGCATCGTCCATGTTATGGGCCCAGAGCTAGGCATTACTCTACCGGGTATGACCATCGTTTGTGGTGACTCTCATACCGCAACACACGGGGCATTTGGCTCACTGGCTTTCGGTATCGGCACCTCTGAAGTTGAACACGTATTAGCGACTCAAACGCTAAAACAAGCACGTGCGAAAACAATGAAAATCGAAGTGAAAGGTAAAGTCGCACCGGGTATTACCGCGAAAGATATCGTTCTAGCGATCATCGGCAAAACAACGGCTGCGGGCGGTACTGGTTATGTGGTTGAATTCTGCGGTGAAGCGATTACTGACCTTTCTATGGAAGGCCGTATGACGGTATGTAATATGGCCATTGAATTGGGCGCAAAAGCAGGCCTAATTGCACCAGATGAAACCACGTTTGAATACATCAAAGGTCGTAAGTTCTCACCGCAAGGCGCAGATTTTGATGCCGCAGTAGAGTACTGGAAGACGTTAAAGACTGACGCAGATGCCGAATTTGATGCCGTTGTTACACTGAACGCTGCTGACATCAAACCACAAGTAACTTGGGGCACAAACCCAGGTCAGGTCATTGCCGTTGACCAACCGATTCCAGCACCAGAAAGCTTCACTGATCCAATCGAAAAAGCGTCTGCTGAAAAAGCATTGGCTTACATGGGCTTAGAAGCAGGCAAATCATTGTCTGATTACCAAGTAGATAAAGTGTTTGTTGGCTCTTGTACTAACTCTCGCATCGAAGACATGCGCGCTGCCGCCGTCGTGGCGAAAGGCCGTAAGGTCGCATCGCACGTTCAAGCATTGATTGTCCCGGGCTCAGAACAGGTGAAAGCACAAGCAGAAGCCGAAGGCTTGGATGTCATCTTTAAAGAAGCGGGCTTTGAATGGCGTCTACCAGGTTGTTCAATGTGTTTAGCAATGAACAATGACCGTTTGGGACCTCACGAGCGTTGTGCATCAACATCAAACCGTAACTTTGAAGGTCGTCAAGGCCGTGATGGTCGTACCCACTTGGTTAGCCCTGCAATGGCAGCCGCGGCAGCTATCGCTGGTCACTTTGTTGACATTCGTGAATTAACTTTTGATAAACAGGATTAGGGAGAACAATCATGTCAGGTTTTAAACAACATACTGGTTTGGTTGTGCCTCTAGATGCCGCCAACGTTGACACGGATGCCATTATTCCAAAGCAGTTTTTACAAAAAGTTTCTCGCCTAGGTTTCGGTAAGCATCTTTTCCATGACTGGCGCTTCCTTGATGATGCAGGCGAGCGACCAAACCCTGAGTTTGTAATGAATGCGCCACGTTACCAAGGCGCTTCTATCCTACTTGCGCGTGAAAACTTCGGCTGTGGCTCATCTCGTGAACACGCACCTTGGGCTTTGGCTGATTACGGCATTAAAGCGATGATCGCACCTAGTTTTGCGGACATTTTCTACGGCAACTCCATCAACAACCAAATGGTTCCGGTTCGTCTGACTGAGCAAGAAGTGGATGAACTGTTCCAATTCGTTGAAGCCAATGAAGGTGCGCAAATTGAAGTGGATCTGGAAGCCCTAAAAGTGCGCGCAAACGGCAAGGAGTATGACTTTGAAATCGACGAGTTTCGTCGTCACTGCCTGCTTAATGGCTTAGATAACATCGGTTTGACGCTTCAGCACGAAGACAAAATCGCTGAGTATGAAGCCAATATCCCGAGCTTCCTGCGTTAAAACGCATCCTTGAATACACAAATAACAGGCTGACCATTGTCAGCCTGTTTTGTTTTTATGCGTAGATTAAAGAAAGAAAACAACAACTAGACGGGTCTACACTAACAATCAAGTCTCACTAAAGGTATCTCTATGAAGCGTTTCTTATTGCTACTGTGTGCCCTACTCTCCTTTTCCGCTCTGGCCGCACCAAAAGCCGACTTATGGCCTTATTGGCAGCAGTCCAACGGGGTCAACCAAACCTCAATCTCTCATCTGGAGTGGCAACAGTTACTCGACAGCTATCTAGTTACCCGAGGTGACAACACTCTATTTCGTTACAACCAAGTCTCGTTCGCCGATAAAACAAAGTTAAAGCAGTACATTCAACGTCTCGCTAGTTTAAATCCATTGCAATACCGCCAAGCCGAGCAATACGCATATTGGGTAAACCTGTACAACGCGTTGACGGTTGACCTAATTTTGGATAACTACCCGATAACGTCGATCACCAAGTTAGGCGGGCTGTTTAGCTTTGGCCCATGGGATCAAGATGTCATCACCATTAACGGAAAAAGTCTGACCTTAAATGATATTGAGCACCGAATTTTACGACCAATCTGGCAAGACCCAAGAACGCACTACGCTGTCAATTGTGCAAGCCTAGGCTGCCCAAATCTTCAAACTCAAGCTTTTACCGCTGAGAATACTCAAACCTTGTTAGAGAGTGCCGCAAAGACCTTTATCAACAGCAAAAAAGGCGTCTCTATTGAAGGTAACACGGCGAAAATATCTTCAATTTATGAGTGGTTTGCCGTTGATTTTGGTGGTGAGAAAGAGGTGTTTAACCACATCAGAAAGTACGCGCCACAATACAACCATTTTTCAGGTCGGGTGAAGTACGACTACGATTGGAACTTGAACCAAGCCGACTGATTTATTCAGCTTTGTTCAGCTTGAGATGCTTTTAGCCACCGATAACCCAAAAGCTAAAAAAGGGCACCAAGTGCCCTTTTTACTTTCTAGTTTGCTTGCTAGATTTTGGCTTACTTAAAGCCTTTTACCTTTTTAATTAAATCGTAAGCGTTTTGAATTTCTTGCGATTTTTCTTTTGCGACGTTCATCATTTCTGGCGGTAAACCTTTGGCCATCAACTTATCAGGGTGGTGCTCATTCATTAACTTACGGTAAGCTCGTTTAACGGTTTTACCGTCCGCCTCTGGTGACACATCCAAAATTTTGTACGCATCGGCCAATTGATCCGCCTGTGAGGCTTGCTGCCAACCTGACGACTGGTATTGACCTTGTTGCTGGCCATGGAAACCACCTTGATGTTGGAAACGGAACGCCGCTTCTTGCATTTGCAGGCGACGCTCTAGTTGCTCAGATGAGAAACCTAAACCACGAGCAATTTTGTGCAGCACATTACGTTCGCTTGGATGGATAGCTCCATCAGCAAAGGCCGCGGAAATTTGCAGTTCAAGGAAGAATTGCAGCAAATCAAAACGGCCAGCGGTCGAGATTTTTACACGCACCAGCACATCTTCTAATGGGAAATCACTCTCTTTCCCTTCGCGGAACGCATCTTGCGCCGCACGGCGTTGTTCGCCATGCAAATTCATACGATCCATCATGGCAGTCGCAAGTTGGATCTCTTCTTTAGTGACCTGCCCTTTGGCTTTTGCCACGTGTCCCATTACTGCAAACGCCGATTTAAAGAATTCTTCCTGACGCTGTGCCTGACTTGGTCCTTTTCCAAAGCCGCCTGTAGAGAACCCAGCTTGACTTAAACGTCGGGCTTTATCGAATTGGTGACCAATAAATAAACCAAACAGCAAACCGAATGGACCACCCAGTAACAAGCCAAAAAAGGCACCCAGAATTTTGCCAAAAATATGCATTATGTGTTCTCTATCAATGAATTTTTATCGACGACGACGGTCTTATAGTGCCGGATGGAACGATTTCCTTTATGATAATGGAATTAGTTTTATTTCGGCTAGGCCATTTCGCCTGCTTATCTTTGCAGCTATTTTTGTCGTCATTATGCCATAGCAAATCAATACGCTGGGACAATTGCGACTATAGTTGATTCATTTGGCTATGACGCTAGGGTACAACAAGCCCTATAGCCATCGAGTAGTAGTGACACAGGAAAGTTCAATTCAATGCAACATTTCTCCCGCACATTTATAGCGGCCTCTATCAGCACCGCCTTGTTTGTACCCACCACTCAAGCTGAAGCGAATATAAATGATAGTGTGCAGGAAATGCCCGCCACAGATCAATGTTTGGTCGAAACAAGTGGCGAGGAGGACGCTCTTAATACCCCAGTAGTGGTAGAAGCGGACAACCTGCAAGCCATTAATGGTGACAAAGCACAATACTCTGGAAACGTCCAAGTAACGCAAGGTCCGAAGAAAATCACCGCAGATAGCGTAACACTGCACCAACAAGACAACGTGGTGGTGGCAGAAGGCAACGTGACCTTCAATGACGGACAAGTTAAAGCCCGCTCAGATCGTGTTACCAACGACATCAACCAAGATACCTTCTCGCTTGAAAACACCGAATACCAATTTCTTTGCCAACAAGGTCGTGGTACTGCTGCTTACATTGCGCGTACAGGTCAGTCTGTCTATGAACTAGAAGATGGCTCAATCACATCATGTCCGGAAGGCGATAATTCATGGCGTTTGGTTGCGTCTGGTATTGACGTAGACCAAGACGAAGAGACCGCCACGCTGCACCACCCTCGTTTTGAGATCATGGATGTGCCCGTGTTTTACGTGCCATACATGACTATGCCTATTGGCAATACGCGTAAAACCGGTTTCCTATTCCCTTCTCTTTCTTACGGTTCTAGTGACGGTATGGAAGTGGAAGTGCCATTTTACTGGAACATCGCACCTCAATACGACATGACACTCACTGCACTCTACATGCAGCAACGTGGCACCAAACTCGACACCGATTTCCGTTACCTAACCGATGGTTGGGGTGAAGGTAAACTGAAAGGCGAATACCTCAACAGCGATAAAAAATATCAAGATGATTCTCGCTGGGGTTACCAAGTTAAGCACGATGGTATTATCAATAAACAGTGGATTGTTAAAGTTGATTACTCACAAGTCAGTGACATTGATTACTTCCTAGATTTGGACTCTGACATCGGTAACCGTGAAGACGGCCAGTTAGTCCAAGAAGGACATGTGCAGTACCGTTCAGATTTCTGGGATGCGTCTTTAACCGTTCGAGATTTCCAAATCCTCTTGAAAGAAGAAAACCGTCCATATCGTTTGCTTCCTCAATTAGATTTGAACTACTACACGCCGTTGTGGGGTGATCACCTTAACTTCGACGTAAAAAGCCAAGTCAGCCGTTTTGACACTAGTGATACCGCTCGACCAAACGCGACTCGCGTTCACATAGAGCCGGGGCTAACCATGCCGCTGTCAAACTCTTGGGCCACTTGGACAACGGAAGCGCGCGTACTTTCAACTTACTACTCTCAAGACCTTACTGGCTTGACAGACGTGGACTTGAAAAACCAGCTTGATGAACAAGTTTCTCGTGTTATTCCTGAGTTCCGAACCCATGCTCAGATTTACTTAGAGCGTGACACCAGTTGGATCAAAGGCTACACACAAACGCTAGAACCACAGCTTCAGTACCTTTACGTACCAGAAGAAGATCAAACCAACATCTACAACTACGATACAACGCTGCTGCAAACAGACTATTACGGTCTATTCCGCAGTCGTAAGTACAGTGGTATTGATAAGATCGCATCGGCTAACCAGCTGAGCTACGGTGCAAGTACGCGCTTCTTTGATGATGACTACAAAGAACGTTTGAACGTGTCGTTTGGTCAGATCTACTACTTCGATAAGAAGACGAAAATCAGCAATAGCCCGAACATTCCAGACGAGACAACCAACTACTCTTCATGGGCAGTTGAAGCTGATTTCAACTACAACGACTACCTGTTCTATCACGGTGGCGTTCAGTACGACATCGACTTAAGCTCAATGCAGCTTGCCAACAGTACGTTGGAATATCAGTTTAACGGCGGCTTTATTCAAGGTAACTACCGCTATGTCACTCGCGAATACATCGAAGATACGATCATTCTCGAAAACCTCGACACCATTACTCGTAAAGGTATTTCACAAGCAGGTATCGTAGCGGCATACGAGTTCAACCGTAACTGGTCTGCAAGCGGTCAGTACTACTATGACCTAAATGAAAATACCGATATGGAATGGCTAGCAAGCCTGCGTTACCAATCTGATTGTTGGTACATTGGTTTGACATACTCTAACCAATTACTCGGTTGGGAAAATCAAGCCATCGGCAGTACGGGCTCCTCTCCTGAATACGAAAACAACTTTAGTGTTAACTTCGGTATTCAAGGCTTTGCGACAAATCAAAGCACCGGTACAGCAGTCAAAGAACTGGATGGTTCCGACAACGCGATTAAATACGGTCGCCCATTCTATTTGAACAATTAATCGAATTAAGCGTCTTACTCTAAATAAGACGCTTCTTCAAAAAATACTGACGGAATTTTAAATGAAAATTTGGAAATCAATCTTATTCACGACCCTACTCTCTTGTGGAGCAGTAGCAGCACCGGTAGAGCTTGATAAGGTTGCTGTCATCGTTAACGACGGTGTCATTCTACAAAGCGACATCAATACTGCGATGAAAACCCTACAAGCCAATGCTCGTCAAAGCGGAAAAAGTCTACCTTCGGCAAGCGTGCTCAAAGAGCAAGTGGTAGAAAAACTGATCATCGATACGCTGCAAGGCCAAGAAGCTGACCGTATTGGTGTACGCATCGACGATAACCGTCTAAACCAAGCCATCGCAGAAATCGCACGCAACAATAACCAAAGCGTGGAAGAACTGGCAGCATCCGTGCAAGCAGAAGGCCTAAGCTACCCAGAGTTCCGCGAGCAAATCCGTAAAGAAATTGCAGCGTCAGAAGCTCGTAATGCGCTAGTTCGTCGCCGAATCAATATCCTTCCAGCAGAAGTTGATAGCCTTGCAGACCAGCTAGCGAAAGAAACCAACGCAACCGTGCAATACAAAATCGGTCATATCCAACTGCGTTTCACCGACGGTCAAGATAAATCAGAAGTAGAAGCACAAGCGAAAGCCCTGGTTAAAAAACTGAATGACGGCGCAGACTTCACCGAAATGGCTTACACCTACTCTAAAGGTCCGAAAGCTCTCCAAGGTGGTGATTGGGGTTGGATGCGTAAAGAAGAAATGCCAACCATCTTTGCTGATCAAATCAAGATGCAGAACAAAGGCAGTATCATTGGTCCATTCCGTAGTGGCGTTGGTTTCCACATCCTAAAAATTGAAGATGTGAAGGGGCTAGAAACCGTTGCGGTGACGGAAGTTAACGCTCGCCATATTCTGATCAAACCAACCGTGATTCTTAGTGATGAAGGCGCTAAAAAGCAGTTAAATGAATTCGTTCGTCGCATCAAAGCTGGCGAAGCGACCTTTGCTCAATTGGCCTCACAATACAGCCAAGACCCAGGCTCTGCGGCTCAAGATGGTGAACTTGGTTACCAAACACCGGATCTTTATGTTCCTGAATTTAAACACCAAGTTGAAACACTACCAGTTGGCTCAATCAGTGAACCATTCAAAACGGTTCATGGCTGGCACATTGTTGAAGTGTTAGACCGACGCCAAGTCGACCGCACAGATTCGGCAATGAAGAATAAAGCTTACCGCATTCTATTCAATCGTAAGTTTAATGAAGAAGCAGGCGCATGGATGCAAGAGCTGCGTGCAAGTGCGTTTGTTGAAATCGTGGATGACAACAATGACAACTAATTCAATTCGCAGAATTGTCGTAACCGCAGGGGAACCTGCGGGCATCGGCCCTGACTTAGTGCTGGCTCTATCAAAAGAAGATTGGGCACACCAGATTGTCGTCTGCGCAGATAAAAACATGTTGCTGGAACGTGCCAAAATGCTTGGCATTGATGTCCAACTCTTTGATTACAATCCTGAAGAAGCACCTAAGGCGCAAAAAGCGGGCACACTTATCGTTGACCACGTTGAAATTTCGGAAAACGCGATTGCTGGTCAACTTAATGAAGCCAACGGCCACTACGTATTGAAAACGCTAGAAAGAGCCGCTTTGGGCTGTATGAATGATGAATTTGATGCTATTGTCACCGGCCCTGTTCACAAGGGGGTGATCAATCGCGCAGGTGTTGCATTTAGTGGTCATACTGAATTCTTTGCCGAGAAATCAAATACACCGTTAGTGGTGATGATGTTGGCAACAGAAGGACTGCGTGTCGCATTGGTTACCACACATATTCCATTGGCGTATGTGTCAAAAGCGGTCACCGAAGAGCGACTAGAGAAGATCATCGATATTCTTCATAAAGACCTCGTAGAAAAATTTGCCATCGCAGAGCCAAACATCTATGTTTGCGGGCTTAATCCTCATGCAGGTGAAGATGGCTGTTTAGGTCGTGAAGAGATCGAAACCATCACTCCGACACTGGAAAAGATTCAAAAAGAAAAAGGTATCAAGCTGATCGGCCCACTGCCGGCAGATACCATTTTCAATGAAAAATATTTAAACGATGCAGATGCTGTTTTAGGCATGTACCACGACCAAGTATTGCCAGTATTAAAATACAAAGGCTTTGGGCGTTCAGTAAACATTACTCTTGGTCTACCTTTTATTAGAACCTCGGTAGATCACGGTACTGCATTAGAACTGGCAGGGACAGGTCAAGCGGATACAGGGAGCTTCCGAACAGCGCTCACGCATGCGATAGAATTGGTAGAGAAGAAACAATGAGAAATGATGTCCATTTAGGACACAAAGCGCGTAAACGTTTTGGTCAAAACTTCCTGAACGATCCATACATTATTGATGGCATCGTATCAGCAATTAACCCAAAGCCAGGTCAGAATCTGGTTGAGATCGGCCCGGGTCTTGGTGCAATCACAGAACCCGTTGGCCGTGAAGTAGATAAGTTCACCGTCATCGAACTGGACCGTGACTTAGCCGAGCGTTTACGTAACCACCCTGATTTAGCAGACAAACTAACGATTCATGAAGGCGATGCCATGCGCTTTGACTTCACTCAGTTAGTGAAGCCAAACAACAAGCTGCGTATCTTCGGTAACTTGCCGTACAACATCTCTACACCTTTGATGTTCCACCTATTTGAATTCCATAAAGACATTCAAGACATGCACTTTATGCTTCAAAAAGAAGTGGTGAATCGCTTGGCAGCTGGCCCGGGCAGTAAAGCTTACGGTCGTCTAACGGTAATGGCGCAGTACTACTGTAAAGTTGTACCTGTACTAGAAGTGCCACCAACCGCATTTGTTCCGCCACCGAAAGTAGACTCCGCTGTTGTTCGCCTAGTACCTTATGAAGAGCTACCATGCCCAGCGAAAGATCTACGTTTACTCGATCGCGTTTGTCGTGAAGGCTTTAACCAACGCCGTAAAACCGTGCGTAACTGCTACAAATCTCTGTTGAGCGCAGAAGTTCTGGAAGAGCTAGGTGTAAACCCAAGCATGCGTCCAGAAAACCTAACGCTACAACAATTCGTCGCGATGGCGAACTGGCTAGCGGACAACCCGCAGCACTAATAACTCAAACAATAAGCCAAACCCTTGCCGGTTTGGCTTATTATTAAGTTTATCAAGGAGTGCACATGGACGTCATTCAACCCTGCATCAAGATTCAAGTTCACACCAAATACATCGAAGAGCAATCCAATCCAGAGCTACAACGCTTTGTTTTCGCCTACGTCATTACCATTAAAAACCTCAGCCAGCAGACAGTGCAGCTCATAAGTCGCCGATGGTTGATTACCGATTCCAACGGTAAACAAATGACGGTAGAGGGAGAAGGTGTTGTTGGGCAGCAGCCGTTTATTCCAAGCAACGATGAATACACTTACAGCAGTGGTACCGCGTTAGAAACGCCTGTTGGTGTCATGCAAGGACACTACAAAATGCTGGATGAAAAAGGCCAGGAATTCATCACTGAAATTGAGCCATTTCGTTTAGCAATTCCGAACGTTTTAAATTAATAAGATTGGAGATTTAGTGGCTACCTATATCGTTGGTGACATCCAAGGCTGTTTTGACGAACTACAGCAGCTACTCAAGCGCGTCAACTTTTCCACTCAACATGACCAACTTTGGCTCGCAGGAGATTTGGTGGCTCGCGGCCCGAAATCACTCGAAACACTGCGCTTCGTAAAGTCACTCGGTGACAGCGCAAAAGTCGTACTCGGCAATCATGACTTACATTTACTGGCAGTATCTTACGGCCTGAAAAAGCGAAAAGACAAAGATAAAACGACCCCAATTTTCCTCGCTAAAGACCGCGAAGAACTGCTCTCTTGGCTAGCTAAACAACCTCTTCTGGCAGAGCACGACGAGTTTGTGATGTGTCATGCGGGTATCTCTCCGCAATGGGATTTAGAAACAGCCAGACAATGCGCTCGCGAAGTAGAACGTATTATCCAAGGCGAAGAGTTGCCGTGGTTGCTAAAAAACATGTACAGCAACTTACCAGATCTTTGGGATGACTCACTGGAAGGTCTGGATCGCTATCGCTATATCATCAATGCCTTTACAAGAATGCGTTTCTGCTTTTCTGATGGTCGTTTAGATATGGACTGCAAACTACCTCCGCAAGAAGTCACAGGTGACCAATTGGTACCTTGGTTTGAACTGCCGCACCGCATACCGTTAGAAAAAACAGTGTTATTCGGCCACTGGGCAGCATTGCAGGGCTATATCGATGAAAAAGTCATTGGACTCGATACAGGTTGTGTCTGGGGTGGTTCGCTGACAATGATCCGTTGGGAAGACAAACAACTCTTTACCCAAGACGCTCTCGATTAATCACTAGATCGTTACTCCAAAAACAAAAAGCACCGTGGTTACGGTGCTTTTTTCTATTCTGCTTCGAGAGACTTTTCTAACTATTGCTTTTCTAAAATCGTAAAACGCATGTTGTAAGCGTTTTTCTCATCCGCTTGGTAGGTTTCAGAATATGTCTCTTTGAACTCATTACCCCAGTCTGGGAACTGGGTGTCACCTTCAACTACAACATCAATATGTGTGACGTACAGTTTATTTGCCATCGCTAAACAAGAAGCATAGATAGCACCGCCACCAATGATCATTACTTCTTCAACATCACCTGCAGCCTCTAACGCTTTTTCAACTGAAGTCACCGTCGTAACGCCTTCAATACTCAATGATTCATCTCGGCTAATGACAATATTCAAACGTCCTGGCAAAGGGCGACCAATTGAATCGTAAGTCTTTCTTCCCATTACGACGGGCTTCCCCATCGTACAACGTTTAAACCAAGCAAAATCCGCAGGAAGATGCCAAGGCATTTGATTATCTTTGCCAATAACGCGGTTGTCTGCCATCGCGGCAATCATACTAATGATCATGTCGGGTCCTTATACTATCGGTCTGCGGCGGTAGAATAACAGCCCAGGAACTGCGAGGCCAACTGCTAGACCAGCAATAATAAACATGGCTTTAAGAAAGTTCTCCATGCAGGTCGCAATTAACTCTGGCGAGTAACCCAAATGGTTAATCTCCACCATCGCAATCATCGCTTTGTAAGCAAAAACTCCCGGCACCATAGGTATCAATGCAGCGACAGTAAACACTTTTGGATGAGCCAAAAAGCGGTGAGACCAATGAACCCCTATCATGCCAACCAAGGTGGCAGCGAAGAAGGTCGCCCACTCAATCGGTACTCCAAACTGCATCATCAAGTAACGACTTCCGTGACCAATCGCACCACCTACCGCGCAATAGATCAAAGCTCGCTGTGGCACATTAAACACCAACGCAAAGCCGACTGCAGGGATGGCTGCAAAAAACATGTCATTGAGCAAACCGAGCGTTAAATCAAAAATATTCATTAAATTGCCCACCCCCAAATACCAGTTACACTCATTGCCGCCACAATGCCCAAACACGTTGCTAACGTCAGCAAACTGGCCATTACAAACCGAGCAATACCCATGTTAATGTGACCTTTTAGCATGTCTGCTACCGAATTAATCAGTGGAAAACCAGGTACCAACATCAATACCGACGATGCCATCGCTACGGTTGGTAAATTGCCAATTTGGTAAATTTCAGCTTGAGCAGAAATCAACGTGGTTACAAATGCGGTAGCAGAAAAGTTAAGTAATGGATTGAAGTGACGATGGCCAATCTCTTGGCGCACGATCATGCCACCAGCCGAGGCCAAGAAGGTCATAATAAATACGCCCCAATCGCCACCCGCTAAATGGCTGAATGCCGCGCATGATAAGCCAATCATAAGCACCACTAGCCAGCGGTTGTACCGTTCTGGGCTGATGGTATTCAGTTTTTTTTGCGCCATGGCAGCATCGAGTAACCCGCGCTCCATCATGATACAGATGCGTTGAATTTGCGTAATAACGCGCATGTTGATGCCACGATCGGCACAGCTTCGAGTAGTGGTGATGCAGTGTCCATCCATTACGGTCGTGACAACCAAGGCATTGGCTGAGAGGGCTACAGCCACTTCATGCACGCCACAAGCTAAGCCAATACGACGCATGATATCGCACACAAGCGTACTTTCTGCGCCATGGGCCAACAGCATTTGTCCGGCTTGAGCGACAAGTCGAGAAATGGAGCGTTGGTTAGATACCGTCAACTCTCCAGACGGTATGGTTTCTAGATTCATAGATAGGTCTAAGTCCTTTTAGGGTGTTGCTTACTCTCACGTGAAGGAGGTCAAACAGTCCCGAATTATCACGCGAAGCCACTATTGTGCCGCAAATCACATCATCTAAATATGATTTAGATACAAAAAAAGCCGCAATAGATTTTGCGGCTTTATTAAATTTTCTAGCAAGACATCGCTTGGAGAGAACAATTAGTCACGAACGTAGACAACGTGACCGTCATCTTCTTCGTCATCCCAATCATCCCAGTCGTCGTCATCTTCAGTAACAACGTCTTTTCCTGCCATTGCATCTTTATGGTAATCATCCCACATGAAGTTAACTTTATCTTCTTCAGCCACTTCTTCCTCTTCGCGAGGTAGGTTTTCCATAAAGTCAGCAAGTTTGTAGCAAAGCTCTTTGGTGCCAGAACGGTTGATCGCAGAGATCTTGAAGTACTCGTCTTCCCAACCTAGCGCATCCAAGATCTCTTGGATCTTTTCATTCGCTTCTTCTTCAGGCATCAGATCAACTTTGTTGAACACCAACCAGCGAGGTTTGCTTGCCAGTTTTTCACTGTACTGCTCTAGCTCATCAATGATGGTTAGTGCATTTTGTACAGGATCAGACTGATCAATCGGCATGATATCAATCATGTGCAGCAACACTCGGCAACGTTCTAGGTGTTTCAAGAAACGAATACCTAAACCCGCACCATCAGCAGCCCCTTCGATAAGCCCCGGGATGTCAGCAACCACAAAGCTCTTTTCAGGAACAACACTCACCACACCCAAGCTTGGGATTAACGTGGTAAACGGGTAGTCTGCTACTTTTGGTTTTGCCGCTGATACCGCGCGAATAAACGTCGATTTACCTGCGTTTGGCAAGCCAAGCATACCAACGTCCGCCAACAGCAGTAGCTCAAGACGGATTTCACGAATTTCACCTTTCGTACCTAGCGTTCTTTGACGAGGCGCTCGGTTTACTGAAGATTTGAAACGCGTGTTACCAAGACCGTGCCAACCGCCTTTCGCGACCATCACTTTCTTACCGTGCTCAGCAACTTCTGCAACAATTTCGTTAGTGTGGATATCCACTGCGCGAGTACCCACTGGTACGCGAAGAACAATGTCTTTACCACGTTTACCAGTACAGTTACCACCGCGACCGTTTTCACCACGCTCCGCTTCGTAGAAGCGTTGGAAACGGTAATCAATTAGGGTATTTAGGTTTTCATCAGCTTGGATGTAAACATCACCGCCGTCACCACCATCACCGCCGTCAGGGCCGCCTTTAGTGATGAATTTTTCACGCCAGAAACTGACAACGCCGCTACCGCCATCACCAGCCTGAACTTTTACTACCGCTTCATCTACGAACTTCATCTTTTACTCCGACTACTTCGTGCGTGGATTAAATCTACTGTGTCATCCGACAATTTTAGCAGATGACAGATCTAAGCTCCCAGATTCAAATCGCCTCGGATTCTAACGAGAAACTTCGATATATCGACTGCCATAAATAAAAAACCCCGCCGATTCGGCAGGGCTTTTGAATTCAGCTTAAAGCTATTAAGTAACTTGGTAAAAACCTAATTACTCAGCTTCGATGCTTACAAACTTACGGTTCTTAGGACCTTTCACTTCGAACTTCACTTTACCTTCAGTAAGAGCGAATAGAGTGTGGTCTTTACCGATACCTACGTTGTTACCAGCGTGGAACTTAGTACCACGTTGACGAACGATGATGTTACCTGCAAGTACAGATTCACCACCGAAACGCTTAACACCTAGACGTTTGCTTTCTGAATCGCGGCCGTTACGAGTAGAACCACCAGCTTTTTTGTGTGCCATTGTTAAACTCTCCTAATAGATTAAGCGTTGATACCAGTGATCTTCACTTCAGTGAACCACTGACGGTGACCCTGTTGCTTACGAGAGTGCTTACGACGACGGAACTTAACGATTTTAACTTTATCGCCACGACCGTGTTGTACAACTTCAGCAACAATTTTGCCGCCCTCTACAAGAGGAGCACCAACTTTGATGTCTTCGCCGTTAGCAACAAGAAGAACTTTATCAAATTCTACAGTTGCACCAGTTTCAACGTCTAATTTCTCTAAACGAAGAGTTTGACCTTCGCTTACACGGTGTTGTTTACCACCAGATTGGAAAACAGCGTACATATTTTACTCCGCTTTTTCCGCACAGCCTTTTCATGAGGGTGTGCGCTAAACTAATCATCAATAGGGCGCAGATTCTACAGAAGAGATGCCCCTATGACAAGCCATATTTTGAAAAAATTGGCGAAAAGCTAATCGCCAAAGAAAAGTGCGGCAATCATGCCCTTTAGTAATGTATTAATCAACGTTTTTTAGTGTATTATTCGACAATTATATAAATCGAATAAGCCTTGCAGGGTCTAACTTCAGCCGGATATACGATGGATTTTAAAACTATCCAAGCGCTTACTGCCGATGACATGGCAAAAGTGAATGAAACAATTCAAGCCCAACTAAATTCTGATGTCTCTTTAATCAACCAGCTCGGTTTCTATATCGTGAGTGGTGGAGGCAAACGTCTACGACCGTTACTGGCAATATTGTCAGCACGTGCATTGGGGTACCAAGGCACTGGCCATACGATGGCAGCGGCGTTTATCGAGTTCATCCATACAGCAACTTTGCTGCACGATGATGTCGTGGACGAATCAGATATGCGCCGTGGAAAAGCGACAGCGAATGCTGCGTTTGGTAATGCCGCGAGCGTACTTGTTGGGGACTTTATTTACACTCGCTCATTTCAGATGATGACTGAGCTAGGATCCATGAAGATCCTTCAACTAATGAGTAATGCAGTAAATGTGATCGCCGAAGGTGAAGTTCAACAGTTGATGAACTGTAACGATCCTGACACGACCGAAGAAAGCTACATGCAAGTCATCTACTCAAAGACTGCACGCTTGTTCGAGTCTGCAACGCAAATTGGCGCGATCTTAAATGATGCTCCAGAACACGTTGAATTGGCTCTGCAGAATTATGGTAAATACCTAGGCACTGCATTCCAGCTTATTGATGATGTAATGGACTACACATCCGATGGCGAAGACATGGGCAAAAACGTTGGTGATGATTTGGCTGAAGGAAAACCGACTCTGCCTCTGTTGCATGCAATGCGTAATACGACGCCAGAAAATGCGCTGATGATTCGCGAAGCGATTGAAAAAGCCAATGGCATGGAACGCTTAGATGAAATCCTAGCCGTTATGAAAGAGGCCGGTTCGTTAGAATACACTACGCAGAAAGCGTTAGAAGAAGCAGATAAGGCGATCGCTGAACTGGAAGTACTACCAGAATCAGAATACAAAGAAGCGCTTATCACGCTAGCTCATGTTGCGGTAAAACGCACCCGCTAGCACCATCAGACCCTTTAGCAAGAAACACAAAAGGAAGAGCATTTCGCTCTTCCTTTTTCGTCTCAGATCTAGACAATTTCAACGGCTCTGACTAATAGTATCTTTCGCTGCCACCGTGCAGCTGTGGATCGTCCTCTATCTCATCAAAACTCACTGCTATCTGTTGATCTGAGCCTTGCTTGGATAACAAAACGGTCTCTGCTTCACGGTCGACAACCAAAATCGTACCGACGCCTTCTTGGCACTCAACAACCATGCCTTTTCGGATTCGACTTGCTTCCATCATCTTCTCCTTAACAATGTTGTTTTGGTTCGCTTGTGATACGTAATTCAGAGCAAAAAAGATCAAAAAAGCCGATCCTAAGATCGGCTTTCTTCTTAATTCGCGTTATAGAGATTATTTAGCGAATTCAACACCAATGTTGATGTCGCCATTTAACGTTTCTAGCATTCCATCTAGCGCCGCTTTTTCGAAGTCGCTCAATTCGCCGTAGCTTAGTACTTCTTCTACGCCTTCTTTACCCAACTTCACTGGTTGTGCAAAGTAAGGTGCGTGCTCGCTATCACCTTCAACGTAAGCACACTCAACAACGCCTTCTTCACCTTGAAGAGCTCGTACAAGTGCTAGACCGAAACGACAAGCCGCTTGGCCCATAGAAAGTGTCGCACTACCGCCACCCGCTTTTGCTTCAACAACTTCTGTGCCCGCGTTTTGAATACGCTTAGTCAGAGCTTCTACTTCTTCAGCTGTAAACTCCACACCTTCTACTTGAGAAAGAAGAGGAAGAATTGTCACGCCAGAGTGACCACCGATAACTGGTACACGAATATCGCTAGGATCTTTGCCTTTGAGCTCAGCAACAAACGTTTCTGAACGGATCACGTCTAGTGTGGTAATACCGAATAGGCGACGCTTGTCGTAAACGCCCGCTTTCTTCAGAACTTCAGCAGCGATTGGCACTGTTGTGTTCACTGGGTTAGTGATGATACCTACACATGCTTTAGGACAAACAACCGCAATCTTTTCAGCGAGTGATTTCACAATACCAGCGTTTACATTGAACAGATCCGCACGATCCATGCCCGGCTTACGAGCAACACCCGCAGAGATAAGAACTACATCTGCACCTTCTAGCGCAGGAGTTGGATCTTCACCAGCGTAACCTTTGATCGATACTGGTGTTGGGATGTGGCTAAGATCTGCTGCTACGCCAGGCGTAACTGGAGCAATATCGTATAGGGCTAAATCAGAACCAGCAGGAAGACGGTTCTTAAGCAGAAGGGCAAGGGCTTGACCGATGCCACCAGCGGCACCAATAACGGCTACTTTCATGTAGTTCTCCTTGAGAGTATTTCTCTTATAAACGTATTCGTAGGGTAGTTTGTAACCAACTGAAATAAGCTATCGGAATCACAACTTGATTACAATCAATTAACGCCAGCTTTGCGACCTCGCGCAACTCGCTGTTGTCGTGCTACAAATGAAGGTTGGATTATTCTTTTATTCTGTTGAAATGACAAGAAATTCAATAGGACAAAACGAGACTGATTGAATAATCTTAAAGAATCCTGTTCTGTTTATGGTTTACAGTGATGCAACTAACAGAATGCCGGGACTTTTTGGCACTGCATGAATATATATGCGAGAATATGCAAAATTGCTGACACGTACTAAGAGAATCATAATGACTATGCGCAATTCAGAGAAACAAGATAACCTAGTCCGCGCCTTTAAAGCCCTGCTAAAAGAAGAGAGCTTTGGCTCACAGGGTGAAATTGTTGACGCACTCAAGCAGCAAGGCTTTGAAAGCATTAACCAATCTAAAGTTTCACGTATGCTGACCAAGTTTGGTGCTGTTCGTACTCGTAACGCAAAAATGGAAATGGTGTACTGCCTACCAGCTGAGCTGGGCGTACCAACAGTAAGCAGCTCTCTACGTGAACTGGTTTTAGACATCGATCACAATGCGGCATTGGTTGTCATTCACACAGGTCCTGGCGCAGCACAGCTTATTGCTCGCCTACTCGACTCGTTAGGTAAATCCGAGGGTATTCTTGGCGTAGTAGCGGGTGACGATACCATTTTTATTACCCCTACAATGCCAGTATCAACTGAACAATTGTTCAAGTCTGTATGTGAGCTATTCGAGTACACAGGCTGAGACCGACGAACATTGGTTTAAGTAACTCTTTGTGGGCTATGAAAGAAGTACTATTTTGTAGCCCATTATTTATGTAAACAAATTGCTTCATGCGACTACTTTTCACTCACCACTTTTGTGATTAATATCACGCAATTGATCTTTTTCAACATCTTGCCTTAATCATACCTAACTAGCTGTTATAAAAAGAATTAAACCGAAGATCAATCACTACACCTTGTCGCAAGCTTTAGACTTATTCGCTATAACATTTAACATTCGGATAATTTTCTGCCAATTTTTTGTTATGATTTGCTCGCTTTTTCAAACAATTGGATTGGAAAAGATGCCGTTTCCAAATAGGAAACTCCAGAAGTGATTTATGGTTATTTCCGGGTAAATAATGAATATAAGGAAGGGAAATTCATGGCATTTAACAAACTTCTCAAAGTAGGCGCTATCGCTGCAGTTGTAATGGGCGCAGGCGCGGTTAACGCTCAAGAGTTTATTACTATCGGTACTGGCTCTGTAACTGGTGTTTACTACCCTACTGGTGGTGCTATCTGTAAGTTGGTAAATAAAGGTCGTAAAGACCACAACATCCGTTGTTCAGTAGAATCAACTGGTGGCTCAATTTACAACGTTAACACTATCCGTGCAGGCGAATTAGATTTTGGTATCGTGCAATCGGATTGGCAGTACCACGGCTACAACGGTACGAGCAAGTTTGCGGAACAAGGCCCGTACAAAAAACTGCGTGCAATGTTCTCTCTTCATACTGAACCTTTCAACATCATCGCACGTGCTGACTCTGGCATCGAAAACGTTCAAGACCTAGCTGGTAAGCGTGTCAACATCGGTAACCCAGGTTCTGGTGACCGCGCGACAATGGGTGTAGTAATGGATGCAATGGGCTGGACAAATGACAGCTTCAAACTTGCTTCAGAGCTAAAAGGCTCAGAGCGTTCTCAAGCCCTTTGTGACAACAAAATTGATGCGTTCATCTACATGGTTGGCCATCCAAACGGTTCAATCAAAGAAGCAACAACATCATGTGATGCGAAGCTAGTGCCTGCAACTGGTCCTAAGATCGACAAGATCGTCGCAGACAACCCGTACTACGCATTCAGCACAGTGCCGGCTGGTATGTACCGTGGTACAGATAAAGACGTGAAGAGCTTTGGTGTTGCAGCAACAATGGTAACAACAGCTGATGTTTCTGATGAAGTTGCATACAACGTTGCTAAAGCCGTGTTCGAGAACTTCGACACCTTCAAACGTCTGCATCCAGCTTTTGCTAACCTGAAAAAAGAAGACATGGTGAAAGCAGGTATTTCTATCCCTCTTCACCCAGGTGCAGAAAAATACTACAAAGAAGTGGGTCTAATTAAGTAAGCACTCACTTATTTCAATCTCAGGCAGAAAAAGATGGTTTTCTGCCTGATTGAGTATGCTGGTTGTAGCACGTTGAACCAGCATGCTTTGTTCATTTGCCAGTTTTTCTTAGAACTGCGCACTCAATACCCAAGAAAACACTTTAACGCCGCCAACAAAGCACTCGGTACTCTTGCTTTGTGATTCGGCAGCGGAATACTCGAAAGCAAACTTCGCTCCATTCACTACACTGATAAAGGCGAAGTGTGGTTCTCGATAGAAGAACGGACAGGACCATCAATAATAAGGAAAAAGTACATGGCGACGAATAAGACTCCGTCTCAAGATGTGCAAGAAATGGTGGCTCAAGCAGACACGGGCGCACGTAACCCTTCGGGAGTGCAAGGACGAATCCTTTGGTTAGTCCCTCTGTGTTGGTCACTATTTCAATTATGGTACGCCTCCCCGCTACCATTTATTTTCAATTTTGGCGTACTGAATGACACTGAAGCGCGAGCGATTCACCTCACTTTCGCGATATTTTTGGCCTTCACTGCTTATCCAGCAATGAAGAACTCTCCGCGTGATCACATTCCTCTTGTGGATTGGATTCTCGCGTTATCGGGTAGCTTTTCAGCTGCCTATATCTACCTTTTCTACACCGAACTCGCAGGACGTTCCGGCGCTCCCACCACTGCCGATATTGTGGTTGCGGTCGTTGGCATGATATTGCTACTTGAAGCGACTCGTCGTGCATTAGGGCCTCCGCTAATGGTTGTGGCCGCCGTGTTCCTGACTTACACGTTTGCTGGCCCATACATGCCAGATGTCATAGCCCACAAAGGCGCAAGCTTAGGTAAAGCGATGTCGCATCTGTGGCTAACCACCGAAGGGGTATTTGGTGTTGCGTTAGGTGTATCCACTTCTTTCGTATTCTTGTTTGTACTGTTTGGCGCGATGCTAGAGCGTGCGGGTGCGGGTGCTTACTTCATTAAAGTCGCATTTTCTCTACTTGGTCACATGAAAGGTGGCCCAGCTAAAGCCGCCGTTGTCGCATCTGGTCTATCGGGTCTGGTTTCAGGCTCATCGATCGCAAACGTCGTAACCACGGGTACTTTTACCATTCCATTGATGAAACGAGTCGGCTTCCCGGGCACAAAAGCGGGAGCCGTTGAAGTGGCAGCGTCAACCAATGGTCAGCTCACCCCGCCAATCATGGGCGCAGCAGCGTTTTTGATGGTGGAATACGTTGGGATTTCTTACGTAGAGGTTATCAAAGCGGCATTACTTCCAGCGCTGATTTCCTACATTGCGTTGATTTACATCGTTCACCTTGAAGCATGTAAAGCGGGTATGACTGGCTTACCTCGTCGTCATAATCCAACGTTACTGCAAAGCCTACTTTCATTCACAGCTACCATTTTAGGTCTGTGTGTAATCAGCGCTTTGGTGTACTACGGTGTAGGTTGGACGAAAGATGTCTTTGGCGACGCAGCGACTACGATAGTAACGATCGCGCTACTCATCGCCTACGTCGGCCTCGTAAAAATTTCTGCGAACCACATGAAAGATGGCGCAATTGAGATTGATGCGGAGCTGACTGAAGTGCCAGATCCGGGGCCTACAGTGAAGTCTGGCTTACACTACCTGCTACCTATCGTGGTACTGGTTTGGTGTTTAACAGTAGAGCGCTTCTCACCTGGCTTATCAGCGTTTTGGGCGACCGTCTTTATGGTCTTCATTTTGCTAACACAACGCCCTCTGATGGCGTTACTTGCGAAAGAAGGCGACCTAGTACAGCAAACCAAAGAGGGTTTTGTTGATCTTGCTGAAAGCTTGGTGGCTGGTGCTCGCAACATGATCGGTATCGGTGTCGCAACAGCGGCGGCAGGTACGGTTGTTGGCGTTGTGACACTAACTGGTATCGGCTTGGTGATGACGGACTTTGTTGAGTTTATCTCTGGCGGTAGTGTCATCCTAATGCTGTTGTTTACTGCGGTTATCAGTCTGATTCTCGGTATGGGCCTGCCTACCACAGCAAACTACATTGTAGTATCAACGCTAATGGCGCCAGTTATCGTAACGCTCGGTGCAGCGCACGGTCTTATCATTCCACTGATTGCGGTGCACTTGTTCGTGTTCTATTTCGGTATTCTCGCCGATGATACACCACCGGTCGGTCTGGCTGCCTTTGCCGCTGCAGCAATCGCGAAGTCCGATCCAATTCGTACCGGTATCCAAGGTTTTACCTACGATATTCGAACCGCCATTCTGCCATTCATGTTTGTTTTCAATACCCAATTATTGTTGATGGGTATCGATTCTTGGTGGCATTTAGCACTCACGGTAATCTCTTCCATCATTGCGATGCTGATCTTCTCTGCCGCTACGCAGGGATGGTGGCTGACTCGTAACAAGTGGTGGGAAACCGTCCTATTATTAGTATTAACTTTCTCATTCTTCCGACCTGGTTTTTGGTGGGACATGTTATACCCAGCGAAAGTTCTTTCTCCTGGGGTTGAGATAGCTCAAATCACGGAAAACCTAAATGTAGGAGAATCCATTGAGTTACGTGTTGCCGGACAAAACCTCGAAGGCGAATACGTCGAGAAAACGGTACGTCTGCCATTCGAAGACAGAGCAACGACAGCTGAAGAGCGTATCTCTTCAATGGGTCTGATGCTGACTGAGAACGACGGCAAAATGGTCGTCGACATGGTTGAATTTGGTAGCCCTGCGGAGTCATCTGGTATCGACTTTGATTGGGAAATCAAATGGGTCGTTCAAGACGCAGATCGTCCAATGAAAGAATGGGTATTTGTACCTTGCTTGATTCTTCTGCTGGTACTTGCCATGAACCAAAAACGTCGTGCTCGCAAGGAACAACTGAGCGCATAACCGATTTGGCCCCGCGGATCTGGGGCCTTAGTGAGAGACATTGAATGTATAAACAAATTCTTGTTCCGGTTGATCTAAATGACCAAGGCTTCTCAGACCGAGCGGTTGAACTGGCGGTGTGGCAAGCAAAACAAGCAAACGCAGAAATCCACCTGCTCACTGTTTTGCCAGGTATTCACATGTCGATGGTCGCCACTTACTTCCCAAAAGACGCAGCGGCGAAAATGAAGCAAGATGTGAAGCAGCAGCTAAAAGCATTTGCCAGCGAGCACATTGATGATGAAGTGATTTACAAAGTGCACGTTGCCGAAGGCAAAGCTTACGCAACAATTCTTGATTACGCCGAACGTTTGGGCGCAGACCTTATTATCATGCCAAGTCACAAGCGTTCGAAAATCAACAAAGTGATGCTTGGTTCTGTTGCAAGTAAAGTTGTGGAATATTCTCCAATCAACGTGATGGTAGTGAAGCCGCAAGGTTAAGCTTACGGCCAC
This sequence comes from Vibrio sp. GLN_1, assembly GCF_043106015.1. Classification (NCBI taxonomy): domain Bacteria; kingdom Pseudomonadati; phylum Pseudomonadota; class Gammaproteobacteria; order Vibrionales; family Vibrionaceae; genus Vibrio; species Vibrio sp. GLN_1. The sequence continues at coordinate 253,715 of NZ_JBICMD010000017.1, forward strand.
GCAAGAAAAAAAGGTTGATGCTCGCATCAACCTTTTTTGTATCTCTCATCATTATCCAGCAGCACGAACGAAGGCCTGTAGGGTCTTGCTGGGATGCTCGGCAGTCAGGGCATCAATCTCACCCACCGCTTCTACTTTTCCGTTAGCAACAAAGGCAAAGTGACTCGCAATCGCTTTGGCATCACTAAGATGATGCGTAACCATCAACACGGTAATTCCGCGCTCCGCAGCCAGTTTTTTTACCAAGCTCAGCATCTCTTCACGCAACACTGGATCAAGTGCCGAGAAAGGCTCATCCAACAGCCACATGGAATGAGGCTGAACAAAACAACGCGCTAAGGCAACACGTTGACGCTGCCCTCCAGAAAGGTGCTCAGGCAAACGGTCGAGGTACTCTGCAACGCCAACTTGCTGAGCAGCTTGTTCAACCTGACGTTTTTGGTCTACCGTGAGCTTTAGTCCCGGGTGTAAACCTAAGCCAATGTTGTCACGCACCGACAAGTGAGAAAACAAGTTATGCTCTTGGAACAGCATGGAGAAAGGACGCTGATAAGGCTCTTTGCGCACAATCGACTCACCATCAACCCGAATGTCACCTTGATCAGGATGGATAAATCCTGCGGCCAGAGCCAGCAAGGTTGATTTCCCTGCCCCACTCGGCCCCATCAACGATACAATCTGACCACGTTCAATGCTCAACTCAAAACGAAACAGTTCACGTTGGTAGGTGTACTGCACATCATCCAACACTAGCATTATGCTTTCTCCTTCGCTTTCAATACTTTCTCTATCAAGGCAAAACAGCCCACACTCAACAACAATAGCGTCACGGACACCACCGCAGCGGCGTCCATCTGATAACTGCCAAGCAACTGGAACAAATACAGAGGTAAGGTACGAAATTCTTGTCCACCAAACAGCGCTATCGCGCTTAAATCCCCTATTGCAAACATAAAGCTGATCGCAAACGCATGTGCAAACGGCTTGCGCAGCGCCTGCCACTCCACCACTTTAAATCGTTGCCAGCCACGCATGCCTAAGCTGGCACAGACATACTGATACTGTTGCTCAATGTGCAGCATCGGTTGCGCTAGCGTTTTGATCACGTAAGGCAAAGCCATCAAACCATTCACCAAAATCACGACAAAAAACGCCAAGCTAAAAACATCGGTAAATGATCGCAGTAGTAAGAATAGGCCAGTGCTAATCACCAGCCCCGGCGTCACTAGAATAATGGTACCGATTAACTCTATCTGATCAGCTCGCGGGTTTTTATACTGCAAACGCCAACGACGGCTGGTCAACAATATAGACACTCCCGCAGCGACCGCAAGCGCACTGGCTAACCCTGCAACTTTGAGCGAGTTAGATAACGCAGACCAAAAACGTTCATCGGTTAACACCGTCCAAACTTGTTGGTTGATACCACTCAGTAACACCATCAGTAACGGCGGTATCACCAGTAAAAAGGCACCTATGATCCAAAAGCTATCCCAAGCTTTTGACCACCCATGATCCTTCGTTAAAAATTGCTGTACCGATGTGCTGCCAGCACTGATAGCAACAGGCTTTGTTAACTTCTGTACTCCGATCGCAAGTAGCCCACACAACAGCATCTGCCACAACGCTAATAACGCACCAGCTTGCAAATCAAAATCAAACTTAATCGCTTGATAGATTGCCAGCTCAATAGTGGTGGATTTGGGCCCACCTCCCAGCGCCATCACAGTGGCAAAACTGGTGAAGCACAACATAAATACCAAGCCACAAACGTGGGGAAGTTGCTGCCTTAAACGCGGCCATTCCACCCAGCGAAACTTATCCCAATGGCTCATACCAAGATGCGCGCACAGCTTGTGTTGCTCAGCAGGAATAGACTCCAAGGCTTGCAGCAGCAAGCGTGCCGCGTAAGGTAAATTAAAGAACACATGAGCAAGTAAGATGCCATTCAAACCATAAATAGAAAATGGAATTTTGGTGTCGAAACCTTGCAGCCACTGCGCTAACAAACCGCTGTTGCCATAAATCGCTAATAGCCCAAAAACACCAACCAAAACCGGCAAAACCAGTGTCGATGCAAATAGCTTAAGCAGTAATGATTTACCCCAAAATTGGCGACGCGAAAGCGCGTGCGCAACTGGAATGGCAAAACCAATACTGAGCAGTGTGGAAAGAAAAGCTTGGTAAAAGCTGAACTTGGTGACATGTTGATAATACGGGTCGTCCCATACCACAGACACATCAAGTGAAGGGGCTTGAACAATCAAAGCACCTAGGGCAGAAATAACAAAGGTCGCGATGATCATCGCGACCCCTAAACCTATTTTTGGAACAGAATTCAAAGGTAAAACCTATCTCATTCAGATGAGGGTGGAAACGTCAGCTAAAACGTCAGTGCGCTTTGCCATTCGCGAATCCAAGACTTACGCATTTTTGCCACTTCATCAGCACTAAAGCTCAACGAATTGCTTGGAACATTCAAGGTTTCAAAACCTTTAGGTAACTCAACGTCAGTAACTGGGTACATCCAGTTGCCCGTTGGCATCGCTGATTGGAACTCATCACTTAAAATGAAATTCATAAACTGATCAGCAAGTTCTGAATTTTTTGACCCTTTCACTTTGGCGGCTACTTCAACTTGCATGTAGTGGCCTTCAGCAAAATTCGCCGTCGCAAACTTTGAGTCGTTTTCTGCAATTAAGTGGTACGCTGGTGACGTGGTGTAAGAAAGCACTAAGTCCGACTCGCCGTTAAGGAACATAGAATACGCCTCAGACCAACCTTTCGTGACCGTTACGGTTTTGCTTGCTAGCTTCTGCCATGCTTGCGTCACATCGTCGCCATAAATGGATTTCATCCACAGCATCAAGCCTTGGCCCGGCGTTGACGTACGCGGATCTTGATAAATCACTTTCAAATCGTCGCGCGTTTCCACCAGCTCTTTCATGCTTTTCGGCGGATTAGCCAGTTTCTCTTTGTTGTACACAAACGCGAAGTAGCCGTAATCGTACGGTACAAACGTCGTATCGCTCCAACCGTTTGGTAACACTGTGTTGGCCGTATCCACATTGTGCTCGGTAAGCAGACCGGTTTTCTTCGCTTCAGCCATCAGGTTGTTATCCAAACCTAACACGATGTCGGCTTTGCTATTACCGCCTTCAAGACGAAGACGATTCAGGATCGACACACCATCGTCTAATGCCACGAAGTTAACGTCACAGCCACATTTTGCTTCAAAAGCTTGCTCGATTTTAGGACCCGGCCCCCAATCTGCGGCAAAAGAGTCGTAGGTATAGATGGTTAATGTGTTTTCAGCGGCAAACGCTGAAGTAGAGGTGATTGCAGCTAAGGCAATCAGATTTAGAGTGGTTTTCACTGCTCGCTCTCCATGAGTATTTCAGAGAAATAAGTTGAGCGGCACAGGGTTTGAGGCGGCTATTAAGGATTTCCAATATCCAGACTCAATTCCTACGCCAGCATTATCTGGTTCAGGTAATACGGGTCCCTAGTAAAGCACTTAGGTCTCAGCGCCCAAATGCATTGATTGACTCAATGCAAAATGGGTTTGCTCCCCGATGAGTTGGATGGATTGTAAAGGTATTTGAGTGGTTACACAATCAGCTCACGAGCGCTGGTCATAGCCCCAACGAGGCACTAAACCTTGCTCAATACCCAAGTGGTCGAGAATTCTCGCCACCATAAAATCCACTAAGTCTTCAATGCTCTTTGGCTGATGGTAGAAGCCCGGAGCCGCTGGCATGATGGTGACGCCCATTTGCGATAGCTTGTGCATGTTCTCAAGATGCAGCGTTGAAAATGGCGTTTCACGAACCACGAGCAACAGTTGCCCGCGTTCTTTCATTACCACATCAGCCGCCCGTTCGATCAAGTTGTCCGACATACCATGCGCGATCGCCGCAACACTTCCTGCTGAACATGGGCAAACCACCATTTGCTTTGGTGCCGCTGAGCCAGACGCTACCGGTGAGAACCAGTCATCTTTACCACAAACAGTGATGTTATTTGGATCACAGTTGAGATGTTCCACCAGCGCTTGCTTTGCGGCGTCTGGCCCACTTGGCAGCTTAAGGTTGTGTTCGGTTGCCATCACAACGCGAGCCGCCGAGGAGATCAGAACGTAGACATGATAATCCGCCGCGACCAAACATTCTAAAAGTCGCAGACCATAGGGCGCACCAGATGCTCCAGTTAACGCTAAAGTGATGGCTTTTTCTGCTTGCTGCTGTTTGTTTTGCATAAAATCAGGCTTTTTGTTTAAGTTGCTCGAGGATCTTGCCGTGAATACCGCCAAAGCCACCATTACTCATCACGAGGATTTGGTCACCTGGCTGCGCACGTTCAACGATTTTCGCTACAAAGTTATCGATGTCAGCGTCAAAAAAAGCAGGTTGCTGACATTGTTCCGCGATATCTTGCACCGACCATTCGATGTTGTCTGGTTGGAATAAGAACACTTCATCCGCGCTGTGTAGTGAATCCGCGAGTGTGTTTTTGTGCACGCCGCGCTTCATAGTGGCAGAACGAGGTTCCAACACAGCAAGAATGCGTTTTTCGCCTACCTTGTTACGCAAACCACCGACGGTGAGTTCAATTGCCGTTGGGTGATGCGCAAAATCATCGTAAACCGTCACACCTTGCTCTTCACCTTTTAACTCAAGACGGCGCTTGGTGTTAATGAAACGGCCCAGAGCCTGACACGCGAGCTCCGGCGTTACGCCAACGTGTCGTGCAGCAGCGATCGCCATTAACGCATTATCAACGTTATGATCGCCCACCAAATCCCATTCGACGGTACCGACCTTCTCGCCTTGCAGAGCAACTTCAAACTTTGAGCCATCAAGCACTAACTTGTGCGCTTGCCAGTCGCCATCAACACCTGAAAACTGCTTTTCTGTCCAGCAACCACGCTCTAATACATCCGCCAAAGCTTGGTCTTGCTTCGGAGCTAAGATTAAACCATTACCGGGAACCGTCCGTACTAAATGATGAAATTGGCGCTTGATCGCCTCTAGATCATCGAAGATGTCAGCATGATCAAACTCAAGGTTGTTCATGATTAAGGTTCGAGGATGGTAGTGCACAAACTTAGAACGCTTATCGAAAAAAGCACTGTCATATTCGTCCGCTTCAACGACAAAAAACATGCTTTCGCCCAAACGAGCCGACACACCGAAGTTACCCAACACGCCACCAACGAGGAAACCAGGTTGGTAACCACAATCTTCGAGTATCCACGCCAGCATGCTCGAAGTGGTCGTTTTGCCGTGTGTGCCGGAGACAGCCAGCACCCAACGGTCATGCAGTAAAAATTCGTTCAGCCATTGTGGTCCTGAGGTGTAACGCATGTTGCTATTAAGTACATGCTCAACACACGGATTGCCACGGCTCATCGCGTTACCAATCACCACAAGGTCAGGTTGAGGATCGAGTTGAGACGGGTCGAAGCCTTCAATAATTTCAATACCTTGAGACTCTAGCAATGTGCTCATCGGTGGGTAAACATTGGCATCAGAACCCGTCACTTTATGCCCTAATTGACGCGCTAAAATTGCTGCGCCGCCCATAAACGTGCCACAGATACCCAAGATATGAATGTGCATAAACTAAACCTTGTAATGCGTTCTTTGATGCCTTCATTATCGCGATAACGACCAGAAAAGCGAGTGACTTTAGCCTTCTTCTTGCAGTCCCTTTCACAAATATGACAAGGTTGAACAGAGACTGTACAGCGCTCTGACCTGCGAATGAATCCCTGATTTGAGCAGACAAATAAATTGAGATCTCAGACAGTTACTTCATTACCATTAAAAAGATCCACGACTTAAAATTACATCTGGCGCAAACGTTTAACATCCATAAAGAGATGCCCGTTGCGCAACACCCCCAATGAAATGTAAATGTAAGGATTAACCATGTCAGGAATGCGCACCCTAGGCGAATTCATTGTTGAAAAACAAGCGGATTTCCCCCACGCTAGCGGTGATCTCTCATCTCTTTTAGCATCCATTCGTTTAGCTGCAAAAATCGTTAACCGTGAAATCAACGCAGCAGGTCTTGGTGATATCACTGGCGCTGTCGGCACGGAAAATGTCCAAGGCGAAGCACAGCAAAAGCTAGACGTGTACGCGAACGACAAATTTAAAGCGGCGCTTGAAGCTCGTGACCAAGTTTGTGGCGTTGCCAGTGAAGAAGAAGATGAAGCGGTTGCGTTCAACAAAGAACTCAACCAAAACGCAAAGTATGTTGTATTGATGGACCCACTTGATGGTTCTTCAAATATCGACGTAAACGTGTCTGTCGGTACCATCTTCTCTATTTATCGCCGTGTTTCGCCTATTGGCACACCCGCAACAGAAGAAGATTTCCTTCAGCCAGGTCATAAGCAAGTTGCAGCAGGTTACGTAATTTACGGTTCATCAACTATGTTGGTGTACACCACAGGTAACGGCGTAAACGGCTTTACTTACGACCCATCCATCGGCAGCTTCTGCCTATCTCATGAAAACATGATGATTCCTGAAGATGGTAAGATCTACTCCATCAACGAAGGTAACTACATTCGTTTCCCACAAGGTGTGAAAAAGTACATCAAATACTGCCAAGAGAATGTGCCTGAAGACGGTCGTCCATACACCTCTCGCTACATTGGTTCTTTGGTGGCGGATTTCCATCGCAACCTGCTTAAAGGTGGCATCTACCTTTACCCAAGTACGCAAAGTCACCCACAAGGCAAACTTCGCCTGCTTTACGAATGCAACCCAATGGCATTTCTCATCGAACAAGCGGGCGGCATTGCATCAGATGGCGTGAATCGCATCATGGACATCAAACCGACTGAGCTACACCAGCGTGTACCTTTCTTTGTGGGTTCGAAGAACATGGTTCGCAAAGTTGAAGAGTTCCTTGAACTGCACCGCGACGAAGAATAATCTCAGACCTTTGTCCAACGCGGCAGGTGTTTACCTGCCGCGTTTTTGTCGCTAAAGTGAAATGCGAATTAATCATAGATGAGGGCGATCTTCTGGCTACTCATCCTCAATGAAAAGGAATATTCAAATGAGCCTAAACCATGTACCAGCAGGTAAATCGCTACCTGAAGATATTTACGTCGTTATCGAAATCCCTGCCAATGCAGACCCTATCAAATACGAAGTAGATAAAGACTCTGGTGCTGTATTTGTCGACCGTTTCATGTCTGCGCCAATGTTTTATCCATGTAACTACGGTTACGTGAACAACACTCTTTCGCTTGATGGTGATCCAGTAGATGTCCTTGTCCCAACGCCATACCCACTCATGCCAGGTTCTGTTATTCGTTGCCGACCTGTTGGCGTTTTGAAGATGACGGATGAATCGGGCGAAGATGCAAAAGTCGTTGCCGTACCGCACTCTAAAATCTCTAAAGAGTATGAACACATTCAAGATGTGGGCGACATTCCTGAGTTGCTAAAAGCGCAGATCACGCATTTCTTTGAGCGCTACAAAGAGTTGGAATCAGGAAAGTGGGTGAAAGTTGATGGCTGGGCAGATGTAGAAGCGGCAAAAGCAGAGATTCTACAATCTTACGAGCGTGCGCAAAACAAATAAGCGTAAACGCCAACTCCAAATACAAAAAGAGCTGCAAAGTGCAGCTCTTTTGCTTTCTAACCTAAACGCTTTCCTTAGATAGGAGCTCCCGCGGAGGACATACGACCAGCGTCATAATCGTGTTGGAAGAACGGGTCAACGTCATCGCAGATTCCGAAATACGGTCGTCCAACCACACCCAGCATATAGGCACTTTGCTCACAATACTCTTGCTTACCTTCTTGATAACCGTTTTGGTAGGCCATGATCAGTTCTGGCGTTGCATGGTTTGTGCCATCCAACTTAGCTATCCGCTCTTTTGACAACTCTCGTAATCCATCTAAGGCAGACTGTTTCCCGAACGCTTGCCAATCAGTCACACTGGTTGAAGCTGGTAAGGTGGTTTGCGCACAAGCAGACAGAAGCATCATCATCGCGCCAATTATTAACACTCTCATCATCACTCCTTACTTTTCTGACTTGTCGTTTTCTAACGTGTTTAGAAACGTTTTTAAATCTCGACAACGTTCCTACGATGGTTACTTAAGTATAGTTCACACCCTTTGACACCAATCGCCAGACGCTATCTCTTCCGTAAGCTGCTCCGTGTCTTGATACAAGTAAATCCACGCTTGGCCAAATGGCGTTGCAATGCTCTCTCTACGATATTCGACAGGTACGTCTTCAAGCTTATCGAGCGCCACCAAAGTATCATCATCAATCAGATAAACTTCGCCTTGGATTGAGCGCTGCCCTTCTGACAGCGCTGGGTACGAGCCTACATCGTAGAGCGAAAATTGGGCGTCCGTTTCATGTAAACCAAGAAATTGAGCCGAGCTCAAATAATGATGGTTGTACTCTCCCTTACGTAACGTCCCGTAGACAAAAATCAAATGCTGCATAACCACTCCTTAGCTATGAGTTCTGTGTGGTTAGGACGTGCGCCCTAATCAAATTCAAATTGATAGAGTAGGTCAACTGCGCTATCTACACCAGATACCGCCTCTAAATACAGGTCTTGCATCAATCGGTAACGCACCGTGAACTCACCCAGCGAGTTGAAGATACCGACACCATACTTAACCTGTAGACCTGGCAAAATGTAACCACTCACCGTCACTTGAGAGTCATCACCCGAGCCTGCCGTATCAAGCTGTAAATCTTGTACGCCAAAGGCTTCACCGATTTCTCCAACAACACGACCGCTTTTCGCCAAACTCAGACCAATTAATGTGGTCGTCATCGCGTTACCACCCGACTCACCATCAATATCTTGACCACGAAGCAGGTAAGACAACGCGTTGGCTTGTGGCATCGCAGGCTCCGAGAAAATTTCCACACTCGGATCGGAAGCTGGGCCAGTCACACGCACACCTGCGATCACATCGTCTTGAGTATTGTCAGGGTTACGAATCGCTTTGATCGATACATACGGTTGATCCGCTGGACCGTTCATTAAGATCTTACCTTCTTCGATCACCAAATCTTGACCAAATGAACGGTAAGAACCGTCAACGATGTTTACCTCACCAACGATGAATGGTCCTTTGTCTTTTTGTGTCACGTTAAGGCTACCTTTCAAGCCGCCCTTCAAGCCAAACGCCGCAAGTTGGAAGTCGTCACCAATCTTGATGTTGATGTCCGTTTCGACGTTGAATGGCATAGCCGTCACTTCATCAACTGGCTGTAAATCCTTGTTTAAAATCACGGTATCACTCGACACACCAACCGCACTTGGTGGCAGTTCCTCAATGACGATACGTCCCCACGGCAGATTGATATTACCTTCCACCTTCGCCAACTGCGGCGTGACATCAATGGTCATGTCCGGCTCAACTTTGATTTTGACCATCGGCGGCATATCAACTTTCAGCTCTTTTGCAAACACGCGGGCACGAGTTCGCCAGTCTTGCAGGTCACGCCAGTCAGCATCACCGGTGATTTCTAGCTTACCGTCAGGCGTAATGATCCCAGCATCCAAATCCGCTTGGTGACCTTTAAAGTTGATCACGACTTGTCCGGAGTTGATGTCGATTGGCGTCACTTCGCCTTGCAACTTCATTTGATCGATAAGGAACTGACCATTCACTTTTGGATGCATTACATCACCAGACAAGGCCAAATCAGTATTCATATTCGCCTTGAACAAGCTGTATTCCCCGATCAACGGAGCCAAGAAGTCCAAATGGAACGTAGAAAGCGCAACCTTACCGTCAATAGTTGGCTTCTCAGATGAGACATTCAGTAAAGAAACCTTACCAGACAAGTCACCGTTATCTTTCACATCAAATAACCACTCAGCATCAAGCTTGTCTTTCGCTAATGCCGCTTTAAAGCTGAAGCTGTCCCAGCCCACTTTAATTGGCTGCTCTAGTGCTTGTTCAACTTGACCTTTTGGCATGTTGACACTCAAGGTAACTTCAGGCTTTTTCTCTGGAGCCCATTTAGCAAAAGCCTGTGCATTAACTGAACCTTGCAGCTTGGTTTCTGGCGGCAGGAATTGTTTGATTTGGTCAAAATTAAAATCATTGATCGCTAACTTCGCTTGGCCACTCTTACCGACACTAATATCTTCGGTTAGACACACACTCGACTTCGCTTGCAACCAACAATGGGCTTGAACATTCGCGATCTGTTTGTCGATATTGACTTTCACCGCAGTCGATTTTTGCAGTGACCAAGGACCTTGTTGCGAGCTCAGCGTCAAGCGGCGCAGCGCCCCATCCCAAATCATTTCAGGCTTCTGCTTAAACGTCCCTTCGATTTCCAAACTGGTCGAAACCAGATCAGACACCACATCAAGCGTCAGTTGATGCAGTTTTTCATCTCCAGAGACTTCAAGATCCGCGCTATCAACTTTAATGTCGTCGTAGGTAATGTTATTCGCAATAAGACTTAAGTTCGCTTTTGGTGCTGGCAGAGGCGTCACATCACCCTTTAAGGTGATCGTTTCTACATTCGCCTGTTGCTGCCAGTTGATCTGATTTAAAGCGAGATCAAGATTGATGTCAGGCTCTTTCAAACTACCACGTAGCGCTACTTTACCTTGCATCTTACCCGCAAGATCCGGAACACTTTTCGCAAAGTCAGGGAAGTTAACCTCAACATCCATCAAGATTTGTTTGTCGATCTTGCCCTTCGCACTCAGTTGGTTCGGGCCATGAGAAAGCGCTAAACCTTGAGTGGTTAGTTGGATGTCTTCACCTTTGCCATTCTTATCAGACGCTTCAAGTTGCCCTTCGACATTCAATGGATAACCTCGCAAAATGCCGTCGATGTCTAACTTAGGCAAACTGACTTGCCAACCACCTTGTTCCGTTAACGATCCCGAAGTCGAGAGACTACCACTGATATCCCCTTCTGCTTCTTTCCACTGCAATCCTGGTTGAATGTTCTTCAGGTTCAGGTCGGCTTGCCAGTTGATTGGCGCCGCCCAATTCGCCATAACTTTCCCGGAAAGTTCGCCCCCCAAAGTTTTCACTACAAGGCTTTCGAGATCGATTTGCTCCAGCGTACCTTTGCCGTTCAGCGCAACATCAACGGCAGGAATGTCTTTGCCTGACGCTTTGGTTTCTAATGCGACTTCGTAACCATCAAGTGAACCTTTTGCCGCCAAACTTGGTACAGAAACCTGATAATCACTTTGCCCAAATAGCGGCCATTGCGCTTGAACATTTTTGATCGATACATCAAACGGCAACTGCGTTTTAAGCGGTTGGATGTCACCTTTGATCTCCGCTTGTACAAGCTCGGAAAGCGTAGCATTTAACGATAAATCCCCAACCGAACCAGAGGCCGAAAGCGACAGTTTTTGTCCCTTCGCATCCGCTTGCTTCACTAACGCGTCCAATTGCGCTTTGATTGGGTAATCAGCAGAAAGGGTCACTTGTGTGCTTAACTTGCCTTCCACTTCTGGCATGTCGAGCTCTAACGTTTTGACATCAACACGCTCACCACCCGCTCTTGCAACCAAACCAAGATGATTGACGATCACTGGCGTTTCACCTGCCAGTTTAAAATTGTGAATATCCAGACGGCGCGCTTCTACCGTCAGTGGAATCCATACTTCTGGTAACACAATATCTTGCGGCGTAGCGTCAGTTTCTTTCGGCTCCTCGGCAGCCGCTTCAGATTCAGCTTCACTTGGTGCGAGCGCAACATTGATGTCTTTCAACGCGGTTGGTGCGATCACCAAACGATCGCCCTGCATCGACAAAGCGGTCGAGAACGTTTGCCAATCAATCTGATTGCCTAACACATTGACGTTGATGTCATTAAAGCTGACTTTATTGACAAAAATTGGCACTGGCGTGCTGATAGAACGCAGCGGTGGTGTTTCTTCTTCAGGCTCTTCACTGGCAGGTGGCAATTCTGGCATTTGGAAGTTAACACCTTGCAGCGCCAGTTCATCAACACACACTTTTGGGTCAAAGAAACAGCGGAAGTTAATCGCCAACGCAAGGTGCTCGACTTTCGCATCAATATGTAAAGACTCATCAACAAAGCTGACATTTTTCAGTGCAAAACGAGGGAATAGCGAACCTTGAATGCTCTCGACTTTGAGCTGAGGTAAGGCTTTCTCTGCGCCCCAAATCGCCAACTTCAATCCCGGATGGGTAAACAGTACCGTTGCGACAAAAATAGTGATTAACAACAGCAGACCAATCAAACTTAGTGATAACCACTTGGTCCACTTAAACATCTTTTTGATCATAGCTCAGGCCCCAAAGAGAAGTGGATGCGGAATTCGTTGTTTGGCTTTTCATCCAGCCCCCACGCAAAGTCGAAGCTTACCGGTCCCACAGGTGAAGCCCATCGAATACCAACCCCGGCACCAGATTTCCATTCAGGTGTGTCATTAAACGCATCACCAATATCGTAGAACGTTGCGGCCCACCAGTTGCCGTAAACACGATATTGATACTCTAAGGTGCTGCTTAAGATGTATTTCGCACCCGTTAATGCGCCACTTTCATCGACAGGTGAGATGGATTCATAGCCATAACCACGGATGTTGTTGTCACCACCAGCAAAGAAACGCAACGATGGCGAAAGCTTTTCAAATTCCTCCGTGATGTTAGCCCCCCCTTCGAGACGGAACAAACCACGATGGTTTTCGCCGATGCCACGAATCCACGAAGATCGCCCAAGCAGACGCAATACGCGCGTTTCAGATAGTAGCGCCGGATCGCCGTATTCAACCGTTACGCTTTGCTTATCGCCCCACATTGGCATACTGCCACCACGGACACGAGTACGCGAAAAGGTTGCGCCAGGAAGCACAAACTGCACGCCATCATCTTGCAAACCTTGCGAGAAGTTTTCGTACAAGTGACGAACGTACACGGTTTTGTGCCAACCACCGTCCGTTAACCAGTGTCTTTCTACCGCAAGGTTTGATTCCAAACTCTCAGTATCACGGTTGTCCAAATGCTTCAGACCAAATTGCAATTGATAGTACTCACGTAAGACGTCGTCTAATGGAATTTTGTAGCCGGCGGTGATGGTTTGTTCTGGTTTGGAGAGAGAAAGCGCCGTATTAAAGCTATGGCCGCGTGCACTTACCCATGGTTTTTTCCATTTTAAAGTGCCGCGCACACCCGTATCGGTGGAGTAACCAATACCGGTTTCAATTTGGTTTTTCGCAGCAGGCGCTAACGAGACTTTAATCGGCAACTCGCGCCCATCTTCAAGCTTGCTTAAGTCGGGCTCAACAAACACGGAGGAGAACCAATCGGTGTTAGAGAGGTTTTGGTTGTATTCACCCACATCAGAGACAAGGTAAGGTTCGCCAATTTCAAAAGGTCGCATCGACTCAACACGGTTTTCCCAGATCTGGCTTCCCGTAATTTCTACCGGACCAAAGTGATAGCGAATACCGCTGTCGTAGTGCAAACGCACATTGGCTTCATTCAATTCAGGGATCACTTCCAGCTTGTTAAGCTTAAAGTCACCATTGAAGTAACCACGTTGCAAAGCCAGATTGCGAATCCCTGATTTAAGGCTGTCATACTCACCCTGATTTAAAATCCGCCCAACTTTTAAAGGCGATTTGGCGATGAGATTCGCAAATTCTTCATCCTCTTTCGCTTCACCGCTGATCACGACATCCATTACTTTGATCTTAACTGGTAAGCCTTTGTGGATGTTAACGATCAGCTCGTCATTCCCTTCGGAAATAGAGTATGAAATTTTTGCATGATAATAGCCAAGCGCATTAAGCGCTTCGGTGATACTTTGATCCAATCGCGCCTGAAAGCGCAGCGAAGTGGAGTAATCCTTCTCTGGAATCGAAGACAGGTACGCTTTCACGTTATCTTCCAGTGCGCCATCGATGCCTTTAAGCTTTAAAGAAACATCCGCATACGCGCTCTGAGAAACAACCAACAAGCCAACAATGATGGGGAGAGCTTTTTTTATCATGCTTTTTTAGCTGAATGAGGTTAAATAAACGTAAATAATGATAACGCCAATTAAAGGCTAAGTCTGTAATATTAATAGGTTTACCGCGGTCTATGTCATAACAACATCAGATACAGACGAAATGAAAAAGTTCGCAAATTTAAGACACGTATTAAAGGACAAATACCATGCTCAACAAACAGACATTAATCAGTATAGAAGATGCCCTGCCTGGTAGAGAACAACCAATGCAGATTGAAGATTGTCATTTTGTAAATCAATCGAGTCTAACGGCACCATTAGCCCATCATCAGCAACAGATTTTGTTAGGCATGGGGTGCTTTTGGGGCGCTGAGCGTCTCTTTTGGCAATTAGATGGCGTGGTTTCAACATCTGTGGGTTATGCGGGTGGGTTTACACCAAATCCAACCTACGAAGAAGTGTGTACGGGTAAAACCGGTCATACTGAGGTTGTGAGAGTCGTGTTTGATGAGCGTGTTATCTCACTAGCGCAACTCCTTGCGGTATTTTGGGAAAAACACGACCCGACTCAAGGCATGCGCCAAGGTAACGATCTCGGCACACAATATCGATCTGCGATTTACACGTACTCTCAAGATCAGCAAGAAATTGCTGAAAAATCAAAGCTTCAGTATCAACAAGCATTAGAAGCTGAGCTTCGCTCAACGATTACTACTGAGATCGTCCCAGCAGGGCCTTACTATTTTGCAGAAACCTACCATCAACAGTATCTTGCAAAGAATCCGGATGGCTACTGTGGCATAGGCGGCACAGGTGTTTGCTTCCCACCAAGCTTGCAAGGCTAATCAAACTGCACTGAAACGAGAAAGAGCGACCAAGGTCGCTCTTTTTAATCTTTCGTTTTTTGGGTTAACACGCCATGAATGGTTTAGGCGGATAATGATGAAATTGCTTGGTTTACTTCTTTAAAGACAGCCAGTCGCTTTTGATCTTTCACATCCGGAAGCAGCACTTTGCCATTATCAAAGCAGAAACTTCCCACTCCGACAATGAAGAATTGCCCTTTAAACAACGTCTTTACGAAACGGGCCACTTGTAGTGGTCGATATACAGCAAACTCACGTAGCATAATTCACCTCAATTCCTTTGAGAAAACCCCGATTGCTTATTCTCTGCAACCTTAATGCGCATTTTGCGACGGAGTTCAGTGTAGCAAATTCTAACTACAACGCAACATTACACCACTGCATACGTTAAATAAATGTTATCAACAATTCTACAAATTTGCCGGGACTGGATATATACTGGCTTAACTCCCAAACCCAAACGGAATATAACAATATGAAAACTAAGACTCTCCTACCTCTACTGCTTGCTCTTTCTCCAAGTTTGGCTTTCGCACATAACTTGTCGGTTGGTGAAACCGTTCCACCAGCACAAGTTGGCGCATACGGTGAAATTGTTTTACAAGGTGAAGGTGTGGCTTACCAGCCTTGGGCAACACAGCATATGTTAGGTAAAGTCCGCGTAATTCAAGCGATTGCTGGTCGCAGCAGTTCAAAAGAGATGAACGCACCGCTGATGACTGCAATTACCGCCGCTAAATTCCCAGAAGATAGCTACCAGACCACCACCATCATCAACCAAGATGATGCGATTTGGGGCACTGGCTCATTTGTGAAATCTTCAGCACAAGACAGTAAAAAAGAGTTTCCTTGGTCATCAATGGTATTGGATGAAAATGGCTTGGTGGCGAACACTTGGGGGCTAAAAGAAGAAAGCTCTGCGATCATCGTACAAGACAAACAAGGCAAAGTACTGTTTGTAAAAGAAGGCGCATTGACGCAAGACGAGATTACACAGGTGATTGGCCTTATCAAGCAAAGTATTTAGTTCGAGATGACGGCTCCTGACTCGGCATCAATCAGGAGCCTCAATCACACGGTATCCCACTAATATGCTGTGTTAAATTTTCCTCACCAGACAAAAGAGTGAACTTTTGCCAATAATGAGTGTTATATTATAACACCCGTTAGGATTTCAGGCGTTCAGATGTACTTTTCTTGGCAAACCATTTTCAGATCTTGGCATCGCACTGTTGTACTTTTCAGTGTTGCTTTGCTGATCATCTGGAATTTTGCTTCGATCTTTCATCAAGTCGACCTCACACCAGAGCATCATACTCATCATCACTGCCAACTCTTTGCTGGCGCGCAACATGGTCTCGCTAAAGCACAACCAGCAATCCCAGTGCCGTCATACACACGGGCCCATTATGATGATGTCTCAGAGCGCTCGCATCATGTAGAAGAAGTATTCAGCGCTGCGCGTGCACCGCCTTATTTTGCGTAAACACTCAAACACAACCCAATTACGTTATTTCCAACGTGTATAGACGCGTTTCAATAACAGAACGTCAAATGAGTACTAATCTGAAATCAACCAGATCTCGGATTTATCAGCAAAATTAGGAAAGTAAAATGCCATCTAAACAGGTTTTAGCGATCGTTATCGGTTTGTCTCTATCGACAGTCGCAACAGCAGAAGAATACCGCCAACACAGTGCGCACGTTCATGGTCATGTTGAATTTAATATTGCCCAAGACGGCAGTGACTTGCTGCTCGAAATCACAGCTCCTGGTGCAGATGTAGTCGGCTTTGAACACGCACCAGAAAATGCAGAGCAAGAGAAAACACTGCAACACGCAGTCGCAACGCTAGAAGATAGCAACGCACTGGTTGCGATTAACCCACAAGCACAATGCGAAATTGAAGAAGTTCATGTTGAACACTCGCTTGGGGGGCAACATGAAGAACATGAGCACCATGATCATGAAGGCCATGACCATGATGAACACGCCCATCACGATCACGACAAACATGATCACGACGGTCATGAAGGTCACGACCATTCAGAGCACAGCGACCACGGTGAATTTACCGCGCAATATCGCTTTCATTGTGCCCAAGTCGGCGAACTTAGCCGTATTCAAACTGATTGGTTTAACCAATTCCCAAGTACTGAATCGGTAAATGTAAACCTATTCACAGATACGACTCAATCAGCCATTAGCTTAACCAAAAGCAACACTCAAATCGCAATCAAATAGCCCTAATAGCGTGTAAGTACCCACTTACACGCTGTGTTTTTTAATTCGCTTTGGTGATTTACTATGACTGATTCAGCATCAAACGTGGTTGAGCTCAAACAGGCTCAGTTTGTCTGGCCCGGTTCAGAGACCGCGGTGATCAATATTCCTGATTTGCAGATAGCGACGGGTGAGCATGTCTTTATCAAAGGGCCAAGTGGCTGTGGAAAATCCACACTTTTAGCTTTGCTCACCGGAATCAATACGTTAAGTTCGGGCTCGTTATCAGTACTCAATACGAACTTAGCGACGCTGAGTTCAAGCCGCAGAGATAGATTCCGCGCCGACCACATTGGTTATATCTTCCAGCAATTCAACTTGCTGCCGTATTTGAATGTCATCGACAACGTATTACTTCCTTGCCAATTCAGTAAAGTGAGACGAGATCGCGTGACACCAAACGCCTCCAAAGCCGAGCTTTTATCACAAGCGACAACCTTGTTGGAGCGGCTTCATTTACCGACAAATTTACACTCTCGCCCAGTGTCAGAGCTGAGTATTGGACAACAACAGCGAGTGGCTGCAGCTCGTGCGCTAATAGGGCATCCTGCGTTAGTCATTGCTGACGAGCCGACATCTGCACTCGATCATGATAATCGCATGGCGTTCATCGAGCTGCTGATGGAACAGGCTAATCAAGCCAACGCGACATTAATCTTTGTCAGCCATGATCCAACTCTGGAAAGCTTGTTCGATCGCACCATTAATCTGCCAGAAATAAACCAAAGCCGTAACATGGAGGTGCTATCGTGAGTGCTGTAATCAAACTCGCTTGGAAAAGCTTGATGAACCGCAAAGCGACAGCGGTGTTGACGATCATGACGGTAGCAATATCGGTAATCTTGCTGCTTGGCGTAGAACGTATCCGCACTCAAGCAAAAGACAGCTTTGCGAACACCATTTCAGGAACGGACCTAATTGTCGGCGGACGCTCAGGCCAAGTGAACTTACTGTTGTATTCAGTCTTTCGTATCGGTAATGCCACCAATAATATCGATTGGAAAAGCTACCAAGAATTCAGCCAGCATCGCGCGGTTGATTGGGCAATTCCCATTTCGCTCGGAGACTCTCACAAAGGCTTTCGAGTGATGGGGACCAATCATAGTTACTTTGAGCATTATAAGTACGGAAGTAAGCAACCACTTACTTTCTCAAAAGGGAAAGAGTTCAATGGATTATTTGAAACCGTACTCGGATCGGACGTCGCCAAACAATTGGGTTACCAGATAGGCAGTGAAATCATCATTGCCCATGGTATCAGTGATGTTGGCTTCAGCCGTCACGATAAACTGCCATTCAAAGTTGTTGGTATTTTAGCTCCAACTGGCACACCAGTAGATAAGACGGTTCACGTCTCGTTAGAGGCGATCGAAGCCATTCATGTCGGTTGGGAAAGTGGTGCACGCTTGGGTCCAACACCGGATGCGAAGGTATTACAAGAAAGGGATTTTCAACCAAAACAGATCACTGCCATGCTTGTGGGCTTGAAATCGCGCATTCAAACTTTTGCGTTGCAAAGGCAGATCAACAACTACCCGAAAGAGCCTCTCAGTGCAATTATGCCCGGTGTCGCGCTACACGAATTATGGGGCATGATGTCTGTCGCAGAACAGGCCTTGATGGCGGTTTCTGGTTTTGTGGTTATCGCGGGTTTACTCGGCATGTTAAGCAGCCTACTGACCAGCTTACAAGAACGACGTCGAGAAATGGCCATTTTACGCGCTATGGGAGCACGCCCGCGCCACGTTTTTTCTCTGCTCATTAGTGAAGCGAGTTTACTCACAGCAGCAGGTATCGTCACTGGCGTTTTGGGGCTGTATGCGATACTCGCCCTACTTCAGCCTCTAATTCAACAACACTACGGTATAAATCTCACGTTAAGCACGCTTTCTGCGTACGAATGGATGCTGCTTAGCTTTGTACAATGCGCCGGTATTGTGATTGGTTTTATTCCAGCCTTCCGCGCCTACAGACAGTCACTCAGTGACGGAATGACTATAAGGATCTAACGATGTGGAAAAAAGTTTTAGCCAGTTGCTTACTCGCGATTGCATTTGCGACGCCGGTCATGGCGAGTGATGAGCCATTAACGCTCGACTGGATCGATCTGGTTCCTGAAGCGGAACGTAAGCTGTTCGACAGCGTGGGGATGCCCGCATCTGATCACAGTGGTGGCGCGGCGCAGCAATCAAAAATCGGTAACGTCAGACCAGAGCTCAATGGCAGTCAGGTCAAAATCCCTGGCTTCGTGATTCCTCTTGAGGGAGATGCCAACACGGTGACGGAATTTTTGTTGGTGCCGTATTTTGGGGCGTGTATCCACGTACCACCACCACCACCAAACCAAATCATTTACGTGAAATTTCCGAAAGGCGCACCAGTACAGGAACTTTGGGATGTCATTTACGTGGTGGGAACGTTAAAAACCGAAACCATTAACCATGAACTGGCAGAAACAGCGTATGTGATTGAAGGTTCAAAAATCGAAGCCTACGACGATATGTAGTCGTCGATTTCAAGGTACACCAAAGGCGTCGCATCGGCGCCTTTGTCATCTTTAAATGTTAAACAATGTAGCGCGATAAGTACGCTAACACGCCCACATAAAGAATCAAAAGAAACGCTATCGACAGGTGCTTTTTCAGTTTACTTGCTTCCGAGAACTTCATCGCCCCTCCAAAATAACGATAACAATTTTAACAACTCATTATCATTTTGGATAGACCTATTCCTTCAAAATCTGAGACGCTCTCTCTGGTCGCCTCGCGGATTAAGGTGTAAATTGAGGCAAGCGTCAAACGCAAGCTCTTGGTAGGAAAATACATGGCAGAACCAACGAAACAACCTGTAGTGATTGAACACCAGCCTAATACGCAGAAAAACGGTCACCACGACAAGAAAACGGGTTACATCAAAGACAGTGCGAGCAGAATTAAAAACATCGCTCAATCTCATGGCCTCGACGCTCTGTTGCAAACTGACCCTCCTGCCAAATCCGCATTAGAAAGAGCACAACTGCGAGACCAACGACGCCAAGAGCAAAGACAAAAAAACCTTGAGCAAATCCTAAAACTCGCGCACAGCGCTTGCCGCGATGAAACCGCAGGTGAACCCGATCAAGATTGGTTGTATCGATTTTTTGATATGGCCCAAGACATCCACAACAGTTCAATGCAGAAGTTGTGGGCGCAAGTAATGAAGCGTGAAGTGACCAACCCAGGTTCCACGTCGATGAAAGCGCTGAAAGTCCTTAAGGATATGTCCCCAAAAGAAGCGCAAACACTACAAAGAGCAGCCTCTTTGGCGTGCAGTTTTGGCGGCGATAACAGTAAAAAGTTATTGATAGGCTATAAGGCACATGGCGGAATATTCAACTTTGGTAAACGAGATACCACCAGCAATCTGAATATGGGCAGCTTTCAATTGCCGTACTCAAGTCTATTAGTATTGATTGAATTGGGGTTACTGCATAGCACAGAACTGGAATCAGGAGAGATCGGCATTGAAACGCCATTGATACTGGCATATCAAGGCAAGAATTTGTCTCTGCAAGTGAATACGAAGGGCATCCGTCTGCTGTACTACCGTTTCACGCCGACGGGTAACGAACTGTGCAAACTGCTTGGCAACAAGCCAAATTCCCAGTACTACGATCAAATGCTCGCCTTGTTAAATCAAAAGTTTAGCGTAAGCACCGAAGCAAGCAGCAGCGTGAACTATACCGTTTAGTTTCGCTCTAGGAGCTTTAGGTCACCTATGATCTAAAAGCTCCTCAAGCATTACACGAGGCTTTTTTCCACCCATGTTCCAAAAGCTGAGTTAGCTGATCACACGACGCTGTTTAAGCTCATTCAAACACAACTCAACCAACTCTTCGACGCTCTTCTCGCCTGCTGGCAAATCAATTTCTGGATTGATTGGCGCTTGATATTCTGAATCAATACCCGTGAAATTTGGGATCTCACCTGCTCGCGCTTTTTTGTATAAACCTTTTGGATCTCGGCCTTCGCACACTTCGAGAGATGCATTCACAAACACTTCAATGAACTCACCTTCGGGCAGTAAATCGCGAACGAGTTGACGCTCAGCACGGTGAGGAGAAATGAACGCGGACAACACAATCAAACCCGCATCTGCCATCAGTTTCGCCAACTCGCCAATACGACGAATATTTTCACGACGATCTTGTTCAGAAAAGCCTAGATCACTACACAGGCCATGACGAACATTGTCACCGTCCAACAAATAAGTGTGGTAGCCCAACTCAGCTAAACGATTCTCCAGCGCGCCCGCGACGGTTGACTTACCTGCGCCAGATAAACCAGTAAACCAAAGCACTGCTGGTTTCTGTTTTTTCAGCTCAGCACGAAACTGTTTATCAACCGTGTGCTGATGCCAGACAATGTTTTCATCTTTTACCGGTGTTTCAGCGGTCATAACGAATCCTTGTATTTATCGGAATTAAAACGGAAAGAAGA
Organism: Vibrio sp. GLN_1; assembly: GCF_043106015.1. Classification (NCBI taxonomy): domain Bacteria; kingdom Pseudomonadati; phylum Pseudomonadota; class Gammaproteobacteria; order Vibrionales; family Vibrionaceae; genus Vibrio; species Vibrio sp. GLN_1. The sequence goes on from NZ_JBICMD010000017.1 coordinate 275,313, forward strand.
CCGGAATTAATGTCAGTACCAATACGGAATACACAATCGAAATCGGCACACCAATTCGCACATAGTCGGTCAATTTGTAATTACCTACACTGTAAACCAACAAGTTGGTTTGATACCCGTAGGGAGAAATAAAGCTCGCGCTTGCGCCAAACAATACCGCCATAATAAATGGCATCGGATCCACTCCGTACCCGACAGCCATACTATAGCCAATCGGAAATGCTAACGCGGCAGCGGCATTGTTGGTCACCAATTCAGTCAGCACCAAGGTCATGATGTATGTGGCCACCAGCGCACCAAATACGCCCCAGCCGTTAAACGCTTCGATAAACATTTCGCCCATCCTGACGGACAAGCCCGATGAAATCATCAGCTGCGCAATAGAGAGCGCAGAACCCACAATCACCACAATATCAATGGGAAAACGGCGACGAAGCTCAGAGATTTGCACTATGCCAAACGCAATGAGTGCAATGATGTATACCGCGAGCCCTTTAATGATCGGCACAAGTTCTAGTAGTGCACAGGCGATAACCGCAGCAAAACCAATCAACACAATCGTCGATTTATTGGAGTCTAAACGTGCGCTGGAATCTAAGTCGTGCACTAACACAAATTCTTTACGGTGCGCTCGACGCTCAGATTCGAAACGCTTGCCCGGCACCAACACTAAAGTATCGCCCGGAGCTAAGGTAATACTGCCCAACCCACCTTCCAAACGCTCATGCCCACGACGAATGGCGACAACAACCGCATCAAAACGATCGCGGAAGCGGCTTTCTTTCAAAGTCTTATGGCAGAAGGTTGCAGAGGAGCTGACCACCACTTCAATAAAGTTTTGACCATTCAAATGCTGTTGCCCAAATAGCGTCAGCCCCGGAATTTCTTGCAAGGTCGCCACACTTTCGACATCGCCACAAAACAACAGACGATCTTTCGCTTTCAGCACGAAGTCGGGGCCTACTGACGATACCGTCACGCCATCACGAACCACCTCTGCAAGAAACAACTTACGCAGCGCACGCAGATTGTTTTCACTGATGGTACGGCCAACCAAAGGGGAACCTGGTTCAACACGAGATTCAAGGAAATACGGTAAGTCTTCTTGGTTTTGGTCATCGTAACTTGGCAGCAAATAGCTCAGCGGAATAAGAATTAAAAGACCACCCGCTAAGACAGCCAAGCCAATCATCGTCGGAGTAAAAAAGCTCAGACTCGGTAGCCCTGCATCTTCCACAAAGCTATTAATAATAAGGTTGGTCGAAGTACCGATAAGCGTTAATGTGCCGCCAAATATCGCCGCGTAAGAAAGTGGAATCAGTAGCTTAGAAGGCGCGTGCTGTTGATTGCGTTTAATCGCACCAATCAAAGACACAACAACGGCCGTATTGTTGGTAAAGGAAGACAGTAAGGCGGTCGATAACCCAAGCTTGGCGATCACACTGCCTAAATGACCTTCTGAAATACTACGGCTCACCCAACTGATCAGTAACGTTTTTTCTAATGCACAAGAAGCGAGAATCAACAGGACCAAAGTTAACAATGATGAGTTGGTAAAGTTCGCAGCAATGGTCGTGGAATCCATCATTCCCGCCATGAAAGCAATAAAGGCTGCACCAGCAAAAACGTAGCTCGGCTTAATCTTAGTCACAAGCAAACAAGTGATAATGCCAAGCAAAATCGCTAATACAAATCCTTGTTCCCACATAGCCTTTCCTTACCAAAAAGCTCGAAACGAGCGAAACAAACCGCAACACAACGACAGTGTGTAGAGCGATAAAACAAGTAACCAGAGCAAAGCAAAGCGAAAAAGAGTGCCAGAATGCTCAGTTTTCTTGGGCTTCACTGAACATTCCGGTGTTAGAGGCAGCCTAACCGCATTTCGCACTCGGTTAGGCTGTGAACCTAGACACTAATAACGTCCCTAGGTTTACTGCCATTACTTCTTGAGTAACTGGCTTAGGTCTTTAGCTTCCCAATGCGGGAAGTGTTTGCGAACAAGGGCGTTCAACTCAAGTTCAAAGGCAGATACATCAGCCAAACCGCGCTCAAGCTCTGTTAAGCTTTCTTTCACCATGCCAGCGCCAACGGTCACATTAGTTAGGCGATCGATGATGATGAAACCACCGGTATCTGCGCAGTCTTGGTAATTGTCCAAAGCTACTGATTCATTGAGCGACCACTCACACAAACCAATGCCATTTAGAGGCAGTTCCGCAGCGCCATGCGTCGACAAGTTATTGATGTCGTATTGGTGACGAATCGACTCTACGTGACCAACGGTCTTCTTACCTGCAATCTTGATGTCGTAATCACGACCAGGTTGCAACGGCTGCTCAGTCATCCACACCACATCGGCAAGCAAATGGTTGGTGGTTTGCACTTGCGCGTTCTCAAGCACGATCAAATCACCACGGCTGATGTCAATTTCATCATTCAGAGTCAGCGTAACGGCTAGACCAGCTTGCGCTTCTTCAATGTCGCCATCAAAGGTCACAATGCGAGCGACAGTCGACGTTTTACCGGACGGCAATGCTTTGATGGCATCACCGACTTTCACAGAGCCAGACGACACCGTGCCCGCAAAGCCACGGAAATCAAGGTTAGGACGATTCACGTACTGAACAGGGAAACGGAATTCACCCGCACCTTTTTCGTAGTCCACATCCACCGTTTCTAGCAACTCAAGCAACGATGGACCTTCAAACCAGTTCAGGTTCTGTCCTTTATCCACTACGTTGTCGCCTTCCAGCGCTGAAATCGGGATAATTTGAATATCAATATCGCCAGTTAGATTTTCAGAAAACTTCAGGTATTCATCACGAATTTCTTCGAAGCGCGCTTGTGAGTAATCCACCAAATCCATCTTGTTGATTGCGACAACAAAATGTTTCAAGCCCAATAGGTTTGAAATGAAAGAGTGACGACGCGTCTGATCCAAAATGCCTTTACGGGCATCGACCAAGATCACCGCTAAATCACACGTCGATGCGCCTGTCGCCATGTTGCGCGTGTACTGCTCATGTCCAGGGGTATCAGCAATGATGAACTTACGCTTTTGCGTCGAGAAATAACGGTAAGCAACATCGATTGTGATGCCTTGTTCACGCTCAGCCTGCAGACCATCGACAAGCAACGCCAAATCTGGCTTTTCACCCGTCGTACCAACGCGTTGGCTATCTGAGTGAACCGCTGCTAGTTGGTCTTCATAAATTTGTTTTGAATCATGGAGTAAGCGACCAATCAGGGTGCTTTTCCCATCATCCACAGAACCACAAGTCAGAAATCTAAGCAGAGACTTGTACTGATGTTGTTTTAAATAGCCTTCGATACCAAGCTCGGCTAATTGAGCTTCAACTGCACTGTTCATTCTCTTTCCTTAGATCTTTTAGAAGTAACCTTGACGTTTCTTGAGTTCCATCGATCCTGACTGATCGTGGTCGATCGCTCGGCCTTGACGCTCACTTGAGGTCGCCACCAACATCTCTTCAATGATGCCCGTCAGCGTATTCGCTTCAGATTCAATCGCACCTGTCAGTGGATAACAGCCCAACGTACGGAAACGCACGCTTTTCTCTTCAATTACTTCACCCGGTTGAAGCTCCATACGGTCATCATCCACCATGATCAGCATGTCATCGCGTTCGACAACCGGACGCTTATCAGCAAGATAAAGCGGGACAATTTCGATGTTCTCTAGGTAGATGTATTGCCAGATATCAAGCTCAGTCCAGTTAGAAAGTGGGAACACTCGAATGCTCTCACCTTTATTCACTTGACCGTTGTAGGTTTTCCAAAGTTCTGGACGCTGGTTTTTCGGATCCCAGGTATGGTTCTTGTCACGGAACGAATACACTCGCTCTTTTGCGCGTGATTTTTCTTCATCACGACGAGCGCCACCAAAAGCAGCATCGAAGCCATATTTGTTTAGCGCCTGCTTAAGACCTTGCGTTTTCATGATGTCCGTATGCTTTGACGAGCCATGAACAAACGGGCTACATCCCATTGCGATGCCTTCTGGATTCTTATGAACCAAAAGCTCAAAACCGTATTTTTCCGCAGTACGATCGCGGAATTCGATCATTTCGCGAAATTTCCAATCGGTATCCACATGCAGCAGCGGAAATGGGATCTTACCCGGGTAAAACGCCTTACGCGCCAAATGCAGCATCACTGATGAATCTTTACCAATCGAATACATCATGACTGGGTTATCAAACTCAGCAGCAACTTCGCGGATGATATGAATACTCTCCGCTTCGAGTTGTTTAAGGTGAGTTAAACGTTGTTGGTCCATGTTTTGTATTTCCTTTTTAAGCTTGAAGGCGCGTTACGTCTCTAATCTTTGGACTGAAATTATATGGAGTTGGCAATAGCACTTTTGTTGAAATCAGTACTAGACAAAAACCAATCTAACTTTTGAGACAATCGCACTACCTCTCCTACGACAATCAAAGATGGCGCCTGAGCTTCCTTCGATAAATCAGATAGTTGGGAAAGCTCTCCCGTAAAAACTTTTTGCTGAATTTGCGTACCGCGCTCGATAATAGCAATCGGAGTTGAAGCCGCTCTTCCGTGCTGAATGAGTTGATTCTGAATATAGTGTGATTTCATGAGTCCCATGTAGATCACTAAAGTCTGATTACCACGAGCCAGTGTTGACCAATCCATCTCATCACTTTCTTCTTTCAAGTGACCAGTAACAAAAATGGCCGATTGAGCATAATCACGGTGCGTCAACGGAATGCCAGCATATGCTGTCGCTCCTGCTGCGGCAGTAATACCAGGCACCACTTGAAAACGAATGCCAGCATCAGCCAACACTTCTAGCTCTTCTCCACCGCGACCAAATACGAAAGGATCACCGCCTTTTACTCGTACTACTCGGTATCCTTGCTTAGCAAAATCAACCAAAAGTTGATTTGTCTTTTCTTGCGGTACACTGTGGTGCCCTGCACGCTTGCCAACACAAACTAAAATCGTATCGCTTGGGATCAGCGCCATGATCTCTTCAGACACCAAATAGTCGTACAAGACCACATCCGCCTGTTGTAAACAGTTCAGTGCTTTAATGGTGAGAAGTTCAGGGTCGCCAGGGCCAGCACCAACCAATGCCACTTCGCCTGGTTTGAGTGACTGCTTTGCAAAACGAGTGACGCCAGACACTTGGTTTTCAGAAACCAACCTCGGCTTTTGTACAGGTAAAGTAGTGACTGAATCGTTCGTTGCCATGTGCTTGCTCATCGTCCATTGATATTGTGATGCCAGCATTATGGCGGGGTGTTTTTATTACCTGAAATTCTAAAATTTCATTTTTTATTCAAAAATCTGCTAAGAAGTTTTTGTTTGGTCTCATTCAAAATCGTGAAAAAGTCGGCGTTTAATATGAAAAGGGTTCAGTAAAATGTCGTTGATTCACAGTTTTCTGCACCTTAATCATTAAGTTGCATTAAAATTCGTTACACTCGACTTCCTATCCCATTAAATTGGAGCACCTCATGAAAATGGCAGTTAATCCTATTTCCGTCGCAGTTTTGAGTGGTATGTTGACGCTTGCAGGGCCAGCAATGGCAGACACGATCAAGCTTCGTATTATTGAAACCACTGACATCCACACCAACGTGATGGATTACGATTACTACAAAGACCAACCATCACAACAAATTGGTTTGAGCCGCGCAGCCACATTAGTTAAGCAGGCAAAATCCGAAGTGGAAAACAGCGTGTTGGTCGACAACGGCGACTTAATTCAAGGTAGCCCGATGGGTGACTACATGGCAGCAAAAGGCATACAGACTGGGGAAGTTCATCCTGTGTACAAAGCCATGAACCAATTGCACTATGATGTGGGGAACATTGGTAACCATGAATTCAACTATGGTTTGGACTTCCTACAAAAGACGCTAGCCGGCGCGAACTTCCCCTACATCAACGCCAATGTGTTTGATAAGAAAACTGGCGAGCATTACTTCCAACCTTACCTGATCAAAACACACAGTTTTAAAGATACCGATGGCGAAATTCATCAAGTAAAAGTGGGTTACATCGGGTTTGTTCCACCGCAAATCATGGTTTGGGATAAGAAAAATCTTGAAGGCAACGTGGTTGCCAAAGACATCAAAGAAACTGCAGAGAAGCTGATTCCGCAGATGAAGAAGGAAGGTGCGGACATTATTGTCGCGATTCCGCATTCAGGGGTTTCAACCGATCCATATAAACTAGGTGCGGAGAACTCGGTGTACTATTTAACGCAAGTGAAAGGCATTGATGCCATTGCGTTTGGTCACTCTCACGCGGTCTTCCCAGGCAAAGGATTTGAGAATCTACAAGGCGTAGACAACAACAAAGGCACCATCAACGGTGTCACTGCCGTCATGCCTGGCCGTTGGGGTAGCCACGTGGGAGTCATGGATCTAGTCATCGAGCAAAAAGACGGCCAATGGCAAGTAGTGGAAGGACAATCTGAAGCTCGACCAATTTTCGACAAAGCGACTAAGAAATCGCTTGCAGAAGCAGACCAAGGCATCATTAAAGCACTCGAAGACGATCACAAAGGCACTCGCGAATTCGTTAACCAACCAATTGGTAAAGCGAATGACGTGATGTACAGCTTCTTGGCTTTGGTGCAAGACGACCCAACAATCCAAATCGTTAACCTTGCACAAAAAGACTACGTTGAACGTTTCATTCAAGGCGATCCAGACCTTGCTGACATTCCAGTTTTGAGCGCGGCAGCGCCGTTTAAAGTGGGCGGACGTAAAGATGATCCGAACGGCTTCACTGAGGTTGAATCTGGCCAACTGACTTTCCGCAATGCCGCCGACTTGTACCTATACCCAAATACGCTCGTCGCAATGAAGGTGAAAGGCAAAGAAGTACATGAATGGCTAGAGTGCAGCGCGGGCCAATTCAAGCATATTGATGTCAATACGACTCAGCCACAATCGTTAGTTGATTGGGATAACTTTCGTACGTACAACTTTGACGTGATTGATGGTGTGGAATACCAAATCGACATCACTCAACCACCGAAGTACGACGCGAGTTGTAAAGTCATTAATCCGGACTCCCAACGTATCGTGAATCTAACTTTCAATGGCAAACCAGTTGATCCGAAACAAGATTTCATCATTGCGACTAACAATTACCGCGCGTACAGCAATACCTTCCCTGGCACGGGTCCGGACTTCATTGCATTTGACTCTCCAGACGAAAACCGTTCTGTGGTTGCTGCGTACATTTCTCGCGTCAGTGAGGAAAAAGGCGAAGTCACGCCAAGCGCTGACAATAACTGGTCGTTCGCACCAATTAAGTCAGACAAAAAACTGGATATTCGCTTTGAAACCTCACCGAGCGAAAAAGCTTCGAAGTTTATCCAAGACAAAGGCCAATACCCGATGAAACGCGTCACAACTGACGAAGTGGGCTTTGCCATTTATCAGATCGATTTAAACAAATAAGCGACTCGATGTTCAAACTAGCGGCTCCTCAGTGAGCCGCTTTTTGTTGCTGCACAAAGCAGTTAAGATAGTTCAAATGCGCTAACCCTTTCACTGCAGATAACCTTCATGCAAAACGACGTATTTTTCGATCTCACTCAACATGGCTTTTCAGAAGACGAAGCCTCACAACTCATGGTCCATGGACAAGAGTTAGAGTTACCCACTAGACACATTCTTAGCCATCAAGGTGAATTTAGTTCACACATCTACTTCATTCTGAAGGGGTTATGTCACGCAAGCTATCTCACAGAGAAAGGCAAAGAATTCAGCAAAGAGTTTTATTGGGAAAAGGACTGGGTGATCGGCTTTGAAAGCGTGATAAAAGATCAACCTTCACCGTACTTATTGGAAACGCTGACCGCATGTCATTTATTCTGTCTGCCTATCGAGGCATTGCATCAATGGCGCGCCGAAAAGCACTCTATTTACCTAAAATTGCTCGAAACGCAGTTGATGAACAAAGAGAATAAAGAACGTTTTATGCTGTTGTATTCGCCTGAAGAACGTTATCAGTTATTTTGCCGCCACTACCCAGATTTAGAACAACGTATTACCGATAGCCAAATTGCGGCTTACCTCGGCATTACCGCTATCAGCTTAAGCCGTATTAAAGCGCGTTTAGCAAAAGACAGTGAATAAGAGACACACCAAACAAAAAAGGCTCTTCCAACGAAGAGCCTTTGTTCAATCTAATGACTATTTAAGAAGACGCGCTCGGAACTGACGCCCTTTCATCTTACCCGTACTGATAATTTGCAATGCTTTCTTCGCGGCAGACTTTTCTACAGCAACGTAAGAACGCACAGGGAACAAATGAATCTTGCCCACTTGCGCACCTGGGATGCCATTTTTGCCAGTCAAACAACCAAGAATATCGCCAGGACGAACTTTTTGCTTCTTGCCGCCATCAATGTTGATGGTCACCATCTTCGCTTGGTATGGCTGCTGATTTGATTTCGCTGGCAAGGTCGCGGGTACCACATCCATCTCTAAGTACTCTTCGATACGAGCAACACGTAGACCGTCTTTTTCACCAAAGAAGCTGAACGCCAAACCTTTACTGCCTGCTCGGCCAGTACGGCCAATACGGTGCACGTGCACTTCTGGGTCACGAGACAGCTCAAAGTTGAACACAGCATCAAGATTGTCCACATCCAAACCTCGTGCCGCCACGTCCGTTGCCACAAGAATAGAAACGCTCTTGTTCGCAAATTGCACCAGTGCTTGATCACGTTCACGCTGTTCAAGATCACCGTGAATATCGATCACGCTAAAGCCGCGATGGTGTAATTCATCCGCGACATTTTGCACTTCTTTCTTCGTATTACAAAACACCACCGCCGACTCTGGTTGGTAAGTCAAAAGAAGATTCGCTAGCGCCTCATCACGCGCTTCAGTTCCTTCTACTTTGTAGAAGTATTGAGCAATGCTGGAAGTATCGTGAGTCGATTCAACCTTGATCATCTCTGGCGATTTCATAATACGCTGAGCGATTTTCTCGATCTTCTCTGGGAATGTTGCGCTAAACAGCAATGTCTGACGCTGTTTAGGCGCCGCATTAATAATTGCATCTAAAGCATCTTGGAAGCCCATTTCTAGCATACGATCGGCTTCATCCAGCACCAATGTATTCAACTCTTCCAAGTTAATACGGCCTTTCTCAAGGTGATCCAGAATACGCCCCGGAGTACCAACAAGGATATGTGCACCATGCTCTAACGAACCAATTTGCGGTCCCATCGGCATACCGCCGCACAACGTAAGTACTTTAATGTTATGGATACCACGCCCTAGCGTTCGAATTTCTTTAGCAACTTGATCCGCCAGTTCGCGAGTCGGACACAGCACCAAAGCCTGCACGCGAAATCGTTTTACGTTTAGATTTGATAGCACGCCAAGACCAAACGCAGCTGTTTTACCCGAGCCCGTTTTACCCTGACCAATTACGTCACGCTGATTCAAAATCGCCGGTAAGCTTAACGCTTGAATTGGCGTCATATGGGTGTAGTTCAATGAATCCAGCGTTTCTAGTAGCGCTGGGTTCAGGCCTACTTGGTCAAAAGTTTGTTTGCTCACAGGGAAATATCCTCAGGTGGGATGAAAAAGAGGGCATATTATCGCCAGATTTTCTGGGAAGACCAGTGAAAATTAACCATTGTTAATGAGTATTGAAACAAAAGCGAGTACATTCAGGCACTCTACTATCATTATGGACGACGGACATGACCACTTGGATCACTTTGCCTTTTGCTCAACTAACTACCTTACAACTGTATGAGATGCTGCGCTTACGCGTCGATGTGTTCGTCGTCGAGCAAACTTGCCCGTACCCGGAGCTAGATGGTAAGGATATTATTGACGGCGTTCATCACCTACTCGGCTACCACAATGATGAATTAGTTGCCTGCGCTCGGCTTCTACCAGCTGGAACCACTTACGATAACGTCAGTATTGGCCGAGTCGTAACCAAACAAACAGCCCGAGGTGGTGGCTTAGGCCATCGGCTAATCACACAAGCCATCCAAGCATGTTCTACGTTATGGCCCGAAAAAACCATAGACATTGGTGCACAAGAACATCTTATCGATTTTTATGCTCACCATGGATTTGAAGTTATGTCTGACAGTTACTTAGAAGATGGAATTCCACACGTAGACATGCGCAGGAAGCATTCGACTCAATAAACCTCTACAAAACTGCAATAAAAAAGACGCGAGATGATCGCGTCTTTTTAAATCTACAACGGAAACTATTTGTTTCTGCCGAAGCTGCCATCCGATAGACGGAAGAACATAACCGAATGATCGCTCTTTTCCAGTTGCAACATATCTAACTGGCCGTTTTCTGAGAGTTTAAAACGGATGAGTTGCCCCTGCTTGATATGGCTCAGTGGCTTATCGCTTCCTTCTATTTTTACTAAGGCGCTAAGGTCAGCCATAGAAAGCTGATTGTTGCGAAAAACTTGAGCTAACGTATCACCATTCTTCACATGGTACTCTTTCCAGTCTTCTGACTTAGGCCCCGAGTTTTGCGACGTACGTTGCTGACTCAGGCTTTGCGCATTTAACTGGATCGCGACACGCTGGCTATCCACTTCACCCTGCTGTTCGACTAACGCTTCCGTCTTTTTCGGTAACGGTACAATCAGAAGTAGAAGTAATAATGGCATTAACACCATCAAAGCTCGTTGATGGAATTTAGGTAAGCGCTGCCAAAATGCCTTGATTGGTTCTACACGTTCTAACCACTTACTTTTGTTGAACGGCTGCTTCCAGTTGATAGCAGCGAACTTTTGTTTGACCAACTCGACGTAGTCGACTTGCTGCTTTTTCTTTCTGCGACGATTCATGTTGATGTGTCCCTTAATACTTCTACTACCAGTATAAAAATACCAGCGCGGAGAGTATATGGTTTTGACTAAAGTAAAATGGAATTTGGTTTAAATTAGCAGAAATTTCACTTGGAGTAAGAGATAAGTCACACGCTGGATGGTCAGATAACGCAATCGCCAGCAATTATTTAAACCTAAGCTCGAAACTGATATCCTGTTGCCTTTATCACTCCTAATAAGAGCGACATTCATGTCTGAAATTAAATTTGAAACTGCAGAACAAAAAGCAAGCTACGGCATTGGTCTGCAAATGGGTCAGCAACTAGCTGGCTCTGGTCTTGAAGGCCTTAGCGTTGACGCTATCGCTGCGGGTATCGCAACAGCATTGACTGGCGAAATGCCATCAATCGAAATTGACGAAATCAACAATGCACTGCAAGAGCTACACACTCGCGCAGAAGCAGCTCGTCAAGAAGCAGCTAAAGCAGCAGCAGCTGATGGTGAAGCGTTCCTAAAAGACAACGCTCTACGTCCAGAAGTTAATGTTCTTGAATCTGGCCTACAGTACGAAATCATCAATGAAGGTACTGGCGAAATCCCAACAGCTGATAAATCTGTACGTGTTCACTACCACGGTGAACTAACAGACGGCACAGTATTCGACAGCTCTGTATCTCGCGGCCAACCAGCTGAGTTCCCAGTAACTGGCGTAATTAAAGGTTGGGTTGAAGCTCTACAACTAATGCCTGTAGGTTCTAAGTGGAAACTATACATCCCACAAGACCTTGCGTACGGTGAACGTGGCGCAGGCGCTGCAATCCCTCCATTCGCAGCACTAGTATTCGAAGTTGAGCTACTAGACATTCTATAATTGAGACTTTTCTCAATGACCTACATAAAGCGGCGCATTAGCGCCGCTTTTTTTATAAAATAATAGAAGTTATCACTCAGATGACCTAAAAAAATAAATACAACAAATAAGTTAAAACGCTCAACCGTCGGAGGTACTATGCGTAAAACTCTCCTAACTTTAGCTCTCCTATCAGTGAATATTGGCAGCGCACATGCGTTTTTGGACACTGTCGTAGATAAGAGCAGCCAAAATGGTCTTATGGATATGGTAAGCCAGGGCCTAAATGCAGAATCTTCACCTCTTACTGAGCTACTAACGAGTCAGCTACCAGTTTCGACAGAACAAGCTGCAGGTGGCAGCAGTGCCCTAATTGCACTTGCTCAAAGCCAACTGTCTCAACAAAACAGCACGGAATTGCAGTCATTGATCCCTGGATTATCCAATTTGAAAGGTGCACAAAGCCTGTTAGGTAACATCGAAAGCTTGAGTGCCGTACAAAGCGCATTTAATGCACTAGGACTAGACCCATCGATGATCAGCCAATTTGCACCAGTGATTTTAGGTTACCTAAATGAGCAAGGAGCAAGTGAGGGATTATTGAAGTCTTTAAGCGGTCTATGGACGAGCGGTAAGTAATTTCGCTTTAAGCGAAATCCCCACCGAAATAGAAGTAAAAAGAATGGGAGCATACAAATAGTAGGCTCCCATTTTTGAGAAAATTACAGATACAAAAAAGCCGAGCTAACGCTCGGCTTTCTCGTTCTTACGAACTGATTACTCAGCAGCTTCTTCAGCAGCTGGGCGATCTACAAGCTCAATGTAAGCCATTGGAGCTTTATCACCAGCACGGAAGCCAGCTTTTAGGATACGAGTGTAACCGCCCTGACGAGCAGCAAAACGTGGACCTAGTTCGTTAAATAGTTTTGCAACTACTTCGTTGTCACGAGTACGTGCAAATGCTAGACGACGGTTAGCAACACTGTCAGTCTTAGCTAGTGTAATCAAAGGCTCAACTACGCGACGTAGCTCTTTTGCTTTTGGCAAAGTAGTCTTGATAACTTCATGACGTACTAGAGAGCTAGCCATGTTGCTAAACATCGCTTTACGATGTGAGCTGTTGCGGTTGAGTTGACGACCACTCTTACGATGGCGCATGACCTAATCCTTCTAACTAGTATCGATTAATCTTCAGCGATTGATGCAGGTGGCCAGTTTTCTAGGCGCATGCCCAGAGACAGACCACGTGACGCAAGTACGTCTTTAATCTCAGTAAGAGATTTTTTACCAAGGTTAGGCGTTTTAAGTAGCTCAACCTCAGTACGTTGTACTAGATCACCGATGTAGTGAATCGCTTCTGCTTTCAGACAGTTAGCAGAGCGAACTGTTAGTTCAAGATCGTCTACAGGACGCAGTAGGATCGGATCGAATTCTGGCTTCTCTTCCTTCTCCTCAGGAACACGTACATCACGAAGATCTACGAATGCATCCAATTGTTCAGCTAGGATAGTAGCTGCACGACGGATTGCTTCCTCAGGTTCTAGAGTACCGTTTGTTTCCATATCGATAACAAGCTTGTCTAGATCAGTACGCTGTTCTACACGAGCTGCTTCTACAGCGTAGGCAATTTTGTCTACTGGGCTGTAAGTAGCATCTACTAGTAGGCGACCGATTGGACGCTCGTCTTCTTCATTATGGATACGCGCAGAAGCTGGAACATAACCACGACCACGTTCAACTTTAATACGCATTGCGATTTCAGCGTTGTCATCCGTTAGGTGACAAATAACGTGTTCAGGGTTAGCGATCTCTACATCACCGTCATGGGTGATGTCACCTGCAACCACAGGGCCCGAGCCTGATTTGTTCAAAGTAATGAACACTTCATCTTTGCCTTCAGCTACACGCACTGCCAAACCTTTAAGGTTTAGAAGGATTTCAAGAATATCTTCTTGTACGCCTTCTTTAGTGCTGTACTCATGAAGTACGCCTTCAATTTCTACTTCTGTCACTGCACAACCAGGCATAGAAGATAGAAGAATGCGGCGAAGTGCATTACCCAGAGTATGACCAAAGCCACGCTCTAATGGCTCAAGAGTTACTTTTGCGTGAGTCGAGCTGATTTGTTCGATGTCAACTAGACGTGGCTTAAGAAATTCTGTTACAGAACCCTGCATTGTGTCCTCTCTTTAGTTTAAACCTTACTTAGAGTAAAGCTCGACGATCAATTGTTCGTTGATGTCAGCTGATAGATCAGAACGCTCAGGCATACGCTTGAATGTACCTTCCATCTTGCCACCATCTACTTCAATCCAAGTTGGTTTTTCACGTTGTTCAGCAACTTCTAGAGCTGCTTTGATACGAGCTTGCTGTTTAGCTTTCTCGCGAATAGAAACAACGTCATTAGCCGCTACTTTGAAAGAAGGAACGTTTACAACTTTACCGTTAACTAGGATAGCTTTGTGGCTAACTAGCTGACGTGCTTCTGCGCGAGTTGCGCCAAAGCCCATGCGGTAAACTACGTTATCAAGACGACCTTCAAGAAGCTGAAGCAGGTTCTCACCTGTGTTGCCTTTAAGACGTGCAGCTTCTTTGTAGTAGTTACGGAATTGTTTTTCTAGAACGCCGTACATACGACGAACTTTTTGCTTCTCACGAAGCTGAACGCCATACTCAGATAGACGACCGCGACGAGCGCCGTGTACACCTGGTGCGTTATCAATTTTACACTTGGTATCGATCGCGCGAACACCAGACTTAAGGAATAAGTCAGTGCCTTCACGACGGCTAAGCTTCAGCTTAGGACCCAAATATCTTGCCATGATTCTTCTCCAATAGTCCTAGAAACGTTATACGCGACGTTTCTTAGGTGGACGACAACCGTTATGAGGGATTGGTGTAGCATCAACGATGTTTGTGATGCGGAAACCAGCTGCGTTCAGTGCGCGAACAGTAGATTCACGACCTGGACCAGGACCCTTAACCATAACTTCCAAGTTCTTTAGACCGTATTCTTTAGCCATTTCAGCACAACGCTCAGCAGCAACCTGTGCAGCGAACGGAGTAGACTTACGAGAACCACGGAAACCAGAACCACCTGCAGTAGCCCATGCAAGAGCGTTACCTTGACGGTCAGTAATGGTTACGATTGTGTTATTGAAAGAAGCATGGATGTGCGCAACGCCATCTGCAACTTGCTTGCGTACGCGCTTACGAGCGCGAGTTGGTTGTTTAGCCATTGTACTCTACCTTCCCGATTATTTCTTGATCGGCTTACGCGGACCCTTACGGGTGCGAGCGTTGGTTTTAGTACGCTGTCCACGTAGCGGTAGACTGCGACGATGACGAAGACCACGGTAACAGCCAAGGTCCATAAGACGCTTGATGTTCATAGATACTTCACGACGTAGATCACCTTCTACAGTGTACTTAGCTACACCATCACGCAGTTGATCGATCTGCTCTTCAGTTAGTTCACTGATCTTAACATCTTCAGCAATACCCACTTCAGCTAGGATAGCTTGAGAGCGAGTTTTACCGATGCCGTAGATCGCCGTTAGAGCGATTACAGCGTGTTTCTGATCAGGAATGTTAATGCCTGCTATACGGGCCATTATTCACTCCTAAGTGTTTCTATAAAAGAATTAGCCGCAGCAAAGCCCGTTATGGATACGCTGCGGAATACTACTTCTTTTGCACGCAAAAGGTAGGCCGAGGAATATACTCGACCCAACCTTCATTTTCAAGTAAAAATTTCTGCTAATTAGCCTTGGCGCTGTTTGTGCTTTGGCTCACTGCAAATCACGCGAACGACACCGTTACGCTTGATTACTTTACAGTTACGGCAGATTTTTTTAACGGAAGCACGAACTTTCATTGCTAAACTCCGTAAATGAAACTGAGTCTACCGCCGGATTAACGGCCGTAGCCTTTCAGATTCGCTTTCTTCAACACAGAATCATACTGTTGAGACATCAGATGAGTCTGTACCTGTGCCATAAAGTCCATAATTACAACAACTACGATTAGTAGTGATGTACCGCCGAAGTAGAAACGTACGTTCCACGCGACCATCATGAACTCGGGAATCAGACAGATAAAGGTAATGTACAGTGCACCAGCAAGGGTAAGACGTGTCATTACTTTATCGATGTACTTCGCTGTCTGCTCACCTGGGCGGATACCGGGTACGAATGCACCAGACTTCTTCAAGTTATCTGCTGTTTCACGCGGGTTGAAAACCAACGCCGTGTAGAAGAAACAGAAGAAGATAATTGCTGCTGCATATAGCATTACATACAATGGCTGACCTGGGCTAAGAGCCAAAGACACGTCAGTTAACCAACCGAACGCGCTGCTCTCACCATTCTGACCAAACCACTGAGCCAGTGTTCCTGGGAACAGGATAATGCTTGATGCGAAAATCGCTGGAATAACACCTGCCATATTAATTTTAAGTGGCAAGTGAGAACTTTGTGCAGCAAATACTTTACGACCTTGTTGACGCTTCGCGTAGTTAACGACGATTCGACGCTGACCACGTTCCATGAAAACAACGAAGTAAATTACTGCAAAAGCTAATACCGCGATTAGCAACAGAAGAAGTACATGCAATTCACCTTGACGCGCTTGCTCGATTGTTTGACCGATTGCAGAAGGCAATCCAGCAACAATACCTGCAAAAATTAGTAACGAAATACCGTTACCAATTCCACGCTCTGTAATTTGTTCACCTAACCACATTAGGAACATGGTGCCGGTTACTAAACTTACGGTAGCAATTAGCGTAAACATGGTTTGGTTGATAACAACCAGATTGTCGACCATGTTTGGTAAGCCTGTTGCGATACCTATAGCCTGGAAGGTTGCAAGTACAAGCGTGCCGTAGCGTGTGTATTGGCTGATCTTACGACGGCCTGCTTCACCCTCTTTTTTGAGTTCAGCTAACGCTGGATGAACTACAGTTAGCAATTGGACAACAATAGATGCCGAAATATACGGCATGATGCCCAATGCTAATATAGATGCACGCTCAAGAGCACCACCGGAGAACATGTTAAACATTTCAACGATGGTACCTTTTTGCTGTTCGAACAAATCGGCAAGTACAGCAGCGTCAATACCAGGAATCGGCACAAAAGAGCCGGCTCGGAATACTAAAAGTGCACCAATTACGAATAACAAGCGCGACTTTAGTTCACTTAAGCCGCTCTGAGCACTACGAAAATCTTGTCCTGGTTTCTTAGCCATCTGTACCTCGTTCCTCGAGATTATTCCTCGATTTTACCGCCTGCAGCTTCGATTGCAGCTTTAGCGCCTTTAGTCACACGTAGACCTTTAACAGTCACTGCTTTGTTAATTTCACCAGAAAGAACAACTTTAACGAATTCGATGTTCTTAGTGATGATGTTAGCAGCTTTAAGGCTGTTTAGATCAACCACGTCACCAGAAACTTTCGCTAGCTCAGCTAGACGAACTTCAGCAGACACTAGGCTCTTACGAGAAGTGAAACCGAATTTTGGTAGACGTTGTTTCAGAGGCATCTGACCGCCTTCGAAACCTGGACGAACTTTACCGCCAGAACGTGATTTTTGACCTTTGTGACCACGGCCACCAGTTTTACCTAGGCCAGAACCGATACCACGGCCTACACGCTTAGGAGCATGTTTAGAGCCAGCAGCCGGTGCAAGAGTATTCAAACGCATTCTGATTACTCCTCAACTTTAACCATGTAGTAAACCTTGTTGATCATACCGCGTACGCACGGAGTATCTTCAAGTTCTACTGTGTGGTTGATTTTACGAAGACCTAGACCACGCAAAGTAGCTTTGTGCTTTGGTAGGCGGCCAATTGAGCTTTTAGTTTGAGTTACTTTAATAGTTGCCATGGTGTTCTTACTCCGAAATAGCTTCAACAGTTAGACCACGTTTAGCAGCAACCATTTCTGGCGACTTCATGCTACCTAGTGCATCGATCGTTGCACGAACGATGTTGATAGGGTTCGTTGAACCGTATGCTTTAGATAGTACGTTGTGTACACCAGCAACTTCTAGTACTGCACGCATCGCACCACCTGCGATAACACCAGTACCTTCTGCTGCAGGCTGCATGTAAACTTTAGAGCCCGAGTGGCGACCTTTCACTGGGTGGTGAAGAGTGCCTTCGTTTAGAGCGATCGTAGTCATGTTACGACGCGCTTTTTCCATTGCTTTTTGGATCGCTGCAGGTACTTCACGAGCTTTGCCGTAACCGAAACCTACACGACCATTACCGTCACCAACTACTGTTAGTGCAGTGAAGCTCATGATTCGACCGCCTTTAACCGTTTTAGAAACACGGTTAACTGCGATTAGCTTTTCTTGCAAATCATTCGCTTGAACTTGTTGTTCTTTAGCCATCTTCCAACCCTACCTTAGAATTTCAGACCAGCTTCGCGAGCAGATTCTGCTAGCGCCGCTACTCGACCGTGGTATTGGAAACCAGAACGATCAAATGCAACTGCAGTTACGCCTTTTTCAAGAGCGCGTTCTGCAACAGCTTTACCTACTGCTTTAGCTGCATCAACGTTACCAGTGTATTTCACTTGCTCACGGATCGCTTTTTCTACAGTAGAAGCTGCTGCGATAACCTCAGAGCCGTTAGCCGCGATAACCTGTGCGTACACGTGACGAGGAGTACGGTGTACAACTAGGCGAGTCGCACCCAGTTCTGCAATCTTACGACGTGCGCGTGTAGCACGACGGATGCGAGATGCTTTCTTATCCATAGTGTTACCTTACTTCTTCTTAGCTTCTTTAGTACGCACATTTTCATCTGCGTAACGAACACCTTTACCTTTGTAAGGCTCAGGTTGACGGTAAGAACGAATGTCAGCCGCAACTTGACCAACTAGTTGTTTGTCACAACCAGTAATCACGATTTCAGTTTGGCTTGGACATTCAGCTTTGATACCCGCTGGCAACTCGTGCTCAACTGGGTGTGAGAAGCCTAGTGTTAGACCTACAGCGTTGCCTTTGATAGCAGCACGGTAACCAACACCTTTAAGAGTTAGCTTCTTAGTAAAGCCTTCAGTAACACCAACAACCATGTTGTTAACTAGTGCACGAGCAGTACCTGCTTGTGCCCAAGCGTTAGCAACACCTTCTTTAGGACCGAAAGTTAGGTTGTTTTCTTCCTGAGCGATAACTACAGCGTCGTTTAGTACGCGAGTTAGTTCGCCTTTAGCACCTTTTACAGTGATTTCTTGGCCGTTTAGTTTCACCTCTACGCCAGCTGGAATAGCGACAGGTGCTTTAGCAACACGAGACATATTCTACTCCTATTAAGCTACGTAGCAGATGATTTCACCACCAAGACCTGCTTTACGTGCAGCGCGGTCTGACATAAGACCCTTGGAAGTAGAAACGATAGCAATACCAAGACCACCCATTACAGAAGGAAGTTCATCTTTCTTCTTGTAAACACGTAGACCTGGACGAGAAACACGTTTAAGTTGCTCGATTACTGGTTTAGCTTGGAAGTACTTAAGAGTTACTTCTAGCTCAGGTTTTGCTTCGCCTTCAACAGCGAAGTCAACGATGTAACCTTCAGCTTTTAGTAGTGCAGCAATTGCAACTTTAAGCTTTGAAGAAGGCATTTTAACAGCAACTTTGTTTGCTGCCTGACCGTTACGAACGCGGGTCAGCATATCCGAAATCGGATCTTGCATGCTCATATGATTTACTCCAAATGATTAAGTGGCAATTACCAGCTAGCCTTACGAAGACCCGGAATCTCGCCTTTCATGCAAGCTTCACGAACCTTAATACGGCTTAGACCGAACTTACGTAGGTAACCGTGTGGACGACCAGTTTGGTTACAACGGTTGCGCTGACGTGATGCACTTGAATCACGTGGAAGAGATTGCAGTGTAAGAACTGCGTTCCAACGATCTTCTTCAGATGCGTTTACATCGCTGATGATAGCTTTTAGCGCTGCACGCTTTTCAGCGAACTTAGCTACTAGCTTTGCACGTTTAGCTTCACGTGCTTTCATTGATTGTTTAGCCATAACAGTAACCCTTCACCTTACTTACGGAATGGGAAGTTAAAGGCAGCCAGCAGAGCACGGCCTTCCTCATCAGTACCAGCAGACGTCGTAATAGTGATGTCTAGACCGCGTACACGATCAACTTTATCAAAGTCGATTTCCGGGAAGATGATTTGCTCGCGAACGCCCATGCTGTAGTTACCGCGACCGTCAAAAGACTTAGCGCTAACACCACGGAAGTCACGTACACGTGGAAGAGCGATGTTAATCAAACGCTCAAGAAAATCCCACATACGTTCGCCACGCAAGGTTACTTTACAACCGATAGGGTAGCCTTCACGGATTTTGAAACCTGCAACAGATTTACGCGCTTTAGTGATAAGTGGCTTTTGACCAGAGATCGTTGCCATATCAGATGCTGCGTTTTCTAGCAGTTTCTTATCGTTGATTGCTTCACCAACACCCATGTTTAGGGTGATTTTCTCGATTCTAGGGACTTGCATGACGCTTGTGTAACTGAACTGTTTGGTCAGTTCAGCGACTACAGACGACTTGTAGTAATCATGCAGTTTCGCCATAGTAGAACTCCAAATTACTTCTATTAGTTAGAAACGGTTTCGCCGTTAGACTTGAAGAAACGAACTTTTTTGCCGTCTTCAAAACGGAAACCGATACGGTCAGCTTTACCAGTAGCTGCATTAAAGATAGCCACGTTAGAAACATCGATTGCTGCTTCTTGCTCTACGATACCGCCTTGGATACCTAGTGCAGGAACAGGTTTCTGGTGTTTCTTAACAAGGTTGATACCTTCAACGATAACTTTACCAGTTGCTAGGACCTTAGTTACTTTACCTTTCTTGCCTTTGTCTTTACCAGCAAGAACGATTACTTCGTCATTACGACGGATTTTAGCTGCCATTTCTACGTGCTCCTTACAGAACTTCTGGAGCCAGTGAAACGATCTTCATGAACTTATCGCCACGAAGTTCGCGTGTCACAGGACCAAAGATACGTGTACCGATTGGTTGCTCAGTAGTGTTATTCAACAGTACGCAAGCATTTCGGTCGAAGCGAATGACAGAACCGTCAGGACGACGTACGCCTTTACGGGTGCGCACTACAACCGCCTTCATAACGTCACCTTTTTTAACTTTACCGCGAGGAATTGCTTCCTTAACAGTAACTTTGATGACGTCACCGATATGTGCATAACGGCGGTGTGAGCCACCCAGAACCTTAATACACATTACGCTGCGTGCGCCTGAGTTATCAGCTGCGTCCAGCATACTTTGCATTTGGATCATGTTAGTGCTCCGCTAAATATTAATAACTAGACCCATCACGGGTCGGGCTGCCTCTTTATAAGGGACGCGAATTGTACCACCCTTTTCTGTGATTGGGTAGTCAAAAAATAAACGGCTCCAAAAATATTTTTGGAGCCGTTTCTTATCATAGAAGAGTGAAGATTACATCTTCGCCTTTTCTACAACTTTCACCAAAGTCCAAGACTTAGTCTTAGACAGTGGACGACACTCTGCGATTTCAACAGTGTCGCCAATGCCACACTCGTTGTTTTCGTCATGTGCGTGTACTTTAGTCGTACGTTTAACGAACTTACCGTAAATTGGGTGTTTTACGAAACGTTCGATTGCAACAGTGATAGACTTGTCCATCTTGTCGCTAACAACACGACCTTGTTGAGTACGTTTTACTTCGCTCATTATGCGCCTGCCTTCTCAGTCAAAACAGTTTTCACACGTGCGATATCACGGCGTACAGCTTTCAGAGTATGAGTTTGCTGTAGTTGACCAGTTGCAGCTTGCATGCGCAAGTTGAACTGTTCACGTAGCAAATTCATTAGCTCAGCGTTAAGCTCTTCAACGCTTTTCTCGCGTAGATCTTGTGCTTTCATCACATCACCTGCTTAGTTACAAATGTAGTTTTGAAAGGCAGTTTACGTGCCGCTAGACGGAACGCTTCACGTGCCAATTCTTCAGGTACACCACCCATTTCGTACATAACCTTACCAGGTTGGATTTGGGCTACCCAGTACTCAACGTTACCTTTACCCTTACCTTGACGAACTTCTAGTGGTTTTTCTGTGATTGGTTTGTCTGGGAACACACGGATCCAGATTTTACCTTGACGCTTAACGTGACGTGTCATTGCACGACGTGCCGCTTCGATTTGACGAGCAGTTAGACGACCACGGCCAACAGCTTTAAGACCGAATTCGCCGAAGCTTACATCAGTACCTTTAGCTAGACCACGGTTACGACCAGTCTGAACCTTACGGAACTTAGTACGTTTAGGTTGTAGCATCTGTCGACTCCTTACTTACGGCCTTTACGCTGCTTCTTAGGCTTGTCGCCTTTAGGCTCTACAGCGTTAGCTGCTGGCATACCACCTAGGATTTCACCTTTGAAGATCCAAGTTTTAATGCCGATCACACCGTATTGAGTGTGAGCCGAAGAAGTTGCGTAATCAATGTCAGCACGTAGAGTGTGTAGAGGCACACGGCCTTCACGGTACCACTCTGAACGTGCGATTTCAGCGCCGCCTAGACGACCGCTTACTTCCACTTTGATACCTTTAGCGCCTAGACGCATTGCGTTTTGTACTGCGCGCTTCATAGCACGACGGAACATAACACGACGCTCTAGCTGAGACGCGATGCTGTCACCAACAAGTTGCGCATCTAGTTCAGGCTTACGTACTTCAGCGATGTTAATTTGCGCTGGTACACCTGCAATTTTAGCTACAGCTGCGCGTAGCTTCTCAACGTCTTCACCTTTCTTACCGATAACAACGCCTGGACGAGCAGTGTGAATAGTCACACGGATGCTCTTAGCAGGGCGCTCGATAACGATACGTGATAGAGACGCTTTTTTCAGTTCACTTGTAAGGAACTGACGTACCTTGAAGTCGCCGTCTAGGTTGTCAGCGAAATCTTTGGTGTTAGCAAACCATGTAGCATTCCAAGGCTTAACGATGCCTAGACGAATACCATTTGGATGTACTTTTTGACCCATTGCTTACTCTCCTAGTCTCTAGCGATCTGCTACAACAACAGTGATGTGGCTTGAACGCTTCAAGATACGATCCGCACGACCTTTAGCACGAGGCATAATACGCTTCATGGTTGGGCCTTCATCTACAAAGATTTTTGCGACATTCAGATCGTCAATATCTGCACCTTCGTTGTGCTCCGCGTTAGCGATAGCAGACTCTAGAACTTTCTTAACTAGTGCAGCAGCTTTTTTGTTGCTGAACGTTAGGATTTCTAGAGCTTGGTCAACAGATTTACCACGGATTAGATCCGCAACTAAGCGAGCTTTCTGAGGCGAAATGCGAGCAAAGTTATGTTTAGCAATTGCTTCCATTATCTACTCCTTAGCGCTTCTTAGCTTTCTTATCCGCAGCGTGACCGCGGTAAGTACGTGTTGGTGCGAATTCACCCAGTTTGTGACCGATCATTTCATCAGTTACAAATACTGGTACGTGCTGACGACCATTATGGACAGCGATGGTCAAACCGATCATCGTAGGGATGATCATTGAACGACGGGACCAAGTCTTAATAGGCTTTTTGTCTCCGCTTTCCACCGCTTTCTCTACCTTCTTCAGCAAGTGTAGGTCAATAAAAGGACCTTTCTTGAGAGAACGTGGCATGGCGATTCCTCTTTATATAGATTACTTGTTACGACGACGTACGATGTACTTGTCAGTGCGTTTGTTCTTACGAGTCTTGAAGCCTTTAGTTGGCATACCCCAAGGAGATACTGGATGACGGCCACCAGAAGTACGACCTTCACCACCACCGTGTGGGTGATCAACCGGGTTCATTACTACACCACGTACGGTTGGACGTACGCCGCGCCAGCGTGAAGCACCAGCTTTACCAAGTTCGCGTAGCATGTGCTCAGAGTTACCAACTTCACCGATTGTTGCACGGCCTTCAGAAAGAACTTTGCGCATTTCGCCAGAACGTAGACGGATAGTTACGTACGCACCGTCGCGAGCAACGATTTGAGCGTAAGCACCAGCCGAACGAGCTAGCTGACCACCTTTACCAGGTTTAAGTTCAACATTGTGTACAGTTGAACCTACTGGGATGTTACGCATTGGTAGAGTGTTACCAGCTTTGATTGGTGCATCAACACCAGACTGAATAACATCACCAGCTACAACACCTTTAGGTGCTAGGATGTAGCGACGCTCACCGTCTTTGTAAAGAACTAGAGCAATGTTTGCGCTACGGTTTGGATCGTATTCTAGACGCTCAACTGTCGCTGGGATACCGTCTTTAGTACGTTTGAAGTCAATTACACGGTAGTGATGCTTGTGACCACCGCCGATGTGACGTACTGTGATACGACCGTTGTTGTTACGACCGCCATTCTTAGAGTTTTTCTCTAGAAGAGGTGCGTAAGGCTTGCCCTTGTGTAGGTCAGCGTTAACAACTTTAACAACGTGACGACGACCAGGGGAAGTCGGCTTACATTTAACAATAGCCATTTTTAACTACTCCTGTTATTCCGCGCCGCCAACAAAGTCAAGATCTTGACCTTCTTTCAAAGTAACGTACGCTTTCTTAACGTCGCTGCGGCGACCTTGGCGTAGACCTTGACGTTTGGTCTTACCCTTAGTGATAAGAGTATTTACAGACTTAACTTCAACTTCAAATAGCTTTTCTACAGCTGCTTTGATCTCTTTTTTAGTTGCATCTTTAGCTACTTTGAAAACGATAGTGTTCGCTTTCTCAGCTGCCATAGTTGCTTTTTCAGAGATGTGCGGTGCACGTAGAACTTTTAGGATACGCTCTTCAGTGATCATGCTAGCATTTCCTCTACTTGCTTAACTGCTTCTGCAGTCATTACAACTTTGTCAAACGCGATTAGAGATACTGGATCGATACCAGCAACATCACGTGCGTCAACTTTGTATAGGTTACGAGCAGCTAGGAATAGATTCTCATCTACTTCGCTAGTCACGATTAGAGCGTCAGTTAGCTCAAGCTCTTTCAGCTTAGCAACTAGCTCTTTAGTCTTTGGTGCTTCAACTGAGAAGTTATCAACAACGATTAGACGCTCTTGACGAACAAGCTCAGAAAGAATGCTCTTCATAGCACCGCGGTACATTTTTTTGTTTACTTTTTGGCTGTGATCTTGTGGTTTCGCAGCAAAAGTAACACCACCTGTACGCCAGATTGGGCTACGAATTGTACCAGCGCGAGCGCGACCAGTACCTTTTTGACGCCATGGCTTAGCGCCACCGCCAGATACTTCTGAACGTGTTTTTTGAGCACGTGTACCTTGACGAGCACCTGCTGCGTACGCAACAACTACTTGGTGTACAAGAGCTTCGTTAAACTCACGTCCGAAAGTAGTTTCGGAAACAGTTAGTGCATCAGCACCTTTAACCATTAGTTCCATTACTTACTCCTGAGACGTTATGCTTTAACAGCTGGTTTAACGATCACGTTGCCGCCAGTTGCGCCTGGGACTGCACCTTTAATAAGAAGCAGGTTGCGCTCAGCGTCAACACGTACGATCTCTAGGTTTTGAGTCGTTACACGCTCAGCACCCATGTGACCTGCCATTTTCTTGCCTTTAAATACGCGACCTGGAGTCTGACATTGACCGATAGAACCAGGAGCACGGTGAGACAATGAGTTACCGTGAGTCATATCTTGAGTACGGAAGTTCCAACGCTTAACAGCGCCTTGGAAACCTTTACCCTTAGATGTACCAGTAACGTCTACTTTCTTAGTTTCGTTGAATAGTTCAACAGTTAGTTCAGCACCAACTTCGAACTCTTCGCCGTTTTCTAAACGGAATTCCCAAAGACCGCGACCAGCTTCAACGCCAGCTTTAGCAAAGTGACCTGCTTCAGCTTTGTTTACGCGGTTAGCTTTCTTAGAACCAGCTGTAACCTGAATTGCAGCGTAGCCATCAGTTTCAAGAGTTTTCACTTGAGAAACACGGTTAGCTTCAACTTCAACAACAGTTACTGGGATAGAAACGCCTTCTTCAGTAAATACGCGGGTCATGCCCACTTTACGACCGATTAGACCAATCATACTTCTAATCTCCCTTAACCTAGGCTAATTTGAACGTCAACGCCCGCAGCAAGGTCTAGACGCATTAGAGCATCAACAGTTTTGTCTGTTGGCTCAACGATGTCGATTAGACGCTTGTGAGTACGGATTTCGTACTGGTCACGTGCTTTCTTGTTAACGTGTGGAGAGATAAGAACTGTGAAACGCTCTTTACGAGTTGGTAGTGGGATTGGACCACGAACCTGTGCGCCAGTGCGCTTAGCTGTTTCAACGATTTCCGCTGTAGAAGCATCGATTAGTTTGTAATCGAAAGCTTTTAGGCGGATACGGATACGTTGGTTCTGCATGAGACAGAGCTCCAATTTTAAAAATTACACAAACAATATCGCCACTCAAACTCGTCAAGACGAGAGAATGCCGATTGATTTATGTGAAACCGTAGCATCCAAGATTAGGACGCATTGTCAGTTAATTTTCGATTAACAATCCCTACGTGCCAAAGTCACCTTTGGGGATAGTTTTTCCGAAGAAAAGATAGCTAATTGTATTAACCGCGAACATAAGCTGAGTCTACATTACCTAACAGTCCTAGAAGGAAGTTAGCTCCTCACTGCTCATTGGTTCACAACTGGCTTAACCAGTGCGACGTATTATACAGATCACACTTTAGGTTGCAAGGGCTGAATGAAAAATAATCGAAACTATTTTTAACTTGCTGTTTTATGGTCACCTGCAAAATGGGCCATAAACAAAAAGGACGCCGAAGCGTCCTTTTCTAAACTGTAATCGTAATAGCAGTTGCTATTATTTCTTACCGCTTGATAGTGCACCGAAACGCTTGTTGAAGCGATCAACACGGCCGCCTGTATCAACGATACGTTGCTTACCAGTGTAGAATGGGTGACACTTGTCACATACGTCTAGGTGGATAGACTCTTTACCTAGAGTAGAGTTGAACTCGAAAGAGTTGCCGCAAGAACAAGTAGCGTTTACTGCTTTGTATTCTGGGTGGATACCAGCTTTCATGGGATAACCTCAATAGTAGGCCGTGTCGCTATACGAATCTAAGCCGCACACCACACGCAATTAATAATAAAATGGGATACCGCACCAACCAATTGCTGAAGCCATATCTCAAGGCGCGATATAGTAATGAATCCCCTAGATAGGATCAATACGTATGGCAATTTTTTCGCCACTTTTTTCACCAATCCGGTGATATTAGTATATTTCCGAACACACTCTGTAGGTTGACTCGTATTCCTGGGGCGATTTTAATAAACTCTACAGTCCTTTCTTCTTTTATATAGCTACGAATCTATGCGTCCATCCATTGCTAGAGTGGCACTGCCCGTACCTCTCGACAAACAATTTGACTATGCCATCCCAGGATACCTGTTTCCTATCATTGGCGGGCGCGTATCCGTACCTTTTGGACGTCAAACGTTAGTTGGCATCGTCACCGCGATGGTTAATCACTCGGACTTTCCCCAAGATCAACTCAAGCCAATCAAAGCAGTTCTTGATTCTCAGCCGGTATGGTCTGAAAAGCTTTATTCGTTGCTGACTTGGTGCAGCCAGTTCTACCAATACCCACTTGGAGATACGCTACACAATGCGATGCCAGCAGCTCTGCGTAAAGGAAAGCCTGCAGATTTTGCGACGCTACAAGAGTGGCAAATTACCGAATCCGGTAAAGACAAGCTGATGCAAGGGCTTGATCGTCGAGCGGTCAAACAACAGAAGGTCTTGCAAATGTTGGTTAACGGCGCTTTGCCTCACCAGGAATTTGTCGACCAAGAGATAGCCTCAACAGTACTAAAGTCTTTAGAAGAGAAAGGCTGGATTGAACGTATCGAGAAGAAGCCTGTAATCACCCAGTGGGGACAGCACGTTGAATGCGACGTCGAGAAGCCAAAGCTCAACCACGAACAAGCGCTGGCTATTGCGAGTGTAAATAGCCAAACAGGTTTTGCTTGCTATTTATTAGAGGGCGTCACGGGCTCAGGTAAGACAGAAGTGTACCTTAACCTGATCAAGCCGGTCTTAGAGAAAGGTAAACAAGCTTTGGTTTTAGTACCAGAGATTGGCTTAACACCGCAAACCATCAACCGCTTTAAACGCCGTTTTAATGTGCCAGTTGACGTTATCCACTCCGGATTAAACGAGACGGAGCGTCTGAATGCGTGGCTTTCTGCACGCGACAAAGCGGCCGGAATCATTATCGGCACACGCTCTGCCCTACTCGCGCCTTTTGCTGATCTCGGGATTATCATTGTGGACGAGGAACATGACACCTCTTACAAACAGCAAGATAGCTTGCGTTATCATGCACGCGATGTTGCTGTAATGCGCGCTCATAAAGAACAAGTTCCGATTGTTCTGGGCTCAGCCACACCTGCACTGGAGACATTGCACAATGCCTTGTCAGGCAAGTATCACCATTTAACCCTGACCCAACGCGCAGGCTCTGCGGTTCCTACTACTAATAAAGTGCTCGACGTCAAAGGTCAGTATTTAGAAAGTGGTTTATCTGCCCCATTGATTGCGGAAATGCGCAAACACCTTAAAGCAGGCAATCAGGTGATGCTGTTTCTTAACCGTCGTGGTTTCTCCCCTGCTCTCATGTGTCATGAATGTGGTTGGATTGCCGAATGCAAACGTTGTGATGCTTATTACACCTTCCACCAATACAGCAATGAGATTCGCTGCCACCATTGTGGCTCGCAGCAACCAGTAATTCATCAGTGTCAGGGCTGTGGTTCAACTCAACTGGTTACCGTTGGTGTCGGTACCGAACAGTTAGAACAACAATTGGCACAACTGTTCCCCGAATACAAAGCTATCCGTATCGACAGGGATAGCACGCGCCGCAAAGGTAGCTTAGAAGACGCGTTGGACTCCATCCGCAAGGGTGAATATCAAATTTTAATTGGCACTCAAATGCTAGCTAAGGGACACCATTTCCCCAATGTAACGCTCGTCGCCTTGCTAGATGTTGATGGCTCCCTATATAGTAGCGACTTTCGCGCCTCCGAAAGATTAGCGCAGTTATTCATTCAAGTCGCAGGGCGAGCCGGACGAGCAAGTAAGCCGGGGGAAGTGGTTTTACAGACTCACCATCCTGAGCACAGTTTGTTGCAAGCCTTATTGGAAAAAGACTACCGACACTTCGCTATGACGGCATTAGAGGAACGTAAACTGGCGCAGTTGCCACCGTACAGTTTCCTGACTCTATTTAAAGCCGAAGCGAATCAGAGCGAGATCGTAGAAGATTTTCTGCGCCAAGTTCGCTTTACCTTAGAATCTCACCCTTTGTTTGACGACACCTGCATGGTGCTTGGTCCAACACCATCGCCTCTCGCCAAACGCGCAGGCAAATACCGTTGGCAGCTGTTACTCCAAACCCTGCACCGTTCATTAATGCAAAAGTTATTAACCAGTGCCAAACCTGCTATTGAGTTGTTGCCTAATGCCAAAAAAGTTCGCTGGAATTTAGACATAGAACCACAAGATCTCAGCTAGCAAACGTTTAACTATGTAATGAATTACCTTTTAATGTGATGAGACTCACATCGAGATTGCAATTTTTGTTAAACAGACCGTAACTTTCCCGATAGAAATGAATAGACTATCCAAATTAGCAAAGTCTAAAGTGGGTTTACCCCATAGGCTTAGATTAAAACAATGACTATTCCCAAAATTTGAAGCAGTAGCCAAGCGATGCTTTATCGCCTACTCCCTAAAAATAACCACTAACAACGTGATTAGATAGGCACTGATTACCAGTGATAAAAACCTACGACTTCTGACAGGGAATAACGTCATCTTGGCAAAAATTTGAGAGGTTAAACACTATGGCGACAATGAAGGATGTTGCCCAGCTTGCGGGAGTGTCGACAGCTACGGTATCTCGAGCATTAATGAATCCAGAAAAAGTCTCTTCTTCAACAAGAAAAAGAGTCGAAGATGCCGTGCTTGAAGCGGGCTATTCTCCAAATTCATTAGCGCGTAATCTACGTAGAAACGAATCAAAAACGATTGTTACCATCGTTCCTGACATCTGTGATCCTTACTTTTCTGAAATCATTCGTGGTATCGAAGACGCCGCTATGGAACATGGCTACCTCGTACTGCTCGGTGACAGCGGCCAGCAGAAAAAGCGTGAAAGCTCATTTGTGAATCTAGTGTTCACCAAACAAGCCGATGGCATGTTACTGCTTGGCACCGACCTGCCATTTGATGTCAGCAAGCCAGAACAGAAAAACCTGCCACCAATGGTCATGGCTTGTGAGTTTGCGCCAGAGCTAGAATTACCAACCGTGCACATTGACAACCTAACGTCTGCTTTTGAAGCGGTCAATTACCTAACTCAGCTTGGCCATAAACGCATAGCACAAATTTCAGGGCCAGACACAGCGGTGTTGTGTCAGTTCCGCCAGCAAGGTTATCAACAAGCCTTGCGTCGCGCGGGGATCAGTAAAGACCCACAATACAGCGTTATCACTGAGTTTTCTTTTGACGGCGGCGCGAAAGCTGTACGTAAGTTGCTAGAACTTCCAGAGCCACCAACTGCGATTTTCTGCCACTGTGACACCATGGCAATCGGCGCAATCCAAGAAGCGAAACGACTCGGTCTGCGCGTTCCGCAAGATCTGTCAGTGGTTGGTTTCGATGATATCAACTTTGCTCAATACTGCGATCCACCGTTAACAACCATTTCTCAACCTCGTTATGAAATTGGCCGCCAAGCGATGCTTATGATGCTCGAACTCCTTAAAGGCCATGACGTTCATTCAGGTTCACGCTTACTAGAAACTAAGCTTGTTGTCCGTGGTAGCGCAGCGCCACCGCAACGCGCCTAAGCGCTCGGTAGTCCAACGCGACCTATCATGTAAACTAACGATAAGCGGTGCCCATTGGTGCCGCTTTTTGTCTTCTCTATCTGATACGTAGCTATCAAGATTACATCAATAGGGTGTTTTCTCGACCCGTTCTGGATTAACATATTTGGAAGAATCCTTGATGACCAGAAGTAACCGTGGCAAACAGAGATTATGTGAGACGGGGGCGAGGCGCTCCAAAAAAGTCGACAAAAAAACAACCTCCCAAAAGAAAACCTTGGCGTAGTGGTCTACTTGCAATCTTGCTTGTGGGCGGTTTTGGTTATGGTCTGTATTTATTAAGTAACGATCCAGAACCGAAACCACCCGTGGTGCAACAACCTACCACGACCGTCAGTAAGCCAAAGCCGAAAAAGGATTTGCCACCACCACCTGAAGAGAAGTGGGAATACGTCGAATCTTTACCCAAGCGAGAAGTGGAAGTCGTCGCTAAAGAAATCGAAGTATCTAAAATCCCATACGTAATGCAGTGTGGCGCTTACAAAACCCAAGCGCAGGCCGAAGAGCGAAAGCTGGCTATTGCTTTCCAAGGTCTTTCGAGCAAAATTCGTAAGAAAGAAGGCAGCTCTTGGTATCGTGTTGTACTTGGCCCGTACAAGTTCAAACGCGATGCAGAGAAAGATCGCCACAAGTTGCAACGCGCGAAAATCGAACCGTGCGCAATTTGGAAAGAAAACTTCTAATCTCACAAAGACCAACCGCATTCGCTGTTGGTCTTTTTTATTCCTCGCGTGTTATTGGCATCATCAGCGTTAGCAAATGTGAAAAACGCCCTCCCCTTGAATCCCAAGTTCCTCTCCCCCATATACTGAATTAAATCCAAAGAGAAATAATTAAGAGGTCGACTGTGACTACCATTGTATCTGTACGTCGAAATAACAAAGTCGTCATCGCGGGTGATGGCCAAGTATCTCTAGGCAATACCGTCATGAAAGGTAACGCGCGCAAAGTTCGCCGCCTATACAACAATAAAGTGCTTGCTGGCTTTGCTGGCGGTACAGCGGACGCCTTCACCCTATTTGAACGCTTTGAAAGCAAACTACAAATGCACCAGGGCCACCTGACGAAAGCAGCAGTAGAACTGGCAAAAGACTGGCGCAGCGACCGAGCTCTTCGCAAATTAGAAGCGTTGCTTGCTGTTGCAGACGAAACAGCATCACTCATCATCACTGGTAACGGCGATGTCGTTCAGCCAGAAAATGATTTGATTGCAATTGGTTCTGGTGGTGCATACGCACAAGCAGCCGCAACTGCACTTTTAGAAAATACTGACTTAGATGCACGTGAAATCGCGGAAAAGGCACTGAACATCGCTGGTGATATCTGTGTATTCACCAACCATCACCACACCGTAGAAGAGCTAGACTCAACTGCAGAGCCTGAAACCCCAGCCGCGTAATCGTAACGAAGTAAGGAAAGAATATGTCTGAAATGACCCCTCGCGAAATCGTTCATGAACTGAACCGTCACATCATTGGTCAAGACAAAGCAAAACGTTCGGTTGCGATTGCCCTTCGTAACCGCTGGCGTCGCATGCAGCTAGAAGAAAGCTTGCGCGCCGAAGTCACACCGAAGAACATTCTGATGATTGGTCCAACTGGTGTTGGTAAGACAGAGATCGCTCGTCGTCTTGCTAAACTAGCCAATGCGCCATTCATCAAAGTCGAAGCAACAAAGTTCACCGAGGTGGGTTACGTTGGTAAAGAAGTTGAAACCATCATTCGTGACCTGACTGATGTCGCTGTGAAGATGACCCACCAACAAGCGATGGAAAAAGTAAAATTCCGCGCGGAAGAGCAAGCTGAAGAGCGCATTCTCGATGCACTACTGCCACCAGCACGCGATAGCTGGGGTCAAGTCGAGCAGAAAGAAGACACCTCAAACACTCGCCAAATCTTCCGTAAAAAACTGCGTGAAGGTCAGCTAGACGATAAAGAGATTGAAATCGATGTAGCAGCGCCTCAAATGGGTGTGGAGATCATGGCACCTCCAGGTATGGAAGAAATGACCAACCAGCTACAAGGTATGTTCCAAAACCTTGCCGGCGACACCAAGAAAAAGCGTAAGCTGAAAATCAAAGACGCGATGAAAGCGCTGGCAGAAGAAGAAGCTGCAAAACTTGTAAACCAAGAAGAGCTAAAAGAAGCCGCGATTTTCAACGTAGAAAACAACGGTATTGTTTTCATTGATGAAATCGACAAGATTTGTAAACGCGGTGAAAGCTCTGGCCCGGACGTGTCTCGTGAAGGTGTGCAACGTGACTTACTTCCTCTGATTGAAGGCAGTACCGTTTCGACAAAACACGGCATGGTAAAAACAGACCACATTCTGTTTGTTGCATCCGGTGCATTCCAAGTTGCCAAGCCATCTGATCTCATTCCAGAACTGCAAGGCCGTCTACCAATCCGCGTGGAACTGGAAGCTCTAAGCAGTGACGACTTCAAACGCATTCTGACCGAACCTAAAGCGTCATTGACTGAGCAATACATCGCGTTGATGAAGACAGAAGATGTAGACATTGAATTTACTGAAGACGGTATCACGCAAATTGCAGAAGCCGCATGGACAGTAAATGAAACCACCGAAAACATCGGTGCTCGTCGTCTGCATACCGTTATGGAAAGTCTGATGGACGAAATCTCTTACGATGCAGCAGAGCAATCTGGTGCTAAGTTTGTGATTGACGCAGCCTACGTGCAAGCTCGTCTGGGCGATACAATTGAGGATGAAGATCTAAGCCGCTTTATTCTGTAAACTCAGATTTCACCTTGATTTTAAAGGCTATCTCGAAAGAGGTAGCCTTTTTGTTTTCCGGGCATTTGCGTAAAGATTATTCTCAGATACGTACCAACAGTCATGCCTGCCTTGTTTTAGGTCAATAGCGTATCTGCTGCTTTGTGCTTATACTGGGCACATTGGTTACT
The DNA here is from genome assembly GCF_043106015.1 of Vibrio sp. GLN_1. NCBI lineage: Bacteria > Pseudomonadati > Pseudomonadota > Gammaproteobacteria > Vibrionales > Vibrionaceae > Vibrio > Vibrio sp. GLN_1. The sequence continues at coordinate 308,913 of NZ_JBICMD010000017.1, forward strand.
AGCACGAAATTTCCATGAAACAATCTTTGCAGATCTGGCTTGAAGCCGCTCGCCCTAAAACATTGCCTCTCGCTCTGGTGTCTATTTTAACTGGTAGCGTACTTGCATACTCAGCCGGTCATTTCTCTTTGACCATCGCAATCATGGCCTTTGCTACGGCAACCTTATTGCAGATTCTATCGAACTTAGCCAACGACTATGGCGATGCAGTAAAAGGCACCGACAATGAAAACCGTTTAGGTCCACAGCGTGCGATGCAGACCGGTGCCGTTAGTGCCAAACAGATGAAACAGGCGATCATTTTTAATATCGTGCTTACCGCCATCTCAGGCTTGGTTTTGGTGTTTTACGCGCTGAGCTCGCCAGAAAGCATCATCACCTTCATCGGTTTGGGTATTCTTGCCATTATCGCGGCGATTGCTTACACGATGGGCAGTAAGCCCTACGGTTATGTCGGCTTAGGCGATATCTCCGTATTCCTGTTCTTTGGTCTGCTAGGCGTATCTGGTACATACTTTCTGCATACAGGGCATGTAGACACCACTCTATTCTTACCAGCTCTGGGCTGTGGTTTACTCGCGGTAGCGGTACTGAACATCAACAACATGCGTGATATCGAGAACGATCGCGAATGTGGAAAGCGCACAGTCGCCGTCCGTTTGGGTCAACACAAAGCCAAGCAGTACCACTTTATCTTGCTTGGTGGTGCTATTTTAGCGTTTGCGGCTTACTTGTTAATTCAAGACAAACCTCTGTGGATGAGCCTACCCTTCTTGTTGAGCGTTTATGTCGTCATTCATCATGGTAAGGCCGTTTGGGATACAGAAAAACCTGCACAAATCGCTCCAATGCTGCCAGTTATCGTAAAATGCTCATTAGTCACTAACGTTTTGTTTGCAACAATTGTGGTAGCTCAAACTCTGGTAAGTTAAAAAAGGATTGTCATTGCATTGACTTAATGCCTAGATATACTCAAAGACAACCAGTTTCTGTTTAGAAAGGTACGCTATGGAATACAATACCTCAGCACTCTGCGATATCTACCTTGATCAGGTCGATGTGGTTGAACCAATGTTCAGTAATTTTGGCGGACGCGCGTCATTTGCCGGGCAAATCACCACCATTAAGTGTTTTGAAGACAACTCACTGATCCGCGAAACCTTAGAGCAAGATGGTCTTGGGCGTGTGTTGTTGATTGACGGTGGCGGTTCCTTACGTAAAGCGCTCATCGATGCAGAAATAGCTGCGATTGCAGAAGAAAACGAGTGGGAAGGCATTGTCGTTTACGGTTGTGTCCGTGAAGTCGATGAACTAGAAGACATGAACCTCGGCATTCAAGCTTTGGCATCGATTCCTGTTGGCGCGGCGAACCAGGGCATTGGTGAGCTAGATGTACCCGTAAACTTCGGCGGCGTTAGCTTCCTTCCAGAAGATTACATCTACGCCGACAACACTGGCATCATCCTATCTCCAGAGCCACTTAATATTGACCTTGAGTTAGATGATACGGTCGAAGAGTAGTTTCCAGTAGCCAGTCACTTTTCGTTGACTAAAGCGCGGCTCATACCCAAATACACAAACACCCGCCGAAGCGGGTGTTTTTAATTCTGGATGAAGAAGTTGAATTATTCCACTTCGTCCATTTTGCCAAGTAGTGCACGAATGCGCTCTTGCCACTGTGCGTGCTCTTGCTGAGCTTGCTGAGCTTTTTGCTCTAGATCTTCACGTTGAGAACGAAGCTCGTTTGCTTCTGCTTCTAATTTTACTTTGTCTTCTTTCAGCTCTTCAACTTCCATCTGAAGAAGAGTGATTGTGTCAACTGCAGTTTGAATTTTAGATTCTAGTTGTTCTAGTACTTCAAAAGACATCTTGGCCTACCTATGTTATTCCGTTGGGACGATGCACGAGATTGGCGTGCAGCTTACCTATATAAGGTCATTCTACTCAGCGTCGCGATGAGAAACACTCACTATATTCGATATTTCGCATCATTCGGTTAAAAAATCGGCGCAATCTCACTAAACGCTGACTTTTCTTATCGGCGAAGCATTTTTGTGCAAGGTATTTACGCATCTCCGCGACAAAAATCACCCAAGTATTGATCAAATTCAACTTAGTTAAAGTAAAAGCTCAGCAAAAAGGCAAACGTTTAACTGCCGTTGTGATAGAATCGCCGCGCAAATTCCTCTTCCCTATTGCTTACTTGGAGACATCATGAAACGCGATTTAGCAATGGCATTTTCTCGTGTAACTGAAGGTGCAGCACTCGCTGGTTACAAATGGCTTGGCCGTGGTGACAAAAACGCAGCCGATGGCGCTGCTGTTGAAGTTATGCGCACTCTACTGAACAAAACAGACATCAGTGGTGAAATTGTCATTGGTGAAGGTGAAATCGATGATGCTCCAATGCTATACATCGGTGAGAAAGTTGGTCTAGGTGGCGATGAAGTGGATATCGCTGTTGACCCTATTGAAGGCACACGCATGACCGCAATGGGTCAATCGAACGCATTGGCAGTGCTTGCCGCGGGTGAAAAAGGCAGCTTTTTAAAAGCACCTGACATGTACATGGAAAAATTGGTTGTTGGCCCAGGTGCGAAAGGCGTGATCGATCTAGAAAAGCCGTTGAAAGAAAACCTAGAAAACGTTGCTGGTGCGCTAAATAAAACGCTGGACACTCTGGTTGTCATCACTCTAGCAAAACCTCGCCACGATGATGTGATAGCAGAAATGCAATCGATGGGTGTGCGTGTCTTCGCGGTGCCAGATGGCGACGTTGCAGCTTCCATCCTAACGTGTATGCCAGATAGTGAAGTGGACCTCATGTACTGCATTGGCGGTGCACCAGAGGGGGTGGTATCCGCAGCGGTGATTCGCGCACTTGATGGTGACATGCATGGCCGCCTTCTACCTCGCCACGAAGTGAAAGGCGACACAGAAGAAAACCGTATTTACGGTGCGGCTGAACTACAACGTTGTGAAGAAATGGGCGTAAAAGCCAACGTCGTCCTAAAAATGGAAGACATGGCGCGCAGCGACAACGTCGTCTTCTCAGCAACAGGCATTACAAAAGGTGACTTGCTAGAGGGGATTTCTCGCCAAGGTAATATTGCGACAACAGAGACGCTACTCGTGCGAGGCCGTTGCCGTACCATTCGCCGCATCAAGTCGACCCATTACTTAGAGCGCAAAGATCCAGAAGTTCGCGATATCATTCTGTAATTTTTAGGTTCAGCATCGCAGAGGGTTGGCAAAGTGCCGACCCTTTTTGTTTTTGGCTCACCAAATCCCCACTCAAGTTAAGTCAACACTTTTCTTTACTAAGCCTATCGCGCATAATGTGTACGGAAATACAAATGGTGGGAATATGAAGACCGTAGATAGGATATTGCAAATCGTTAAGCGTGACGGGTCTGTCACTGCAAAACAACTCTCTTCTGAGCTTGGGATGACAACCATGGGTGCTCGCCAGCACCTGCAAGGTTTAGAAGATGAAGGCATCCTGTCGATTCACGATGTAAAAGTCAAAGTCGGACGCCCTACTCGCCATTGGTCTTTAACCCAGAAGGGACATGAGCAATTCGCCGATCGTCATGGCGAACTCACCATCCAATTTATCGAAGCCGTGGAACACATCTTCGGTAAAGATGGCCTCGACAAAGTTACCTCCGAGCGCGAAAAACTGACTTTACAAAACTATCGCCAGCACCTCGATCAATGTGAGTCTTTAGAAAGCAAACTGGAAACTTTGGTTTTTCTGCGCGAAAAAGAAGGCTACATGGCAGAGCTTGAACAAGATGAGCACGGCTTTATCTTGATCGAGAATCACTGCCCGATTTGTAAAGCCGCCACGCGTTGCCCTAGTTTATGCAAATCGGAACTGAGTGTGTTCCAGTCCTTACTCGGAGACGACACGACCGTCGAGCGTACCGAGCATATCATTAGCGGTCAACGTCGCTGCGTTTACCGAATCCGCGCTTAGATTTCGGCCCTTTCGCTCTCTCTTATAAATGAGACAGGCCAATGATTCATCCTTTACTCTGATTTCTGTGGTGTACGCTTGTAGTATTGAACACGAGTATCCATATGGATTTGGAGAAAGAGATGAGAACTCTACATACTCACACAACGCAAGTATTACCCTCATTTGATGAACTGGTTCAGATGGCCGAAAGCGATCCAGAAGGCTTTGAACAATTTCGCCACGAGATGGCAAAAGAAATGATAGAAAGCGCATCAGAAATGATGCAACCACGCTTATGGGCTCAGCAAAGCCATATTGATCGTGTGATTCGCAACTGTAAAAACCCTCATCACACCAACGTCGTGCTAATGAATGAACTACAAAAACAAGTCACAAAGTTCAGAGAAGCATTACAAGGAAAAGCGACGTCGGTTAAAACAGACAACGTAGTCGCCTTCAACAGAAACGATTTCTACTGATGTGAGAGTCACACCTTAGGCAGACTCCCACATTCATAAATCACTGTGGCTCAGGACCGTATTTATTCGGGCCTGATGTGCCTTTCAAAAAACCACACTCAATCAAAATCCAAAGCCCACAAATTAATGAAATCGAAGCAATGAACAGCTGTGGCGTTGAAGGCTCTTGCGCCATTGGGCTTGTCATCGGCGTTGCGATGCGACCAATCACCAAAGGAATATTCAAGCCTAACCAGTAGATCGACTTGTCGCGGTCATGCCATCTCTTTGTCGTAATAGCCAAATCAGGAATGAGCAGTACCAACAAGAATATTGGCAGTAACAGGTAAGAAAACGCAGGAAACAACTTACTGATACCCGCACCAAAACCTATAATCGAAATGTAGTAAATCACATTCCAAATCCAATAGGTTTTGCGATCGATACGTCCGTGAAACGAAAACAGTAACTCTTTAGTCGACATCAATTTTTATCCAAAAATAGAAAGAATACAGAGTAGCCGAGTCGGGTTAATTTGGGAAGAAACAACAAGTCGTGAACAACGTCGGCCAAGCCTTATGTTCTGTTCACCACTTTTTGAAAGCTGTCCACATCCATATCTCGAATGTTAACCGTTAAACTGTGTACATGACCTGCCTGTTCTTGAAGCACAGCCATTAAAGCTCTTGATAATTCCCGCTTTTGTTCAGGCGTTCGGCTAGACAACAAATCAAAATTGATATGAATAAAATCGAGGCTGTCACCCGCTTCACCAATTAGCCAGTTATGACATCTTAACGTTCTTGATTTCACAGAGGCCAACTCAAAAAGGCCACTCTCTAACGCAGCTTTATGTAAGTCTTCCAGCAAACCTTGTACATTGACCCGCTCTTCCACTGAGTTCGAATACTCTAAAACTAAGTTTGGCATTTTGATTCCTTTCTACAACATAAAAAATTCAGTGCGTAGTAATACCAATCTAGCCAGCAATTTCCGAGGAATGAACTATCATTCTGTCTACGCGATCACCAATCGATTGCTTTTGATAAAAATAACAGAACAACTTCGACTCCAGACGGAGAGAGAAAGCCACATAAGACATGATACCAATCATGATCTGTTCATATTATTCTGTTATATTCCTACGTAGATTTTTTACATTAATAGACTATTTACATTAAAGATAAGGGAGATATTCCTATGCGTCGTCCTGTAGTGATGGGTAACTGGAAACTAAACGGCAGCAAAGCAATGGTAACTGAGCTGCTAACTGGTCTTAACGCTGAGCTTGAAGGCGTTGAAGGTGTTGACGTAGCAGTAGCTCCACCAGCACTTTACATCGACCTAGCTGAGCGTCTAATCGCTGAAGGCGGTAACAAGATCATCCTAGGTGCTCAAAACACTGACCTAAACAACAGCGGTGCGTTCACTGGCGATATGTCTCCAGAAATGCTGAAAGATTTCGGTGCTACTCACATCATCATCGGTCACTCAGAGCGTCGTGAATACCACAACGAATCTGACGAGTTCATCGCTAAGAAATTCAACTTCCTAAAAGAAAACGGCCTAACGCCTGTTTTCTGTATCGGTGAATCTGAAGCTCAAAACGAAGCTGGCGAAACTGAAGCAGTATGTGCACGTCAAATCAACGCAGTTATCGACACTTACGGTGTTGAAGCTCTAAACGGCGCAATCATCGCTTACGAACCAATCTGGGCTATCGGTACTGGTAAAGCAGCAACAGCTGAAGATGCACAACGCATCCATGCTTCTATCCGCGCACTAATCGCAGCGAAAGACGAAGCAGTTGCAGCACAAGTAATCATCCAATACGGCGGTTCTGTTAAGCCAGAAAACGCTGAAGCTTACTTCTCACAACCAGACATCGACGGTGCTCTAGTTGGCGGCGCTTCTCTAGACGCTAAGAGCTTCGCAGCAATCGCTAAAGCAGCGGCAGCAGCTAAAGCTTAATTTCGCTTTTATTAAGCAGAAATAACAAAGGGATGCATCATGCATCCCTTTTTGTTTGTGTTGTACCGTCGGAGTACCTAATAGGAAGTTCCGACTTACGCTGGCTCAGCAATTTTCACGGTTGGCTTTTTCGCGAGCTCCGCGCTGGAATCTTTCTTATAAAGGTTCTCGTAGCAGTAATTTGTGGCTTCAATGTAGCCTTCTACGCTACCGCAATCAAAGCGCTGACCTTTAAATTTGTATGCCAAAACACAACCAGATTGAGCTTGTTGCATCAGCGCATCGGTGATTTGAATCTCACCACCTTTACCTGGCTCTGTATTTTCAATCAGTTCAAAGATATCAGGTGTCAGAATGTAGCGACCAATAATCGCTAGATTGCTAGGTGCAGTGCCTGGCTCTGGCTTTTCAACCATGTTATCAATGCGGAAGATATCATCTTTGATCATCTCGCCAGCAATCACACCGTATTTATGCGTTTCTGATTCCGGAACTTCTTGTACCGCAACGATTGAACAGCGGAACTGTTTGTACAGCTCAACCATTTGCGCTAGAACGCCTTGGTCCTCATTCACACAAAGGTCATCCGCGAGCACAACAGCAAACGGTTCATCACCGACCAGTTCACGTCCCGTAAGAATAGCGTGACCTAAGCCTTTCATTTCACGCTGACGGATGTAAGTGTAACTCGCAGAATCAATCAAAGAACGAATATCATCAAGCAGCGCTTCTTTACTTGTACCGCTAATTTGATGCTCTAGCTCGTAGTTTTTATCAAAGTGATCCATTAACGAGTGCTTACCACGACCCGTGACGATGCACATACCGTCCATGCCGGCTTCAATCGCTTCTTCAACACCGTATTCAATCAATGGCTTGTTCACCACTGGCATCATTTCTTTCGGCATCGACTTAGTTGCAGGAAGGAAACGTGTACCGTAACCCGCCGCTGGGAATAAACATTTTTTAATCATAACCATTACCAACTAAAAAAGGCTCCCTTAAGGGAGCCTATTATATTATTTGAATATAAAGACTAATTAATCGCTACCAAACAGGTCGCGTGTGTAAACTTTATCAGCCACATCAGCTAGTTCCTCAACCATGCGGTTAGAAACAATAACATCAGACATTTGTTTGAACTCTTCAATATCGCGGATAACGGCAGAATGGAAGAACTCATCTTCCTGCAGTACCGGCTCGTAAACCACTACTTCAATACCTTTCGCTTTAATACGTTTCATAATGCCTTGAATAGACGAAGCGCGGAAGTTATCTGAACCAGCTTTCATAATTAAGCGGTAAATGCCCACTACTTTTGGCTGACGTTTGATAATAGAGTCTGCAATAAAATCTTTACGAGTACGGTTTGCATCAACAATTGCACCAATGATGTTATTAGGAACTTCTTGGTAGTTTGCTAACAATTGCTTTGTATCTTTTGGTAAGCAGTAACCACCATAACCGAATGACGGGTTGTTGTAGTGATTGCCAATACGAGGGTCTAAGCCAACACCTTCTATAATTTGGCGAGCATCCAGGTTGTGTGCTTCAGCATACGAATCTAACTCATTGAAATAAGCTACGCGCATCGCGAGGTATGTGTTTGAGAACAACTTAACCGCTTCTGCTTCTGTAGAGTCAGTAAACAAAACCGAGATGTCTTCTTTTACCGCACCTTCAACTAAAAGGTTAGCGAACTTCTCTGCACGTTCGCTACGCTCACCAACGATAATGCGAGACGGGTGGAGGTTATCGTAAAGTGCTTTGCCTTCGCGAAGAAACTCTGGAGAGAACATAACATTCTGACAACCGAGCTCCTCTTTAATACGCGCAGTATAACCCACAGGTACAGTCGACTTAATCACCATAACCGCATCTGGATTAATTGCCATGACATCTTTAATCACTGCTTCAACTGAAGAAGTATTAAAGTAGTTCGTTTGAGGGTCATAATCCGTTGGTGTGGCAATAACAACAAACTCTGCGTCTTTGTAAGCCAGCTCTTTATCTAGCGTCGCGATAAAGTTGAGTTCTTTGTTTGCAAGGAAATGTTCGATTTCCGCATCAACAATTGGAGATTTATTGTCATTCAACAAGTCCACTTTTTCTTGGATGATATCAACCGCCACAACCTCATGGTTTTGTGACAATAACATGGCATTGGACAAACCGACGTAGCCCGTGCCTGCTACAGCAATTTTCATTTTTATTTCCTATTATTTAACTGACGCTAGCATATCAAAACACCGACACTCTCGGTAGAGTACAGTGATTAACTAAAAGCCTAACTAGCAACACAACTTAATTCAATTGAGTACCCAAGTAACGCAAATAAGCATTGCGAATGCGAAGCTTGTTCTGCTCAAAGTACTCTTGACCATAACGGCCTCGGTTAAAGTAGCGGCGAAGCATACTATTATCCATCACGAGTTCATCACCCTGACCTGCTGCCAAATAGTTTGTATCGTTGCCAACTCGTGTCGTAACGTTGAAATCATAAGCCTCGTTACCACGAACCTGTATCACTCCCGGCGACATATCACGCCATGGCGTTAATGGCAGCTTTACCGACACAGTGACAAACTGCTCTTCGTCTGTATTGTTAAACTTTGTCACCTGATAACTTGCGGATACTTCTATGTCTTCAAACCAATGTGATGTCGTGAATTTTGCGCCGACATCCCCCTTCCAAAACTCTCCAGCAGTTGCGTTAAACTGCCAATCCCACTTTGGCATAGAGAATGTGTAACGAGTTAAAAAGGTTTGGCGATCTGGGTTCGCATAACCATTTTTGTCTTTTTCGTCTTGATGCTGGAAATAGCTCATCTCTAGTCCCAACTCATGGTTGCCCGATTGAGAGAACCAAGCTGATTCACTGCGCGCACCGATATAATCCGATTTAACCAAGCCTAGAGATATCTGGTTGGCTATATCGACATATGGTAAATGGAAGAACTGATGCACCATTGCACGATCAATCTTGCTCTCGTACGCGCTATCTTCGAAATACTCGCCCTCTTCAAAATCATCGCTTTCTGCTAAAGGTAAAATATGACGAACATCAATTGCCGCGCCAGACCATAGGTAGGTGTATAAGTTGCTAGACATGGCAAAAGAGTAATCATACACACCGTACTCGGTTGCTACGCCATGCCTTACCATAGGGGAAAATACGATCTGCGAATCTAAAGTGCCTGAATTGACTCGCTCCGTTTTCCAATCAACCATGTCTAATCTTTCCGGCAAATCGCGCGTGATAAACTGAATGTCATCACAAACTGCGCTACCATTGACAAAACTTTGGTAACAGTTAGCGTCAGACAAAACACTTACCACTGGTTTTTGGTTGGCAAGCATCACAAGTTCAAATTGATCCGATGCAGCGCCTATATCTTGCGCCGCATTTTGACCTAAATGGCTCGACACAATTCCCAGAGCCACACCTAATCCATCTGCTTGATTATGGTTGTATCGACGGTTCTCTAAAGCCACCACGACTCTACCATTGACTAACCCCACTTGAACATTAACGAAACCTTCGTTTTTTAACGCACTCACCAAAGTTGAGATCGAAGCATCTTGAAACTTTTTCTGTTCTACAAAAAGCTTATCTCTCAAAGACATATCGTTTTGAGAAAAGCTAACTGAGCGTGTGTAATCAGATATCAGAGGGATTGAAAAAGCGGCATTCCATACATTTTTAGTATCAGTGTCATGGCCTGAATAGACCTGATAACTAAGAGAAGCTGTTATATCATACGGGAGCAGCTCTTTTGGCGTAAAAATTTTTACTGAAGAATTAAACTCTTCTGAGTCATACTCACCTACCAACTGAATAAAATTGAATGGTTGGTACTCAACACCACCAAATGGGCCATCCATAACACCAAGCGGAATATCTGACTGACCATACCCCAACGACATTCGAACTGGAGCAAAATCGAAAGAGTAGTCAGCAACTATATAATTCGTATTAAAGTAGTTTAACTCTCCTCCAAGATCTTGCACGCCAACTGCCAACTTGAGTTTATTAAAATCTTGAAAAAAAGGAAGTTGATACTTAAAAGAGGCTGATAGGTCTCTAACACTCCCCACAACAAACCCATTAGAACTATAGTCCTCAGTCACGATTCGGCCTTGTGCCTCTAACCCTTCGATTAGTCCGAGAGAAAACGTTAAAGACTCTATATCAGAGACGTTATTCCTAAGCGGTAACCCATGTGCAAAGTCAAAGCCAAAGCTCCCGTAGTTTTGAACTTGGGCATTGGGTATAAAAGTCAAACCAGTAAAACTTTGGTTAGAAGGTAATTCTTTTACTAATATAGCTGGAGTTTCTGCATATGCACATTGAGAGAAAGAAAATAAAGTCCCACTTACCAATGTAGCTGCTATAATTTTATTTATCATTGTTTCATTCAAATATTTCACGTTTTCACTTAAGTAAAGTTACGATTTCAATAGCTTATCTTACTTTTAGCATGTGGTACTTCCAAATTACTTTAATAAAATACCGAGTGGAGCACTAAGCAAGTTCATCGTCCATAATGAGTATCTTTATAAGTTTTAGTTAATATCAATATTTAAGCACTTATAATTTTGGTTAAATCATTAGCCATATATAAACACTGGCATCACCATATGATATGCTTTAATGATACATCTTAGTTGGAATTGTCCTCGTTATTAGTTAACCCCTTATAATAACTAAAGCCTAATAAAGCCCAAAAATAATAAAATATAGGTAAACTATATACCACATTAGCAGAGAGCATGGCGATTAGACTAGCACAGAATGAGTAAAAAACACCCTTCGATAGAGGATCTTTATTAGAAAGATAAAATGTAAACTGTAGTAATCCCCATAAGAAATAAATAAAAAACAGAAAACCCAAAAAGCCGAACTCCAACAAAAATTTAATCCAATCATTATGAGGGTCAAAAGTAATACCAGATTGAGTTGTTAAAGCATCCAAAACCACATAATGCCCTAAACCAGTTCCAAACCAGAAGTGTTCATTAAACCAGTCAGACAATAGCAACCGCCAATGCATCAACCTCCAGTTAAAAGAGTTCCCTACTTTTTCTCCTTGTTCAATATTAATACTTATTCCTGTTTCCACAAATTCAGACACTCTAGCGGAGATAGAAGTATGTTGAAATATATATATACCGATAGGGACAATAATAACAAAAAATAAAGGAATGATAATGATTTTTCGATTAGACTTTACCAAAGACAAGTAACTTATAAATAATATAAGAATAATAGCATTCTTTACTGTTCCTGTAACGAACACAACAAAAACAGACAATAAGAATGCTAACAGGGTCAAATTACTTTTTGATGAATCATAATAAACATAAAATAAAACAGCAAAAAATAGAGCAAAGTTGGCCAAAATATTTATTTTCCCAGCCAACCCGGAATACCTTACCACACCATCAATTTCTTCTGCTCCTAGAGCAAGTACAGGCCCAAGAGCACCAGCAATTAAGTGTATAAATACTGATAAAAAAACGACTACAAAAAACCATTTTCTAACTCTGGGAATAGAGTATGATAGGCAACCGAATATAAATATACATTGACAAGTAACAAGCCTAATATAAGTAGAAACAGACGTAAGTAAAGAATATCCTTGAATAACACCAATAGCAGTAGAAAAAATTAAAAAAATGTTTAAATAAATTAAAACCTTAAAAAGCCCACCTTTATTTAACGTGTTTCTAAAATGGTCACCTCCAACCAAAAACAATATCACAAGAATATCAATTATTAATGGAACAATAATACCAATCGCAACAGAATCATATGATACTAATATAGTTTTTAATAACCATAAAAGAGAGAGCAAACCCCATAAAACTGTTGTCATTTTAACTTCTGCCTTTCTATATACTTAAGGTAAATGAAGTTACAAAACACATCAACAATCCCAGAAAAACTCTGCCGCTGAGCTTTTGAATATATTTCATCATATTTTTTTGGTGCCGACAATATATCAAAATATTCATTAAATATATTTTGATAGAAAAATCTCTCTTTATTAAAATCAGACTTCGTAAATAAATTAGATATCTTGGTCAATGCTTCTGACTCAGAGAGGGTTGAAACAGATCTTTCAGAGAAATTCTTTTCAAATAAAGAACCAAAAGTATTGTCATCAACAAAAATTGGTATATCCAAGTTGGAGACTGGAGCTAGTGTGAGAACACCTAAGCACATGGCTTCCATAGCACCTCGTCCTGTACCAATTGAAAAGTCAAAATCAGGTAACCAGCGTACAGCATCCGTCGTAACTTTTTTATCAGTATGGAAAAATATTCGATCTTGTATAGATAAATAATTACATAAGTCTTTTAATTCACTTAAGACATGCCCATCCTCCAATACACCAACAACATCTACACTAAGATCATATCCTAATTTTTTCAGTTTATAACTTAGATTAATTGCCGATAATATTTTTTTACGATACTTTCTTCCAACTCGGGCAATGCATATTGCCCTTCTTTCAAAGGAACGCTCGAAAAACAAATTATCCTTCGTTCTTCCATTAACAAGAGTCATAATTTCGTTTCTATTGATTCTATTAGGTATCAGATAACTTGAAACGTTCTTATTATGAAAATGCTCTTGGTCTTCTTTTGAAAACACTGATATAGAATAGCACCTTGGATAGTAACGTAAAGGTTTACCTCCACACTTAGTAAGGACTAAAGGATTATTTTTAAAGATAGATACGACTCTAGCAAAGCTAAATGAATGCTCATCAAAACAATGTAATGTATCGTTTACATTTATTATTTTATATAATAAGCTAAAGGCACCATAATATCCATTATCTCTTATTGATATAAAAGTCAGATTATCATATTTCACCCTTGGTTTTGTATGACCAATGATTACTACCTTTGAGTCAACATACTGTTCAGAAAGAGCTTTTAAACTATAATAGTGTCCTCCAATTCCCTGGTCCATAGTGAAAGCTAAAAATGTCAACATTGTTTATATAACTCCATTATTTTTCCAGATATTATCTTATTTGAATAAGTGTTTAAAAATACACTTTCTGTCTCATCACTTTTCATGCCTTCCAATTCATAAGCTTTTAATACTTCACCAACCTTAATTATCATTTCTTCTTTTGAATTAACCACATAAACTCCTGTACAAATATGGCTTAACCTCTCGACATCACCTACATTTCGGCTAATTACAGGCAATCCGGATGCATAGGCCTCCTTAACAACTTGTGGTGAGCCTTCTCTATCCGATGTGAGAAGCATTAAAGATGAAATACTATACAATTCCTTGACTTCTTTCCTCGACAAGTTTTCAAGTGCTCTATATTTAACATTGTGGGATTTTGATATATTAGTAAATACATCTAGAAAATAGTCAAAGTTCTTCTCAGGCCTATCAGGGCTACTGGGAAATATAATAATTTTTTCGTTAGTTTGTATGTTCCTGTTGTTAGGATTGAAAAAATCAGTATCTACACCACATGGTATAACAGAAAGCTTATTTGAGCTTTCTGTTAGCTTATTAGTTAGAACACCGTTTAATTCATCACTAACTGCAATTGATTTATTAGAAAGATAAAACGCTAACTGGCTGATTAGCTTTACTAAGCTTGAACCACCTAAAACATCTGAGCCATGAAATGTAACAATTACTTTAATACCTTTAAGTTTAATAATTGGCAGTAGAAGTAAAACAGGGAAAAACGATAGTCCATAGTGTATATGAATAATGCTAGGATTATATTTAAATATTTTTTTAACAAGAGGAAAAATATTAAATATATACTTTCTAAAAAAACCAAATTTAGGTTTATCCAAGTTGAATACATCAACGTTTAAACCATGAAACCTTATTAAGCTTTCAACTTGTTCCTTTACAAATATACCTTTATTTCCTCTTGAGTCTGGATACATGTTAGTTATTACTAATATTTTCATTTACCATACCAATTTAGAAATAATTTCATCTGTAGAGAAAAACTCTTCTTTATTATATTTGCTAGGATTCCAAGAATTGGCCATAGCCTTATTAATAGCACTTTTAAGTTCTAACAAGTCATAACAAACCACAGCATAATTTTTCTTATCAAAATATCCAGCCAAATCTAATTGATGTTTATCTGAACGCTCTAAGTTAGGTACAACAATAAATCTTTTTCCTAATTCGGCCAACTTATAACATGTGCCAGCCCCAGCATGACAAATCACTAAGTCCGCAGTATTATATAGTTCATTAATATCACTAACGAAAGAATTGAACTCTATAGATTGAACATTATTATTGGCATCATATCCCGGCGCCTGGATAACAGCCTTCCAATTATTTCTAACAATTATATCCTTACAATGTTCGACCAAAGATGGAAATGGAGTTGTACCTACCGTAACAAATATGTTAAAGCCTTCCACAATATTTAGCCCTCGGGTATAATTCAGATAATGATTCATTCTGAATATAAAAGTCTGTTGATAAATAGTACATCAAGCCACCTGCCATTGACTTAGTTGTAAATCTAGACCATGTTTCTATATGAATAACTTTTTTCCCAAATAGCCTAAAGACTAAAGCTGGGATAACAGCGATACCTGGACCACATGATATTATCCCTGTTGTATTATTTTTCCTAACAAGATACCAAGAAATTTTAATATTTTTTATAGATGCATTAATCATATTCATTAATTTCGCATCATATTTATCTCGAACTTCAGTAGCCAAATAACATTTATCAAAAATATCAACACTAATGTTTTCCGAATCAGTAAAGGCAAAAAATTTTAGTCTATCATCTCGTTCTTTTAATTTTTTTACGAGGCGTAGTGCTTGAGCTTCATGTCCACCTTTACCAAAACAAACTATCACTCGACCTTTCTTTTCCAAAACAAAACCTCAAAGAATAAAAATTACTGATTATCTATAAGTTTTATATCCTAACCGACCAATAAGAGTAAGTATGCATATAGATTGTATAATATAATATAATGCTACTGATATAGACAAGAAAACCAGCGTATCTATCTCAGACAAAGAAAATAAAGATGAAAAAAACAATGAAGTAGCTACAAGTATCAGTTTAAAGAGATTAAAATAGAAATAATACCTTACCTTACCTATAACATTAAATGCATCTACAATTGGACCAGCGACAAAGTTGGCTGCGACTTGAATTGATAAAACCTTAGAATAAAGCCCAGCCTCAATCCAATTATCACCAAATAATACGGAAAATGCTTGCTCCGCAAACAAAAATAAAATCAATGAAAAAACTATAGCTAAACCTAGCATTTTCATTATTATACTCAATGTCAAAGACATAATTCTTTGTGATTCAGACAGTCCTATCTTAGATATTTCCCCGTAATAAACTTTTCTTACATTGCCTATAATCATAGTAGCAGGGATAGATATCATTGACATTGCCAACCCTAAAAAACCTACTGATTCATTACCATATTCCTTCGTAAAGTATATTATTGGTAATGCTTGAGATATAGCAAGAACAGTTCTAGATGGTAACCTAAAACGAGGATACTCTTTATACTTCCTAAATATTGCATAATTTAACAGCAGTCTTTTTCGACAAAACACATCTAAACTACTGTTAAATAATTTATATTTTTTTAGCATATATACTATGCCAAAGCCTTGTTGAAACGCAGAGCCGAAAATAAGGCCAATACTGCCAGCTCCAATCAAGCCACCTAGTACTTTAACTCCTCCACCAGCAACTGACTGTTGCAGCTGAGTTATGGAAATGACTTTATATTCAGCCTTTCTAACGGAGTAAAAGGTTAGAGTTTCATATACAGAAATCAATATAGCACCAAATATGATAATTGATATTTCCATATATTTAAACGTGACTTCACTTGAATTATAGAAAGGTGAAACAAAAAAATATGAAACTGGAGCCAAAAAAAAACTAATTAAAATAGATAGCTCTGTAATTCCTCTTGCTTGTCTTTTGGACTTTGCAATGGGTATAGCATCACAAAGCCGAAGTGATATTAATCCTCCACATACTGTCATGATTGACATCGCTGCTGTATAAACTCCAAAATCTTCTGGTTCGTACAGTCTGGTTAATATTGGAGTTAAAGATATTGATATCACTTTTGCAAGGAACGAACTACCGATCAATCTAGCTATACTTTTCCTAAAACTATCGGTGCCCATAACTATAGCTCCACAAATCTCTTTAGATTATTAGCAACTATATCTGCTCTATATTGCTCTCCACTTCTAGTTATATAGATAGCTTCTGACTTAAGTCTGAATCCAGTCTTCTGATAAACTTCATTATATGCTAAGTTAATTAAGGTTAGGACATCTATTGCACTAGCTTTTCCTCGGTTAACTATGAAGTTTGCGTGCATGGCCGAAATCTGAGCTCCACCAAACTCATATCCTTTTAGACCAACATCTTCTATAACTTTTCCTGGAGGACCAATAGTTTCATACATTTTCGGATTACTAACAAATACGGAACCACAACTAGGCTCTTTACGAGGAAACTTCATTCGCCTTTCTTTAAGAATTTCGAGACATTTCCTTCTCAACTCGATTTTGCATCCAGGCTGTAACTTCAATTTACAACTTAATATAATTTCATTCAATGACTGATAACAGCTTTCTCTATAATCAAAAGCACATTTATCTACTCTTCTCTCTATAATATTTCCACTTTCATCAATAGATAATACCGAGAGTACATTACTAGAAATAGACTTTCTTTGGCTACCAGCATTCATATAGATCACTCCACCAAATGAGGCAGGTATGCCAATTAAGTGTTCCAATCCAGAAAAACCTTTAGCAATTAATTTCCTTACAGTAGTTGGGGTAAAGCATGCAGATCCAATGTTTATAACCCCATCGTTGGAAAGACTTATATCTTTAAACTTTCCATCTAGTTTAATTAAGACACCATCAAATCCAGAATCCGAAAACAATAAATTTGATGTATTTCCAACAACTAACCAAGGTAAATTTCTCACCTTAGCAAACTCTATCGCTTCTAAAATTTCTTTTTCATTGTTTACTATTGATAAATACTTTGCTTTACCACCAATTTTCCAATGAGAAAAAGAACTAAGACTAACATTTTCTTTTATATTCATTTTTAATGAGAAAACTCTCAACACCTAATCCATGTGAAAGATAACTTATTAAGTTCCCCCTTAACAGTTAAAGTCCGTCAAGGGAAAACTTATATTTACTTTTAATAACTAAGAACAAGAAATCATTTAGAATATTTCACTTTCACACCCAAACCATCTAATTTAATAATGAGATCGTTATATCCACGTAGTGCCATTGAAACTCCTGTAATTCTGGAGACTCCAGAAGGAGCACATAATGCAGCTAAAACCGCAGCCATAGTACCGCGTAAGTCAGTTGCTGAAGCATCGGATGCATTAAATATCACAGGGCCATTCGTTGTTATCTGTCCAACAGATGCCTCTAGTTCTAAGTTTATAAATTTCTGTAACTCAGACAAGTAGCTAATTCTCTCTGGATATCTATAATCATGAATTCTAGATTTACCTACAGACATTAACCCTAACATCACGTAAAAAGGCTGCATATCCGAAATAATTCCAGGATGGGTGCCACATGCGACTTCGAATGAATGAGCATGCCCATCCACCATACAAGAAGGACCAATATAAATACTATCGCTATTTTGAAAAAAATCGACCCCAGCATTCTTAAGGTACATTAATGGAATTTCCATAGAGGAAAAAGGAACATTTTTTATCAAAATCTCCCCTCCGGATATTGCACCATATACTAGCCATGTTAATGCTTCTATCCTATCCGGTAATACGTGATAAGTATGCCCTTTTAATAAATTGCAGCCTGTGACTTTAATATAACTTTGTCCAATTACATTTATTTCCACACCACTTCTTTTTAAAAACTCTATTAGATCTTCTATTTCCGGAGTTATATAGGCATTAGATAATACAGAGGTGCCCTTGGCTATAGAAGCCATTAAGAGAGCGTTTTCTGTTCCTCCAACAGTCGAGATAGGAAACTCGAATTGACAACACTCTATCGTTTCAGGAGCAGTTACAACTATACAATTTTCCTTTTCCTCGACATTACAACCGAACTCTTCCCAAATAGATATATGTACATCATATTTTCTCGCGCCTATATTACATCCTCCAGGATACGGTATGTAAGCTTTTCTAGATCGCTTGAGTTGTCCTGCAACTAACAGATATGTTGTTCGAATTGGGTAGAAATAATCATCTAGTTTACGTGGCTCATAAGCTTCAGAATTAATATATAGAGAGTCTCCATTAATTTTAGTCTTTACGCCATTATTATTAAGGAATCTTTCTTTATGCTTTGAGTCAACTAAGTTTGTCGGATACCCGGTTAAAGTCACAGGTTCGTCACAAATAGTGGCAGCAGCTAGAAGACGTGTAGCAGAATTTTTAGCTCCAGATACAGTTACAATACCTTTAGGAACCTGTCCACCCTCAACTTCAAGTATATCTTTATATAAAGTCATCTCAATTTTCCAAAAATTAAATTATAAAATAATAATAACGCTAGCCTAAAATCAAACCGTTACTTTAGTTCCGTTCTTATATGGAGGTTTTTATTAAACACTTTATTAAAATATGTTAAGAACTTCCAAATATGAGAGATTAAAAAGAAATAGCAGCCAAATAGAACCAAAAAAGTAATAAACATTATTGATTCACTTACATTAGTAAAATCAGCCCATAAGCCTACCGCAGCACAAATTGATGCCATCGAACAGATGAAAATTAACGTTGCACCTGGAGAAAGCCCAATACGCTGACAAATATGGTGTAGATGTTCTCTGTCTGGTTGGAATGGGGACTGACCTTTACGAATACGACGGATCATAATGGTTGCCATGTCCATCAAGGGTAAAGCTATCAACCACAGTGCTGTGACTGGCTTGAAGGCTACCGCTCCTGGTTCTTGCGTGCCGCGAATCAGCATCCAGACCACGGTAAAGCCGATAAACATACTGCCTGCATCACCCATGAAGATCTTAAAGCGACGACCTAGTGGAAAACCTAAGTTCAGGAAGATGTAAGGAAGCATCGCAGTCACGATCATTAAACAGATTGTGGCTAAATATTCGTTTCCGTTGTAGGCAAATACAATACCCAATGCTGTAAAGGTGACAGAGGCTAACCCGCCCAGCAAGCCGTCTATGCCATCAACCATATTAAATGCGTTAATTGCGCCTATTACCGCAATAACGGTGATCACTGCGCCAGCGACTTCATTAAGGGCAATGGTTTCGCTCCCCATTAAGTAGCCTAAATCGTGTAAGCTGTGGCCTCCAATGTAAATCATCGCAAGGGATATTCCGGCTTGGATAATAAGACGAATTTTGAAACTTACATCGTAGTAGTCATCTAATGCGCCGAGCACTATAAGCACAGCCGAACAAGATAAGTAGAGTGATAGGTTGTCATTCATTGGTAGGAACAGAAGGAACCCAACCAGTATAGTAGAGAAAATGGAAATACCTCCCACAAGGGGTACTACTCCTTGGTGGAGCTTTCTTGCATTGGGTTTATCTACTAGACCTACGCGCTTAGCAACTTTGCGCATAACAAAAAGTAGAACGAACGACAAAATAAATACAAATAAATATGCATTATTCATGATAGCCAACTGTGTTATTAAATAAGTTTGAGGTAAATCTATAACGCATCCGACTGATTTCCTTTACGGATTCCATTGCATCACAGGTCCGATACTGCTGATTCTTGCTTCGCTCGTATCTAGACACGCCGAACTCTAAGAATGAGCAGGTGATTTTTGGGCGTGACAAAACCACATTAGCCAACGTGGGTTGTAACGCATTGCAAACGCTAATTTCTAATATTGAATATGTAAGTAACTGAGTTCCACCGACACTAGCTCGTGACGGTCATCGGTTCTCAGCCTTTTATAGGCAGGCCAAATACAAAGCTGAACATACTAACTGACGGTTAGGACCGGTAGTTAAGTACTTCTATAAACCTAGTATTTGGTTTTGATAGGTATGAGAAATGGAGATTTAAATTGTAACCTATGCCTAACCAACATTTGCTCGCCACTTTGTTAGCTTTGAGCGTCCCTCTGACAAAAGGGAATTACATAAATTTGTAATAGTTCTCGTTTTTTATAAATCAATCTTGCCAGAAATGCATTTAGATGCTTATTATTATTAAAAGTTATTTCACTTTTCAGATACTTAGCTTTAGAAACCTCGGAGTTATAACGACTTCGGGCACGCTACCGCCCCTAGGTCTGGCTCCTAGAGGCAATTGAAATGTTCACGATTTAATCGGTTGCATCTCCGATCTGGTGACGAATTGTATAGTAAACTCGTTGCAACGAAAAGCCATTCCATCGAAAAGCTTACAAAAAAATAGCTCTTTCCTGACACTTAAAGCGTCAGAAATGTGTCGGTTTTATAAAGTTATAATTATCAGACGCCCATTTACGCAGTTAGGACTAAGCAGCCAGTGACGTTGATTCCAAAAGCTTAAATGCAAATAATTGCAATAACATGAATTGCATCACAAGCAGTTGCAACTTAACACAGTCAAATTTATGACGAATATCTAAGTCTCTCTAAACTTTCAGTTTTGCCATTTTCTTTCTCCTATTTTGCTTGCCTACAATACGCTCACTTATTCACTATCTGCCTGCTTACCCTATCTACTCTACTGAGCGATTTACCGAATCGCTGCCAAATTGTGAGGTTTGGCTATGTGTAAAATAGATACTCGCAAGCGTAAGCTAGCAAAGGTAAAAGCGTCGTTTTGTTATGAAAGTACTACACCACGGTGGGAAAAATACGGTTACTGGCTCTTGTCACGAGCTCGTATTACAGAATGGAAGTGTGCTGATCGACTGTGGTTTGCTACAAGGTGAAGATAATGCTCAGCAGCAGCGTTTGAATATCGACTTTTCTATCTCTGATCTCAAAGCGGTTGTTCTAACCCATTCTCATATCGATCATGTTGGTCGGCTACCTTGGTTATTGGCTGCTGGCTATAAGGGGCCTATTTACTGTACGGAAGCCTCCGCTGAGCTCGTACCGCTTATGTTAGAAGATGGATTAAAGCTCCAACTAGGCATGAGGCATCATCAAAGGGAAAAAGTGCTCGATTTTATTCGAACGCTTATTCGCCCTTGCCCTTATTCCCAATGGATAGAGATTGAAGAACATGCCTCTCTTCGCTTTCAACCAGCAGGACACATTTTAGGGTCTGCATATGTTGAGTTTCGTTTATCAAACAATGAGGTTGTTGTGTTCTCAGGGGATTTGGGCCCTCGTAACACGCCTCTCCTACCGGATCCGGTATCGCCTGAAAAAGCTGACTATTTGTTTATCGAGTCGACATACGGCAATAAAGTTCACGAAGATGTAGAGTCTCGCAGTAGGCGATTGCTTTCTATTATTGAGCATGCACTTCAGGATGGTGGCGTAATTGTTATACCGGCTTTTAGCGTCGGGAGAACTCAAGAGTTACTCTTTGATATAGAACAGCTCATTCATGAGCACGCTTTGCAAGATTCACTGCCTATTATTCTTGATTCTCCTTTGGCTAAAAAGGTAACTAATGCCTATCGCCAATTTAAAAAGCTTTGGGGAGCAGAAGCGAAAGAGCGGCTCGAGCATCACCGACATCCTCTTGCATTTGATCAATGTATTACTATCGAAAGCCACACTGACCATTTAAAGCTCGTGAATCGACTCGCGAGCACAGCAGAAGCTGCTATCGTAGTTGCGGCCTCAGGAATGTGTGAAGGTGGACGTGTCGTCAATTATTTAGAAACATTGCTGCCAGATAAGAGAAATGATGTGTTATTTGCCAGCTATCAAGCGGAAGGGACTTTAGGTCGGCGTATCCAAGATGGAGCAGAAAGTGTATTGATTGAAGGTAAACGCGTAAAAGTGAAAGCTCAAGTTCATACGATGTCAGGCTACTCTGCACATGCCGATATGAACGACTTAATACAATTTGTAACTGCCATTCCCACTCCTCCTAAGGAGGTTCACCTTATACATGGTGAGGAAGATTCGAAAAAAGCACTTTATCAACAACTAATCAACCTCGGATATAACTGCGTATTATAGTGAATTAGATGATTATTTAATTTCGAGACAACATAATATATCGCAAACATAGTTTGTCGAATTCATTGATATAGTAACGTCAAGATTCAAAAACAAGCCATAAGTAAGGACTCAGGTTCAAGAAAATTCTCAAAGTTACAAGCATGTTCTGGATTAAGGGATATAATTTCTATACGAATTAAATTATAATCGCCGACTTGTAAGCAATTGGCTAGCCGAAAACAACTTATTCCATTACTATGACAGACAGTATGAGCGACACGCTTCAAGAACGAGAAGCAACTGAATTAGCTAAGAATAATTCTATCAGCATAACATCAACATTGGACGAGTTATCAGCAAGCGAAACCGATGCTTGTATTTATATCTACTGTCCAAAAGAAGACGAAACAAAGATTGCTCAGGTACTTAAGAGACATCCTGAGATTAACGCTCAAGTTAATAACTATGCCCTTAGGGATTTCAAGAGTAAAACGCTTTGCCACTTCAAAAGCTCACACCTAAACTCTGAGCAGCAAGCGTTTCTTGTAGCTGCGACAGAGTTAGGTGCTTGGGTTGAGCCTTTAGTGAGCTACTTTGATCGTTCACTTGGCTACACTGAAACTGAGCTCTTGCATAGCGGCTACTTCTTACACCAAAAAGCTTTTTCTATCCTCTCTAATCGTAAGAACAGCTGGCAAAAGCGCTTTATTGATCTATTGTTTGTTTTTATGCTCTCGTGGGTTGCTATCCCAGTAGGGCTTATTACGGCACTGCTTATTAAGCTTGAGTCACCAGGCCCGGTATTCTTTAAGCAGCGTCGTACTGGCCAATATAATGAAGAGTTTGAAGTGATTAAGTTTCGCTCGATGCGAAACGATGCGGAAAAGAATGGTGCCCAATGGGCAACTAAAAATGACGCGCGCGTAACGAAAGTTGGCTGTTTTATTCGTAAGACTCGCATAGATGAGCTCCCTCAGTTAATCAATGTACTAAAGGGAGAGATGTCGATGGTTGGCCCACGCCCAGAACGCGAGGTGTTCATCTCTGAATTGGAAAAAGCTATTCCTTACTACCGCTTTCGTCACGCAGTGAAACCTGGGGTAACTGGCCTAGCCCAAGTAAAATACCCTTATGGTGCATCAGTAGAAGATGCCATCTGGAAGCATAAATACGATATTTACTACATCAAACATCAAAACTGGATGATGGAAGTGAAGATTCTTTTCCTTACGGTTAAAACAGTGTTGTTTGGGATGGGTAGGTAAATTGTCACACTCTAAAAAAAAGAGGAGGATTACAATAGCGCGATTTAGCACTATTGTAATTATCACTAGTTCTCACACAAAAACTGTAATGTATCTACTGATGTTGTTTAACGTCTTAAAAATCAAAAGAAGGTTCTGCTGACAATAACCTAGCGAAGGAAAATCACCTACTAAAATAGGTAGTTGAGACTGAAAGTAAAAAGCTACCTTAACTAATATGGCTTTTTATTTATATTGACCAGTTCTAAAAAATTGACAATTTTCAACTATAGAGTTGGTGAGTATTACGAAGTCAATGAGTAAAGAACACTTAATAGCAAACCTCTAAGAGGCATCTATAATATGTTTGACTAAAACTAAGTTTACAAATCTATATAGTCTTTATAAGATTACCTAAGTACTAACACTTTTACACTTAAAAACTAATGTTCTCGATATTAGCTTTTTTAAAACCACTGTAGTAAGGATAGCCATATCTATTTAGAGAGTGGTGATGATTTAAGACGCCATTTGAAACCCTCTCAAGCCCTCCACAAAGCAGAGGGACTTGTACAGCAACTATGTCTATAGAGGAAGTAGTGAACAGATTGTACATTGAGTTCTTATCAACAAAACCGAGAGGTTAAGTATAAACAAAAGTGGTGGTTATAGATCTCTTGTATGTAGACTTGTAAGCAAGATTCCCGACATGCGTATTTAAAAGTCAATATACCTAATGTGGTACATCGAGCACTGGAAGTAAAACGACTAAACCCACTCTTGGAAGGATCATTTTTTTAGAATACCGACAACCATTCCCTCATCTTCAACCAACAATGACGTAATTCTCTTATGCTCCATCATTTCTAGGGCAAGTTGAATGTTTGCATTCGCGGACACTACGGCTGGGCTCTTAGAAGATATATCAGAAGCAGTTAGATCAAAAACATCTTTACGTTTTGATTCCATGGCTCGCCTTACATCTCCATCAGTAATAATTTCCCAAGTACTACCAGTCTGTATTAATGCCAAACCTAAAGCACCTTCAGTGATAGCAGAAACTACATCAGTGAAACTTGCATCAGTAGAAACTATAGGTAATTTACAGTGCATTTCATCACGTACTTTTGACAGAAGACGACGCCCTAGACTTCCTCCTGGATGGAATCGTGCAAAGCTTTCAGGAGAGAAACCTCTAGCATCCATCAAAGCAACCGTAAGTGCATCTCCCATAACTAGCGTTGCAGTTGTCGACGCAGTCGGTGCTAATTGATGAGGACAAGCTTCTTTCGGTACCGCAATATCCAAATGACAGTGGGCATTTTTAGCTAACGTTGACTCTCTTTTTCCTGTAATTGCAATAATGTAGTTCTGGTTGTCTTTGAGGAAAGGGAGGAGTTTAAGAACTTCATCTGTCTCGCCGGAATTTGAGATAGCAACAAAGATATCTTCTGGCTTTACCATGCCCAAATCACCGTGGAACGCCTCTCCTGGATGCATGAAGAAACTCGGAGTTCCCGTACTAGCAAAAGAAGCTGCTATTTTTTTACCTATAATTCCGGACTTGCCCATACCACATATGATCACTCGACCCGTTGTATCTTGGATTTTACTAACAGCGAGCTCAAATTCATTTCCAATTCTATCTTTCATATAAAGAAGACCATTAACTTCGATATCAATGACTTCTTGTGCAACGTTGATGGCATTCATTGTATTTTTCCATTTAAGGTATTTAGTTGAGTTATTTTCTATTCCGGGTCATCTTTTATAGATGACGACTATACGTCATCAGTCATAGTAAATATCACATACTAGATGTTAGATAACGTTAGGATTTTATTTGCTGTATACTCTAAATCTTCACCCGTATAGTTGAAGATTGAGCCAGGTACTTGATAGTTATCAAGCACAAAGTACTTGTAATTCTTTGCACAACGCTGTTCGAAGTTGGCATCAATGGCATTCATATGCTTATCGACATAGCCAACAAAGCCGTGCTCTGTATAAAATGATCTTCCCAGACAAAGAACTCTCTTTTTAAATAAAGCTTCAAAACCAACTGTTGAATTTATCGTTATACAGAATTCGCAATGCTCAATAAGCTGTTCTGTAGGCAAACTGCTCACAAGAACATCATTGGGGAAATTATAGAGGGAAGTATCTAAAGGGTGTTGCTTAAAGACAAGCTCAGCCTCACCATATAATTTTGAAGCGCGAAAATCCTCTACAATTTTATTGATAAATTCTTGCGTACTAGAAAAATCAGAATTTATTAGTGTTTGGGTATCGTTTGAAAGTTGCAGTGGAACAAATACATAGGTTATGTCTGCTAAATCAAGTTTTATATCATTTTGATTTTTAGATTTCACCTTACTGCTAGAGAATTGTAACTTAACATAATCTTTTAAATTTTTTCGGTAACGACTTTTAGCTACAGCCTTCACACTTTTTGGTTGTAGCGCGGCTGCAAACTTTGACGCAATAAAATACTTTACGAAATTAAACTTAACCGTTCTTTCAACCCTATTTTTAAAAAATACACGATCTAAAGTTTCAAACTTTTCTGAACAAATCTCTGTTACACGAGTATTTCTCAACTTTGAATTCGCGTTTACACCTATTGTATCCATTGTCGTTGAATACGGCCTAAAAACACCTCTTTCAAAAACGAAAAATGTACAATTATTTTTCTTTAAAATATCTATAGCAAAAGCGTGATTCCAGCGTAAATCATTGTAAATAAGATAAATTGCATTTAGATTATTCTTTATGTATTTTTCAATCGAAATATATACTTCGATGTGCTTGCGAGCGAGCTCATTACAAGTAACTTCACCATTAACATTACTCAGGCTTGGAATCTTTGTAACAAAATCATAGCGATAAAGATCTTTATCACTAGATTTACCGAGTTTTGGTTTGAACAGAGAAAAGTTAGGCAAGTATAATTTATTTGCGCTATTGAATGTGACACATTCTTTTTCTAAACGCTGTCCCAAGCACTTTTCAATAGACAATGTTAAGTCGTTAAAATAATGACTATAAGGAGGATCAAAACAAACTATTTTTCGCATCTTTAATCTCAATTAAAACTAATTAGCTTGGCTTAACCAACTTGTTTGCACTAATGATTGTATTTTCGGGCAAAGTTACATTTCCGACAATCACTGCACCTTTATATATAATTGAATTACTACCAATAACAGGCATGCAGCTGTCATCAACGTTAAGTTGTCCTATGCTTACATCATTATAAATAATCACATCGTTGCCGATCACCGCATTTTTTCCAATCACTATACCAAAATGATGTCTAATACTAAGCCCTTTTCCAATTTTTGATGCAGGATGGATATCTGAAGAATATACAATGCGAACAATCATATAGAGTAAATATGATAAAGGTCGTGTAATTCTCGTATTATAAAGCCAAGAATATAAACGATAAAAGAATACTAGTTGCTCCGAGGGATTAATCACTTTGTAGATTGCTTTTATCATTTTCTTTTCCCACTTTGACAAAATGTTTTAAACAGTCTTTTAGATACTAACAAGACGATAAGTGCAAAAAATTTCTTTTTATGATATTTATACATTAGACTCAAACTAGAAATGGTTAATACGTTAAAGTCAATTCTACCGAAGAGGTTCGAGATATCTTTCTTGTAATTTTTTGAATAAATGGCAATCTGATGACTACCTGCTACAATCACGTTTAAAATATAACAAACATTGAGATAATTTAAGTTATCCTTAAGTAAACTTCTCTTCTCTAATTCAGAAACTATTGAATCATGAACGATAAACCTATCTGTGACACTCTTTTCAGAAAGACCTTTCATAATAGAGCCTTCTCGCTGCAGGTAATAAAAAAGGGGTTTGTTAATCAAGCATACTTTAGAAGAGTCCAGAAACATCTTATATGTTGTCGCGCGATCTTCATAATATAGACCTAGAGGATAGGGATAGTTAATGATGTGTTCGCGTTTGTATAGTTTGTTTTGTGCACCAGACGCAATTGTATGCATTAAAAGATTGTTGCGGAACGCCTCGAAACCCGTAATGACTTCATTTTCTCTTGGGCCTCTCACCTCTAGTTCGTCATAACACTCATCAACTAGTGACATTGCGCATACAGAAATATCAGCGTTATTATCCATTAATGTATTAATCATTACTTCTAGGAACGTTTCGTCGAAGTAATCGTCACTATCTAAAAATGAGATATACTCACCCTTGGAATATTTAACTCCAAAGTTTCTGGCACAACTTAAACCACCATTGCTCTTACTTACAAATATAAACCTAGAATCTTCGGAGAATGCTGCTTTTGCAATTTTAATTGAATCATCGGGACTTTCATCATCTACAACTATGACTTCAAAGTTACTATACGTCTGATTTACAAGAGAGTTTAAACATTTAATAATATATTTTTCTACATTATAAACAGGGACGATAACCGAGATTAAAGGCTCTTTTGAATTCATGTTATTTCCATAGGTTTTCTGATATGACGATCGGACATACTGAATCCGACAAAATACAATAATTTAATGTGTAATGGCTATATGATATATCGCTTGAAGAACGATATATATATATAGCAGAAGAAAAGGTCAGAAGCATAAAGAAGAACGCACTTAATGCCATTCTTTTGTATATATACTTATTAAATAGTTCCAAAACTAATATTGAGAACATGACGAAAACAAACGGTTTAAAGTAGTTAGCTATCCTATTTATTTGTTCGAAATCCAAAGCCATCAATCTAAAAGTAATATAAAGAACAATCGCATTCTTAAAAACCGTTTCCATTCTTTTGTTAGGTATATTAAGAAAACTCAACATCGTAACAATAACGATAGAACTAATATAGGTGCTCAATCTTCCAACCATTGAGGTTTCATTGGCAAACTCTACATATGCCAAATATCCATAATATGGTAACTTTAGGTCAATATATATTGATTTAATTAGATTTATAGGTTCAATAAAAGCTATAGAAACCAGCAAAATAATTAGTGCTTTATGACTCATTTTTATTGTCATGAATGGTAGCAACCCAAGTAAAAGTAAGGCGCTAACATGAAATGAAGAAGCAAAGAAAATGAGAATAACCGATAACAAAATCTTCTTATTTACAAAGCAGAGCAAGGCAAAAAGTGACACAGCGATTGCAGCAAATTGCCTAATTTGGTTCATCGATTGGAAATAATAAAATGCTATAAAGAAGAGCAACATAAGATACTTATATTCGTACCTTGAGTTTTCCTCAAAAAAATTAGAACTTCGTGAAATGAAAAGATAAAAAAATGTAGATATAATTATCGAAAATATAATAAATACAGTTTGAGCATTACCACCAATAAAATCACTGAACATTACTATAAAGTAATACCCAACCTCTTTTGCAGTTGTACCGCCACTTGTTAATGTTGAATAAATATATTCATACTGGATAAAATCTGGACCTACATGATATCTAAGTGCAGAAAATAGAGTCAAAATAACCCAAGATATGACTAAGAGATAGTTTTCTCTTCTTAATATTGGTATAAATGTGGTAAATAATATTAATACAAGCCAAAAAAGCATAGTTATTTTGAACCCCAAAGTAGCAAGTATTCTTGCGCTATCTTCTCCGGTTCATGATTTTGAATTATAAACTCGACCGCATTAATTTTTATATTTCTTAATTTAACCGGGTTTAATATTAGTTCATTTATCGATGTATATAATTCTGACTCATCAGGAACTGCATTAATTCCTATTGGCTTATCGAAGCTTTTTTCGCTTTCAAATCCAGAAACGACCACTTTTCCGTTAGCCATACCTAATATAGCATTTACACCACGATCATAGCTATATACTTGATCAAGAAATATATCAGCTTTATCAAAACAACGCACATATTCATTGTACGGTACATTTTGAATTACATTGTATTCGATTTCTCGAACATGATCTTCTTTGATTTTTTTAACGACTCTATCAAGAACATCATTTCCTTTTCTTAAATCCTTTCCTATTTGCCATCCATGGAAGACATTTATTATTTCTTTATCTTTATTGGAGCTGTTCTCTAATTCCTTTTTAACATCATATGCGTTTGAATGTTGTTCCTTAGATATTGGTATCCTAATAATATTAGACACTTTTTTACAATCTGAGTAAGCATTATAATAATCTAATAGCCCAGGAATGATAGCTTCTGACTTTTCAATCACATACTGATCCAATTGCTTATATCCAATCGCATATAAGTATTTGAGAGAAAATAAATAATTTTTAATATTATTTAGTTTTAGCCTATCAAAGTAACTATATTTGTTCTTTTTGTTTAGGCAATAATTAACCCAAGTACGATCGTCTCCTAACGCACACAGAAACACTTTCGCGTTTGGATTTGAAGAGATAATCGTTTTTAGCACGAGATAATTGGCTAATGATGAATAACTACAAATTGAAGCTGTATTTATACATTGAATAACATCAATATCATTTAAATTAGATAGTACTTTTCTACGCTTGAAAAAATGTGCAGTACCTTTAAGCCCTAGCCAATCTAAGATAATTGATATGCCTAATTTTTTATACCAAGGTGAAAATGAAAGGTCTACATCGCGTGGAAATGACTTGAAGCCATCACCATCAGAAACGGTTATAACATCATGCCCTAGCTCCTTAAGAACCATTGCTAAGTTTGTATGAACACCAGAGTATTCACCCAATAAAAGAACTCTCATTCTAACAATCCAAATTTCCTGTAAATTGTATTAAAAACAAAAAAGGGCTTACGGAATTTCCGTACGCCCCCTCTTTAGTTTTACACCTCAAAGCTGTTGACTGCTTTGATAACCGCTGAAACTTCTTCTTCTGTCATAACAGGGCTTATTGGTAGACTTAGTACCTGTTCATGCAACTCTTCCGTTAGAGGTAAGCTCAACATATCCATACTCTTATATGCCATTTGTTTATGAGGCGGAATTGGATAATGAACAAGTGTCATCACACCTTCACTTTCTAGGTGCTTCTGGAATTTTTCTCTGTAAGGAGTTTTAATTACAAATAAGTGCCAAACATGAGATTGGTCACGTTCTACTTTCGGCAATGAAATAAATACATTTGATATTTCTGTAAGATAACGTTTCGCAACTGCTCTTCTCTGTGTTGTTTCTTCTTTCAAGTGACGAAGTTTCACTCGCAGCATAGCTGCTTGAATTTCATCAAGACGGCTATTGACTCCTTGGTACTTATTTTCATACTTTTTGTGTGAGCCATAATTTCTTAATGCACTAACAACTTCAAATAACTCATCATCATCTGTGAGAATTGCACCAGCATCTCCCATAGCACCTAAGTTTTTTCCTGGGTAAAAGCTAAATGCAGAAGCATGCCCCCAACTACCAGCTTTTTTACTATTAAGTTCTGCGTCATGTGATTGAGCGCAGTCTTCAAGTACTAGTAAATTGTGAGATTGTGCTATCTCATTGATTTCATCCATTGGCGAGATTTGACCATATAAATGGACAGGCAAAATTGCTTTCGTTTTTGATGTGAGAGCACTTTCAATCGCTTTAGCCGTCAAATTAAAAGTATCAGCATCAGGCTCGACCATGACTGGCACTAGGTCGTTTTCTGTGATTGCCAATATTGAAGCAATGTAAGTGTTTGCAGGTACAATAACTTCGTCGCCTGCACTCAATTTTCCTAGCTCTTTCCATGCTCTCAACACCAGAGTCAGCGCATCCAAGCCATTTGCGACACCGATACAATGCTTTGTACCACAATGTTCAGCAAACTCTTCTTCAAATTGCTTAAGCTCTTGACCCATGATGTACCAACCTGAGTCAATAACTTTCGCGCAAGCTTCAACAAGCTCATCTCTATAATTTGAGTTGATTTTTTTCAGATCTAGAAAAGGAATCATATTAACTTACTCTTTAACCTATTTTTCATTTGCTCAACGGCGTGTTTTTGAATGATATATTGGTAGCTATCATCAGACTCTCCAACTTTTACAGCTCCCATTTTCTCGTGAAATGAAACGACTTTCTTGTTCTCTTTCATTACATCAAAATGAGATTGGTTGAACCCTAGAACGGAAAAGCCAAAGTCATATACAAGGAATGCACTTTCTAACGCTGCATATTTTGTTTTGCTTTCATTCAGAATCCAACTACCCCAACAAAAAGAGTCTGGCTTTATGTCATAAACACGGACGGTACCACATGGGGTCCCATCAATTCTTTCAATAATGAAATAATACTCTTTTCCTTCCTTTTCCAGACGCTTATAAGACTCTATCCACGCTTTTTGTTGCTCTACATCACTTTCAACTTTAGAAAGATACTTATTGTATTTGTCGTCCGTTCTCAACGATAAAATAAATTCGGCGTCTGATACCTCAACAAAACGAATTCGGATAGTTTTAGATTCAAGGTTAATTGTTGACATTCTCAATCTCCTTTAAGAACTCGTCATAATTGCGAATATAGTCACTTTCTTTATACACTTCGTTTGCCATTACCATTAATATGCAGTTTTCTGAAAAGTTATACATTTCGTGCCATTGCATCACATCAATGAGGAGACCTTGAGAAGGAGAATTTAAGGTGATTGTTTCCTTAGTTATTCCATCATCCATCAGAATCTCACAACTTCCGTTCAAACAGACCGCTACTTGCACTGTATCTTTATGTGCATGGAAACCTCGAGGAACGCAGCTCTGCATACCATACAGATAGTAAACTCTCTTGATATCAAAAGGGATATCTTTGCTCTGCTCTAAAGCTACTAGGCTACCTCGAGCATCACCAATAACATTAAAGTTTATTAACTTTATCAAACTCATCTTATTCATCCAAAAGTTCTGATAAGTATCTACCATAGTCATTCTTAGACAGCTGTTGACTTGCTTCTTTTAATTTTTCTTTCGACAACCAACCATTACGAAAAGCGATTTCTTCAAGACAAGCGACTTTTAAGCCTTGAACATTCTCAATAGTTTCTACAAACGAAGAAGCTTCGTGAAGACTTGCGTGGGTGCCAGTATCCAACCATGCAAATCCCCTTCCGAGCAATTCAACATTTAACTTACCTTGGTCTAAATACATTTGGTTCAAACTTGAAATCTCTAGCTCGCCTCGCTCAGAGGGTTCCACTTTCTTCGCTAATTCAACAACATCATTATCGTAAAAATACAAACCAGTAACTGCAAAATTTGACTTTGGTTTTAGCGGCTTTTCTTCAATTGAGACAGCTTTCATATTTTCATCAAATTCAACAACACCAAACCGCTCAGGATCTTTTACTTGATAACCAAAAACGGTAGCTCCAACATCTCTATTTGCCGCTTGTCTCAATATTGGTGTAAACCCTTGACCATAAAAAATGTTGTCGCCAAGAACTAAACATACTGACTCGTCACCAATAAAGTGCTCACCGATAATAAAAGCTTGTGCAAGGCCATCAGGGCTAGGTTGTACCGCAAACTCTAATGAAAGCCCAAAATCAGCCCCGTCTCCCAACAAGCGTTTAAAGCCATCTTGATCTTCTGGCGTCGTTATAATGAGAATTTCACGTATTCCCGCTAACATCAGCACTGAAAGCGGATAATAAATCATGGGCTTATCATATACCGGCAATAACTGCTTAGACACACCTCGTGTTATTGGATAAAGGCGAGTCCCTGACCCACCTGCTAGAATAATTCCTTTCATTATTTTCTCTATTATGTAATTAAAATTTAATTATTGGAGATGCTAGAACTTTTAATGAAAATATACTTATTCATTATAAAAATCATAGCAATTAGATAACAAAAATAGTTTGTAGCAAATGCGTAACTCATCCCAATCAAACCATAAGAGCTAACAAAATAAATGCTAAACAAAATGAATGTTATTGCAAAAAATATTTCCGTTAAAACATAGACTTTAGTCATAGCTTTTGCCAACATTAAATATGCTAACAACCATGAACTAATTTTCAAAAAATCCCCTACTAATTGCCATTTAAATAGTGAGAGCATTGGATAAAAGTCTTCGGAAAACAATAACCAAACTATGAAGTCTTTAAGAAGGTATATGGAAACACAAAGAATGGCTAAGATTGGAAGTATAACTTTATAACCATTTAGGAGCTCCTTCCTTAGTTCAAATCTATCCTTTATTTCTGAAAGACGAGGAAGGTAATAAGTTCCTAATGCTGTTGTAATTACCATTAAGTACATTGTTGATATGTAGTACATACCTTGCCAATAACCAGCTTCATCCCATGATAAGTTTTCGCCCAAGTAATTCCTAATGTACATCATTGATAAAGGAACAGCAGCAGTTGATACTAATGTCATCAGAGTATATTTACTGAGTTTTACACAAACCTCTGAACTAATCGGTAAGATAAAATTCTTAAAACAAATCTCTCTATGGCCTCTCAACATCCACAAGAGTATTAGAAATATTACCGACTGGTTAGTTACCATGGCAATTAACGCACCATCCAACTGGAAAAATACTATCAAAACAGTGGTAAAAATAAGGCTATATATGCTTTGAATTACATTTATAGATATGAATCTTCTAATTTCTTTCAAACCATTAATAATTGATAACAGCAATTGATTTATTGAATACATGATCATTGTAATAGAAAATACAACGAACACATACTGATAATCATAACTGCCAAAGATCAAATGAGACCAATAACTAGAAAATAAAAATAATAGCAAGCTAACTATAACGCTAAAAAATACAGTTATCTTTAACGATGAACTCCATAGTTCATGTTTTTTTTCTCCATTTTCATGAAACTCAGCTGTATATTTAGTAACGCCAGAGTTAATACCTCCTTGAGCTAAAGTTCGTACAATGCCTTGAGCATTTTGAAACTGGCCAATGACTGCTAACCCAGACGGTCCTATAAAAATTGATACTGCTTTATTTATTATTAGTCCGGAAAGTAATTTAACTGCTGTCGCTATAAAGCTCAATAAAGAAGTCTTAATCAAATTCATAATATATAGCCATAAACTAATAATTACCTTGATTTATTTCACTGCTTTCAGAACGATTCTTTACAATAGCATAGCGGATAAGAACTAAAGCTAAGCCCAACATAAAGCCCATAAATGTTCCTACAATCACTATTAATGAACGCTTCGGTTTACTTTTAAGCTCAGGAACGACTGCAGGATCGACCACTTTGAACACAAACTCTTCTTGAGCCTCAGCAAGCATCAAGCTTTTCGTCTGCTCTTCTATAAGTTTATAAAATGTACTCTGCATTTCGGTAATTGGTGTTTTAACTAACTGGTCACTCAAGTACTTCAAATTCTTAGTCGTTTCTTCAATTGTTCGGTTTCGCATCACTTCATTGATATCGGCCACCAACCAATCAACCCATTCTTTGGCTACATAAGGGGAGTAGTAATTTACAGTGATACGATAAAGTCCACTATCTTTGTCTTGAGCCACTTGGAAAATATCTTTAATGAAGATTTCATAAGCTTCAAGAGTGCTAGGCTTAGCAACTCTCAGTCCTTTCGAGTCTCGCAACCATTCTTTAGTATCTTCATTATAAATGTCAGCGTCTATATTAAGAGAACCACTACCTATATCCCAATTATTCACTGCCATTATGGGGATTAACAAATCATGCTTACTAATAAAAGACTCGATAAACTTCCTCGATTGCATTACCTGTACTGCAAGCTCAGTTTGAGAAGATTCGCCTGCATTCAAGTTGACCCCAGCAAGAGCTGCGATACCGCCAAATTGACCAGCCATCTGAGATAAACTACTGCTACTCGAGTTTTCAGCAGGAGAAAGGAGAGCATCTGCTTGATATATATCTGGACGACTCAACGCGAAAAAAACAGACAGTATACAAAAAGCTATCGTCACAAACGTAATATATAGTTTGCCACTGTAAATGGCTTTTAATATTTCTCTAATATCAACTGATTGATTTAGATCATCACTTAGATCAAACCGCGAGCTTGGTGAAGCCACTTGAGGATGTTTATCTTGATTCATGTTCATTTCTAATTCTGGATTAATAATTTCACCGATACGAAATCGTGTTACTCACCCTGAGATTGGCGAAAAGGCTCTAATACAATGTACTAGAGCCTTGTTCAGGTTATTTCAACGCATTTATCGCTACACCCGTTTGGTAAAGGATCTGTGTAGCAGCAGTCCAGGTGCTTAACGCATCACGGTAGTCGGTATCAATTGGCACAACAATAGTATCGCCAGCTTTTAGTTCTTCTTTGTTATTTCCAAACCAATAACCAGAGGATGGTTTGTAAACTGAACCATCAGCTCGTACGACAAAGATACGATCTTCGTCCGCTTGCTTCTTGGCACCACCGGCTTTGTTAAGATAATCATCGACATTAAGTTTGTTGTCCAACAAGTAAGTAATTGGAACCTGCACTTCACCCATAATCGATACTGTATTACGGAAGGTCGGGACAAAGAGGAAGTCTCCATCTTCTAGCATAAAATCTGCTGAACGCTCCCCCTTTAAGATGAGATTTAACTGTACCACCATACGGCCAAGTGCTTTGCTGCGACTTGCTTCTTCAACAAACTTCAGTGTTTTATCTGGGTCTGAGATCACTGAGCCCATATTACTGTCTGCACGGAATGTTTTCTTCGCAGTCTCTGCTCGCATATCTGCTGCGTATTGGTTTAAAAGCTTTTGCTCTTGAAGGCGTAACGCTTCACGAGTAAAGATAGCACCTTGTGGGTGTGCAAATTCAGTTAAACCACCAGCACGTTCAAGTAATTCACTCAAGGTTTCCCCCTGGCGAACCGTATAAGTTCCAGGAAAACGAACTTCACCCTGTAACGTTACTGTGCTTTGTAGCTTCACATTTGGCTTTTCTAAGATGTTCAAACGATCTCGGCCCACGATAATTGCATCGTCTGAAACACTGCCTTGTATTGCTTTGCGTAAATCAATGCGTTCAACATCAATATACGCACGCTCATCCGCACTATTAATCGCTGTTCGTGCTAGTTCTGCATTAATTGTGAATGCGTTGTAAGTCAAACCACCAGCAGCTTCAATAAGTGTTGATACCGTCATTCTTGGAGTGATCGGGTAGCGTCCTGGGTGCTTCACTTCACCAAAGACTTCAGCAATTTGAGGAGCTAGCCCCAAACGAGACTGTTGCTGAAGTTGTAACAACACAGGGGCAAGTAAAGTGCGACGAGTATTTTGCTTCAGCTTTTCAAAGCCTTCCTCTGTAATCTCTTTACCACGGAAAATGATTTTAGCTGGTTTCGCCTGCTCTGTGGCGTTCTGGTTGTTCAGCATACCGTTTTCTGAATGCGAAACGGCAACAGAAGAGCTCATCACTTCTTGCTCTTTCTGTTGTTCCAGCTCAGCTTGCTCTTGCGCTTGCTCCAATGTTTTTGCTTTTGAAACAGCCTCTTGTGTTGCCAATGTATCCAAATCTTCGTTATTAAAGCGGTTGAAAACCAATATACGATCTCGTGATTGTAACTGGAGGTTGTCTTGGCTACCTGGTGATAGAATTGCGTTGGCTAAACTTAGTTGAAACACTTCAATATCACGCTGTGGATTAATCTCTCTTACCACAACGGCATAGTTAACATCAGCTGTAGAATTAAAAGCCGAGTCAACAGATTTGAAAAGATCGGCAACACGAACGCCATTGCGCCATTCCACATAGCCAGGATGACGAACATCCCCCTCTATCTGCACGTAACGAGTAAGCTCTTCGCTTTTTTTCAAGATCTTGATGGAGTCGCCATTTTTAACTTTACTCTGTCGATCTTGCGTTTTATTGAAATCAAGCGTCAAAGCCTCACGAGCGCCATGTGAAGCGTAGCGTTTTATCTCCAACTGCTCGACATAAGCATTCGCAGTAAAACCACCGGCCATCTGAATAAGTTGTTGGTAAGTTTCACCGGCCTTGACTTCATAAATTGCCGGACGGTTGATCTCGCCTTCTATAGACACTGTATCGTTAACAGAACCAATTAAAACAACATCATCCGGTAGTAAGCGCACATCATTACTTGCATCACCTTTTAGTAAAAGGTCATACATATCCAACTTACGAATGATTTTACCATCACGCTTTAGCTGGATATCTCTCAGCGCCCCACTTTCACCAAAACCGCCGCTGTAATAAATAGCTTGTGAAATTGTCGTTAATGCGCTAACCGTGTAGGCTCCAGGCTTATATGCATCACCCATGACAAACACTTGCATGGTGCGTAATTCACCCAATGAGATATCACTGCGCACACCAATCATTTGCTCTTTTACACGTTGCGTCAGAGAGTCTCGAACATCAGAAAAGTGCATGCCAGCAACATTTACCGGCCCAAGTGAGGGGAAGTTGATTGTGCCCGCACGATTTACGCGTAAACGATGCGTTTCATTCTCCTTACCAAACAACTGCACAATGATTTCATCACCTGCACCCACGGTGTAATTTGCTGGCACAGGAACATCACTGATCGGAGCAAAAGTGCTTGGAGAACCAGCAAAAAGATCTAAACCAAAACGTTTAAGCTCTTCCTGCTCACCTTTTTTGAGCCATTGTTCTTCGATATTGGAAGATACAGCGCCACTAGATTCAGCTCTAGGTTTGATTACTTGCGGGTTTTCGTAAGGAGACTTGTTTGAAGATAAACTAGAAGGAATGGAGAAACCATATTTACTCGCCAAGGCCTGTTGTTGGTCGGCGGGTAGATTTTGAAACATTTTGATTTGTTCTGGAGTGGGTGTTTGTGCTATCGAATAAGACGCAAACGTACTTGCCAATATAAAAGCGGCAATAGAGAAATATCCTTTAAACATGGTATGTCACTATAATAATTGAATAAAAAACCCTAGCCCCAAGTTTGAGCTCTAGGTATTTAAATTAGAATCGGTGCTGAAAACCCAGTGTAATCGAGTTAAGGCGAAACTGGTCTTCAGAGACGTTATCAACGAACTCAAATATCACCGCGCTTTTGTTATTTAAAGCATAGTGCATACCTAACCCAAAACTAAATCCTTGTTCTTTGTGAGAACCTACATTTTGTAGATTAAGCTGAACGCTTGAATACCCAGCTAAACCATAAAGTGCAACTCGCTCTGAAACTGGCATATTCAACTTAACAAAGCCGCTCAAAAAACTATCAACGGCAAGACCACTGTCACGTTGAACTGATGTCCCATAGCGTCCTTCTAAACCAATGTAATCGTTAAAGAAGTAACCTACTTGCGCACTAAGAAGAAAAGGGCTTCCCTCTTTTACGGACTCAGAAGACGAGCTTTTCAATTCTGCATTTGAGTAGCTCACTAACGCACCAGCATAAAAATCGGCTGACGCTGAAAAAGAACTCAGGCTTAAGCCCAGTGCACTAAGTATTCCTAAACAATGCTGCTTTCTTATCACGTAAAAGTCCCTAGTACTGGTAATAATATGGGCTGCCAAAGCAAAGTTAAGCGTGCTATGCAGGCCATTAAATACTGAAGAATTGGCACGCTACCGCCCTGAGGCGTTGAGCGTAAGCCACTGTATCGCTTTCTATATGGTGTAAGTAAAAACGACCTATTTCCTCCAAACCTCTAGTCTGGAGGAAATAGGCCGACAAATTATGCACTCTTGATAGTTTATCAGCAAGCAAGGGAGCAAGATAACCACACAATGTCACATTGGTGTTAGAAATGAGATAGTAAGCTATAGCAAAATAAGAAACTATTTACATGCTAAGGCTTTTTTATCTAAAATATAATTTGGAGCATTTTTTATGCTACCAAACATCGATGTTTTTATACCGGATATACAAGGATTAATAATGAAGAATACAGCTCTAGCTATTCTTATGGCTCTAAGCGCATCAACTGCATTTGCAGCAGAAGAAGCAGGTTCAGCAGGCGCAGCTTCTGCATCTGCAACAGGCACAACAGCTGTAGCAGTAGGTGCGGCAGCAGCAGTAACTGTAGTAGCAGTTGCAGCGTCAGATAGCGACTCAACATCTACTTCAACATCTACTTCTACTTCTACTTCTACTTCTACAAACTAATTTCGTTTTGTAGATAAAGATAATCGCCCTGAATGACTCAGGGCGATTTTATTTGTAAGAGGGAATAATGAATATCTTCCGAACGTCTAAATGGATACGCCCACTCCTCACTCTTCCGC
The DNA here is from genome assembly GCF_043106015.1 of Vibrio sp. GLN_1. NCBI lineage: Bacteria > Pseudomonadati > Pseudomonadota > Gammaproteobacteria > Vibrionales > Vibrionaceae > Vibrio > Vibrio sp. GLN_1. The sequence continues at coordinate 348,890 of NZ_JBICMD010000017.1, forward strand.
TATTCGCCTTACTCTTTGGTTGTACACAAAAGTTCAATGATGTATCAGCCACAGTCCAAGAAGCATACGGTAACTACATCGATGTAGAGATGACCCCAGAAGAAATAAATGCTGTTCCATATGCCAGTGCCTACTTGAAACTTGGAAATCAAAAACAGGTGTTTGTTGTTTTAGCTTTCGCGGAACGAAACCCACTCAGCGGTAAAAAACAATTAAAATGGGTAAGCGCCGATAAAGCAATGATCGTTACGGAAAATGGACATATCGTCAAAACGATTGGACTACAAAATGGAGACTTAGTGGGCGTTTATGGTGATGTACCAGATTTTTCTCCAAACTCGGCCTCTGTCAACTTCACACTCTCATACGATTGGGCAACACAATACCGTTATGGTTTTCCTGCAAATGTAACGCGCTCTTACTCAGGCCAAGAAACGTTAACAACACCTATTTCTAACACCATGGCCGACGTATATAAAGAAATTGTTGAGTTTAATAGCCTTTCTCAGTCTGTCGAAAACTACTATTGGGTAGATGAACAAGGTCAGGTTGTCAAAACCTTACAGTATTTAGGGCCAAATATGATTCCGGTTGAGTTAACTATTTTAAAAGGGTATAGCAAATCATGAGCAAGCGACTACTCACATTATTCATTTTGGTTATGCCGCTTTTGAGCACACACAGCTTCGCTAAAACAGAAACCTCTACTACACAACCATTAAATGTTGAGTTGCCGGAAGTGGGCAAACAGCTACGATTCCAAGGGCCAGCTCGTTTAGAAAGTGTGTTAGCACTCGCCATCGAGCAAAATGTTTCACTACAATACTCTCTTGGTACGACCTTGTTTGACAAATCGGATCGTGCTGAGAAAACCTCTACCGCTTTAAAGAACTCGGTACTCAATCAAATGATTCAGCACAATTTGATTGCACACCCATTCTACAAGTTTATTCAGAAGCAAAGCTTTGCACCACGCTTACTGTCTGCGATCGATGTTGATAAAGTTCGACTAAACAAATTCGAAAATCCGATTTTGTATGGCAATGCCCTTCTAGCAAGCCCTCTACGCGAAGAAAAAGTGTATTACTTGGGAAACCTAAATAGCGTGTATTCCGTGAAAGACCAAGCAGGCATCCCTTTGCAGAGACAAATAAAGAATTTGAAAAGTAACATTGGTACGTTATCAACGCCGCCAGTGTTGATCTACCCAGATGGTCATGTAGTTAAACCGCATCACGGAGCTTGGTTAACAACACAATATTACTTACCACCTCTGACATTGGTATATGTCCCATTTGGTAATATTGAATACTCCGAAATGGACCAAGATATTGTCCGCCTACTCACCCAACTGATACCAAATTCCACAAAGAGACCACAATGATGCCAATTAGAAAAAGCTTAACCCTTTCTTTAATGGGCCCTGCATTGGTTTGGGCTCAAGACATGCCCTTTGAGGCTCCTGCTTTACAGCCGTCTCAATCAGACTTTGGTGGTGTTGGTTTAATGCAAATGCCAACAGGACGTATGGCTCCAGAAGGTGAATTCAATTTTTCTATCACTAGTAGCGATGAATACCTTTTTTACAATGTAACTCTTCAAGTGTTGCCATGGTTAGAAACGACGCTCCGCTACACTCGAGTTCCCAATATTCCATACTCATCAACACTACCTGACGTAACTAATGATTTCACCGACAAAGGCATTGACTTTAAAATCCGACTTTTAGAAGAATCCTCACATGTACCTGAGCTATCTATAGGAATCAGAGACTTTTCAGGCACAGGGCTATTTGACTCAGAATACATCGCCGCAACAAAAAGATTTTCAAACTCAAACGTTGGCTCTTTAGACTTAACTTTAGGTATTGGTTGGGGGTCATTGGGAATGCGCAATAACATCTCAAACCCAGCATGTAAATTGTCTTCTGCTTATTGTACTAGACCATCTGATTATAATGGAAACGGAGGAAGTGTTGACTTTGAACGATGGTTTAAAGGTCCTACAGCTCTTTTTGGAGGTATTGAATACCAAACGTTGCATAAGCCACTAAGGTTGAAATTAGAGTACGACAGTAACGATTATAGTCAAGAGTTACCTTATGTCCGTGGCGGAATTAATATGACCCCGCACACGCCATGGAACTTTGGTGTGCTCTACCGTCTAGGAATGGCCGACTTTCGTTTAAGTTATGAACGCGGCGATACTTTGGTCGCGGGCTTAACGCTAAACACTAATTTCAATGACATGCCATCATTCTGGCGAGACACACCAACACCAGAAGTCGAAGATAACCAGCCCGAAGAATTGTCTGATGTTGATTGGAAACGTGTAACAGAAGATTTAGACAAAATTGCAGGTTACAAACAAACTCAAGTTTTCGTAAACGGTAATACGGTTTCCGTTGTTGGCGAACAGAAAAAGTATCGTGATCGCAACGAAGCTCATGAAAAAGCAGCGGCAGTCCTTTACAACGAGATGCCAACACACATCGATACCTATACAATCAATGAGCGTAGCCGTGGTTTGATCGGCGAACAAACGGTTATTTCTAAAGAGAAATATCGTGACTTTGCAGAAGTAAACTACATCACTCCAGCTATTGAAGATGCAACGTCAACCTCGAGCGAAAAACCAAAAGGTAAGCCAGCTTACGATGACTTTGAGCGCTTTGATTGGGGCTTTGCACCTAAGCTTGTTCAAACTCTTGGTAGCGCTGAAGATTTCTATCTCTTTAGTGTAGGGCTAAGCGGTAATGCGTCATACTGGCTGACGGACAACCTTGAAATTGGCGGTTCGTTATACTGGGACTGGTATAATAACTACGATAAGTTTATCTATGTCACTCCACCTGATGGGACTACTGTTCCTCGCGTTCGTACCATGTTCCGCGCTTACCAAAATGAACATGTGGTAACCATGTCAAACCTCCAATTGACTTGGTTCCAAGAGTACACAGATACCATGGTTCAACAATTCTACGCGGGTTATCTGGAAAGCATGTTTGCTGGAGTCGGTACCGAGTTTCTTTACCGTCCACAAGGAGCTAACTGGGCGATTGGCGCTGACGTCAACTTAATTTCTCAACGTGATCCACAAAGTTACTTCGGTGTTTACGATGAGAAATGGCAAAACGTGCCAGAATATGGACGTCCGTTCCAAGTTATTGATAAAGGCTTCACTGGTTTTGTATCTGGTTACTACTACCCTCAATGGGATTTCCTACAAGATTTGATGATCCAAGTCGATGTTGGTCAGTTCCTAGCCGGTGATGTAGGTACACAAATCAATGTTTCTAAGCAGTTCAAGAGTGGCGTCATTGCTGGCGCCTTTGCCTCATTTACAGACTTGTCTGCGGATGAATTTGGTGAAGGTAGCTTTACCAAAGGCTTCTACTTGTCTATTCCGTTTGACATCATGACCGTTAAGCCAAGTAACAATCGTGCGAACTTTAGCTGGCAGCCTCTTACTCGTGACGGAGGGCAGAAGCTCGGCCGTAAATACAGCTTAATTGAGTTAACCGACGAACGAAATCCTTGGTACCAAAGACCTAACCGTTCGGATGTGGAATAATAAAGTAATCAAGGGAGCTACGGCTCCCTTTTTCATGTCTAGATACTGGCTCATAGAAGATTAAAACCTATCTTCCGGCTTCCAATAGCGCTACTTTTCGTTTCTTGCTAGAATTCCAGAGAAAATTTTAATCTATGGTGGAAGTTCTATGATCATCGTAACTGGTGGCGCTGGCATGATCGGCAGCAACATTGTTAAAGCACTAAACGAAGCTGGTATTAACGATATCTTGGTTGTCGACAACCTAAAAAATGGCAAAAAGTTTAAGAACTTAGTTGATCTGGACATCACAGATTACATGGATCGTGACGACTTTCTGACCCAAATTATGGCGGGCGATGATTTTGGTCCGATTGAGGCAATTTTCCACGAAGGCGCTTGCTCTGCAACGACAGAGTGGGATGGTAAATACATGATGCTAAACAATTACGAGTACTCTAAAGAGCTGCTTCATTACTGTTTAGATCGTGAAATTCCATTCCTGTACGCCTCTTCCGCAGCCACTTACGGCGATACAGATACTTTCGTAGAAGAACGCGAATACGAAGGCGCACTAAATGTATACGGTTACTCGAAACAGCAGTTTGATAACTACGTTCGTCGTCTATGGCAAGACGCTGAAGAACATGGTGAAACCCTTTCTCAAATCACCGGCTTCCGTTACTTCAACGTATATGGCCCACGTGAAGATCACAAAGGCAGCATGGCATCTGTTGCGTTCCATCTGAACAACCAACTAAACGCAGGTGAAAATCCAAAACTGTTTGCAGGTAGCGAGTCTTTTAAGCGTGATTTCGTTTACGTTGGTGATGTATGTAAAGTAAACCTGTGGTTCCTTGAAAATGGTGTTTCTGGCATCTTCAACTGTGGTACTGGTCGTGCAGAATCTTTTGAAGAAGTAGCAAAAGCGGTCATTGCCCATCATGGAAAAGGCGAGATTGAAACTATTCCTTTCCCAGAGCATCTAAAAGGTGCCTATCAAGAGTTCACGCAAGCAGACCTTACCAAGCTACGCGCTGCCGGTTGCGATGTTGAGTTCAAGACGGTTGCTGAAGGCGTTGCCGAATACTTAACTATCCAAAACAGTTAAGCATCATTTAGGTGGTAGCATCACTTGTTGCCACCTTTACTCCATTCCAATAGCCTGTATCATCTCTACTATCTTATTTTTATCACCTTGCTCTCATACGAGTAAATCAAGACGGATAGGTAACTAGACACGCCATGACAGCAAAACGTGACGACTACGACTCCAAAGCATATAACCCTGAATTTGAGCGTCATTTTTTGTCGCCTAAGTATTGGGGAACTTGGTTAGGTGTAATACTCTTTTTGCCGCTAGCCTTAATGCCTCTTAGCGCCCAAAAGTGGCTAGCCAAAACAATAGCTAAAAAGTTATCTAAATCTCATAAAGGGCCAGCTCACAGGGCTCGAGTCAACTTTGAATTATGCTTCCCTGGAAAGACGTTTCAAGAGCGCGAAGCCTTAATTGAAAAAACACTCTACACAGCAGCCATGTTCTTTTTTCGTTTTGGGTTGCTGAGTTTGCGTTCTCCTCAATGGCTTCAGAGTCGCTGCCAAATTCGCGGCCTAGACATTTTACAACAGCACATTGATAACAACGAAAATGTGATTTTAATGGTTCCCCACTCCTGGGCTATTGATGTGCCTGCTATCTTGCTCGCTTCAATGGGAATGCCAGTTTCTGCAATGGCGAAGAAACAAAAGAATGATGTTGCTGACTGGCTGATGCACAAGCAAAGAGTTCAATACGGTGGTCGTGTTTATGAACGCTCAGGTGGCATTAAGCCTTTTCTGAAATCCATTCGAGATGGCTATATAGGGTATTACCTACCCGATCAAGATCACGGCCCAGAGCATAGTGTATTTGTCGATTTTTTTGCTACACGTAAAGCAACGCTACCTGGTTTAGGCAAAATAGCGAAACTATCACGCTCAAAAGTACTGCCTCTATTTGCGTCGATGAACACTGAAGATGGTACGTTTGATATTGAGATTTTACCGGCGTTTGAGCTGGATAAAGGCGAAGAACAAGACGCCCGCACCTGTAACGAAGCTATTGAATACTTCGTCGGTGATAAACCAGAACAATATATGTGGGTGCTACAGCTATTGCATTCACAAGAAGACGGCAACAATTATTACAATCTCTTTAAGCCGAGATACAACACTGACTGGCAAGTTGAAAAATGAAAAAAATTCTAATTATTGGCCCAGCATGGGTTGGTGATATGGTGATGTCCCAATCTCTTTACATCACACTAAAGCAACTGCACCCGGAAAGCCAAATTGATGTTATTGCACCCGGCTGGTGTAAGCCTATTCTTGAGCGTATGCCAGAAATTCACCAAGCAATCGAGATGCCGATAGGCCATGGTGAGTTTAATTTATTAGGCCGCAGAGAGATTGGTAAATCATTACGTGAAAAGCAATACGACCACGCTTATATTCTGCCAAAATCAGCGAAATCAGCGCTGATTCCTTGGTTTGCGAACATACCTCTGCGTACAGGATGGAAAGGAGAGATGCGCTACGGTATTCTGAATGACCTGCGTCCAAATATGAAATCCTTCCAATACATGGTTGAGCGTTATGTGGCTCTCGCTTACTCTAAATCAGAAATGGTTGATTCATCCTCTCTTGGAGGATTGGATACTCTGCCTCGCCCTAGCCTGTCGATCAATAAAGAAGAACAGCAAACAACCATCAATAAATTCAATTTAGATCAAAAACGACCAGCTGTTGGTCTATGTCCTGGTGCAGAATTTGGCCCAGCGAAAAAGTGGCCGGAAACACACTATGCCGAAGTTGCTGCACAGATGTGCAAAGCCGGCCATCAAGTATGGCTGTTTGGCTCTCAAAAAGACCTAGAGACTTGTAACAATATCCGTGCACTTGTTCCAACACAGTTCCATGAACACATTCATGTTCTAGCAGGGCAAACCAGTTTAATTGAAGCGGTCGATCTTCTTGCTGCATGTAAAACGGTGGTCGCAAATGACTCAGGCTTAATGCATGTAGCAGCCGCTGTAGGTTGTAATGTCGTTGCTGTTTATGGCTCAACATCACCAAAGTACACACCACCACTGGCTGAAAAAGTTGAAATGGTTCATACCGATATCGACTGCCGACCATGTTTCAAGCGTGAGTGCCAATACCAACATTTGAAATGCTTGACTGAGCTATCGCCAAAACAAGTCCTAGATAGCATCCAGAAGCTCGAAGCCATTGCGACTATTTCATGTTAATTCGAATTATTTATACGGCACTGTTAGCGCTTGCCTCACCATTTCTTTTATTGGGCTTATATAAAAGCAAACCCAATAAACCCAAATTTGGTGGGCGATGGAAAGAACACTTTGGAATAACCCCACAGTTAAAAACGCATCAGCGTCCAATTTGGATTCATGCTGTTTCTGTAGGCGAAAGCATCGCGGCAACACCTCTAATCAAGGAACTCAAACAGCAATATCCAGAGCAACCTATCGTTGTCACAACAACCACGAGCACTGGTGCGGAACAAATAGCCAAGTTGGGTGATTTAGTTGAACACCGCTATATGCCAATAGACTTTGGCTTTGCTGTAAAAAGCTTCCTAAAGGCAATACAGCCAGAGAAAATGCTGATTATAGAGACAGAACTGTGGCCAAATACGCTCCACGTCGTCAAACAAGCCAATGTTCCGATCACCGTAGTTAACGCTAGGCTATCAGAAAAATCCTGTCAAAATTACGCAAAAGTCCAATGGCTTTTTAACCAACTTCATCCATGCTTGACGCAAGTACTTTGTCAAACGGATTCTGATGCAGAGCGATTTGAACGCTTAGGCGTCAATAAAGAGAAGCTATCGGTCACGGGCTCGATTAAATTTGATATTCAAATTTCAGATCACGTGAAGCTACAAGGCAAAGCACTTCGAGCGCAACTTGGAAAAGACCGCCCAGTATGGATTGCAGCGAGTACGCATAAAGGCGAGGATGAACAGGTATTAGAGGCACATAAGCAGATTTTAGAATCTCATCCAAATGCTCTACTCATTTTAGTTCCTCGTCATCCGGAACGATTTGACGATGTTTTCGCTCTTTGTAAAAAACAAGGCTTTGAAACTGTCCGTCGCACAGAAAAGCAACCTGCAGAAAACACAACTCAGATTTACCTAGGCGATACAATGGGTGAAATGCTCGTATTGATTGGTGCAGCAGACATCTGCTTTATGGGTGGTAGCCTAGTTGGAGATAAGATCGGTGGGCACAACGTTTTAGAGCCAGCCGCTTTAGGCATACCTGTTGTTATCGGTTCAAGTTACTATAACTTCACAGAAATCGTGAAAGCAATGCGCCACCAAGATGCAATCATGCTCATCGAGAACAGCCAGCAGCTTTCTTTGTTCATCACCTCGCTACTCCGTGACGATAACCACCGTTTTGCTCTCAGTAAAAAAACAACCGCGTTTGTTGCCGGTAACGCGGGAGCTTTGAACAAGACTCTAAAAGGGATAGAAGAGCACTCATAACAATGTCCATAACCATGAAAACATACGTAATAAATCTCAAAGAATCTGTTGAGCGTCGAGAGCATATGACCCAAGTGCTATCATCTATTAACTTTGAGTTTTTTGACGCCGAAAACATAAAGAAAGATCCGAACCACTTTATATACACCCTTTACGATGCGCAGAAAACGCGCAAGTACAAAGGCTATCAGCTAACCGTTCCGGAGTTAGGTTGCTGGGCAAGCCATATTGCTCTTTGGCGACATTGTGTAAAAATACAAGAACCAATTTTAATTCTTGAAGATAATATTGAACTACTTGGTCACCTGCATGAGCAGCTGGAAAACATAGAAAAGCTTACAGAGCAATATGGTTTAGTGAAGCTTGGTAATATTTTTGAGCGAAAACACGTAGATATAGCCAAGATAGATGGAAAATACAAACTAATAGCAAACCTGAAAGGTGCTTGTGGAACCTCTGCTTACGCTATAACGCCCACAACAGCAGAAAGATACCTCAAACAGATCGATGGTTTTTTCGAACCGGTTGATGACTTCATGGATAATGAGTGGCGAACAAATCAAACCATTTACAGTTACTTTCCTCCTTTAGTATCACGCAGCAATACGGCTTCGACTATAGGTAAGAGAAAAGTTAAATCAAATATAAGCTGGATAAACAAAATATATATCGAATGGTATAGGGTTTTCAAACAATGGAAACAAAAAGAATATAATCAACGAGCCAAATAATTTCAATATATACATTTTTCCACTTTAACATTTTACTCGTTATGGAACGGTTATGAGAAAAAAAACCATCATATCTATCATGCCACACTTAAAAGGCGGTGGTGTTGAAAAAGTAGTGTGCCAATTAAGCGATGGCTTGAGTCAATATGATGACTGTGATGTACATATCATTACAATCAAACCGTACGAAAGCCTTATACCAATTTCAAATAGTGTTAAGATACACCATGTAGACACAACTATTAGAAACTCTTTAAACCTTCGAATTAGCGAAAAGTCAAAATCAAAACTGATTGTTGATTATATTAAAAACAACATAACCACGTCTGAACCAGAACTGATACTGTGTCATCAAGATACAGTATCAAAGATCATGAGACACAGTGAATTTAATAATACTTTTCATGTCATTCACAGTACTCTATCCCACGATAAGCTTAGCAACTCAACGGGTTTAAAGCGTTTACTTAGAAGAAATAAGCTGCGCTCTCTGTACAAAGGTTTAAATATTATCTGTGTATCAAAAGGGGTTGAAGAAGACTTAAAAACAAACTTTAAGCTAACCAACACAAGTGTGATCTATAATGCGGTATGCCAACAGGCGCTTGAGCGTTACGCACAGGAACCCACTCAATTGCCAAGTAAAAAATACTTCATCAATGTGGGCAACTTTAGCCGTGCAAAACGACAAGATCGTTTAGTACGCGCATACTTGGAGGCAAACATCAAAGACGTAGATTTGGTTCTACTCGGTGAGTATTCGCACCGAACTAATGAAATACACGATCTGATGGCGCAGATGGAAGGTGCCGACAAGCGAATCCATATGCCCGGCTTTGTGAGCAACCCTTATCCATGGATAGCAAACTCGAGTGGTTTTATCCTATCATCAGATTATGAGGGGCTACCGACAGTATTATTAGAATCCATCGCCTTAGGAACGCCGGTGATTTCAACCGATTGTAATAGCGGCCCCAGAGAGATCTTCGGAGAAAATTTTAAACACTGCCTCAGTGAAGTAAGCACATCAAGTCTGAGAGATAAAATCATTGAGCTTTATAACTCTCCCAAGGATTTTACCACCCCGCTACGAGAAGAATTTTCTCTTAATTTTATGAGCCGCCAATACTATAAACTAATTAAACAACACCGCTAATCAATATTAAGAGTTTCTATTATGGGGGCATTTGCCCTCACTATTTTGTTCTTTTCAACATTCTGTGATATCAAACAACCAGCGCCAATAACACTGTTATCTCCGATCTCAACGCCTTGCAGAATAGTCACATTTGCACCAATGAAAACATTTCGACCGATTATGATTGGCTTACATGTGTAATCTGATGTCTTTCTTTTATCAGGAGAAAGTGGATGAAAATTACTCCCCAAACACATAAAACCGGGACCAATTAATGTTTCATCACCTATATGTATAGAGGATTTATCGGCAATAACGGCACTACCATTGTTAATCATCACATTTCGACCGATTTCAATAGTACTTTCTTCGCCTCGGGCTTCTATATATACTTCTGAAAGTCGCAATTGTGGAGATGTGTCATAACCCAAACGAACACCATCACCAATACTAACCCTTCCTTTACCCACAATCTTGATAGGCTGACTAATAGAAATATCCCTCCCAATTTCTGTCTGACCTTCCCTAAATAACGCATAAAATAAGAACTTTCTCCGGTATATACATAAAGAAAACTTTCTGTATTTGGCTATTATTTTTTTAATAATTAGATATCTCATACCAACATTACCACCTAAAGCTCAATGACAGAAGTAACTAGCAATCCCGCTCAACAACTAGAGTTTCTGAAATACTTCTTTACTCTTCTATTGAATTTAAACAATCGACTTAACTTAACACCTCGGGAAAAGTAAGCCTTCCATGCTTGAGCTTTACTATCAAATTCTCTACTAAAGAGAGCTCTTAATATTTCCACAAACAGATGTTTTTCATCTAGAGCTTTAACTACCTCTGTATTTCCTACAGCCTTAGCATCTTTTATATTCATCCGTAAATCAATTAACTCTCTTTCATACATCACTTTCCATTTATTGATGAATTCTTCTTTTGTTCTTTGTTTTAAGGCACTAATTCCAACATCATATCGATAGTCAATTAATGACTCCATTAACTTAATGCTTTTTCCTTTTAATCGACTTCTGAAGATAAATACTCGATCTTCGTTGATAACTTTTTTATCAATTTCCGGAAAATCATTAAACAATGATGAGTCAATCGCTGCGGTACAGCCTGCTGGTAAAACTTGACGCTCGATAATTGATTGATAAGAGTCATCAAAAACTTCACCTTCATCTCTGCCAGAAACAAAGTTGCCATGTTCATCAATCTTGTCAAACTGCGACAAAATGAGCTTAACATCTCTCTGCTCTTTCCAGGCTTGATATTGTTTTTCAAGTCGTTGTGGCTTAGACATATCATCACCGGCCTGAACAACTATCAGCGTATCATTAAACATCCCTTTCAATTTATTAAATTGAGAGACGAGGCCAACATTACATTCATTTTTAATAAACTCAATATTAAGCCCTTCTGGCTTTTCCATGAGTGTTTTTTCAATCACCGTCTCGGTATCATCGGGTGAACAATCATCAAAAATGTACAGCTTTTTAGGCCAAACCGTCTGATTAAATATAGATTTGATAGCGCCTTCAATATATGCAGATTGATTATAGCAAAATATTGCGACAATCATATCGTCAATAATTTTATTCATTGTAATTTCTCTAGTGCAAATTCATCCTTAGATACACATAAAACTTTAAATTCCATTCACCTAAAAACAATAACTTTTATATAGATAATCAGCTATCACCTTCGATATAGTAATAGCTGATAAACATGAAGAAGTGATATTTTAAACTCCCAATCGCTCCAAACTGTAAGAACCATCTAATACACGTTGCCACCATTGATGGTTATTTAGGTACCATTCTACAGTTTTGCGAATGCCGCTTTCAAAAGTTTCTTCTGGTGCCCAATTAAGCTCTTGAGCAATCTTGGTGGCATCAATTGCGTATCGCACATCATGACCAGGGCGATCTTTGACATGAGTGATTAAAGACTCATAAGACTCAACGCCTGCTGGTTTTTCTGGTCGCAACTCTTCAAGTAGTGCACAAATGGTTTTCACTACCTCAATGTTTGCTTTTTCGTTATGACCACCGATGTTGTAGGTCTCACCGACTTCACCTTCCGTCACGACTTTGTACAGCGCGCGAGCATGGTCTTCCACAAACAACCAGTCTCGGATTTGCATACCATCGCCATACACAGGCAACGGCTTGCCATCGAGGGCATTCAAAATCATCAGAGGGATCAACTTCTCTGGGAAGTGGTACGGGCCATAGTTGTTGGAGCAATTGGTGATAAGTGTTGGTAAACCATAAGTACGTTGCCAAGCACGAACTAGGTGATCGCTCGAAGCTTTAGATGCTGAATATGGGCTGCTCGGTGCATATGAGGTGGTTTCGGTAAACAAATCATCCGTCCCCTCTAAGTCGCCATACACTTCATCCGTAGAGATATGATGGAAACGGAACGCCGATTTTCTCGCATCCTCTAGGCCTGACCAATATTGACGCGCCGCTTCAAGCAGATGGTAAGTGCCCATGACGTTAGTCTCAATAAAAGCAGCAGGACCATCAATAGAGCGATCGACATGAGATTCGGCGGCCAAATGCATCACCATATCGGGTTGATGCTCTGAAAACACGCGATCTAGTTCAGCTCGGTCACAGATATCTACTTGTTCAAAGTAGTAACGTTCACTCTCTGAGACATCAACTAATGATTCTAAATTCCCTGCGTAGGTCAGTTTATCTAAATTGATAACGGTATCTTGAGTGCCACGTATAATGTGTCGTACAACAGCAGAGCCAATGAACCCCGCTCCACCAGTTATTATAATTTTCATTACGTATATCACCTTTGTTGATTTGTAAATCCACAATATATTATTGGGCTGTGTATATGGACGCGGTCTTGGAGTTTCGCACGGATAATCCTATTAAAGAAAAACTACGTCAAAGATATATAACTTTTGTTTACTTGACTAAAATCTGACTCTCGCCAAAGGATTTTTCGCACAAGCAATTCTTTTTTGAATGAGCGAAGAAGCCTTTCTAAGTTTTGCTTTTTCCAGTCGCCGTGCTCTTGTTTGCGGCACTTATCAAAATCAATAATCCACACTTTATCTTTGTCATCGATCAAGATGTTGTGGATATTCAGGTCAGTGTGATTAACGCCAGCGTTGTGCATTTTGGCAATTTCTTGCCCTATTTTTTGATACATTCCTTCCGGTAACGATTTTTCCTGCAAGATACTGACCAGGTCTCTTGCGTTAGGAATGCGCTCACTCAATAAATCGGCCTGATATGTCAATCCAGATTTCACAGCTCTTGCAGCAATTGGCCTTGGCACATGAACACCTGCATTAATCAGTGTAAGTAATAGTTTGAACTCTTGCGCACAACGCGTTTGCTCCCAACCTGAAAACCAATAATTGTCTTTAACTAACTTCCCAAACAAACCGCCACGACGGTAATGACGTAGTGCCGCTTGCATGTTCTCTAGTTGGATAAACCATGTCGTGCCTCGCCCCGTCGCACTGCCAACCACCTTGTCGGAGGACTGCCAATACTCGATATCAAAAATAGGCTGACTAGGATCTTCAATAAGCTCCTCATCAAACCAAATGACTTGGTTGCTATCTCGATACTGCTGAATCATGTTGTAACCTCTAGCCTAGGTAGCGACTGGCCAAGATGTATAGCCAAGTAAAAGCTGCGAACGCTAACGCAACCATAACGGCTGCCGATCCTATATCTTTAGCGCGACCACTTAATTCATGGCGTTCAACACCAATGCGATCCACCACTGCTTCTATCGCGGAGTTAATCAATTCGACAATCAGAACTAATACCACGACACCAATCAATAAGATGCGCTCTATCATCCCGACATCAACCACGCACGCCAAAATCACAGCAATGCTTAGCAAAGCGAGTTCTTGTCGAACAGCAGCTTCATGTTTAAAAGCGGCTTTTAATCCTTGTATAGAATAACCTGTCGCTTTGATAATGCGCTTTACCCCAGTATTGCCTGGCTTTCCAGATTCTTGCGATTGATGCGGTGTTGTCTTTGACATTGCAGAACACTTATCGGTACTTCGTTATATTGGAGCCGTGTATTTTACATTTATTCGGGATGTCTGCATAATTTACCTGCCTCTATTCATCTAGTCAGACAATAATTATGTTCACTTCTGCCCCGTCGTCATTATGCATCTTGCGTTTATCCGCTATTGGAGATGTGTGTAATACCATCGCTACTGTGCAAGCAATCCAGAAACAGTGGCCAACCACGCAAATAACTTGGATTACTGGCAAGTTAGAAGCTCAGTTGCTAGCGGCGATTGAGGGGGTCGAAGTCATTGTCTTCGATAAAAAAGCTGGTTTAGATGGCTATAAAGCCTTGTGGAAACAGTTAAAGGGCCGAGAATTTGATGCTCTGTTACATATGCAATATGCGATTCGAGCGAGCGTCGCGACTTTGGGCATTAAGGCAAAATACAAACTTGGTTTTTCATCTGACAGAAGCCAAGATTTTCAAACACTATTCACTAATGTCAAAGTTCCCTCACCACAATCTCTGCACGTGGCGGATGGTTTGATGGCTTTTGCCCATCAAATTGGCATCCTTAACACGGAGTTAGACTGGGCACTTTCCTACTCCACACAAGACCAAGAGTGGGCAGAGAGTCATGTTTCTTGCGACAAACCCAACCTACTGATTGTACCAGGAGCCAGTAAAGCATATAAAAACTGGAATGCTGAAGGGTACATAGACGTCATCCACCATGCGAGAGCGCAAGGCTGGAATGTAATTCTGGCTGGCAGCCCAGCTCAAGTCGAACTGGATTTGGCAGATGCCATTCAATCTCGACTGGAAGAGCCATGTCTAAATTTAGTTGGGCAAAGCTCAATCCTGCAAATGCTGGCTCTGATTGACAAAGTAGACATGGTCATCGCGCCTGATACCGGGCCTGCTCACATGGCAAGCGCCATGAACACACCGATCATTGGCTTATATGCCCACCACAATCCGGTTCGAGTGGGCCCATATCGCTATCTACAGTATGCCGTCTCAGTTTATGAGGAAGTCATCTTGGCTGAAACAGGAAAAACCAGCCAACAACTAAGCTGGAGAACTCGTGCGAAAGATGAAAAAGCAATGAATCGCATCACAAGCAAGCAAGTGATTACAATGTTCAATCAAGTCGTAGAAGATTTGTACCCGCAATACCAGTAAACTCCCTGTATAGATTTGTTAAGAAGGAAGTCAATTTGTCCAAGCCAACTTTAGCCGTTGCCTTAATCGTCAAAAATGAAGAGAAGCATTTAAAAGCTTGTCTAGACACCGTAAAAGGTTGGGTTGATGAGATTGTCATCCTCGACTCGGGCAGTACCGACCGCACTGAAGAAATTGCCCGACAATACACCGATAAGTTCTATACCAACTTAGACTGGCCGGGGTTTGGAAAACAACGCCAACTTGCGCAAACTTATATCGAGTCCGATTTCGTTCTTTGGCTAGATGCCGATGAACGCGTGACTGACGAACTGCGCCAAGACATTCTGAATGCTATTAGTCAGCACAACGACGCAAATGTCTACCAAGTGAATCGCCTAACCACCGCTTTTGCCAAAGAGATTCGTCACTCGGGCTGGTCTCCTGACTGGGTAGTCCGTTTGTATAAAACTTCACAAACTCAATACAATGATGCATTAGTGCACGAAAGCGTGGTAATTCCAGATGGATTTAACATCGTGTCATTGAACGGACGCCTCAAGCACTTTACCTATGAAAGACTGGGTGAATACACACGAAAAACTCAACTGTATATGCAGTCTTGGGCTGACCAGCGAGAAGGAAAGAAATCCGCTTCTCTATCGAGTGCGTTTACGCACGGTTTTTTCCGATTCTTTAAGATGTATATCATCAAGCGTGGTTTCTTAGATGGACGACACGGCTTTTTGTTAGCAGTGTTAAGCGCAAACACCACTTTTACCCGTTATGCCGATCTGTGGCTGCGTGACTACGTGAAAAAACACAACAAAGAGCAATAATATGAATATTTGCCATGTGAATTTGGCTTCTGGCTACCATGGAGGAGAAAACCAAACCCTTCAACTCATCCAGCAACAAGTCAAATTGGGTTATAACCTTACGGTAGTCGCTAACCCTAAAAGCCCTTTTGCCGATGCCATCCGTAAACTGAACGTTAAGCTAGTGCTGGCGACTCACTTTACCAAGGCACACTCTAAAGCTGTAACTCAAAATTGTTCACTCATTCATGTTCATGAAGGACGCGCAATTTATTGGGCTCTTATTCAACACATGCTTTATGATAAGCCCTATATCATAACGCGCCGTATCGATAACCCTTTGAAGAAAAAATGGTTAGCAAATTTAGCCTACTCTAAAGCAAGTGCGGTGGTTGGCCTGAGCACAGCCATTGTTCAGAGAGTCAAAGACGCTTACCCAACGTCTACCACTTACAAAATACCAAGCTCCCCAGTGGTATACTCTGTAGATAAACAAGCAGTTAAAGTCCTAAGAGAGCGCTTTGCGGGTAAGTTTTTGGTGATTCATGCCGCAAACATGCTCAAACATAAAGGCTTCAATGTCACTATCGAAGCGGCAAGGCTACTAAAAGACATTGCGCCCTCTGTTCACATCTGTTTATTGGGCGATGGTCCAGAGCGACAAGCGCTTGAAGCACAAGCAGAAGGTCTAACTAACATTAGCTTTGAAGGTAAACAGAACAACATGGGTGATTGGTTTGAGGCAGCAGACTTACAAGTACACCCATCGTATACCGAAGGGCTTGGCTCTGTCATTTTGGAAGGTATGGGCTCTGGTTTACCTGTTATTGGTACCAACGCAGGAGGTATTCCTGACATCATCGACCACAACTCAAATGGATTATTGGTTGAGCCAGGTAATTCACAAGAACTGGCAGATGCAATAGTGAAGGTTTCCCAAGATGATGAATTGAAGCAACACTTCATCGATCAGGGGCAAGAGAAATTGAAATTGTTTGATATCAACTACACTGCTAATCAATATGTAGACATTTACGAGACAGTTTTACGATGAAAAAAGTCATATACCCAGGTACTTTCGATCCAATCACAAATGGTCACCTTGATATCATCACTCGTGCTGCAGACATGTTTGACCAAATTATCATCGGTGTCGCAGCTAGCCCTTCCAAAAACACGCTTTTTAGCTTAGAAGAACGCGTAAAACTAGTCGAAGAATCAACGGCACATTTAAGTAATGTATCGACAGCTGGTTTTAGTGGGCTACTAGTTGATTTTGCCAGAGAGCAAAAAGCGAATGTGTTGGTCCGCGGCCTTAGAACAACGGTAGACTTTGAATACGAGTTCGGCCTTACCAGCATGTACCGCAAGCTGCTACCGGGAATGGAAAGCGTGTTCCTTACCCCAGCCGATGAATATGCTTTTCTCTCTTCCACCATTGTTCGTGAGGTTGCCATTCATGGTGGAGATGTAAAACAGTTTGTACCTGAATGTGTTTATACCGCTATCAATAAAAAGGTAGCACAATGAGTTTCAGGAAATTTAAGTATTACGTTGCAAATGGTCTGCAAGTCTTAGTTCCTAACGCTATTAGAAGTAAGTCAGCTCGTCATCTTATCGATAAATACCCGATGGATTCCTATATCCAAGAGCGAGTTGACTACTACAACAAGGTTAACGAGTCATTTGAACTTCCTGAAAACGAGTCGACACGTGTTGGCGAATACAAAAAGACAGGCGGTACAACATACTACTTCGACCTACACAAAGTGGTTAAGTCCTTCCCAGCTCAATACTTTTTCCAGTTTTTGAACGGTGATATTCGTTATGTCCCAGAATATCCATGCTTTCTTAAAAGTCGACCGATTGGGGAAAGCAATCACAACTCCGTCTTACTAAAGTTAAATGAGATTCGTCACTTCCAGTTTATTTCTGATAAACAGTCATTTAGAAACAAGAAAGACATGGCAGCGTGGCGTGGTGTTGGATACCAACCACACCGTAAAAAAGTGATAGAGCAGTACTATAACCACCCACAATGTAACATTGGTCAGACACAGCCAGTCAACGGCGATCCTTGGGAAAAAGGATTTATGTCGATTGAAGAACAGCTTAATTACAAATTTTTGCTCGCCATTGAAGGTAATGATGTTGCAACTAACCTCAAATGGGCGATGTCATCAAACTCGCTGGTGATCATGTCTAAGCCTAGATATGAAACTTGGTTTATGGAGGGTCGCTTGCAAGCAGGTATTCACTATGTAGAGGTGAAAACTGATTACTCTGACTTGATAGAGAAAATGGAGTACTACATCGCTCATCCTGAAGAGGCAGAAGCCATCATCCAAAATGCACACGAATGGGTAGAACAGTTTAAAAACCCTCAACGAGAAAAATTAATCTCTCTGTTAGTAGCAAAGAAGTACTTTGAAAAATCAGGGCAAATATAATTTGCCCTGATCCATATTTCACTTCTGACACTCATTACAGAAGAAGGTATTACGTTGGCCAATTTTTAGCTCTTGAAGCGGCTCTCCACATTCTGGGCAAGGCTCACCCGCTTTTCCATACACTAAAAGTTCTTGAGCAAAATAACCCGGCTTGCCATCGGCTTGAGCAAAGTCTTTTAAAGTCGTACCACCTTGGTTAATGGCAATTTTTAGCGTGGCTTTGATGTTTTCCACTAACAGCACCCACTCTTGGGGTGTCACTTGACCTGCTTGTCTGGTTGGGAGAATACGCGATTTAAATAGAGATTCATTGGCATAAATATTCCCCACACCGACCACGACTTTGTTGTCCATGATGAACTGCTTTACCGCGACACGCTTGCCTTGCGCTTTATCGGCAATGTACTCGCTATTAAACGCATCAGTTAGAGGCTCTGGTCCCATATGATCAAGTACCGCATGGGACTCACCAGGAGCACACCATAGCCAAGCACCGAAACGTCGAGGATCGTTGTAACGCAGCACTTTACCATTTGTAAGTTTGAGATCGACATGATCGTGCTTAGCCGCAGGAAAATCAGCATCCAACACACGTAACGAGCCTGACATTCCAAGGTGCACAATAGCAATTCCTGCATCCGTTTCTATGAGCAAATACTTTGCGCGACGATGAATGGCTCGAATCACTTGCCCTTCAAGCAATTTCAGCTCTTGCGGGATATCCCAGCGCAGTTTGGGTGTGCGAAAAACAAATGCCTTAATCGTTTGTCCAACCATATGTGGACTAATACCCATCCGGCTTACTTCAACTTCTGGTAATTCAGGCATTTAATTCTCCTTAAAACACTCAAAGCCTTACTGAAAGGCAGTTAGCATAATCGAAAAGTACAAGCGTAAACACTGCTTACCTACGAGGTTATTGACCACCTCTCACTTAGGCATGATGTAATTGCTATCAACAGAAATCGCGATCCACTTGTTTTGCCAATTCTTGAACAACCAAAAATCATGAAGACGATAAAGAGTAATTCGCTGCGGTTCTTCGACGCCTTGATACCAGACTTCGATGGTTTCTGGTGTGCCTAACTTATCTTTAAGAGTGTCGTATTGCTGCGCAGATAACTCCGTACCTTCGAGCGCTTGCCAGCGAGCAATAAGTTCAGATAGAGGGAGAGGAACATCTGCATTCGCATGCCATCGCCCATCGCGAAACTCCAATTCAAGACTATTGGAATAAATAGCGCTAACCGAATGATCAGTTCGAAGTAAATGCGGATAAGGATCAACGTTCTCTGACAACAAGTACGTTTTGATCCACATAGGCGCATTTAAGATCACGATAAACGCGATAATGCCCAATATTAGAATATTGTTCCAACGGCGACGGCGAGTCGGACTAATACGCATAACAGTTCCTACTATCTTAGTTCTAGTGCCAAACTAGCAAAGGTTACAGGAATTGACTAGAGCATCGGCATGTAAACATGGTGAAGGTAGATTTGAAGGAATAGTGAGGATTTCAGATAATAAAAAACCCAACTCGAAAGTTGGGTTTTTCAAATCGTCAAAGAGACAAAACCAATTATTTGATTTTAGCTTCTTTGTACATAACGTGCTGGCGTACAACTGGATCAAATTTCTTGATCTCAAATTTGCCTGGCATGTTACGCTTGTTCTTATCAGTTGTGTAGAAGTGGCCTGTACCTGCTGAAGATACTAGACGGATTTTCTCACGAACGCCTTTCTTTGCCATTGCCTATTTCCTCTTAAACGTTTTCGCCACGTGCACGGATATCAGCAAGAACAGTATCGATACCTTTCTTGTCGATGATGCGCATACCTTTTGCAGTAAGGCGTAGTTTAACAAAACGTTTTTCGCTCTCTACCCAGAAACGATGAGTTTGTAGGTTCGGCAGAAAACGACGCTTAGTAGCATTTCGTGCGTGTGAACGGTTGTTACCCGTTACTGGACGCTTACCAGTTACTTGGCATACTCGTGACATGAATGTCTTCTCCAAAATCGTTTCAGCTCGATATCAACCTTGGTGGCCGAACCTCTCTATCTCTCGAAAAGAAGTTAGAGGTTAAGAACCGCTATGGAAAATCCATACAAGGCTATCAAAGGTCGCGCATTATACTAACTTGATATGCATTGCTCAAGACCCGAACAGATCCTTTTTACAGGTTTTCGTGATCTTTTTTTAGACAGCAGGTTTTTTCTAGCAGTCCAAGCTGAATTCAGTTAAAAATTTAGTGGCGAGGATGATAGCAGATTTTTAGCAACTAACAACCTAAAAAACGCACAGTTATATCCATCCTCTTTCAGCAAAAGAGACACTTTCCCCATCGCCAATAACGAAATGGTCCAAAATACGAATATCCACCAGCGCCAACGCATCAATTAATCGCCTCGTAATCCTGCGGTCTGCCTGGCTTGGCTCGGCGACACCGGACGGGTGATTGTGCGCCAAAATCAAAGCAGCCGCGTTGTGGTGCAGGGCTCTTTTTACTACTTCTCTAGGGTAAACTGATGCAGCATCCAAGGTTCCTTCGAATAAAATTTCATCTTTTATTACTCGGTGTTGGTTATCGAGGAAAAGAATGTAAAAAGCCTCTCTTTGGCGGTCTCTTAATATAGAGGAGAGATATAATTTAGTTTGCTCAGGGCTGGTTAAGGCGTCGCCACGCTTGAGGGTTTCCGCCAAATATCGCTGAGTCATTTCTAACACCGCTTGCAATTGCACATATTTGGCCTGCCCTAACCCTTTATGCTGACAAAACTCTTGTTCTGAAGCAGAGAACAGCTGCCTAAGCGAACCAAAATCTTGAATAAGGAAATCGGCCAACTCAATCACGTTCATGCCTTGCGTACCCGTACGGAGGAATATCGCCAGTAATTCGGCATCGGTTAACGCCTGCGGCCCACGTTGCAGAAGTTTCTCTCGTGGCATCGACTCATTTGGCAAAGCTTTGAGTATCATCGGAACTCTCTTTGAAGGTAAGAATCCCTATTCCACAAAACAGAAAGCGAAAGTCGAGGGTGACTTTCGCTTTCTTCGTTCCACACTGATTTTATGTGCAATTTAATGGTTCATCAGAGTTTAAAGTTGCCGACCAGATCGTGAATTTCCGTGCCGGATTGTGACAACTGAGTGCTGATCGTTTCTGCGTGTTGCAAGGTGTCATTGATGTTGTTGACGATCTGTTGAATCGCCACCAAGTTCTGGTTGATGTCTTCCGCCACCGCACTTTGTTCTTCTGCCGCTGATGCGGTTTGAATTCCCATATCGCGAATTGTACCAATAGAATGGTGAACACCAGACAAAGACTGTTGAATCAGTGCCGACTCTTCAGCCGTTTTCACGCCGCGTTCTTGACTGGCGGACATAGTCGTGACGGCTCGAGATACACCACTTTGTAACTGTTTAAGCATATCGCCAATTTCATGAGTGCTATTTTGCGTACGGCTCGCTAGTGAACGTACTTCATCGGCCACCACTGCAAATCCACGCCCTTGCTCGCCCGCTCGCGCGGCTTCAATTGCCGCATTGAGCGCCAATAAGTTGGTCTGCTCAGCAATCTCGCCAATCACATCCAATACTTTGGTAATCTGCTCCGTTTGCTGACTCAACTCAGAGATAGCATCCGATGTGCTGTTGATCTCTGTAACCAACTCAGTAATGCCTTGAATCGCTTGTTCAACCTCTCGCTGGGCTTCGGTGACCTGATCGTTCGCATCGTCAATGGCCTGCGCAGTGGCATTTGTATTGCTCGCGACTTCTTTTGCCGTCATGCTCATCTCTGTTACGGCTGTCACCACTTTATCCGTTTCCAAACAGTGACTCTGCATTTGACCGCTCGCTGTGCGCGTTTGATCATTCAGTTCTTCAGAAACTGTTTGAACGGCAGAAGCAGATCGATGAATGTCCTGCATCAGTGGGTGAAGTTTATCCATAAACTCATTAAAGGCAGCCGCGACTTCGCCAACTTCGTCTTTACTTTCCACTTTTAGACGCGCAGTTAAGTCACCGCCACCCGCAGCAACATCTTTGAGAGAATCGGCGACGTGCTGAAGTGGTTTAATGCCTTTCGAGACAGCAATACTGGTTAAGATGCTGGTAATAATCAGGCCAATCACCGAGATTGTCACCGCAGATAAAGTGTGTTGATTTAACTCTTGCGTGCGCAATTCACGCTGCATGGCAACTTGTTGGTCGATGTCATCAATGTAGATCCCTGTACCAAGCACCCAGTCCCATTTTTGTAGATACTCAGCGTAACCCAATTTCGGTGCCTGAGCGTTGATGGTTGGTTTGTGCCAAGAGAAATACAAAAAGCCATCACCTTTTTGCGATGCATCAATCAAGCCAGCAATCACCGCTACGCCATTTTCATCTTTAAGGTCATACAGATTTTTACCTTCCAGCGACGGTTTGATGGCATGTAAGGTATTGATACCCTGAGAATCATACGCGAAAAAGTAACCGTCACTTTCAAAGCGCATCGCTTTTAAGATTTCTTTCGCCGCTTGTTTATTACTGCCATTAACGTCAGAGTCATACAGCGGCTTAATCGCCGTTACACCCATCATCATGTAGGCTTTTAGCTCTTTCTTACGCGCATCAATCAGCTCCTGTCTGTCTCGGACGAGCTCCGCCTCCAAACTCTTACTGCTGTTGATGTAATACACCACAGAGATCAATGTCGTGATCAACAACAGAGGAATTAAGGTTATCAGCAGCAATTTGTTTCGACTTTTCAACACCATGTTTGTACCACCTCTTTTTTCTTTTCAATCTTGCAAAATCAGCTCAAATTGTCTGTGAGATAGGCGGGAGTTTTTTCTCCACTTGCGTAACTAATGCCGCGGAGTTTGATGTGGATTTGATTTGCTTGGGTACTGAAACAGTCCGTTATGCTAAACTCGCTGCCAGAAAAATTGGAGATCTCACATGCAAACACTAGCAGGAAAGAAAATTCTACTCGGCATCAGTGGCGGTATTGCCGCGTATAAATGTGCGGAGCTAACCCGTCGCCTAATAGAGAGAGGGGCACAAGTTCAAGTCGTCATGACGAAAGCTGCAAAAGAGTTTATTACTCCGTTAACCATGCAGGCCGTCTCAGGACGACCAGTATCCGATAGCTTGCTCGATCCGGCGGCTGAAGCGTCAATGGGTCACATCGAGTTAGCTAAATGGGCGGATTTAGTGCTGCTTGCTCCTGCTACGGCAGACCTCATTGCTCGTATGTCAGCTGGCATGGGCAATGATTTATTGACGACGTTAGTGTTGGCAACGGATTCGCCTGTTGCGGTATCTCCAGCAATGAATCAGCAGATGTATCGCAACATCGCGACGCAAGAGAACATTGCGACTCTAGCTCGCCGCGGTATGTACATTTGGGGTCCAGCAGCGGGTGAACAAGCCTGTGGTGATGTTGGTCCGGGTCGAATGCTTGAACCAATGCAATTGGTGCATCTGTGTGAACAGTTTTTCCAACCTAAAGTATTGGAAGGTAAGTCCATTCTGATCTCAGCAGGTCCAACGCGAGAAGCCATCGACCCAGTGCGTTACATTACGAACCATAGCTCTGGAAAAATGGGGTATGCGCTAGCAAACGCTGCCGCGCAGTTAGGCGCAAAAGTTACGCTAGTGAGCGGCCCTGTCAACCTGAGCACTCCGATGGGAGTGGAGCGCATTAACGTGTCTAGCGCACAAGAAATGTATGAGGCCGTGATGGCTCAAGCCATCAGTCACGATGCGTTCATCAGTTGCGCAGCAGTAGCGGATTATCGACCTGAGGCCATTGCGTCTCAAAAGTTGAAAAAGACGGAAGACAACGATCAGATGACCATCAAAATGGTGAAAAACCCTGATATTGTAGCGTCCGTCGCAGCACTGACTGATAAGCGCCCATTTACGGTAGGTTTTGCAGCAGAAACCAACGATGTCGAAACTTATGCCCGAGGAAAGTTAGCGAAGAAAAACCTCAATATGATCTGCGCTAACGATGTGTCAGTCGAAGGCCAAGGCTTCAATAGTAATGACAACGCCATCACCCTATTTTGGCCTGATGGTGAGCTTGCATTAGCTCTAGAGTCAAAAGAAGCCCTGAGCTTCAAAATCCTCGAGAAAATGCGTGAATTGATGTAATTCGCACTTATTTTCTAATTAAGAACTGGCACAAATTTAGTCTAAACATGACAACTGAGGGTGTTAAATCTCCCATTCCGCCCTCAGCAGTCTAGTGTGATGCGACTTAGCATCTTATAATCCCCTCCGCTCAACTTTGTATTTTGAAAGGAAGTAACTAATGGCCGGCAGTAAAAAATCCAATCGTCGTGAAGAGATCTTGCAAGCATTAGCACAAATGCTTGAATCTGCAGAAGGCGCTTCACGCATTACTACGGCAAAATTGGCAAAACAAGTCGGCGTCTCCGAAGCCGCGTTGTACCGTCATTTCCCAAGTAAAGCTCGCATGTTTGAAGGTTTGATTGAGTTCATCGAAGAAGCCTTGATGACTCGCATCAACCGCATTTTAGATGACGAGAAAGATACACTAGAGCGTATTCGTATGGTAATGCACCTGATTCTTGCATTTTCAGAACGTAACCCTGGCTTGACACGTATTCTGTCTGGTCATGCTTTAATGTTTGAAAACGAACGTCTACGTGAACGCATCAACCAGCTGTTTGAACGTATCGAAACCCAACTACGTCAGATTCTGCGTGAGCGTAAAATTCGTGAAGGTAAATCTTTCCCTGTAGAAGAGCGCATTCTTGCTGCGCAAATTCTTGGGCAAGTTGAAGGCAGCCTGAACCGTTTTGTGCGCAGCGATTTCAAGTACCAACCTACTGCAAACTTTGACGAGTATTGGGCACTACTCAGTGCACAAATTAAGTAGAGATTATGAGTAAAGACAAATACACGCAGCCCGAGTTTTCTCTTTCCCTTCTCCATCCTCGTAACTGGGGAGTTTGGCTTGGGTTTGGTCTACTGGCTATCATCGTCAATATTCTTCCTTATCGCCTATTACTGTCTTTGGGGCGTTCACTTGGCAAGCTAGGCATGCGCTATGGCAAAAAGCGCGTGCATATCGCGAAGCGCAACCTTGAGCTGGCATTCCCCGCGAAAACGCCAGAAGAAGTGCAACATATCGTGGAAGAAAACTTCAAGAATACCGGGATGGCACTGATCGAAACTGGTATTACATGGTTTTGGCCTACATGGCGCTTCAAAACGCTCATTGTCGAGAAAGACATCCACGCTCTAAAAGAAAAAGGCGCGGAAGGGAAAGGCGTATTGTTGTGTTGTGTGCACGCTCTTAACTTAGAAATTACCGCGCGAGCTTTTGCTGTTTTAGGTGTTGCGGGTTACGGCGCATTTCGTCCTCACAACAACCCTGCGTACAACTTCATCCAATATTGGGGGCGCACGCACAACGGCAACAAACTGATTGATCGCAAAGATGTGAAAAAGATGATTCGTGTACTGCGCAGCGGCGAGCGTTTGTTTTACTTACCTGACCACGATTACGGCCGCAATAAATCGGTCTTCGTGCCGTTTTTTGCCATTGATGACGCTTGTACAACAACCGGCACCAGCATTTTAGCCTACACCTCAAAATGCGCGATCATTCCAGGTTCTGGTTTCCGCAATGACGAAGGCAAATACGAAATCATCGCTGATAAGTGCATTGAAGCCGATTACCCACAAAAAGATGAAGTGGCTGCGGCGGCTTACATGAACAAGTACGTGGAAGAAGTGATTTTGCGAGCACCTGAGCAATGGATGTGGCTGCACAAACGCTACAAAACCATGCAAGATGAAAACGAGCCCAAAGGCATTCGCTACAAATAAATCACAAAAGAAAAGGTATCCGATTGGATACCTTTTTTATTGAATTGGAAAAGTGGGAGATTAGATTCCGTATTCCGCGCGGTATGCTTTCACCGCTTCAAGATGCTCGGTCGCGTTACCTTTTTCTTCAAGGTAAGTGATTAGGTCACCCAAACTCACGATAGAAATCACCGCACAACCGAAGTCGCGCTCAACTTCCTGAATTGCAGAAAGTTCGCCTTTGCCTTTCTCTTGGCGGTCGATAGCCACTAATACGCCAGCCAGATCTGCACCATTCGCCTTGATGATTTCCATCGATTCACGAATCGCGGTACCCGCTGTAATCACGTCATCCACCAGCATGATACGACCTTCTAAAGCAGAACCGACTAGATTACCGCCTTCGCCGTGATTTTTTGCTTCTTTACGGTTGAAGCAGTAAGGCGTGTCGATATCGTGGTGATCCGCAAGTGCAACCGCCGTAGTTGTCGCGATTGGAATCCCTTTGTACGCAGGGCCGAATAGGACATCGAATTCGATACCAGAATCCGCAAGTGCTGCCGCGTAGAAACGACCAAGACGTGCTAGGTCACGGCCTGTATTGAAAAGACCAGCGTTAAAGAAGTACGGGCTTTTACGGCCAGATTTCAAAGTAAACTCACCAAACTTAAGAACTTCTTTCTCAAGTGCAAACTCAATAAATTCACGCTGGTATGCTTTCATTATTTTCTCTCTATTTCCTTGGTTTCTTTTATCTCTTCTCGGCAATCATTCAATTCTCTATTCCCGAGATAAAAAAATAGCCCCCATAATGGGAGCTATCTAAATCAATTGGCTAACGCCGCCTTCTGCGCCGCGACGATTTCCGTAATGCCGACTTTCGCCGACTCGAGTAATGCCATCAGCTGTTCATGACTGAACGGTTCACCTTCTGCGGTGCCCTGTATTTCAATCATCTTACCTTCTTCTGTCATCACAACGTTCATGTCGGTGTCTGCTGCTGAATCTTCAACGTACTCAAGGTCACACAGCACTTCATCACCAAGCAAACCAACTGATACTGCCGCTACGTGACCTTTCATTGGGTTTGCTTTTAGCTTGCCACTATCGACTAGATGTTGGAATGCATCGGCCATTGCAACGCTTGCACCACTGATTGATGCAGTACGTGTGCCGCCGTCAGCTTGAATTACATCACAGTCAACCGTGATCATGAATTCGCCCATAGCTTGCAAATCGACAACTGCACGTAGGCTACGCGCGATAAGGCGTTGGATTTCCATTGTACGGCCACCCTGCTTACCGTTTGCCGCTTCACGGCGAGTACGCGAATGAGTCGCACGAGGTAGCATGCCGTATTCAGCGGTCACCCAGCCTTTACCTTGGCCTTTTAACCAACGTGGCACTGATTCTTCGACGGTCGCATTACACAACACTTTGGTGTTACCGAACTCAACTAACACTGAACCTTCAGCGTAAGCCGTGTAGTTACGAGTAATTTTGATTGGGCGAACTTGGTCCGCCTTGCGATCGTTTGGACGCATGGGCATCTACCTTAAATAATGAGGAGAAGACGATTTGGTTGGGCGAAGATTATAGCGGAATCGATTTCGGATTCCTAGGTCACAGCTTCACTCCCTCTAAACATTTCCTGGGAGCATATTTGCGAGACACAGATGTAAGACAGCCCGCGCACCTCTTGCCGCTCCGTGATACACTCTCTAGGTAATTTTCAAAAAATGAAGACAGGAAAATTCGATGATTTACAGTATGACTGCGTATGCGCGCAAAGAAGTAAAAGGCGATTGGGGCTCAGCGGTATGGGAAATCCGCAGTGTAAACCAGCGTTACCTAGAAACCTATTTCCGCATGCCAGAACAATTCCGAGCTTTAGAACCAGTTCTACGCGAGCGTTTTCGTAAACGTCTAGCGCGAGGAAAAGTGGAATGTAGCCTTCGTTTCGAAGCGAACCCTGCAGCAAAAGCCGAGCTTAGCATCAATGAAGCGTTGGCAACCCAAGTGATTAAAGCTGCTGAACAAGTTATGCACATGACTGGTGAGCTTAGCCGCATCAATCCATTTCAAGTCATGCAATGGCCTGGTGTGATGGAAACTCCTGAGCAAAACATGGATGAGGTCAACAAAGAGCTGCTTGCTGCATTTGATGAAGCAATTAGTGAATTTATTGAAGCGCGTGGCCGTGAAGGCGACAACATGAAAGCGCTGATCGAACAACGCCTAGACGCGATTACCGCAGAAGTGGTGAAAGTTCGTGCTCGCATGCCTGAAATCCTAGAATGGCAACGTGAGCGTCTATTCTCAAAATTTGAAGATGCGAAAATTGAACTGGATGCTTCTCGTGTAGAACAAGAGCTTATCTTGCTAGCGCAAAAGTCAGACGTTGCAGAAGAGCTAGATCGTTTGGATTCTCACGTGAAAGAAACGACCAACATCCTGAAAAAAGGTGGCGCAGTCGGTCGTCGTCTGGATTTCATGATGCAAGAATTCAACCGTGAGTCAAACACGCTCGCTTCTAAATCGATCAGCACCGACATCACTGCGTCGGGCGTTGAACTGAAAGTTCTGATCGAGCAAATGCGCGAACAGATCCAAAACATCGAATAATCTAAAAACATTTAGATTACATATTGAAAGCCCCGCTTAATGCGGGGCTTTATTTTATTCGTCTTTTTCCAAGGTTCGGTTGTCAACATACGGCCAATAGTGGTGTCCAACGCGAATCACCAAAGTCGCTGCCGCCAAGATAAACGCCGCTATAGAAAGCCAAACCACCAAAGTGGCATCCAACTCTTTCATACCTAAGGTGATGTAGCGAGCAATGGCCATCATCGCGATATAGATAGGATAGCGAACGGGGATCTTACCGTTCATCACAAACTGCTGCACCATCGCTAAAACCTCAAGATAGATGAACATCAATAAGATGTCCGTCAACAGCACTCGCTTCTCAACAAAGACGTGAATGAACTCTTGAGCCATGGCATAAATAGTTGCCAAGGTAATAGCGACCAACAGAACCGCTTCTAAGATGTGGAACATCTTTAAAAATGGGCGACTGAACGATTTAGGTAAATTTGATGGCATAGCCAATTATCCAAGCAAAACCAAAGAGATAAGCTTTGAGTTTAGCATGCAAGATAAAAAAGGATACATAAGAAAAACGCCCCGTTTATTTAACGGAGCGTGTTTTCTTGAATGCGATGGTGGCACGGCTTACGCCACTTGCTGCTTTTTTTCTGCCACACGCTTTTTCTTGCGATATTTAGGATGGGTAATCGGAATCGCTGAGAGCAGTTTCTTGGTGTAATCGTTTTGTGGGTTCGCGTAAATTTCTTTCGCATTCCCCGCTTCCACCACTTTACCAAAGTACATCACCGCAACTTTATCGGAGACATGCTTAACCACCGACAAATCGTGAGAGATGAAGATGATGGCAAGGTTCATTTCTTGTTGAAGTTGCAGCAACAAGTTGAGAATTTGCGCCTGAACCGATACATCCAGTGCAGATACTGATTCATCACAAATCAACAGCTTTGGCTTCAGAGCTATCGCACGAGCAATACCAATACGCTGACGCTGGCCACCAGAGAATTCGTGCGGATAACGGTTCACAGCCGTTTCAGGCAAGCCAACTTTCACCAACAGCTCTTTCACCCATTGTTTACGCTCTGCAGGAGTGCCTATTTTATGGATGATATACGGCTCCTCCAAAATCATACCAATGGTGTGACGCTGGTTAAGTGACTCCATTGGGTCCTGAAAGACAATCTGCATGTCTTTACGCAACGAGCGCATCTCTTTGACAGAGAACTTTGTAATGTCTTTGCCTTCAAAGAAAATCTTACCTTCTGTTGGCTCATACAATTTTAGAATCGTACGTCCTAAGGTACTTTTACCACAGCCAGATTCACCAACGAGTCCCAATGTTTCTCCTTCTGAAACCGACAAGGAAACGCCGTCTACAGCTTTGATCGTGTAGCCTTTCTTAAACAGTCCTTTACCAGATACAAAGTGCTGCTTAAGATTTTCAATTCTTAATACTTCTTTGGCCATAACATCCTCTTTTATGACTTGTTCACTTTGCACCAGTTAGCTAGCAAACATGCTGGCATCGATTGGTTTGATATCAATCATCTGCTTAGGTTCGTTGTCCAAGCTTGGCATTAAGCCCATCAAACGTTCCGTGTAAGGGTGCTGCGGATTGTCAAACAGCTCAAAAATCTCCGCTTTTTCGACAATACGACCACCATACATTACCGCAACGTCATCACACACTTCAGCTACTACGCCTAAATCATGGGTAATGAAGATCATTGCCATGCCCGTTTCTTCTTGAAGTTCATTCATAAGTTCAAGGATAGACGCCTGTACCGTTACATCCAGAGCTGTCGTTGGCTCATCACAAATCAAAATGTCTGGTTTACATGCGAGTGCCATTGCGATCATCACGCGCTGGCGCATACCACCAGATAGGTTGTGCGGGTATTCGTTGAGGCGCTTTTCTGGCATTGGAATTTTCACTTTAGCCAGCATTTCTACCGCGTAGGATTCGCGCTCTTTTTTACCTAACTCAGGACGGTGTAATTCCAACACTTCGCACAGTTGGCGGCCAATGGTATGCACTGGATTCAACGCCGTCATTGGGTCTTGGAAAATGATCGAAATGCGGTCGCCGCGCATGGCGTACATTTCTTCCGCTGGTAGCGACACCAGATTGGTACCTCGATAGTTAACCTCACCATTGACAATATTTCCGTAAGGCTTTGGCAACAGTCCCATGATGGACATGGAGGTCACGCTCTTACCACTGCCAGACTCACCAACGAGACCGAGCGTTCGTCCTGCGCGAACATCAAAGTTCACGCCATGGAGTACTTTTACCGGGCCATCATCCGTGATGAATTCCACTTCGAGATCTTTTACACTCAAAATTACATCGTTTTCCATAACACATCCTTACAGCTTATACGTGTCATCAACGACAACAACCGGTTCAAAGGTTTTACCCGACTTCATCGCTTTCTGGGTTTCTTTCTTCACGTCTTTGTCGATCCAATACGTGCCATCACCGATAATTCCGCCACTGAACAACGCTTCTGTCATTCGATTCATTGGTTTCTCTGGCAATTTCAACCAACGCCAGTGTCCATAACGAACGTAAGGTACCATGTAGCCAGTGACAATCACGTGCGCATCAATAATGTCTCGCTGAATCTCATGACCTAGTTGGATCTTCTTATCCATGTCCATGTTAAAGCGATACGCAATGATCTTTTCATCTAGCTCTGGAGTGCTGTAGTTAGTGAATGAGTTCGTTTGTGGTTTGTTCGCGTTCACGGAATGGAAGTATTCCCAATAAGTTGGGATTTCCGAAGTCCCCATATCAAAGAAAGCAAGTTCGTGTTTTTTCTCACGCACATACTTAAACATCGATGAACCATCAATCAGCTTCAGCTCAATGTCCAACCCTGCCAATTTTGCCTGTTCACGCAAGAAAGCAATACGCGGTGTATGAACTGGAGATGAGTACGTCAATTCAAAGCTCAAACGCTGACCTTTATCATTCACGCGAATACCATCGGAACCAATCTTATCGAAGCCCGCAGCTTCAAACGCTGCCGCCGCTTTTTCTGGTTCAAACTTTGGCGCTTTCACATCTGGCAACGTGTACTTACCATGCCCAAAGCCCGTTGGGTTGGGTTTACGGCTGTAGTCTCCACGCATAACATTCTCGATCATGCCGTCGAAATCTGTCGCGTAAGTGATCCCTTTGCGAATGTTTAAGTCATCAAGTAGAGGCATGGCCGTGTTTATCCACACGCCACCAGCACCAACTGGATATTGGTTGTAACCCCAGAACTTCTCAATGTAACCCTTTTGATAAGGGGCAGTATTGGATTTGTCATGCCATAGACTTGGCAAAACCAATCCAAATGCGTCC
This sequence comes from Vibrio sp. GLN_1, assembly GCF_043106015.1. Lineage (NCBI taxonomy): Bacteria > Pseudomonadati > Pseudomonadota > Gammaproteobacteria > Vibrionales > Vibrionaceae > Vibrio > Vibrio sp. GLN_1. The sequence continues at coordinate 381,124 of NZ_JBICMD010000017.1, forward strand.
AACTTACCTTTTTCGAAGTGCTTCATCGCAATATCACTATCGCGGATAACCGTGATACGAATTTTGTCGACGTTATAGCGATTCTCGTAGTACTTATTGGTATAACCCCACCAGTCCTCACCTACGTGCTTAAAGGTAACGCTTTTACCTTTTTTGACGTCGGCTAAGTAATAAGCGCTGGTGGTTGGTTCACTTTTAAAGTTGTAGTAGCGCACAAAATCATCATGAATGCCGTCACCGTTCTCGTCTTTCTTCGGATTCGCATAGAAATGAGCAGGACGAGGACGTAGCGCCCCCATTCTCAACAACAACTCTTCTGGATTGAGCTCTTTCGCGGCCTTCACGGCGAAGGTGTGATCGTCAAATTTGATAACATCAGCAACCGTTTTGTTGTAATAGTCGTTGTACCAAGGCTCTAAAATGTCTTTCGAGCGGTAAAACTTAAGCATAAAAACAAAATCGTCTGCCGTGACTGGCTTGCCATCCGACCATTTAGCTTGTGGGTTCAGTTTGAAATAAACCGTTTTATTGTCACCCGCTAATGCCCACTCATTGGCTAGTTCAGGGATGAATTCAAGCGTATCTGGGTGGCGAACCACCAACCCTGGCGTTTCATCCAAGATGAAAGAACGTAAACCAGAGTTTGCATCAGGACCAACACTGCGTAGAGTCTGAGGAAAGCTCGACATGAAAGTGCGGTAAGTCCCGCCACGCTTTGCTTGAGGAGAGCCATATTGAGGCTCATCCCAGTTCGTTTGCCAGTTTAAGTCAGTCGGTAGCGTCGCTGACATCGCACCAAAACTTAGGGCGCTTAGCGTGGACGCTAAAATTATTCTTTTCATAAAACTTCCCTTTTTTATGTTTTGCTCACAATGCATGCTTAAACATAGCGTGTGAATTTTTTCGGGTCGAATGCCGCTCGAATCGCTTCACCGATAAAGGTGACCATCACTAGTACCAGTACAATGGAAGTCACAACAGACGCCACAATCCATGGCGAGTCCAAGTTGGACTTACCTTGCTGCAGTAACTCACCCCAGCTTGGTGTTGGTGGCATCAAGCCTAAACCAAGATAATCAAGCGCTGTCAGTGCGGTGATGTTGGCAGCAATGGTAAATGGCGCCAAGGTAACAATCATGACCATGGTATTTGGCAGAATATGGTTAAACAGGATTCGGCCTGTCGAGGCACCTAACGCACGAGCTGCCATTACGTATTCGCGTGCAGATTCTTTATAAGTCATGGTACGCATGTACCATGTCATCCCCATCCATCCAAACAACACGTTGATGGCGACAAAGAGCGTAAAAGTCGGTTGAACGATGGACACCAAAATCATAATGACGTACAGGAATGGCACCATTGACCAAACCTCAATCAAACGTTGGACAAATAGGTCGAACTTGCCGCCCCAGAAGCCCATGGCACAGCCTACAGCGGTACCAATAGCGTAGGATACCGCCATCGTTAGCAACGCAAACCCCATCGCAGTACGGAAGCCATACACCAAGCGCGCTAAAATATCGCGACCAATAACGTCAGTACCTAGGTAGTGTTTATTCTCAGCGCTTGGCGCGGTCGGAGGGAAATCGCCACTGAAGTCTTGTTCGTATGGGTTCCAAGGAACGATAGGTAGAATCACAAAGTTGTCCCCCCCCTCTTCCTCAAAGACTTGTTGGAGAACTCGGTAATCAGCTTCACTTGAAGAATCTTGACCAAACTCGCTACCTAAACGAACGTCACTGACAACCGGAAAGTAATAACTACCATCGTACTTCACCATCAACGCTTTACTGTTGATTAACAGCTCGGCAAATAGTGAAAGAATCAACATGATAGATAAGATCACAAACGACCAATAACCACGTTTAATTTCTTTAAAGTGACGGATTTTCTTTTGAGTTAATGGACTTACTTTAATCATATTACGCTCCAAACTTCACACGTGGGTCGACTAAAGCAACACAGATATCCGAAATAATATTGCCGATCAGCAGCAATACCGCGTTGATAGCAACGATGCCCATCACTACTGGGTAATCACGTTCCATAATGGATTCGTAACCTAATAAACCAATGCCGTCGATGTTGAAGATAACTTCGATCAAAAATGCCCCTGTCATGAAGAACAACAGTGAGTTGCCAAAGTGAGAAGCAATTGGAATCAAACTATTGCGTAGCGCGTGTTTGCGTACCGCTTTCTTAAACGGCAAGCCTTTTGCGATCGCGGTACGGATGTAATCCGATGATAAGTTTTCCATCAGGTTATTTTTCATCGTCATGGTGAGCGTTGCAAAATCACCAATCAAGTAACAGATCAGCGGAAGCACAGCATGCCACATCACGTCTTTTGCGCGTTCAAAGAAGGTTTCATAGTCATCGAAATCATCACCGACAAAGCCCCCCATAGGGAACCATTCCAAGTGATAACTAAACAAAGTAATCAATAACACGCCAACCACATAGCCAGGCAAGGCATAACCGACGAATATCAAAATGGAGGAGGTAGAATCAAACACAGAACCGTGCTTGAGGGCTTTGTAATAGCCCAGCGGTATCGAGATGAAGTAGCTGATAAAGAAAGTCATGCCACCATAGAACAGCGAAACAGGCAGACGCTCTGCAATCATATCCGATACTGGTTCGTAATAACGCGTTGATTCACCCAAGTCCAACGTCACTAATCGACTCAACCAATCAACGTAAGCTTCCATCACAGGTTTATCCAACCCGTAGAATGCGTTTAGCTCAGCGATTTGCTCATCAGACAGTGCAGTATTGCCACCCGCTGACGTCATCGATGCTGCGCCGTCTCCCTGAGACTGCATTTGTGACAGCATGCGTTCAACTGGCCCACCCGGTACAAATCGAGTGATGGCAAAGATAAGAATGGTGATACCGAGAAACGTCGGAATGACTAACGCTAAACGGCGTAAAAAGTACGACAGCATATACAACTTGCTCCTTGTCTACTGTCCAAATTAGGCGGGTTTGGTGGGAAGTTTCCGGCCCAAAATGGTGCATATCTATCCGCGTAGTAACTAAAGCTGTTGAAACACACTCCCTGCGATTCAATAACTAGTTTTTTCTTCTACGGCAATAATTTCAGCGTCATATTTATCTTGAATCCACATCAGCTTCAAGTGTTTGAAACCAAAACATGACAAACTTCCTCCGATGTCGAAAAACAGAAATGTTTTTGTAAAAAATTATAAAAAACCACAAAAAGAATTCCTGCAGAATATCAATCTAGGCACTTTAGAGCCAAAACCCTATATAAAAATGCACATAGCAAGAATAAATAGACACATAAGCTGTGGTTACATTTGACTGAAAAATACGAGTGAGCCCTTTTACAGCAATGGGTATCATATTTTGATACCACCCAGTGCAACCAAGTCAACATGGTTAGCATTCGATAAAATTCCACCTTTAGAATAATTCACTGGATAAATGAGTATTTTCAGATTCAATTACCCGCTTAAAAACCATAGGCAATATATGTCATTAAAGTTTACAAGAAACACAAAATACGGTGTTTTATTAAAATTTGATCTCGATTTATAGAACCTACACAGTAAATTATTCCGTGATTTAAATCACTTTTAGTTGTTTACATCTTTTTTACATTTCCACATCTCCGTTTACCACTGGTTTGACTTCCTTTTTTCTTCTCGGTTATACATTGGCCGACCGTTAACGAAATATTAACGTCACATTTGGTCGCTATGCGACCAGACATAGGAAATAATAATAATCGGAGCAACAAGGATGTATAAAAACACAACCGCTTTATCTGTTGCGATCAGTCTTGCTTTGGGGACAGCGGCAGCAGTGGCCCCTCTAACAGCACAGGCAGAAGAGCAACAAGTTGAAAAACTTCAAAAGATGAAAGTTACTGGTTCGCGCCTAACGCGCGCATCTATGGAAGGAAGCACTCCAGTAGCAGTAATTGGTCGGGCTGAAATTGAACGCGCTGGTGACGTATCGATTGCCGATGTATTGCGTAAATCATCTTTTAACTCATTTGGTTCTTACAGTGAAAGTTCAGGCAGCTCATGGCAAAGCCAAGCAACCATGTCGCTACGTGGTTTGGGCTCTTCACGTACTCTAGTTTTGATTAATGGCAAACGTCTACCAGGCTCTGCAACCATGGGTGGTGGCGCTGCAAACATCAACGTAATTCCATCGGCAATCGTAGAACGCGTGGAAGTGATGGCTGACGGCGGTTCTGCTGTATACGGCTCTGATGCTGTAGCAGGCGTAGTAAACATCATTCTTAAAGAAGAATTTGATGGTATCAACGTAAGCGTGGGTTCTGGCATTCCAAGTCAAGACGGCGGCGACGAAGGAAACGTTGCACTCGTGATGGGCACAAGCGGTGAGAAAGGCAACATCATGTTCTCTTTCGAGCATGATAGCAAAGACGAAATCTACCAACGCGATCGTGATTACCTAAGTTCAACCAACACCGGCTCTGCAAACTATTTCGATATGTCAGGCGTTAGTATCTTTGGTCGCAACGTTTACCATGATGGCGAGTTGAAAGCACTTAAGGGCTACGACACTAACGCGTCATGTGATCCTTCAAAAGGTTTTGTAGGCTTAACAAACTACCCTGGTTTGGGCGATATCTGTGGCTACGACTACACATCGGAAGCTGCTCAAACGGCATCTTTAGAACGTAATACCGTATTTATGAACGGTAATATCTTCTTGTCTGACGACACTACTTTTAATGCACAAATGCTTTTAAGCCGCAATGAAAGTTTTGGTCGTTTCGCACCTGCAGCAGGCTCATTCGACGTAGATCCTAACACGAGTGGTGGCGCTGATTTCTTCGCAGAGAATGGCCTTGATACAACCAAAGGTCCAGCTTCTGTATACTACCGTTTTAACAACGTGGGAACTCGTGATACTACAGTTAAAGATTTCCAAGCTGATTTCAAAGCAGGTCTTGATGGCACGCTTTATACCGACTCTTTCGGTGAGGTAATTTGGGAAGCTGGTTACCACTTAAACTTCTCTAACAGTAATGAAGTTGGTACTGGTTACGTATTCGGTTCAGCGGCATCGAACCTAGTTGAATCAGGTCAGTTTGTGAATGGCGAGTTCAGTGCAGATGCAACAAATCAGTTGTCTGCAGGTACTAGTCGTGAATCCCAAATGGAAATGCATCAGTTTTCTGGCGGCCTTCAATTTGACCTAGCAGAAGTTGGTGACATCACTATTCCATTGTATGTTGGTGCTGAATTTACCACTTACGATTACTTCGATAAATACGACCCACAAAGTGAAGCAGGCAACATCATCGGTAGTGCTGGTAACTCTGCGGGTGGCGATCGAGAAACTTATGCATTTTACGCAGAATCTATGATCGCGTTTACTGATGAGCTGGAAATGAACATTGCGGCTCGTTACGACCACTATAGCGACTTCGGTGATGAGATCTCGCCAAAAGTATCTTTCCGTTACCAGCCTCTTGATAACCTGATGTTCCGTGCTGGTGCTGGTATGGGTTTCCGTGCTCCAACACTATCTGACCTTTACGCGGCTGACAGCTACTCGTCAGACTTCGCAAAAGACTACAGCTACTGTTCAGCAAATGGTATTGCATACGCAGACTGTCCAGAAACTCAATACGATGTAACTCGTACAGCAAACGAAGATCTAGAAGCAGAAACATCAGTATCGTTTAACTTTGGTGTGAGCTACTCACCAATCGACGACCTAGACGTAACAGTGGATTACTACAACATCAGCATTGATGACATGATCACACTGAATACTCTGCAAAGCATGATCGACGAAGAGCGTAGCTCTGGTGTTTCTAACCCGAACATCATCCGTGATGCAAATGGCCGCATCATTGAAGCAACAGCGGGGCTGCAAAACTTAGGTACACTCGATACTTCAGGTATCGACCTCAAAGTCGGCTACAGTTACGACTTTGATTTTGCGACAGTTCGTTACGACTTCATGGGAAGCTATGTTCTGGACTACAGCACACCTGAATACGTTGGTGGCCCAGTAAATAATCAAGTAGGTCGTAATGGTTTGCCTGAGTACCGTTTTAACACTGGTGTTGGCTTAAACTTCCTAGAAGACCATGACATCTATCTATCTGCAGACCACATCGCAGACCAAGCTCAAGATGTTGACGACAACTACAATAAAATCGGTCACATATCTTCACAAACAACGTGGAACATTGCGTACAACTACCTAGCTCCGTGGGATGCAAAATTCACGGCAGGTGTTCGTAACCTTACTGATGAAGATCCTGCATTTGAATCTGATGGTGTAACTTACAACTCAGACCTATACAGCATTCAAGGCCGCGTTTACTTCTTGAAATACTCTCAAAACTTTTAATTAAAACCTTTGGCGCAGGAGTATTTCCTGCGCCCTATTCGACTGACTATTTACACTAACAAGGATGCTACTATGACGTTAAAGGAATTTGGCGTAAGTGCAGTGACTGCCGCGATTCTCTCGGTAAGTGGTGCAGCGATTGCTGCAGACTCTGGAACCGTAGTCGCCAATCAAGCACAAACAACGAAGTCTTCTCAAGCTTCTCAGCAAAAAATCGATACTTACGCTGAAAGCACAGAAGGTATGTTGGCAGAATATAAGGGCTTACTTCGTCAAATCGATAGTATGAAAGTCTACAACGAGCAAATTAATCGAATGGTTCAATCGCAACAGGGCGAACTGGACTCATTGAATAACCAAATTGCTCAAATCGATCAAACAGCAACAGAAGTTGTTCCTCTAACACTAAAAATGATCGATGCGCTAGATGAGTTCGTTACTCTCGATTTGCCTTTCCAAAAAGAAGAACGCAACAAACGCGTTCAAGAGTTACGCCGCCTGATGGATCGCGCAGACGTAACGACTTCTGAGAAATTCCGTAAAGTGATGGAAGCGTACCAAATTGAAGAAGGCTTCTCTCGCTCAATTGAGTCTTACAAAGCGAGCTTAGATCGTAACGGCGAAATCGTAACGTACGATTTCTTACGTATTGGTCGTACAGCACTTCTATTCCAATCTCCAGACGGCGGTGAAACAGGTATGTGGAACCAACAAACACGTCAATGGGAGACACTACCTGAAAGCTACCGTATTGCGGTACAGCAAGGCCTTCGTATTGCGAAGAAGCAAGCGCCACCAGCGCTAATCAAATTGCCTGTATTTGCTGGGGAGGAATAAGAGATGAAAGGATTCAAAACTCTAGCCGCTGGTCTACTAGCCAGCTTATTTATGGTTTCTGGCGTACAAGCTGAAACCCCACAAACACTTTCTGAACTACTAAAAAACGTAAAATCAGAAAGCATTGTTGAATCAAAAGAAAACAAAGAACGCGAAGCTGTGTTCAAACGCGATCGTGACCAACAAGCCGTATTACTGCAACAAGCGCGCGATGAGCTTGCCGCACAACAAGCACTGGGTGATCAGCTAAAAGCAACGTTCGACGAAAACGACAAACAACTGACTGAACTAACCGAAACACTGCGTGTTCGCTCCGGTACCTTGGGTGAAATGTTTGGTGTGGTTCGTCAATACGCAGGCGAATTTAAAGGTCTGTTTGCCGCTTCGCAAAATGCCGTTCAGTTCCCAGAGCGTGATGCACTGCTGACGAAACTGGCAGAAAGTAAAGAACTACCATCAACTCAAGAGCTGGAAGCATTCTGGCACACTATTCTTCAACAAGTTGTCGTATCTGGTGATACATCAACAACACAAGCAACGGTTGTTTACGGTGAAGGTAAAGAAGCCGTTCGCGACGTAACGCTAGTAGGAGAATTTAACGCAATTGCAGATGGCAAATACGTCATTTACGTACCTCAAACTGGCAAGTTCGAAGAACTATCACGTCAGCCAAGCAAGAACATCACAAGCCAAGTGGCTGGTTTTGAATCAGCAAAAGGCACTTATGAGCCGCTATTCCTTGATCCATCTCGTGGCGTAATTCTATCGCTACTAGTACAGAGCCCTACCGTTCAGGAGCGTATTGACCAAGGCGGTATCGTTGGTTACGTCATCCTAGCAATGGGCGCTGTTGGTGTCATCATCGCGCTATTGTGCTTCCTACGCCTTCAGATCATCGGTGGCAAAATGCGTAAACAGGCGAAATCAGACACAGTTATCCCTGGCAACCCTCTAGGTGAAGTTATCCAAGCTTACCAAGATCACAAAGGCGACAACCTTGAAGATCTGGAAGCGAAGTTGGACGAAATCATCCTACGCAATGCACCAAGCATTGAACGCTTTATCAGCTCAATCAAACTGTTTGCTTCTGTAGCTCCACTACTGGGTCTACTAGGTACAGTAATGGGTATGATCGGTACCTTCCAGGCAATCACACTATTTGGTACCGGCGATCCGAAACTAATGGCTGGCGGTATTTCTGAAGCATTGGTAACCACCATGTTAGGTCTGGTTGTCGCAATTCCTCTACTGTTCCTTTACACCATCGTACACAGTAAAGGTCGTCGTTTGGTTCAAACTCTTGAAGAACAGAGTGCAGGTTTCATCGCTCGCTATCAGGAAAAACTACATAAAGCCGAAAGCTAAGGAGGCGTTATGTGGTGGTTAGTTGGAGAACTTGAATCAATTAGGCGCTTCTTGGGAATGGGTGGCGATGTACTCGTCGCTATCTTCATCCTCAGCTTCATGTTATGGGCAGTGCTGCTAGAACGCTGGTTCTACTTTGCCGCCGTCGCTCCAAGAGCCGCGAAAAAAGCCGTGACTCTTTGGAGTGAGCGTTCAGAACATCAAAGCTGGAACGCAAAGATGATCCGACAAGAAATTGTATCTCGTCAGGATATTGAGAATAAAAAGGGGCTACCAATCGTCAAAGTACTGATTGCACTTTGTCCCCTACTTGGCCTGCTCGGCACCGTAGTCGGCATGATCCAAGTATTCGACATCTTAGCGGTAACCGGAACAGGAAGCCCTCGAGCAATGGCCTCGGGGATCTCAAAGGCAACAATCCCAACTTTAGCCGGGATGGTGGCTTCTCTGTCAGGACTGTTCTTTAGTTCACGTCTTGATCATTTAGCCAAAGTCACAACGCAAAAGCTGGAAGATAAGCTAAAGCATATTGCCTGAGTAAATGGAATTAGAGGTATAGGTCATGAAAAGACGCTATAGCAGTGATAGCAGTGACGAAACAGCTATCGATATGACACCGATGCTCGACATCGTATTCATCATGTTGATCTTCTTTATCGTAACAACATCGTTCGTTAAAGAAGCAGGTTTGGAAGTAAACCGCCCAACAGCAAGCTCAGCACAAACCGTGAAGAAAGGGAACATTATGGTTGCCATCGGTGCCGCTGGAGACGTATGGGTTGATAAACGACGCATTGAAGTCGACGCTGTTCGCGCCAACATCGAACGTCTTCGCGCAGAAAGTCCTGATGGCGCTGTTGTTATCCAAGCGGATACCGAGGCCAATGCAGGGGTAGTCGTGAAGGTTATGGACCAGATTAAGATGGCAGGTGTCGAAAGCATCTCCATTGCCGCAACGAATAAGGATTAAGCTTATGCGGTATCTGGCCTCAATTGCACTGGCGCTCATTGTCTCCCTCGGATTGTTCTGGGGGATGGACAAGCTGGTAAACAAAGAGCGCCACGAGCTAGTGTCGAATGATGATCAGCGTATGGTCGATTTCATTCGCATTAAACCGGACGAAAAAGTACAGGAGAAAAAACGCGAACTCCCGAAACCGCCACCACCTAAGCGTCCGCCGCCGCCACCAGAAATGAAGGTGACGTCGACAGTAAAGCCGGTGATGGACCAAGTTCCAATGGATATGCCAAAACTCGATCTACCAGTTAACGTCACTGGTGGCTCAGTGCTCGGTCATTACAGCCAAGGTGGCGGAGCGAGACTGGCAGGTAGCGGAGGCCCTGTGCCTTTAGCAACATTCCAACCTCAGATGCCTCGTAAGGCCGCCCGTTCTGGACTTGAGAAAGGTATCGTACTTGTAGAGTTTACTGTTAACGAACGTGGTAGCGTCGAGGACGTCAAAGTTTTAAAAGAGACACCACGTAAGTTGGGCTTGGGACAAGCCGCGAAGAAAACCGTATCTAAGTGGACCTTCAAACCCAAAATGGTTGATGGTAAAGCGGTTAGCTCTCGCCTTTCTCAAGAAATTGAGTTCTCTACAAACTAAGGAGTCATACGTATGAAAGCATATACCAAACTGTTGGCTTCTCTAGTGTTATTGTCAGGCGCGTATGGCGCGCCTGGTTTTGCCAACACTCCGGAGTTGTCAGACAAAACGTTTCGAACGGTAAACAAAGTTCAGGAACTCATTGCTACAGAAAAGTACGCTGATGCCCTTTCTAAATTGAACTCAGCATTAAGTAGTACAAGTAAAAAACAATATGACCGTGCAGTCTTACTGCAACAGATGGGCTTTTTGTACTCTCTGCAAGATGACTACCCGAAAGCAGCAAAGTATTTTGCTGATGCGTTAAGTTTAAACGCACTTCCAGTGCCTGTAGCCCAGCAAGTTCGTTATAGCTTGGCGCAGCTTTACTTAGCCGAAGGGCAATTTAAAAAGTCAGTAGCAACCATGAATGAGTGGTTCAAAATTGCAGAAACCACCGAAGAAAAGCCACAAGCGCATGCATACATCACTCTAGCGAGTGCTTATGTTCAGCTAGAAGATTACAAAAACGCGATTCCACCAGCTAAGCAAGCAATCGCTATGAGTAAAGAACCTAGTGAATCTTGGTATCAGCTACTGATGTCTGCGCACTATGAACTTAAGCAGTTCAAGAGCGTTGCGGGTGTATTGAAAATATTAACCACTAAATATCCAAAAAATAAGCGTTACTGGACTCAATTGTCTGGTATTTACATGGAGTTAAATCAAGAGCGCAATGCCCTTTCAACACTAGAAATGGCTCATAAATTGGGTCTATTAGAAGGTGAGAAAGAATACCTGCGTTTAGTAAACTTCCAAGCTTATCAAGGGGTGCCTTTCCGCGCAGCGAAAACACTTCAAGCAGCCTTTGATAATGGTCATGTAGAACGCAACGCAAAAAATTTGGAAACACTTGGTTCGTTTTGGCAGCAAGCACAAGAACTTGAACAGGCTATCGACGTCTATCAGCAAGCTTACAATCTTGCTCCACAAGCAAAAACTCAAATAAAAATTGCTCGTCTAATGATTTTAGACAAGCAATATACGGAGGCGACGAAATTTACGCAAAACGCCGCCCCAGATGCTAAGCACGAACAAAAAGGAGAGCTCTCTTACATTCGTGGCATGGCATATTTTGAGTTAAACCAACCGAGTAATGCTCTTAAAGCAATGAAAAGTGCGGCTCAATCTCCGGATATGAGAGCAATGGCGAGCCCTTGGATTAATTTCCTAGAGTCACAAGGGTAAGTCATGCATTTAGCATGGCGCGAAAATTAAGTGTGAGTCAGTCGCACGCCTGGGGAAGTGAAAGCTTCCCCTTTTTTCGTCGTTTTTCAGTTCTCAATCCGTTGTCATTGAAGGGTACGCAAACCAAAAGATCAACTGGTAACCACATAGAGATCATGATACTCTTCGCCTCCATTTTTCTGGCGGGATTATCACCAATCACCATTTCCATAATGGCTGATTCCTTGCCGCCAGTGCTATCGTTATAAGACTGTCGAGACTTTCCTTCGGCACTCAATCAATCCAATCAAAAGTGGAACAGTACAATGGGCAAAGGTACTCTCTATATCGTATCTGCACCTAGCGGCGCAGGTAAATCTAGCTTGATCTCAGCAATGTTGGAACGTAATCCAACATACGCAATGAAAGTGTCTGTGTCTCACACTACTCGCAACATGCGTCCTGGTGAAGAAGACGGTGTCCACTATCACTTCGTCGCAAAAGAAGAGTTTGAAACTCTGATTGCTAAAGGCGACTTCCTCGAATACGCCGAAGTGTTTGGTAACTATTACGGTACGTCTCGCGTATGGATTGAAGAAACGCTAGAGAAAGGCATCGATGTATTCCTAGATATCGACTGGCAAGGTGCTCGCCAAATTCGTGAGCAAATGCCAGAAGCAAAAAGCATCTTCATTCTGCCACCTTCAAACGGTGAGCTTGAACGTCGTTTAAATACTCGTGGTCAAGACAGCGCAGAAGTCATCGCCAAGCGCATGGCTGAAGCAAAATCGGAAATCTCACATTACAGCGAATATGACTACGTCATCGTGAATGATGATTTCGACACAGCATTAATGGACTTTAAAGCTATCCTTCGTGCAGAAAGATTGAAGGAAGAAAAACAAGCTGCTAAATATAAAGGTATGCTTGACGCGTTATTAGCAGAATAGCTCTCACCAAAGAGTCAGTCTGTTTAACCAGAATTTCCGCTACTTTGTATTGTGCAAAGTGGCCATAATAAACAAGAGAGAAAGCCCACACATTGTGGCTTGTCTAATTGCTAGTAAATAAAGTAGTTAGGTTGTATACTTTCTCGTCATTCTAAAATTTAGTTAACTATTTGGAGTCCTCATGGCACGCGTAACTGTTCAAGACGCTGTTGAAAAAGTTGGCAACCGTTTCGACCTAGTACTGATTGCGGCTCGCCGCGCTCGTCAAATGCAAACTGGCGGTAAAGATGCACTAGTGCCAGAAGAGAACGATAAGCCAACGGTTATCGCTCTACGCGAAATCGAAGAAGGTTTAATTACTAAAGAAGTTCTAGACGCTCGTGAACGTCAAGAACAGCAAGAGCAAGAAGCGGCAGAGCTAGCGGCAGTAAGCAGCATCGCTCACAACCGTTAATTCTGTCTTTAGAATTCAACAACCTCCCGGGCCTATAATTTGTATCTATTCGATAGCCTCAAAGACGTTGCCCAAGAATACCTAACAGAGCCTCAAATTGAGGCTCTGCGTCAATCTTATGTGGTAGCGAGAGATGCCCATGAAGGGCAAACCCGCTCTAGCGGTGAACCATACATCATCCACCCTGTCGCTGTGGCTCGTATCTTGGCCGAAATGCGCCTCGATATTGAAACCCTCCAAGCTGCTTTGCTGCATGACGTCATTGAAGACTGTGACGTTACAAAAGAAGATCTCGAAGAGAAATTCGGCAACACCGTCGCTGAGTTGGTTGATGGTGTATCTAAACTGGACAAACTCAAATTCCGTGACAGGAAAGAGGCTCAAGCTGAGAACTTTCGCAAGATGGTTCTGGCGATGGTGCAAGATATCCGCGTTATCCTGATCAAACTGGCTGACCGTACGCACAACATGCGCACGTTAGGTGCACTTCGACCAGACAAAAAACGTCGCATCGCTCGTGAAACACTAGAAATCTATGCCCCATTAGCTCATCGTCTTGGTATTCACAATATCAAAACTGAGTTGGAAGAGCTGGGTTTCGAAGCGCTGTACCCAAACCGTTATCGCGTACTCAAAGAAGTCGTGAGAGCGGCTCGCGGGAATCGCAAAGAGATGATTCAGCGTATTCACAGTGAAATCGAAGGCCGACTGCAAGATGTTGGTTTGAATGCACGCGTCGTAGGTCGTGAAAAGAACCTGTTCTCCATCTACAACAAGATGAAAACCAAAGAACAGCGTTTTCACACCATCATGGATATCTACGCTTTCCGAGTGGTTGTTGATACTGCCGATACTTGTTATCGCGTTCTAGGCCAAGTACACAGCTTGTATAAGCCGCGCCCAGGTCGCATGAAAGACTATATCGCGGTACCAAAAGCGAACGGCTATCAATCGCTTCACACTTCCATGGTTGGCCCACACGGTGTGCCTGTTGAAGTTCAGATCCGTACTGAAGATATGGATCAAATGGCGGACAAAGGTGTCGCAGCTCACTGGTCTTATAAAGACAAGGGCGATAAGTCGGGCACGACCGCACAAGTGAAAGCACAGCGTTGGATGCAAAGCTTGCTTGAGCTACAACAAAGTGCCGGTAACTCATTCGAATTCATTGAAAACGTAAAATCGGATCTATTCCCAGATGAGATTTACGTCTTCACACCAAAAGGTCGTATTGTTGAACTGCCACTTGGCGCGACAGCCGTAGATTTTGCTTACGCGGTACATACCGATGTAGGTAATTCCTGTGTTGGTGCTCGTGTTGATCGCAACCCTTACCCACTAAGTAAGGCGCTGAAGAACGGCCAGACAGTAGAAATCATCAGTGCGCCAGGTGCGCGTCCAAATGCCGCTTGGTTGAACTATGTCGTGACTTCTCGCGCTCGCACTAAGATTCGTCAAGTACTGAAAACCATGCGCCGTGAAGAATCCATCACGCTCGGCCGCCGCCTATTGAATCACGCTTTGGGTCGTCACTCGATTGACTCCATCTACCCAGAGAACATTCAAGAAGTACTGACCGATCTGCGCTTAGAAAGCACAGACGATTTACTCGCAGCAATTGGCTTAGGCGAACTCATGAGTATTGTGATTGCTCGTCGTTTGCTGGGCGATACTGAAGAACTAACGACAACCAGTTCCATTCCAACCGACTCGAAGAAGAAACTTCCAATTCGTGGCGCGGAAGGTTTGCTGCTGACGTTTGCTAACTGCTGTCACCCAATTCCAGATGACCACATCATTGCGCATGTGTCTCCTGGCCGTGGCTTGGTTGTTCACCGTGAAACGTGTCCAAATGTGCGCGGTTACCAAAAAGAGCCGGACAAATACATGGCCGTTGCGTGGTCTGACGATTACGACAAAGAGTTTATCGCAGAACTGAAAGTCGACATGCTCAACCACCAAGGTGCTCTGGCAGAATTGACCAACGTGATTTCAAAAACAGGCTCCAATATCCATGGCCTGTCGACCGAAGAACGTGATGGCCGACTGTATACTGTCACCGTTCTGCTGACGACTAAAGATCGTGTCCACCTTGCAGGTATCATGCGAAAAATCAAAGCGATGCCGCAGGCGACCCGAGTCAGACGAAGAAAGAACTAAACTCATCGCCACCCACTCACACTGGGTGGCGATTTTTTTATACCCTATTTATTTACTATGAATTTAGAACGTTACCACCGTATCCATCAGGTGCTGAAAGCACGCCAAACCGACCTTACTTTGTGCCTAGAAGAGGTTCACAAACCTAACAACGTCTCTGCCGTTATTCGTACGGCTGACGCCACGGGCTTACACAAAGTTCATGCTATCTGGCCTGATAAAATGCGCACTTTAACCCACACTTCTGCAGGTGCTCGTAACTGGGTTGAAGTAGAAACTCACAACTCGATTGAAACCGCCATTACCGAGCTCAAAGCCCAAGGCATGCAAGTATTGGTGACCAACTTATCGGACACCGCGGTCGATTTTCGTGAAATCGACTACACCAAACCGACTGCAATCATCCTGGGTAGTGAGAAAATTGGCGCGTCTGAACAAGCGAAAAAACTCGCTGATCAAGACATCATTATTCCGATGATTGGTATGGTGCAGTCTTTGAATGTCTCAGTCGCCAGTGCTGTGATTCTTTACGAAGCACAACGCCAACGTGAAGCGGCAGGCATGTATGATCGAGAAGAAAGCGCACTACCAAAAGAAACCATTCATCGCATCTTATTTGAACGTGGTCACCCAGTGCTTGCCAAAGTAGCGAAACGCAAGAAACTGGAATACCCGCCACTCGACGATGAAGGTCAAATCATCGCAGATGAGGCGTGGTGGCAAGAGATGCAAAAAGCTTAAGCTGAAACATAACGTCGAAAGCCCTCGCTTTCTACGCCACTTCTTATAGTTTTTCCTGTACAAAAACACAGCTCAATGGTTAACATACTGCTATGTTAACCATTTTCTTGAGCTTTCTATGTCTGCCCAAATGCTATCTGCTGTTCCTTTAACTTCTCTATCAGGAGTTGGCGCCAAAGTCGCAGAAAAACTCGCTAAAGTCGGCTTGCATAGCGTTCAAGATTTGTTGTTCCACCTGCCTCTACGCTACGAAGATCGCACCCGCATTTATCCTATTGCCAAACTGCACGCAGGCCTTTGGGCTGCGGTACAAGGTAAAGTCATGACCGTCGATACCATTTTTGGTAAACGCAAAATGCTGACAGTCAAAATCAGTGACGGCAATGGCACTATCACGCTGCGTTTTTTCAACTTTACTGCAGCGATGAAGAACAATTTTTCACAGGGTAAGTTAGTACACGCTTACGGAGAAATTAAGCGTGGTGGTATGGGGCTGGAAATTGTGCACCCTGACTACAAATTTTACGCCAGTGAACAAAAGCCAGATGTGGAACAAAGCTTAACCCCGGTTTATCCAACCACAGATGGCCTGCGTCAAATCACTTTACGTAACCTTACTGAGCAAGCATTGGTGCTACTCGATAAAGCAGCAGTGCAAGAATTGCTACCTTCTGGCTTGTATAACCATCAGATTACTATGTCGCAGGCGTTGCACACCATTCATCGCCCGCCGCCAACCATTAATTTAGATGAATTTGATGAAGGTAAGCACCCCGCTCAAATCCGTTTGATCATGGAAGAATTGCTCGCTCAGAACTTGTCGATGTTGGCGGTTCGCAGCAAAGGCCAGCAAGATATCGCCTTACCGCTCGCACCATGTGACAAACTGAAAAAACAGCTGTTGGCGCAACTGCCGTTTTCTCCGACCAATGCTCAAGCACGCGTGGTGAAAGAGATTGAATCCGACCTCGAAAAGCCGTATCCAATGATGCGTCTTGTCCAAGGTGACGTAGGCTCAGGGAAAACCCTCGTCGCGGCACTGGCTGCGGTTCGAGCTATCGAGCACGGTTATCAGGTCGCACTAATGGCACCAACTGAGCTGCTCGCCGAACAACACGCCATCAATTTCGCCAACTGGTTTGAAGCCATGGGCATTCAAGTAGGCTGGCTTGCTGGTAAGCTCAAGGGCAAAGCCAAAGAGACGGAACTGGCTCGCATTGCCAGCGGTGAAGCGCAAATGATAGTGGGTACTCACGCCCTCTTCCAAGAACATGTGGAATTTCATCACCTAGCTTTAGTCATCATTGATGAGCAGCACCGCTTTGGCGTCCATCAGCGATTAGAGTTACGTGAGAAAGGGGCAAAACAAGGCGCGTATCCGCATCAGCTCATCATGACGGCGACTCCGATTCCTCGCACGCTAGCAATGACAGCGTATGCTGATTTGGAAACGTCGGTGATAGACGAATTACCACCAGGCCGAACGCCGATTCAAACCGTCGCCATTCCAGATACCAAACGTGACGACATTGTCGAGCGGGTACGAAACGCTTGTCTTAACGAAGGCAAGCAAGCGTATTGGGTGTGTACGCTGATCGATGAATCGGAAGTGTTGGAAGCTCAAGCCGCAGCAGACACCGCCGAAGAGTTGCAGCGCAAACTGCCAGATGTAAAAATTGGCCTAGTTCATGGCCGTATGAAGCCCGCCGAAAAGCAAGCTGTCATGCAAGAGTTTAAAGACAACAAGCTCCACCTGCTCGTAGCCACGACGGTGATAGAAGTTGGCGTAGACGTGCCAAACTCTAGCTTGATGATCATCGAAAACCCTGAACGCCTTGGTTTGGCTCAATTACACCAGTTAAGAGGCCGCGTCGGTCGAGGCTCGGTTGCCAGTCACTGTGTCCTGCTGTACCACGCCCCCCTGTCGAAAACCGCACAAAAACGACTCGGTGTGCTGCGTGAAAGTAACGATGGCTTTGTTATTGCGCAGAAAGACCTCGAGATCCGCGGGCCCGGCGAATTGTTGGGCACCAAACAAACAGGCTTGGCTGATTTCAAAATTGCCGATTTAGTTCGAGATCAACGCTTAATTCCCGAAGTTCAACGTATTGCACGTCATATTCACGACAATTACCCAACCAATGCAGCCGCCATTATCGATCGCTGGCTAGGCGAGCGTGATATCTACTCCAAAGCGTAAATCTTAAAGCGAGCCAAACGGCTCGTTTTTTAGTACCGCCACCAATAGCAAACGATTGCTTTTTGGGTAAATCTCTCTATAATCGCGCTCAAAATTTCTAGAGTGTGCCTCATCACACTTCACCAACCTGAGTTGACACTGATTAACAGCAATCACAGGTAACGACGTCAACTCCACCCAGCCCTCCCATTCAGCGAGATCTGGGAACACATTGCGACTAGCGAGACAAATCATGACAACTTCAAACCGATCTTCGGAACTGGTCTATCAATTAAATGATCGTCCACCACTGCCACAAACGATTTTTGCTGCACTTCAGCATTTATTGGCGATGTTCGTTGCGGTGATTACACCTTCATTAATCATTTGCCAATCTTTGGGCGTTCCGGCCGATCAAACCAACACCATTATCAGCATGTCGCTGTTTGCATCTGGTGTTTCTTCCTTTATCCAAATCCG
This sequence comes from Vibrio sp. GLN_1, assembly GCF_043106015.1. NCBI lineage: Bacteria > Pseudomonadati > Pseudomonadota > Gammaproteobacteria > Vibrionales > Vibrionaceae > Vibrio > Vibrio sp. GLN_1. The sequence goes on from NZ_JBICMD010000017.1 coordinate 399,478, forward strand.
TACCTTTGGCCCTGTCGGCTCCGGCTTGCTATCGGTGCAAGGCACCAGCTTTAACTTTTTGGGTCCAATCATCGGTGCGGGTTTATCACTCAAAGCAGGTGGCGCGGACATCAGCACCATGATGGCGGCGATTTTCGGGACGATTTTAGTTGCCTCCTTTGCCGAGATCTTACTGTCTCGTGTGCTTGAGCATGCACGTCGCATCATCACACCTCTCGTCTCTGGCATTGTCGTAACTCTGATTGGCCTGACGCTGATCCAAGTTGGCTTGGTTTCTATGGGTGGAGGCTATGCTGCAATGGGCGACGGTACTTTTGGTAGCTTAGACAAACTGGCGCTCGCTGGTACCGTACTTGGTTTAATTGTGATTTTGAATCGTTCTAAAAACCCATACATTCGCGTGGCTTCGATCGTGATTGCCATGCTGGTTGGCTATGTAATGGCATACTTCATGGGTATGGTCGACACCTCAAAATTGGGGGAAACCAACCTCGTTGCGCTACCGATTCCGATGCAGTACGGCTTGTCATTTGACTGGTCACTATTTATCCCTCTCGTGCTGATTTTCTTTATCACGGCGTTGGAAGCGATCGGCGACATTACCGCAACGTCTGAAGTATCTGGCGAGCCGGTTAAAGGCCCTATTTACATGAAGCGCATCAAAGGTGGGGTATTAGCGGATGGTCTGAACTCGGCCATCGCTGCGGTATTCAACAGCTTTCCAAACTCTACTTTCAGTCAAAACAACGGCATTATCATGCTAACGGGCGTCGCAAGCCGTTACGTGGGTTACTTTATCTCGGGCATGTTAGTGATTCTTGGTCTATTCCCGGGCGTGGCCAGTTTTGTTCAGCTGATCCCAGAACCTGTACTTGGTGGCGCTACCATCGTGATGTTCGGCACCATTGCCGCTGCAGGCGTGCGCATTATCTCGCGTGTTGACCTCGACCGACGCGCGATTCTGATTATGGCGCTGTCATTCTCGATGGGGTTAGGTATCGCTCAGAAACCTGAGATTCTGCAGTTTATGCCTGAGTTTATTAAAAGCATCTTCTCAACTGGTGTGGCTGCTGGCGGTATCACCGCGATACTGCTGAACTTGCTGCTTCCAGAAAAACTGACAGAAGAAGATGAACTTGTCGCTCAAGAAGTGAAAGAGTCTTAATACCTGTACTTAGAAATTAAAAAGCCCAACCACATTTTTGGTTGGGCTTTTTGGTTTAAGAAGGTTATTTGGTCGGGAAACTGATTTGGGCGATCAAGCCGCCTTCACTGCGATTACGCATCACCACCGAACCTGAATGTTGGATAACAATACGTTTTACAATCGCTAAACCCAGACCAGTACCTTCGCTGCCACGAGCCGTATCACCACGGGTAAACGGTTCGAACAACTTCGCGATTTGCGACTGCTCAATCCCCGGACCGTTATCTTCTACGCATATCCAAACCAACTGTTTGTCTGCCGTCACGCCTGTGCTGATTTTCACCCAACCGTTGCCGTAACGCAGTGCGTTGACAACTAAGTTACTCACCGCTCGCTTAATAGCAATCGGGCTACCTTTCGCAGGAGGAAGGTGCATGTTCAAGTCCGTTTCAATCTCGACTTCATATCCCCCTTCAGAGCTCGCCACGTCACTAGCGATGGTACTGACATCAACCGACTCAAACGATTCTTTGTTTACAGGCTTTAGATAATCCATAAATTGACTGATGATCTCATTGCACTCTTCCGTGTCACTGATGATCCCTTCCGCCAAATAGCTGTCTTCTGGCGACATCATTTCAGTAGCGAGACGAATTCGCGTCAGCGGCGTACGTAAATCATGACTGATGCCTGCCATTAACAGAGCGCGGTCTTCTTCGAGCTCTTGAATCCCTTTCGACATCTGGTTAAACGCACGAGTTACCGAACGAATTTCCGATGCGCCTTTTTCTGGTAGCGGTGGGGGAATTTCCCCTCTCCCAACGCCTTCTGCCGCTCGTTGCAACGCCAATAATGGCCGGTTTTGCAAGCGAATAAACAACCAACCACCTGCGATAATTAATAGCGCCATGATCAGGCTGTTACGAAATAGCGGCGCAAAGTCCTCTTCTTGCAGCTCAGACAGCGGGATGCGAATAATGGAATTGGGCAACTTCTCGATGTGCATCCACAAAATGTAGCTTTCACTACCCAGCAGCAGGCGTACTTCGGTTGGTGAGCCTAGCTCTTGAGTCATTTCCTCCGACATCAAATCAATCGACATCGCATGGTTAAACTCAACCGCCTTCTCGCTGTTGATGCTGTGAACTGTCACGCCCAACCTTTCTAATAACTGGCGACGCAATGGTGCATCCGATTTGAGCGGGCCATCTTCATCGAGAACCAGATTCAGTTCGTGAGCAAGAATTTTGTTGAACTGTTGCAGGCTTGGCATCAACGCGTAGTTAAAAACGGCGTAATAAGAAAAGACTTGGCTAGCGAGAAGCAAGGAGATGAACAGTAGAATAGATTGTGTCAGTGAACTTCGGATTCGCATGGAAATTTCCTGATGATCCTAATTGCGAAAACCTCGGCCACCAAATAAGAAGGAAATTTGATGGCCGAAGTTTTAAAAACCGATTGCCGGTTAAGTGAGTAAGAATTACGACTCTTTGCCGTCTGGGACAAATACGTAACCTAACCCCCATACGGTCTGGATGTAGCGAGGTTTACTCGGATCGTCTTCCAACATGCGGCGTAGACGAGAAATTTGTACGTCGATAGAACGCTCCATCGCCGAGTATTCACGACCACGCGCCATGTTCATCAGCTTATCACGCGACATTGGCTCACGCGCGTTGGTTACCAGTGATTTCAACACCGCAAATTCACCCGATGTTAATGGCATCGCCTCATCACCACGGAACATTTCACGCGTGCCGAGATTCAAACGAAACTCGCCAAACTCGACCACTTTTTCTTCCGTACTTGGCGCGCCCGGTAGCTCAACCGTTTGGCGACGTAAAACCGCTTTAATACGAGCGAGTAGTTCACGCGGGTTGAACGGTTTAGGTAGGTAATCGTCCGCACCAACTTCCAAACCAACAATACGGTCAACCTCGTCACCTTTTGCTGTCAGCATCAGAATTGGCAACATGTTATTGGCGTGGCGTAAACGGCGACAAATCGACAAGCCATCTTCGCCTGGCAACATCAAATCCAATACCATTAGGTGAAAGTTTTCGCGTGTTAGTAGGCGATCCATTTGTTCGCCGTTTGCTACACTACGGACTTGAAAACCTTGCTCAGAAAGGTAACGCTCCAACAGAGCACGCAAACGAGCATCGTCATCAACCACTAAAATTTTATGATTTTCCTGCATTGAAACATCCTTTCAGAAGCATCTATTGACGAAAATGTATCACTGTTTTTTCAAACGTGCTTGTGCAAATTGTTACTCTTTTTATCTTAGACGCGGTTTTGGGAAATTATTTGCGCGCCGCCCTAAGTATTTAGCGATATTGACTTTGTTTCGAGATGTGAACAACGCCACAAAAACGCGATGAGAGGTAGTGTTAACCGCCGCGAAGGTCGGAGTGCCTACTGGCCGTAATTCCATTCCAACTCACGTTTAGCGTCTAACAACTCTTTTTGCGCTTCATCTAATTTTCGGCGCTTTTTCTCGATTTTGTCGCTCGAACCCGACGTTTGTGCCTCTACCAATTCTAGCTCGCGGGCTTTTACTTTTTGCGCTTTTTGTTCGATTTCTGCTTGCAGTTTTTCGCGTAAATCTTCTTCCGAGCATTCATCCTCAATCGCAGCAAGGGCTCGTTTTAATCCATCAATGCGCTTTTGATTACCTTGTACTGTGGCGTATTCAATTTGCTGCTCAAGAGCAAACGCTTTGGCATCACACCCTTTTAGCTCTTCTTGAGCGACAGTAGGAAGCGAAATAGCCATCGTTAACGCAGCACCACAAATCACGGCTTTCATTTTAAACCTCTCCAGTAAATACAGCTCGCGCCCTCAAATGAGGGCGCATAAAAATAGGTCACATCATTGGCAAACGCACTTCGCTCGCCAAATGTTTCAAGGTCGAGGAAGTTAAGATTCTGCGCTTTGCTTGTTGTATTCAATCGAATTGATGAACCACTCTTTGTCACCTTCCGGCGTTCGAACGGTAAATTCTTCATCCACTTGCTTTTTCAACATGGCTCTGGCCATAGGGGAATCAATGGAGATGTAATCTTTGGCATCGCCATATATTTCTTCTGGCCCCACAATGCGGAACTTCTTCACATCACCGGCTTCGTTTTCAATCTCGACCCAAGCACCAAAAAAGACTTTGCCTTCTTGTTGAGGTGAGTAATCTACGATAGTGACTTCAGGTAAAAACTTTCTGAGAAAACGAACGCGTCGATCGATTTGACGCAGCAGTCGTTTATTGAAGGTGTAGTCAGCATTTTCCGAACGATCGCCAAGGCTGGCCGCCCACGTCACGATCTTGGTGATTTCTGGACGCTTTTCATTCCAGAGGTAATCGTGCTCTTGCTTGAGTTTGTTATAACCTTCACGGGTAATCAGCTTAGTTTTCAATTTGGCTCCTATTCATTTCGGCATAAAAAATGCCGCACATTCAGCAGCATCGACGCTTACGCGATCTTCATCCTAAACCTAGAATTATACCCAAAGCCACAAGATTCTCAGAGCGGACTTTGGGTATTGGCAATTAGGTTAGGCGACAGTTCGACTATTTTTCGTAATCTGGTTTTTTCGTCACGATATAATTGGTTTCACTCGCCACTAACGCACCGTGCTTTAAGAAGTTTTTACCCAAAATCATGCTGTAATGAAAGCGTCCGCGATCTTGCAAATTCACGCGAATTTTCTTCTCTAACTCACCCAGTTTGACGTGCATTTCCACCACCGGACGGACGTTTGCTTTCTCGCCTTTTTTCGCAGTAATTTTCATTACGTCTACCACTTCGCGAGTAAAGGCCTTTTGCATACCGAGGTCATTTTCGTAGGTAAAGCTCACCATGTCTTTGCCATCTTTTTGGAACAGTTTGATGTCCTTAGCATTGATAGAACTGACATCCGCACCGGTGTCCAGTTTGACCGGGAAAGACATGCCTTCCACTTCGGCCACTTCGATGTGGCCGGCTCGGAACAAAGGTTTTGCATCGAGCAAGTGATCAGCGCGCGTATTCAGTAGCACGCCACCTTTAGCCATGTTGTGGCCGAAAACGAAAAACGGCTGCTCTTCATCTTTATCTAGCACGTCGATAGCAAACTCCATCGACTTCTCTTTGTCACCGAACAAGAAGTCACCTTCCACCACAGGACGTACCATATCGCCGACTTTGAGTTTCTTCAGCACGGGTTTGGTGATTTTTTCTTCTTTGCCTTTTTCATTGCTCAAATAGAACGTCGCGACTTCGTCTTTGCCCTTTTCACTCAGTTCAAATCCATTCACGCGTAATAATGGCGTTTTCACGGTAAAGGTTGGATAAGCGGGAACCACGTAGCCATCAATGTTCACTTCCTCTTCCGGTGAAATCACCAATGGCTTGGACTTCAATGCACTCTTAAAGGTTTTTTCCACACCACCGAGCAAATTCTCTTTGTCGGTATCTATTACGAAATGTTGGCTCACTACGTCTCGGCCCAGACGGATTTGCGAACTGAACTTACTGCGGTCTCGTAAGTACACCAACCATTGCTGAGTTTCGTTTTCGTCAATCTTGACAGGCAGATACACCAAAGGTCGCTCGCTCTTGGTGGTTTTCAACATGCGCACCAATGGCAGTGTCATAGGATGGCGCTTGCCGTTCTCACCCTCTAAAGTAAACGACACTTGCTTGGCTTTTTTATCCACTTTAATGTCGAGAGCGTGAACGTTGGTGTAACGGCTGCTTGTCGAAACGCTGGTTTTGTAGGGAATGCCTTCGATTTCTACCGTCTCTTTCTTACCAATCATTTTCGCGTTGGGTTGTTCTTGCAGGTAGTCATACCCAGCAAACACCCACGCGTTATCATCTAGGTAAGTTTTGCCAATCAGGATTGGCGCAGAGAACTGTTTGCGCGAGGTAAGATTCACCACGGTATCTACCGTATGCCCAGCAATCGTCATCGGCATTTTTACGGTTGGACGCAAAATCGGTTTTTTGCTAGTGCGACTGCGGATAGCACTGATGCGCTCAAGATCGTCGGTTACCGTGATCTCTTTGCCAGTATAAGGATGCTGAATCGTGAAACTGACGGTGACTTGATAAGGTTCAAAACTGTTGGCTTCCCATTTGGCTTGCGTGCCACCTAAATCGTCGACAATTGCCCACAGCAGTTTGTCATCTTTAAGATTCTTGTATTGGGGATTGCTGCTGCTTACGTGAATATTTTCTGCATGCATGGAGGTGGTGTCAGCGCCGGTATCAATTTTACCGATGAAAGGGACGTCACTTAGCTCAGGAATTTCGCTGTAATACACACTTTCGACCCGCCCTAAAACTAACTTATCATCAAGTTGATAAATGGGATCTTGCGTGGTTGCAGAGATGGATTGCGCCCAACCAAACGGGGCTATCAGGAGAGCACTAGAGAGTGCCAGAGCCAAAGACATTTTTTTCATCATGATTATCCGTGTGAGCCAAGGTATATAAAATTAGTCGCCAACAGAACTTATAAGTTCTCAATTTAATTACAGTTTTGACATAAATCTGACCGATGTCCACCAGCGCCCGGTAAATTTTTGCGAAGCTAATTTAAAACATTGCAAATTCTATGAATGACCCCAATGTTCTATACACAACCAATATCCAAACCGAATTAAAAGAGAATACACGGATGAGCCAAGCTATCTGTCGCATGATTGCTCAAGAACTGAATGTTCGCCCAGAGCAAGTCAACGCCGCTGTCACCCTGATTGATGATGGTAACACGGTCCCATTTATTGCACGTTACCGTAAAGAGGTGACAGGTGGCCTTGATGATACCCAACTGCGTACTCTGGACAGCCGTCTGTCATACCTTCGCGAGCTCGACGATCGCCGTCAAACCATTCTGAAGTCGATCCAAGAACAAGGCAAACTGACGCCAGAACTAGAACGAGAGATCACGCAAGCCGACAGCAAGACTCGCCTGGAAGACCTTTACCTGCCATACAAACCAAAGCGCCGCACCAAAGGCCAAATCGCGATTGAAGCTGGCTTAGAACCTCTCGCTGATACACTTTGGAACCAGCCACAAACAGAACCAGAAAGCGAAGCGACGAAATATCTTGATGCGGACAAAGGCATCACGGATACCAAAGCGGCACTGGATGGCGCTCGCGCAATCATCATGGAGCGCATTGCTGAGGATGCGAACCTGCTTGAAAAAATTCGTGCTCATCTAAACCGCAACGCGGAACTGGTTTCTCGTGTCGTTGAAGGTAAAGAGCAAGAAGGCGAGAAGTTTAAAGATTACTTCAACCATAACGAGCCACTGAGCAAAGTGCCATCACACCGTGCACTGGCGATGTTACGAGGCCGTAATGAAGGCTTTTTGACGTTGGCGATGAACGCCGACCCAGAACAAGAAGAAGGTGCACGCCAATCGTACTGTGAAACCATCATTGCCGACCATTATGGCGTGACGCTAAGCAGCGCACCGGCGGACGCATGGCGTAAACAAGTGATCAGTTGGGCATGGCGCATCAAAGTATCGATGCACATGGAAACCGAGCTGATGGGCGCAATGAAAGAACGTGCTGAAATCGAAGCAATTGAAGTGTTTGCCACCAACCTAAAAGATTTGTTGATGGCAGCACCGGCAGGCCCTCGTGCGACGCTGGGTCTCGACCCGGGTCTGCGTACCGGCTCTAAAATCGCTATTGTCGATCCTACTGGTAAAGTGCTTGCAACAGAAACCATCTACCCTCACCCACCACAAAAGCAATACGACAAATCAGCGCAAATCGTTGATCAGTTGGTGCGCAAATACAACGTGGATTTGATTGCGATAGGTAACGGCACGGCTTCGCGTGAAACCGACAGCTTTGTGGCGGATGTGATCAAGCGCGGCAACCTGAAAGTTCAGAAAATCATCGTTAGTGAAGCGGGGGCATCGGTTTACTCAGCATCTGAGCTTGCAGCTAAAGAGTTCCCAAATATGGACGTATCTCTGCGTGGTGCGGTGTCGATTGCTCGTCGTCTGCAAGACCCGCTAGCGGAGCTCGTTAAAATCGATCCTAAATCGATCGGTGTGGGCCAATATCAGCACGATGTTAGCCAATCTATGCTGGCAAAACGTCTTGATGCGATTGTCGAAGACTGTGTAAACGCCGTGGGTGTTGATGTGAACACTGCCTCTGCAGCGCTACTCACGCGCGTTGCGGGCTTGTCGAGCACTATCGCACAGAACATTGTCGACTTCCGTGATGAAAACGGTCGTTTCGAAGCACGTACAACTTTGAAGAAAGTGCCTCGTTTAGGTCCTAAGGCGTTCGAACAGTGTGCGGGTTTCCTTCGTATTATGGATGGTAAAAACCCACTGGATGCCTCTGCAGTGCACCCGGAAGCCTACCCTGTAGTCAAAGCGATTGCCGAGAAGAACCGTAAAGACATCAAAGCACTGATTGGCGATTCGACGTTCCTTAAAGGTCTGCACGCGGTGGATTACACCGATGAGCACTTCGGTGTCCCAACGGTGACCGATATCATCAAAGAGCTGGATAAACCAGGCCGAGACCCTCGCCCGGAGTTCAAAACAGCGACCTTCGCTGAAGGCGTTAACTCGGTTGCAGATCTAGAACCGGGCATGATTCTCGAAGGCGTCGTATCGAACGTGGCCAACTTTGGTGCTTTCGTCGATATTGGTGTTCACCAAGATGGTTTAGTGCACATCTCAGCCCTGACGGATCGTTTCGTTTCTGATCCGCGTGAAGTGGTGAAAGCAGGTGACATCGTTAAAGTGAAAGTGATGGAAGTGGACGTACAGCGCAAGCGTATCGGTCTATCGATGCGTTTAAACGACGAGCCGGGTCAAGACAACCGCAGCCAACGCTCATCAGCAGCGCCGCGTCGTAATGACCAATCACAACGTCGTCAACCTCGCCGTGATGATTCCTCATCGAACAATGCGATGGGTGGCGCATTTGCGGCGGCTTTCGCCAAAGCAAAGAAGTAGTCTAGGTTTTAACGGCTGCACTTGAGATATTAAGGTTGCAGCTGGGCGACGACTTCAAGCATCCAGAAGAAAAAAGAAAACGCTCCAGTCAGTCATGCTGATTGGAGCGTTTTTATTGGATAGGATATTGATTCGTCATAATACTGCTATCACTTCTGACGGGGTATGGGGCACGACCGAATGACCATAATGAAATTTGATCACCTTCCTGCGCTTTTCCATCAATCCTTGGTTGATCGCAGCATCCAAAATGCGCTTCGGTAAACGAAAGCGTATCGCATAGCCCTTTCCCTGATCTTCACTGTACGATTTCAGTGCCAGTAAATCGAAAAGCCTTTCAAGCGTGTCTTCCGGCTCCTCGTGATAACGCGCATCAACTTCATGACCCACTTCGTAATCGGGATGCTCAGAGGGATCCCAAGAGGACTGACGTCGTCGCTTTTCATCACTTTTTACTTTGCGCTCGGCATTGGTTTTTGCCAATGCGACCGTCGGCGTCACAGGTTCTCGGACTCTGTTGTCACGAGCAGCTTGTTCCGTCTGCACATTAACGGATGGGGCGATCAGTGGCACACTTACGTTGGTCGGTGACACAATCATTGCGAACCCTCCTCAGAGTCGCCCAACTCGTCAATATGGCTTGGCCTTATTTACGAATAAAACCTTACCGACAATTATATCGACCAAATTTTAATCAACTTTAGCCTTTTTCACTGCACGACTTTAATCCTGAGCGAAATCTCGAACTTGCGCACAAAATTCATCATGTTCTGTCATGAACGGTGCATGAGAAGATTGAGAAAAGACAAACTGTTGCGTGTGAGGCAGTTGCTGGCTGAGATCGGTCGCCACTTTAATCGGCACCAAACCATCCAAACGACCGTAAAGACGTAGCATCGGCATGGTCAGGGAAATCAAAGCATCACGCAGGTCAACATCCGCCAAAATATTTAAGCCAACCAATAGTGACTCTGGGTTCGGCTGAGGACGCGATAGCACCGCTTGTTTGAGTTGTTTAACATCTTTACGTGCAGACGGACTTCCCATGGCTTGCAGAGCCATAAAGCGCTCAATGGTCAGAGAGAAATCTTCTAGTAACTGAGAGGTGAACGCGCTCAGTACATTCGGTTGAATGCCGCGCCACGGTTTTTCTGCGGCAAATTTTGGTGAGCTGGCGACGGTGATCAGCTTACTCACTCGCTGAGGAGCATTGAGCGCAATGTGCGTAGCAACCAAGCCACCCAACGACCAACCTAGCCACACTGCTTTCTCTGGCGCATCTTTTAGTACCATGGCAGCGATTTGTGCGAGGTCTTCACCATGATGCTCAGCGCTAAAGCCGTATCCAGGAAGATCGACGACATGGACACAAAAATCGGCCTGCAGAGATTCGACCGTTTGCTGCCAAACTGCGCCATTCATCCCCCAGCCATGCAGCAACACCAAATCCGGTCCCTGACCGAACGACTGCCAGTGTAAATTCGTGCTCATGCTCTCAATCTCTCCCACTTATTTTATTCCTTATCGCTTCACTCAAGCGTTAGGCTGTGCAAAATCTAACCTTGAATAAGCGGTATGTTATCTCATCACTGGCAAAACATCATGCATCGTGTGCTCAGCAGTCAATGCGGTTTATGTCGCTTCCCGATTCAGGCTGCCGCTCAACCCAATGCGCTGCGTTGGTGTGATAACTGTTATCAATATCTTACGCCAGTAAAACGCTGCCAACGCTGTGGATTGAGCTTAAAAGCTGAGGAAGCGAATATAGAGAGTATTTGCGGCGAGTGCCTCTCCGAGCCTCCACCGTGGCAACGGCTATTTACCTTAGGAGACTACGACTTTCCGCTGTCTCGAGAAGTACAACGCTTCAAAGATCATGGACAAACATGGCATGTTCGCGCTTTAACGCAATTGCTTGCCCAGCGCATTTCAACTCCCGCTCCGCTTATCACCACAGTGCCATTGCACTGGCAACGCTACTTGTATCGAGGCTTTAATCAGAGCGACATATTGGCGCGACATTTGGCTGGCCACCTTAATGTGAGGTTTGATAATCACGTGTTTCGCCGCGTAAAACACGTCCAGTCGCAGCGCGGGTACAAGAAATCCAGCCGAGAACAGAATTTAAAAGGCGCTTTCACCTTAAATCAGCCACCAAAGTATAACCACGTCGCAATAGTAGATGATGTGGTCACGACGGGAAGCACGGTTCGACAATTATGTCATTTACTACTTGAAGTTGGCGTAGAAACCGTCGATATTTACTGCATCTGCAGAACCCCTGCTCCTGGTGCTGTCTAGTTCGCTTCGCCATGCCTTAGCATCAAAAAGACTAGACCCATACGTCAACAGGAGTAGAATAGCAGCAGTAACCTACAAAATTACTCAGGTATTCGTCGTGTCAAATATTACTATTACAGAAACTGCGCAAACGCATTTCGCTAACCTTCTAGGCCAACAGCCAGAAGGCACTAACATTCGTATTTTCGTTGTGAACCCAGGTACACAAAACGCTGAGTGTGGCGTATCTTACTGCCCACCAGAAGCGGTTGAAGCGACCGACACTGAGATCCCTTACGCAGGTTTTTCAGCTTACGTGGATGAGCTAAGCCTACCTTTCCTTGAAGACGCTGAAATCGACTTCGTTACCGACAAAATGGGTTCTCAACTGACATTGAAAGCACCAAACGCAAAAATGCGTAAAGTGTCGGACGATGCGCCACTTGTTGAGCGTGTTGAGTACGTTATCCAAACTCAAGTTAACCCACAGCTTGCTGGCCACGGCGGTCACGTGAACTTGGTTGAGATTACTGAAGCAGGCGTAGCTATCGTTGCATTCGGTGGCGGCTGTAACGGTTGTTCAATGGTTGACGTAACACTAAAAGAAGGCATCGAGAAAGAGCTACTAAACCAATTCGTTGGTGAGCTAACAGCAGTTCGAGATGCAACAGAACACGACCGTGGTGACCACTCTTACTACTAAGAGCTTATCGTCGGTGAAAATGGGAGGCTTTGGTCTCCCATTTTTGTATCTGAACAATCCATTAAACACGTGAGATTCTTCGTCACACACGACCTCTTTCAAGGTTATCGAGCGAACACTGCCGAAGCGATGAAATCAAACTAGCAACTCTTGCAGAGTTCTCATATATTAAGAATCTTACGCACCTTACAAAAGCCAACGACACCAAGGAGTCAGCGCCATGTCGAAAAGGACCCCACCAGAGATTCTCTCTTGTCAGACGGTCGCACGATCAAAACTGTTTGCTGTGGAAGCCCTCGACCTTCGCTTCTCCAATGGCGAGCATCGCACTTATGAGCGCATGAAGCCAAGTGGTCGCGATGCCGTAATGGTTGTACCGGTAACCGAGCAGGGCGATTTACTGTTGGTACGTGAATACGCTGCTGGTACAGAGCGTTACGAACTGGGTTTTCCTAAAGGTCTTATCGATCCCGGTGAAACGCCACATCAGGCCGCCGATCGCGAACTAAAGGAAGAAATTGGTTTTGGTTGTAAGGAACTCACCCCGTTAAAACAAGTGATCCTTGCTCCTTCTTATTTTTCGAGCAAGATGACGCTGTTTCTAGGTCAATCGCTATACCCTGAAAAACAAGAAGGCGACGAACCAGAGCCGTTAGAAATTGTGCGCTGGCCACTCGCACAAGCCGAAGAGCTATTAACGCATTTGGACTTCTGTGAAGCACGAAGCATCACGGCGTTAATGTTGGCACTGAAACACTTACCAAACACCACTCACAACAACAATCAATAACGGTGTAAACCGACAAATATTGTGAGTAAGGACTATCACCTATGCCAATGACAAAAGATCTATCTCACCTGCTTCCTCAAGTTATCGAAATTGCCCGCAGTGCGGGACAAATGATTCTCGATATCTACGAGAAAAAGCAATATGAAGCGTATACCAAAAGTGATGAAACACCGGTCACAAGCGCTGATATTGCCGCGCACAAACTCATCACTGAACGTTTAAGTGAACTGACACCAGACATCCCCGTGTTGTCTGAAGAAGCCGCCGACATCAGCTTAGAGCAGCGCGCACAATGGCAGCGTTATTGGTTGGTCGACCCATTAGATGGCACACAAGAATTCATCGCACGCAGTGGCGACTTTGCGACCATCATTGCATTAATTGACAACAACAAGCCAGCGATGGGCGTGGTGTATGGGCCAGTTTCTGGCGTCACGTATTACGCATACAGCGGCAAAGGTGCGTGGAAAATCCCAGACATGTCTGAAAGCGTGAAAATCCACACGCACAAACATGAACAAGCAGGACAAAACATTGCCATTGCTATCAGCCGTCGCCAAGACATTAATCGCATCACCAGCCGCATGAGCAGCGCTTGGAACTACGACTTAATTCCTCTCGGTTCTGCAGCACTAAAAGCGTGTTTGGTGGCGGAAGGAGCGGTCGATTGCTATTTACGTTTGGGCCCTACTGGCGAATGGGATACAGCAGCAACGCAATGCATCGTGGAAGAAGCCGGCGGACGTATTCTCAGCACTCACCTCGAACCTTTGTCTTACAACGAACGGGAAACGCTAGAGAACCCGAACTTTATCGTGCTGGGCGATACGAATTTGCCTTGGGATGACATCCTGCAACGCAAAGATTAAGTACTTATACTTGCGTAACTCAACTTGTATCATTAGGCCGTGAATTCCGTTCACGGCCTTTTCTTTTCCCGCATGAGCAGCTTTAACAGTATTTGACCTACCATATACCTAAAGCTAATTAAACTGCACAAAATCACACAATTCCATTAAAATACAAACACTTAAATAATCATCCTTGTCCCTCATTTATTTACGTACAGCGAATAGAGGGTTTGGCCTACTATGATCCAAAAGCAAAAAGAGCTGCACATTGGCAGCTCTTTTCTGTATTACGTTGGCTCGAGATTAGAATCGGCCTTTGTAGTCAAACTCGTATTGGCCTTGTGCGTTTGGCTGTCCAAGCCATTTCAACTGCTCCCCCATGCTTGATGGGAAATCTGCGCCAGGTTTAAACCACGCTTTCGTTGAATAGCGTTGATTCGGCATCAGTTCCGCTGAAAACGCCGAGGAAACTTGCGTACTGGTTTGCTCACCTGATGCAGTTAGCACGCTATCTTGGCATTTCAAATCAGCAATAACAGGGCCGAGCTCTAAGCTTCCCACTGGACTTTGAATGCCACTGGCACTCCAAACCAATGTGCCTTCACCAGTTTTACACCACGGAGCTGCGTAAGTCGCATGACGAATGTTCAACTCCAGCTGGCCATCAACACCAACAGGCACCGGCAGGCGCGCTTGTTCGACGGCTTTCGATGCCGGGATCGACGCCACCAAATTTTCCGCGTAAGGGCCATCGCTGAGACTGTATCCAACTAAACCTCGACCGCGAATGTTCATATCGCTGCCGCGCCCAAAACGTACCGAAAATTCGGCTTTGCCGGTAAATAAGCTAGACCATTGGAAATCCCAATTCACTTGCCCTAGGTTTTGACGCTGCCAACGCACGCTGGAAGCCTGACCTTGCCAAACGGAACCGTGAGCACCTTGTATGTCTAGCCCTTTCACAGTGGGGGCTTGCTGGAGAACCCAAGAAACAGGTAACCCCATGATCAAGCTAACAGAAAAACAAACAATAAAGATTACAACGTAAAGTACTGCTCGCTTCACCTTAACCTCGCTTAAATTGCAGACGGTTCACATCAATCATGCCCGCTTGGTCTGTACGATCGATGTCTAAAAATTCAACTTCAATGCCTTGCTGCTCTTTCAAGTAGCGTAACCAATCCACCAATTGGTTGAATGCGAGCGGTTTAATCCACACTTGCACACTGTCGTTGCGTGGTTGCACACGAATCAGTTCCACCTTAAAACGGCGCGCTGATGAAGAGACAAGTTGGTTAAGTGGCTGATTGGAAAAACTGACACCCCCGCTTTTTCTCAATGCGGTAATGTCATCAGCTTTGTCTTGTACCCATGTAAGCAATTGCTTTTCACTTTGGATACGAGATTGCGCCAACTCTGCACGTTGGCTCATCGGCTGTAGCAGCCCCCAGTAAAGAATACCAAGGATGGCGAATGCACCACAGCCCAGCACAAGTCGTTGTTCACGCTGAGAGATGCCACTCCACCAAGCTTGCGCTTGAGAAATTAAATTCTTCATCATCACCTCACTGACGCTTTAACACAAAGCTACCCATCACAACGTTATCGCTGCGATTAAGCTGACCTTGCTCAACATTAAACTTCTCAGCCAACTTCACACGAGCCTGCTCAAAAGGCTGGAAGTCTGAGCTACGTGCGTGAATGCGCACTTCACCACGTTGGCCGTCATACTTAAAACTGGTGATTTCTAGATCTTTCACCTGACCAAGCGTTGCTGGCAAGGCAGCAAGCCAAGACAACATCGCAACATCTGTTGAGCCACCAGATAAACGGCGCTCTTCATCTGTCATTTGACGCTTTAAGTAACTTACGGTCGGAATTCGATTCTTGTTTGGGAAAACCTGACGGAAAATACGTTCGCTTTCTTCACGATAGGCTTGTGCTTGCGCCTCGTACTTGTGGACGACGAGAAGTTGCTGAGCCACGACCACCACTAACAAAACGCCCGCAGCGATAGCCGCCTTTTGCCAAACTTTCCAGTACTTACCCCAAGAAGACTTCGGCTTAAACTCGCCAGTTAACAGGTTCGTTTTACTACTCGCGACGCCTTTTGCGAGCAACGCCATCGTCATTTCTTCTGGCTTAGGAACCCATACACTCTCAACAGTCGATTCTGGCACGGAACTGTAGCATTCGAGTTGCCAACCTTCATGATTTTGCAGGTAAGAAGAGAGATAAAGGTCCAGCCACGCCGAATCCACCACCGCGCCTTCCGTCTCTGAGTGACGAATTAGCCATTGCTCACCAATCAGTGCCGCACTGCTGTTGTCATCACTGACAGGCAATGCCAATACATCTGGCAAGATGCGTTTGATGGTCAACCCTTGGCTAGCAAAACGCTGTAGCACGGTTTGTACCCATGCACGCTCGACCGCACACACTTGTGCTTTATCCGCTTGCTTACCCAATACGGTGAAGTGCAAGCTATCCACATCTTGCGCGACTTCATCTTCAATCAAATAAGGCAACATGTTGTCGAACTGACGTGTAGCACCAGGCGGAATGTCCACCTGAGTTAACACCACATCATTACTCGCTAGTAAAGCGATGACTTGGCGCTGGCCAGCATACGATACCAACTCATCCAAGTGTTCCCATCCGGCAAGTTCACCGCTGGCAATCACTTCCTGTTGTTCTGTCGACCACACCACCCAAGGAATGGTACTTTGTTGTTCGCTACTCAGCCGAACGGTCAGAAACTCGCTCACTGATCCCTCCAAAACGACGGCGAACGACCGTCACCGTTTCTCTATTTGTACTTTGCAAAAGGCTTCGGATACGTACTCGTGAATCATCCACCAACACTTGTGCATCCAATTCGAAGAAGGAGCTATCCACTCCTAAATAGCCTTTGGCGTTTTTCTTTACATCATCGCTCAAGCCAGTTAATTCTGACTCCGCTAGAAATTCGTCTACGCTGTCCCAACCATCGAAGGGACGCTTTTCTATCAGTTGAACCGCGTCGCTGCTGCTCAAGTTCGGTGAAAACATAGCGACTAAAATCGGCGCTTGTTCCACCTCTATCGTGTTGACGTTTAAACGCCAATCATCACTTGGGATCGCACATACCAAGGGCTCAATCTTTTGATAAATTTCACCACTCACTTGATATACCGCGCGCAGTTCAGTTTTGTCTGCCATCCAACCATTAGCCGCTAAATACGAAGGTTTCATCGATTCGTAGGTGCTGTCTTCCACGCCGGTGGTTGAACGTACTGTGCTGTCTGAATCAATGTATTCCCAAGTGGAATCGGCAATCACTTCCGCTTGATACGGCTCTACATCCGACTCTTCCAACAAACGCTGCAGCACTTGAACCAAATATGGTCGAGTGGTTTGTTGTCCGGTCGGCTGCACTCGACTTAACACATTGAGGTTAAAGCACGCTTGCTTATCCCAAATACGTCCTGCAGCTTGACCATAGTCCAATGGGTACACTTGTTCTTTAATCGCCCAAGGTTGGCTGAGGTTGATGGTATCGCTGTCTTTGTAGCTCTGCTCGATACCCACTTCAGCCAAGGCTTCAACACCAACACTGTACCAATATGCTTGCTGGTAATGGATTTGGTTTGAACCGCGCTGAAACTGCAAAAACAAACGTTCAGACATGGTGGCAGCAATGGTCGCCATAATCGCCAACAACATCAGTACAATAATCAAAGCAACACCACGCTGACGATTAGCCATTGTTGTTGCCCTCCGATGCTTTGTTTCTTTCACTTTCTGCAAGCTTGCCATCTGGCGTTAGATACGTGCGCGCAATTTCACCGTAATCCTTCAACTTCAAGACAACTGAGACAGCTTTCGGCAACTCTTTATTGCTGTCCCACTCTTTCTTCCACTGTTTACCGTCATAAAAACGCATGTCGAAAGATTCCACCTGCGTCAGCAACGGAGTGACAATGCCTTCCTGCCCAACTGGGGTATCTGGATAACGCCACCAAACACGCTGCAGGGTTTCTTCTTTAACGCGATAGCCCACTTTAGTCCCTTCACCACGCGGGAACTGTTGCTGCGGGTTATGCCAACCCACACGTGCAAACATTAGACCTTTCGCGTCGGAATCGAGTAAATAATCCGACCAAAAGATCAGTTGCCCGGCAGGGTCTTCGCCGTTGGTACGCGTTTGACGCAATGCCATTTGGCGGAAGTCGTTATCCATCATCACCATGGCGCGTTGCAGTTCATTCAAACGCTGAGTTCGCTCTTGCGACAACTCATTACTGCGCTGAACTTGCGACACCACTTGGTATGCCGCCACGCTCAAACTGGCAAAGATCGCTATCGACACCAGCACTTCAATGAGTGTAAAACCTTTTGCTGCGCGGCGCTTACTTGCGCGATTGGGTTTACTGCGCCACATAGCTTCTTACCGTAACAACTGGACTCGCGTTTTTCGCGGTCGCGACACTTACATCAAATGCTTTCAGCAATGGCTGCGTGGTGGCTACAGGCGTGACTTTCCAATACCATGTACGTCCTGCTAGCTCTTCGGTACCATTCTTGGCTTTCAGCGCGCCAGTATCTAGCATCACATTCGCCATTTGGTTATCCACAACCATTGCTGCAAACATCTTTTCTTCTAAGTAGCTGACTGTGTTGATGTGTTGACTCACTGAGCGAATCACACTGATCGCCGCGGTGGCAAAAATAGCCAGTGCAACCAACACTTCAAGCAACGTCATACCTCGCACTCGGCGACGGTTTAAGTTTGGTTGAGTTTGCTTAAAATTGCGCATTCGCATCCTCTTCCACTTCTTCACCTGGCGCTACCAACAGAATTTGCCCACTCTCTTTTCCGATCACTCGCCAACCATCGTTAAACGCATCGCCTTTTTGTGGAAAAAAAGACAAGGTAAACGGCGTGACTTCTGCGCTCGAGAAAATGAAGACTTGCGGTGGTTTCACTTTCTTTTCTTCAGTTTCGTCGGCAAACATGTCTTCAAACAGTGAACCCGGCTCAAACAAACGATCGTCTTTATCCCAAGCACCGCCACCTAGATCCAATTGCAATGCAATGTCATCTTCTAATTTGGTTTTGCTTGGAATTTGCTTCATTTCTAGCGGCTTCCAGCCTTCAGCGGTCAAGCTAAGCAGGGTGTAGGTCTTTTTGGTATCGTCGACACGCACACCAAAATCTTTACCGCTGAGTACGGCTTCTTCGTTAAGCAACTGCAAACGCTGAAAGAAACTTTGCGCGTATTGTTTAGAGAGGTCTTTTTGACTGGTAGGCAACGTAGTGATCACCGCCACCGCGGTAAGAGATAGCAAAACCAGCACCAATAGGATTTCTATTAATGTAAAACCGTTATGTTTTCGCATTTGTTTCATTAGTGCTGGCTTGCGCTCATTTTATTGGAAGTCTTGCATGTTCCAGTTGCCAATATCCGCTGCTGGACCTTCACCGCCCTCTTGACCATCCGCACCTAGAGTGAAGATATCAATCGTGCCGTTGTCACCAGGGCTTAGGTATTGGTATGCATTACCCCAAGGGTCATTTGGAAGACGCTTGATGTAACCACCATCACGGTAGTTGCGCGGTTCTGGGTTAGAAGGCTTAGTAACCAATGCGTCTAGACCTTGGTCTGTCGTTGGGTACACGCTGTTGTCTAGCTTGTACATATCCAACGCGTTCTCTAACGCCACAATGTCAGTGATCGCTTTTTGTTGGTCTGCCTTTTCTTTGTTGCCTAGCAAGTTTGGAACAACAAAACTTGCCAAAATACCCAAGATAACAACAACTACCATCACTTCTAACAGTGTGAAACCGTGTTGCTTACTACGCTTAAATTTCATTTTTTTCTCCGAAAGTTAGATTCAAGCCACGTCTTAATTTAGACACGCCTTAATTCGAATATTATCCGCTCATCAAGTTATTCATTTCTAGCATCGGCATCAAGGTCGCCATGACAATGAATAACACCAATCCCGCCATCAATGCGATCAAGGCAGGAGTGAACACTCCCAACGCAATATTGACCGTAGATTCAAAGTTTTGGTCTTGGTTGTCCGCCGCACGCGTCAACATGCTTTCTAACTCACCACTCTGCTCACCACTGGCGATCATATGCAGCATCATCGGTGGGAATAGACGGGTTTGATCCAGAGCTTTACGCAAGCTTGCCCCTTCACGGACGTTGTCTGCAGCAATCAACACTTGCTGCTTTACGTAACGGTTTGACATCACATCAACCGCCACTCGCATCCCTTCAAGAATTGGGATCGCACTTGAAGTACAAATCGACAAGGTACGAGCGAAACGAGCGGTATTGAGACCTTTAGAAATCTTACCGACGAGCGGCAAGCTGATGATTTTTCTGTCCCAAGACAAGCGAAAATCTGGTTTTTGCAACGCCAGTTTTAAGCCATAAAAACAAACTACTAGCACAACAAAGATAATCAGCCCCCACTCTTGGATGAACTCACTAGCCGCCAGCAAAAATTGCGTCGACTGTGGTAGCTCTTGCCCCATTTGAATGATCGGCTCGATGATTTTGGGTACTACGGTCGCCAACAAGAACGAGACAATCGCCACCGCAAACACCACTAACACGACAGGGTAGATCATCGCTTGCAACAGCTTAGAACGCATTTTCTGACGGTTTTCGACGTACTCCGCCAAGCGCTCTAAAACCGTATCAAGGTGTCCAGATTTTTCACCCGCGGCGACCATAGAGCGAAACAGTTCGTCAAATACGTGTGGATAATCACCTAGGCTATCTGCCAATGGGTAACCTTCGGTGACTTTGGAGCGAACTGCAGCGATCATGGTGCGAATTCGTGGCTTTTCTGCTTGTTCAGAAACTGCTCGAAGACACTCTTCAAGAGGCATACCTGATTGAACAAGTGTAGACAATTGACGCGTGATCAGAGCCAGTTCAGCCGTTTTGATACCACGTTTGAAGCCCACTGAGCCTGAAGACTTAGCCGCCTTTGCTTTGGCTTCCACGACCTCAACAGGGATCATTCCTTGTTCTTTCAGTCGTTGGCGCACTTGACGAGCGTTATCCCCTTCAATCGTGCCTTTTTTTTGTTTGCCTTTTGCATCCAGCGCTTTGTATTCAAATGCTGCCATTACGCTTCCTTCGTCACTCGCATCACTTCTTCAAGTGACGTAATACCACGACGTACTTTGCTTAGACCATCACTACGAATACTTGGCGTATGATTACGAACGGCTTTTTCCACTTCTTGCTCACCTGCTTCGCGGTGAATCAGCTCTTGAACCGTTTCATCGACAAGCACTAATTCATGAATGCCGGTACGTCCGCGATAACCTTTTTGGTTACACGCTTCACAGCCTTTCGCGCGATGTAGAATGAGCGATTCACTTTCTGCCATGCCAAACAATTTTTTCTGTTCGCTGTCCGCTTCGTAAGGTTCTTTACAGTCAGAACAGAGCGTACGAACCAGACGCTGCGCTAGCACACCAAGCAGTGAAGAGGAGATCAAAAATGGTTCAATACCCATATCACGCAGACGCGTGATCGCACCAACAGCGGTGTTGGTATGCAGCGTCGACATTACCAGGTGACCAGTCAAAGACGCTTGCACCGCAATTTGCGCGGTTTCTAAGTCACGGATCTCACCCACCATCACCACATCCGGGTCCTGACGTAAGATCGCACGTAGACCACGCGCAAATGTCATGTCGACTTTCGGGTTAACTTGAGTCTGGCCAATGCCATCGATATCAAATTCGATTGGGTCTTCCACCGTCAGAATGTTGCGCTCGTTGCTGTTGATTTCTTGCAAGCCGGCGTACAAAGTGGTCGATTTACCAGAACCCGTAGGGCCGGTCACCAAGATGATACCGTGTGGGCGACCAATGAGGTGACGGAAGTTGTCGTGTACCGAAGGAGTCATGCCCAAACTGTGCAGGTCAAGGCGCGTTGCGTTTTTATCTAACAGACGCATTACCACTCGTTCACCGTGAGAGGATGGCATGGTAGAAACACGCACGTCGACCGCTCGGCCACCAATACGTAGTGAGATACGACCATCTTGAGGCACACGCTTTTCAGCAATATCGAGCTTCGCCATAACTTTCACACGAGACACCAATAACGGCGCAAGCTTACGACTTGGCGTCAAGACTTCGCGCAGAACGCCGTCGACACGGAAGCGGATAGAAAGCGTCTTTTCAAACGTTTCGATATGGATATCGGACGCGCCTTCTTTGATCGCTTCACCCAACATGGCATTGATCAATTTGATGATTGGCGCATCGTCTTCCGACTCTAACAAATCCTCGTCATGCGGTAGCTCTTCTGCCAACGAGAAGAAATCGTCACTGTCGGCACCGATATCTTCCATCAATTGACGAGCTTCTGATGAATCACGTTGATACGCTTCAGTCAGCTTTTTATCGAAGGATTCTTTGTCGATAGCTTGAGGCACGAAGCTGCGCTTAAGCACGCGACGCACTTCAACCAGAGCCGCTGGATTTAGCGGCTCCACGTAGTAAAGAATTGGAGGACGCTCTGGATGCTCAGTCTCCAAAACCAGTTTAAAGCGATTGGCAAAACTGAATGGCAGACGACGCATACTTGGCGCAGTGTCTAACATATCTACCATTAGTTCTTTTCCATTTGATCGATAAACGCTTGAATTTCAGCAGGATGCTTACGATCTTGGCCAAATGCTGGGATCACAGGGATCTTCTCATCTGGCATCAATTTCAAGCCTTGGTCAGCTTTGTAAAGCTGCTCTGCACGAATAAAGTTGTATTTGCGCTGAGTGATACCATCTGCGGTCATACCATCACGGATGATGGTCGGCTTAATGAAGACCATCAAGTTACGTTTTTCGGTTTGCGTGCTGGTTGATTTGAACAAGTGACCCAATACTGGAATATCACCAAGCAGTGGCACTTTCGATTCACTTTCTAGTGCACGTTCATCAACCAAACCACCTAGCACCAGCATCTGACCATCTTGGATCATCACGGAAGTGTTAAGTTGGCGCTTCGCGAAACGAACGTCAACGGCACCATTGGCACCCAATACGTTAGAGACTTCTTGTTCGATATTTAGCTGAACAGAATCACCTTCGTTGATCTGTGGTACAACTTTGAGCTTGATACCGACTTCTTTACGATCAACGGTTTGGAATGGGTTGTCGTTGTTTGAACCAGCAGTCGAGCCAGTAATAACAGGCACTTCTTCACCCACGATGAATGAGGCTTCGCCATTATCCATCACAGTGATACTTGGAGAAGACAGGATGTTTGAGTTGGAATCCGAAGCAACCGCACTAATTAGCGCCGTCCAGTCACCCATCACGATGCTCATTGCGGCACCATTTACGCCGCCAAGAGCAGATGCAAGTGTTGAGTAGTCACCTTCTTCAGTGTACTGACGGTTTTCCCACTTGTTCGTGTCACTATTCCAGTAGCTTTCCGTTTTGGTAACGTCTTTCGCTTCTTCCAAACCAACCATGACTTGGCCGATTGGCGCACCTGTGTTGCCGTACTGGATCACAGCACCCGTTTCTAGTGACCCCCACTGAACGCCTAGGTTAATACCATCACCTTCGGCCATTTCAACAATCAAGGCTTCAATCAGAACCTGAGCACGGCGAATATCTAATTGAGAAATTACGTCTTGCAAAGCCATCATGATATCTGGCGGCGCAGTCAGAACAAGTGAGTTGGTTGCTTCATGAGCCGCAATCACGACTTCACCGCGTTGTGCACTGGATGCACCTTTTTGACCCGCTTGTTTTTCGGCTTGCAGGTTGTCAGAGACACCTTTCAGTACATCAACTAGGTCTTCTGCTTTTGCATACTTAAGGTAAACCACTCGGTTGTTACCTTTCGTTGCCATTTCTACGTCAAGTTGACGAATCAAACGTTTCAGGCGTGCACGTACTTTCGGATCGCCAGAAATCAGAATCGAGTTCGTACGCTCATCCGCGACGATTTTTGGCTCAAGAAACTCAGGCGTACTCTTTTGGTTGGTCGTTTTGTTCAGGGCTTCTACGATACGAACCATTTCAGCAGCCGAGGCATTGCGAAGCTCTACTAGCTCGATCTCTTTGTCACCAGCTTGGTCAACGCGTTTGATGATTTCTGCTAGACGGTTTACTACCGCTGCACGACCGGTGATCAGGATGATGTTGGCTGGATCGTAATGAACCACGTTACCCGCCCCAGCGTTATCAATCAGCTGGCGCAATAGCGGTGACAATTCACGAACAGAGACATTTCGCACAGCAACCACACGAGTGATGACGCTATCGCCTTTTGCGCTGCCATCACCCATAACAGGGATTGCAGAGGTCTTAGAGTCTTTTGCTTTGATGACTTTGAGTACGCCGTTGTCCATTTCTACGACTGCATAGCCGTACACTTCCAACACGTTAAGGAAGAAGCTGTAATATTGCTCTTCGTTTAACACGTCGTAGCTGCGAACGTCGATTTTACCGCGCACCGAAGGGTCAACGATGATGGTCTTTTCTAAGTTACGACCAACAATGTTGATGAATTCTTGAATGTCAGTGCCTTTGAAGCTCGCACTAAATTCATTTGCCATCGCGCCTGGAACGCAGAGTAGACTCCCTGCCAGTAACCAAGCACTTTTGCTAAACCAATGTTTCACGTATGTCTCCCTGAACTTACGCTGGTTGCCTAAGTATTACAATTGGATATAGATGTCGTACTGCTGACCATCTCGCTCAACAGTCAAATTCAGTTCTTGCGGATCGCTCATCACTTGCATCAGTTGTACTGAAGAAGATGGATCACTTAAATCGATCCCATTAAGTTGCACCGCAATATCACCAGGTTCTAGACCCACATCATTAAATAACGCCGCATCACGACCCGGAGAAACTCGGTAGCCAATAATGGCGTCGTCTTTTTTCACTGGAGAAATGGTGATGTATTTAAAGACACTCTGTGGATCTTTCGCAATCTCCTCTCGGATTTGCTCTAGTTTGTCACTCACGTCTGACGCAGGTTCTTTCTGTGCAGCTTGCACTCGAGTAGCCTGCGGCGATTCTGACAATTTTTTATACTCAACGCCTTCCAGCATTAGAGTTTCATCTCGGCCTTCGTTATCGATGATCACGCGATCGACCAACACCGCTTTTAGTGTGGCACGCGTACCTTCAATTTCTTCGCTAATTCCGTAGGTCGCTTGCTTACCACGGTTAGCGATCACCGCTAAGCTGGTTTGAGGATTGCTGCTAGCAACGGCGCCAACAAGGGTAAGATTCAGGCGTGTTTTTGGGGCGTCTTTCACAACAGGTTGCTCAACGACCACAGGCTTTTGTTCGGTGTATTTGCCAAATAAGTTGGCGCTTTGAAGGGCATTGAAATCAATCGTATTCGATTTATTGCTGGCAATAACATTACCCGCCGACGGCCTCCATTTTGGCACATCAGACGTTTGAGGGATTGCTAACCACACCACTTTACCGAGTATCCACCCAGTTATCGCAATAAATAGGCAAGTAAGTAGCAAACTGAGCTTCGCTTGAATTGCGTGGTGGTTGGACTTGATCTGAGCCAGTAGCGGTCTGCTTGATAATCCTGCACTTAGCTCTAAACGCTTCACTGAATTGATTCCTTTATTCTAACGTTAGTCAATTGGGCTATAAAAATATAACTATCGACTCTAAATTGCTAAATTTGCAATAAAATTATTACTCAACAAAGAGCAGTGAACTATATCACAACTTCCTTTTCATACCTTTTTCTTATGCAGTTTTTGCCAACTCCCTTGAAAAAAATACGCCTTGACTCCATCTGTAGGTGAATAATCCAGCACTCATTGCCACATTCGGGCAGTGATTAGATAGCGTAGTGTTCTATGAGTTCCCTAAATGAAGCCGTTAGGCTAGATAAATGGCTATGGGCCGCAAGATTTTATAAAACCCGCTCTATCGCTCGTAATATGGTCGATGGTGGTAAAGTCCACTATAATGGCCAACGAAGCAAGCCGAGTAAAATCGTTGAATTGGGCGCTGAGATCAGACTTCGTCAAGGCAACGAAGAAAAAACCGTGATTATCGAAAAGATTTCTGATCAACGACGAGGCGCCCCTGTCGCACAGACCCTGTATCGCGAAACTAATGAAAGTATAGCGAAACGTGAGGAACACGCGACACAACGCAAACTTAACGCCCACAACCCTAGTCCGGAACGCCGCCCAGATAAAAAGCAGCGCCGAGACATCATTAAGTTCAAACACCAATAAAAGCCGGAATTACCGACGAGGAAAGCACTCCATGGCAAATAATGTTTTAAACCGCTACCTATTCGAAGATCTTTCAGTGCGTGGCGAGTTGGTACAATTGGATGAAGCGTACCAACGTATTATCTCCAGCAAGGAATATCCGGCAGCAGTACAAAAACTGTTGGGTGAGCTACTCGTTTCAACGACTCTTTTGACTGCAACTCTTAAATTCGAAGGCTCAATCACAATCCAACTTCAAGGTGACGGCCCTGTTTCTCTTGCAGTAATCAATGGCGACCACAACCAACAAGTTCGTGGTGTAGCGCGCTGGGAAGGTGACATCGCTGATGACGCTAGCCTGCACGAAATGATGGGTAAAGGTTACCTAGTTATCACTATCGAGCCGAAAAAAGGCGAGCGCTACCAAGGTGTGGTTGGTCTAGAAGGTGAAAACCTGACGGAAGTGTTAGAAGGTTACTTCGCTAACTCTGAGCAGCTAAAAACGCGTCTTTGGATCCGCACTGGCGAATTCGAAGGTAAACCGCACGCGGCGGGTATGCTTATTCAGGTTATTCCTGATGGCACTGGTTCTCCAGATGACTTCGAGCACCTAGAGCAACTGACTAACACCGTAAAAGACGAAGAACTGTTTGGCCTAGAAGCGAACGATCTACTATACCGTCTATACAACCAAGACAAAGTACGTGTGTACGAACCTCAACCAGTAGCGTTCCACTGTGGCTGTTCACGTGAGCGCAGCGGCGCGGCAATCATTACCGTTGAGAAAGCTGAAATTTACGACATTTTAGCTGAAGTAGGATCGGTTTCTTTACACTGTGATTACTGTGGCACAACATATACATTCGATGAAACAGAAGTTACCGAACTGTATACGCAAGCTTCAGGCGGCAATAAAACGCTGCATTAATTTTTATAGCTTATCAAGCACGTAATTTACCCACAAAAGGCCAGCACTATGCTGGCCTTTTTGTGATCTACCCCCCGTAACACCTGGCTTTCCACGTAATAAAACAACTGCTTAATTTTAAGTAATTAATAATCGTTTTGCCCTAGCGCAAAGGTTTGCGCGCACGATAAACTATTCGCACCAATATGTGACGGGTTACCTAAAACCTTAGTGAAATCATGGGCAATTTTTGAACTATCTCCCTGTTTTCTCCCCGCCCCGTTGCTAGCATGGTGAGCAGATAAAAATTAAAACATTCTTACAAAATCCCTACAAAAATCCTTATAAGGAGCACCTATGACCGTTATGGAACATACAAAGGCTGCAACACTTGATCTAACCAAACACGGACTGCATAACGTTAAAGAGGTTGTTCGCAACCCAAGCTACGAATTGCTGTTTGAGGAAGAAACGCGCGCTGACCTAACTGGTTACGAACGCGGTGTGGTTACTGAATTAGGTGCGGTTGCTGTTGATACAGGCATCTTTACTGGTCGCTCACCAAAAGATAAATACATCGTTAAAGATGCGACGACAGAAGAACACATGTGGTGGACTTCTGACACCGTAAAAAATGACAACAAACCAATCACTCAGGAAGTGTGGAACGACCTAAAAGAGTTGGTGACTAACCAGTTGTCTGGCAAACGCCTATTTGTCGTTGACGGTTACTGTGGTGCTAACCCAGATACTCGCTTGAGCATTCGTGTGATCACAGAAGTAGCATGGCAAGCACACTTCGTAAAAAATATGTTCATTCGTCCTACCGAAGAAGAACTTGCAACGTTTGAACCTGACTTCGTAGTAATGAACGGCGCGAAATGCACCAACCCGAAATGGGAAGAGCAAGGTCTGAACTCTGAAAACTTCACGGTCTTCAACCTTACTGAGCGTACACAACTGATCGGTGGTACCTGGTACGGCGGCGAGATGAAGAAAGGTATGTTCGCGATGATGAACTACTTCCTTCCTCTGAAAGACATCGCTTCGATGCACTGTAGTGCCAACATGGGCAAAGACGGCGACGTAGCAGTATTCTTCGGCCTATCTGGTACAGGTAAAACAACACTCTCTACCGACCCTAAACGCGCTCTAATTGGTGATGATGAGCACGGCTGGGATGACGATGGTGTCTTCAACTTCGAAGGCGGTTGTTACGCGAAAACCATCAAGCTATCGAAAGAAGCGGAGCCAGACATCTACAACGCGATCCGCCGCGATGCGCTGCTAGAAAACGTAACGGTTCGTAGCGACGGCTCTATCGATTTTGATGACGGTTCTAAGACAGAAAACACACGTGTTTCTTACCCTATCTACCACATCGAAAACATCGTTAAGCCAGTATCAAAAGGCGGTCACGCAAACAAAGTGATCTTCCTATCGGCAGACGCATTTGGCGTGCTACCGCCAGTGTCTAAGTTGACTCCAGAGCAAACCAAATACCACTTCCTATCTGGTTTTACTGCAAAATTGGCTGGCACAGAGCGAGGCATTACTGAGCCAACACCAACATTCTCTGCATGTTTTGGCGCAGCGTTCCTAACGCTTCACCCAACTAAATACGCGGAAGTACTGGTAAAACGTATGGAAGCCGCAGGTGCAGAAGCATACCTAGTGAACACCGGCTGGAACGGCACAGGTAAACGTATCTCTATCCAAGATACACGCGGCATCATTGATGCGATCCTAGATGGCTCGATTGAAGATGCGCCAACTAAGCACATTCCAATCTTCAACCTTGAAGTACCTACGTCACTACCAGGTGTGGATCCAAGCATCCTTGACCCTCGTGACACGTACGTTGACCCACTACAATGGGAAAGCAAAGCGAAAGACTTGGCTGAGCGCTTTATCAATAACTTTGATAAGTACACTGACAACGCGGAAGGTAAAGCACTGGTTGCGGCTGGTCCTCAACTGGACTAATACCGAAGCAAAACTGAGTGACCTGTGATTTGATGACAACAGTGACTTAGTTACAAAAATGCTCTTCAAGCCCCTCTTTTGAGGGGCTTTTTATTGAATCCCACACCAGATTGATACAAGCTAAAGCCTAACTGGGTTATTTGTATAACTGACCTCATCAGTTTTCCGACACTTCACTTACAGGTTCTGGCAGGGATGAAAACAGCGCGTCGAATTCTAATTCTCTTACTGGTGGTATTGATTGCCCTTCCGGCGACCATTATTGCGCTGTTAACCACCTCATACGCCAATTCTACATGGCAATGGGTTTCCCCCTACCTTGGCTTACCGATCCAAGCGGAGCGCGTTCATTACGACTTCCCTTACCACCTTTCGCTGCAAAACGTTCGCTCCCAAGACGCTCAACTGCCTTATATTGAACAAGTCGACGTATGGCTGAACCCTGACATACGACGAGATGGAAAATGGATTATCGATAGCTTGCTGATCGATGGGGTGAGTCTAAAAAAAGGCATACCGACACGGGCTAACTTAGAGTCGATCCAGTTCCACCAGATTGCGCTGAAAAATATTGATTACGCGGGTCCGCGCTTTTCCGTAACTGGATTGAGTATCCAAATCCAAGATCCTACTTGGCTAAACGCTCAACAATTATGGCCTTACGGCGCTATTCAGGCCTCTGCAGAACAAATGTATTGGCACGGTGAGGCGATACAAAAAGTACTGGTTGATGTGGATTATCAAGCCCAAAACAGCACCCTCTATGGCACGTCTTTTAAATGGCGAAATAGCCAAATCTCAGGGCAAGGTGAGCAATATCCGCAAGGCTGGTCTTTGGTCAATGCCACGATTGATAAGTTGGCAATCACCAATGCACAGCGACAATCTTTACTCTCTAAACCGTGGCAAGAATTGCCGTTCACCATTAACCACATCAATAGCCTCGACTTGCTTAACGCCGATATTGAATGGGGGGAATGGCACTGGCAAAACCTTGAACTGTCCATTGAAGATGCCTCACTGCCTGCGTCTCTATGGAATGCCACTGCCAAAGTGTCTTTACAAGCTGACAGTGTTCGTTTCCAAGAGCAAACCGCAATAGAGCCACGCTTGAACGCCATTTTCACGCCCGAGAATATCCAACTCCAAGAACTGAGCCTAGATTGGCAGCAAGGCCGCATACAGGTTTCTGGTCAATTCAAACCGACGCACTGGCAACTCGACACGGCTTCTGTTCAAGGATTGAAATGGGCTATCCAGTCTGATGACAACAAGGATTGGTGGAAGGCCGCCACCAGCGCGTTACAAGAAGTGGATATCCAAGAACTTGATATTGAACGTAGTCAGATAATCCAATTAGCGCACGAACCATTCTGGCAACTCTCTGGCTTAAACGTCGAAGGAAAAGCGCTAAAGTTAAAGCGTCAGGACCGTTTTTGGGGCGTATGGCATGGCAGTCTCGACGCGAGTGTCGTGAATGCGAGCTACGACCAAGTTCTGTCTTCTCATGCTGCGATTTCGACACAAAGTGAGCAAGGGTTGTGGCAACTCTCTCGTCTGTTTGCCCCACTAGAACAAGGTTACATTGAAGGCTTTGGTCAACTTGATTTAAGTACGGCAAGCCAACCTTGGGCGCTTAATTTGAGTGCGGATGGCATTCCACTCAAACTGCTTCACCCATACCTGCCAAATGTATTCGCGGTAGATGGATTTTCTGACCTCAACCTCGACCTGCAAGGTCTATCTGGTGACAACAATATGTTGGCGTACAGCTTAACGGGGCAAGTGGAAGCAAACCTACGAGAAACGACACTACGTTCACAAGCCGATAAGTCGCTTAAGAGCATCACGTTTTCCCCTATTCGAGTGCACGCGCAGCGGGGCGCAGTATCGCTCAAGCCTGTAACCATCTCCGGCAATGTCATATCCGGTCAGATTGGCGGCGAGTTTGACATGGCCAACAACCCACTCAGCGGTTTGACATTCCAGCTCAAGGATCACTGCGGCATAATCATAGGCGATCTGCTCGATGGTGAAATATCACGTAATGACTGCGACTCACCACAACAGCCAGACCACTTAACGCCGAACGTACCAACGAACGATGCTCAGCCGGAGGAGCCGAGCTTTCATGGCATTGCAGAGGCGAATCTAGAGCAACCGGAAGAAGAGCTGGTTGAGGAGATAACAGAAGAGTTAGAGCCGGCTACGAACGAGGTCGTAGCCGAAGAAGAACTAGCAACTGAGTAGCTGCGAATAGTTGGGCAACAGCATGTACGTGCCAACGAAATCAACCGCAGGCGTATCGCCGCTGTAAATCACCACATGGATGACAATGCGCGCCTTGCGCCCTGACGCCAAGCGATCCAAATCACCACTGATACCATCAAGCGAGGTACTCGCCACCGGATTTTGATCCACCGGATGACGATAACGAATCGAGCTGTCTGCCAGAACAATATCGCCATGCAAACCGCGCTCTTTGAGCAGTAACCACGTCATTCCCCATCCCGTCAGCGTTGCCAACGTAAATGCCGAACCAGCAAACATCGTATTGTGCGGGTTCAAATTCGGATTGAGCTGGGCACTGCATTCGAACTGATAACCGGTGTATTGGTTGATTTTGATGCCCATTTTGTCCGCAATTGGGATCTGCGCTTCCCAGCGCTGCTGCAATTCCGTGCACCATTCTGGGCGACGTAACACATTCGCCATCGGATCAAGCGGCTTCACCATTTGTTGGTGACGGACCGGACCGCGTTCATCGGTCAACTCACCACGACGTTCAAAACCATTTTTTTCATAAAACGCAATCGCATCTTCACGAGCATTACATACCAAACGTTTCGCACCTTCTTGGCGCGCAAGCGATTCCAACGCGACCAACACCAGTGAGCCCATGCCTTTGCTGCGACGATTGCCTTTCACCGCCATATAGCGGATTTGGCCATCGTTATCCGGAGTAATGTACAAACGTCCGATCGCCATTGGACGACCACGGCTATCCACAATCATGCGGTGGTGGCTCACCACGTCATATTCATCACGTTCAGAGCCTACTGGCATGCGCCATGGCTCTCGAAGCATTTGCCAACGAAATTGATAGTACTTGTTAAGCTGATTTTCGGTTGTTGGAGTTATGAGTTTGAACATATCAATCCTTTGAAAGTGCAAATCAGTAAGAATCTTGGGGAGAAAATACCCAAGTAAAATCAAATCACTTGGGTATATAGCTTAGACCATGGGTGTATCCACGCCAGATTAGACCTGTAGCCAAAAAGTCACTGGGCCGTCATTAATTAATGACACTTTCATATCGGCCGCGAAGCGACCACGCTCGGTTGGCAATTCCTGCTCACACAAGTCAGAAAAGTAGTCATACAGACGTTCAGCGTCGGCTGGATGCGCACCACGAGAAAAGCCTGCACGTGTGCCTTTCTTGGTATCTGCCGGTAATGTAAATTGAGACACCACCAAAACCTTACCGTTCACTTGTTTGACGTTGAGGTTCATTTTTCCTTCGTCGTCTTCAAAGACTCGGTAGGTGGTCACACGTTCCATCAAACGTTTTGCTTTGGCTTCATCGTCGTCCTTCTCAACACCAAGTAGGACAAGAAGACCTGTATCGATTTCTCCAACCACTTCACCGTCTACACGAACGGCCGCTTCACTGACTCGTTGAATTAGCGCTATCACTACTCTCGCTTCCTTCATTTGCTAACTGAGATTCAGCCGACGAGTGTATCATGTCTAGATCTTCACTCCAGTGCTCTTGCTCACCCAATGCTGCGGTGACTTCTGCCCCCAGCAAGACGATCATCCAGCACAAGTAAACCCAGACAAACAAGATAGGAATTGCGGCTAAAGCGCCATAAATCAGCTGGTAAGACGGGAACTGAGTGATATAGAGGGCAAAGCCTTTCTTACTTAATTCAAACAGTATCGCCGCAACGGCGGCGCCTACAGCACCATGCGCTAAATGCACTTTTTTGTTTGGCACCAGAATGTACAAACCTAAAAATGCAAAAAATGACAGCAAGAGCGGCAACCAGCGTAAGAACAAATTGAAGGCGCCAGACAGCGTTTCATTTTCTAAGATTTGTAACGACGTGACATAAGACGTTGCTGCAATACTCGCGCCGACTAAAATCGGCCCCAGCGTTAATACCATCCAATACATCGAAAATGAGAACACCAAACGGCGCTTGTCTTTGACTCGCCAGATGTAGTTTAGATTTTTATCGATGTTGGAGATCAGCATCAGCGCAGCAATAAACAAGAAGCCACCACCGACGGCACTCATTTTGCCAGTGTTCGCCACAAACTCTTGCAGTGCAGTGTGCACCGCCTCACCAGATGCCGGTACAAAGTTTTCGATGATGTAGCCTTGCAGCACTTCGCCAACGTTCGCGAAAACAGGGAACTTTGACAATATTGATAACAGTACCGTTAACATTGGCACGATGGATAGCAAGGTGATATAGGCAAGGTAGCCAGCATTTACATTAACGCGATCATGCGTCAAACGCTTAAGAAGATACTTAAAAAACGCGACGCAACTTGGCAATAGATTGCTCAATCTCGCCTTGTAACTCTCTGATAACTGGTTCATAGTTCATCCCATAATTAGCGTCGAGGACATAAGAATGCCTTATTTATTAGCAATTGTACTATCAATTTTCACTTTAACAGGGTGTCAATCTGCGTATTACTCTGCGATGGAGCAAGTGGGCTACCATAAACGAGATATTATGGTTGACCGAGTGGAAGATGCCAAAGAATCACAACAGGAAGCACAAGAAGAATTCACTAGCGCACTTGAAGCCTTATCAGCACTAACCAATTTTGACGGTGGTGAATTAGAAAGCGTTTACAACAACATCAATGACAAATACGAAGACAGCGAAAAAGCCGCTCAAGATGTGCGTGACCGTATTGCTGCAATCGAAGATGTCTCTGATGCACTGTTTGAAGAATGGCAAGGCGAGCTAGACTTGTACACCAGTGCGAAACTGCGCCGCTCAAGCGAACAAAAACTGCGTGAAACCAAAGCCTCTTACAAAACCATGCTCAGCGCAATGAAGCGCGCAGAGAAAAAGATGACGCCAGTGCTGAACACACTGCGTGATAATACGCTGTACCTAAAACACAACCTCAACGCGAGTGCGATTGGTTCTTTGCAAGGCGAGTTCTCTAGCTTAGAGAAAGACATTCAATTTGCCATCAAACAAATGAACGAAGCGATCGCTGAATCGGATAAGTTCCTGCAAAAGCTTAATCAAAAGTAAATCATTCAGGCCTCCTCCTCGCGAGGAGGTTTTAGTCTGCTACCTCGCCGACTAAGCCTATTACTCTTCGAACAAAGCCCACGCGATCTTCGACACTGCCCCATGGCACTTCCACCACTTGATATCCGAGCTCAACATAAGTATTGATTAGGGTTTGATGGATTTTCAGCGCTTCTTCAAAGCTGTGCGGACGCACTTCATCTTGTACGTAAATAGATGCTTCAGGTCGACAAGTAAGCACCTGACTATGGTACCCTGCACTTTCAGTTAAGAAAGCTTGGTCAACGTGACAACCACCGACTTGCAGATAAGCAACAATATCTGGAATCGCGCGATCAACAAAAGCCACGTTAGTATTCAACGCTTCACGCTTTTGCTCACTCATTAGGTTAAGACACAATTTGGCAAACTCAGGCAGGTTGGTCCACGGCAAAATGCCATTGTCCAATTCGCTTTGCTGCTCTATCAACGAGCGTGAGCCTTCAGCAAACGTGGCGTAGCCTTGTTTACCTAATGCGTTGAGTAACGTTGTTTTGCCCGCTCCGGGACCACCGGTAATCACAATCGGCTTCATGTTATCTCCCTAAAAACAACAAGCCCCGAGCTTAACTCGGGGCTTGTATTTAAGCTAATCCGCTACAGCAAATTATTTTGCTGAACGTGAAGCACGCTTACGGTCGCTTTCCGTTAGGAATTTCTTACGGATACGGATGCTTTCAGGTGTTACTTCTACTAGTTCGTCGTCATCGATGAATTCTAGAGCTTGTTCTAGAGTCATAACGATTGGCGGAGTAAGAACCTGTGCGTCATCTGTACCAGATGCACGAACGTTGGTTAGCTGCTTACCTTTCAGTGCGTTTACTGTTAGGTCATTGTCGCGGCTGTGAATACCGATAACCATGCCTTCGTAAACTTCTACACCGTGACCGATGAATAGACGACCACGCTCTTGAAGGTTGAACAATGCGTTCGTTAGTGCTTTACCAGCTGCGTTCGCGATAAGTACACCGTTAACACGTTGACCGATGTTACCGCCTTTGTGAGGGCCGTAATGATCGAACGTATGGTAAAGAAGACCAGAACCAGAAGTTAGTGTCATGAATTCCGTTTGGAAACCGATCAGACCACGAGATGGCATGATGAAGTCCATACGTACACGGCCTTTGCCGTCTGGAGCCATATCTTTTAGCTCACCTTTACGTAGGCCGATGTTCTCCATGATACCGCCTTGGTGCTCTTCCATAACGTCGATAGTTACGGTTTCGAACGGTTCCATTAGCTGACCATCTTCTTCTTTGATGATTACTTCTGGACGAGATACTGCAAGCTCGAAGCCTTCACGACGCATGTTTTCGATCAGGATAGATAGGTGAAGTTCACCACGGCCTGAAACGCGGAATTTGTCTGGATCGTCTGTTTGCTCAACGCGTAGTGCAACGTTGTGTACCAGTTCTTTCTCTAGACGCTCAAGGATGTTACGTGAAGTTACAAACTTACCTTCTTTACCAGCGAATGGAGACGTGTTTACTTGGAACGTCATCGTTACTGTTGGTTCATCAACAGACAGTGCAGGTAGTGCTTCTACTGCGTTTTGTGCACAGATAGTGTCAGAGATTTTTAGCTCGCCAAGACCAGTGATCGCAATGATATCACCTGCGTTAGCTTGCTCAACTTCGTGACGCTCTAGGCCTAGGTAGCCCATTACTGTGCCAACTTTACCGTTACGAGTTTTACCGTCAGCACCAATGATGGTTACTTGTTGGTTTGCTTTAACGCTACCACGAGTTACACGAGCAACACCGATAACACCAACGTAAGAGCTGTAGTCTAGCTGAGAAACTTGCATCTGTAGTGGACCATCAAGGTCAACATTTGGTGCGTCAACAACGTCAACGATAGTTTGGAATAGTGGTTCCATGTTCTCGCCAGTTTCGCCTTCTTCTAGAGAAGCCCAACCGTTAAGTGCTGATGCGTAAACCACTTTAAAGTCTAGCTGGTCATCAGTTGCACCTAGGTTGTCGAATAGGTCGAACACTTGGTCCATAACCCAATCAGGACGAGCGCCTGGGCGGTCAATCTTGTTGATTACAACGATTGGCTTAAGACCGTGCGCAAATGCTTTTTGCGTTACGAAACGCGTTTGTGGCATTGGGCCGTCAACCGCGTCAACGATAAGTAGTACAGAGTCTACCATCGACATGATACGTTCTACTTCACCACCGAAGTCCGCGTGTCCCGGAGTATCTACGATGTTGATACGGTAATCGTTCCAGTTAATTGCTGTGTTTTTAGCAAGGATTGTAATACCGCGCTCTTTCTCGATGTCGTTCGAGTCCATGACTCGCTCTTCAGCTTCACCGCGAGACTCTAGCGTGCCTGATTGTTGTAGCAGCTTGTCAACCAACGTTGTTTTACCGTGGTCAACGTGCGCGATAATCGCGATATTTCTTAATTTATCAATCTGTGGAGTAGCCATGGATATTGATTCACTTAGATAGATGAAATGCCCCCACGCTGAGAACGGGTGCTCTCTGGTGACATTTGCTGATTAAAAAAACGGCCATAATGTACCAGATTTTAGCAAAAAGCCTAGAAATATGTGATCTACTCCCGAGCATTTCTGTGAATTTTACGCTTAATGCCCACTTTCTTCCGCTGAACGAATTGATAAAACACAACTTTATTCTAATCGTTGCACAATACAAATTGACTCTTGCTCAAAAACTGGGCTGAATAAGCAATGCTGCTGTCACATTGTGGTGCAACAATCTTAATTCGCACCACTTTAGTGCAGACGTAGATCATTTTGGTGCAATCATTTGCACCAAACTAGCATCTAAAAACACAATTCATTGAAATTAATGGAATATTTTTTTTGGCACGGTTTTGGCTTTAGTAAACACAGCATCGATTAATGAAAAGTCAAAAAGATTAATCAATGCCGGGTTCATGAATATTTCATAAGTCGAGCTTTTACCGCTTATTAACACTGGAGGTTATCCAAGATGTCAGTAGAAAACGTTCTATCGCTGATCCAAGAAAACGAAGTAAAGTTTGTTGACCTACGCTTCACTGATACAAAAGGTAAAGAGCAGCACATTTCGATTCCTGCTCACCAAATCGATGCAGACTTCTTCGAAGAAGGTAAAATGTTCGATGGTTCATCAGTTGCTGGCTGGAAAGGCATCAACGAGTCAGACATGGTAATGATGCCAGACGCATCTTCAGCTGTGCTTGACCCATTCACGGAAGATGCAACGCTAAACATCCGTTGTGACATCCTAGAACCTGCAACAATGCAAGGTTACGACCGTGACCCACGCTCTATCGCAAAACGTGCTGAAGACTACATGCGCTCTACTGGTATCGCAGATACAGTGCTTGTTGGTCCTGAGCCAGAATTCTTCCTATTCGATGACGTGAAGTTCTCTAACGACATGTCAGGTTCTTTCTTCAAGATTGACGACATCGAAGCAGCATGGAACACAGGCAGCGACATCGAAGGCGGTAACAAAGGCCACCGTCCAGGCGTTAAAGGCGGTTACTTCCCAGTAGCTCCTGTTGACTCTTCTCAAGACATCCGCTCTGCAATGTGTCTAATCATGGAAGAAATGGGCCTAGTTGTTGAAGCGCACCACCACGAAGTGGCGACTGCGGGTCAAAACGAAATCGCAACTCGTTTTAATACGCTAACAACGAAAGCTGACGAAATCCAAATTTACAAATACGTAGTACATAACGTTGCTCACGCATTTGGTAAAACAGCGACATTCATGCCTAAACCACTCGTTGGCGACAACGGCTCTGGCATGCACGTTCACCAATCTCTAGCAAAAGACGGCGTTAACCTGTTTGCTGGCGACAAGTACGGCGGTCTATCTGAAACAGCGCTTTACTACATCGGCGGTATCATCAAACACGCTCGCGCAATCAACGCGTTTGCTAACCCTTCAACAAACTCGTACAAGCGTCTTGTACCTGGATTTGAAGCACCAGTTATGCTTGCTTACTCTGCACGTAACCGTTCAGCTTCTATCCGTATCCCAGTGGTACCAAGCCCGAAAGCACGTCGTATCGAAGCTCGCTTCCCAGATCCAGCAGCAAACCCATACCTAGCGTTTGCTTGTCTACTGATGGCTGGTCTTGACGGTATCAAGAACAAGATCCACCCAGGCGAAGCGATGGACAAAGACCTTTACGATCTACCAGCAGAAGAAGCAGCTGAGATTCCTAAAGTGGCTGAGTCTCTAGAAGTTGCTCTAAATGCACTAAACGAAGACCGTGAGTTCTTAACAGCGGGCGGCGTATTCTCTGACGACTTTATCGATTCTTACATCGCACTTAAGTCAAAAGACGTTGAGCGCATCAACATGGCAACTCACCCACTTGAGTTCGAACTTTACTACTCTGTATAAGGTTCAAACTGTGTAAAATGTAAACACAGTAACAAAATATTAGGCTCGCCTCGCAGGCGGGCCTTTTTTGTATTCGTCAGTCAAGATTCGCCGTTTAACATGAGGGGATAATAAAAATACGCTTGGGCTATTTTTACCTTGTAGGTCAAAGGCCTAAGCCATTGAAACGTGAAATCATCGATCAAAAGAAGGTGAGCCATGAAAGTTCAGCTTATTCCATCGCTATGTATACTCAGCGGCACGCTACTGGCCTCTGTAGCCTCGGCTCAGGTCGCTTATACTTGGGTAGACGAAAACGGCGTAGTGCACTTCAGTGACACCCCAAACCAAGGTGCGAAGACCATCGCATTGCCCAATCTTGAAGCCAGTGCACCAGCACCAGAAGTCGAGAGCACGGAATCACTTGCGCCACAAGCCAAAGCAGCCCCCGAGCCAGAAGAAGAGCCAGAAAAGAAAACGGATAAGCCTCAACCTTTGCAGCTGGCGATGCTCACACCTCAACACAATGAAACCATTCGTAGTAATCGTGGCTTGATCAATATCCAACTGGAAGCCAATCGTAAGCTTGGCATTGGTGAACAACTGCAACTGTTCTTCGATGGGAAACCTTATGGCGCACCTCAAACGCAGCTCACTTGGCAATTAAACAACATCGATCGCGGCACACATACTATCGCGGTTCATGCTAAACGAAGCGGCAAGCTTATTGCATCTACTAGCCCTATAACGGTGCATTTACATAGAGCAAGCGTTAAGCCGACCGTAAAAGGGGCAAAATAGAAAATCGGAGTAAAAAAGTCGCATCACAATGAGGCTTTTTACTTTTTCTTCTGAGCTTTCTTCGCCATACTTAACGTTCTATTGCACCATTATTGTGCATTGCACAATCTCAACGCAAACAAGGACGTAATGTGGATACCAGTCTCCCTAGTGCCATACTCAACAACATGGTCACAGCAACGCTGATTCTTGATGATGGATTGGCCATCCGCTATGCCAATCCAGCCGCTGAGCTGTTGTTTTCGCAAAGCGCTAAGCGCATTGTCGAACAATCGCTTTCTCAACTGATTCAGCATGCATCGTTGGACTTGGCCTTACTGACTCAGCCATTGCAAAGTGGCCAAAGCATTACCGACAGTGACGTGACGTTTGTCGTCGATGGTCGTCCGCTAATGCTGGAAGTCACGGTAAGCCCAATCACTTGGCAACGACAGCTCATGCTGTTGGTTGAAATGCGCAAGATAGATCAACAACGACGCCTCACTCAAGAGCTCAACCAACACGCACAGCAACAAGCCGCCAAACTGCTCGTGCGCGGTTTAGCTCATGAGATCAAAAATCCACTTGGCGGATTACGCGGTGCGGCGCAGCTGCTGGAAAAAATGTTGCCCGATCCATCGTTAACCGAATACACCCACATCATTATCGAACAAGCCGATCGGCTAAGAGCATTAGTCGACCGCCTACTTGGCCCACAGAAACCGGGCAAAAAGACACAAGAAAATCTGCACCAAATTCTGGAGAAAGTACGCCAACTGGTCGAGTTAGAATCTCAAAACTCTATCATCATCGAACGCGACTACGACCCGAGCTTGCCTGAGATTTTGATGGATGCGGATCAAATAGAACAAGCGATGCTGAACATCGTCAGCAACGCGGCACAAATTCTTGCTCATCAAGAGCACGGCAACATCACCATTCGCACCAGAACGGTGCATCAAGCCAACATTCATGGCAAACGCTGCAAATTAGCGGCGCGCGTCGAGATCACCGATAACGGGCCGGGCATTCCACCTGAATTACAGGACACCTTGTTTTATCCCATGGTCAGCGGGCGCGAAGGCGGCACCGGACTCGGGTTGTCCATCTCACAAAATTTGATCGACCAGCACAACGGAAAAATCGACGTTGAAAGCTGGCCTGGCCACACCACTTTTACAATTTATTTGCCGATTTGACCTCACGAATGGATTTCGTTGAGCGCCAATTTACGGTTTTTGCTGCAAGGATTAGTACATGAGTAAAGGATATGTTTGGGTCGTCGATGACGACAGTTCAATTCGCTGGGTGATGGAAAAAACCCTCTCTTCAGCCAACATAAAGTGCGAAACCTACGCTGACGGGGAAAGCGTTTTGATGGCGCTTGAGCGCGAAGTGCCAGACGTACTGGTGTCTGATATTCGCATGCCCGGTATCGACGGATTAGAACTGCTCAAGCAAGTGCAACGTGATTACCCTGATTTGCCCGTGATCATCATGACCGCGCATTCCGACTTAGATGCCGCCGTTAACGCCTATCAAAAAGGCGCGTTCGAGTACCTGCCAAAACCGTTTGATATCGATGAAACCTTAACGCTGGTCGAACGTGCGATTGCCCACAGCCATGAAAACAAACGCGAGCAATTGTCTTCAGAAGATGCCCCAGCCGACACCCCAGAGATCATCGGTGAAGCGCCAGCAATGCAGGAAGTGTTCCGCGCTATTGGCCGCCTTTCTCGCTCGTCGATTTCCGTTCTGATCAACGGGGAGTCCGGTACGGGTAAAGAGCTGGTTGCTCATGCCCTTCACCGCCATAGCCCTCGCGCCAACAAACCTTTTATCGCTCTCAATATGGCCGCGATTCCAAAAGACTTGATTGAGTCTGAGTTGTTCGGTCACGAAAAAGGCGCATTTACGGGCGCGAACAGTGTTCGTCAAGGCCGCTTCGAGCAAGCCAACGGAGGCACGCTCTTTTTGGACGAAATCGGGGACATGCCGCTGGATATCCAAACTCGTTTGCTGCGCGTGTTGGCGGATGGCCAGTTCTACCGTGTTGGTGGTCACTCTCCGATTCGTGTCGATGTACGTATTGTCGCCGCCACGCACCAAAACCTCGAAAAGCTGGTACACCAAGGCGATTTTCGTGAAGACTTGTTCCACCGCTTGAACGTCATTCGCGTACAAATTCCTGCGCTTCGTGAACGCAAACAAGACATTGAAAAGCTCACACAACACTTTCTGGTACGCGCCGCAGATGAGCTTGGAGTGGAAACCAAAACCTTGCACCCGTCGACAGTCGAAATTCTCAATCGACTCAATTGGCCGGGCAACGTACGTCAGCTAGAAAACATTTGTCGC
Source organism: Vibrio sp. GLN_1 (assembly GCF_043106015.1). NCBI lineage: Bacteria > Pseudomonadati > Pseudomonadota > Gammaproteobacteria > Vibrionales > Vibrionaceae > Vibrio > Vibrio sp. GLN_1. The sequence goes on from NZ_JBICMD010000017.1 coordinate 441,187, forward strand.
TGGTTAACCGTGATGGCGAGTGGCAGTGAAGTATTACCGAACGATTTGCCTTCAGAGCTTTTGGAAGAGAAGAAGACCGTTTCGGATTCAACCAAAGGTAGCTGGCAAGAACAATTGGCGGACTGGGCACGTCAATCGCTCGCTGCGGGGGATAAAGAACTACTTTCTTTCGCATTACCAGAATTTGAGCGCATTTTATTAGAAGCTGCATTGGAGCACACTAAAGGTCACAAGCAAGATGCCGCTAAAGTATTAGGCTGGGGACGCAATACGCTAACCAGAAAGTTAAAAGAGTTGTACTGACCGTCACTTAAGCAGTGAGTTAACAATGAGAGTGCTTATCGCTCGATATTAACAGAAATGTCAGTACAATTAAGGTGAACCATCCCTAATGTGACTAGGCAATGTCTACTGCAAAGACTCAAATTACACTACGTACCGCTGTACTCATCCCTTTTGTGATGATTTTCTTACTGGCTATCGGTGTGATTGTCTACGTCCAAAAACAAAGCTATGAAGAGGTGGTGACCGACATCAGCGATAAACAGCTGTCGGTGTTGACCGAAAGTGTCTACGACCACCTCAATAGTTATCTGCGAAAACCGTTTACGGCGGTGATGACGCTTGCTCACAACGTGAGTTATCACAACCTGTACCATCCCCATGATACGCGAGATGTCCAAGCCTACTTATTGAGCGCGTTTCAAAACCTATACCGTTCTATTCCGCAGCTGGATGTGATCGCTTTTGGTTCGGAAACTGGCGATTTCGCGGGTTTTCGTCGCGAGATCTCCGACGATTACACCTTGATGGTTCAAGATAAATACACCGATGGTAAGTTAATCATCTACGGCACAGATCATGTCAGTAACGATATTCGTACTGTCATCACGCCTTACGATCCAAGAACTCGTCCTTGGTATCAACCTGTCGCCAAAGACGAAAAACCGATGTGGTCAAAAATCTACACCAATGCGGATGAGCGCCAAGACATCACCTTATCTGCTATGACACCGGTGTACGAACACCAAGAATTTGCGGGCGTATTGGTGACGGATATTCGTATCAATACCTTCAACGAGTTTCTACGCGTCATCAAGAAGAACACCAAAGCATCGGTCTTTATCATGGACCAAGAACACCGATTAGTGGCACATTCTGGCCCAGGCAGCGTGGTGTCTTGGGGCACAAAGTTTTCGGATAAAGGCCAACGCTTGTTCGCCTCTGAAAGCGCAGACCCGATCATCAAAATCAGCGCCTCCCGCGTGCGTGGTTTTGACTTGTACCATACAGACCAACCGTACACGTTTGAGTTTGACCACAGCGGCCAACGTATTTTTAGCCGCATCACGCCCTACTACGATCCAAACGGTCTAACTTGGTTCATCGGCACTTCTATCTCGGAATCTGATTTGCTTGGCCTCTTACCGAAAAGCCAAGAGAAAAGCTGGATTGTTGGTATCGTCGTCAGCTTGTTTGGTATCGGCTTTAGTTGGGTCATATTCGAACGCGTGACTCGACCAATCAACGCTACTGCCGATGCGGCTCAACACCTAGCAAATGGCGATTGGGATAGCTCAATGCCCCAACCTGGCCGTGTGTACGAAACGACCGTGCTTGCAAAAGCCTTTAATGAAATGGCCAGCAACCTCAAAGCCTCATTTAAGGCGCTGCGCGATCAGCTAGTGTATGACTCATTAACTCGACTCTACAGCCGCCAAGGATTAATCGAAATCTGCGAAAACAAACCCAATTTGTGTCACGGTAGTTTGTTCTTATTGGGGATCAACAAATTTAGAGATATCAACGACAGCGTGGGACACCACAATGGTGATCAGCTGTTGGTTAGCATCGCAGAAAGGCTGAAGCAACAATTCCCAGACAACACCATGCTGGCCCGAATTGGTGGCGATGAGTTCGCTCTGTTTATGCCAGATATGGATAAAGACGAAGACATCCGTTTAACAGAACGTCGCCTACAACAACTGTTCGCAGCACCATTTATGGTTGAAGGTGAAAGCGTGGTGATGAAGATCTCACTAGGGATTGTGCAAACCAAGCATGGTGAGAACATGCCGCTTTGGCTACGCAATGCCAGCATTGCTCTGAGCTACGCGAAGCAAGATCCACTGACGGGCATTTGTTACTACAGCCCAGAACTAGCGAGCGCATCGAAGTTTCGTACTCAGCTGCTCACGAAGATGCAAACGGGCATCGACAAGCGCGAATTTGTGCCTCATTATCAGCCGATCATCGATCTCGCGAGTGGTAACGTATGTGGCGCCGAAGCCCTAGCTCGCTGGAATAGCGAAAGCGGTATGATCTCACCATTAGATTTCATCCCAATCGCAGAGGAAAGCGGCATGATCAAAGCCATTGGCCAACAAATCTTGCTGCAAGCGTGCCGAGACACATACAAAGCCATCGAGAACAAACAGTGGCCGTCAGACTTCCAATTGCACGTGAACATTTCGGTCAATCAGCTCTCCTGTCCGGCGTTTGTCGACACCGTGACACGAGTGCTGGATGTCACCAAGCTGCCCGCCAAAAACCTCACATTAGAGATCACCGAGTCGCGCATTATTGATAGCGCACCAACGACTCTGGAAAACATGACGAAGTTGCGTGATATGGGCATTGGCATTGCCATTGATGATTTTGGTACGGGTTACTCTTCTCTTGGTTATCTGCATTCACTGCCGTTCACTTGCTTGAAGATCGATCGCACGTTCATCAATCAGCTCACCAAAGAGAACCTCGACAGCTCAGTAGTAGCCGCAGTGATCAATATCACCGCAGGATTAAAAACCAATGTCGTGGCAGAAGGTGTAGAAGACAGCACGCAAGCGCAACTGTTGCGCTCGCTGGGCTGCCATCAAGTCCAAGGTTTCTATTACAGTCGCCCAATTCCTCTGGATGAATGGCCAACACATTTGGTTAACATGAAGTAGAAAAGAGCGAGAATCGTTGAATTCCTAGTCATCCTCTACTGACAATCTACCTAACTGTTATTTATACTTAACTGCAAATCTTACCCATGTATTGTCACAGATAATGTTTGGGCCCTGTTCCAGTTCATAACTATCCGGATCGACATAATGATAACTAAGAATCTTCCTCTAACTGATTTGCACCGCCACCTTGACGGTAACATTCGTACTAAGACTATCCTTGAGCTTGGCCAAAAATTTGGTATTGCTCTGCCAGCGTACGATATTGAGTCTCTCACTCCACACGTTCAAATTGTCGAAGCGGAACCATCTCTTGTTGCTTTCCTTTCTAAGCTTGACTGGGGCGTAGCAGTACTGGGCGATCTTGACGCTTGTCGTCGCGTTGCTTATGAAAACGTTGAAGATGCGCTAAACGCACAAATTGATTACGCCGAACTGCGTTTCTCACCATACTACATGGCGATGAAACACAAACTGCCAGTCGCTGGCGTGGTTGAAGCGGTTGTCGATGGTGTACAAGCAGGCATGCGAGACTTTGGCATCAAAGCGAACCTTATCGGTATCATGAGCCGCACATTTGGCACAGATGCATGTCAGCAAGAACTGGATGCCATTCTAAGCCAGAAAGACCACATCGTAGCAGTAGACCTTGCAGGTGATGAGCTTGGCCAACCGGGCGATCGCTTTGTCTCTCACTTCAAACAAGTACGTGATGCAGGCCTAAACGTGACAGTTCACGCTGGTGAAGCGGCGGGCGCTGAAAGCATGTGGCAAGCCATTCAAGAGCTTGGTGCAACGCGTATCGGCCACGGTGTGAAAGCGATTCACGATCCAAAACTGATGGATTACCTAGCGGAAAACCGTATCGGTATCGAATCGTGCCTGACGTCGAACTTCCAAACCAGTACGGTCGATTCTCTAGCAAATCACCCACTGAAACAGTTCCTAGACCACGGTGTTCTTGCGTGTCTAAATACGGATGATCCTGCGGTAGAAGGTATTGAGCTACCTTACGAATACGAAGTGGCGGCGCCAGCAGCCGGCCTGAGCCAAGAGCAGATTCGCCAAGCGCAAATCAATGGCCTTGAGCTTGCTTTCATTTCTGATGCAGAAAAAGCAGAACTGAAAGAAAAAGTTAAAGATCGCGTTTAATCAGCGCAAAATTATAAAAAATGCCAGCATTTGCTGGCATTTTTTGTATTTGGAATCGGCAAGCGATGATCAAATCACGCGAGAGAATTGCTGCTGACGCGCTTTTGCTCGCAGATATTTATCGAAGCTCATACAGATGTTACGGATAAGCAGGCGACCACGCAGTGTCACTCGAATTTCATTGTCATCCACTTCCACCAACTCATCATTGATGAACGTTTGCAGCAATTGCAGGTCTTCTTTGAAGTACTGATCAAATTTCACTCTGAATTCAGATTCGATCGCTTTTTTATCAAGCTTAAAGTTACAAATCAGCTGCTTAATGACTTCACGACGGAGCAAGTCATCCGAATCGAGTGAGACACCTTTCCACAATGCGTGGCGAAGGTCATTTACTTGAGCATAGTACTTCTTGAGCTCTTTTTGGTTTTGCGCGTACGCATCACCAATCATTGAAATGGCAGAAACACCAAAGCCCACTAAGTCACACTCACCTTGCGTGGTGTAGCCTTGGAAGTTGCGATGCAACACTCCTTCACGCTGCGCAACGGCGAGTTCGTCGTCAGGCATCGCAAAATGGTCCATGCCGATGAACTGGTAGCCAGCCCCCGTCAAAGTTGCGATCGTGTCTTGGAGAATTGCCATTTTCTCTTCTGCTTTTGGCAAATCTTCGTCTTTAATCTTACGCTGCGCAGCAAACAATTGCGGCATGTGTGCGTAGTTAAAGACCGACAGACGACCCGGCTGCATTTCCAGCACTTGTTCTAACGTCTTCGCAAAAGAGGCTTTGGTCTGCTTCGGCAAACCGTAGATCAAATCGAGGTTGGTCGAACGGAAACCCAACTCTTTCGCACGTGCCACCATCGCAAAGATGAATTCTTCATCTTGTTCACGGTTCACCAGTTTTTGCACTTCTTTGTTGAAGTCCTGAACGCCGATGCTCAGGCGGTTGAAGCCTTCACTACGAAGGTGATCCAACATGGTGATCTGAATTTCACGCGGGTCTACTTCAATGCTGATTTCTGCGTCATCACTGAATGTAAATTCTTGGCGTAGCAAGTTCATCACGCGAGTGATTTGCTTTTCAGATAGAAACGTCGGTGTACCACCACCAAAATGCAATTGCGTCACGGTGCGACCAACGAGCAATGCAGCACGTTGACGAATTTCGTGTTCAAGCACGTCGAGGTATTCATCCGCTTTGTGCGAGTGGCGTGTAATGACTTTATTACAACCACAGTAGTAGCAAAGCTTATGGCAAAACGGAATGTGTACGTACAGCGATAACGGACGCTCTGGGTACTGAGTGCATGCCATATCATAGTCTGAGATGGTAAACGCTTCATGAAACTCCAGCGCCGTTGGGTACGACGTGTAGCGAGGGCCGGAATAGTTGTACTTATCCAATACCGCTTGATCCCAGACGATTTGCTGTTTCGATTCAGTGTGTTGATTCGACATGGTGGTACTTTCCGTTAAATGCTAGGGCAACGAAAGCCGTCACCCGATATTCAGAATCGCTATTTTGCCATACGACGATGGCAACCGTGGCAACACCTGATGGCTTTTTAATTATAAATCCAAAGAAGTGCTAGCGTGATCACGATAGCCCCAATGGTCATAAAACAAACCAATGGGGATTATCGTTAAAGCATCTGAATATTGATTTGATTATTCAGTGGCTGGACGTTTTTCTGCAACACTTTGAGTTCCTCTATGATCGCATCTGTTAAGCGGCTTTCCGCTTTCTGACGCGTCAGGTTCTGTTGCATACGTTCTTTCTTGGCAAGTTGCTGACGATCTTCACCGCGCGCCATATCTTTTACGATATGGTAAAGCTCGGAAATTGCAGGGTACACTTCGTCGAAGTTCACACGATTCTCACCTTGAACATAATCCATGATGCAGTACACGCGAATACTGATTTCCGACAAATCGCACTGGCCTTGAATGCCTGCCTGACACAAGGTATGCACATTCTCAAAAATGTTGGCATTACGTTTATCAATCGCCAACTTTTGATGCTTCAGCTGCAATTCCTTTTGCTTTTTCAATTGAAGCAGAAGGTAACCTGCATAAGAAGCCAGCGCGATAATGATCACTGCACCCGCAATAGCTAATAAGGTTACATTCATGGCTTAATTATCCTTTGTAGTCTTCGAAGTTAATATCGTCGAAATCCGCTAATAAATCATCGTCATTACGAGAACCTTTCGCAGAAGAAACGGTAAAATCTTCCTCTTCTTCAGGTTCTAGCAGACCAAGTTGGTCCATTAGCTTTTCAATACGATCAAGCTTCTCATCCACGTATTTTTGTAGACCTGTACCTAGGTTTTCACCCGCTTCAATGCGATCCAACAACACGTTCAATTGCGCGTCATTTTCTAGCATTTCTAGCTCTTGTTCCGCAGATAGACGACGCTCTTGCTTCGTCATCTTCTTCACTGGTTCAACAATCAGAGGGATCTTCTTCTTGCTGCCTAAACGTGGGTCACGATTTTGCGCAGAAGATTGCTTTTTCTGTTCGTTAACTTCTGAGTTGCGGCTACCTGTCTTCAAGCCTTTACGCTTTTTCGCGCGCTTGCGTAGACGGCCTTCAACGTCAGATTCGGTACGGTTACGAGTTACAACAAACTCAGGTGCGCCAGCGGCACCCGGCTTTCTAGATTTCTTTTTACGGCTCATTACTGGGTCTTCCTCAGTAAAATTACATCATTACCAATAAATTCGAGTTCGAGCTTATCCCGCTCAGCAAGGAACTGGAAGGTATCACGACTAAAGAACACCACATGAGTTGGGTCATTCTTATAGTGCCATGATTTAAAAGCCTCCACGTCGATGACCATTTTCGTCATCAGGCCAATCCAGCCCCCTGGCTTAACTAAATTCAACCATTGCTTCCACACCACATCGGGATGGTAGAGGTGCTCTATCACCTCTGTCGCTGTCATGAAGTCATACTGCTTTTCTAGCACCGCAGTATCTGGGTGATAGTAAATATCGTACAACGCCATGTTGTGCCCTGCTTCTTCTAGCATTAAGGAAAGCGTCGGGCCCGGACCACAACCAAAGTCAATTCCGTTCGATTGTGGTGAAATTCGCTCTGTGATTGGGTCAGCAATACGCGACAAAAAACGTCGATAGCCCATATCTTCTGGGTTGTTCTCATGCAAATCATAGTGAGCTTTTTCAGTTTCCGCATCCAAACGTTGGTCTGGATTAACGAATACCAAGTAGCACTGCTCACATTGAAGATATTCGCGATGCTTATCTTCAAAATAGTGACGAGTATGCTGATTGTGGCATAAAGGACAGGTATGCATGCTGACTTCCTCAAACAGGGATGCGAAACATACCAGAAAGTGGACTCAGATTGGAGAGGTACTGAATACTTTTTCAGCAGTTTTTGTTAAAAAACTTTGTTTAAGAACCCATCGAAAGGCATCAGTGTAGTAATCCCTCTTCAGATTGGTGGTTGCCGAGAAAAAACGGCATAAAAAAAGCGACAGTCAAACTGTCGCTTTCTAAGTGCCATCAAGTGGCGAAACTGTGTTGCACGCATTTAGTGCACCAAGAATCCTTTTGTTTTTCGTGCTTTCCTTGCCAAAAAGTGTTGTTTTTCATCTTCCTGATGAGTTTTGGCTATCCCTTTACTTCCTGTCTTCTGAGCAACTTCCTGTGCCTGATCCTTTCCACTGTCTTAACCATAAGACGAGATGACCATCCGTATCGAGCAGGCTCCTTGCCTACCTAATTCCGTTTTCCGATCACCAAGCTATCCTAGCTTGCGTCCATGAAGACCTTGAATCCGTGGTCTGAAATCCTGCAATTCACCCCCTGTGAACGCTTTCTACTTTACGTAATCCCGACGCACTCACAAGTTAGCAGCAGGAAATATTAGCGATGATTTTTTCGCAAAAATTAAAAACATCAATTAATCAAAAGGTTAAAAATAAGAAGAAGACATTCGCAATCGAAGGTATGGCAAATGTCTTACAAGCTTTCGAGCAGATATCGATGACATCCTCAAAAATCACGTGTGAGCCACATCACCAACAAAAATGCCCCAGCGAAATCGCTGGGGCATTTTTGTACAACTTTGCTCGAACTATGTAGGGGTATCAGTGCAGACCGCCAACGTATTTCGACAGAACTTCGATATCTTCATCTGTCATTTTCTTCGCGATGTCACGCATCATGGCATTCATATCGTTGCCACGGTTACCATCACGGAATTTTTCTAACTGAGCTTTGATGTAGTCAGCGTGCTGACCCGAAATTTTAGGGAAACCTGAAAGCTCAGTACCGTTACCACGCGGACCGTGACATGCCATACATGCCGTTAGACCACGCTCTGCATCACCCGCGGTGTAAAGCACTTTACCTTTTGCTACCACATCTTCAGGTGTCGAGCTTTCTGAAGTTGGTAGAGAAGAGTAGTATGCTGCAAGATCTGCGATGTCTTCATCGCTTAGCGGCATTGCCATGCCACTCATTACAGGATCGTAACGACCTTGTTTACCACCACTTGTCATACCTAGCTTAAGATCTTTTAACTGCTTCTCAAGATACTTAGCGTGTTGGCCTGCTAGTTTAGGGTACATTGCGATTGCACTGTTGCCATCTGCTCCGTGACAGGCGACACAGGTTTGTGATTTTGCTTTACCAGCCTCAATATTACCTTGGGCCCATACTGAGCAACTGGCTAAAAGACTCAAAATTAGCGCTAATTTCTTCATGACATTCCATTATAATTATCAAGCTTCCAGTACCACGGAATGTGAACATACCGCGTACACTCATGGTACAATAGGCGACCTTATGCCGAGCACGGTTATTTTACACAATTTCACAAAAAAGTAATCAATCGACTACACAAAGTCGAGATGGAGTTAACAGTGAGCGTAAAAATTCATTACCAAAATACGCATTTCATCACCAGCGCGCCCGATATTCGCCACTTACCGGAGGACGAAGGTGTCGAAATTGCGTTTGCAGGACGCTCAAACGCTGGTAAATCGAGTGCACTTAACCGTCTAACTAATCAAAAAAGCTTAGCCAAGACATCAAAAACACCTGGTCGTACCCAATTGATCAACCTATTCAAAGTAGAAGAAGGTTGTCACATTGTCGATCTACCGGGATATGGTTTTGCTCAAGTACCGGTAGAGATGAAAAACAAATGGCAGAAATCTTTAGGTGAATACCTACAGAAACGCGAGTGTCTAAAAGGCCTAGTGGTTCTGATGGACATTCGTCACCCAATGAAAGATCTCGACCAGCAAATGATTTTCTGGGCTATCGATAGCCGTATTCCAGTACAAGTGTTGCTAACTAAAGCTGATAAGCTAAAAAGTGGCGCACGTAAACAGACACTTCTGAAAATTCGCAAACAAGTGGAGACTTTCGGTGGTGACGTTTCGGTTGATGTTTTCTCTTCTCTAAAAGGATTAGGGGTCGATCAGCTGCGCGCGAAACTGGATACCTGGTTTGCACCAGCACTGGCTCACCTGATTGAAGAAGACGATCTAGAGATGCCAGAGAGCAACGAAGAATAATTAACAATATTTGTTAAATTTTTTCGACACAGCCCTGCCATTTGGTGGGGCTTTTGTTTATCTAGACAAAGCAAAAACCGGAATTTCAGGCAATAAAAATCCCCACCTTCCTGGCAGGGATAACGGGAGAGAAAAATTGGTAATTATTGTTATGTTGCAAAGCATTACTGAACTATCGAATGATTTCAATAGTTCAAAAAGTCATCTGCTTTTCTAATCTTGAGTCTTTTCGTTTACCAAACATTAATAAAGAAAATTAAATTCAATAAGTTAGATAAGTTTCACCCCTCAGAAAGGCCGACTTACTTTCTTTCGAGAAAAAATAATAGTGTGAATGGCGTAAATTTACAGGATGAATGAGTCGAAGAAATAACGACAAAAAATCAGTGGAAGCAAGTAGTTAGCGAGAGAGAATTACGAGGACAGCGCCAAAATGGATAAGAAACTGAGTTAAAAGGAATTTTTCTTTCGCCCAATAAAAAACGCCCCAGTCAAAAACTGACTGGGGCGGCTGAATCAGCCTAATCCAATAACGTGAAACAAAAGGTCTGAAAGATAGAACATCTTACCTCTGTACCCTACGCGATCTAATGTACAACAATTGGTCAGAATTGCAAAGATTTTTTGTAGTTTTTTTTCATGAAAGTTTTATTAAGCAACATTAATTTTCAAATCCAAGTTGCTTTTTTAATGACACAAAAAAGCCAGCGTTTGTGCGCTGGCTCATACTAAATCGACCAAATTGATTTAAAAATGATTAGTGTGCTTGATCCCAGTTGTCACCGTGACCAGCTTCTGCCACCAAAGGCACTTTCAACTCTGCTGCAGATTCCATCAATTTTTGTACTTTACTTTCAATTTCGGACAAAGACGACTCTTCGACTTCAAATACCAGTTCATCGTGTACTTGCATCAAAAGTTTTACGCGACCATTGCCTTCTTCTTGAATCCATTGATCCACTAGCAGCATCGCTTTCTTAATAATGTCAGCTGCAGTGCCTTGCATTGGCGCATTGATCGCCGCTCGTTCTGCTGCTTTACGACGCATACCATTACGCGATTTGATTTCTGGCAGATGCAAACGTCGACCAAAAATGGTTTCTACATAACCTTTATCAGCCGCTGCACTGCGCGTGTCTTCCATGTACTGCATTACACCTGGGTAACGCTCGAAGTATTTGTCCATATAAGCTTGCGCTTCACCACGAGGAATACCCAGCTGTTTTGCCAAGCCGAATGCGCTCATGCCGTAAATCAGACCAAAGTTCACCGCTTTTGCACGGCGACGCTGCTCACTTGATACCTGATCAATAGACACTCCCATGATTTCTGCTGCGGTTGCGGCGTGAATGTCTTTACCGTCACGGAAGGCATCAAGCAGCGCTTGGTCGCCAGAAAGGTGCGCCATAATACGCAGCTCGATTTGCGAGTAGTCGACAGCCAGAATCTTGTAACCAGCAGGAGCTACAAACGCCTGACGAATACGACGACCTTCTTCGTTACGGATTGGAATGTTCTGCAAGTTTGGATCGGTAGACGACAAACGACCTGTCGCAGTCACCGCTTGATGGTAAGAGGTGTGTACACGACCAGTTGAAGGGTTGATCATCTTCGGCAGCTTGTCAGTGTATGTCGACTTCAGCTTCGCTAAGCCACGGTATTCTAGGATCAGTTTTGGCAGTGGGTAATCCAACGCAAGCTCCTGCAACACCTCTTCATTGGTTGAAGGTGTGCCAGATGGTGTCTTCTTCACAACAGGTAGGCCCATTTTTTCAAATAGGATAGCTTGCAGCTGCTTCGGCGAGTTCATGTTGAACTCTTGTTCTGCGATTTCGTAAGCTTTTTGTTCAAGCTCTTCTAAACGGGCCGCGATTTCTACCGATTGAGCGCTCAGCTTCATGTCATCAATCAGAACACCACTGCGCTCAATGCGAGACAAAACAGGGACTAGCGGCATTTCGATTTCTTCGTAAACCGATTTTAGCTTTTCATCTTGTTCGATGTTAGCAAACAGACGATTGTGCAGACGAAGCGTGACGTCTGCATCTTCAGCTGCGTATGGCGATGCTTGCTCAAGCTCGATTTGGTTGAAGGTCAGTTGGTTTTTACCTTTACCCGCGATTTGCTCGAATGAAATGCAGCTGTGTTGCAGGAAACGAAGTGCCAAGCTGTCCATGTCGTGTTTGCCGCCTACGCTGTTGTAAACGTAAGACGCCAACATGGTGTCGTATTTGATGCCTTTCATCTCGATGCCGTAACGTGCCAGCACAGACGCGTCGTATTTTAGGTTCTGACCGACTTTCGCTTGAGCGTCGTCTTCAAGAATTGGTTTCAGCTGCTCCAGAACCCAATCTCGATCCAGTTGCTCTGGCGCATCCAAATAATCGTGTGCGACAGGAACATAAGCCGCAATACCTTCATCGATAGCAAATGACAAACCGACGAGGTTCGCCACCATGTAATCAAGGCTGTCCGTTTCGGTATCAAAGGCAAACAGCTCTGCCGCTTTGAGTTTTTCTAGCCACGCATTGAAAGAAGCTTCGTCCAAAATGGTTTCGTACTGACTGCGATCAATCGTTACCGCTGAGGTTTCCATTTCAGCATGCGAAGAAGAAGATGATGATGCTTGCGCAGAGCCTGCAAGTTCAACCGCTTCGACAGTGCCTGAGCCGCCTTCAAGCAGTTCGTTCAGCCAAGACTTAAACGTCAACTGACCATACAGTTTGATCAATTCGTCTTTGTTTGGCTCTGCTTTCAGTAGCGACTCTGGTGTTTCTTCCAGCTCCACATCCAGCTTGATGGTAGCCAGCTCATAAGACAGCATAGCGTTGTCTTTGTTGTCGACCAGCTTCTTCGCCATGGTTTTCGAACCGCGGAAACCAAGTGCCGCGATATCATCCAGATTTTCGTACAACTTAGTCAGGCCACCAATGCCTTGCAGCAAAGCGGTCGCCGTTTTGTCGCCCACGCCCGGTACACCAGGGATGTTATCGACTTTATCGCCCATCAACGCTAGATAGTCGATGATCAACTCTGGCGGAATACCAAATTTTTCCACCACCCCTTCACGATCCATCACGACGTTCGTCATGGTGTTGATCAAGGTAATGTTGTCATCCACCAGCTGAGCCATATCTTTATCGCCAGTACTGATTAAAACAGGCATGCCTTGTTGCGAGGCTTGGTAAGCCAACGTACCGATGACGTCATCTGCTTCCACGCCAGGAACGCAGATCAACGGCAAACCCATCGCACGAATAACGTTGTGCAATGGTTCAATTTGGCAACGCAGATCGTCCGGCATTGGTGGACGATTCGCTTTGTATTCTGAATACATCTCATCACGGAAGGTTTTACCCTTCGCATCAAACACCACCGCAATACGCTCAGACGCAAATTGACGCATCATACTGCGTAGCATGTTCACCACACCGTAAACTGCGTTGGTTGGGATTTCACCATTACTCATCGTGCCCGGGTAAGCGTGAAAAGCGCGATATAGGTAAGAAGAACCGTCGATAAGAATCAGCGGATTTTCAGGAATACTTGCCATAATTGTCTGTATCCAAATCAGTACTTAATAGATCTGCCTAGGATGCCATGACTGCTGATCCGAATCTATCTTGTTCGTTCGATCCAGATCGCGGAAATTTTCCGATTTATTCAAGAAAACCACCATCACCTGTGGATAACTCTGTTTATATAAATTATCCACAGATTGTGCAATGATAGAAAAGACAAAAAAATACAATTTTATATCATTGGTTTTAAAGGATTATTTTTAAATAAGGCGAGAAGATCAACGATCTTAAAATGATCATGTCATGTGGAAAAGTTACGGATAGTGACGTCAAATGGAAATCGTAGAAAAGAAAAAAGCGACCCAATTGGGTCGCCTAGCAGAAGTGGTAAAGCCAGTTCCATATCATGGCAGCTTAACCAAGAAGCTATAAATTACACTGGAAGCAATGTGAGCAATGTCGTGTCAAAAAGAATTCGTGCAAGTTCTTGGATAAATGTTTCATCACCTTCTCAACACCAGTTAATCAACTTCTGTTAATCAGTAATTCAACGTCCTTGTGAACTTTCCTCATTCCCTAAGACAGGATTAATAATAATGATTCTCATTTAACAGTCAACAGTTAAATGAGAAAAAATCTCATTTATTTTCACATTGCTTTAATGAAATGCACTCTCGATTCACGAAGATTGATTTTTTCTTCAAATTTTTCAATAAGATATCCATTTCTCAACAACAATCTGAGCATGGCAGGAAATTGGTTTCGAGATTTCACTTTTAGTGTTTTATAGCCTTGTTCTGCGACCCATTCTTCTTGAGCCTCTAACAACATCTGCGCGACTCCCTCATTTCGAGCTTGCGGCGCAACACCACCAAACCAACTATAGAAGGTGTCTTCATCCAGTTCGTAGCCGATTTTAAAACCGACAATAGCACCGTTTTTCTCAGCCACTAGGATTAGGCTGTTTTTGTCTCCAAGACGCTGTGACATCGAATCTAAGGTTTCTCCGTTGGCAAACTCTTTCACTCGAGTGACCACTTGAAGTGCCTCTTCCAACGTGCCTTCACGAATCAGCATTGTCATTGTTCTCTTCTCCAGAAATAAATATACCCAAGCACCTTGGATTTTTTGGGATATACAAGCCTTTTGTAATCCGCCTGAGGTTACTTGGGTATATGCAGACGAACAACTATTGTCGGTCTGGTTTTTCTCACTGAGCGATAATTACTCTTCTGTCGCTTCTCGAGCCATCTTTAGGTGCTGAGCGGCTTGTGCATTCTCTTCCGCTAACCACTCTGCTACGTCTTTTGCAAAGTAAGTCAGGATGCCATCGGCGCCCGCACGCTTAAAGCACAGTAGTGATTCCATTACTGTCTCGCGCTCTTTTAACCAGCCATTAAGAATCGCCGCTTTGTGCATCGCGTACTCGCCCGATACTTGGTAAGCAAATGTCGGAACTTGCAGCTCGGTTTTCACTCGGCGAACTACATCTAAGTATGGCATACCTGGCTTAACCATCACCATGTCTGCCCCTTCATTGATGTCCATTGCGACTTCATGCATTGCTTCATCAATGTTTGCTGGGTCCATTTGGTAGTTTTTCTTGTTACCACCTTTTAGATTAGACGAAGAACCGACGGCATCTCGGAATGGGCCGTAGTAGTTTGATGCGTATTTAGCCGAGTAAGCCATGATTTGAGTATGAATGTAGCCCGCTTCTTCTAGCGCAACTCGGATTGCACCGATACGACCATCCATCATGTCTGATGGCGCAACCACATCTGCGCCCGCTTCGGCATGAGACAATGCCTGCTTAACTAACACTTCGGTGGTTTCATCGTTCATCACATAGCCATCTTCATCAATGATGCCGTCTTGGCCATGTGTGGTAAACGGGTCTAGTGCGACGTCTGTAATCACACCAATTTGTGGCACGTGCTCTTTTAGTGCACGTACTGCGCGCTGAACCAAACCTTCTGGATTGTAAGCTTCGGTAGCGCATAAGCTTTTAGCGTCTTGGTTTACGACAGGGAAAAGCGCGATGGCAGGAACGCCTAGATTTGCGAGGTATTGTGCTTCTTCTAGCATTAAATCAATCGACAAACGCTCTACACCCGGCATGGATTCCACGCTCTCACGACGATCTTTACCCATAAGGATGAACATTGGGTAAATCAGATCATTCACGGAAAGTTGGTTCTCAGCCATCAAACGACGACTAAAATCGTGTTTACGTAAACGACGCATACGGCGTGCAGGGAATGGACCTTGAATTGATACAGACACCATTTTCTCCTTGTCTGGACGGTTATGATGATCAAATCATCTGGTGAACAAAATCATATCACTCTTGATGCACCTTGCGAGTGACAATCTGGAAAAAGGCGATGAAAAAAACTGAAAATGACCCAGCACTCACACTCAAGTATACTTCTCGTACCAAACGGACAAAGTACAGAGAAAGACCATGATCGATACCCACGCGCACATATACGCGAGCGAATTTGATAACGACCGCGATGAAGTGGTTGAGCGCGCCTTAACTCAAGGCATCACTAAGATTTTGCTGCCGAATATCGATCTGGACTCGATTGAACCGATGTTGCAGACCGAAGCAGCGTATCCGGAAGTGTGCCACTCAATGATGGGTTTGCACCCATGTTACGTTGATAGCAACGTTGATCAAACGCTAGAAATCATCCGAGGCTGGTTCGAAAAACACAACTTTATCGCCGTGGGCGAAATCGGCATCGACCTGTATTGGGATAAAACCTACCGAGCAGAGCAAGAGATGGCTTTCGTCACCCAACTCAATTGGGCAAAAGAGATGGATTTACCTGTGGTGATCCACACCCGCGATTCCATCGAAGAAACGCTGACTCTGCTTCGTCAAGAGCAAGACGGTCGCCTGCGTGGCGTGTTCCATTGTTTTGGTGGCAGCTTTGAAGAGGCGCGAGCAATTAACGAGTTGGGCTTCCACCTTGGTTTAGGCGGTGTATCGACGTTTAAAAACGGCGGCATGGACCAAGTCATTCCACACTTAGACATGCAATGGGTCATCTTAGAAACAGACTGCCCATATTTGGCGCCAGTGCCGCATCGCGGTAAACGCAATGAGCCAGCTTACACATCGCTCGTCGCGCAGCGAGTGGCAGACTTGCGTGGCGAAGAGGTCGCAACCATAGATGCTATCACCACGGAAAATGCAAAAAGCTTATTCAAGATTTAAGCAATACAACAAACGCAACAAGCGGCCACACTAGGTCGCTTTTTATTGCCTAAACGGTTGGGTGAACAGGCCAAACCTGAAACGACTCAACCAGCAATACTGTAGTGTTGATAGACATAACTATTAACTTGTAACCCTACCCACTTCGCATCATGCGTATTCCATCAGTACGCTTCTTGTGACTGTCCACAACTCGACACATTCTTTTCTTATACTGCTATTCGCCTACGTCTTAGCACAGGTGTAAAACAACATGAATACGGATATTGAAATGTGTACACATGGTGCTTACTTGCAACGCGTACCACGCAACTTTTTTCAAAAGCTGCTAGGCATCAAAGAAGTTTATGTCTGTACTAAATGTGGTTACGTGTTGAAAGTTAAGTAGTTAGCCCAAAATAGCAAACCAACCGCAATAAAAAAGCGGCTCATTTGAGCCGCTTTTTACTGTCTAAAAACTGAAGGATTACTCCTCTTCTTCCTCATCTTTACGAGTGTAAAAACGAGCAAAGAACAGACCAACCTCAAACAGTAAGCACATTGGGATCGCAAGTAACGTCTGCGAAATCATGTCTGGCGGCGTCAGCAGCATGCCGACAACGAACGCAGCCACAATAATGTATGGACGCTTCTCTTTTAGGTCTTGCGGCGTGGTCGCCCCAGTCCAACAAAGTAGGATAATCGCCACGGGCACTTCGAACGCAATACCAAACGCCATAAACAGCGCCAGCACAAAATCTAGGTAGCTCGAAATATCGGTCGCAAACTCAACCCCACCGAGAGAAATCGCAGTAAAGAAGCCAAATACCAGTGGAAATACCACGTAATACGCAAAGGCCACGCCACAGTAAAACAGCAACGAGCTAGAAAACAGCAATGGCATGATCAAACGACGTTCGTGCTTGTACAGACCTGGCGCAACAAAGGCCCAAACCTGATACAAAATAAACGGCACCGCAACAAATACTGAAGCGATAAGCGTCAGTTTTAGAGGGGTGAAAAATGGTGATGCCACATCGGTTGCGATCATCGTCGCGCCTTCTGGTAAACGTTCAACCAAAGGTGCGGAGATAAACTCATAAATGTGGTTAGAGAAATAAATTAGCCCGACAAACACCACCAACACTGCCAAAATTGAACGCAGTAGTCGGTTGCGAAGCTCCAACAAATGACTAATTAAAGGCTGTGTCTGCTCGACGGTAGACATGGCAAACCTCTTATTAAAAATCAGATCAAAAAGGAGCTACCAGTCACTAGTAGCTCCTCCTAATGAGACTATTCGGCTTTCTTATCTGCCGCTGAAACCTTAATCTCTTCCACTTTTTCTGCACTTTCAGCCACTGGTTCTGCTTTTGCAGGTTCCGTTTCTGATTGCGTCTTATCAGCGTAAGGGCGGTTTACAGATTGCGCGGCTTTCTTCAGTTCTTCGACCGAAGATTTGAGCTCAGGAGATAAATCTTCCATCCCCATTTGCTCAGCTTTGCGCAAGTTTTCTTGCAGCTCTTGGACTTTTAGCTCGTGCGACAATTCGTCTTTAACGCTATTTGCCATATTCTTAGCAGCACCGATAAAGCGAGACACGCTTCGAATAGCATGAGGCAAACGCTCCGGTCCAAGAACGACCAGACCAACAACAGATATTAATACCAGTTCCCAAAAACCGATATCAAACACGTTTTATGCCTGCTCTTTGTCTTTTTTAGTTTCAGGTGCAGCTTCTTTTTGCTGCTGTTTTTCTAAACTTTTTGGCTCGAAGTCTGCGTCTTTTTCATTTTTCGCAGAATCTTCATCGCTCATTGCTTTTTTGAAGCCCTTAACGGCACTACCTAGATCGCCACCGATGCCACGTAGTTTCTTAGTTCCGAATAGCAATACAACAATTACAGCAATGATTAGAAGTTGCCAAACACTGATACCACCCATTCTTTTTACCTCGGGTCTTTAAACAAAATTATTTCAAGAGTTTAACGTCTATTGACGATAAGCTCGCCAACTAAGCAGCCAAAATGTGACACCTGCGATACCGCTGGCCATCGAAAGCTGCTCATAAGCGTTATCCACCAATATTGCCGAGCATACGACTAAAGTGGCGCCAACGCCAAATAAAAACTTTCCTGTCGCCTGCTGGCGCTTACTTTGGCGATAACCTTGATAAAGCTGATCCATACGCTGGTTCATCGCTTTACCCTGTTTGAGGCTATCGTAAAGTAGCTCCGGCAGTTCCGGCAATTTCTCCGCCCAAAATGGCGCGCGATCTTTGATTGAATTAACCAAAGCTTGCGGGCCCACTTGATTCATCATCCATTCTTCAAGGAATGGCTTTGCGGTCTCCCACAAATCGAGCTGCGGATATAATTGTCTACCAAGTCCCTCAACGTACAGCAGCGTTTTTTGCAGCAGCACTAATTGAGGTTGCACTTCCATATTAAAGCGACGTGCGGTGTTGAACAGGTTCAACAGCACATGTCCAAAGGAGATTTCACACAGTGGCTTAGCAAAAATTGGCTCACACACAATGCGAATCGCGAACTCAAATTCATCGACATTGGTATCTGCCGGAACCCAGCCTGAATCAACGTGCAACTCCGCCACTCGGCGATAGTCACGATTGAAAAACGCGAGGAAGTTTTCCGCCAGATAACGCTTGTCTTCACTATTAAGTGTACCAACGATCCCGCAATCTAGCCCGATCCACATTGGGTTCTCTGGGTGTTCAGGTTTAACGAACACATTCCCGGGATGCATATCGGCATGAAAGAAACTGTCTCGGAACACCTGAGTGAAGAACACACTCACACCACGTTCTGCCAGCAACTTCATATTGGTGCCATTTGCTTCCAAGCCTTCAATATCAGAGACTTGGATGCCATATATTCGCTCAGAAACCATGACAGTTTCATTACTGAAGTCAGGAAAAACTTCAGGAACATACAATTCTTCGCTGCCTTCGAAGTTACGACGCAGTTGAATGGCATTCGCCGCTTCACGACGTAAATCGAGCTCGTCGAGCAAGGTTTTTTCGTACTCGCGTACGACTTCAACGGGTTTTAAACGACGTGCTTCAGGCATCGCTCCGGCGACTATACGCGCCATTCGGTGCATCAGTTTTAGATCTGAATCAATGACCGGGCGAATATCTGGACGGATAACCTTTAATACCACTTCTTGGTTAGTGTCTTTTAATCGCGCAGTATGCACCTGTGCGATGGACGCTGACGCCAGCGGTTTGATGTCAAACTCGGTAAACCAGTTCTCTAACGGCCCACCTAACGCTTTTTCCATCTGCTGCTTGGCCAGCTCGCCGTCAAACGGTGCAACTTGGTCTTGCAACAGCGCCAGTGGATCGGCGATATGCGGTGGAAATAAGTCGCGGCGCGTTGACATCATCTGACCGAACTTAATCCACACTGGGCCAAGCTCTTGCAGCGCAAGACGTAAGCGCTCACCAAGCGGTTTTTCTGGGTGTTGGTTCTTAATCCAGAATAGGCTCTTGCGCATCAATAATGGCGCTTCGGTCAGTTGATGGTCGGGCAACAACTCATCCAAGCCGTATTCTAGCTGTACTTTGATGATGTGGTATAAGCGCTTTAATTCTGCTGGCGTCATGGTTTCTCCAGCGCTGGCTTATCCGAGCCAACTTTGCTCAATAGAGCATTGAGACGCGCTTCAACGCGAGAAGCTTGGCTGCGTACCTCATCCACTTGATCGCAAAAATACGCGACTTCCAATGGTGCGGGTGCCAATTTCCACTCTTCTGTGACCACTTGAGCAAGGTGACGCTGATGTTTTTCCGCTTGAGAAACGAAGAAACCACCCACGTTTTTGGTGCCTTGTACCAAAGTGTGTGCAACTACATCGCCTGTTACGCGAGATAACCACTCTTCAATGTCCGGTTTGCAATCGGTCATCAACTGAGAAAATTTCTGCGCCAGTTGAATATCACCTTCCAGTTCAAGCTTGTCTTGCTTGATCAAGCGAGTGATGTTGGCTTGGTCACGCAGCTCAGGCAGCACGCTCAAGTTCAACGAGAGATAGCAGTCAGGCTGACCTTCGTAGTTACCCAGCACATCAATCTGCTGACTGAAAACAAACGTCAGCGTCTTGTCGATTTCTTTGAGGTGAACTTGGATAACTTGGCCCTTGAGACGCGCTAAACGACGACCCAAGGCAGGATCGTCTTTAATCAGTGTGTTCAGCGAAGTTTCAATGACAGCAGTGATAAGAGGTTCAAATGGCATGCCGTTAACCCTTAGAATTTGTAACCGCGGTGCAACGCCACAATACCACCCGTTAGGTTGTAGTATTTGGTGTTTTCGAAGCCAGCGTCTTGCATCATGCCTTCCAGTGTTTCTTGGTCTGGGTGCATGCGAATAGATTCAGCAAGGTAGCGGTAGCTTTCTGCGTCATTCGCGACCAATTCGCCCATTTTTGGCAATAGGTGGAATGAGTACGCGTCGTACACTTTTGATAGTGGTTCGAGAACTGGTTTAGAGAATTCTAAAACCAATAGACGACCACCTGGCTTGAGGACGCGGAACATTGAACGCAGTGCTTTGTCTTTGTCGGTTACGTTACGAAGACAGAAGCTAATGGTGATTACATCGAAGTAATCATCTGGGAAAGGCAGTTCTTCTGCGTTTGCTTGTACGTAGTGTACGTTACCCACAATGCCGTTATCGCGCAGTTTGTCGCGGCCAACATTCAGCATTGAGTTGTTAATATCTGCCAGAACAACGTGGCCTTGGTCACCCACAATACGCGAGAATTTCGCGGTTAGGTCACCCGTACCACCACCTAGATCCAGAATGCGCTGACCAGGACGAGCGCCACTGCAATCGATCGTAAAACGCTTCCAAAGGCGGTGAATACCACCTGACATCAGGTCGTTCATGATGTCGTATTTCGCTGCCACTGAGTGGAAAACTTCGGCAACTTTGGTCACTTTTTCTTCTTTCGCCACTGTGGTGAAACCAAAGTGGGTCGTTTCGTTCTCTAACGCTGTATTGGATTGCAAGCTTGTGTCCGTCATTCTAATTCCTCTTGGGCAGCACTTGTTCACTACAGGGCGTTTGCTGACAATGAAAGTCGCCCTCTGTACTGCGGGCGATTAGTTTACTTTATCCTCAGCCGGATGTCTTTCTACTAACGATTCATTTGGTGATTCATTTTCTGAAAATGCATCACTTTGCGCCAACTGCGCAAGGTCAGAAGAAATCGGTCGTTTGATTTCAACCCCCAACTGTCTAAAGCTTTCTGCTTGACGAATCACGTTGCCACGGCCTGTTGCCAGCTTGTTCATAGCGCCTTGATAGGTTTGGTTCGCTCGGTCTAATGCGCCGCCCAACCCTTCCATGTCATCGATGAATAAACGCAGCTTGTCGTACAGTTTGGTGGCGCGCTGGGCGATCAGTTTGGCGTTTTCATTCTGACGTTCGTTGCGCCATAAATTGTCGATGGTGCGCAATGCCACCAGCAACGTGGTTGGGCTAACCAAGATGATGTTTTGCTCCATCGCGTCTTTGATCAAGCTTGGGTCGGCTTGAATCGCCACTTGAAACGCCGGCTCTACCGGTATAAACATCAGAACATAATCGAGACTTTGGATGCCTTTGAGCTTGTGGTAATCCTTCATGCTCAAACCTTTGATGTGCGCACGCAGTGCGGTGAGGTGAGCACTTAACGCGCGGTCGCGTTCAGCATCCGTTTCGGCATTAAAGTAGCGCTCGTACGCCACCAATGCCATTTTCGAATCGACCACCACTTGCTTGTTTTGTGGCAAATGCACAATCACATCCGGTTGGTAACGCTTGCCCGCTTCGCTCTGTAGGTTCACTTGCGTTTCGTACTCGTGCCCTTCGCGCAGTCCCGATTCGGCTAAAACGCGCGCCAACACCACTTCACCCCAGTTACCTTGCTGTTTGTTATCGCCTTTGAGCGCTTGGGTCAGGTTCACGGCTTCTCGAGTCATTTGTTCATTGAGGCGTTGCAGATTTTTCAGCTCATGCACCAGCGTATGACGCTCTTTAGCTTCTTGGCTAAAGCTGTCGTTGACTTGCTTTTTGAAACCTTCTAACTGCTCTTTTAACGGTGACAACAACCCTTCTAAACTTTGACGGTTTTGCAAATCGACTTTCGCGGTTTTCTCTTCAAACAGTTGATTGGCAAGGTGCTCAAACTGTTGTTTCAGACGCACTTCGGCCTGCTCTAAAATTTGCAGTTTTTCCGCATTAGCCTGATTCATTTGCTCGTGGCGCGCCTGCTGCTCACGAAGCTGCGTTTCCAAACGGGATTTTTGTTCACGCATTTGGCCCAGCTCATCAAAATACTGCTGACGTTCTTGTTTGACGGCTTCGAAGTAACGCAATTTCTCCATGGCCGCCATCAACTTGCCGTGCGATTGGCGCACTTCAAAGGCCGCTTTATCGCGCTCGTTGTCGAGTTCATCCAACTCTTGCTGCGCATCGGCAAGGCTTTGCTTTACTTGTTCAAGCTGTTGTTGGTGAAGCTGTTTTTCTGACACCAACTGCTGTTCGAGTAGTTGAGTCTGGGTAATAAAGCGCTGCTTTACCCACCAACCCACGGCGACACCGCTCGCTGTCGCGGCAAAAAGAGAAGAAAGAATGAGAGATTGATGCTCAAGAATCCATTGCATAATAGCGAGTTAGCCTATGTTTTATATCTTTATCAATGGTATTTAGACACTGGATAAATGTCCAGTTTGTTGGATGAAAAATCCTCGCATACACTAGGCACTCCGTACAACATACTCACTCCCGCTCACTCTTTCAGCAAAGAGCGGCACATCATCACACAGAGGCATCATGAACGAGCGTCGTGCCCTAGGATTTGGGCTCTCAGCAGTATTACTTTGGTCAACGGTTGCAACCGCATTTAAACTGACATTAGCGGAATTTACGCCGATCCAAATGCTGTGTATCGCCAGTATGGTTTCTGCCATCGCGCTTACGATTGTGTGCGGTGCGCAAGGTAAATTAAACCAGCTAAGTGCTACTTTTCTCTCTAATCCTTGGTACTACTTGCTGCTTGGTTTGATCAACCCGTTGGCGTATTACTTGATCCTATTTAAAGCGTACGATTTGCTGCCTGCTTCTCAAGCGCAGGCCATCAACTACAGCTGGGCCATTACGCTCACCCTGATGGCAGCGGTGTTTTTGGGGCAAAAGATTCGTGGCAAAGATTGGATAGCGTGTGGATTCAGTTACCTCGGCGTGATCGTGATTGCAACGCAAGGCAATGTGCTTGGCATGCAGTTTGAGAGTCCGCTTGGCGTTGGCTTGGCACTGCTGTCGACGTTACTTTGGGCGGGTTACTGGATTCTCAACACCAAAAACAAAGCCGATCCGGTGGTGGGTGTTTTGCTGGGCTTTTTGGTCGCCATCCCATTCACTATCGCGTTGAGTTGGTACGAAGGTGCAAGCTGGCAATCTATCTCCATCAAAGGCTGGGCGGCGGTGACATACGTCGGCTTGTTTGAGATGGGAGTGACGTTTGTGCTGTGGTTGAGCGCCTTGAAGCTAACCCAAAACACGGCGCGCATCAGCAACCTGATATTTGCTTCGCCATTTATCTCGTTGATGTTACTGGCCACCATTATTGGTGAACAAATCCACCCATCGACGTTGATTGGACTTGTCTTAATCATCAGTGGTTTGGTCATCCAGCAGGTGACTTGGGGTAAAAAAGCCAAGGCGGCGAACGCATCGCAATAGTTGGTCATGCCCGAAAAACCTAGGACAATATGAAAACGGAGAAATGAAACGAGTTGGATAAAAAAGAGAGCTCGCTAACATTTTATTGATCGAAAGTGCCTTCAGTCGCTTGGAATTGTTCAAGCGTTGGATACGATATAACCAAAGCCCAGCCGCTAAACGCGGCGACATTCCTATAAATATTTGTGGGCACTTCAGGATACTTTACTAATTATGTTTCGCTTCGCTATTCCTTCACCGTTGATGACTGACTGGCAACACGCTCTGCAGCAATGCTGTGATGCCACTCAAGCTCAGGGACAACTTTATACCCTGAGCTACACCAAACAATGGCTATCCAGTGAGGTATCCACCTCGCCACAAAATCACCGCGCCATCGTGGCGATGATTGAGCAAAACTGCGCGCAATTTTCCGCGCCGCACTTTGACGTAGTTTGCTCACAATTTGATGATGAAAACCTGAGCCTGTGCCCAGTATGGCTACCGAATGAGGAGCTGTTTGCCGTTGTGACGTTGACGCACTCAACGCAGCAAAAGCAAACCGTTTCTGCGTGGCTGAGCGCACTGGCAGGCCGCATCAGTTTTGATGTTAGCCAGCATTATCATCAAGAGCTCAAACGTCATCACTCACACGCCAACAAGCCACTACCAACGCTGCAAGAATTCATCGATTGTCTGGATGACCACATCTGGATAAAAACCACCGATGGTCTGTACGCCATGACTAACCGCAGCGTGGAACAGGCGTGGAAAAAGTCTAACGATGACATTGTCGGGAAGAACGACTTTGACCTTTTCAGCACCGAACGCGCGGAAAAATTCATTGATGCCGACCGATTAGTGGTCGCTACTGGCACACAGAACATCGTTGAAGAGTGTCGCCAAATTGATGAAAACAACAACCCAACTTGGCTGGAAACCATCAAATCACCGGTACGAAATCAGGCCGGTGACCTGATCGGCATTTTGGGCATGACGCGCAACATTACCCGTCGCAAGATGGTGGAAACGCAATTGTCGTTGGCGTCGAAAATCTTCAACAACTCGCAAGAAGGTATGGTCATTACCGACAGCAATGCCAATATCATTGATGTCAACAACGCGTTCTCGCAGATCACCGGATTCAGCGCCGAAGAAGTGATTGGGAAGAACCCGAACATTCTCCGTTCTGGGCACCATGATGATGCTTTTTACCAACAACTTTGGCAGCAGCTTGAAACCAAAGGCCAATGGAAAGGCGAGTTTATCAACCGCAAACGTGATGGCAGCATTTACCCGCAATTAGCCACTATTAGCGCGGTAATGGATGACAAAAACCACCTAATTAACTACATCTGTGTGTTTGAGGACATCTCCGTGCGCAAAGCGCACGAAGAGAAACTGCAACGCATGGCGTTTTATGATCCGCTGACCAACTTGCCCAACCGAACCCATTTGATCAGCTTGTTGGAACAGCACATCGAGATGGAACAACCTTTTGCTACGTTGTTTCTTGATATCGACCACTTTAAGCACATTAACGACAGCATGGGCCATTTCTGTGGTGACCAACTGTTGTCGAAACTGGCGGTTCGCCTGCAAGACATTTTGCACCTGAACGCGCATGTGGCTCGCATAGGTGGCGATGAATTTGTCATCGTACTGCCAGACATTGACGGCGATTCTCCGTTACTCGAAACGTTAAGCTCAATTTTGGGTGTGTTCCGCCGCCCGTTCGATCTGGCAAATCACGATTCGCTGCGGATCTCCACCAGCATCGGTATCGCACTCTACCCGAACGACGGTCAAGACAGTGAAACGCTGCTAAAAAACGCCGACACCGCAATGTATCTGGCGAAGAAAAATGGCCGTAACGGCTACGCGTTCTACTCTCCGGATTTAACTGACAAATCGGTATCGCACGTCCGAATTCAATCTGCGCTGCATGAAGCGATAGAAAAAGAACAGCTGCATTTGGTGTATCAGCCGCAATACAACCTCGCGCAAAACGCAATTATTGGTGTGGAAGCCTTGGTGCGTTGGGAACACCCAGAATTTGGCTTAGTGCCACCTGCGGATTTTATTCCTATCGCAGAGAAGACGGGCTTGATTCAAAGCATCGGCGAATGGGTCCTCAAAGACGCCTGTTTACAAGGGACTGACTGGCTGGCGAGAGGCGTTCAATTTGGCAAAATTGCAGTCAATGTATCAGCACTTCAATTGCAACAGTCGCGCTTCATCAACAAGCTCAAAACCATCCTTCGTGAAACGGGATTCCCGGCGCATCGCTTGGAGCTGGAAATTACCGAAAGCTTTTTGCTTATCGATCCAAAACTGGCCATCGCATCGCTAAATCAGCTGTGTGAACTCGGAATCGAGATTTCGTTGGATGACTTCGGCACAGGCTATTCTTCGCTGTCGTACCTCAAAGGTTTGCCAATCAACAAACTGAAAATCGACCGCTCGTTTGTCAGTGATGTGCCTAACGACAACGACAGCAACGCCATTGTTAACGCCATCATTGCGATGGGCACGACGCTTTCACTCAAAGTTGTGGCGGAAGGCATCGAAACGCCAGAACAAGTGGCTTACTTGGTCGACAAAGGTTGTATCTACGGTCAGGGATATTTATTCAGCCCACCCGTTGCAGCGGAAAAGTTATTTAACTAAGCACAACGTTCAATACACTGGCAACTTTGCGGTTAGATGTTCGTCGAACCGCAAAGCGCCAAACGATCCGCTAAAATGTTGATGCACACCAACAGCGGCACGCCAATCAACAGCCCCATACCACCCCACAACCAACCCCAAAAGACCAGCCACATAAAGATGACCAACGGGTTGAGGTTAAACCGCCTCCCTAGCAAAGTTGGGGTGACAAACTGACTCTCGATTAAATTCAGCAACAGATATATCGACACCACTGTCAGCATAAAACTGACCGAATCTAGCTGCAAATACGCGACAAAACCAAAGCTCACCATCGAAATCACTGGTCCCAAATACGGCGCGAAATTCATTACCCCCGCAAACGCACCCCATAGAAATGGGTCTTCAAGGCCGAGGACAAAAAACACCAATCCTACACACAAGCCTAAACCCGCATTGACCAAAGTAATGGTGCCGATGTAGCGCGATAAATCTTTCTGCAGAGCCTGCACCAACTCCACCGCCTGACGTTGTTTCGAAAAACCACGCAAACGCGATACCGATTTACGAAACAGACTTCGACCATGATTAAGCATGAAATACACCATAAACAGCACAATCATCGCCTGAGTTAACAGCGTTGGTGTGGTGGTCGCGAGCGCTTTCAGCAGAGAAAACACCGTGTTGTTGCCCATCTCGTCAATGTTCATGTCACTGGCAAGCTCAAGCGGCGCGTTCATGTGCTCTGACGACGCTTTGGTCACTTCATTCACTTCCTGCGAAACGTTTTGGACGATGCTTGGCAACTCAGCCCACCATTGTTTCGCGGGTTCTGATATCGCCGCTAAACCGAGTATTGAAACACTCACCAATAACGTCAACGTCACCACCACGGTTATCGTGCGTGGCAGGCCTTTGTCTTCAAAATAATTGATCAGCGGGCTAAACAGCAGTGCCACGAACGTACTTATCACCATAGGTAACAGCACCGGTTTGGCGAAGTAGAGCGCAGGAACAAGCAATAACACCAGCAGAGACACGCCAATCACGGTATTGATGGGAAGGTTTAATTTTCCATTCATGCGCGTCCTCTACTGATGAGGTGGTAAATCGGATGGTTGAGCCGCTTCTTCACCAGCTTCTTTTGAGGATACAGCAGACGATGAAGAAGATTTGGCTAGCTGGCCACTCAAATCCATCGCGCCATTGAGCAGCAAACTGATGGAGGAGAGAGATGACGTGACGCGAGAAAGTCGCCCAGCTTTCGCAACAGCAATCGCGGCAAAAGCGCTCAACCCAAGCGCAGTCCACGGGTTTTCTTGCACGAATCGGTTCGAGGTAAATTTGAGGGTTTGCTTATCCAACAAGCATTGCTCCAAAGCCGCTTTACCCTCGATGCGTTTTATCTGCATGGCTCGGTCGAGTTTGGTTAGAGAACGCATGCCAGCCCTCCTGCAATTGGTCGGTTGTATTTTTGAAGCCAAGGAAGTGCGTCAGCCGCTTCTGCCACCACGCTAACCCAACTAACGCTAGACCTAACGACACAATAAACACGCCAACACTTAGCAGTAGTTGAGCGGTAAAGTGGTACGTCACTACACCCGCAACCAAACACACACTGAAGATAAACAGCACCGACAGCAGTGTAAAAATGATGCTGAACATCACGATTTGGCGCGCAGCCGCCACGTTGACTTTCATCTCTAGCAAAAACAAATCCAACGTCGAGCCCGACCACGTTCGCAGTGACGTCGAAAGGTCGTCAATCTGTGACAAAATGGCTCGCAGCCCATTAATGGCTTGTTCAACTTCCTGATTTTTAGCCCCATTTAGGGCTCGGCTACTGTCTGCAGTAGCCGAGCCTTGGCGCTCATTGATGGTATGCTCGGAGTCATTCATAAAACTCTTCCTTCATGATTAGAGCGAAATGTAAGGAACAGGCTTATTTGATGAGCTTAGAGACCGCCCAACCTGCCAGGAATGCACAACCGATACTCAACAGCGGGCGCTCTTTAATGACGTTTTCAGCGGATTTGGTCGCTTGCTGAATGTTCTCTGCGCCGACTTCCAGCTTCTCTTTGGCATGTTCTTTCATGGCGCCAACCGCTTCTGAAGTGGCTTGCTCTGCAAGGTGATATGCTTCTTCAAATTGCTCTTGAGGTTTAACTGCGCTTTCTTTTGTATTAGCCATAACTAGCCTCCGTTGATTGAGATTACCTTGGATTAAACGGTTGTGATTCCGCTGAGAAGTAATCTGATAAAAGTGAATTCTTTTCGTTTCCTCGTGAGTGGTATTGCGATTACTGTGCCAAGTTAATAAGTTATTGTTTTTATTGAAATAGAATTCAAATGGCCCCAATCATTGCAAAATGACCTGTAATTATTTCCTTTGAATAGATTCTTATTTGTAATTTTTTCTTATTCCCCACAAGAAATCACGCGCAATAAATAACCACCCCCATACTTACTCCTTATATTGTCTGGCATCACTCACACTCAATATTCATGGCATACAAAATGCTAGATATAAAATGCCACATAAAAAATATTGTTCATATTTAATGGCTAAGTCATCGCAATATAAGTTGCGCTTAAACACTGCAATAAAGTAACCGCAGTAACATAAAGGAGAAGATATGAGAAATGAAAACATCGCCTCAATCATTGAGCTTATTCACAGCGGTAATGATATTTACAAGAAAGCGATTGATAACATCGACAACACATCGCTAAACCATGTATTGCAGGATCTGGTTCATGTACGAGAACACGCCGCATTAGAGTTGAAACCTTATGCGATTACGAATCCTCAAACTGCCGACGACACGCCCGTGTCTTACACCATCAAGGCACGCGAAGTGTACAGTGATGTCATGAAAGAAGTGTCGTCAGACAAAGAATCGATGTACTTGGAACAGCTCGAAGGCGTGGAAAGTAAGGTATTGAAAGAGATCGAAAACGTCATCACCGCGCAGCCAGAGCAAGCAGATAACGCCGTGCTACTCAAAGTGCGCAGTGACATCAAAAGCTGTAAAGAAAAACTCAGCAATATTAGCCTGATCAGCTAATCGATAAATAAACCTAAAAAGAATGGTCAACATTATTGGCCATTCTTATTCAGAACCATTGATGAATATTCACACATACCAAAGCATAATGCTGAAATACTGAAAAAGAGGTCAGTATGACATTGAATAATACGCGAGTAAGGGAATTACTCATTAAAATGGTGCACCATCGCCAAACGTGTTTACCGCTTGTCGATCCTCATTCACATATGAATATTGCTCGATCGGCCTATCGGTTCGTTAAAATAGAAAAAGTGATGATCAAAAAAATGGTCGATCTATTTTTTGATCAAAATGGCGACGACTTTATCGCGGAACACGCCAACAAAACTGGAATTGCTACTCTCGGTAATTATAAAGAGATGCATTTTATGAATGCGCAATTACTGAATGAGTTAAAACAGCTCCTCCGAGAGTTGGATGATGCCAACTTAACAGCGCTGATCTCGTACTGGGTGGCGGCGTTACAAGTCGAAAACGACGAGCTGGAAAAACATTTACCCCAAGGTGAGTAGCTCTGCTCACCTTTTTCCTTCGTTTGCCTTCTCTATTTTTGCCCTTCTATCTGTTGCTTTGTCTATTCTTCGCATCGACCAACACGAGCTTTGCTTACTTTCTGCATCTATCTACATCAACCATTAGTCGACGTTCGACATAAAAAAACGCATCACAAGTGATACGTTTTTTGCGTCGTTGTTTGTAGTTTGTATTCGACTCTATTCGCAGTCGTCTTCATCGGCGTTAACTGGGAACAAACACATTAAGCGACTGAGGACGAATCTTGATCTCTAAACGACGGTCAGAATAGAGCTCACCGTCGATGACGTAGTCAATCGGCTTATCCGCAGTAATCGTTACCCCTGTCGCGCTCGCGTACTGAAACAGATTCGACTCATCCTGCGCACCGACGCTGGTTAATGTTAGATCCGACAACGCCACTAGGCGTCCACCCAGCGACTGAGTGTTATCAAGGTAGGTAATGTGCAGTTTCCCATCATCTGGCTGCGGCGCGCCGCCACCTTGCGCTAACACGGAACTAAATGGCGCGATGTTGGCAACGACGAAGCTGTGCACCTCCATCTCCTGACTCTCCCATCCTTGTTCACTCGCCGCCTGCCCTTCGAGGGTTACTTGCAGAGTTTGCACCTCTTCGGAAATAACAGCGTTAAAAAAGCCCGTTAAATACGCCAGTTGCCCAAAAGCATTTTTCTCTTCACGATGCGCGTGTTCAATCATCTTCTGTTCCAAGCCAATACCCAGCACCAACAGAATCAAACGCTGATTACATTCTGCGGTATCTATGCGTTGGCAATGACCTGCGAGAATGGCTTCACACGCTTTTTCCACCGGTGCTAACTTCACGCCGATGCCATACAGCACATGGCACAGCGCATTCGCCGTCCCCAACGGTATGATGCCGAGCTTGATGTCAGTGCCGACCAATTGGCTCGCCACTTCAGTCACCGTGCCATCGCCACCAGAGACAATCACCTGATTCACACCACTTTGTTTAGCTTGCAGTGCGAGGCTTTCTGCACTGGTGGTTTCGTCCGTTTGGCGAATGCTGAGACGATATTTTTTGGTCAACTCACGAATCACATGTTGTTCGTATTGCAGCCATTTCCCACCGCCCGCGACAGGGTTCACCACCATCCAGGTCGGCTCATCGAGTGTTAGCACGCCTTTCTCACTGATCGCGCGCAGAGTTTTGATCTGCAGATTATTGAGCCTTGCAGTACTGCGCACGCTGTTGATTTTCCGCATCACCGATTCCACCGAGAGCGATGGGTCTTTACTCAGTAAATAAGCCGCCACCACAAACACCGAACGGCCACGCCCAAGTGCGCAATGCACAACCACAGAGCGCCCGCAGGCGATTTGGGTATCAATCCAATTCATCGCATGACGTAAACGCTCCAAAGTCGGCGCTTTATGATCCAGCACGGGAATAGAAAGGTAGTTGAATTGCTTGTCAGTCATGGCGCTTTCTAAACCTGCGAACTCCGCCGTAACATCAACAATGCAGGAAATGTCGTTAGAGTCGAGAAACGCCAAATCGCTCGGGAACAAGCGCCGAGAAAGATAAAGATTGTCGCTGACTTGCTGAATGGGAGGGACAGTATCGCGCCGTCTCTCCCAGGCGTTGTAGGCTTTCGCCCCGAGCAAGAAAGGAATGAATGCCCATCGAATCCACCAGACAATTTTTCCGTCTTGGCTTTTTCTAAAGATGGACGGGAAATCAAATAAATAAGCCGCACTGACTAACGCTAAGGAAAGCGAAACCCAAAGCAGCAGTATACTTACTACGATTTGAGGTATGTAGATAGCAGCGAGCAACGCAACCAGCGCGCCAAGTAGATAATATTTGACGATGAACATTCAACCTCCTTAATCCTTAGCGATGGGATAACGCTTAGCCGGCCATCTCTTCGATATAGTCATTGGCCAACTGCTGTTTTTGTTTATCGGACATCACCTTGCCTGCCATTTGGAAAAAGCGTTGCTCTTCCTCTTCCAGATGGTGCAGTACCTTGTGGCGCAGTGTTTTCATGTGCGTAAGCCAAGCGGGCGAGCTCCACGCGGTGTCATCCAGCTGAGCGATTACTTTGTCGATGGCGTGGTGCTCGGCAATACCGTGACGTGTCATATCGATCGTCTTATCGCTCTCAATCAGCGGTGCGTAAAAGTAACGCTCTTCAGAGGCGGCATGTTGCTCAAGCTCGTGCTTTAGGTCGCGATAAAACTCTCGACGAGTTGGGGAATCTCCGGATGTTTCCATCAGTGCATCCAGCAAAAGGCGCTGTTTTTCATGACTTTCTTTTAGTACATCGAATATGTTCTTCATCTCTGACTCCTTATCGGATTAAGAATAGTTGGTAAAACAAAGGGCGGTTATCACGCCGCCCTTTTTTGCTGTTGATGGATGAGGAGAACGCTTAACAATCTTTGTCTTCCGCGTTCAGATTCTCTTTAAGGTTTTCACAACCATCTTCAATGGCGTTTTGCGCTTCTTCCGCAGTCTCATCCAATTTTTTGCCCGCTTTTTCCATTGGCCCTTCATCACTACACGCCGCTAAAGCAAATACCAAACCAAATACTGCGGCGATACGATAAATAAATGACGTAACTCGCATGCTAACTCCTATCTATTTACGTTTTTCTTTCCAAGTATCACAAATACTATTGATACAATTAATGACAACAGGAACAGATAAAATATCACTTGCGCGACAGCTGCGGCAGCACCGGCAATACCACTAAATCCGAGCACCGCTGAAACGAGAGCCAAAGCAAGGAAAATAAACATCCAACGAACCATGGTGTTGTCTCCTTATTTTTTAAAGTGAAAGCTCAATATTAGTTATTACTGAACGACTTCAAGCTTATCGACAACCTTATTTACATCGTTGGTATTATTTGCAATCGATAATGCCAGATCGTGCTCGGCATCTGAGTTCACTTTACCGGTTAAGGTTACGGTTTTATTTTCTGTGGTGACATCAATGTCTGTACCACTAACGCTGGTATCCATCAGTAAACGAGTTTTCACAATAGTAGTAATTTTTGAATCCGTTAATGCAGCAAATGTATCAGAATCGGCATCTTGTTTATTTTCACTCACTACCGTTAGCTCGTTATTTACTTTTTTCACACCATCAAGGCCTGAAACCAACTCTTCTGCCAGCGACTTTTCCAAATCGTTATTGACCGAACCTGTCAGCGTAACCACCTGATTTTCAACATCAGTGTTGATATCAAAAGAGTTCAGGTTGCTATTAAGCAGTAAGGTGGTTTCTGCTTTACCATCTAGCCAAGCGTCCATGGATTCTTTTTCCCATTTATCACTGGCTAATACTGCGGTAGATGACGTTGCAAGAACTGAAGTAAGTACAATTTTAGCTGCGATGTTATTCATGGTAATTCT
This sequence comes from Vibrio sp. GLN_1, assembly GCF_043106015.1. Classification (NCBI taxonomy): domain Bacteria; kingdom Pseudomonadati; phylum Pseudomonadota; class Gammaproteobacteria; order Vibrionales; family Vibrionaceae; genus Vibrio; species Vibrio sp. GLN_1. The sequence goes on from NZ_JBICMD010000017.1 coordinate 474,949, forward strand.
CCTATATTGACGTTGCAGTTCTAATAGAGCAAAGCATGTGCCAACTTTATAAGTAACTATTTTTAAAGCGTTTATTTAAAAACAGCCGTTATATTTAAGATGAGAAAGAAACCATTCGTGAATAATTTACACAGAAGAAATGTAATTTTTAATCATTGAAGAAGAAAAGATAAATAGAGAAGAAATAACACCTCATCCTTTCGTTTATTTTTGTACGCAAAAACCATCAAGAGAGATTAATTTCTAAGGATTACAATTCCACACAACAAATAAGGAAAGAAAAACGATGTGGATATATAGTTTGCTGTTGATCTCACTATATTAATAACCAACCAGATTCTAAACAGACTTTGACAATATTTTGTCTTGTACAGCTTAAATAATACACGTACATTGTTTCTGTTATAGTGAAGAGGACATTTCTATGTCACTGCCAAGCCTGTTTCTAAGAATACAAGACCCCGCCCTCAAAGAGGCTATCGCTTCTTGTCAGGAATTACATAAGTTCCGTTTGTATGACACAGAAACGGACGATGATTGGATTGATCACTTCGTCGACGTTCGACCGGATGTCGCGATTGTCGAAGTGGCGCATTTCACTCACGCTGATTACCAGCGACTTTCCGATATCGAAGCCATTTACGACATGGACTTAATCATCATCAGTTCAGGCGCGCCTAACGAGAACCTCGATAAACTGATGAACCTAGGTGCCATTTTTCACTACAGAAAACCCGTCGATCTCACCATCCTGTCTGATACGCTGACCGAAGTGAGCCAGTATTATCAACACAAGCAGGAGCAAGGACGTAAAGTCGCCACCAGCGATTTGGATCAGTTTGGTCTGCTAGTTGGCTCATCTTCTCCGATGCACCAGCTGTACCGCATGATCCGCCGTGTCGCAAAAACCGAAGCCAACGTATTGATTGTTGGTGAAAGTGGCTCGGGTAAAGAGCTTGTGGCACAAACCATCCATCTCGCCAGCGAGCGTAAGCAGCAACCTTTTATTGCCATCAACTGTGGTGCCATTAGCCCAGAACTGGTCGATAGCGAACTGTTTGGCCACGAAAAAGGCGCATTTACTGGCGCGAACAAAACTCACCAAGGGGTATTTAAGCAAGCGGAAGGCGGCACGCTGTTTTTGGATGAAATTACGGAGATGCCGATCGAGCATCAAGTGAAACTGCTGCGTGTGCTAGAAACTGGCGAATACCGCCCAGTGGGCAGTAATACCGTCCACATCGCCAATACCCGCATCGTCGCGGCGACCAACCGCGATCCTAAAGTCGCGATCGAAGAACAATTTCTGCGTGAAGACCTATTTTTCAGGCTATCTCACTTTCCGCTAACCGTTCCACCATTGCGCGAACGTGGCGGAGACATCGTCGGATTAGCCAAACACTTTATTGCGCACCGCAACGCTAACGAATCCAAAACCAAGACGATTCTCGACTCGGCAATCCAAAAAATCGCCATGCACGATTGGCCTGGCAACGTTCGAGAACTCAAACACACCATCGAGCGAGCGTTCATTCTCGCCGACGATACCATTAAAGATGAACATCTGATTTTCGATACGCCGCCACTAGAAACTGGCACCCGATTAGAAGATATGGTGCCTGCTGGCGTATCGTTAGAAGAGCTGGAAAAAGCCGCTATTCTCAATACGCTTGAAGAGAATCAAGGCAACAAAACGGAATCGGCTCAGGAGCTGGGTATCAGCGTTAAAACGCTGTACAACAAGCTCGAAAAGTATCAAGACGAGTAAACACACCGCAAATAGCAAAAGAGCACTGAATTCAATTCAGTGCTCTTTTTCGTCGTCTCTTTCTATCTTTGCATGCAGCGCTGGATTACACCCACTGACCTGCCACAAAACCACTCGACCAGCACCATTGGAAGTTATAGCCACCTAACCAACCGGTCACATCCATCACTTCTCCGATGAAGTACAAGCCTTTGATGTTTTTACATTCCATGGTTTTAGAAGACAGGTGATCGGTATCTACACCACCCAAAGTCACTTCCGCCGTGCGGTAGCCTTCGGTGCCATTAGGTGCGATTGACCAGTTTTCTAAACGCTCCACCACGCTAGCAAGCTCTTTCGGGTTGAACTGCTTGAGAGGTTTATCCATCAGCTCTTTACGCTCAATCAGCACTTCCACTAAACGCTTTGGCAGCACTTTTGCTAGGGTGTTCTTTAGCGATTGATTTGGATGTTTCTCAAGGCTGCGCTCGAGCAGCAGAGCGATGTCTTCGTTAGGAACTAAGTTGATAGAAACTTTCTGACCCGCTTTCCAGAAAGAGGAAATTTGCAAAACCGAAGGGCCCGATAAGCCGCGGTGAGTAAACAACAGCGCTTCTTTGAACATGGTGCCGTCTTCGGCGGTAATTTCCGCAGGCACAGCAATGCCAGACAGTTCAGCGAAATCTTCTTTATCTTCTTTGTGCAGCGTAAATGGCACAAGTCCCGCCGTAGTAGGGATTACTGGCAGACCAAACTGCTCAGCCACTTTGTAACCAAATGGCGTCGCGCCCAGCTTTGGCATGGAAAGGCCACCGGTCGCAATCACCAAAGATTCGCACTCAACGGGCTCAGTACCCGCGTGCAGACGAAAGCCTTCTTCGGTTTTCTCAATGGTGTGCACATCGCATTGGTAACGCTGTTGAATGTTTGGCATGTCACACTCGGCCAGCAGCATCTTCACGATGTCTTTGGCGGTAAAGGCATCGACACAAAACAATTGGCCGTGGTCGCGCTCTTCAAACTCGATGCCGTGTTTGCTGACCATGGAGATGAAATCCCAGTTGGTGTATTGCGACAGCGCCGATTTCACGAAGTGTGGGTTTTGGCATAGGTAGTTGCTGGCTGATACGTCGTAGTTAGTGAAGTTGCAGCGGCCACCACCAGAGATAAGGATTTTACGTCCTGGCTTTTTGGCATGATCCAGCACAAGCACACTGCGTCCGCGCTTGCCTGCTTCTGCAGCACACATCAAACCCGCGGCTCCCGCGCCAATTACAACAACATCAAATTTCTTACTCATCGGTCGCTCTTAGGCTCTATCCAAAATCCAAAACAATAAAAAAGGATGTGCTTATTGCACATCCTTGCTTTCTAAGAGCGCCATTCTACCGACAAATGTCGAAAGGGAAAAGCGCTTAAATTCCAAGCATCGCCTAGTACGGCTTAGCTGGAAAGACCTACAAGATGAAGGCCGCCAGTAGGGTAACACCAAGCAACGCGGTTGATAGCACAAACAACTCACGCACCCGTTCACACTTACCTGTGAATATCTCATCATGGTGATGGTGATACTCTTTGCTTTTAATGTAGTGGAACAAACGCACCTGTTTGGTGACGTTACCGTGAGTGGTGAAGAAACCATTGCCATCCACTTGTTGATACAACAATGGGTGCGCTTCACGCATGATGTAAATAAGAGAACGAAGAGCGGTGAGATAACGGATCATATTGACCCCCGTTACTACCATTAGCGCAAATAAGATTGTGTCTCCACTGATCATCTTTTCCTCCCTACATCTTCAACAATGCTCAAGAGAAAAAGACGATCAATGCTTCGTCTTTTAACCGCTACTTATTGCGTTGAGAACGCTTTACGCAGCTGGAGCACCCATGATTGAAGATGAACCTTCTTTCGCCATTTGAGCTAGATCTTTGTCGATGAAGAACAATGCTTTGCCGTCCTCACCAACCAATTCGATCTTATCTAAAATCCCTTTAAACAACTTCTCTTCTTCGTGCTGTTCTGACACGTACCACTGTAGGAAGTTAAACGTTGAGTAGTCTTGGCTTGTAAATGCAACATGCGCCAATTTATTGATTTTTTCCGTGATCATTTGCTCATGTTCGTAGGTTTCACGGAAAACATCACCTAGGCTTGCGAAATCATGTTTTGGTGCTTCAATCGCGCCTAGGATAGGCATTGAGCCAGTTTCACTCACATACGTGAACAGGCGTTGCATGTGCTCCATCTCTTCTACGGCGTGTGCACGTAAAAATTCAGCCGCACCTTCAAAACCTTTGTCTTCACACCAAGCACTCATTTGTAAGTATAGATTGGATGAGAAAAATTCTAGGTTAATTTGCTCATTCAATTGTTCGACCATAGTTTGAGACAGCATGTTAACTCCTATTTATGTGCATGCGTTTTACACCACTATAACATGATTACTGAGACAAGACTTTGTACCTACAATAATGATATGAGATCACTTCGGCAAAATTTCTCAAGGGTTAGTGCTAATCTGAAACTATACCCAAGTGACTTCATAAATGCCGAAGTCAGGGCCTTGGCACTGAGGTCAGTTCGAGGTTGCTTAGGTATACGACCTTACAAGGAGATAGCAATATGAGTTACAAACACATACTTGTGGCAGTCGACCTTTCAGACGACAGTAAAGTGTTGATTAAGAAAGCCGTATCACTGGCTAAACCTCTGGATGCGAAAGTCTCTTTTATTCACATCGACGTGAATTACGCAGAGCTCTACACCGGGCTTATCGATATCAACATGGCAGAAGCGCAGCATCAAGCGATGGAAGCGTCTCGTACCCAATTGGCAAACTTTGCGGAGTACGCTCAATACCCAATCACTCATACTTTAGTCGGCAGTGGTGATTTAAGTAACGAGTTGTGCGACACCATCAAAGATTACAGTATCGATTTAGTGGTTTGTGGTCATCACCAAGATTTCTGGAGCAAGATTCTCTCTTCAACTCGTCAACTGATTAACTGTTCACCAGTCGATATGCTGGTCGTACCGCTAAAAGACTGATTGGCGCGACGTTAAAACTTGGTTAGACTGCGGGCACATTTGTTGTTGATAAAGATTCTCATCTATGGCTTATCTATCCGCAGTTACCCTGCTTTGGGCATTTTCATTCAGCCTGATCGGCGTTTACCTTGCTGGTCAGGTTGATTCTTGGTTCTCCGTGTTCATGCGTGTGGCACTGGCCAGCGTTGTATTCATTCCTTTCCTTAAATTCCGCGGCGTAAGCAAATCTCTGATCGCGAAACTGATGATCGTCGGCGGCTTTCAGCTCGGTTTGATGTACTGCTTCTACTACCAGTCTTTCTTACTCCTTTCTGTTCCAGAAGTGTTGCTGTTCACTGTATTCACACCGATTTATGTGACGCTGATTTACGACTTCCTGAAAGGTCGTTTTTCGCCTTGGTATTTAGTCACCGCGCTGATCGCAGTCGCGGGTGCGGCATGGATCAAATTCGCTGGCATTAACGAAAACTTCCTAATGGGCTTTTTGGTCGTGCAAGGGGCAAACCTCTGTTTTGCCATCGGTCAGGTGGGCTACAAATACATCATGGAAAGTGAGCCCGTCGATTTACCACAGCACACCGTGTTTGGTTACTTCTACTTGGGGGCGCTTTGTGTAGCAACCGTGGCTTTCGCACTCATGGGCAACCTCGACAAACTGCCAACCACCGCAACCCAATGGGGCATTTTGACCTACCTTGGTTTGATTGCATCAGGCTTTGGTTACTTTGCGTGGAACAAAGGGGCAACCTTAGTGAATGCCGGCGCGTTAGCGGTAATGAACAACGCGTTAGTGCCAGCAGGCTTAATTGTGAATATCGTAATTTGGAACCGAGACGTCGACATCGTGCGCCTCGCGATTGGCGGCGCGATCATCATGCTATCGCTATGGATTAACGAAACGTGGGTGAAAAAACGCGTTGAAATGAGCTATGCCAATAAGTAGCGCGCCTTTCTCAACACATATTCCAGCAATAAAAAACGCTCTCCAACTGGAGAGCGTTTTTTTAATTCAATTAATGCACTTTGGCTTGCGAGCTTACGCCCATCAACGCATTAGGCGGCGTTGGTAACAACACTTCCAACTTCGCATTGCGGGCTTCCAGTTTGCGTTGACGCTTGAGCAACTTCTGCTGCTTTTTTGCCACTTTTAGCAGCTTTTTCTGCTGTTTGTAGTGTTTTTTCAGTGCCTTTTTCGCTTTCTTAAGCGCTTTTTTATCGGCCAAATCAAACAGTGCAGGAGCCGCCATCGACACTGGTGTCACCACTTTCGCAGCTTGTTTCTTCTCTTTCACTCGCTCGACCACACGTTTCACGATCGCCGCCTTTTCTGCACTGTGTTTTGGCGTGACGGAAATGGATTGCGCAGGCAGCGCTTCAGCTAACAGACCACATACTTGTTGCTCGTTTAACGGCTTGTCTTGGCATTTTTGTGGAGGAATTGCGGCAGGCTTACACAATGAGTCTTTAGAAGCGGAAGAGCGTGCACAAGAGCGACAAACGAACTTAGGTGCGACGACCAAACGGTGAATGTCACCCAAGTTGGCCGCAATTTGTTTGCGGTTCATCTTACATAAGCGTTTAGACATTCGACTACTCCAGCTTCCCAATTATCGACAGCATCACAACAAGTGAAATAATAATAATTCTTAGTTAGATATACAGTCAGAGTGTCGAATTAGCAAGTGAAAACTATCAATAGTGTGCAGGAAAGAATGGCAGCGTCACAGCACTTGGTTCAATGCTGTGACGAGAAGTTTTTGCGAGTCAGGAGGTTATGCCATCGAGGCTTTGACGTAGACGTCGAAACGGTTCTTTTTGGTTTCAATCGCCATACTTGGCTTTTGCTCGTTCAACCAATTCGCGTAGTCCGGGCGCTTAACCACCACGCGTTTCGTTGCCAACGCCAGAGCAGGTTCGAGCAATCCATCGGCATCCAAATCCGCTCCCACCAAAGATTGGAAGACGCGCATCTCTTTTTTCACTAACGCGGATTTCTTTTTGTTTTCTGGGTGCGGGTACATCGGGTCGAGATACACCACATCCGGTTTCACAAACTCGCGGTTTTGCGCCAGTTGATCCAGCGCGTCATGGCTGGAGGCATGGATCAGCGACATACGCTCAGATACCCACGAGCCGATTTCTGGGTCTTGTTTCGCGCGAGCCAAGCCATCATCCAACAAGGCCGCCACGACTGGGTGACGCTCGACCATCTGCACTTTACAACCTAGCGATGCGAGCACGAACGCATCACGACCAAGGCCTGCCGTGCCGTCTAACACGGTTGGGGTCGCACCTTTGTTCAAGCCTGCGGCTTTTGCGATCGCTTGCCCTTTACCGCCACCGAATTTACGGCGATGACCCACCGCGCCACCAATCAAATCGACAAAAATCGCACCGAGCTTAGGCTCATCGACTTTACGCAGCTCTAAACGCTCCGCAGTCAGCACCAAAGCAAAGTCGCTCTCGTCAGTGTGAGAAAGCTGCCAACGCGCAGCCAGTTCGTCGAGTTGAGATTGTTGAGACGGGTCTTCACAGATCAATTGCAGTTGCAAAAGGAGGCTCCAATAAAAATCGAGGTAACTGGCGCTGAGTGTATACCCAAGTTACCTCTAAAAGCTAGATTGGCGGCGAGATGCCAAGGTTAAAGCGAAGAGAGATTCTCGACCAATTCTGCCAACGGTTTCGGGTGACCAATGCCATAACCTTGCCCGTAATCCACACCAAGGTCGATCAAGTGTTGCATGACTTGTTCGTTTTCGACAAATTCCGCCACCGTAACTTTGCCAAGCTGCTTCGCCAAATCGTTAATGGAGCGAACCATCACTCGGTCCATTTCATTCACGTCGATATCTCGCACGAAAAGGCCATCAATTTTCACGATATCTACAGGAAGTTTCTTCAAGTAACCAAAAGACGACAAGCCCGAGCCAAAATCGTCCAGCGCAATCATACAGCCGAGCGATTTGGCTCGGGTGAAAAAGTCGATGGCTTGATCTAAATTGCCCATGGCCGCCGTCTCTGTGATTTCTAAACAGATTTTTTCGCACGGCATGGTCGAGTTTTTCAATCGTTCGAAGAGAAAATCGATAAATTCCTGATTCCCCATGGATTGACCAGAAAGGTTTATCGAGCAACGCCCCAACTTTTCCACTACGTCTGGTCGCTGTTCAAACCATTCAAGCGCTTGGTTGATCACCTGCTTATCAATCCAATGCGCAATGTTATAACGCTCGGAAGCGGGAATGAAAATCGCCGGAGAGACGTAGTTACCCTGCGCGTCACGAATACGCACCAAAATCTCAAAATACATCAGCGACTCTGGCGACTGCAAATTCATCACTCGTTGAGCAAACAGCTCCAAGCGCTGATTGGATAACGCCTCGTGCACCAAGTTGACGCTCTGCATTTCCATCTGGCGACGCTGCAACTCTTCATTATCTAAGCTGAATAGATTGTAACGGTTACGCCCCTGCTCTTTCGCCGCATGGCACGCCGAATCTGCTTGCGCGTGCACCATTTGCGGCGTTTCTGCCGTGTGGTCGATGATACGAATGCCGACCGAGCAACTGATGAATAAGCGTGTGTCTTCCCAGATAAACAGGTGCTCACCCAATGTGGAGATAATCACCTTCGCAATATTGATTGCGCCATACTCGTCGCAATCTTTCAGTAGCACCGCGAATTCATCGCCGCCCATTCGCGCAAGCACGGAATTGTATGGCAGCACCTCTTCCAACATGCTGGCGCAAAATTGAATCGCGGCATCGCCCGCATCGTGCCCAACGGTGTCATTAAGCACTTTCAACTGGTCGAGATCGAGGTATAACATCGCATGCACTCGGCGGTGGCTATCCACTTCACGCAGCGCAGTTTTCAACTCCAACTCAAAGTGGTTGCGGTTGTATGTCCCCGTCAATAAGTCATAACGCGCCTGATACTCTAACTTCTCAGCCAAAAGTTTGGTCTCTGAAATGTCTTCACCCACAATCAGCAACTGATCGGAATCGTTGAGCGGTCGAATGTTTTCGCGTACCCAAACACTGTGCCCGTCAGCATGGCGATACTCGATTTCACGTCGCCATACATCATGAACTTGATGACTCGGTTGCAACAACACCTGGCGTGGGAACAGTGCTTTATCATCAAGATAGAACTCTCGCAGGCGATGGCCGAGCATCTCAATCGGCTCGTAGCCCAATAACAGCTGCGCGAATCGGTTCACTTCTTGGATGCGGTTGTGGCTGTCGAGCGTCACCATCATCACGGGCTGCTGCTCGTAGTAATTACGCAAGCTCGACTCACGCTGATAGAGCTTATCTTCCATCAACTTACGGCTGGTGATATCACGCGCCTCAAACAGATACTGCTTTTGTTTGCCTACCTGCTGGGAGAACGGCTTTAAGGAAATTTCGAGTACCATAGAGCCGTGCTCTTTGCTCCAGATTTCGGCTTCAAATGTCGAAACTTGTTGCTGCGGTGCGTCAAAATAATCGGCGATCGCGTGGCGTGCTTGCTCACTCCAGTTTTGATGTAACCAAAGTGGCTTATCTAAGCGTAATTCCTGATGATAGAGCAAAGATTGCAGACGATCGTTGCCAGATTTAAGCAAACCATGTTTATCCAAAATCCCCATGTACTGCATACTTTGGTCAAAAATGGACTCTAAAATCGCCTGGCTTTCACGAGCAGCCGTCTCGCTGCGACGAATGCGTTGCAAGTAGTAGCTCAGTAGCAAAATGGCCACCAGCATCAACACGAACAAACTGCCAAACAAGCGAATTTCTTTGGCGAAACGCTCCGAAAATTCCATCGGCTTATTAAAAAAGACCGCCGAGGATTCTTGCTCGGCGCCCAACCCCCAGCGCACGACCGCTTGGTAATCGAGCTTGATTTCAGAATCGCCATTCACCACCGGAGGTAACGGTTCTTGTGGGTGGTCGAGCACCTGTTCAAGTAATCTAGCCGCTTCAACACCTTGGCGATAACCGCTTTGAATCACGCCGCCCACCGCGCCATGACCCAAACCTACGTCGTGTACCATAAACAATGGCGCGTTGGAGGCCTTGTTGATCTGAATCCAGTCACGTTCGCTGCCGACCACGCCATCTTTGTCGCGGTAGTAAGTCCAAAACAGCACCACATTTTCTTTATTGAGTTGAGCGATTTTTTTCTTCAATGCTTCAACATTGTCAGGGACAAGTTGAGTGATCTTGTTGCGATAACGGTCATGTTGTTGGATAAAATCGTCAATCTCGTCGCGAAGTATCGCACCAGTCACCGAATGGTCACTGATGATGTAAATCTGCTTGTTGTCTGGATGCAAACGCTCGATCAGCGCTAAGTTCGCTTCTAAATCGACGTTCTCAATCACGCCGGTTGCGTTAAGTGATTGATGAAAGGAAGGACGGTAATTGTTGATGCCACAGAAAATCACTGGCGTGTCTTTGATCAGCGGCGCCAAGTGTTGCATCAATTCCAATGCATTGTTGTCCGTCACCAAAATGGCATCAAAACGCTCATCGCTCAACTTGGTGCGATAGAGTGATTCGAGCTGGGTAAAAAACTGCTCGCTCTGGTTGCGCTTGGAATCCAAGTATAAGACGCGCATGTCCATCTCGCGGTCATCGAGTTGTTGATCGATCCCGCGCTGAATGGAGTCCGTCCAAAAGAATCCTTGGTGATAAGAATGGACGACAAGCACCTTCGGCTCTTGAGCAAGTGTCAGTTCACTCCAGGCACATGCACTCCAGAATAAGGCGACCAAAATCAGAAAACGCTGCACATTCTCTCCATAGCATCGGAGTTAACCCGCAGTTACCCCTGCCAAACCTTGTGAATCGTGTCCGCTGTGAGTATAAAAGAGACGTAACTCTCATACCCAACGGAAATAATAGTATGAATGCGAGCCTGCCGAAACTCGACGACCTTGACCGCGCAATCTTAAAAACACTTATGGCAGACGCCAGAACGCCTTACGCCGAAATGGCTAAGCAGTTCGATGTCAGCCCTGCCACCATTCATGTGCGTATCGAGAAAATGAAATCGGCTGACATAATCGAGGGTACGGAGGTGATCGTAAATACCAAGAAGCTCGGCTACGATGTGTGTTGCTTTATTGGTATTAACCTTAACGCGGCGCGTGACTACCACTCCGCGTTAGAAAAACTCAATGCTCTCGATGAGGTAGTGGAAGCTTACTACACCACAGGCGCGTATAACATATTCGTCAAATTGATGTGCAAATCGATTGAAGAACTGCAATTTGTGCTGATTGATAAGCTGCAAGCCATTGATGAGGTTCAGTCCACGGAGACATTGATATCGTTGCAAAACCCGATCAACCGCAACGTGAATCCGTAAAATTTTTTATAAAAAATGTACAAAAAAGGCCAACCGAACGGTTGGCCTTGGTGTTTTTTGCTCAATTTACGCCGCAATACCCGAATGGCGCAGCAGTGCATCGATTTGTGGTTCACGACCACGGAAGCGCTTAAACAGCTCCATTGGCTCTTCACTGCCACCCATTTCTAGAATGTTGTTCAGGAAGCTTTGACCCGTCTCTTTGTTGAAGATACCTTCTTCTTCAAAACGAGAGAATGCGTCTGACGACAACACTTCTGCCCATAGGTAGCTGTAGTAACCCGCGCTGTAACCACCAGCGAAGATGTGACCGAAGCTGTGTGAGAAACGCGACCACTCAACCGCTGGAACAACTGCCACTTTCTCTTTCACTTCTGCCAAGGTTTCCAGCACACGTGCACCCACTTCTGGGTCATATTCAGTATGAAGCGTGAAGTCGAACAAGCCGAATTCTAGCTGACGCAAAATACCCATCGCAGATTGGAAGTTTTTCGCCGCGAGCATTTTGTCTAGCATCACTTTTGGTAGCGGCTCGCCCGTTTCGTAGTGACCAGAAATGAACGCCAGCGCGTCTTCTTCCCAACACCAGTTTTCTAAGAACTGACTTGGTAGCTCAACCGCATCCCAAGGTACGCCATTAATGCCTGATACCGCGCCTGTTTCTACCTGCGTCAGCATGTGGTGGATGCCGTGACCAAATTCATGGAAAAGTGTCACAACTTCATCGTGCGTAAACAGTGCTGGCTTGTCGCCTACTGGACGGTTGAAGTTACAGGTTAGGTACGCAACCGGCGTTTGCAGTTCGCCAGATAGCGTAATACGACGACCACGACAGTCATCCATCCACGCGCCGCCACGTTTGTGTTCACGAGCGTAGAGATCTAGGTAGAAGCTGCCACGTAGTGTGCCTTCAGCGTCAAAGATGTCGAAGAAACGCACAGATTCGTGCCAAGTGTCTACGCCTTCGCGCTCAGTAACGGTCATGCCAAACACGCGGTTTAGTACTTCAAACAGACCGCTCACGACTTTTGATTCTGGGAAGTATGGGCGCAGCTCTTCGTCCGAGATTTGGAACAAGTGCTGTTTTTGCTTCTCGCTGTAGTAAGCGATATCCCACACGTTCAGCTCTTCAACGCCAAATTCGCCCTTAGTAAACTGACGCAACTCTTCAATTTCGCGTTCACCCTGCGGTTTCGCACGTGTCGCTAAGTCATTTAGGAAGCCAAGCACTTGAGCCGGAGTTTCTGCCATTTTCGTCGCCAACGACTTCTCACTGAAGGTGTTGAAGCCCAGCATACGTGCGATTTCATGACGCAGTTTTAGCTGCTCAGTAATGATTTCTGAGTTGTCCCATTTGCCTGCGTTTGGACCACGATCAGAAGCGCGCGTCACGTACGCTTCGTACACTTCTTTACGCAACTCTTGGTTGTCGCAGTACGTCATGACAGGTAGGTAAGATGGGATATCCAGCGTGATCAGGTAGCCATCGAGCTCCTTTGCTTCTGCGGCAGCTTTCGCTGCTGCCAACGCTGACTCTGGCATACCCGCGAGGTCTTTCTCATCCGTGATGTGCTTGGTCCAACCCATGGTGGCATCCAGCACATTGTTGGAGAATTTAGAGCTCAGTTCAGACATGCGTTTGCTGATCTCGCCGTAACGGTGCTGCTCGTCTGATGGCAAGCCGATGCCCGACAATTCGAAGTCACGTAGCGCATCGGTGATGGTTTTCTGCTGGGCACGCGTTAGCGTTGCAAATTCTTCGCTCGCTTTGATGGTTTTGTACGCTTCATACAGGCCTTTGTGCTGACCAACCCAAGTGCCGTATTCCGACAAAATTGGTAGGCAGCTTTCGTACGCTTCGCGCAGAGCTTCGCTGTTCACCACAGAGTTCATGTGACCAACTGGCGACCAAATGCGGCTCAGACGGTCATCAATTTCTTCTAGAGGAGCAATCACATTTTCCCAAGTTGGGTTGGTGTTGTCTTTCAGCACCTCTTCAACTTTGGCGCGACAATCTGCAATCGCCTGCTCGACAGCAGGTTTAATGTGTTCTGGTTTGATTTGCGAAAACGGAGGTAGGTCCGTAAACGTTAGAAGTGGATTAGACATGAATAATTCCTTTTGTGTTTTGGCTCTTTGACTGCCCATAAAATAGGCGGACCCAATGCACAAGTAAGCCGACAACATGGATTGGGGGAGCTCCGTTCCCTTTCTCTATGCTGCGATGACCGGATGATCAACGAGAGCTTGCTCTGTCCTTGAGTCTTATTCTGCCTAAGTGGCAGAGCACTCTATTGGAGCACCGCGATCCCACTTAGGTTCAATATGTTTAGTAAGTATGGGTGACTTAAAGAGATTTCAATAGCGAGTGCATTTTAAGTCGCGCAAAATCAAACGGAGATTCTGCATCTGCAAGGATGTTGGGTATAATACCCTCAACACAGCGAAAATTTATTGTATCTGAAATCACAGACCACACTCAGCCAAAGAGTGTTTCGAGAGTTTAATTTGTTAAGTTACCGCCACAGCTTCCACGCTGGCAACCATGCCGACGTGGTCAAACACATCGTTCAAAGCCTCATTCTTGATGCGCTGAAACAAAAAGATAAGCCATTCGTTTATCACGATACCCACTCGGGTGTGGGCCGTTACGATCTGACTCACGAATGGTCTGAGAAAACGGGCGAATACAAACAAGGCATCGCACGTATTTGGGATAACCCAAACATTCCTGAAGACATCAAAAGCTACATCGATGCCATCAAAGCACTCAACAACGGCGATAAGCTGCGCTACTACCCAGGCTCACCGCGTGTGGCGCGTGCGCAAATCCGCCCACAAGACCGCATGGTACTGACAGAGCTGCACCCAGCCGATCACCCATTGCTGGAGCAAGAATTCCATCGCGACCGCCAAGTCAGCATCTACAAAGAAGACGGCTTTAAGCGTCTAAAAGGCAGCCTACCGCCGCAAGAACGTCGTGGCTTGGTGCTGATTGACCCGCCATACGAGCTAGCTAAAGAGTACCGCGATGTGGTGCAAGCGATTTACCAAAGCCACAAACGTTGGGCAACGGGCATCTACGCGATTTGGTACCCAGTGGTAAACCGTCACGACATCGAAGACATGATTGAAGGTCTAGAGAGCCTCGGCATTCGTAAGATTCTGCAAATCGAATTGGGTGTCGCACCCGATACCAACGAGCGCGGCATGACGGCATCCGGCATGATTGTGATTAACCCACCGTGGAAACTGGAAAGCCAGATGAAAGAAATTCTGCCATTCCTACAAGACGCGATCGCACCAGCCACCGGCCACTGGAAAGTGGACTGGATTGTGCCAGAGTAAGCACTTCTGCTCCGAAACCTCTCAGCGCAACGACATTCTCGTTGCGCTTTTTTATGCTCTCAAACCCGCAGTCTGATCGCGCTTATTCTTCTTTTTATACCTCTCATCGCTATTTGTCATAAGCAATGTCACTTTTTCCCATTTAGGAATTCGTTACATTCGATTTATGATAGTGGGATAGCGGTGGCATTGAGTTCAGGCAAGGTCATCCCAATCTATCTATGTACCAGATAAAATTTATAAGCTCTTGGAGAAAGTAATGGCGACTCATTTTGACTATATCTGTATCGGTGGCGGCAGTGGCGGCATCGCATCTGCAAACCGTGCGGCGATGTACGGCGCGAAAGTTGCGCTAATCGAAGCTCAAGATCTCGGTGGTACCTGTGTAAACGTAGGTTGTGTACCGAAGAAAGTGATGTGGCACGGCGCACAAATCGCAGAAGCAATGAACCTGTACGCAGAAGATTACGGTTTTGATGTCGACGTGAAAGGTTTCGACTGGAGCAAACTGGTTGAGAGCCGTCAGGCGTACATTGGTCGTATTCACCAATCTTACGATCGCGTTCTTGGCAACAACAAAGTAAACGTGATTAAAGGCTTTGCTAAGTTTGTTGACGAGAAAACCGTAGAAGTAAACGGTGAACATTATACTGCGGATCACATCCTGATCGCGGTTGGTGGTCGTCCTACTATTCCAAACATTCCAGGCGCTGAATACGGCATCGATTCAAACGGCTTCTTCGACCTAGCAGAGCAACCAAAACGCGTTGCGGTTGTCGGCGCTGGCTACATCGCAGTTGAAATTGCTGGCGTACTGCACGCACTAGGTACAGAAACGCACCTGTTCGTACGTAAAGAGTCACCACTGCGTAGCTTCGACCCAATGATCATCGATACGTTGGTTGAAGTAATGGAAGCAGAAGGCCCAACACTGCACCCCCATTCTGTACCAAAAGAAGTGGTAAAAGAAGCCGATGGCAGCCTAACTCTGCACCTAGAAAACGGTGAGAGCCAAAACGTTGACCAACTGATTTGGGCAATCGGTCGTCACCCAGCAACAGACGCAATCAACCTAGCGTCAACTGGCGTTGCAACGAACGAAAAAGGCTACATTAAGGTAGACGAATACCAAGAAACCAACGTGAAAGGCATCTACTGTGTGGGTGACATCATGGAAGGCGGTATCGAGCTAACACCAGTAGCAGTGAAAGCGGGTCGTCAACTTTCTGAGCGTTTGTTCAACAACAAACCAAACGCGAAGATGGACTACGATTTGGTACCAACTGTGGTATTTAGCCACCCACCAATCGGCACTATCGGTCTTACAACGCAAGAAGCGGAAGAGAAGTACGGCAAAGACAACATCAAAGTCTACACATCTGGCTTCACGGCGATGTACACCGCCGTTACTAAGCACCGTCAACCATGTAAGATGAAGCTTGTATGTGCGGGTGAAGAAGAAACGGTTGTTGGTCTACATGGCATCGGTTTCACGGTAGATGAAATGATCCAAGGCTTCGGCGTAGCAATGAAGATGGGCGCAACCAAAGCAGACTTCGACTCTGTTGTGGCTATCCACCCAACGGGCTCAGAAGAGTTCGTAACGATGCGTTAATTGCGCGCTAATCGCATTGCTGATTTCAGCGAATCATTTGAAAAGGTCACCTTAGGGTGACCTTTTTTGTTAGCCCATGCTTAACTCGCATTCTCCAATAACGTGCGAATAAACTCGGCTTTGATAGCACTCTCCTGCTTACCGTCATGAATCAGACACAAGTCTGCACGCAGTGATTCTTTCAGCTTGATAAAACGAATCCCATGCCAATGATGCTGAGAAAACGTCGACGGCACCAACGTCACGGTATTGCTGTTTGCCACATACGCCATCAAGGTGCTTGGCTCCACCACTTGTTTGCCAATATGGGGTGAAAAGCCTTCTTGCAGACAGGCATTGATGATGAAGTTTGCCGAGGCTGAATTCGCCAAACTCATAAACGCAAACTCACACGTCTTTAAATCTTGGAGCCGCAGCAAAGATTTGCTGGCTAACTCATGTTGCTCCGACACCGCCACCACAAACACATCTTTGCCCAAGGATACCGACTGATACGGATAAATGTTGAGTGCATCGGCAAAACGCACAATGCCCACATCAATTTTCTTCTCGCTCAGATGCTTCTTTTGCGTCTCTGGGTTGAGGTCAAAAATGTCGGCGTGATAAGTGTCATGCTCAGCATGGAAACGCTGTAACAGACGATCAAATCCGCCCCAAAATGCGCTACTTACCACACCAACTCGCAGGATATTTCTCTGGTTCAACCCCACTTGCTGCACTTGATTGAGCGAGACATCCAAGGTCTGAAAAATCAGTTGGCATTTGGACTCCAACAATCGCCCGGCCTCCGTCAGCATGACGTTTCTTGAATCACGCTCAAACAGTTTGACGTTAAGCACCTCTTCCAACTCTTTGATGCGATTGCTCAACGGCGAATTGGTGATATTGAGATTCTCGGCCGCCTTAGTGAAATGCTTGGTTTGTGCGACCTCGTAAAAGTAACGCAGCATCTTCAGCGTCACGCGCTCAAATGGTTCTGACTTCATGCATTGAGTCCTAGCGAATTTCATCATCCTCTTTTTAAGGATGATAGTAGCGAATAAAGCAAAGATAACCAGCGCAGAAAGTCACACAATGGAATCAACACACAACCAGAAGGTGACTAACATGAATCAGGATCCAGTAATCGGCGCGCTACAAACCATTCGCGAACGCAAACCAAACTTCCAACCTAAAGCAGCGTTTATTTTAGGCTCTGGCTTAGGCGTATTGGCAGACGAGCTACAAGACAAAGTGGTCATTCCATACGAAGAGCTCGAAGGGTTTCCGGTTAGCACCGTGCAAGGCCACTCTGGTGAGTTGGTGCTTGGTACCATGGGCGGCGTAGACGTAGTGTGCATGAAAGGTCGCGGTCACTACTACGAACACGGCTCAATGAAGGTCATGACAACGCCCGTGCGCACCTTTAAAAAGCTGGGCTGTGAGTTTCTGCTCGTCACCAACGCGGCCGGCTCACTTCGCCCTGAACGCATCGACGTCGGTTCTCTGGTGGTATTTCATGACCACATCAATACCATGCCTGAATCGCCAATGATCGGTCCGAATGATGAAGAGTACGGCCCGAGGTTCTTCAGCCTCGCCAATGCGTACGACAAAGACCTGCGCGCAGAAGCGTTTGAAGTCGGCAAAGCCAATGGCATTCACCTGAATGAAGGTGTGTTTGTCTCTTACACAGGCCCCAACTTTGAGACCGCAGCCGAAATCCGCATGATGCAAATCATCGGTGGTGATGTGGTGGGCATGTCGGTCGTGCCAGAAGTGATTTCTGCGGCGCATTGCGGCTTACCCGTATTGGCAGTGTGTGCGATCACCAACATGGCAGAAGGCTTGGGAGATGTAGAATTGTCTCACGCCCAAACATTGAAGTGCGCGAAGCTAGCCGAAGCAGATTTCATTCGCTTTATTAAGCGCTTTATGAAGCATCACTTCTAAAGCCGTTTCATTCCAAAAAGCAAAAGGGTCATCAAGTAACTTGATGACCCTTTTTTGTGTCACGTTTTCTAACGTTCGGGGGTATTTCGGAGCCGTTTGTGCGTTTTACTTAACTGCACGAACCAATTCAGCAATGCCTTCCCAATCGCCGTTGTCCATCATTGCGGTTGGCACCATCCAAGTACCGCCACAAGCTACAACCGATTTCAGCGCTAGGTAATCTTCCACATTGGATGGGCTTACGCCACCTGTTGGCATGAATTCAACTGGGTAAACCGCAGTGAGTGCTTTCAACATGTTTACGCCGCCTGATGGCTCAGCAGGGAAGAACTTCAACGTACGCAGACCCATTTCCATCGCTTGCTCAACCAAGCTTGGGTTGTTTACACCCGGTACGATAGTCACGCCACGTTGCTGACAGTATTTCACTGTGGTTGGGTTGAAGCCTGGGCTAACGATAAAGTCCACGCCCGCTTCGATTGCGATATCCACTTGTTCTGTGGTCAGAACGGTGCCCGCGCCAATCAACAGTTCTGGGTACGCTTCACGCATGATGCGAATCGACTCCGCCGCCGCTTCGGTGCGGAATGTCACTTCCGCACATGGTAAACCGTTTTCTACCAACACTTTTGCCAGTGGCAGAGCGTGTGCTACGTCGTTGATTGCGATAACTGGGACGATTTTGATTTCTCTTAATCGTTGTTCAAGTGTTGTCATGGGGAACCTCTAAAGAATAAAGCTTAATGTTGCGACGATAATAAACGCGATACCGCCAAGTAACGTTTCCATTACCGTCCAAGTTTTTAATGTGGTTTTCTCATCCATCTCAAGCAGACGAGAGACCAACCAGAAACCAGAGTCATTGAAGTGAGACAGTACCGTTGCACCACCCGCAATCGCGATTACGATAAAGCAAAGGTCTAGTTCACTCAAACCTGTTGATGCAGCCACAACTGGCGCGATAAGAGCCGCCGTAGTGGTTAGCGCTACCGTTGCCGAGCCTTGAGCAACACGTAGACAGGTTGAAATCACAAACGCCGCCACAATCACAGGCATACCTGTATCTGTAAGAACGTCAGCCAGTGCATCACCGATGCCGCTTGAGCGCAGTACGCCGCCAAACATGCCACCAGCACCCGTTACTAGGATAACGCCACAGATTGGAGCCAATGACTCACCACACAATTTTTCTAGTTTTGCCATGCCGTAGTCTTTGGCAAACACAGCCAGACAGACAATCAAAGTAATCAGCAACGCGACTGGGGTTTTACCTAGCATACGTAGGAACTCAACCAGTGCCGTTTTGCCATCAATCAAACCTGCAACCGCCAGTGTGTTCAATACCGTATCCAAACAGATTAGCAGGACTGGCAGCACAAGGATGGTCATAACCGTGCCAAATTTTGGTGCGTTGCGCTCATCCACCATCGCTTCGCCATTAAAGAAGGCTTTAGATAGTGGGATATCGAATTTTTTGCCCGCGTACAAACCAAATAGGTAAGCGCCAAGGTACCAAGTTGGAATAGCAACCAGAATACCCACCACCAATAGCAGACCGATGTTTGCGCCAAGGAATTCTGCCGCTGCAACCGGACCTGGGTGTGGTGGAACAAACGCGTGCATAACCGCAAAAGCACCAGCTGCAGGCAACGCGTATTTAATTGGTGAGCCACCAAAACGAGCCGCCACACTTAGGATGATTGGCATCATCACTACAAGGCCAGCATCGAAGAAGATTGGGAAGCCAAACAGTAATGAAGCGACGCCCAAAGCAAATGGTGCGCGCTCTTTACCAAAGCGACCAATCAAAGTGTCTGCCAGCACTTTCGCACCGCCAGTCACTTCAAGAATTTTACCGATCATCGCACCAAGACCAACCAGCAATGCCACGGAAGCCAGTGTGCCGCCGAAGCCGCCCATCATGGTCGATACGACTTTCTCAGAAGGAACGCCAGTGGCGATTGCTGTGCCTAAACTCACCATAGTAAGGGAAGCAAAAGCATGGACTTTCAGTTTAATGATCAGAACGAGTAACGCTGCAATGGCAAGGCCTGCAATCGTCAGTAGGAACGTAGGATCTGGGGCTTGGGTTAATTGCTCCATAGGTTCACCTTTAAGAATTATTGTTTGTGTTATGGTTCACATTTATTTCAGTTACCGGTAACATGTTACCGATAACATGAATAAGATAAACCCATATTTTAAAGTGAATTCAAAAATTGAGATCACGCGCAAATTTGGTTATGAGGATAAGTTATGGCTGGTAGTAGTGTCATCGTTATGGGCGTTTGTGCTAGTGGTAAAAGCACAATTGGTGAGCATCTAGCGAAAAAGCTAGGGCGTAAATTCATTGATGGTGATGATCTTCATCCACGAGCGAACATTCAGAAAATGGCATCGGGCCAGCCTCTGAACGATGATGATCGCAAGCCATGGCTAGAACGCATTCGTGATGCGGCGTACAGCCTAGAAAGCAAAAACGAACACGGCATTATTGTCTGTTCAGCACTGAAAAAGATTTACCGCGATCAGATCCGCGAAGGCAACGACAACGTGACCTTCCTGTTCCTTGATGGCGATATGGAGTTAATCCTTAATCGCATGCGTATGCGCAAAGGCCACTTCATGAAAGAAAACATGGTGAAGAGCCAATTCGAGACGCTAGAGCGCCCAGACAACGAGCCTCAAACTCTGATCGTCAGTATCAACGGAGACATCAGCGACGTGGTGGAACGCTCTGCCGCTGAGCTAATCAAAATGCAAGCGATCGAGGTGGCGTAATGACTCACTCTGTTGTTCTTGAGGTCACACAACGTTTGACCGAGCGCAGCCGTGAAGCGCGCGCTGCGTTTCTTGCTCGCACCGAAGTGCAAGCCGAAGCTGGCAAAGGCCGTGTTGGTTTATCTTGTGGTAACTTAGCCCATGCAGTCGCCGCTTCTTGCTCTTCTGAAAAGAAAAATATTCTCGATTTTACTCATGCCAATGTCGCGCTGATCAGCGCCTACAACGACATGTTGAGCGCCCACCAGCCGTACCAAGACTACCCAGCGCAAATCAAACAAGTGCTGGCGGACTACGGCCATACAGCGCAAGTCGCAGGTTGTGTGCCAGCGATGTGCGATGGGGTGACTCAAGGTCAAGCCGGCATGGATATGTCGCTGTTTTCGCGTGACTTAATTGCGCAATCAACGGCGTTGTCTTTGAGCCACAATGTCTTTGATGCCACATTACTGCTTGGCATCTGTGACAAAATCGCCCCGGGGCAACTGATGGGCGCGTTGTCTTACGCGCACCTACCAACTGCGTTTGTACCAGCGGGTCTGATGGCTACGGGCATCAGCAACGAAGAGAAAGTCGACGTGCGCCAAAAATACGCAGCGGGTGAAGTCGGCAAAGACGCTCTGCTGGATATGGAGTGTCGCGCTTACCACTCTGCGGGTACGTGCACGTTTTACGGCACCGCCAACACCAACCAGTTGGTGTTCGAAGCCATGGGCTTGATGCTGCCAGGTTCGGCATTCATTCATCCCCATACCCAACTGCGTAAAGCGTTAACCGATCACGCGGCTCTGAAAATCGCCTCAATGACGGCGGGTTCTGCACACTTCCGTCCGCTGGCCGAGGTGGTCACAGAAAAGAGCTTGGTCAACGGCATCATCGCTCTACTTGCATCTGGCGGCAGCACCAATCACACCATTCATATGATCGCCGTGGCGCGTGCTGCTGGCATCTTGCTCACGTGGCAAGACATCAGCGATCTTTCGGATGTGGTTCCTTTGTTAGCTCGCGTTTACCCGAACGGACCAGCCGATATGAACGCGTTCCAAGACGCGGGTGGCGTGCCAGCGTTATTGCACCGCTTGAACGAATCCGAACTTTTGCATCGCGATGTGAAACCCGTGTTTGGTAAATTTGAAGACCAAATGACGCTGCCGAGCCTTGTCGATGGACAACTGACTTGGACACCGTGCCAAGGCAGCCAAGACGGTGACGTGATCGCCAAACCAGACGCCACTTTCCAAAATACTGGCGGCACTCGCGTATTGACTGGCAACTTGGGCAAAGCCGTGGTGAAAGTGTCTGCGGTGAAAGAAGAGCAACGCGTGATTGTGGCACCTGCGATCGTATTCCAATGCCAACATGAAGTGGAAGCCGCGTACAAACGTGGTGAGCTGAACAAAGATTGCATCGTTGTGGTCACACACAACGGCCCAGCGGCAAACGGCATGCCTGAACTGCACAAGCTGATGCCAATTTTAGGTAACGTGCAAAAAGCGGGCTTTAAAGTGGCGCTGGTTACTGACGGTCGCTTATCTGGCGCGTCAGGTAAAATTCCGTCTGCGATTCATGTTTCTCCAGAAGCCATTCGTGGCGGCGCGATTGGTTTGGTGCGCAACGGCGATTTGATTCGTCTGGATTGCCAAACGGGTGAACTGAACAACTTAAGCGATACCACTGGTCGCGAGTTGATTCATTTCGACACCGAATCTACCCAACAAACCTGGGGACGAGGCTTGTTTAGCGTGATCCGCCAAAACGTCTCTAGCGCAGAAGAAGGCGCAAGCTTCATTGTGTAAGCCAGAAAAACAAAAAGAGCGGAGTTTGATACTCCGCTCTTTGTATTTGTCTTCGTTGTTTTTTGTTTGGCTTGATTAAGCGGTTTTCATCACCACGACCGCAGCAATCACCACAAAGATACCAAACCAGCCGATTGGCTTGAGTTTCTGCTTAAACAGCAAGGCTCCACCCACTGCGGTACCCAAGATACCAATCGCGCCCCAAGAGGCGTAAGCAATGGCTAAGTCGATCTCTTTAACCGCTTGTGCCAACAGCGTGAATGCTGTCAGTACCAACACAATCGCCGCAATGCCCCAGCCTTTGTATTTAAAACCTTTTGAGCGTGTCAGCGCCATATTGGCCATGATATCGACCAAGGCAGCCATCACGACAAATCCAAATGACATCGTAAAAAATTGACTCATGATTCGCACCTTGTACTAGCAGAAAATGAACGTTCTTTTGCCGGTTTATCGGCGTTTTTCTCGGCGTTAGGTTGATCATGTGATTCCCCTAACGTCACACACACAATGCCGACAACGGCTAACATCAAACCAAACAGCTCTTGATGGTTTAAGTTTGCATCAAAGGCGATGATCGACACCACGGTGATCAACGAGATACCCAACCCTTCCCAGACAGCGTATACCACACCGATCGATATTTTCTTCGCGGCAAACGCGAGAAAGTAGTAAGAGATTGCGATCAGCACATACATTACGATGTAGCCCCACCACCCGTGCCCTTGTCCGATAAGAGACATCGTGCTGGTGCCAGCCACTTCGGCAACGATGGCGAGCAATAAAAATAGACGTGCAACTAGCATGATTAATCCTCCATCAGAAATTAAAAAAATGCATAACGGAGAATGGTGAATGTCGCGTACCTGTATCGACATTCAAAAAGTTAAAAAGATAAAAATTAGCCACTTCTCCTGACTATTTGAGATAAGGTTAGCGCTGGGTAGGAAAAAGAGACAGGTAATTGAGATATTCATTTTTGAATATCTTAAGAAGTAAGTTGTCTATGTAATCACACAATATTGGCAAGGTTAAAGCATCTGCTCTCTCATTCAGCCGATGCCATAAGGTGACGTCATTGCGTAAAAATCAGCGGCGTATTGAGGGTTTGTCGCACCACTTTATGCAGGTGTCTGTGCAAAGGATGGTTGCGGTTGGTTTGAAGGAAACCGCCAGAGACCACAAACTGACTGAACTCACGGTTGACGAGTGGCATTGCGTAGGACGCCAGTTCCGGCATCAACAATGCCGAGCTTTGACTGGCATACATAATTGCGTCGGTTTCTTGCAGCATTTGGCAAGCCACGCGCAAATTATAGGATTTCAATAACACCACGGGCTCATAGCCCATGCGGCGATACTCGGACTCCACGGTACAAAGCGGTTTATATGACGCGGGCGCAGGCAAAGAAACAAGGGGCAGCTTGGAGACCGTGTCCCAATCATTGCTGACTTTCGACAAGGTCGGATGGTTTTTACGCGCCAAAATCACTCGTTTTTCAACGAATAACGGGCGCATGTAAATGTCTTTCGACAGTTCGGTCTCTTGGTCAAGAATGCAGTAATCGTGCTCACCTTCGAGCATTTCATCGTGCGAGTAACTGTTCCAACTGGAAAAGGCAAAGTGCGCTTTAGGGAACGCTCGATGGCAGCCAGTTAGCAATCGCTGCCCTTGTTCATCCATCAAATAAGGGTCGGTTACAATCGCGATCTGCCCTTGGTATTGCTGAGGGTCGAATACTTCAAACTCTTGCACCACTTTTTCTAGTGGCGCAATCATGTTATCGAACTCGGCGGCAAGGCGAATCGCCATGGGAGATGGCTCTACCCCATGCGCTTTACGCACAAACAGCGGATCATCAAACACTTGCTTCAGCTTCATTACGCCGCGGCTGGCGCTCGGTTGAGAAATGCCAAGCTGCATTGCGGCCAGCTTGATGCTGCGGTTTTCCACCACGGCTTTTAATAAACGCATTAAGTTGAGATCCAATGCATCCAGCTGATGTGCCATACCCTAACCTGCCAATACCATTGATGAGCGAATACGAAGAGCGGTTAACTGCGAGTTAAACACTCTCTCCTGAAGTGATCTGATAACCCATATCAAACACTTTTTCTTCTTGCGCTTCACCTTTCAGACGCGCAATTAAAAGCTCTGCACTCTTTACACCAATTTGGAAACGCGGCGTATCAACGCTGGTCAGCTTCGGACTGATGGTCTGACCGATATCCAACGCGTTATAACCCACCACCGCTAATTGCTGCGGGACTTGAATGCCACGTTGCTGCGCACTCAGCATAGTACCAATTGCGATGTCATCGTTGGTACAGAATACCCCGTCGAGCGTTGGGTACGTTTCCAGTGCGCGTTCAAGCAAATCATGCGCAAGGGAGAAACTGGAGTGCACGCCAGTTAACACATGTTTGGGTTCGAGTCCGGCTTCATTCATCGCGCGATCATAACCTTGCATACGCAGTTTAGTACGCGTGTCCAAACGCGCGCCAAAGTAAACAATGGTGCGTTTGCCAGCGTCCAACATACGTTTCACCGCGTTGTACGAAGCGTCTTCATGATCCAAGCCCACAGCCATATCAATCGGTTGTGGCGGCAATTCCATGGTTTCGACCACTGGAACGCCAGCGTTTTTGATCATCTGCAAAGTACGTGGAGTGTGGTGACTTTCAGTCAAAATCAACCCATCCACTTGGTAGGAAAGCAAAGAGGCGATTTTGCGCTCTTCCTCCAACTCATCGTAGCTAAAGTGTGCCAGTAGTGTTTCGTAGCCGTTAGCCTTAGTGACCGTCTCTATGCCCTGAACAAAGGAAGCAAAAATTTGGTTGGACAGAGAAGGAAGTAAGATGCCGATGGCTTTGCTGGAAGACTTAGACAACATCGCGGGGGCGCGATTTTCGATGTACCCCATCTCCTCGATTGCCGCGGCAATTTTCACGCGGGTCTTCTCAGCCACCGATTCTGGATTGCGCATATAGCGCGAAACCGTCATCTTTGTTACGCCAACTTGGTCTGCGACATCCTGCAATGTCGTTCGTGTTTTTTTATTCTGTTGAGCCATAAATATGTGATTTATCAATAATGTTACATGTAACATTATGACGAATACACAGGATGCCGACAAGCCACCAAAAGCCAAACATAATATCCACAATAAAATCATGCACTTATTGTTACAGAGTTGTTTTTAAAGAAACACTCGCAAAACGAATAAATAAATGACATTAATATTGAGTTTCTTATAAAATAGCGCACGTAAAACAATAAGATATCAGGCACTGTGCAGTTAGGCTCCAGCGAAACCCAAGTTTATTATCATCTTCTTGATCTGGACGACTCTCAAAAGCAGCAATACCTCCAAGAATTGCAACAGAGTCAACCTGAGCTATACATTCAACTCGCGTCCCTTTTAGCCCATGAAGCCCCAGAAGAGCGATTAACGCAATTGCTTTACTTTGGCGCTCATCAAGCGACCAACAGCGAGATCGACCTTAGTGGCGAAGTGATCAGTAAGTATCGCCTAACTCATGAGTTGGGACGTGGTGGTATGGGCGTCGTTTATGCCGCGCAACGCGCAGATGAGACCTTCGAGCAAGATCTTGCGATCAAATTCATCCAAAGCAATTTAAGTAATGTGCTCGGACAACGGGCACTTTTCGATGAAGCGCAGCTACTAGCACGTTTAAATCACCCTTATATTGCGAAAGTCTTTGACGGCGGCCTGCATGACGGCTCGGTTTACATCGTCATGGAGCGCGTGTTTGGCCAAACATTGGATGATTATCTTGTCGAAGTCACGCTGACAGACCAAGAGAAGCTCACGCTGTTTAAGCAGATTTGTCAGGCAATGGAACACGCGCATCACCACCACGTGTTACACGCCGATCTCAAGCCTGAAAATATCCTGATTGACCCAAATAAACGACCGAAATTGCTCGATTTCAATCTGACGCAGAAAGTGCAAAACAGCGGTGGCGAATCCCCACCCGCATTAATTGCGTTTAGCCAACACTTTGCCAGTCCAGAACAACAGACTGGTCAGTTTCTGACGGCACAAAGCGATGTGTACTCTCTGGGTAAAATTCTCGCGATGATGTTTCCGTCACCGCGCGTTTGGTCTGATGTTTACTGGGTCATTAGACGCGCGACACGCTCTGCCGCAAAACTGCGCTATTCAGACGTTCGAGCACTAAGAATTGATATTGAGCGCATGCTTGAGCGGCGCCCAATCGAACAAAAAAAACATTGGCCGTTGTACAGCGCATTGCGTTTAGTACAGCGCCGTCCGCTGGCTGCAGCATTATCTGCCATTCTGGTTTTATCCGGCGTGCTATTTGGTAATGCATTGATTCAAAAGAATATCCAACTGCAACAAGAGAAGAAGATTGCAGAAGATATGATGTACGAACTGACTCGCCTCATCTTTCATGCGAAGGGGCAGAACGTCGAACATCTTTCGGTGAACTCCATGATGGAGCTAACACGAAGGCGGATACTCTCTAACCCAGATATCCCCAAACATATAAAACAAAAAATGTTGTTGGCGATGATGACACCGGTGCCAGAGAAGCACCTAACTACACCAATGAGTTGTCAGCCAAATTGTGCGTCTAAGGACAGCACCAACCAATAAGGCTTAAAACAAGATGTATACACGTTCAGTGGTATTTTGGCTGTCTGCATTGACGGCTACGTCCACTTTGGCGGCAGATGCTTCTGCAGCCACTTCACACCCGCCAGCTTCAACCTTGAAGCAAGGCTACTTTATCGACTCTCCAGTGACTGGCCTGTATTACAAAACCAGTTCCAATATCACGGGAGTCACTCAGCAAGGCGCATTTCATTACCAACCAGGTGATGTGATCAGCTTCTTCCTTGGTAACGATGACAAAGGTTATCTGCTGACAACCTTATCGAGCCAAGAAGTGCTTACGCCAACGATGGCGACCACCAAACCCAGCCGCAGCATCAATATGACGCGTCTGCTGCTTTCTCTCGACAGCACGCCTGAGAATCGTGAGGAAATTGTCTTAGCCAACCGTGTGTTGTCTGATCCTCGCTTTCAAAGCCAGCTCAAGAGTCTCGATCTCAATTATCTGGATGATGCTAAACGACATCTCAACCTCGACTGGGTTTCTGTCGATGAGGCGATTGATCACTTGAACGAAAGCCAGCAGTACATTGAGGAAAACTTTGCCTCTGATGAGATCATCTTTGAACCTCGCGGCATCACGTTCAAAAACATCGTGATCAAAAAGAAAGATTGGCAGGGCCGCGCTTGTGCCTACGATCTGCGCTATAAACATCACCCCAAATATCGCCCCCCTTTTGGTGAGACCCGATTCACCATCACCAAAGATTCGTTAATTGAACACCCGAGTGTTGGCGACCATTTTCAAGGTTGCTTCATATCGCCGAATCACCAAATTACGGAAGATATTGTCGAGCCGATTAGCAAATTTGCGGATTGGTTTAACCTTGTTGGTTGCTCTATCACAGGATGCACCCGCAACGACTTGAACGGCTTCTCTCTCGAAGACTTTGACGATGAAGGCGACTGGAAATATCGCTCAGTCGCGATGAATTTTGACCCAAGCACTGAGCTCTTTATGGAGAAAGTACAAGGTCTCGGGCGCAACAAACACATCCAACACAGCAACCGCACTGAAATGCTGTGGTTTTCCTACCCTAACACCAGCGAACACGACATCGACTACCTCGGCGTGTGGCAGCAAACCCAATACCACCAGCAATCCATGACACAATCGTGTCTGTTAATGCGCCACCAACAAGTGATGCGATTGCCACGCAGCGCCGAGACCTGCCCAACCGATGCAAGCCTATACACCCAAGATGTCACCCGCGAGTTTGCCGATATGTGGTGGGTAAACAATGACGAACCGAAAGCCAATTTGGCGCAAATGAACATCATGGTGCGCTGGTCAACCACTCCGGCAGAAATCAACTACACCACTTGGGAATACTTACCGGCGGGAGCCAACTGGGAGCAAGGCATTTTGTATCGCTACCAACAGAACGTTAGTCGTAACCGAGATGGTTCTGATCATATTGAAACGCATACGATTTCTGAATTTGTCAAAGTGAGCGAGGAGGTATAACCATGGCAACGACTTCAGCCCTAACCCACATTATTCAGCAGTGGCAGTCTGGCAACAAACAAGCCGAAAGCGAGCTGTACCAATTCGCTTATTTGCAACTGCGTAAAATCGCCCAACAAGAACGTGAGCGCAACGCCGAAAAATACGGCACCGACAACATGGTATTGGCAGACAGCGTCAACAGCACCACCGCATTGATTCATGATGCTTACCTAAAGATGTCAAACTGCGACATGAGTGAAATCGCCACCAAGCGTGATTTTTTCTTAATGGCAGCTAAAGTCATGCGCCAAATATTGATCGACAACGCTCGCTCACACCAAGCGCAAAAACGCCAACACATCACATTGATGAAGGACGAAGAAGACCGCTTTGAACAGTTGATCATCATGGACAAAGCCTTAGATAGCTTTAGCACACGCTACCCACGTCAATCGAGCGCCTTAAAACTCAAATACTTGATGGGCATGAAGAACCAGGAGATCAGCGAACTGCTAGAGTGCAGCGCAAGCCTAATCGAAAAAGACCTCAAGTTCTCACGCAGCTGGCTGCAATCAAGAATGGCACACGCATAAATCATGACCAAGAAACTGTGGATTATCGGCGCGATCGGCGCCGGTTTATTGGGTGTTTACTTGTTAAGTGACGAGAGCAGCATGGCGTCTGCGGCCAGCTCTTTAAACAGCGCTCCTGTCGATAAAAGAAAAAGCCAACATCACTATGGTGAACGTACGTCGTTAATTGAGGTGAAGCAGGCGCTCACAACATCGGCGTTGGATGGCTCGAGCTCTCTCGATTTAGATGCAGTGCTTAATGCGACGCCATTCGATCAACAAAACGTCGCCGAGAACCCTTTCGATACGTTTGATGGTTACTACCCTTACGATCTGACGACTGTGACACCACAACCCAAGGTTGATGCGGCGAACAACAGCAAACCCATCATCAATCTATCGGTCGAACAGCAACTGCAAACCATCATTTATGGTTGGGAGCTAACGCAGAACAAGCCGATCAGCAATTCGTTAAGTCTGAACCAATTGTTTGAAGACCCCGATGGTGACCTGCTCACCACTCGGATCTGGTTAGAAAACGCCAATGGTCTTCAGGTGCTCAACCAAGGCCAAATCGTTGTACAAGGTGCGCCAGAAGAAATCGACCAAACCACTTACTTAGCCGTGGCAGCTCGTGACAACCATCATGGTGAAGAAGATTACGCCTGGGTCACGACCCGCTTTGAATTGCCAGTCGTTAAAGAAGAGCAAAACAACACCGACCATCCTTTGGTCGGTGACATTGTGTATCGCCTCGAAACCACACAAAACCTTGGCGGTATCGCGTACGCGTATGAAGTGGTGTATTGCGAAGCATTTCAGTTTGAAAACGAAGAAGTGTATTTTGCCGCCTCCAACAACAAGCGCTTATGCCCAGAAAAGGGAGCACTAAAAAAAGTGGGTCATTACAAAATCAGTGATGACTCGTTGATTGTTAGCGCAAATGGTGCTCGTCAAATCTGGACCACCAAAAAGGTGTACCCATCTCAGGTTCATAAAGAGACTCAGAACTATTTCACCACCGTGTTTGATGGCAAACAATTCGAAAGCTATACCATGCAAAAGAACAAGCAATCGATGGAAAAACGCATCAACGCACCGACAGGACGATATTTATACCAGATATCCTTTTTTGACTATTTGCTACCTCGCCCAAACGGCGATTATCTCGTGGCTGAAATTGGCAATTATATTTATCACCATGGAACTCAAGTCATTGGTCCTCATGGTGAAAGCATCGATTCCGATCTCAACTTACGCACTTACAATCCAAACTTGTATTGTGCTGATGTCGCCATCTGGTATGGCAGCCATGTCATTGCTGGTCAAGGAGACTATCAGGTCGACATCATCTCCGATCCTAACCCCTACGATCCGACTTACCTAATAGACTGCTACGAATACATTAGTAACCCCACGACCAGACAACAATCGTTAGCATTTGATCTGAGCTACTCGCCTTACGACGAACTACTTGATGGCGAGGTGTACAGCTACATTTTGCGTCCAAAGCCTGAACTGGCTGATCGCGTTGAAGAATTTAAAATCAATATGATTTATCACAGCCCAAAGCCGTTACGCTCAAGCAACAAAAAATAACCACTTAAAATACATAATGTTATTTTAACCATTAAATCACTAAAAACAAAAAGTGGAACCGTGATCAAAGTCTCATTTCCTTCCTCATCGACAAAAAACTCAAATAAATTTTACGGGTTTTATGTGGTTTTTCGTGTCTTGAACACTTACTCAATAGTGATTAAAAAGACACAACTTTCTTAAATCTCACTAGTGAGATTTAAGAAAAACAACAATAAAAAAAGCGACTTTCTCATTCGGAAACGAACAAGGACAAATGAATAATGAATAAGGTGAGTTTATTAGCAGCGTCAGTGGCTATCGCTCTTACAGGCTGTGGCGGTTCAGATAGCGGTTCAAGCAGTGCAAGCAACGGTGTTGTGATCACAGGTTTTGACGGCTACTTCAAAAATGCAGTTGTTTTTGAAGATACGAACAACAACGGTCAATGGGACACTCAAGAATCTATTCTTGGTCTGACCGATGAGAAAGGTCAGCTTACACTGGCCGCTAAACCAGAAAAAACCTTAGCACTGCAAACTCTCGTTCCAAACGGTGCGAAACAGAAACAACTTATCGCCTTGGATGCCAAGAAATACGCTGGCACCTACACCGTAGATATGGACCACCCAAGCCAAGCTATGGCGCACGAAATCGTATTCCGCGCACCATCATCGTCTAACGTGATCTCACCTATCACGGACCTTGTGGCGATTGAAATGGCAAAAGACCCTTCAATTACTGAAGAAGACGCGAAAGCAAACGTAAACAAAGCATTGGGAGGCTCAGAGGAAGCTCCGATTGATCTGTACAGTGACTTTGTTGAAGGTGCGACAAAAAACGCCGAACTACATAAAACCGCTCAGATTCTGACAGAATCTAAAGCGCAAAACCCAACAAGTTACGAGAAGAAAGCAACTGAGTTTGCTCAAGCGGCAAACCAAGAAGTGGATCGTCTTGTCGCGTCTGGCGAAAACATCAATGACCCAAGCCTACGTCCAGTCATCACTGATAGCACGCCGAATAGCGACAACTTGGTGCCTGAAACGGTAGTCAACAACAAGCTAACCGTCAACGAAACCATAGAAGACGCAGCTGAAGATAAACTGGATAAGCTACCAAAAATCGTAAAAGGTGCTTCATTTGATGGCGTTGAGCTAAACATCGAAGGTCTTTTCAAAGACAAAGACCAAAGCCTTGTGAACACAAAACTGACGCATAATTTAGCGGGCACAGGCATTGAAGTTGAGAAAGTTGGCAACCTAATTGTTCTACACCCGACCACGATCGTAGAAAAATCCGGTGATTTTGAGATTGTTCTAACGGCGCAGGACAAAAACTCTAACGGGGATGTGCTATCAACTGTGAGCACAGTATTCGAAATCGAAATCGAATCTGCAAACTTACCACCAATGGTTGTTGAAGCAGAGCAAGCTCGCCTGCAATCCATTGTTGATGGCTGGTACCTACAACAGGGTGAACTGTTTGAACAAACGCTCGATATTTCTGGTTTGTTCCAAGATAAAGACGGTCAGATCACCGACTACTCAGCGGACTACGTAGGCATTGAAGGCCTATCAGCAATTGAAGATGGCAATGCGATTGTCACCATCAAAGGCACACCGACAAAAGCTGTTGAATCTGGTGCAGCACTTACCATTAGCGCAACAGATGGTCATACCGCGGTGCAGATTGCACTCAGCATGCCAGAAGTAAAAGAAGGCGTTACGCCACCACCAGTAGTACCGACTTTGGGCTTCACGCAAGCGCACTTCAACGGTCAAGAATGGAAAATGGGTAGCTTTGCGCAAAAAGATGGTGAAATTGGCTATGCCATGTTGATGCAAGACTCTGAGGGCCTACTATTCTGCTGGGGTTCAAACCACGATGAGATGAACCAAGAGTACAAAGCGAACATCAGCGACGTCCTAGAAAACACATGGGAACACGATGCCTACGCCATTCTTGCAGATCTTGACCAACAAACCGGTTACGCGGAATACAACAACAAAGACTGTGAAGACGTCGAGCTAAAAGACGGCAAGCTATACAACAGCTACGGCGAAGAGTATGAAATGCTGTACCAGCACAAAACCGGGAATAACGGCACTCAAATTGTCGTTAAAATCTCAGATGATGAACTGTTCTGGATGGATTCAAGCAACACACCGTTTGCGGAATCACTTTCGGTTGCAGAACACATCAAGCATGGCACGGTAGAGCATGACTTGATGGTAGAAAGTAAAGGCAAAGACGACGACAAAATCCTGAAATACTCTTCAGGTACATACGAATACGACGCTGACACTTACAATTACTCGTCGTTCATGCCGACCGGCTTCCAAACGCCAGGAAACTGGGAAATCAAGGATGATGAAGGTCGTGAACTGCTGATTCTAGAAGAAACGGGCTCACAATCAGATTACAAAACTCGTCATCGTTACATCAACCGTGATTTTGGTGATTTCTACATCGGTATTCATTGGAGTAAAGAGCAAAACGGTCATGAATCAGCGCCGGAATATGGCCTGTACTCTCACAACAAAGAAGTAATGACAAGCATCGCGGCTTCACTACCAATTTTGGAGCCAGGTGACGATGACTAAAGCAACCATCGTCAACCCTTGTTGCGACAGTGTGCATTTACGTAGAAGACGTCGAACCTTCTGGGAACGATTTGTCGGTATCAAAGAAGTGTACATTTGCTCAAACTGTCACAAAGAAACACCTCTCAAGTAGCAACAATATTTGAGACCGCAAAAAAGCCCCGCATCGCGGGGCTTTCTTCGTTTTGACAAGCATGTTTCGTCCTAAAATGTATGAATACATTAAGGATGAACAACCGCTACTTCACACACATCACATTCAACAACGACGTACCGGTTAACTGATTTGGTTCTCGATCGGCAAACAAGCCTTTCTTATCTTTACCCCAATACGGTAATTGCAGCGGCCATTTGTTCTTCTCCATCACACCAGAATCTCGCAACGCTTTAAATTCAGTCGCCGTGGCGAGCGACATGCCCAACAGCTGACAAATCTGTTGCGAGCTTTCGTAGTTGAGTCGATTCCACGGCTTACCATATTCCATATAAAACTGATTATCTAACAGGTAAGGCACGACATACGTTTTGCCATGTAGAGACGCTCGCAAGCGCACTTCCACCTCTCCATTGCCTTTTACGCTCGGTGCTGGTTTTGCTTTCGCAACCGGTTTTGTTGTCGTGCTCGGTTTCGGCTCTTTTGCCGTAACTGGCTGCGCTGTCGTTTTTGTAGCAGAAGCTTTAAACGCCTCGGTATCTGGACGACTGGTCACGACTGGCGCAACAGGCTTCGGTGCGACGTTTGGTTTGGCGACAGGAGCCAGCTTTGATGACGGCTGCGTTTGCTTCACGGTGTTGTCACTCCCTTTGCCAACCACACGAATAAATGCCTCGCGATAGTTCGACAAGGTTTTGACTCCTCGCAAATCAGCAGACGCTTTAGAAAATTCTGTATAAGGCCCAATAAGACAACGATAGCCCTTTGCTTCGGGCTTCATCCAAACATCGGTGGTGATTTTGCTGTAAATGGGTTTGGCTTTGGCAAGTGGCATTGGTTTAGGCAGCAAGCCACATTGAATCCAATAGAAATCATTGCCTCCTTGCGGCACTTTCTTTCCCCAAACACCCTGACCGATTGGGCAACTTTTCTCTAGCATCGGCAGTTCTTTGTCGCTCGCTTGAGTCGCCTGACAAAGAAAGTCATCGGCCAGTACCGGGGCTGAAAATTGGGCGCACAGCAATAGCCCTCCTAAGCTGAGGCCTGATTGGACAATGCGTGATGAGAGGTGTGCCTTCTTCATTTCCATACGCTTCACTCTGAACTAGTGGGTAAGGTCATTATGGCGGCAAAGCGCCAAAAAAATGTGAATAAAGAATAACTAGCAAAAAAAGAGCCGGAATTGCATCCGGCTCTCAGTTTAGGAAGGAAATGAGCGATTTAACAATGCTCTATGTCTAAATTCTTAACCTTTGTACAGTTTCGGGTTAAATACATCGCGTAACCAGTCACCCAGAAGGTTAATAACCAGTACCAAAGTAACTAGCACAATACCTGGGAAGGCTGTAATCCACCAAGCACCAGAGAAGATGTAGTTAAAGCCGATGCTGATCAACGCGCCCAAAGATGGTTGGTCAACAGGCAGACCCAAGCCTAGGAACGACAGCGCCGCTTCCGACATGATGGCGTTGGCCACCTGAACGGTTGAGATAACCAAGATTGGTGACAAACAGTTCGGCAAAATATGGCGGAACAT
The DNA here is from genome assembly GCF_043106015.1 of Vibrio sp. GLN_1. NCBI lineage: Bacteria > Pseudomonadati > Pseudomonadota > Gammaproteobacteria > Vibrionales > Vibrionaceae > Vibrio > Vibrio sp. GLN_1. The sequence continues at coordinate 510,141 of NZ_JBICMD010000017.1, forward strand.
GATGCGTGGAGCTTTAAAGCCCATCACGCGTGCCGCTTCTACGTATTCTTTCTTCTTCTCTGCCAGTACCGATGCACGAATCGTACGCGCGTACTGTGGCCATTCAGCCACACCGATGATCACCACCAGCATCACGACCGCGTATTGGCTGTAAAAATCGCTGCCAAAGCTGGCTTTGAAAATGGCTGAAACGATGATCGCTACCATCATGGTTGAAAACGACAACTGCACATCTGCAAAACGCATCAAGAAGCTATCGATACGACCACCGAAGTAGCCAGCCGACAGACCAATGATGATGCCCAGTACAAGCTGTAGACCGACCGCGAGGAAACCGATCGTCAGCGACAAACGAGAGCCGTAAAGAATGGTCGATAAAATATCACGGCCTTGCTCATCCGTACCGAGCACAAAGCGTTCTTCACCGCCGTCCATCCAAGATGGTGGTAATTCTGAATCCATGATATCGATAGATGTCAGATCGTACGGGTCAGTTGGTGCCAGAATTGGCGCCGCCAGTGCCAGCACCAAGAACATCAGAAACACCGTAAAACTCGCCATCGCCACTTTGTCGCGCTTGAAGTAGTACAAGAAATCCGAGTTTTTAAAGCGCTCCCACGCAGATGGAACGGCTGAAGGAGCAGCAGGAGTATTGGTTTGGCTCATGATTAAGCTCCTTTTCCAGTTAGGTTCACAGTTGGGTTGATGATGCCGTACAGCAAGTCAACGATGGTATTGGTTACCACGAAGATCAGACCAACAAAGATTACGTAGGCTGTGATTAGCGGTGTATCAACACGGTTAATCGCCTCTAGGAAAAGGAAGCCAGTGCCCGGCCATTGGAACACGGTTTCTGTGAGGATGGTGTAGGCCACCATGGTACCAATTTGCACGCCACCTACCGTCAGTACCGGTAGCATGGTGTTCTTAAGTGCATGTTGGTAATAAATCTTTTGTAAGTTCAGGCCTTTAGCCTTAGCGAACTTGATGTATTCCGAACTCAGTACTTCCAGCATTTCTGAACGAACCAGACGGATAAACAGCGGCAACATGATCGATGCCAGCGCAATACACGGCAAGATCAGGTGCTTGATACCATCAATGGTAAAGAAGCCAGACTCCCAACCGAGCACGTTGACGGTCTCACCCCGCCCGTAGGAAGGCAGCCAACCAAGCTCTATGGAGAAGACGTACATCAGCATGATCGCCGTCAGGAAGACCGGAATCGAGATGCCGACGCTACTCATCGCCATGACAAATTTGGTGAAGATACTTTTCGGGTGAATCGCGGAGTACACCCCAAGTGGTATCGATAAAACAATAATGATGAGCGTCGCGCCAAACACGAGCTCTAGTGTCGCCACCAGCTTATCAAGAATAACCTCAACCGCTGGGCGCTTGAAAAAGTAAGACGTACCTAAATCACCTTGCAGTGCATTACCGACAAAGCGAGTGTACTTTGTGATAAAGGGATCGTTCAGGCCCAGTTCATCACGCAGCGCTTGACGCTCCGACTCTGAAACCGACTGACCTACAAGCTCACGCAGCGGGTCACCCAGGTTGTCCTGAATGGCAAACGCCACCAAACTGATCACAAACATCACTATCAGTGCCTGAAACAGGCGCTTGACCAGAAACGAAAACATTCCTTGCCCCTTAACTATCCATAGATCTCTAAATTTAGAGAGAAAATTCAGTCTGTAAAACTCGCTCAATCCGACTGAAACAAAACTGAGCTGAGTGATGAGCCTCATCAAGCATCCCTTGAGAGAAACTCATGAAGGAGGGAATACGTCCCCTCCTTCTAACTACATCATGTGATTATTCAACCACTAGGTCGCCGAAGTAAGGCATAACCATTGGGTTCACAATGTCTGCTGCTTTCACGTTAGACTTCGCGCCCCACGCTTCACTTTGCCAGTGTAGCGGTACAAATGCTGCGTCGTTGTAAAGCGTCGCTTCAACGCCTTTTAGCATTTCTGCACGTTTCGCTGGATCCGTTTCCACGTTCGCTGCTTCTACAATTTTGTCCATTTCTGGGTTTGAGTAGTAACCACAGTTATACTGGCCACGACCTGTCTCTTCGTTACGAGTCATTGTTAGGAACTCGTTGAAGTTCGCAGAGTCTTCAGTGTCTGAGTGCCAACCGATCATCAGCATGTCACCCGCACACTTATCAAACTCTGGCCAGTATTGCGCTTTTGGCATGGTTTTCAGATCAACCTTAATACCAATCTTAGACAACATTGCCGCCGCAGCCTGTGCAACTTTTGCATCGTTCACATAACGGTTGTTTGGCGCAATCATAGTTAGGGCAAAGCCGTTCTCGTAGCCCGCTTCTTTCATCAGCTCTTTAGCTTTCTTCAGATCGTAGCGAGGAACCAGTTTTTCGTTGTGACCAACGTAACCCGCAGGGCTTTGCTGACCAGCAGCTGTCGCGAAGCCTTTCATGATTTTCTTCACGATGCCTTCGTTGTTGATCGCATGCACGATAGCTTGACGAACGCGAACGTCTTTCAACGCTTCATTGCTGTTTTGGTTCATTTGGAACGTGATGATTCGCGTACCAGGTAGTGTCACGAGATCGATGCCTTTCGCATCTTTCACACGTTGGTGATCGTTTGGCGCTACTGGGTGAATCATATCGACGCCACCAGAAAGAAGCGCAGCCACACGAGTCGCGTCTTCTTTGATTGGTACTAGCGTTAGCTTATCAACGTTACCTTTCGACGCTTTATCCCAGTAATCTTTGAAGCGTTCAAATTCCACTTTTACGCCTTGTTCACGTGATGTCACGATGAATGGGCCAGTACCGGAAACGTGAGTCGATGCAAATGAGTTACCGTGCTTCACTAGTTCAGACTTGTCTTTGCCGTCTTCTGTCTTACCTGAGTAGAACTTGCTGTCCATAGGGAAGATGTACGTCGCCGTTTGCAGAACAAGTGGGTATGGACCTTTAGTAACCAAATCGAACGTGTAGTCATCCACTTTTACGATTTTCTCGTACGGGTCGAAGATCGCTTTAAAGTCTGGAGAGCTTTGTAGACGCTCAAATGTCCACACCACATCATCCGCTGTTAGCGAGTTACCAGAGTGGAACTTCACGCCTTCACGCAGTTTGAAGCGTACCGTTGTGTCGTTAACACGTTCCCAGCTTTCTGCTAGACGAGGTTCGAAGTCCATTGTTTGAGTGAAACGAACTAGAGGGTCAAATACCATGTGTGACATTTGCAGTGTACCGCCAGACAATTGCTCATGCGGGTCAAGCGATACTGGGTCAGCAGCGTAGCCAACTTTAATATCTGCTGCTAGCGCATTAAAACTAAGGCCCGCAGCCATTAGCGCCACTGCTAATTTGCTTTTCATGGTTTTCATTTGCATAACTCCTTCATGCGGGGATCCGGATCCCTTGTTATTGTGTTTGCGTCTTTATAATGACTAAAGATCAGCCAAGCGAAATACTTGGTTTATGCCGTTTTGATTTCTTCTCGCAAGCCCGTAAATTCAGGCATCAGAGAGATCAATTTTTTGCTGTATTCGTGCTGTGGAGCAGTAAAGAGCTGCTCGGTAGGCGCGACTTCCAATAACGTGCCCATCTGCATTACACCTACTCGGTCACACATCTGACGAATCACCGGTAAATCGTGACTGATAAACAACATCGTTAGGTTCAGTTCACTTTGCAGATCTTTTAGCAAGTTCAGAATTTGTGCCTGTACCGACACATCCAACGCTGATGTCGGTTCATCACAAATCAAAAGTCGAGGACGAGTTGCCAGAGCGCGCGCAATCGAAATACGCTGACGCTGACCACCAGAGAATTCATGAGGATATTTCACGCCAGCCATGCGACCCAAACCAACATGATCAAGCAAATCATTTACGATTTGACGTGTTTCTGCTTCATTCTTGGTGAGTTTATGGAAACGAATTGGCTCGGCAATAATGTCTGCCACCTTCATACGAGGGTTCATAGACGTGTATGGGTTTTGGAACACCATCTGCATTTGACGTCGCATCGGACGACGCTCTTTTTCCGACTTCATCGCCGTGAGATCGATGCCTTCAAATTTCACTTGGCCAGAGTTTGGCTCATACAAACCAGCAATCACGCGCGCGATGGTCGACTTACCCGAACCTGACTCACCCACCAGACCAAACGTCTCACCTTCGTGCACCTCAAAACTCACATTGTTCGAAGCCTGCACGTACTCACGGCGGCTTTCAAACAAAGAGTCCTTAGTCACAAACCTTAGGTTGACGTTTTTCACATCCAACAACGGGCCAGTGTACTCGCGCTGATCTTGGCTTTGACCAAGCCAGTGGTTCTTGATGTCCAGCGACTTCATTTCTGTCGCTTCTTCGATGTAACTCACCAGAGGGAAACGATCGAGCTTTCTGTCTGAGCGAGGAACCGCCGAAATCAAGCTGCGCGTGTATGGGTGATCTGGGTTACCCAACACTTTTGCCGTTGGCCCAAACTCAACAAGGTCGCCACGGTACATTACCGCCACGCGGTCTGTAACGTTTGAAACCACACCCATGTCGTGCGTAACCAACATACAACCAACATTGTTCTGGATACACAACTCTCGGATAAGATTCAGGATTTGGTCTTGGATTGATACGTCCAGTGCCGTGGTTGGCTCATCGGCGATGATCAGATCTGGCTCACCAGCCAAAGCGATCGCGATAACCACACGCTGACGCATACCACCAGAAAACTGGTGAGGATACTGTTTAAGACGGTTTTCAGGCTGAGGGATGCCGACTTGCTGCATCAGAGACAACGCGCGTTGATACGCCTCGTCGTCAGACACTTTCATGTTGGCATGAATGGTTTCTTTTAGCTGCTGCTCAACCGTAAACAAAGGGTTAAGAGAGGTCATAGGGTCTTGGAAGATAAAACCAATCTTCGAGCCACGCACCTTACGCATCGCTTCTGGTGTTAAGCCAGAGATTTTTTCACCATCCAAAAAGACATCGCCACTGGCAACGCGTCCCGGAGGGCTCAGCAAATCGATAACGGCGTTACCAACGGTGGACTTACCCGCACCGGATTCGCCAACAACACCCACGATTTCACCTCGTTCAATATTAAACGAAAGTGATTTCACGGCCGCGTGAACGCCGTGTCGGGATGGATACTCAATACGAAGGTTTTTCACCTCTAATAGTGACATTTCAGACCTCTACTGCCTTGTCTGTGGTATCGAATCGCACTGGGAAAGCCCGTGCCATTCATCACCTGAATGAATCCGTTCAAATTCAGAATAATACTCTGAAATCTTAATGCGGAAACAATTTGGCAAAAATCACACAAAAAAGCAACAATTAAAGTATATTCCGCCGTAAAAACATTGAATACACGCACAATGAGCGAATAAAAATGCATTAACAAGTATTTAACCACTTTCATATCACCCCATTTTTGTGCGCCATGCACCATTAAAACTAGAAAAATGCTCTAAATATAGGCACAACATCACCTCACACTATAACCGCACTATTCATGTGTAATTGTTAACATTTACCAAACAATATATCGTACCAAAAGCGATTTTTCGGCATAAAATGTTACTAACAAAATAGTCGGCAAACATAAAAAACCAAAGTTAACCGGCTTCACCTAAGGCTAAAACGTGAGCACCACAACAAAACAGAGGAAACCTCCTCAAAGTTGCGATTATGCGCCCGTTATGCGGTTTAATGATTAAGCCAAAAGAACAGCATCACTTAAGCGTAAACGAAACTGCACAATTTGCTGACGGATTGCCTCTTTACGATGCGATTTAGAGTGGGATAATAGGCTTTCGACGCCAGTGACTAAGTAGTGAATGAAAGGAGCCCCTGTGCTTAAAGCGATTTTTTTTGATATGGACGAGACGTTATGTGGCACATCCCAAGCAGACAAAACTGCAGGGCAAAAATTTGCTGCCTGGATTCAACAAACGTATCCCCAAGTCTCTGATCCTCAAGCATTCTTACAACGCTACTTGCAAGGGGTATATAAAAAGCTCAACGCAGAGTTTCCTCAGCTGGTTGCTCTTCTTCCAGACGAAAATGCTTTTCGCTGTGGTCTGATCCAAACGATTTTGGCGGAGAACGGCATCCACATCGATGCAGAGCAAGCTCAGCAAGCACAACACTATTTTGATTCAGCACGTATGGGCGCGTTCACTTTCTTCCCTGGCATAAAAGAAATGCTGACGGATCTACGTAAGCACTACAAACTCGTCGTGATCACTAACGGTCCAATTTTCTCGCAGCACCCCAAATTGAAAGCAACACAAATGAATGAATGGGTGGACCATATTATTGTGGGTGGCGAAGAGCCAGAAGAAAAACCAGCGGCCAGCATATTCCAAAAAGCCTTGAATCTTGTCGACGTCAAACCAGAAGAAGCCTTACACATCGGTGACTCTTTAGCGGCAGACATCGCAGGCGCAAACAACATTGGTATTTTGAGTGTGTGGGTGAATGCGACTGGCGCAAGTAATCCAACAGAGATAACGCCGAACTTTGAAATCCGAGAAACCGTCGAGCTAAAAGAAATCCTGAAAACACTCGCCCAATAACAACAGCGAATTAAGAAAACCACAACCCCAGACATTGAGCTGAGGTTTATTTTATCTGCGCGAAAAGCATTGGGATCATGGGTGGTCTAAAGCACCAAAAGCTGCACCAACCTTACAATTCGAACGCAAAGCGAGATTCTGCTGATAGAAATCTTCTGGCTAGCCACTATCAGCTAATATGACGGAAAATAGAGTGGCTAAAATGCAAAAAAGCCCCAGTCTTTCGACTGAGGCTTTAGATAGTGGTCGGTGAAGAGGGATTCGAACCCCCGACCCTCTGGTCCCAAACCAGATGCGCTACCAAGCTGCGCTATTCACCGAGCATGTATTCTTTATAGAAAGAATGGGGTGGCTAACGAGACTTGAACTCGCGACAACCGGAATCACAATCCGGGGCTCTACCAACTGAGCTATAGCCACCATCAAATTTTTATGTTCACCGCTACTTATGTAGCCATAAACTAGATAGTGGTCGGTGAAGAGGGATTCGAACCCCCGACCCTCTGGTCCCAAACCAGATGCGCTACCAAGCTGCGCTATTCACCGACTTATGTTTTATCCTGATTCAACATCAAGATGGGAAGCAATGCTACCGTATTCTATCCAAAAAGGAAAGAATGGGGTGGCTAACGAGACTTGAACTCGCGACAACCGGAATCACAATCCGGGGCTCTACCAACTGAGCTATAGCCACCATTGAGTTTTACCGATTTTTCCTCCGGGGTATGGTACGCCCGAAAGGATTCGAACCTTCGACCTTTGGCTCCGGAGGCCAACGCTCTATCCAACTGAGCTACGGGCGCATGCCCTATCGGCGGAGTGGAATAATACGGATATCACACTATGCCGTCTAGTACTTTTTTTACTTTTTTTATCGTTTGGTCTCTTTTTCGACAGTTATCTGCCTTTAAAGTGTATTTTTGATGTGATTCACGCCCTGTCATGGATAACTTGTTGTTTATTGCAACAAGTTATCGGGATATAATCACCCATTATTTACATTGATTTAACAGCTGCAACCAAGTTGTTTAATCATTTTATGCCATCGGAGAGATTTCGAATGATTTTCTCGACGCGGTATCAATACTCTAACTATATAAATAGGTAAGTCACTTACCTCGGGAATGTGAAGTGGGTTTAATGGATATGTCTCGACAAATGATTAGCGTTTTGTTCGCTGCCTTAACTTTCTCTACGGCAGCTTTAGCTTCTGACATCAGCCAAACTGAATACGATGCGATCGCAGAACGCATCAAACCTGTCGGTGATGTTTATCTAGCAGGTTCAGAGCCTGTGAAGGAAGAACCAACCGGTCCACGTGATGGCACCAAAGTTTACGGTACTTTTTGTATTGCTTGTCACGCATCTGGTGTAAACGGCGCGCCAAAATCGGGCAATGCTGACGATTGGGCTCCACGTATCGCGCAAGGCAAAGACGTGCTAGTGAAGCACGCGCTTGAAGGCTTCAACGCAATGCCAGCAAAAGGTACATGTATGGACTGTTCTGATGATGAAGTCATTGCAGCCATCGACCACATGATTGAGGGCTTGTAATCCAGCCGCGACTCATCTGAAATAAGAAAGGCTTGCCAATCGGCAAGCCTTTTTGTTTGGAGTGAACTTGATTTACCGTGAGATCAAAGTGATCACTTCTTAAACATCGAGCGCAGGTTTGCAATGTGCGCCTGACCTTTCGCCATTCGTTCTTCTTGAGACACAGGCTTTTTGTTCACTTCCCATTCGACATCATCAAACGGCAGCTCATCCAAAAAACGACTTTGAGTCGGCTTGATCAACTCACCAAACTGGCGACGCTCTTTACACATGGTAAACGTCAGCTCTCGCTGTGCGCGGGTGATGCCTACGTACATCAAGCGTCGCTCTTCTTCGACGTTATCTTCATCAATACTGGTTTGATGCGGCAATATGCCCTCTTCCGAACCAATCAAATACACGTAAGGAAACTCTAGACCTTTTGATGCGTGTAATGTCATCAATTGAACGGCATCGCTGTCTTCGTCTTCTTCGCCGCGTTCCATCATGTCACGCAAGGTCAAACGTTGAACCACTTCTTTCAGCGTTTTCTCTTCTTGGTCGTAATTGTCACCTTCTAAGTCAGCCACAATCCAAGAGTAGAGATCTGAAACGTTCTTCATGCGCATTTCAGCGGCTTTCGGGCTGGCTGAGGTTTCGTACAGCCAATCTTCGTAATGAATGTCACGAACCAAGGAACGAACAGCTTCTACTGTGTTGCCTCGCTCAGCTTGATCGGCAATCGCCACCAACCATTGTGTAAAGCGACGCAGATTTTCGAGACCACGCCCCGATAGGTGTTGTTCTAATCCCATTTCAAAGCTTGCTTCAAATAGGCTTTTGCCGCGCATATTGGCGTAACTGCCCAATTTTTCTAACGTTACCGGGCCAATTTCGCGTCGCGGCGTGTTCACAATGCGCAGAAATGCGTTGTCATCGTCAGGGTTCACCAACACTCGAAGATACGCCATGATGTCTTTGATTTCGGCACGCGCGAAAAACGACGTACCGCCAGACAGTTTGTAGGGTACGCGGTTTTGCATCAGTGATTTTTCAATCAAACGCGATTGATGGTTACCACGATACAAAATCGCATAATCTCGATATTCCGTGCGATTTAAGAACTTGTGCGCAATCAACTCACCCGTGACCCTTTCTGCTTCGTGCTCTTCGTTCTTGGCTAGCAACACTTTCAGTTTTTCGCCGTCAGGAATTTCTGAGAACAGTGATTTTTCATATACGTGCGGGTTATTGGCAATCAAAATGTTTGCAGCACGAAGAATTCGACTGGTCGAGCGATAGTTCTGCTCCAGCTTGATCAGGCGCAGATTCGGGTAATCTTGCCCGAGCAGCACCAAGTTTTGCGGTTTGGCACCACGCCACGAATAAATCGATTGGTCATCATCACCCACGACGGTCAAGCGACCGCGCTCACCCACAATCAATTTGACCAGTTCATACTGACTGGTGTTGGTATCTTGGTATTCATCAACCAATAGATAGCGGATGCGATTTTGCCAACGCTGACGCACGTCTTCATTATTACGCAGCAGCAATACTGGCAGAAGGATCAGGTCGTCAAAATCGAGCGCGTTGTACGCCTTCATCTGTTTCTGGTACATCTCAAAACAAAAAGCGAACAGCTGTTGTTGCTCGCCTTTCGCCATCGCTTTGGCTTGCTCTGGCGTTAACATGTCGTTTTTCCAGTTTGAGATCGTACTCAATAGTTGTTTGAGTAGGTCTTTATCACCGTCGAGTTGCTTTTCCGTCAACTCTTTCAACAGCGCCATCTGGTCTTGATCATCAAACAACGAAAAGCCCGCTTTTAATCCAAGCTGCTTGTACTCACGTTTGATGATATTCAAACCCAAGGTATGGAAAGTAGAAACCATCAAACCTTTCGACTCGGCTTTACCTAAGGTTTGACCAACACGCTCTTTCATTTCGCGCGCGGCTTTGTTGGTAAAGGTCACGGCCGCGATGTTTCTTGCTTTGTAGCCACATTGCTGAACCAAGTAAGCAATTTTATTAGTAATTACGCGCGTTTTACCTGAGCCTGCGCCGGCAAGCACTAGGCATGGACCAGACACGTATTTTACGGCTTCATCTTGTCTAGGGTTCAGCTTCATACAAATTCTCTGCGGGTGACAAATGTGGCGCCTATGATAAAGGGGTGGCTCTTTGAATGCTACGGTGATTTTCTCGTAAATTTTACCCCGATTGGTGCAACATTCTGTTGCATAGTAGACCAGACTTTAAGCTATAATGAATGAACGTTCATTCACTGGTAGTAGGATTATGACGGACAACCCTGCTGTAGATAAACGCGATCAAATACTTGCCGCTGCGGAGCAGTTAATTGCAGAGTCTGGCTTTCAAGGGCTTTCTATGCAAAAGCTGGCCAACGAAGCGGGTGTCGCCGCCGGGACGATTTATCGCTATTTCTCAGACAAAGAACATCTATTGGAAGAAGTGCGTCTTAACGTAGCCAAACGCATTGCTTCTGCAGTGCAAGCGGGCGTTAATGACGACATGCCATTGAAGGAACGCTATCGAACCATGTGGCTCAACATCTGGAATTTGGCGGGTTCCAACTTAAACGCCATCAGTAATCGAGTTCAATATGATTCGTTACCTTGCACAACAAGAAACAAGACGTGGGAACTTGAGCGAAAAATGTTTGCCCAAGTAGATCGCCTTTTCAACCAGGGCAAAGAAGAAGGGGTTTTTAAGCCTCTCGATAACGAAGTGCTCTCTGGATTAAGCTTTGAAGCAAGCGTCGCGCTTGCGAGAAAACATGCTTTGGGATTTTATCAATTGGACGACGATGCGCTGGAAGCAGCCATTGAAGCCAGTTGGGATGCAATTATCAAACACTAACTTGGAGTTCTTAATAGAATGAAAAAGTGGACTTTCTTTATGTTACTTATCGCCGTTCTCTTGTTCGGCAGCGTGATAGGTTTCAATTTATTTAAGCAACAAAAGATCGCTGAATACATGGCAAACCGTCCTGAACCTGAGTTCCCAGTAACCGTTACGGAAGTAAAAGCGGTGGATTGGGTACCAGTGATCGAGGCTATCGGTTTTATCGAACCAAACCAAGGTGTGACGGTAGCGAACGAAACGAGCGGTGTTATCGACAAGATCGCTTTTGAATCAGGTACTCAAGTTGAAGCTGGCCAACCCCTCGTTTTGCTTGATTCTGAAGTAGAAAAAGCGAACTTGAAGAGTTCACAAGCGAAACTTCCTGCAGCAGAAGCGAAATACAAACGTTACCAAGGTCTGTTTAAGAAAGGTTCTATTTCTAAAGAAGCTTACGATGAAGCTGAAGCAAACTACTACTCGCTTAAAGCAGATATCGAGAGTTTAAAAGCAACCATCGATCGTCGAGAAATCAAAGCGCCATTTGCAGGTGTAGTTGGTATCCGTAACGTTTATCTTGGTCAATACATCCAAACTGGTAGCGATATTGTTCGCCTAGAAGATAGCAGCGTAATGCGTCTGCGCTTTACCGTGCCTCAAACAGACATCTCGCGTATCAAACTTGACCAAGAAGTGGATATTTTTGTAGATGCCTACCCAGATCAGCCATTCAAAGGCTCAATTTCTGCCATTGAACCTGCGGTAAATGTACAAAGTGGTCTGATCCAAGTACAAGCTGACATTCCAAACAGCGATGGCAAACTTCGCAGCGGTATGTTCGCACGTGCAAACATCATCATGCCGAAATTGGCAAACCAAGTGACGCTACCTCAAACAGCAATCACCTTCACTTTGTACGGCGATAACGTCTACATCGTGACAGAAGAAGATGGTGAAAAGCGCGTGAAACAACACGTAGTTAAAGTGGGCGAACGTACTAAAGACATCGCACACATCTTGGAAGGCGTGAAGCCAGGTGATGTTGTGGTGACGTCGGGCCAAGTCCGTTTAAGTAACCACGCGAAAGTTAGCATTGTTGAAAGCAATGCCATTACTCCACCTGCTGAAACACCAATGCTTTAATTGGAGGCATCATGCGCTTTACTGATGTTTTTATAAAACGTCCAGTTTTAGCGGTATCGATCAGCTTTTTGATTGCACTGCTTGGTTTGCAAGCAGTGTTCAAAATGCAGGTTCGTGAATACCCTGAAATGACAAATACGGTGGTTACCGTAACCACTAGTTACTACGGTGCAAGTGCCAACTTAATCCAAGGCTTTATTACTCAGCCTTTGGAGCAAGCAGTAGCACAAGCCGACAACATTGATTACATGACTTCTCAATCGGTACTGGGTAAATCGACCATTACTGTAAACATGAAGTTGAATACTGACCCGAATGCGGCGTTGTCTGACATTCTGGCGAAAACCAACTCGGTACGTTCACAGCTTCCAAAAGAAGCCGAAGACCCAACCGTAACCATGTCGACTGGTTCGACAACGGCAGTACTGTACATCGGCTTTACGAGTGACGAGTTATCTTCAAGCCAGATCACTGACTACCTTGAGCGTGTAATCAACCCGCAGTTGTTCACCGTAAACGGTGTGTCCAAAGTTGATCTCTATGGTGGTATGAAATACGCACTACGCGTATGGCTAGATCCTGCCAAAATGGGCGCTTTGAAGCTGACTGCAACCGATGTGATGAGCGTTTTGAACGCCAATAACTACCAATCCGCAACAGGTCAAGCGACTGGCGAGTTCGTGCTTTACAACGGTAGCGCAGATACTCAGGTATCAAACGTTGCTGAACTTGAAGCCTTAGTTGTGAAAACTGGTGAAGGGGATGTGATTCGCCTAGGTGATATCGCTAAAGTAACGCTAGAGAAGAGTCACGATGTTTACCGCGCAAGTGCAAACGGTCAAGAAGCTGTGGTTGCGGCGATCAACGCAGCGCCAAGTGCTAACCCGATCAACATCGCGGCAGACGTGCTTGATCTGTTGCCTCAACTTGAGCGCAACCTACCAAGCAACATCAAAATGAACGTGATGTACGACTCTACGATTGCGATCAACGAATCGATTCACGAAGTGGTTAAAACCATCCTGGAAGCAGCGGTCATCGTACTTGTGGTTATCACTCTGTTCCTAGGCTCATTCCGTGCGGTAATCATTCCTATCGTAACCATTCCTCTTTCATTGATTGGTGTGGCAATGGTGATGCAGGCAATGGGTTTCTCTTGGAACTTGATGACGCTACTGGCAATGGTTCTTGCCATCGGTCTGGTGGTGGATGACGCGATCGTTGTACTAGAAAACGTTGACCGTCACATCAAAGAAGGGGAATCGCCATTCCGAGCTGCAATCATTGGTACGCGTGAAATTGCGGTTCCAGTTATCGCGATGACATTGACGCTAGGTGCAGTGTACGCGCCAATCGCATTGATGGGTGGTATCACCGGTTCACTGTTCAAAGAGTTCGCTTTGACACTGGCAGGTTCAGTATTCGTATCCGGCATCATCGCTTTGACACTATCACCAATGATGTGTTCGAAGATGCTGAAAGCGAACGAGAAGCCAAGCAAGTTTGAGCAAAAAGTTCACCATATCCTTGATGGCATGACCACTCGTTACGAAGGCATGTTGAAAGCAGTAATGGCTCATCGTCCGGTTGTTATTGCGTTTGCAATCATTGTATTTGCAAGCTTACCAGTCTTGTTCAAGTTCATTCCTAGTGAACTTGCACCTTCGGAAGATAAAGGTGTGGTTGTACTAATGGGTACGGCGCCTTCGAACGCGAACTTGGATTACATCCAAAACACCATGAACGATGTAAACAAGATTCTGTCGGATCAACCAGAGGTAGAATACGCGCAGGTATTTAACGGTGTTCCTAACTCGAACCAAGCGTTTGGTCTAGCAACACTTAAACCTTGGAGTGAGCGTGAAGCCAGCCAATCTGAGATCACCAAACGTGTTGGTGGATTAGTTGCAAGCGTACCAGGCATGTCAATCACGGCATTCCAGATGCCAGAACTGCCTGGTGCGGGTTCAGGTCTACCAATTCAGTTCGTTATCACGACACCAAACAGCTTCGAAAGCTTGTTTACGATCGCAAGCGACGTTCTGACAGACGTAGCCAGCAGTCCAATGTTCGTCTACTCGGACTTAGATCTGAACTACGACTCTGCAACCATGAAGATCAAGATCGATAAAGACAAGGCGGGCGCATACGGTGTGACGATGCAAGACATCGGTATCACGCTAAGCACCATGATGGCTGATGGCTACGTAAACCGTATCGACCTAAATGGCCGTTCATACGAGGTAATTCCTCAAGTTGAACGTAAATGGCGTTTAAATCCAGAATCAATGAAGAACTACTACGTTCGTTCTGTGGATGGAAAAGCAGTACCACTTGGTAGCCTGATCACTATTGATGTTGTCGCCGAGCCTCGCTCACTGCCTCACTTCAACCAGCTGAACTCAGCAACCGTTGGTGCTGTACCATCGCCTGGCGTCGCAATGGGTGATGCAATTAACTGGTTCGAGGACGTAGCGCAGAACAAACTGCCTGCCGGTTACAACCACGACTACATGGGTGAAGCACGTCAGTTCGTGACGGAAGGTAGCGCGCTATACGCAACATTTGGTCTTGCGTTAGCCATCATCTTCTTGGTTCTTGCGATTCAATTCGAATCACTTCGTGACCCGATTGTTATCATGGTATCGGTACCGCTGGCGGTGTGTGGTGCGTTGATTGCATTGGCATGGGGCACAGCCTCGATGAACATCTACTCGCAGGTAGGTCTGATTACATTGGTCGGCCTGATCACCAAGCACGGTATCTTGATCTGTGAAGTAGCAAAAGAAGAGCAGTTGCACAACAAACTGTCTCGAATCGATGCGGTAATGGAAGCAGCGAAAGTTCGTCTGCGTCCAATTCTTATGACTACTGCGGCAATGATTGCGGGTCTTATCCCACTCATGTACGCAACGGGTGCAGGCGCAGCACAGCGCTTTAGTATCGGTATCGTAATCGTGGCTGGTTTGGCAATTGGTACGTTGTTCACACTATTCGTACTACCTGTGATTTACAGCTACTTAGCTGAAAAACACAAACCACTGCCAGTTTTTGTTGAAGATAAAGACTTGGAAAAGTTAGCTCGAGTTGATGAAGCGAAAGCAGCGCACCGCGAACTAGCAGAAAACAAATAAGCTCAAGAAGCTAATAAAAAGGTCACTTCGGTGGCCTTTTTTATTGCTGCTCTCTTTTTTACCATCTAAATGGCGACTTTCCCGTATCATTTACTTAGAATGTCGGCAAATCAAAAGGAGTTTTAGCCACTATGTTTGACCCAAAGAAATTAGAGCAAATTGCTAAACAAATTCATGACTCAATGCCAGCACCAGTAAAAGAGCTAGGCGCAGACGTTGATCAAAAAGTTCGCCAAGTAATCCAAGGCCAACTAAATAAGCTAGATGTAGTAAGCCGCGAAGAATTTGATGTTCAAACTCAAGTTTTACTACGCACGCGTCAAAAGCTGACGGAAATGGAAAAGAAATTAGCCGAGCTTGAAGAAAAGCTAGCTGATAAATAAGCCCCCAAACGCTCCTTCGACAGGAGCGTTTTTCTTATCAGCACATGGAAAAATCGACTAAAAACGAAAAGGCTTGGTCAACGGAGACCAAGCCTTTTAATTAGATGTCGTGTTTTTTGTATTTATCGACTCCACTCTGTCTGGAGTTCATTTAATATCTTCAATGCTGTACAGCGAAGAGAATTAGCCACCAACCGCGATGCGCTTCATATCCGTCATATAGCCACGTAGTTCTTCGCCAATGTATTCCACTGGGTGGTTACGGATAGTCTCGTTCACTGCGATAAGAGTCGC
The DNA here is from genome assembly GCF_043106015.1 of Vibrio sp. GLN_1. NCBI lineage: Bacteria > Pseudomonadati > Pseudomonadota > Gammaproteobacteria > Vibrionales > Vibrionaceae > Vibrio > Vibrio sp. GLN_1. The sequence goes on from NZ_JBICMD010000017.1 coordinate 526,068, forward strand.
GTTATCCACTTGGTTAGATGTTTCGCCTAGGCCTTTACCAATAACATCTGTACCAACAAAAGGCATGAATTTTTCACGTAATAAAGGCGTTGCTACGTTAGCAAATAGGTAGTTACCGTATTCAGCCGTATCAGAGATAACCACGTTCATCTCATATAGACGCTTACGTGCGATAGTATTAGCAATCAACGGAAGTTCATGTAGAGACTCGTAGTACGCTGATTCATCGATGATTCCAGAAGCTGTCATCGCTTCAAATGCCAGTTCAACCCCAGCACGAACCATTGCAATCATTAGAATGCCGTTGTCGAAGTACTCTTGCTCAGAGATCTCAACGTCCGTTTCTGGGTAATTTTCAAATGCAGTTTCACCAGTTTCTGCACGCCATCCTAGAAGATTTTTATCATCATTTGCCCAATCAGCCATCATGGTGCTAGAGAAATGACCAGAGATAATATCGTCCATGTGCTTGTTATACAGTGGACGCATTAGGTCTTTTAATTCTTCAGAAAGCTCGAACGCCTTGATTTTCGCAGGATTAGATAGACGGTCCATCATGTGAGTGATACCACCGAATTTCAGAGCTTCCGTAATGGTTTCCCAACCGTACTGCAGTAGCTTACCTGCATAACCCGGATCAATGCCTTCAGCAATCATCTTCTCGTAACATACGATAGACCCCGCTTGTAGCATGCCACATAGAATGGTTTGCTCACCCATTAGGTCTGATTTCACCTCAGCGACAAAAGAAGACTCAAGACAACCCGCACGGTGACCACCTGTAGCTGCAGCCCAAGCTTTCGCGATATCCCAACCGTCACCTTTCGGATCATTCTCTGGATGAACCGCGATTAGGGTAGGAACACCAAAACCACGTTTGTATTCTTCACGAACCTCTGTACCAGGACACTTAGGAGCAACCATGACAACGGTCAGATCTTTACGAATCTGCATGCCTTCTTCCACAACGTTGAAACCATGAGAGTAACCTAGTGCAGCGCCTTCTTTCATTAGTGGCATCACCGTCTCAACAACGTTAGTGTGCTGTTTGTCTGGCGTTAAGTTAACAACCAGATCTGCTTGAGGAATTAGCGTTTCGTAGCTACCAACTTCAAAGCCATTATCTTTGGCGTTTTTAAACGATTGACGCTGTTCATCGATCGCAGCTTGACGTAGTGCGTAAGACACATCAAGACCAGAATCGCGCATGTTTAGGCCTTGGTTTAGACCTTGAGCACCACAGCCCACAATGACCACTTTTTTACCTTTCAGGTAATCCGCTTCAGATACAAATTCTTCACGGTCCATAAAGCGACAACGACCAAGTTGATCCAATTGCTCGCGCAAGTTTAGGGTATTGAAATAGTTAGCCATCTGGGTGCTCCTTAAACATTCTTCCATAAAGGTCGGTAACCGTCTTACCGAATAACTTCATACTAAAACAGACATAACGTTGCTTAAAGTGATATATTCACAATCACTTATTGCAATTTATGCAACATGGAAATGAAGATTTAATGAATATCAAAAGCCTGCAACTTTTCATTCATCTCTGTGAGAGTAAAAGTTTTGCCAAAACCGCTGCAGCCATGCACATCAGTCCTTCTGCCCTCAGTCGGCAAATACAAAAGTTGGAAGAAGAAACAAATCAACAGCTGTTTGTTCGCGATAACCGCAGTGTAGAGCTGACAACCCAAGGCAAAAAATTAATGCCTGTCGCGTTAAAAATTCTTAGTGAATGGCAACAGTATCAAAACCATATAAAAGGAACCGAAGGCGAGCTAAAGGGGGAAATCCGTCTCTTTTGTTCGGTGACCGCCAGCTACAGCCATTTACCAGAGTTAATTTCCGATTTTCGTCTTCAGCATCCTTTTATTGAATTTAAGCTATCAACCGGTGACCCAGCTCAAGCAATCGACAAAATACTAGCAGATGAAGCCGATATTGCCATCTCAGCCAAATCGGAGCAGATGCCAAACAAAATCGCGTTTGAAACGATCAGTGAAATCCCTCTGTCTGTCATCGCTCCTGTCGGTGTCAGTTCATTTGCTGAGGAATTGCAAAAGGAGCAGCCAGATTGGTCAATCATTCCATTCATTCTTCCGGAAGCAGGCACAGCAAGGGACAGGGCTAATACTTGGCTCAAAAAAATGAAAATAAAACCGAATATCTACGCGCAAACGTCTGGACATGAGGCCATCGTAAGCATGGTTGCATTGGGATGTGGGGTGGGTATCGCACCGGATGTCGTAATCAACAACAGTCCAGTAAGGGAAAAGATTAATCGCTTAAAAGTATTGCCAATTAAGCCATTTGAACTTGGCGTCTGTTGCACCAAAAACCAGTTAGAAAACCCATTAGTGAAAGCTTTTTGGAAGGTAGCGGAGAGCAAATACATTGCACCTTAATAATGGGTATTTGGATTCGAATTACTTGGGTTATTTTTTATAACCCTAATTTTCAGAACTCTGAAATGCAAAAAAGCCCACTCTTTCGAGTGGGCTTCTTCAAATTTAAAGCCTGGCGATGTCCTACTCTCACATGGGGAAACCCCACACTACCATCGGCGCTATTTCGTTTCACTTCTGAGTTCGGAATGGAGTCAGGTGG